>NZ_LAQT01000001.1 GCF_001294205.1 Amantichitinum ursilacus
GGGCTGGGGAAAGCCGGGTTATCCGCTCTCACCACCGGGATGAAATTGCCGGCGTTAACGGCTACGGTTTAACGATGCGCCTCGCATAGGGTGGGTCTCGACCCACCCATCAAAGCGGCATCGCAGAGCGCGGCTGGCTCGAGTTGCGGCTGTGGATGGTGGGTCTTGACCCACCCTATAACGGTCTGCGCACTGTCATGCCGGGCGGGGGAAAGCCGGGTTATCCGCTCTCACCACGGGATCAAACTGCTGGCTTCAACGGCTGCAGCCCATCCAGCAAGGTCGGTACCAGCTCGCTCACGGTCGGGTGGATGTGCATCGCGCGCTGCAATACGCGATAACTGGCGCCGGCGCGCATGGTGTCGATAAAGGTATGGATCGCCTCGTCGGCTTCGATGCCCAGAATGCTGGCGCCGATAATGCGTTCGCTGCGTTCATCCACCAGCACCTTCATAAAGCCGGTGGTCTCACCGCGTTCGCGCGCGCGGCCCACGCGTTGCATCGGCAGCGTGGCGATCAGCGCCGGTTTGGTGGTGCGGCGCACGTCGGATTCCGACAGGCCCACGCGCGCCAGCGGGGGATCAGTAAATACCGCATACGCCATGATGCGGTCGTCCACGCTGCGATGAGCGCCATCAAACAGGTTGGCCGCCACGATCTGATAGTCGTCATACGAGGTATGGGTAAACGCGCCGCGGCCGTTGATGTCGCCGATCGCCCATACGCCCGGCACGCTGGTGCGCAACTGGCCATCCACCGCAATCAAGCCCTGGTGATCGGTGGGCAGATGCGCATAGCCCAGGCCCAGATCATCGGTGTTAGGCGTGCGACCGGTGGCCAGCAATAGATGGCTGGCTTCCAGCACATCGGCCTCCATCCACAATTTGACGCCGCCATGGCCAGTGGGCTCGACATGGCTGGGCTCCGCGCCAAAGCGGAACTGGATGCCCTCGGCGCTGAGCATGTCTTGCATCGCCAGCGCCACATCCTCATCTTCGCGCCCCAGAATGCGCTGGCCACGTACCAGCACGGTGACGCGACTGCCAAAGCGGCGAAAGATTTGTGCGAATTCCAGCGCAATGTAACTGCCGCCAATGATGACCAGATGGCTGGGCAGATTGGTCAGTTCCAGCATGCTGCTGTTGGTGTAATAGCGGACGGTTTCCAGCCCGGCGATTTCGGGGATCAGCGGGCGCGTGCCGGTGTTGATAAAGATCTTGTCGGCGCTCAGCTGCGCGCTGATCTTGCCGTCCGCGCCAGTGACGCTGACGCTGTGCGCATCAATAAAGCGCGCGTGGCCGTTAAACACAGTGACATTGTCGGCGCTGCGCAGCCATTGCTCGACGCCCTCGCGCGAGCGGCCAATGATCTCGTCCTTGCGCGTTTTGATGGCGTCCAGATCCACGGTAATCGAGCCCTTGATCTGCACGCCCCATTGTTCAGCGTTACGCGCCACATGCGCGGCGCGGGCGCAGGCCACATAAGCCTTGGTGGGCGTGCAGCCGACGTTAACGCAAGTGCCGCCAAACGCGCCGCGTTCGATGACCGCGGTTTTCAGGCCTTGCGCCCCCAGCTTGACCGCCAGCGGCGCGCCGCCCTGTCCGGTACCGATTACGATGGCGTCAAATGGGGTCATGGCGGGCTCTTGAGTGGCGTTGGAAGTCCTTATCTTAGTCTGCTGCACCGCACATGCCATCGGTCGGAAGGGCCCCGTTTGTAAAACTGCGACTTCAGGTTAAAAAATGCTACGGCAAGTAGCTGTAAACGTTGAAGTATTTGCATACACTAGCATTCAGGGCAGACACAGGCGGAAGCGCAATGGGCGGCGTATTGCATAACCCGGCACGGTCGGGCGTTTGGGGCAAAGTGGCGGCATTTGTGTTGTATTGCGTGGCAACCGGCCTGCTGGTGCTGCCCGCGCTGGAACAACTGGGAATGCTGTCCTAGGCGGCGGCGGGTCGGGCGGACGGGGCCGAGAACGCCGCGCGATAATCGGCTGGCGACACGCCGATGCGACGCACCAACACTCGTCGCATCAGCTCGGCGCTGCTAAAGCCGCAATCGTAGGCCACCACTTTTAACGGCGCGGCGGTGGTTTCCAGCAAGCTGCGCGCCAGATCAACACGCGAGCGTTCGACAAATTCATTGGGCGTAATGCCCGTTTCCTGCACAAACACCCGGGCGAAATTGCGCGCGCTCATGCCGGCTGCGTCCGCCAGTTGCTCCACGCTGATGCGCTGATTGATGTGCGCCAGCACATAGGCCTGCGCCTTGCCCGAAGCGGTGGCCAGATCGGGCCGCGCGCTTACGTACGGACTGAATTGCGATTGCCCGCCGCGCCGCTGGGTAAACACCACCAGCCGCTTGGCCACGGCCAGCGCCACATCCGCGCCGTGGTCTTCCGCGACCAGCGCCAAGGTCAGATCAATGCCTGCGGTAACGCCGGCCGAAGTAAACAACTTGCCATCACGGATATAAATGCGATCCAGCTCCACGCGCGCTTGCGGATATTGCGCGGCCAGCCGCGGCGCGTTCTGCCAATGCGTGGTGACATGCCGGCCCGCCAGCAAACCGGCGTGCGCCAGCGCAAATGCGCCGGTACACACCGAGCCAAAGCGCGCACAAACCTGCGCCGCATCCATCAGAAAGCCCGACAACGCGGCGTCGGGCGCGCGCTCGGGCAGTGCCGGGCCACCGGCCACCAGCACCGTGTCAAAGCCCGCCGCGCCTTGCGCAAAAGTCTGATCAGGCAACAAACGCGAACCGTTGGAGGCGCGCACCGGCGCTGGCGTCGCCGCCACCAGGCGTACGCGATAGGCCGCATCGGCATCAATAAACGTATTGGCCTCGTCAAACACATCCATCGGCCCGGCCACATCCAGTAACTGCACGCCGGGGAAGATTGCAATCGCGATATGACGCATGCGAGGCCCTTGTTTTAACAGTGTTTTGTGGCGTTGGCAGAAAGCGGCGTATGCATGGCAGCCTGCGGCGTATCGCCCGCATTGTTGCACGCTGCGCCGGTCTCTAAAGTGGCTGCATACCTTAACGCAGAGCGCCTCACCATGAAAACCGTCGCCGGTATCCTGATCCCCGATAGCCAGATGGCTCGCGCCGCCACCCAGTTGGTGCGCGATACCGAATCCGATTTGCTGTTCCACCATTCCAGCCGCGTGTTTCTGTTTGGCGCGCTGGCCGGGCAGCGCAAGCAACTGCGGTTTGATAGCGAGCTGCTGTACATCGGCGCCATGTTCCACGACATGGGCCTGCAAGCACCCTACAGCAGCCCGCATGATCGTTTTGAAGTCGACGGCGCCAACGCAGCGCGCGACTTTTTGCGTGGCTATCACATCGATGAAGCCGACATCGACCAAGTGTGGGATGCCATCGCCTTGCACACCACGCCCGGCATTCCGCAGCACAAAAAACCAGTGGTGGCGCTGGTGACGGCGGGTGTGGAAATGGACGTGCTGGGCCTGGATTACGACGGCTTCAGCGCCGCCGAACGCAACGCGGTCATCGCCGTGCACCCGCGTGAATCCCACTTTAAAGAAGGCATCATCGACGCGTTTGCCCAAGGCACCAAACACAAGCCGGAAAGTACCTTCGGCAACGTCAAAGCCGACGTGCTGGCGCTGAAAGACCCGGGCTACAAACGGGTTAATTTCTGCAGCCTGATCCTGGGTTCGGCGTGGAATGACGCGCATGTGCATGGGCCGGCCTGCACGCACGCCTGACACGGCGTTGAAACCACATCCGACCAGCGCGGTTTGACGCCGCCCCGCTGCGCCCGTACCGTCATCCAGTTAAAAAATGCCCGCCGCGCTCACAAGGCGCGCGGGCAACAAACCAAACTGGAGACCCCATGCATCTACGCGCTACCTGGGCGGCTGTGCCGCTGGCAATTTCGTTAGGCTTGACCACGGCCACTGCGGTCCACGCCGCCATTCCGGACTGGGTGGCGCAGAGCAATGCGCTGGCCATGCCGGTAATGCAGATTCCGGCTAAATACGAGCCCGAAACCGTATCGAGTTTTGGTCAGGAAGAATTCGATACTGAAGTGGTCGATCTAAAGCCCAAGGTGTATGAACGCCGCCGCGCCGATAGCGAAAAAGTGCTGGCGCAATTGCTGGTCGAGCAAAAAACCACGCTGCCGCCCAAAGTGCGCCAGGATCTGGAAATTACGCTGGATGCGGTGCATCGCAATATGGATACGCAACAGCTGGAACATGATTTATTGCTCGACTATATCGACGTGCCTAAAACCGTCTGGTTTGGTCTGGATACCTTGCTGGAACCGCGCAATAAAGCGGATCGGCAACGCCGTGCATTGCAACGGCTAAACCGTTATGCCGGTCTGGAAAAGGGTTATACGCCGCTGGTGGATCTGGCCCGCGCCCGCACCGAAGAAAATATCCAACGTGCGGGGGTGACCGGCCCGTATATCGAAGATTTAAACCAGCAACTCGACAATATTGATGTGATGCTCGATGGCATCAAAGAGGATTTCACCAAAGCCGGATTAACGGGGTGGGAACAGCCATTTGCCGTGCTCAGCCAGCAATTGCATGCCTATGGCGATTGGGCGCGCAAAACGCTCACGCCGCTGGCGCGTAAAACACCACGCCCACCGGCGGCCATCTACGCCAATGATTTGCGCAATTACGGCGTGAGCATTAGCCCGGATGAATTGATCCTGCGGGCCGGCGCTGATTATCAAGAAGTAAAAGACAGCATGCGCGCAGTGGCCGCGCGGCTGGCCGAGCAGCGCAATTACAAATCTGCCGATTATCACGATGTGATCCGCGAGCTTAAAAAGCAGCAAGTGCCGGCAGCCGAAATGCTGCCGCATTACCGCGATACGCTGGCGCAAATCGAAGCGATTATCCGGCGTGAACATCTGATTACCTTGCCCAATCGCGCCGCGCATATCCGGCCCGCCACTGATGCGGAATCGGCCAGCGTGGGCTCGCCATTCATGAACCCGCCGCGCCTGTTGGGCAATACCGGCGAATACGGCGAATTCGTGATTACCACGTCCAATCCGCATGCCAAATCGGACGCCAAAATGGATGACGATACCCATGTGGCCGCCTCGTGGACTTTAACCGCGCATGAAGCGCGACCCGGTCACGAATTGCAGTATTCGTCGATGGTGGAGCAGGGCGTGTCGATTCCGCGTGCCATCTTTGCCGAGAACAGCGCCAATGTGGAAGGTTGGGCGGTGTATTGCGAGGCGATGATCGAACCGTATATGCCGCTGGATGCACAATTGATTTCGTTGCAAAACCGCCTGATGCGCGTGGCGCGCGCATTTCTCGATCCCATGATCAATACCGGCCGTATTACCCCGGAAGAAGCCAAACAAGTATTGATGAACGATGTGGTGCTATCCGAGCCGTTGGCGCAATCAGAAATCGACCGTTACGCCTTTAACAGCCCCGGCCAGGCCACCGCGTATTACTTCGGTTATACCAATCTGCGTAGCCTGCTGACGCAAACGCAATTGGTGCTGGGATCAAAGTTTAAATTGCAGGCATTTAATGACTTTGTGATCAAACAAGGCTTGCTGCCGCCCGAATTGATGCGCAAAGCAGTAATGGAAGAATTCGTGCCGTCGCAACAATAAGCCGCAGGTTTGCGGTGGATGCAAACAGGGCGATTGCGTGCAGCAATCGCCCTGTTTTATGGCGCGCTGGCGCGCTTATTGCGGCTTGATATTCGCCGCAGTCTGGCCAAACAGAACCTTGCGTTCGTCGTCCGAAAGCTGCACCGCGCCAGGCGCAGGTTTGGCCACATCCTTGTACGCGCGTTGCGTGGCCGGGCGCGCTTGGATGGTGTTAAACCAACGCAGCAGATTGGGGAAATCTTCGAGCTTTTGATTGTGCGTTTCGTGCGGCACGATCCACGGATACGCGGCCATATCGGCAATCGAATATTCGCTGCCCGCAATAAAATCCCGACCTTCCAGTTGTTTGTTCAGCACGCCGTACAAACGATTGGTTTCTTTCTCGTAACGCTCAATCGCATAGGGCACACGCTCGGGCGCATAACGGTTGAAGTGACCATTCTGTCCCGCCATCGGGCCCAATCCCGCCATTTGCCAGAACAACCATTTCAGCACTTCATATTTGGCGCGTGTTTCCGTCGGCAAAAATTGACCGGTTTTCTCGGCCAGATATTGCAACATCGCACCCGATTCAAACAACGCAATCGGCGCGCCGCCATCCGCGGGCGCATGGTCAACCAAGGCCGGCATGCGATTGTTGGGCGAAATTGCCAGAAATTCCGGGGTAAATTGCTCACCTTTGCCGATATTGACCAGATGCAGCGTGTAGGGCAGACCGGTTTCCTCAAGAAACAACGTCAATTTCAGGCCGTTGGGCGTGGGCCAGTAATAAAGATCGATCATGGAAAGGCTCCGTGGCTGGGAATGCGGGGTCGGTGATGAGGACAGCATCGTGGAAGCAGACCGCGTGCGTTGCGCGCGTCGCTGGGCAAACTGTGCGGGCGGCGGGCTGGATATCAAGCGGGCCAGTCGTTTGATCGTTCAGGCCACGCCGAAATGTCGCAGTACCTCGGCGAGCTGTGGGATGCGATCTTTTGCCTCCAATATCCGCCTTTGCGTCAACATAGCGGCGTAGGTTTCCACTTCCATCAAACTGGCTTTCGTGACGGCTTGCATCGCAATTTTGCAAGCGTTGCTATTAGCCGGAACACGGCGTTGAAGCAAGGTTAGCAACAGGGCTTCAATACATTGGTCAATGACGATTAAAGACCAGCCCTTGGCCAGGATTTCTTGTTTTATGGCGAGCGGCGCATCAACATCGCCATCGTAGACCACCACGCGATGGGTATATTCGCCGGGCTCCCTCAACGCGGTCCGGCAAACGTGCAGACCGCCCATTCCGCCAGCGTCTTTGATGGTGATTTTCGGACCCGCCGCCGCGTGGCCCTGCGACATGAACATTTGCCGAAGAAACTTGAAGAACGCCTCATCAGTGCGGCCTTCACAAATGATCAATATGGTTTCTCGCTGCTTGACCACTTTCCGGATCATTAAAAAATCTCCGGAATGGCGCCATACGCTCCCGCAATATACTTGCCCATAAAATTGTCACGGGAGTGAACGCCCTCGACTTGGGAAAGCGCATAAGTTTCAGTGGCATGGTCGTGTTTTTCCACCAGGGTAATCTGGCCTTTGTGCAGCCGGTTCATCAGTTCGATGGCATGCGTCGCAATGATCAGCTGCGCGTTATGCGGATTAAATTCCTTGCTCAAAAACAATTTAAACAACGCTTCAAGCATAACCGGATGTAAATCGTCTTCGATCTCGTCCAGCAGAATCAGCGAGCTGTCTTTGATTGCATTGAGCAGAACCCCCAGCAAGCCAAACAATCGCTTTGTGCCACTTGATTCCGCATACACCGACAGGTTTTTAACCTTGTTGCCCTGCTTGTGCACAAAGTAGGGTATCCAGATACCTGAGGTGCCGGTTTCCAGCAATTGAATGTCGTCGATGCAGATGTCAAATCGTTTTAAAACTGACAATACGGCGGGCACCAATTCGGGATCGCCCGCTAGAATCTCTGCCGAGCGTTCGATCAAAAAATCACCGGGTAATTTAGCTTTTTCACCCGCCGGATACATATTGCCCGACCAGGCACCCAGCTCAAGTTGGGTATGCAATACCTCCATTCCACCTTCATTGTGTTGGCGCAGCCACGCCAGCAAAGAGCAATTTTTGCGCACCAGGCGCGCGCTTTTTGCATTAATGCCCTGAATAAAATAGCTAGCGGTGGTTTCGTCCCAATCGCGACTGAATATCCGGCTAAACAATCGACTTGTTTTCTTTTTCAGACTCTCTAAGACAACTTGCTCTGGAGTGACCGCCAGCTGGTATTCATAGATTTCGCCATCAGACTCAAAGGTGATGCGGAATTCGCTGATGTCAGACTGGCTGAACATATGCGGCTCAAAGCCGGTCGGTGCGTCCGGAGCCAACGAAAACGACATCAGCGTGAAATAAGACAGCGCATTGAGCGCATGCAGAATATTGGTTTTGCCCGACGCGTTGGCGCCTACCAACAATTGCGCCTTGGATAATCGCTGGCCACTGGGCGCGATAAAAGATGTGTTGTCGTCGCCTTGGCCAGGCGTCACGCGCAGGTCGATTTCCAGCGCTTCCTTGATGGACAGATAGTTTGAGATCGAGAACCGATGAATCATGGCCTGCTCCGGATAAAAATGCTTTTTTATGCTTAATTGTGTCGAGCATAGCCTCCGTGGCGCGCTGCAGCAAGCACGGGTCAGGCAGAAATTTATCGGTAGGCAATCTATAAATAAGATAAAAATCTATAAAGATAAATTTATATAATTTGTAAGTTTATAAGAAAAGCCTCACGATCGCTTCCTGTTTGCACTTCCAAACCCCACCGCACAGGAAAAAACGATCATGAAAACGACGCTGCTTGCTGCCTTGCTGGCCACCGCGCTTATCCCCGCCATTGCCATGGCCGACCGGCTGGATGACATCAAAAAGGCGGGCGTGCTGCGCGTTGCCGCGTTTGATGGCAACCCGCCGTTTGGGTTTGTCGATGAAAAAACCCACAAGATCGTCGGTCTGGATGTGGATTACGCCAACGAAGTGGCCAAGCGCCTGGGCGTCAAGCTCGAAATTACGCCCACCAATCCGGCCAACCGCATTCCGCTGCTGGCGGCCAACAAAGTGGATCTGGTGTTTGCCAATTTCACCATCACCGATGAGCGCGCCAAAGTCATCGATTTCAGCGTGCCGTACTTCGCCTCGGGCCAGCAGTTTCTGGCGAAGAAGGGCACGTTAAAGAACCCGCAGCAAATCACCAGCCTGCGTGTGGGCGCGGACAAGGGCACCACCATGGAAGCCACGCTGCGCCAGAAATACCCGAGCGCGCAGGTGGTGCTGTTTGATGACACCCCGTTTGCGCTGGCCGCGTTGCGCAATGGCAATGTGCAGGCGATTACGCAGGATGGCTCCAAACTGGTGGCGATTCTGGGCGCGTTGCCGGACAAGGATAAGTACGAAATCCCACCGTTCTCGATTTCAGAAGAACTGGAAGGCGTGGGCGTGCCCAAGGGCGAGACGCGTCTGGTGGCGTTTCTGAATGACACGTTGCACGACCTCGAAAAAACCGGCTCGGCGCAGACCATTTATGACCGCTGGTTTGGCCCGACCACCAAAGCGCCGCTGCCGCGTCTGTTCAAGATTGGCGATGCGCATATCCGCGCCGAATAAGGTCAGCCCGACATGACTGCAATTGCATGGCTGGACCGGCCGTATCTGCTGTTGTTAGGCCATGGTCTGGCCGTGACGATTGTGCTGGCGGCGGTGTGCGTTACGTTGGCGCTGGCGTTGGGTTTTGCGCTGGCGCTGGCGGGGCGGCACCGCTGGGGGCTGCCGTTAACGCATGCGTATACGGCGGCGTTTCGCAATACGCCGTTGTTGCTGCAACTGTTTTTCTGGTACTTCGGCGCGATGGCCTTGCTGCCCGAAGCGGCGCGTGTATGGCTGAACAGCCCGCACGCCTTGTGGCCCACGCCCGAAACGCTGGCGGCCACGCTGGGCCTTACCCTGTATACCGCCGCCTATTTTGCCGAAGACATCCGCGCCGGTTTGCGCGGTGTACCGGCGGGGCAATGGGAAGCGGCGTTGGCCATCGGTTTGCGTCCGGCGCAGGCGTTCCGCTTTGTGGTGCTGCCGCAAGCACTGCGCATTTCCGCGCCCGCGCTGATCGGCCAGATCATGAATGCGGTCAAAAATTCTTCGTTGACCATGGCGATTGGCATGGCCGAGCTGTCCTACACCTCGCGCCAGGTGGAATCCGCCACCTTCAAGACCTTCCAGGCGTTTGGCTTTGCCACGCTGGGCTATGTGCTGTTGATTGTATTGATCGAAACCGGCTGGCAAATCTGGCGTCGGCAAAGGCCCGTATGGACGCGTTAAGCAGCTGGGATGTCATCAAAAACAATCTACCGTGGTTGCTGTGGGGCGCTTGGCCCGACGGCCCATTGGGTGGGCTGGCGCTGACCGTGGTGCTGGCGGCGGGCTCGGCGCTGGGCTCGGCGGTGCTGGGCCTGGCGCTCGGTATTTTGCTGGCGGTGCTGCGCGGCGTGCCGCGCCATGCCTTGCTGGGTACGCTGGCGTTCCTGCGCGCCATTCCGGTGTTGATGCTGATTTTCTGGGTGTATTTTTTGCTGCCGATCTGCCTGCATATCGACGTGCCAGGCGTGTGGTCGGTGATGTGCGCGCTCACGCTGATCAGCGCCGCGTATCTGGCGCACGCGGTGTATGCCGGCATCGAGGGCATCAGCAAAGGCCAGTGGGAAGCCGCATTGGCGACCGGCCTGACGCACTGGCAAACGCTGCGGCTGGTGATTTTGCCGCAGGCACTGCGCATGATGGCGCCGTCGTTTATTAACCAGTGGGTCACGCTGATCAAGGATACGTCGCTGGCGTATATCGTCGGCGTGGGCGAGCTGGCGATGGTGACCGCGCAAGTGAGCAATCGCGTGATGATTTATCCGGCGCAACTGTTTTTGTTTGCTGGCGTTTTGTATTTTGCGCTGTGCCAGGGCGTCACTTGGGCCGGTAACCGCGTCGCTAAAACTGCGTGGCAGTCATAGGGTGGGACTAGTCCCACCATTCAAAGACCCTGATTAGCAGGCAACCGTACGCGTTTTGCTTATCGGCTTTGATGGGTGGGTCATGACCCACCCTATGCAATTCAAAGAACGCGTGGTCATAGGGTGGGACTAGTCCCACCATTCAAAGACCCTGATTAGCAGGCAACCGTACGCGTTTTGCTTATCGGCTTTGATGGGTGGGTCATGACCCACCCTATGCAATTCAAAGAACGCGTGGTCATAGGGTGGGACTAGTCCCACCATTCAAAGGCGCTAATCAGCACGCGACCGTATGCGTTTTGCTCATCCGCTTTAACTGGTGGGTCATGACCCACCCTATGCAATTCAAAGAACGCATAGTCATAGGGTGGGACTAGATCCACCATTCAAAGACGCTAATCAGCACGCGACCGTATGCGTTTTGCTCATCCGCTTTAACTGGTGGGTCACGACCCACCCTATGCATCACGCGGCGTAGCCAGCCAGGAACATGCGCACGGCTGGCGCGACAATATCCTCCAGCGTCTCGCCACGCTGCACCGCTTGCGCATCGCCATCCAGCAGGTAATACGGCCCCAGCGTGCAGAGATTGATGAACTGCACGGTGGCGATCTGCACATTGCCGATGCGCAGCGCGCCACGTTCATGCAGCGCCGAAAAATAGCGCAGCAGCGGATAGCGCAGCTGGTCGTTTAAATGCGCTACCACCTCATCCAGCGCCGCCAGTTTGTTTTTATGCGCAATCACCAGCCGCGTCAGCGCCAGGCCGCGTGCGCCGGTGGCGCTGAGCGCAATATGGCGCGCCGCTGCATCCAGCACGGCCGCAGGTTCGGCATCCAGATCCAGCAGATCGGTCAGCCGCTCGGCAAATGTGCCGTAGCCGCGCAATAACGACGCGCGCAGCAAGCCTTCCTTACCCCCAAAATTTCGGTAAATGGTGTGCTTGGCCACACCCGCCGCCTTGGCAATGCCCTCCAGGCTGGCGGCTTCAAAGCCTTTGGCGATGAACTCGTCGGTGGCGACGTCCACCAGCATGGCGTGGCGTTCCGCCTGCGTGGCGGCGCTGGGGCGTCCGGGCGATACAACGGTTTTTTGCATGTGCGGTGCTTCCAGCTCGGGCCGAGATGCGCCTAAGCGATTGATAGGACTGCGCTTTCTGGTCTAAGCGCGCCAGAAAGTTATAAATATAACAAATCAGTATTTAAAAACAGTTCAATGGCTCGATAGATTATATGGAACGACAGCGTTCCATTAAATATCACCGGCAACGCTGCAAACCAACTCCACCGGGATCATGCCATGCAAACGACGTTTTTCAAGGCTTTATCATGAACGCGCCGCAATTGTCCTTTAACGCCGCCGCGCCGCAGCACGCCGCCAGCGGCCCGCATGCATGGCTGTTTGGCCGTGGCCCTACCTGGCGCGCGTTCAGCTTGCTCACTCTATTAATGCTGTTCGATTTTGCCGATCGCATGATCATCGCCGCGCTGTTGCCCGCCATCAAAGCCGAATGGCATATCAGCGATGCGCAAGCCGGTTTGCTCAACTCGGTGCTGACGCTGGGCATGATTGTGTTTGCCTTCCCTACCTCGCTGGTCATCGACCGCTGGAGCCGCGTTAAAACCGCCAGCCTGATGGGCGCAATCTGGAGCATCGCCAGCGCGCTCGGCGGTCTGGCGGGCAGCTTTGGTCAACTGGCCAGCGCACGCGCCGCCGTCGGCCTGGGGGAGGCCGGTTATGCGCCGGCCGCGTATTCGTGGATTGCCGCAGCGTTTCCGCAACGTCGGCGCCAGTTTGCCATGGGCCTGTTTACCGCTGGCGCGCCGATCGGCATGGCGTTGGGGGTGGCGGCGGGTGGTTATATCGCCACGCATTACGGCTGGCGCCATGCCTTTGGCGTGGTGGCTTTGCCGGGCCTGGTGGTGGCGGCGCTGTTGTTCAAGGCGCGCGATTATCACCATGCCGATGTCAGCGTCAGCAGCACGCAAACGCCCGCCGACTGGCGGCGCGCCATCCTGCGCACGCCGTCTTTGCTGGCGGCCTATGTGCACACGGCGATGGGCATGCTGCAGTGGGTGCCGGTGTTCTACTTTCTGCCGACGTATTTCAACCGCCTGGCCGGTTTGCCGGTGCAACGCGCGTCGTTGCTGACGGGGGGCTTGATGTTGTTGCCGGTGCTGGGCTCGCCGTTGGGTGGCTGGATTATGGATCAGCTGAGTGCGCGCTATGTACGCAGCAAAATCGGCTTTGCCGCCATCACGGGCGGGATTTCCACCGTGCTGTATCTGGCCGCCTTTAGCCTGGCGTTAAGCTGGCAGCAGCAATACGCGCTGATGGTGCTGGCCACGCTGATCGGCTCCACCGGCAGCACCGCCGCGCTGAGCATGACGCAAGAGCTGGTCCACCCCGGCGCGCGGGCGTTCTCGGGGACTTGCGCGGTGGTGTCGGCCGCCGTGCTGGGCTCGCTGCCGGGGCCGTTTCTGACCGGCCTGGCTTCGGATCATTTTGGCCTGGGCGTGGCGCTGACCGGCGTCACCGGCATCGCAGGCGCATTGGCGCTGGCGTCGCTGTACGTGGCGTGGCGGCATTACCCGGCGGATTTAAGCCGCAACGCCGGGCTGGGCGTGATCGCGCTGAGCACTGGCCCCGACATTGCGCCCCCCGCCGGCGCAAACATCGCACCGGCGGCCTGATCCCGCACCGCGTTTCTTTTTCCCTTTAATTCCACAGTCGCTTGTCTGCCTTGTGCCCCGCGCACGAGCGGGGACGGCTGTGCCTTGTAAAGCCGTACTTCTTTCAATCTGACGCAATCAGGAGCAAGACCATGAGCACGATTACCGTACATAAAGTCGCTGGCCGCATCGGCGCAGAAATCCGTGGCGTACAACTTGGCCGCCATCTGCCCGCCGAGAGCCTGGACGTTATCCATCAAGCCTTGCTGGCGCACAAAGTGGTGTTTTTTCGTGGCCAGACGCTGGACGACGCCGAGCAACAAGCCTTTGCGCAATTGCTGGGCAAACCGGTGTCGCATCCCACCGTGCCCACCGTGCAAGGCACCGATTATGTGATGGCATTGGATTCCGCCCACGGTGGTCGCGCCAATGCCTGGCACACCGACATCACCTTTACTGCCGCCTACCCGAAAGCGTCGATTTTGCGCGCGGTTAAAGTGCCGGAAAGCGGCGGCGATACCACCTGGGCCAACACGCACACCGCGTATGAAGACCTGCCTCCGCAACTACGCGCGCTGGCCGATAGCTTGTGGGCCGTGCACAGCAACGAATTCGACTACACCGCCGCCAATATCAACCCCAAAGACGTGGATGCCGCCGCGCTGAAGCGCTACAAGGACGTGTTTGCGTCCACCGTGTACGAGACCGAGCATCCGGTGGTGCATGTGCATCCGGAAACCGGCGAGCGCCATCTGTTGCTGGGCCAGTTCGTCAAGCGCTTTAAAGACCTGAAGCTGACCGAGTTCGCGCCGCTGTACGCCATCCTGCAAAGCTACGTCACGCGGCTGGAAAACACCGTGCGCTGGCATTGGCAAGCCGGTGATGTGGCGATCTGGGATAACCGCGCCACCCAGCATTACGCCATCAATGATTACGCCGATGCGCATCGCGTAATGCACCGCGTGACGGTGGCCGGCACGGTGCCGGTGTCGCTGGATGGCGGCGTCAGCCAGACCACGGTGAAGGGCGCGCCCGCAGCGCCGCAGCCCGATGCGCCCAAGGCCACCGCGCCTGCGCAGGCCGAAACCGCCACCGCTTGATGCTGACACCCGCCGCGCTGCCACGGCGCGGCGGGTGCCGATTTCCTTATCCCGGACACCCGACCCCATGACCCCACCCCGTTTGATGCCGTTGCCGCTGGCCGCCCTGATCGCCACGCTGGCGGCGCAAGGCGCATTGGCCGACACCTCCACCGCCGTCGCGGCCAACGCCGGTAGCACGGCCGTTATCGCGCCCGAAGCCACCGTCGAAGCCGTTACCGTGACTGCGCGGCGGCGGCTGGAACAGGCGCAAGACGTGCCCGCGCCGATCAGCACGCTGAAGGGCAGCACGCTGGAGCAACAACATCTGTATCAGGTGCAGGATTTGCAGCAGTTGCTGCCCAACACCAATGCCGCCTTTATCCACGCGCGCCAGTCCAGCCTGGCGGTGCGCGGGCTGGGCAACAATCCGGCCAACGAGGGGCTGGAGGGCAGTGTGGGCGTGGTGCTCGACAATGTGTTTCTGGGTCGGCCCGGCATGGCGGTGTTTGATCTGCTCGATATTGATCAGCTGGAATTGCTGCGCGGCCCGCAAGGCACGCTGTTTGGCAAGAACACCACGGCAGGCGTGCTGAATATCAGCAGCAAAGCGCCGTCGTTTACGCCGTCGGCCAGCGTGGACGCCAGCTATGGCAGCCGCAATACGCAGCAATATCACGCGCGCGCCACCGGCGCGGTCAGCGACAGCACCGCCGTCAGCGCTGCGGTTTATAAAACGCGCGACGACGGTTGGCTAAGCAACCAGAACGACGGGCAAAAACTCAACGCCATCGACCGCAGCGGCGCGCGTGCCCAGGTCTTGTGGGTGCCGCACGATGATTTTTCGCTGCGCGTGATTGCCGATTACAACCAGGAAGATTCCACCACCGGCACCATGCAGGTTTACGGCCAAGGGCCAGTGGCGCCGGGCAAAAAGCCATGGGCGGTGGCGGCGGCCGCTGCGGGCGCAACCGGCCTGGCCACCGACTTTAACAACGCCGACGTCAATATCGACGGCGTGCAGCAAGCAGTGGTGCACCAGGGCGGCTTGTCGGCGGAAGCAACGTGGAATCTGCGCGGCTACACGCTCACCTCGATTACCGCGTGGCGCAAATGGGATTTCCGCCCGCACAACGATGTGGATTTCAGCAATGCGCCAGGCATGCTCGACGCTGGCTTTGATGTGGACGACCAGCAGGTGTCACAAGAATTGCGATTGGCATCGCCCAGCGGCGGCCCGGTCGATTATGTGACCGGCGCGTATTACTTTCACCAGCGCGCCAGCAACGTTAATTTCAGTGATTACGGCAGCCAGGCCGATACGTTTCTGGGCACGCCCAACGGCCTGTTCAACAACGTCAGCACGCGCTCGTACGGCCTGGCCGAGACCGACAGTTATGCGCTGTTTGGCCAGGCCACCTGGCACGCCACGCAAACGCTGGATCTGACCGCGGGCGTGCGTATCACCACCGAAGACAAATCCGCGCGCGTCTACCGCGTGGCCCCGGTGGGTGGCGCGCAAGTCAAAGCGCTGGTGGCGGCGCGCAATTTGCCTGCGTATGCAGGTGCTTGGGATTCGGGCGATCTGAGCGATCGGTCCACCGCGCCGTCGGGCTTGCTGAGCGCGGCGTGGCATCTCACGCCCGATGTGTTGGCTTATGCCACCGTGGCGCATGGCGAAAAATCGGGCGGCTATAACATCAACGGCGTGGCCGGTGGGCCTAACCTGGGCGCGGATTCTTTGCGCGTCGATCCCGAAAAAGCCGATGACGGCGAATTGGGCATCAAGAGCGAATGGCTGCAGCACCGCTTGCTGCTTAACGCCAATCTGTATCTGACGCGTGTGACCGGCTACCAGACCAATACTTATCTGACCAACCCGGTTACCGGCCTACCGGTGGCGGCAATGACCAATGCGGGCGACGTGCGCAGCAAAGGCATCGAGTTCGACATCAAGGCGGTGCCGCTGCCTGCGTGGCAGATCGGTCTGAATGGGTCATACAACAGCGCCACCTACGGTTCGTTTACGCGCGCGCCGTGCTCGGCCGAACAACAGGCCACCGGCGCAACCGTGTGCGATCTGTCCGGCCAGCCGCTCAATGGCGCGCCGCGCTGGATACTTAATCTGGGCAGTAGTTACGAATGGGGTGTCGGCGCGGGCTTGCGCCAATACGCCAGCGCCAATTACGGCTGGCGCTCGGGCAGTTATGGCGATTTGTCGGATTCGCAGTATTCGTGGATTCCGGCTTATGGCCTGGCCAATATCGCCACCGGGCTCAAAGGCAAACTGGGCAACGGCGACCAGTGGGAGGCGTCGCTGTGGGTAAAGAATCTGTTTGATAAACGCTATGCGCTAACGGTGAACACCGCGCCACTGGCAGGTGGCTTGTACACCGCTTCGGTGGGCGCGCCGCGCACGCTGGGTGGCACGTTGTTGTATGCATTCAAGTAAGGCGGTTGCCGCCATGGCCCGGAACAGAGGACATGGCGGCGGCAAGCCATTCAGGCTGCGTTGCCCCGCAACGACCACAAGGTGCGGACCAGGCTCGCCAGTCGGAACGGCAACAGCCACCACGGCAGGCCCAGCAGCAAGATATCTTTGACCAGCGTGGCTGGCGGAATCGGGTTACTGGTCAAATCGCTGTTCAGCGGTCCGAGCGCCATCGACAGGGTGTACACGGCGGGCAACACGCTGCCGGCCAGCAACACGGCGATCTCGTCGATCACGCGCGGATGAAACACGCCGGGCGCAATGCGATTGGTCCACGCCAGCAAAAACAACTGGATGCGGCGCGCAATACTCGGCACGAAGTCGTTACCCAGATGCCATAGCACCACCGTCAGCAGCACGCCGCTGAGCAAGCCGCCCAGCACCACCGGCAACCAGAACGTCAGCGGGTAGCCCGGCCAGTCTTCCACCCCGCTCATCTGGCTGATCGCATACATGATGCAAAGGGCGCCGGGCACGCTTAACCAGCCCAGGTTGCGCAGCGGTTGGTCGCCCAACTGGGGACGGGGTTTGCGCCAGAATTCGCGTGCGTCCGGGTCCAGCTTTGCGGCGAGCGCAGGGTGCTGCGTTTCAATCTCTTCAAGCATCGCGCGGGCATGTTGCTGTACCGGTTTGAGCAACGATGCGACAAACGCCAGGCCAGGTTCATGCGGCTGGCGTAAGAGCGCTCGCGCTGCCCAGCGGGCGTGACGCGCGTCGGCTGTTTTGGGCGATGGGTCATCCGCAAACGCGCGTAGTCCGGCTTCGTAGTCGCGCTCGTTTTGCTCAAAGCGCGCCGCCTGCACGCGCTGCAGAAAAAAGTCGACCAGACGCGGTTCGATCCGGCGCAAGTGCGCCAGATCTTGCCATTCAAAGAACGCCGCGATGGCGTCGATGACCGGCAACGGGGCCATCACGGGTTCCACCAGCCCCAGCATCAGGCCCATTTCAAACCACGGGCGGTCTTCCAGTCCGTCAATTTGCTGCTCGGACAATACGGACGTGATATGTGCGACGGCGGCTTCTGGCGCGATATCGGCCGCAAAGCCACGCGCCACGGCTTCGGCCTGCAGCCGGATGCGATATTGCGCCACGCGCTGCAGCCAGGTGCGCTGCTCGCGCGTCAGCGTAAGGTCATCACGCCAGCCCAGCTCGGTGCTGGCGTGGTCGATGGCGCTGAGCGGGGTTTCTTTGCGCGCCATCATCGCGTTCAGCACCGCATGCGCAAATTGCTGGCGCACCATTGCCAGGCTGGCCAGTGGATAGCCGAGGCAGCGGGCCAGCGCGCTCTGCAGGGCGGGCAGGTCGTCGGCATCCAGCGCCGGGTTCAGTTCGTCGGCCCAGGCGCGTACGGTTTGCGCGGTGTGGTCCAGCGCGGCGCTGATGACGTCGCCTGCTGCGGGTGCTGCGGGTTCGGGTTGGGGGTCGGATTGGGGGGTGACGAGGGCGGTATCTGCTGGTGGCAACGGCGCGGCGTCCGAGGGCCCATCCGCGCTGTCGGCGAGCGCCGCGTCCGCGCTGGTGGTGGCCAGTTGCGGCGCCAGTTCCAGTGCCGTTTCATAAGCGTCGCGCAGACGCTGAAACGCCGTGGCGTCCACTTCCGGCCGATGGATTTTGGCCAGCCGCGCATAGGCACGTTTGATCTCGCGCGTATCCGGCGTCGGCGCGATTTCGAGCACGGCCCACGCCGCGTGTTGCGCCACGTCGCTCACAGCAATACCTCGCCTTCCAGATCAGTCAGCACGCGGTGCAAGGCCTTGCGGCCTTCCTCGATCAGGCGCTCGTCCTGGGTTTCGAGAATGGCGCGAAACTGGCTGAGCGCTTCGCCCACCACCACGCGTTCGTGGCCCAGCGTTTCCTGGTAAAGCCGTGCGGCGCGGTTCAGCAAAAATGTGTTTTCGGTTTGCGCGCGCGGGTGGATCTTCAGCGCGGCCAGTTTTTCCAGTTGCGCTTGCACTTCGTCCGCCGACAACGCACCCGGCGTTTTTTCGATCAGCAGGCGTTTTTTCTCACCGCTTTCCGGCACCACGCATTCGGTTTCGAGCAGGCCATCAATGGTGTAGGTAAAGCGCACTTCGATATCCACCGCACCGGCCGGGCGCGGCGGCACGTCCAGTTCAAGTTCGCCCAGAAATACGTTGTCTTTTACTTCGCGCGATTCGCCCTGGTAAATCTTGAACAGCACGCTTTTCTGGTTATCACGCACCGTGTATACGGTTTCGCTGCGGCTGACGGGCACCACGGTATTGCGCTCGATAATCGGCAGATACAAGCCGCCCTGAAACTGGCCCGGGCCGTACTGGCGCGAGGTTTCGATGCCCAGGGTATAGGGGCAGACATCGGTCATGACCACTTCGCGCAGTGCCGCATCGCGCGACTTGAGTCCGGCTTGCACCGCGGCACCCATCGCGACGATTTCATCGGGGTTGAGATGCACGGCAGGCAGGCGGCCGAACAGACGCGCCACCATACGTCGTACCAGCGGCATGCGCGACGCACCGCCGGCCAGCACAATCTCGTCCAGATCGGCCAGCTTCAGGCGGCTGTCGCGCAGGGCGCGTTCCAGTGGCTTGCGCAGGCGCACCAGCAAGGGGTCGATCAGACGGGCGTAGTCGTCTTCGCGCACGGTCCAGCTAAACGGGTGGTCTTGCCAGACCAGGCTGAATTCCACACTGGTCTGATCGGTGAGCGCGCGCTTAACGCGTTCGGCTTCCTTGCGCACCAGCTGGCGGAACTGATCGCCCTGGCGATGCGCCGGGTCCAGCAGGCGTTTCAGGTCAGGATGCTGTTGCACAAAGCCTTCGATCAGCACACTGACAAAGTCTTCGCCGCCCAGAAAGTTATCGCCGGCGCTGGCGCGCACTTCCATCACGCCATCAAACAATTCCAGGATCGACACATCAAACGTGCCGCCGCCCAGATCGAACACCAGAAACGTGGATTCGGCTTCGCGCTGATGCAGGCCGTAGGCCAGTGCGGCGGCAGTGGGTTCGTTGAGCAGGCTGGCTACTTTCAGACCCGCCAGTTCGCCCGCGTGGCGCGTGGCTTTGCGCTGCGCATCGCTAAAGTACGCGGGCACGGTAATCACGGCTTCGGTGACCGGCTCGCCGAGAAAGCGCTCGGCATCGGCTTTAAGGGATTGCAGCACCAGTGCCGACAGTTCTTCGGGCCGAAAGCGTTGCGTGCCCAGCGTGGTTTGGTGCGCGCTGCCCATATAGCGTTTGAACACGGCGGCCGTGTGTTGCGGGTGCGTAATCAGGCGCTCGCGGGCGGGCAGACCCACCAGCACGCGGCCCTCATCGTCCAGCCCCACCACTGAAGGCGTCAGCGTTTGCCCCAGCGCGTTGGGAATTAATTGCGCCGCGCCATCGCGCCAGACGGCGCACAGGCTGTTGGTGGTGCCAAGGTCGATACCGATGAGCATGGTCAGGTTCTTGCGCATAAAAACGCGCCGCAAACGGGCGCAACGCGCGTATTTCAGCACGCGCTAATGCGCTGCCTCAACCTGCATGGGCGCGGGTGTAGGTTTTGATACAACAGGCGGCGGCGTGCCGCGCGATCGTCTAGTCGAAAGACACGCTGCCGATGCCATGCGTGGTCACATCGCGCTTGGCGGGCTTGCCGCTGATATCGACAGAGCCGACACCATTGACCGTGACCGCCACGCTTTCGCTGGCATAGGCCTTCACCGAGCCGGTGCCTGCAATGGTGATGACAGCGTCTTTGGCGGTCAGCTTTTTCAGATCAATATCGCCCGCGCCTTTTACGCTTGCGTTGATGTGATGCACCGCGCCCGTGGCGCTGATGCTGCCCGCGCCCGCAATGCGCGTGTTAAACGCCGCGCCCGTCAAGCCAGTGGCTTTGAAGTTGCCGGCGCCATCAATCGATACCCCGGTCAGCAACGGCCCGGTGGCGACCACACGCACGCCGTGATGGAAGTCGCTGCCTGATTTGGCGTCGATGGTCAGCTCGCCATTGCTCACGCTCAACACCAACTGGCTCAGCATCTCGGCCGAGGCCGATACCTGCAGGCTGGCGGTGGGGCCGACCGTGTAGGTCATGTCGACCGGCGCTTTGATGCGGATTTCGGTAAAGCGCGCCAGCTGGCGGGTTTCGGTCTGGTCGGCGCCGTAAGCGCTGCCCAGGCAGGACAGCAACGCAGCGGCGATAAGGGTACGGCTTGGCAACATGTTCAACATCCTGTGGCTACAAAAAAGAATCCGACGCGCCCGGCGCTTATTGCGCTTCGACGTGCTTTTTAAAATTGTTAAGGATGGCCTGCCAGCCTTGCTGTTGCTGCTCGACCGGGTATTCGGTTTCGGCCTCAAACGTCACGCGCA
Organism: Amantichitinum ursilacus; assembly: GCF_001294205.1. GTDB lineage: Bacteria > Pseudomonadota > Gammaproteobacteria > Burkholderiales > Chitinibacteraceae > Amantichitinum > Amantichitinum ursilacus. The sequence continues at coordinate 21,242 of NZ_LAQT01000001.1, forward strand.
CCGTCACGCCTGCCGGCGTCTCGGCAAACACCACTTGCGCCGTGCGATCGCCAAACGCGTATTCAATCAGCTGGTTTTCCACGATCTTTGTATAGGTGCCGGCAAAGTCAAAACCCATGCTGCGGTCCTTGGCTTCCATGCGCGAAGAAAACGCGCCGCCTTCGCGCAAATCAACGTGGGCGGAGGTGGTGTGCCAGTCATCCGATGCGGCATTCCATTGCACGATGTCTGCCGGAGTCAGATAAGCGCGCCACACCTGAGCGACGGGCGCGGCGACGGTGGTTTCTACGGTGATCTGCATGGCGGTGTTTTCCTTGAGTGACGACTGTACCCGGCATGGGGCGGCAGCGCCGCGCGGTCTGGACTACGCGGCCGGGTGGCTTAGTTTAGGCAAGAAAAAGCCCACGCGCAGCAGTCTGTTTATGTGGTGTGGCCTGACCGGGTTATCGTTCGTTGGTATTAGTGCGCTTATAGTCACAGACAATTCTGCGCGAACAGGCACCGGGCCTATGATGGCGCTTTGTTTGACCACAGCAAGGAAAACGCAATGCAAGCGATTGAGTGTGAAATCACGCCTTTATCGGCGGCCGAAGTCGAGCGCTTACAGGCGGTCGCGGTGCGTATTGATCTGGATTTCAGCCATGCGCTGCAGTGGCTCGCTACGCTGCCCGAGTGGGAGCGGCAAGCGGATCTGGCTGATCTGGAAACGGTGGCTGACGCATGCGAGCGTGGTGAGCTCGTCTTGCCGCCCGCGACTGCGGCGCGACCAGCGCAAGCCGAAACGGATGCCGTTGCCGCAACACGAGCCGGGATAGCCTCTGCGGCGGCCGCCCTTGACCCGGCCGAGGCCGACTATTACGCCCGAGCCAGCGCCTTGTGTGAGCGCGGCGATCTGGTTTTTGCGGATTTTGTCGACTATGCCGCCCGGCTATGCGATGAAGCGCGGGCGGAAGCGATGGAAGAGCTGGAATTGATCGTCAACGATTTGCAGCCCGGTGAGGCGGCTTATTCAGCGGATGAGGCCGTCGTCATCACGCGCCTGCTGGTGCGCAAACGGGTTGACGCCCTCAAAGCATGGCAACAATCAGGCTTGCCTGCTGCATCCGGAACAACACTATGAGTACGGCGGCGGTGACTTTCTCAGAGGCCGCCGTGCGAGAGGTAGCGGAGCTGGCGGCAAACCATGCGGAATGCATCGTGTATCAGGTGGATCGCGCTGTTGATGTCGAACTCATTACCGACCGATTCATCTGCCATTGCTATATCGAACCCGGATTACAGCTGCGGCCACCGCGCCACACCAGCTTCGGCTCGCCGATCCGTGGCTTTCGGCGCAGGGGCTCGGGTTATGCGGCGCGCTTCCAGTTCTTTCATATGCAGCGCGCGTATCGGTGGACGACCTGCCGCTACAGCGGCATTGCCCAAGTCAGCTTTAGTGAGCAACGCCTTGCTGGTGTCCGCGTAATTGCGGTCAAACACCAACGTAATGTGCAGAAATAAAATACGGGTGGCTCAGCGGCAATGGTGAGCCTCCCGCACGCATAAACTTCATGCAAAAGTTTGATTGGTAAGCCAACTCGCAGCCACATAGCCTTCAGGCCACAACACCCAACGACTCTTGCCTGGAGCGCCCTCATGAATACCCCCGTTACCCCGCAACTGGCTCCGCAAGCCAGCACCGACAACGCCAGCCTGCAACAACTGTTGGCCGATCTGCACGCCCAGCGCGTCGCCACCTGGGCGCCGGAGGATCTGGCCGTCAACGTTAACCAGCGCGCTACGCTGGTGGCCCAACACAACCGTGCCGCCACCGCGCAGATTGGCGATGTATTGCCCGACTTTAGTGTGCAAGAAGTGAATGGCGAGCTGGTCTCGCTGGATGAGCTAACCGCAACGGGCCCGGCTGTGCTGGTGTTCTTCCGCTTTGCCGGTTGTCCGGCATGCAATATCGCGCTGCCGTATTACCAGCGCGCGTTGCAACCGGCGCTGCAGCAGCTGGGCATTCCGCTGCTGGCGCTGAGCCCGCAACGCAGTGACCGCCTGGTCGAGATCAAACAACGGCATCAGTTTGATTTTCGGGTGGCCACCGACCGCGACAACGCACTGGCGCGCCACCTCGGCATTCTTTATGAATTCGACCAGGCATCGCGCGATGCGGCCACTGCCAAGGGCAATCCGATCGGCGATGTAACCGGCACCGGCACATGGGAACTGCCCAAGCCGACGGTGTTGGTGGTCGATCAGCACAAGACCATCCGCTATATCGATGTCGCGCCCGACTGGTTATTGCGCACCGAAGCCGAGCCGATTATCCAGGCTGCGGCAGCGGCGCGTTAAACCGCGAGCGAGAAGGCGGTCCGGGCATGGATGGCCGGGCCGAAACCGGCGGCGATGGCGGCACCAAACTGGTTAACCGGCGGCAGCAAATTGCCCAGGCCTGCCAGGCGCACCAACCACAAATTAACGTCAAGTTTGAAGTCGGTTAGTTGCAGCGCCACCAGCTGTTCGTGGTGGCGGCTGGCGGCCAGCAAGGAGCGCGGGGCCAGGCCGATGCCGATGCCTTGCGCCACCAGCCCTAGCTGCAATTCGGTGCCAAAGGTGTCCAGATTGACTTGCATATCCAGACCCTGGCTGGCCAGCGCGCGTTGCAGGCGGCTTCTAAATCCGCAGCCTTCCGGGTTCAGAATCCAGCCGCGTTTATGCAGATCACGCAGGCTGTAGCGGGTTTCGGCATCAAAGTCGCTGCGGCGGCCCACCGGCACCATTTCCAGCGCCAACAAATTATCGACGGCCAGATGTTCTGGAAAAGCATAGGTGTTCGGCATCAGCACGGTGGCGGCATCCAGTTCACCGGCCGCCACGGCGGCGATCAGTTTGGTGCTCCAGTTGGTGGACAAGCGCGCCTGTACATCGGGAAAGCGCTCCGACAGTTGTTTGAGCGCATCCACCAGCACGTAATCGCCGATCACCTGGGTGATGCCCAAGCGTAGATCACCGGCCGGCGCGGCATCGCTGGCGGCCAGTTTCTTTAGCGCCTCCAGTTCGCGCAACACGGCGCGACATTGTTCGAAGACGCGTCGGCCCATCGGCGTGGGGCGCGGCGGTTTGGTGTTGCGATCCAGCAAATCCACGCCCAGCGCCTGTTCCAGGTTCTGGATGCGCCGCGTAATGGCGGGTTGGGTGATATGTAAAACGTCAGCCGCGTGGCTGACCGATTGACGCTGCACGACGGCAACAAACGCTTTGATGTCTTCGGTTTTCATGTCTCTCACGCATGAAAATCATGCGAACAATGCATTGGATTAATCATCCTGACATGGATAAAGTGGTCTGTAAATAACCCAATCGAACAAAGATTTTGACTGTAATGCATTTTAATTATAACAATGCAGGCAGCAAAACCCGGCTTCGAACCCTTGGTGTTTACGGAGAACGCGATGTCTTTGTCTTTGCCTCAAACCGGTCTGCCCAACAGCAGCGCCGCGCCGCGCTGGCGTATCCAGGCGCGCCATTTCAGCGGCTTGTCACGCTTTGCCAGCCCGCTGGTGCTGCTGGTGATCTGGGAAGTGGCCAGCCGCACCGGCCTGTTGCCCGCGCACATCATTGCTGCGCCCACCTCCATCGTGTCCACCTTCGCCGATATGGTCGCCTCGGGCGAACTGCCACGGCATCTGTGGGTATCGCTGGCGCGCGTGGCCAAAGGCCTGGCGCTGTCGATCACGCTGGGCACCGTGCTGGCGCTGGTGGCCGGGCTATCGCGCAAAGGCGAACTGATTGTGGACGCGCCCTTGCAGATGCTGCGCACGCTGCCGTTTCTGGCGCTGGTGCCGCTGTTCATCCTGTGGTTTGGCATCGGCGAGGCGCCCAAGCTGGCGCTGATTACCTTCGGCACGATTTTTCCGGTCTACCTCAACCTGTACAGCGGTATCCGCAGCATCGACAGCAAGCTGATCGAAGCGGGCATCAGCCTGGGGTTAAGCCGCAGCGAACTGATCACGCATGTAATTCTGCCCGGCGCGTTGCCGTCCTTCCTGGTGGGCCTGCGTTACGCGCTGGGCATCGGTTGGCTTAGCCTGGTGGTGGTGGAACAAATCAACGCCACCGAAGGCATCGGTTATCTGGTCGGCAGCGCGCGGGACTTTATGCGCACCGACATCATCGTGGTGTGCTTGCTGGTGTACAGCCTGCTGGGGCTGTTGACCGATGCGCTGGTACGTCTGATCGAACGTCATGCCCTGGCGTGGCGCCCATCCTTTCTGCGGAGCTAATCATGACGACGACACCCGATTTTATCGTCCCGGCCAACACCATTACCCCCGCCAACCAGCCCGATACGTTGCAGCCGCAACTGGCGGTCAGCGCACGCAATGTGGTGCGCCAGTTTGGCCAGCGCAAAGTGCTGGATGGTCTCAATCTCGACATCAAGGCTGGCGAATTTGTGGCGTTGCTGGGCCGCTCCGGCTGCGGCAAGACCACGCTATTGCGCTCGCTGGTGGGCATTGATCAGGTCAGCAGCGGCACGCTGACCATGGCGCCGCAGCGCGCTGCGGTATTTCAGGAACCGCGCCTGATGTTGTGGAAGCGCGCCTGGCGCAATGTGGCGCTGGGTGTGCGCAAGCCCAACCTCAAACAACTGGCGCTGGACGCATTGGCCGAAGTGGGCCTGAGCGAACGCGCTGAAGCCTGGCCCGCCACCTTGTCCGGCGGCGAAGCGCAGCGCGTGGCGCTGGCGCGTGCCTTGGTGCGCGAGCCGCAACTGCTGTTGCTGGATGAGCCATTTGCCGCACTCGACGCGCTCACTCGCATCCGCATGCATCAACTGATACTGGCGCTGTGGCAAAAGCACAAACCGGCCGTGCTGCTGGTAACGCATGACGTGGACGAAGCGTTGTTGCTGGCTGACCGCATCCTGGTGCTGGCCGATGGCAAAGTCGCCGCCGAAATCCCCAACACCGCCGCCCGGCCGCGCCACGCCGATGACCCGGCGCTGCAACGCAAACGCCGCGAACTGTTGGGATTGCTGGGTGTGGAAGAAGCCGCACCGTTTGTGGCCAGCAGCGCCGAGGCCAGCCAGCCCATCACCGCACATACCCCGCCGGAGCGCGTTGCAGCATGACCACCACCATCACCCCCAACGTGACCAACCCCAGCGCGGTTCGCGTCGAACTCGATAGCCCGGCGTGGGATGAATTGCTGAGCCAGATTACCCGGCAACTGGCGCAAACCGCCGCGCAGCATGATCGCGACGGCAGCTTTCCGCATGCCAATTTTGATTATCTGCAACAGCACGGTTTGCTGGCGCTGACGGTGCCCAAAGCATTGGGCGGCTATGAGGCCAGCCTGAGCCAGACCGCGGCCGTCATCCACGCCGTGGCGCGCGGCGAGCCGTCCACCGCGCTGGTATTAGTGATGCAATATCTGTTTCAGCTATCGATTGCGCGTAACGAAAACTGGCCCGCGCATTTGCGTGAGCGCGTTGCAGCCGAAGCCGTCAAAGACGGCGCCTTGATCAATGCCCTGCGCGTCGAACCCGAGCTGGGCACCCCCGCGCGCGGTGGTTTGCCCGGCACGATTGCGCGGCGTACGCCGGAAGGTTGGCGCATCAGCGGCACCAAGATTTATTCGACCGGCATTCCGCGGTTGACGTGGCTGGCGGTATGGGCGCGCTCGGACGACGCCGACCCCTTGGTGGGCGCATGGCTGGTGCACCGCGATACGCCGGGCATTACGGTGGTCGAGGATTGGGATCATCTGGGCATGCGCGCCAGCGGTAGTCATCGCGTGGTGTTTGATGACGTGCTGGTGCCGCTGGAGCATGCGGTGGAAGTGGCGCCGGCCAGCCAGCCCAGCAAACCGGATGGCGCGTTCTACAGCTGGATCAGCGTGTTGTTGTCCACCTTGTATGACGGTGTGGCGCATGCCGCGCGTGACTGGTTTGTGCAATGGGCGCACGGCCGCGTGCCCGCCAATCTGGGCGCGCCCTTGTCGAGCTTGCCGCGCTTTCAGGAAGGCCTGGGCGAAGTGGAAGCGTTGTTGTTCGCCAACCGCGCCGTGCTCGATGCCGCCGCGCTGGGCCGCACCCGTCCGGCCGATCAGGGCCTGATCAAATACACCGTCACCGGCAACGCCATTGCCGCCGTGCAAAAAATCGCCGAGCTCACCGGCAACCCCGGGCTGAGCCGGCACAACCCGCTGGAACGCCATCTGCGCGATGTGCTGTGCAGCCGCATCCATACCCCGCAAAACGACGCGATTCTGACCACTGCCGGCAAGGCCGCATTCGCCGCCGCCGCCGCGCAACCCCGGAGCCACTGACCATGTCTGTCCAGTTCATCGGTTTTATCTCGCATCAAGAAGTCAGCGAAGCGCTGGCGCCCACCGGCCCGCTGATCAACAAGGCGTGGATCCGCGCCGTGGCGCAAGCGCACGAATACGCCGGTTTTGACCGCGCGCTGGTGGCCTATGGCAGCACCATGCCCGACGCCATCCAGATCGCCGCTTATGCTGCGCAGCACACCAGAAAGCTCAATCTGCTGATCGCGCATCGGCCCGGTTTTAGCGTGCCGACGCTGGCCGCGCGCAACCTGGCCACGCTGGACCAGTTCAGCGGCGGCCGCGTGGCGGTGCACATCATCACCGGCGGCAGCGATGCCGAGCAGCAACGCGATGGCGACTTTCTCGACCATGACCAACGCTATCGCCGCACCGACGAATATCTGAGCATCGCGCGCAAAACCTGGACCAGCGCCGAACCGTTTGATTACGACGGCGAGTTCTATCAGATCAAAGGCAATGTCTCGGCCATCAAGCCGGTGCAACAACCGCATCTGCCGATCTTTTTTGGTGGCTCGTCCGACATCGCCATCGATATCGCCGGCAAGCACGCCGATGTGTATGCGCTGTGGGGCGAGCCGCTGGCCGCAGTGGCCGAAACCATCGCCAAAGTGCGCGCCGCCGCGGTACGCCACGGCCGCGCGGCGGATGCGATCAAGTTCAGCCTGTCGCTGCGCCCGATTCTGGCCGAAACCGAAGACGCGGCATGGGCCAAGGCCGATCGCATTCTGGATGCGGCGCGCGAACGCGTGCAGCACAACCCGCTGTTTGCCCAACGCGGCGCGCCGCAAAACGTCGGTTCGCAGCGCTTGTTGCAGGCGGCCGAGCAGGGCGCGGTGGTGGACCAACGCTTGTGGACCGAGATCGCCAAGCTGACCGGCGCGGCGGGCAATTCGACCTCGCTGGTCGGCACGGCCGAGCAAGTGGCCGATAGCTTGATCGAGTACTACAAGCTGGGCATTACCACCTTCCTGATCCGCGGCTTTGACCCGCTGCAAGACGCGCTGCAATACGGCCGCGAACTGCTGCCGCTGGTGCGCGCCAAAGTCGCCGCACTCGACCAAACCAAAGCCAAAGCCACCGAGCTAACCGCCGCGTAGGGTGGGTCTAGACCCACCACCCAAAGCCGCAGAGATGGACACCACTTTGTGCGGTGGGTCTCGACCCACCCTATGGTTCGCTGTCCCAGCCGTACATGAATTGTGATCAAGGACTATCCAACATGACCGTCGAATTTATCGGACTCGTTTCAACCCAGGACGCCAGCGAAAGCCTGTTGGCGCAAGGCCCGGTGGGCGATGTGCAATACGTGGCTGCCAGCGCCACCGCGCAAGAAAATGCCGGCTTTGACCGCGTGCTGATCGGCTATCACAGCCAGTCGCCCGATGGCTTCCAGATTGCCTCGCAAATCGCCTTCAACACCGAAACGCTAAGCCCGCTGCTGGCGCATCGCCCCGGCTTTGTTTCGCCCACGGTGGCGGCGCGCGCTTTCGCGACGCTGGACCAGCTTAGCGACGGCCGCCTTTCTATTAACGTGATCAGCGGCGGTGACGACGTCGAGCAAGCACGTGACGGCGATTACCTCAGCCACGACGAACGCTACGCGCGCACCGACGAATACCTCGATGTGCTGAAAAAAACCTGGAGCGCCACCGCGCCGTTTGACCATGACGGCAAGTACTACCAGGTGCGCGGCTTGTTTAATCCGGTCAAGCCGGTGGGCGATATCCCGATCTATTTTTCCGGCGCCTCGGACGCCGCCATCCGCGTGGCGGGCAAGCATGCCGACGTGTACATGCTGTGGGGCGAAACCGTGGACAGCGTGCGCGATGTGATCCGTAAAGTGCGCGCCGCCGCCGCTGAATACGGCCGCGAAAACCACATCCGCTTTAGCCTGTCGTTCCGCCCGGTGCTGGCGCACAGCGAAGAAGCCGCTTGGGATCGCGCGGACCGGATTCTGCAAGCCGCGCGCGAGAACCTGGACAAGTCGGACTTCTTTAAACGCCGCCCGCAGCAACCGCAAAACGAAGGCTCCAAGCGCTTGCTGGCGCTGGCGGGCGAAGGCCGTGTGGCAGACCAACGTTTGTGGACCGAGATCGCCGCGCTGACCGGCGCACGCGGCAATTCCACTGGCCTGGTCGGCACGCCCGAGCAAGTAGCCGAATCGCTGCTGGCGTATTACGACCTGGGCGTGACCACCTTTCTGGTGCGCGGGTTTGATCCGCTGGAAGACGCGGTGCTGTACGGCCGTCATCTGATTCCGCTGGTGCGGCGTCTGGTGGCCGAGCGCGCGCACGAACGCGTGGCGGCCTGACATGAGCGACGCCATTGTCATCGCTAGCCAGCTGGACGACCGGCTAAACCAACTGGTGCGCGAACGCGTGCCCGGCGCGCAGGTGATTGAAGTTGCGCCAGGCGCGATCCATGCGCTGCCGACGGAAGCCGAAGTGCTGTTTGTGCGGCCGCTGGGCCCGCACGGTGTCGACCTCAGCGCGCCGCCGCCGCCGGGCTGGCCGTTTGGCGTGCGCTGGGTGCAACTGGCGTCGGCCGGCATCGATTTTTATCCGGGCTGGTTGTTCGATGGCCCGGTGGTGACCTCGGCGCGGGGCACGGCCGCCGAGCCGATCGCCGAGTTTGCCCTGGCGACGATTTTTGCCGCCGCCAAACATTTGCCGGATTCCTGGATTCATCAAGCCAACGACTGGAAATGGCAACCGGTGACGCTGTTGAAAGGCAGCACGCTGGGCATCTTCGGCTTTGGCGCCATCGGCCAGGCCTTGGCGCGCAAGGCCTTGGCGTTGGGCTTCAAGGTGATCACCGTGCGCCGCACCGATGCCGAACCCGAAGTCGCGGGCGTGCAGCGCGTGGCCGATATCGGCGCGCTGTTTGCCCAAGCCGACCACGTGGTGCTGGCGGCACCGGCCACCGCCGCCACACGCCATATCGTCAACGCTCAAGTATTGGCGCAGGCCAAACCGGGCTTGCATCTGGTGAACGTGGCGCGCGGCAGTCTGATCGACGACGACGCGCTGTTGGGCGCATTGGCCGCGGGCAAGATCGCGCTGGCCTCGCTGGACGTCACCGAGCCCGAACCGTTGCCGGCCGACCATCCGTATTACTCGCATCCGCGCGTGCGTTTGTCGCCGCATACGTCCGCGATTTCGCCGGGGATTTTCGCCAACCTGGCCGATCGCTTTATCCAGAATCTGCAGGCCTGGCGCAGCGGGGCCACGTTAACCGACGTGGTCGATCCGCAACGCGGCTATTAACCGAACAACCCAGGAAAACCGTCATGAGCACCGCCACCCTCGAACGTCCGCGTCCCTCGGTCTACGGCTTTGCCAAAGACAACAATCCGTTTCGGCTGAAGAGCGTGCCGACCGCACCCACCATCGAGGCCGAACGCCTGCATCGCAAGCAACGGCTGGCCGCGTCGTTCCGGCTGTTTGCGCTGTATGGCTACGACATGGGCGGCGCGGGCCATATCACCGCGCGTGATCCGGAATGGCCCGACCATTTCTGGGTTAACCCGGTGGGCGTGTATTTCGGCCATATCCGCGTGTCCGATCTGCTGCTGGTTAACCACCACGGCGACATTGTGCAAGGCGAGGGCCAGTTGAACCGTGCCGCGTTTGCCATTCACAGCCAGCTGCATATCGCGCGACCCGATGTGGTGGCCGCTGCGCATGCGCATTCGCTGTACGGCAAGGCGTTTTCGTCACTGGGCAAATTGCTGGAACCGATCACCCAGGATGCATGCGCCTTCTACGACAACCATGTGCTGTTCGACGATTACACCGGCGTGGTGCTGGATACCAGCGAAGGCAAACGCATTGCCGCAGCGCTGGGCCACAAAAAGGCCGCCATCCTGCAAAACCACGGCATTTTGACGGTGGGCGAAACGGTGGAAGCGGCGGTGTGGCGCTATATCGCGATGGACGATGCCGCGCGTACGCAGTTGATTGCCGAAGCGGCGGGCACGATCAAACCGCTATCGCACGAAGTGGCCTTGCACACGGCAGGCCAGGTCGGCGGCGAGGTGGGCAGCTGGTTCAGCTTCCAGCCGTTGTGGGATCGCGTGTTGCGCGATCAGCCTGATTTCCTGGAGTAACCAGCATGACGCTCGCGCTCAATTTCGCCTTGCCTTCGCTGACGCCGCCGGTCTCCGGCTCGCGTGTTAAACGCTGGGGCCGCAGTGGTTATGCCGTGTCGTTTGCATTGCACGGCGTGGCGGCGGCGTTGGCGCTGGCGTGGACGTTTCACCATATCGAACCGGCTGCGCCCATTGATAAGCCGATTGAACTGGTGATCGAAAAACCGCAACCCGAGCCGCCTAAACCGAAAGAAATTGTGCCGCCCAAGCCGCAGCCCTTGCAGCCGCCGTTGCCGGCGCCAGCGCCGAAAACCGTGGCTGCACCGCGGCCAGCCCCCGCGCCGGCACCCGCGCCGACCGTGGCGCCGCCAGTGAATGCCGAACCGGTGGCCGAAACACCGCCGCCGCCGCCGCCGCCAGCTCCGGCGCCGGTTGCTGCGCCCGCACCCGCGCCGGCTCCGGTGGCAAAGGCCAGCGCGAGCGATGGCATCCCCACCGATTACGTCAACAAAGTATTCGCGCGCATCAACCGCATTGCGGCGGGGCATTACCCGAAGGCGGCGCAGTTGCGCGGGCAGGAAGGGCGGGTGGTGTATCACCTGGTGTTAAGCCCGGCCGGTGAGTTGCTCAGTTATGAGCTGGAGCCCAGCGGGGTGGAGAGCCTGGACAAAGCGGCGGAAGAGGCGCTGAAGGCTGCCGCGCCGTTTCCCAAGCTGCCGGATCTGGGGGCGAGTAGTTACAAGTTGACTGGCGCGATTGCGTACAAGTTGGGCGCATGAGTGAAACAGGACTGCTGAGAGAAACGCAGATGTCGCGTTTCTGTTCTTTGGCATTGAGTGGTGGGTCGCGACCCACCCTATTTTGCGCACACAAAATTTGACGAAATAAGTTGTTAACCATCCCTGGAGATCTTGTTATGGCAACCGAAATTCCTTTGGCAGGCGCTGCCGTCGCTGCCCATTTGTCGCCGTTGGCGTTGTTTTTGCAGGCCGATAGCGTGGTCAAGGCAATCATGATTTTGCTGGCGGTGGCGTCCGTCGCCAGCTGGGGCGTAATTCTGGACAAGCTGCTCAAGTTTGGCCGTTTGCAAAAGCAGGCGCGGGCATGGTTGGCGGGGGCGGCCAGCGAGCCGTCGTTGCGGCCGCTGGAAAACGAACTGGCCACGCATCCCGATGACCCGTTTGCGCGTATCCACAGCGCGATTACCGCCGAGTGGCGCGAAAGCCATCGCCGCGGCCTGACCGGCAATAGCCACGACAAAGACAGCCTGAAAGAACGCCTGAACCGCGTCGGCCAGATTGCCTTGGGCGTGGAAATCGAACGCCTGCAAAAGGGGCTGCAAGTGCTGGCCACCATTGGTTCGGTGGCGCCGTTTGTGGGTTTGTTTGGCACAGTGTGGGGCATTATCAACGCCTTCCAGGGCATTGCCGCCACCAACAACACCAGCCTGGCGGTGGTGGCGCCCGGCATCGCCGAAGCACTGTTTGCCACCGCGCTAGGTCTGGTGGCCGCCATCCCGGCCGTGGTGGCGTATAACCGCGCTGCGGGCGATCTGGGCAACTATGCCAACCGCCTCGGCACGCTGATCGGGCTGACCGAAGTGGAATTGTCGCGGCGCTTGTCCGCCAACGAAGCGCCGTCGGTGCGCGTGCAGCAAGACCCGGCACGTCGCAGCGAAATCGGCCAGCTTGCCGCTGAGGCCGCATAACCATGGGCGCAAAACTGGCAGGCAATACCAATCCGCTGGTGCCGAGTGCGGTCAGCGAAATCAATGTCACGCCGCTGGTGGATGTGATGCTGGTGCTGTTGATCGTGTTTATGGTGGCCGCGCCGTTAATGGCCACCGGCATCAATGTCGATCTGCCCAAGGCCAACGCCAAGCCGCTGACCGACCCCAAGCCGCCTTTGGTGGTCAGCCTCGATGCCGCAGGCAAGGTTTATATCGACAAGACGCCGGTGGGCGCCAGCGGTTTGCTGGTGGCGCTGCAAGCCGCATCGGGTGGCGATCATGAGCGTCATATCCACGTCAAAGGCGACCGCAGCATTGCCTACGGCAAGGTGGTGGAAACCATGGGCCAGATCAGTGACGCCGGGTTTAACAAAGTGGCGCTGGTGTCTGAAGCGCCCAAATCCGCCAGCGCGCAGTGAGCCGACCCATGACCGATTTTCAATTTGATGCAGGCCGTCGTCACAGTCTGGGTTTGCTGAGCGGGGCAGCGCTGGCTTTGGCCAGTTGGCCGCTGGCCGCGCGCGCCGCCACCGCCGGCCTGAGCGATATCGATTTACGTATCGCCAGATTCAAAGGCGATAACTCATATTTTCTGAAAGACGCGGGCTTGCCCAATCCGCCGTATCGCGCCAATTACGCCGAATTCTCGGGTGGCAATCTGATTGTTGAGGCCATCAGCGCGGGGTCGATTGATGTGGGCGGCATGAGCGAGATTCCGCCGATCTTTGCCGTGCAAGCCAATACGCCGTTGCGGTTGGTGGCGGTGCTGAAAGGCGACGTCAATAACCAGGTGATGCTGGTGCCGAAAGGCTCGGCGATCAAAGACGTGGGCGAATTGAAAGGCAAGCGCATTGGCTATGTGCGCTCGACCACCTCGCATTACTTTTTGCTGCGTTTATTGCGCGAAAAGGGTCTCGGCTTTAGCGATGTGACGCCGGTGTCGTTGTCGCCGCAGGATGGCCTGGCCGCATTCCAGAGCGGGCAACTGGATGCGTGGGTGGTGTATGGCTTGGTGGTGCAATTTGCCCAAGCCAAAGGCGCGCGGGTGTTAAAAACCGCCAATGGTTATTTGTCCGGCAATTATTTGATGGCCGCGCACAAAGATGCCCTGGCCGACCCGTTGCGGCGCGAAGCCATCGGCATTCATTTGCAACGCGAACAACAGGTTTATCAGTGGCAAACCGCGCATCCCGATCTGTGGGCCGCGCGTGCCAGCCAGATTACCGGCGTGCCCAGCAGCATTTTTCTGGATGAATTCCATCAACGCAGCACCGATCCGCGTCTCGTCAAAATCGACGATGCCGCCATCAAATCGCAACAAGCCGTGGCCGATTTATTTGCCGATAACGGCGTGATTCCCAAACGCGTGAATGTGGCGCCGTTGTGGGACAAACAATTAAACAGCGTACTGGCTTAAGCCTGACGCCATAAAACCAGACTTTCAGGGACTCATAAGATGATCAATTCCGAACGCCTGTCCGGGCGAGCGTCGGGGGCGTTTGCGCCCAAACCGGCTGCGGTTTATATCGCCGTGCTGGCGGCATTGGCCAGCCCGGCCTTTGCTGCGGATAGCGCCGATACCATTCCCGATGTGACCGTGACCGCGCAGCACAAAGAAGAAAGCCTGCAAAAAACGCCGATTGCCATTAGCGCATTCAGCGAACAGCAACTGGAAGATCAGGGCATTGATTCGGTGCGCGATCTAGCGGGCCGCGTGCCCAATCTGAATATGCCGCGCGCGTCGATCAGCTACAGCACGCAAACCTATTCGCTGCGCGGCATTGGCGAATCCGATCCGATCCAGGAATCGGCGGTGGCGGTGTATGCCGATGATTTGTATATTCCGCGCGCCATTTCGTCGATGCTCGACTTTAACGACGTGCAACAAGTGGAAGTACTGCGCGGGCCGCAAGGCACCTTGTACGGCCGCAATTCCTCGGCGGGCGCAGTACGCGTGATTACCGCCGACCCGGATGAAACCACGCGCGGTTATGTGCAGGTGAGCGGCGGCAATTACAACGCGGCCAATTTGCGCGCCCTGGTCAGCGGCCCGATCAAAGACGATGTGCTGTTTGGCAGCGCGTCGATTATCCGGCTAACGCGCGACGGCACCAGTTGGGACCCCACGCGCGGCCAGGATGTTAACAATGTGGATATCACCGCGTTTCGCGGCAAATTGCGCGCCAAACCGGATGAGCAATGGGATGTGCAATTAACCATTAACGCGTTGGTGGATCGCAGTGATACCACCAGCTATACGCCGCGCAATCAGGGCCCGGGCACGTATAACCCGTATCTGACCTTGTCTTCATTAAGCCCGGAAAATGGCTTGAATCAGGGCTCGGCCGTGCTGCGCGCGATTGATCAGATTAACGATCATTTGCAGTTCAAATCGGTGACGGCGTATTCGGCATTTAACCAGCCGGTGGATTACGACAATTCGGGCCAGGCCGCTGTGATCCAGCAAAACCTGATTCACTACAAGCAGCATTATTTCACCCAGGAATTCCAACTTAACGGCAATTACGATCGCTTTGATTTCAGCACCGGCTTGTTCTTTTATCACGAGAATTTCCTCGCCGATCGCAACAACAATACCTATAGCGTGGCCAGCAACAAGGTCAGCCGGTTTGGCGAATACAGCACCACCGTGACCGATAGCGTGGCGCTGTATGGCCAGGGCGATTACAAGATCACCGATCAATGGCGCGCCACCCTGGGTTTGCGTTTTACCGAAGAGAAAAAAGACTTCGATTACAGCCATCTGTTTTTGAATGCGCAGCAACAAGTGACGGGCACCGATTTCCAGACCTCGGACAATCATCGCTGGTCCAGCTTTACCCCCAAGATTGGTGTGGATTACCAATGGACGCCGGTGATTAACCAGTACGCCTATATTGCGCGCGGCTTTAAAGCGGGTGGTTACGACAACCGTGCGCCGAGTGCATTGGCCGCCACCACACCGTTTTCGCCCGAAACCGTCACCACCTATGAAACCGGCGTAAAAAGCGATTGGCTGAATCGCAAACTGCGCGTGAATGCCGATGTGTTCTACAACGATTATTCGGATTTGCAGGCGACTGCGCTGGACCCATCAACCGGCGTATCACAACGCTTTAATGCGGCCGGTGCGCATACCTGGGGTGTGGAACTGGAAACCAGCGCGCGGCCGGTTACGGGCTTGTCGATTTCCGCCAATGTGGCTTATCTGCATGCGGTGTATGACGACTTCGTTAATGCCGGTGGCGCCGGGACCAATGCGGCGGGCAAAGATCTGACCTATTCGCCGACCTGGAATGCCAGCGCTGCCATTGGATATGTATTGCCGATTTCCAGCTTGCCGGGCGCGTGGAAAGTGAATGCGGATATCCAGTTCCAGACCAGCTCGTACGCCAATCCGATGAATACCGATCCCTTCAAAATCCCGACGCAGAAATTTATTAACGCCAATACCAGCTACACCTCGGCGGATGGGCATTGGGTAACGACATTCTCGGTCAGCAATCTGCTGAACGACGCGTTTGTGCAATCGGCGTCGTATACGCCGGGCACGACGGCCAATTACGCCAATTACAACGCGCCGCGTACGTTCTTGTTGAGCGAGCAATACAACTTTTGATTGAAGGAAGCGCCATGACCGCCGCCATCGCCCCCGTCACCACGCCGGACCTGATCGACGCCAAACAACGCCTGCGCCAGTTTGTGCATCAAGTCAGCGCGGCGGTATCGCAAACGCCCGACGAAGCACCGTTGCTGGACCAGGTGGCGACGGCGCTGGCGGCGCTGGTGCGCCACGACGACTGGCTGCCTGCCGAATTTGCCCAACCCGACCCCGAACGCTATCGCCAGTACGCCTTGTACGTGGATGGGGCAGAGCGCTTTTCGGTGGTCAGCTTTGTCTGGGGGCCGGGGCAGCGCACGCCGATCCATGACCACACCGTGTGGGGCGCGATCGGCGTGCTGCGCGGCGCGGAAACCAGCCAGGCGTTTGCGCCTGCGGCCGATGGCAGTTGGCAGGCGCACGGCGCGCCGCATCGGCTGGAGCCGGGCCAGGTGGAAACCGTGTCGCCGCGCATCGGCGATGTGCATCAGGTCAGCAATGCGTTTGCCGACCAGGTATCAATCAGCATCCATGTTTATGGCGGCAATATCGGCGCGGTGGCGCGCCATACCTTTGACCCGAAGGGCACGGTCAAGCCGTTTGTTTCGGGTTATTCCAACACGCATTTGCCCAATATCTGGGCCGGCCCGCTGGGCCGCTAACCAGGAGACGCCAAGATGAATGCCCCTTTGGCCGCAGCATCCACGCCCACTTTTGCCGTCACCACCGGCGCAGCGGTACGCGCCGCCTTAAGCGCGGGCCAGGAAATCGCCTTGCTGGATGTGCGCGAAGAAGCGCCGTTTGCGCTGGCGCACCCCTTGTTCGCCGCCAATCTGCCGCTGGGCCGCATCGAGCTGGAAGCGCTGGAGCGCATTCCGCGCCTGAGTACGCAACTGGTTATTTACGATAACGGCGAAGGCCTGGCCGTGCGTGCGGCGCAGCGCTTGCAGCAACTGGGCTATACGCAAATCAGCTTGTTGGCCGATGGGCTGGCAGGCTGGCGAAATGGCGGCGGCGAGATTTTTCAGGATGTAAATGCGCCGAGCAAAGCGTTTGGCGAACTGGTGGAAGCGCAGCGACATACGCCGTCGCTAAGCGCCGAGGAAGTGCAGGCGCTGCTGGACGCCAAAGCCGATGTGGTGGTGGTGGATGCGCGCCGCTTTGATGAATACAACACCATGAATATCCCCGGTTCGCGCAGCGTGCCCGGCGGCGAACTGGTGCTGCGGATTCGTGATCTGGCGCCCGACCCGGCCACGCGGGTGATCGTTAACTGCGCTGGCCGCACGCGCAGCATTATCGGCACGCAATCGCTGGTGAATGCGGGCTTGCCCAATCCGGTAACCGCCCTGCGCAATGGCACCATCGGCTGGACGCTGGCCGGGCAATCGCTGGAACGCGGCCAGACGCGGCGTGCGGGGGACTATTCGCCGGATGCGCGCGCCTGGGCCGCGCCGCAAGCGCGGGATCTGGCGGACCGCACCGGCGTGCAACGGCTGGATCTGGCCGGGTTGCGCCAGCTGCAGGCCGAGACGCATCGCACCACGTATCTATTTGATGTGCGTGATCCCGCCGAATATGCGGCGGGACATTTGCCTGCCTTTATCAATGCGCCGGGCGGGCAACTGGTGCAGGAAACCGATCATGTCGCCCCGGTGCGCGGCGCCCGTATCGTGCTGGTCGATGACGACGGCGTGCGGGCCAATATGGCGGCGCACTGGCTGGCGCAAATGAACTGGACGGTGTGGGTACTGGATGGCGTCGCGGCCAAGGCGTTTAGCGAAACCGGCGCACGCGTGCCGCTGCGGCCCGCCGTGGGCAACGTCGCGCGCATTACGCCGCGCCAGGTGCAGCCGCAATTGCAGAACGGCCGCGTGGTGCTGGTGGATTTGTCGCCCAGCCCGCGCTATCGCAAGGGGCATATCGCGGGCGCGTGGTTTGCGTTGCGCACGGGTCTGGAGCACGCCGATCTACCCGCCGCCGAGCATTACGTGCTGACCTCCACCGACGGCGTGCTGGCCGCCTACGCCGCAGCGGAACACCCCACGCTGCACGGCGCACGCGTGAGTGTGCTGGATGGCGGCAACCAGGCGTGGCTTGACGCAAAACTGCCGCTGGAAACCGAAAACGCGCGCTACGCCAGCGCAGCGGAAGACGTGTACCGCCGGCCGTATGAGGGCACCGATAACGCAGTGGCGGCGATGCAAGCGTACCTGGATTGGGAGTACGGGCTGGTGGCGCAACTCGGCATCGACGGCACCCACGGCTTTAAAGTGCTGCAATGATTCATAGGGTGGGTCGTGACCCACCTATTAAAGCCGCGAAGAAGAACCCTGCAAATAGCGGTGTTTATCTCAATGGCTTTGTATGGTGGGTCTTGACCCACCCTATGCCGCGTTGAATTTTTCGGAGAGTTTTTGGGTTTCGAATTGTTCGACGACGTAGTCGACAAAGGCTTGGTTGACTCATAGGGTGGGTCAAGACCCACCTATCAAAGCCGTGAAGAAGAACCCTGCGAACGGCGCGGTTTATCTGAATGGCTTTGAATGGTGGGTCCAGACCCACCCTATGCCGCGTTAAATTTTTCGGAGAGTTTTTGGGTTTTGAATTGTTC
The DNA here is from genome assembly GCF_001294205.1 of Amantichitinum ursilacus. Lineage (GTDB taxonomy): Bacteria > Pseudomonadota > Gammaproteobacteria > Burkholderiales > Chitinibacteraceae > Amantichitinum > Amantichitinum ursilacus. The sequence continues at coordinate 39,612 of NZ_LAQT01000001.1, forward strand.
GACGACGTAGTCTACGAAGGCGTGGTTGACTCATAGGGTGGGTCAAGACCCACCATACAAAGCCGTGAAGAAGAACCCTGCAAGTAGCGGGGTTTATCTTGATGGCTTTGAGTGGTGGGTCCAGACCCACCCTATGCCGCGTTAAATTTTTCGGCGAGTTTTTGGGTTTCGAATTGTTCGACGACGTAGTCGACGAAGGCGCGGGTTTTGCCGGGGAGCAGGCGTTGGGCGGCGTAGTAGATCGACAGGTTGCCGTTGTCGACGTACCAGTCCGGCAGCACCCGCACCACGTGGCCGCTGGCGATGTAGGCGCTGGCGAAGGGCATGCTGACCAGCGCCACGCCGAGGCCCTGCGCGGCGGCAAGACAGGCGGCGTCGGAGTCGCTCATGGCAATGTCGGGGCGCAGTTCCAGCGCGGCGGTGCTTTGGTTTCGGTGCGTCAGCGGCCAGCTGCGTACGCGGCCCGATTGTGGCGAGCGGATGACGATGCCGTGGCAGTCGCGTAATTGCGCCGGGTGGTCCAGCGGGTGCGCGGCGGCATAGCCGGGGGATGCCACCAGCACCCGATGCGCCGGGCCGAGCTTGCGCGCCACCACGCCTTGCGGCAGTTCAAAACCACCACCCAAAGCGGCATCAAAACCTTGCGCAATCAGATCGACCTGGCGGTTATCAAAATGCCAGTCGGGCCGGATATCGGGATAGCGCGTCAGAAACTCGCCCAGCAAGGGCACCAGATACAAACGGCCAAACCCGGGCCCTACGCTGACGCGCAACGTGCCACTGGGCCGACCTTGCGCGCTGGCCAGATTGGCCACCGCGTTCTGGATGGTGGCCAAGCTGCCGCCCACCTCATCCAGAAATTGCTGGCCGGCCTCAGTCAGCGCCAGATGTCTGGTACTGCGCTGAAACAAGCGCATGCCTACACTGGTTTCCAGCCGCGCCACATTCTTGCTGACCGCCGCAGCGCTTAAACCCAGGCGGCGCGCGGCTTCGGCAAAGCTGCCGAGCTCTGCGCTGCGCACAAAGCACTCGATACTGGCAAAGCTTTCCATAGCAATATTCGTAACCTTGAGTTGTGGCTGATATGCCCGATTATGCGCTTATCACGGCCTAATCGCAGGCGGATACTGCCTCTTAACGAAACAGGGCATCCCGCCCTGACAGCACCGGAGACAAACATCATGGCTCGCAAATTTGAAGGCAAAGTGGCATTGGTTCAGGGCGGTTCGCGCGGTATCGGCGCGGCGGTGGTCCAGAAACTGGCCAGCGAGGGCGCGACCGTCGCATTTACTTATATCAGCAGCCCGGCCAAGGCCGATGCGTTGGTGGCGCAAGTGCAAGCGGTGGGCGGCAAGGCGCTGGCCATCCAGGCGGACAGCAGCAATGCCGATGCCGTGCGCCAGGCCGTCGACGCCACCGTGGAAGCGTTTGGCCGGCTCGATATTCTGGTCAATAACGCGGGCGTGTTGCATCTGGGCGCACTGGATGATTTCAAGCTGGAAGACTTTGATCGCACCATCGCCGTCAACGTGCGTAGCGTGTTTGTGGCGACGCAGGCGGCGGCCAGATATCTGGGCGAGGGTGGCCGCATTATCAATATCGGCAGCACCAACGCCGACCGCATGCCGTTTGAAGGCGGCGCGGTGTATGCGATGAGCAAGTCGGCGCTGGTGGGGTTGGTCAAAGGCCTGGCACGCGATCTGGGCCCGCGCGGCATTACCGTGAACAACGTCCACCCCGGCCCGATTGATACCGATATGAACCCGGCTGATAGCGACTTTGCCAGCAGCCTGATTGGCTTGATGGCGGTGGGGCGTTATGGCCATGCCAGTGAAGTGGCGGATTTTGTCGCTTTCCTGGCTGGCCCCGACGCGGGCTATATCACCGGCGGCCAGCACTATATCGACGGCGGCTTCAGCGCTTAAGCGCCTGCCGTGGGCCTAGACCCGCCACTCAACGCCGCTAAAGCAACGCGCACGGGATTGCGTGCGGGTTGATGGCGTTGATGGGTGGGTTTAGACGGGGAACGCCGAGTCCCAGGCAATGAATACGCTGAGGGTTGAGCGGGCGGGCGCCTCACAGCGCGCCGCCCGCATGGACTACAGCGCTATCCAAGCTAGCCCGGCAGCGACGGGCGCCTTGTCTGCGCGATGATCATCGCAACGGTCTGATGACCACCCGCATATCAAGGAGCCCGCAATGACTGGCAATCTTTTTTCTGGCGAAGACAGCCGCACGCATGTAGCGGCCATGTTTGATTCTGAATCGCTGGCAGCCACCGCCGCCGCCAGCCTGCGCGCCGACACCGGCATGGATGCACCGCAAGTGGAGGTGGTGCAACCGCACGAAGCCCACTTTGGCCGCAAGCTGGAACCGGAATCGCGCGGCATCGTCCGCACTGCCATTCGTGCACACAGCATGTTTGGCGGCATCGGCTTGGCGCTGGGTGTAGCCCTGTTTGGCGTGCTGTATTCGCAAGACCTGCCCGCGATTGTGTCGAACCCGCTGCCGGCCGTGGCCAGCTGCGCGTTCTTTGGCATGGTGTTTGGTTTGCTGATTGGTGGCGTGGTGACGGTGCGCCCGGATCATCAAATGGTGATCACGCCGGTGCGCGAAGCGGTGCAGGGCGGCCGTTGGGCCGTGGTGGCGCATCCGCGCTCGGCCCGCCAGGCCGATGCCGCACTGCGCGTGCTGCGTAACATGACCAACGACGTGGTGCGCTCGGCCTAAGCGCCAGCCCGTGGACTGCTGCGGGGTAACGCGCCCTACGGTCAAGCAGCAAGCTGCGGATAGGGTGGGTCGTGACCCACCATTCAAAGTGGCTTGCCAGGATAAGAGCGCCTGGAAATGGCTTTGAGTGGTGGGTCGAGACCCACCCTATGCGGTGGAGCGCGCGTGGGGGCGCTGCCATGCCGAGCAGGTGATCATCACCACCGGTATTCACCAGTCGGTGGATCTGGCGGTGCGGCTGCTGAGTGATCCGGGCGACGAGGTCTGGGCCGAAGACCCGTGTTACTGGGGCGTGCGCAGCGTGCGCGATTTGCTACCTCGGCTTTTGCGTGGCCAACCACGCCAAAGCCGCATTGAGCGCCACATCGTTGTGGCGCTCAATGTCTTGTGCGGTGGGAATGGCAGTCTGGTCCGGGATCACGCCGACGCCTTCGATGCGTTTGCCGCCGGGCAAGGTCATATCGATTTCGCTATAGGCCAACGCGCCGCCCCCCGGCAGTGGGTCGTAGCCCATAAACCCCAACAGACAGCCGCAACTGGTCGCGCCAAATACTTGAGCGCGGCCGATGGCTTGCGCCGCACCCGCCACCAGCTCGGATGCGCTGGCCGAGCGCATATCGGTCAGAATCGCCAACGGCGCAGTTACCGTCTTGCCGACCGGTTGCAATACGGGGTCGGCGTCCCACAGGCTGAAACCCAACAAGCGCACCGAGCCGCCATTGCGCGTAATCACATGCCCGCCTGCCTGCGGTGTGCTGACAAAGCGGCCGAGCAAATCCATCGCCATGGCGGCATCGCCGCCGCCGTTGCTACGCAAATCGATGATCACGCCGGGCGCATCAGTGGCCTTATCCAGTTGGTCCATCAAACGTTGGCGCAAGCCACGCTCGAAGCCGGAAAAGCGTAGATACACCACGCCATTGGCCAGCTTGTGATGGATTAACCACGGCGGCGCTTCGGATTCCTCATTGCGCAAAGTCACCTGATAACGCGAGCCATCGGGCCGCCGCAACGCCAGCGTGCGCGTCTTGCCCAAGGTGGGCGCATTCAGCTCGCGCTCGGCGTAGATGGTGCGTGTCCACGGCGTGGAACCGCCGCGGGTATTGGCCAGCGTACGCTGCCACCAGGCGTCGGCCGTCTCGCCATCGATCTGTTCCAGCTGATCGCCCGCGCGCACGCCAAACAGCGCTGCTTGCGTCACCGGCGAAACGCCGCGAATCACAAAATGCCCATCGATGATTTGCACACCGATACCCAGGCCGGCGGCTTGTTGCTGGCGGATTTCGGCGTATTGCGCCGGCGTTTCCACGCGCGTGTGCGCATCGTTTAACTCGCCCGCCATGCGGTTAAGCGTTTTCCAGAATGCTTCGTCGCTGGCGGCATCCAGCGCGAGCGGCTGATACCGCGCGCGCACCGCTTTCCAGTCCAGTCCGTGTAATTTGGGATCGACGTAATAGTCGCGCAACGTGGTCCAGACCTGATCGAAAGCCGCCTGGCGCAGCGCGGGCGTCATTTCGGGGGCGGGCGTGCTGGGGGCAAGCTGGCGGCTGAGTTCGCGCGCAATCAGATGATGCGAATCGACCACGGCGCAGCCCGACAAAGCCAACAGCAGCAAGCTAACCAGTAAGCGCATAAACGCATTCTGCAAAAAGAAAGAAGCCGCAGCGTAATCGGCTGCGGCCGGATGGGGCAAGCGGCTTAAACCGGGCGCGCCAGCAACACCATGCTTTCCGGGCTAAAGCTCAGGTCGTCTTCCAGTTGCAGATACGCTTTCACTTCGGGCGACGCACCTTGCAACAGCGTACGGATGGCATTGACGTACACCTCGGGCGTGCGCATGCGGGCAATCCACGAGGCAAATTCCAGCCGCACGCGCCGTACGCGCAAGCCGATCACTTCAAAGCCGGCGGCGGTGACGGCGGCGCGCCATTCGGCTTCGCTCAGGTCGCGCACATGGCTGGGGTCGCGCAGCAATTCAATCGCTTGCAAATGGGTATCGCATACCGGGCTGGCCGGGCCGAGGATGTCCATCATCACAAACTGGCCGTCCGCTTTGATCACGCGCCGTGCTTCGCGCATTGCAGCCGGGATATCGGACCAGTGATGCGCGCTGTAGCGACTACAGACCAGATCAAATTGCGCATCGGCAAACGGCAGCGATTGCGACGCGGCTTGTTGCGTGGTCAGGTTGCTAAAACCACGCGCGGCGGCGGCTTCGGCCACCGTGGCCAACATACCGGGCGTGATGTCGCTGGCAATCACATGGCCGGCAAACGGTGCGATGGTAAACGCGGCATGGCCCGCGCCACAGCCGATATCCAGCGCCTGCGCCGGCTTTTGCTGCTGCGCCACACCGGCCAGACATTGCAGATCCTCGCCTTGCGCATGTACCGCGCTGGTCAAATAGGCGCTGGCGACGGGGTCGAATTGTTGGGTGACTTGCTGGTCGTGATTGGCTTGGGCGGTCATTGGGTAGCGCTCCTTGGTGGGTGGAGAACACCTTAAACCGGGTATGGCGGCTTAAACAGACCAGTGTTTATGCTGGTATTGAAACCACCTTGATCATGGTGGTGAGTGGCGCGCTGGTTTACGGTTGGCGGGTATAAGCAAAGAAAAAGCCCGCTTCAGAAGAAGCGGGCCCAAATATCCAACCAGACAAACACGGAGATGACGCGCCTGCCTGCGCGTCGGAAACCATAGTGCGCCAACGTCGCTGTTTTGAGAGCCAGGTTGATGCCTGGGGACCGCGCCTGGGTAGCTGGCCGGGCGCGTTGGGCTGCGTACGTTTTAGCGATCTGATCGACCGAACGACTTTCTGCTCAAAATTGACCCAAAAACGCTGCGCCTTTCGTCTGCTGATGGTCGGATGAACGTTCGTTTTTTCGCCCTGGAAGGTCGCGAAAGCCAGCCGAGATCAATAATCCGCATTTGCGAGACGCGTAAGCACAAAACGAGCCGTTGTGGTTTGACCGGGTCGGTGGCGGCGATCTGTGTGGCAACGCTATCATTGAGCCCAAATCCATTGCGTTCAATAGGTTATGGCACGGCCGCGTCGCAGCATTCGTCGTGCCGGGCCAGGTGGTGGCCGTCTTTGTAGCGATGCGACAGCGCCCTCGCTGGCGCTAACCGCGTTTTTGCGGTCCTTCCTTTCCGGTATTTCAGTTTATTAATTACAAATAATTGCAGCAGCAGGAGCATCAATTCGTGGGCATCAGCAAAACCGTAGCTTCCATTCTGGGTGTGGCTTTTTGCCTCGCCACCGCCGCCAGCCAGGCCGATACGCTGGACCGGATTAAAACCAGTGGCGAAATCAAGATTGGTTATCGCAGTTCGTCGATGCCGCTGTCGTGGTCAGCCGACGGCACACCGACCGGATTTATGGTGGCGCTGTGCGAAAAAATCGTGACGGAACAAATCAGCACCGCGCTGCATAAGCCCATCAAGATTACCTATGTGCCGGTGACGGTGCAGACGCGGTTTCAGTTGCTGGACCAGCAGGCCATCGATATGGAATGCGGTTCAACCACGGTGACGCTGGAACGGATGAAGCAGGTGGATTTTTCGCTGGCCACATATATCACCACATCGCGGCTGGTCAGTTTAAAGAAGACCGGCGCGCTGAATCTGTCGACCATGAATGGCCGCGTTCTGGCGGTGCAGACTGGGTCCAGCCATGCTGAGTTGATCTCGAAAATGCTGGGCGGCGCCAGATTGTTGCAGGTGCCTGATGCCGCGCGTGGCGTGGAAGCCGTGGCCAATGGCAAAGCAGCGGCTTATGTCGATGCTGAAAACCTGATCCTGAGCGCCATAAAGGCCAACCATTTGCAGCCTGCGGATTTCACCATGGGCACGTCGTTATCGGTGGAGCCGTTTGCCATCGTTACGCGCAAGGGCGATACCGGGCTGGAGAAGCTGATTGATCAGGGGCTGCGCAAGGCGTTCTCGCATTCGGAGGCCACGGTGACCTTGCTGCAAGGCTATAGCACGCAAATGGGCGCGGACATTAATGCGTTGACGCGCGACGCTATCCGCAATCCGTCGCGCAGCCACGAATGCAGCATGCTGGAAGCGGTGACCTGCTAAGCCGCGGCGGCGCCAAAGAAAAAGCCCGCTTCCAAAGAAGCGGGCCCAAGTAAATACAAGTTCCAACCAGACAAACACGGAGATGACGCGCCTGCCTGCGCGTCGGAAACCATAGTGCGCCGTTGTTGCTGATTTGTGAGCCAGGGCGACGCCTGGGGAGTATGCCTGGGTAGGCGCGCTGCCCCGGTCGGCGCGCTTAGCTGAAGGAAAAGTCGCAGCCGCATTCGTCAGCGTTCATGCCCAGGTCCGGCCATCTGACATCCACCAAAGGTTGCCCCGGCGTGGGCGCGATCTTGATCACAGCGGCTTTACGTGTCGCTTCAAACGGATCGTAATTGCGCGATTTATCCTGATTTTCGAGACGCGCTTTCAGCTTGTCATGGATCTCGGCCAGTGGGGGCAGTGGCTCGGGGCCGAGACTGTTAAGTTTGACCACTTCCCAACCGCCCACGGTTTTGATGGGTGCCGATATTTCGCCCTTTTTAAGCGCCAGAACCGCCTTGGTGAAGGCCGGATCGTAATCCTGCATCTGCTGGAGCGTGACGCGGTCGGACTCATACGCCGGACGCATCGCTTTGGGCAGCAAGGGGTTGCCCTCTTCTCTGAAGCGCTCCGGATCGGCGCTCAATCTTTTATGAAATTGTTCGGCCAATGCGCTGCTGCTGAAGATAGCGCGTTGCACGCTGTAACTACGTTTGGCTTCATTTTGCATGAGCTCTTTTGCGTATAGCTCGGCGATCCGGGCTTCCGTCACCACCGGTTTTGCAGGCGGGATCAACGCGGCGGCGTACCAATAGGCGTCGTCCGTCGTCAGCAGCCGGCTGAGTGCGCCAAATTCAGGTAACTGGCTGATTGCGGTGGGCGCTTTAAGCAGCGTGTTCAGATATTGGCGATCCATGGTCATGCGGATCAGGCGTTTGAGACTGCCATTACGCGAGCAGGCAGCACGGGAAGAATTGGCGCTGCATTCGCCAATAGCGACCCGGGCGCGCTGGATAATGGCGACATCGGATTCATCAATGCTATCGCCATTGACGATGGCCGCGGGCGCGGCAAGCGCCTGGCCACAAAGCAGGGCGGTGGATAAAAGCAGCGCGGATTTCAGCGGATTGAGGCGGTTGGACAGGGTCATCGCAGGGCTCCACAAAGGAAAGGGAGCGTGCGACTATCGGCGCGGCCCTGCGCCTGCACTATAAGAATCTACTCAAAAAGCCGCTGCAGCCTGGCGATGGGCGCGCGCCCTACGTGCAAAGAAAAAAGCCCGCTTCCAGAAGAAGCGGGCCCAAATATCCAACCAGACAAACACGGAGATGACGCGCCTGCCTGCGCGTCGGAAACCATAGTGCGCTTTTCGCAATCGGTTGTGAGCCAGGACGATGCCTGGGGAGCGCGCTTGGGAAGTGCGGTGCCTATTTGCTTTCGATAATCGACAGTAAATGGGGCGCTGTGTCATTCGTGTTACGTGTTACAGAAATTAACCCAGCAATCGTCAGCAACTGTTTATTCTGCGGATTCTCACAAAAAAACGGATGAGCCGGATCGCATGATCCGTGCAGCCCGCGTAAGGCAGCCGCTAGAGTATGCCGCGCGCATCCGTATAAGCCCTTCAGAGTCTGGATCCGGAGTAAGCCCATGAGTATCAAATCGAAACTGGTTTCGCTGGTTGGCGTTACGCTGCTATTGCTGTTGGTTTTGGGTATTAACGGTTTGTACTGGATGAGGGATATCCAGAGCGCGTTTGAGACCACTTACAAAGACCGCGTGGTGTGTCTGGGCCAGCTTAAAAACGTGGCTGAGATGTACACGGTGAACGTAATCGGCACGGCGCAAAAGCTGAATGCGCGCAGCATGAGCTGGGATCGCGCCACTGCCAATCTGGCCGAGGCGCGCAGCAATATCGGGCGCAACTGGAAAGCCTATAGCGCCACCTATATGCCGCCCGAAGAGAAAACGCTGTTTGCTGAAGCCAGCACCAACATCCAGGCCGCCGATGCAGCAATTACGCAACTCGAAAAGTTGATTGCCAGCAAAGACCGCGTGGGCCTTGATACCTTTGCCCGCAATGACATCTACAGCACCATCGAGCCGGTGCAGCAAAGCATCAACAAGCTGATTACGCTGCAGCTCAAAGTCGCAAAACAGAACTTTGATCAGAGCGAGGCTGATTACGCGCGCGCCGAGGCGATTTCGATTGCGCTGATTGCCGCTGCCATCCTGATCGCCGCCATCTGGTCGATCAGCATCGTCAAAACCTTGTCCGGCAAGATCGGGCGGCTGAACACGGCCTTGGGCCATGCGCGCGATCATAACGATCTGACCGTGCGTGCGCCGGTGGCGGGCAAGGATGAAGTCGACAGCATTGCGCGTGCCTATAACGCGCTGGCGGACAATATGCAGACGCTGGTGCAGTCGGTGTCCACCGCAGTCAGCACCGTTTCGCGCGAAGTGGGGCAACTGGCCGAAACCACCGAGCAGATCAATCGTGCGGCGGCGGCCGGGGCTGAATCCACCAGCAGCATGGCGGCGGCGGTGGAGCAGGTGACCGTCAGCATCGCGCATGTGGCCGACAACGCCAGCGACGCGCGCCAGCTTAGCGAAGCGGCGCGCCAGAGCGCCAGCAGTGGCGGTGAAGAGATTGTGGCCACGGTCGCCAATATTCGCGAAATTGACCAGGCCATCGCCGAGGCCGGCCGCATGGTGGGCATGCTGGGCGAGGATACGCAACGCGTGACTGCGATTGTCGCGGTGATCAAGGACGTGGCGGACCAGACCAATTTGCTGGCGCTGAATGCGGCGATCGAAGCGGCGCGTGCGGGTGAACAGGGCCGCGGTTTTGCCGTGGTGGCGGATGAAGTGCGCAAGCTGGCCGAGCGTACCGCGCTGGCGACGGTGGATATCCGCAACACCGTGGAACAGATCGGCAGCAGCAGTCAGGACGTGGCGCGCGCCATGGCGGCCACGGTGGAGCGCGCGCACGAATGCGCCTCGACCGCCGAACGCGCGGGCGCCGCCATCGAAGCGATTGATCGCGACGTTAACGCGGGCGGCAGCGCTATCGGCGGCATCGCCCAGGCATTACAAGAACACAAATCGGGCGCGCAATTGATTGCACAACAGGTGGAGCGCGTTTCGCAAATGACAGACGAGAATACGGCCGTGGTTGGCTCAATCAACGAGGCCGCGCGGCGCTTGCGCGATCTGGCCGGTACCTTGCAAACCGGCGTGGGGCGTTTTCGTATCGCGTAACAGCGGCCTCATTGCATGTACGAACGTGAAAAAGCCAGCCGCGATATCGGGGCTGGCTTTGTTTTATCTCGGTATTCGTACTGCGGACAGTGCCTTAACAGGCCTGGCCCACTGCGGCATCCATGGCGCCGGCGCTCATTGCCATGCTGTTGAGCGTGGCGGCATGCAACAGGATGGCTGCATCCCCGCGTTGCAGGCTGGCGTAGGGGCCGCCCACTTCGTGGTTGTTCTGGAACAAGTACAGACCGGCAAAACGCCCGATGCCCGATTCGTCCACGCGCAGGCATTCGCGCAATTCGTACCCGTTGTCGCGCCGATAAGCTTTGGACCATCGCGTCATTGCCATACTGCCTCCTCGCCCTTTAACTCGACCTGAAAGCCTGCTTTATTGCCGCGCGCTTAACGCGGCATCCGGAAATCGGCACCGCGCCGGGGCGGCGGTGCAAAGCGCGGCTGCCGCGCGATATCGACGTATTCGGCTGCATCGTGGGCCTGCCCGATAAATTCGAACGGCCCTGCCAGTACGTCGCCACTACGGCTTTTGACCACAAACCCCAAGCGCCCGGCCACACGGCCTTGCGCATCCACCGCGACCTTTTCTTCGACCACGGCATTGAGGGACTGATGACCCGTTGGAATAAAATCAATATTTATCATTGTAATGCTGACGTCAACTTATCTAAGTGAGCAGTAACGTCTCACGTCAATATTGCAAACATGCGTACGCGGTGCGACCTGGTCCGACACACGGCGTGTCGGCTGTCGCGCGCCGCCATCAGGCGACAGCTCGCCCTTGACGCGCAAACACAGATGCAGGTTGTGCGCTGTTGGCCGAGGCCAGATGCGCAAAATCGGGTTGGCGTACCGTGGCGCCCAAGCGGCCCGGACGCGCATCGGCGGCCAGTGCACGGCTATGAATTTCGATTTCGGTCAGCGCACGCAGCAAACGAGCGCGGATGGCGTTGACCAGATCATGGATGGCGTGGCGGTTCATCGAGCGCCATGCGGCGACGCAACGCATGCCTGCGGCAAACGGTTGGCCATCGTCCAGCTTGCGCAAATGATGTTGTGGCCAGATATCTTGCAGTTCGTCATCGCGGCGGCCATGCAGCAGCGGCAGATAATCCGCAATGCCATTGCGCAGATGCGCCTTGTTAACGCCTTCGCGCAGATCTTCCGGCACAAAGTCCGCCGGCACCATCACGCGGCTGACCTGAATATGGTTGCCACGCAGTTGGGCGTACGATTGCACTTGCACCACGCGATAGCTGGGCAGTGCTTTATTAAGGGGATAACCGCTGAGCTCCAGCTCCAGCCAGTCGCGAACCTGTTTTACGTTCGATTCGACCGCCAGGCGATGGCATTGGCGCATCACACGCACCAGATCATTGCTGTTATGAAGGATGTCATCGCGGAGAGTTTTCAGCGTAGTCATTGTTTGTTTCCTCGCTCTTGTTGTCAGCCGGCTTATCGGGGAGTAAGCACTAACGGGTTTGGTTGACCGAACTTTAAGGTTTCAACGCAATGCATGATGTAGGCCGTTGAGAAGCCTGGATTGACGGCCTGGCTCGCATTCGCCACCAGGACAATTCCTACAACGGCTTAAAAATAAAAACATCAATAAAATCAATGCATTGAGTTATGTTTTGGTCCATTGTGCCGCCGCCGTTCGTCGGTTGGCTCCTACAGAGATATCAGTCTGGCCTTGCTGGCTATCGCAGTGCAGCAAAAGCAGTATCGGGGGGTTTTCAAAAAATGGGTGCCCAATGAAACCGCACTTGCTGAATACGGCCACGTTGCTGGCCGCCGTCGCGCTGACGTCAACCGGCGCGTACGCCCTGGATTTCAATACCATTGCCGCGCAAGCGCAGGCATTAGCCAACAAGTCTTACCAGAAACCCGAGGCGATTCCGGATTCGCTGAAACAGCTTGATTACGATCAACTGCGCGATATCCGCTGGAACCCGAACAACAATTACTGGAAGAAAGAAAAGCTGCCGTTTGAAATGGCGTTCTTTCATCTGGGGCGTTATTTTGACGCCCCAGTGCATATCAACGAAGTGGTGGGCAACCAGGTCAAGCCCATCCACTTTGACCCGGCCTTGTTTGATTACGGCAAAAACAAGCTGGATACCAAGGCGTTAAAAGACGTCGGCTTTGCTGGTTTCCGCCTGCATTACCCGATCAATACGCCTGCGTATAAAGATGAAGTGATCAGCTTTCTGGGTGCCAGCTATTTCCGCGCAGTGGGCAAAGGCCAGCATTACGGCTTGTCGGCCCGTGGCCTGGCAGTGGATACCGGTGCGCAATCGGGCGAAGAGTTTCCGCGCTTTAAAGAGTTCTGGCTGGTGCGGCCCGCCGCCAAAGACAAGCAGATTGTGGTGTACGCCTTACTGGATTCGCCGCGCGTCACCGGCGCTTACCGGTTCGTGCTGAAACCTGACGTCAGCACCACCATGGACGTGACGGCGCGGATTTATACGCGCGACAAGATCGACAAGGTGGGCATTGCGCCGTTAACCAGCATGTTCTTCTTTGGCGCTAATCAACACGCCAAATACGAAGACTATCGGCCGCAAGTACATGATTCTGAAGGTTTGTCAGTGGCCGCTGGCAATGGGGAGTGGATCTGGCGACCCCTGACCAATCCAACCCGCCTTAGCGTGACTTCGTTTGCGACTACAGACCCTAAGGGCTTCGGGCTGATGCAACGCTCGCGCGGTTTCGATCAATATGAAGACCTTGAAGCACGCTACGAGCAACGTCCGAGCGCGTGGATCGAGCCGCAAGGCAAGTGGGGCGCAGGCCGCGTCGAGCTGGTGCAGATTCCGGAAGGCGACGAGACCAACGACAACATCGTGGCGTACTGGGTGCCGGCCAAACCGCTGGAACCGAAAAAAGCGTTCGATTTTTCTTATCGCTTGTCGTGGCAAAAGAATGTGGAAACCCATCCGCCACTGGCGTGGGTGGCACAAACCCGCCAAGGCCGCGGTTATATGAACAAGCCGGATGACAACCTCGAATACGCGGTTGATTTTAACGGCCCGACGCTGGCCAAACTGCAAGGCGAACCGCAACCGGATGTCTCGGTGGACGCCAACGGCCAGTTGCTGGAAAAGCGTGTATTCAAAAACGACGTCAGCAATGGCTGGCGTCTGGTCATGCGCATCAAACGTATTGATCCGGCCAAGCCGATCGAATTGCGCGCAGCACTCAAATCCAATAACCAGGTCGCGACAGAAACCTGGAGTTACCTGGTGCCTGGCCAGTAAGGCCATCGGCGACCGGTAAATCAAGAACGGCGCGGCTGCAGCAGCAGACCGCCGCCGCCAACACAATAAAAATCAGTTGGGCAAGGGACGTACCGTGCGTGGCTCCGGGGCTGCGCACATTCTGCTGGCCGCGCCATCAACGCGGCCGGGCAGTCGTACACACGCGCATTACCAAGGCCGACACGGCCACGCGCGGTGTCACATGAGGAAAAAGCACTATGGATATGGCTATGCCCGATTCGCTGCGGGCTTACTTGCAGCGATTACCGTTAGAAGCGGATGAGCGCGAACGCCTGCGCGAACGCATCGAAGCGGGCGACCCCGAGACCATCCCGCTGGCTGGGCCTCACCGTGAGCTACGTGGCGGCATGTACATGCTGCCTAATGCTGTGCCGGTGGAGTCGGTGGTGGCGCGTCTGTCGCTGAGCCACAAACTTGATCGCGAAGACCTGAATCGCGCCAGTGGCCGCGATGCCAGCGGCCGCGAAACTGCGATCCCGGCATACCACCGCGTGTTGCGCACCATGCCGCCGATCAAACGGACCTCGATGGCGCCGCGCCTGTGGCCGTTTGGTGTGCCGCATGCGGCCAATAAAGCGCACAAGCAGGATCACGCCAGCATCAAACCGCCCGCGGGCCCGTGGGCACATTGGAAACGCGCGGCGCTGCTCCGCCGCATCATCTTTATGTTGTTGATTGTGGTGCAGGATGGCGCCGCCACCTGGAGCATGGCCAACGTGATGCCGTACCAGGGTTACGGCAAGCTGGAAGCGCCGGCCTTGTTGCTGTTTGCCATTCTGTTTGGCTGGGTTTGCACCGGTTTCTGGACTGCAGTGGCTGGCTTTTTGACGCTGACGGTGTTGCCCGACAAATACAACCTGAGCAAGCTGGTGGATACGCGCAAGGCCATTCCGCAAAACGCGCGCACCGCTATCGTGATGCCGATCTGCAATGAAGACGTGGGCCGCGTGTTTGCCGGTATCCGCGCCACGTGGGAATCGCTGCAACGCACGGGTCAGGCATCGCATTTTGATTTCTTTGTCTTGAGCGACAGTAACGACCCCGATCTACGCCCCGCTGAAACCGCGGCATGGCTGGATTTGTGCAAAAACGTGGATGGCTTTGGCCGCATCTTTTATCGCTGGCGCAAGCATCGGCTGCGCCGCAAAAGCGGCAATATCGCTGATTTCTGCCGCCGGTGGGGCGCCAACTATCGCTATATGGTGGTGATGGATGCCGATAGCGTGATGACCGGCGATTGCCTGACCGGCCTGGTGCGGCGCATGGAAGCTTGCCCCGACGCCGGCATTATCCAGACCCAACCGCGTTGCGTGGGGCGCGATACCTTGCATGCGCGCATCCAGCAATTTGCCAATGCCGCGTACGGCCCCATGTTTGCCGCGGGCGTGCATTTCTGGCAATTGGGCGAGGCCTTGTATTGGGGCCATAACGCCATTATCCGCGTCGACCCCTTCGTTAAATTATGCGCATTGGGCAAGCTGCCGAATGATGAAGAAGTGTTGTCGCATGACTTTGTTGAAGCCGCTTTAATGCGCCGCGCTGGCTGGGGCGTGTGGATTGCTTATGATCTGGAAGGCAGTTACGAAGAGGTGCCGACCAATCTGATCGAAGAATTGCAGCGCGATGCGCGTTGGTGCCACGGCAATATGCTGAATGCGCGCTTTGTATTGGCGCGCGGATTGCAATCGTCGCAACGTGGGGTGTTTGTATCAGGCGTGATGTCGTATTTTTCGGCGCCGCTGTGGTTTTGTTTTCTGGTGCTTTCTACCGCACTGTTAGCGGTCAATATTCTGGTGGTGCCCGATTATTTTTCGCATCCGGACCAGTTGTTTCCGCAATGGCCGCAATTCAAACCGCGCGAGGCAATTGCCTTGTTTACTGCCACCGCATCCTTGCTGTATTTGCCCAAGATTTTGAGCCTGATGCTGATTGGTTTGCGCGGCGAGGGTAAACGCTTTGGCGGGATGTTTACGCTGTTCGGCAATATGCTCGAAGAGATTATTTTTTCGATGCTGTTTGCGCCGGTGCGGATGTTGTTCCATTCGCGCTTTGTTATGGCGGCTGTGATGGGCCAGAAAATTCGCTGGAAATCACCGGCACGTGAAGACGCTGCGCTGGAGTGGGGCCAGGCCGCCAAACGCTTTGCGCTGCCGACTGCGTTAGGGCTGGTGTGGGGCGTGGGCGTGTATTGGCTCAGCCATGCGTATTTCTGGTGGATGTTCCCGATTCTGATTGCGCTGGTGTTGTCGATTCCGTTGGCGGTGTTTACCAGTGGTTCGCATGTCGGCAAGCGTTTGCGCAAAGCCGGGCATTTTGTCATCCCGGAAGAAACGCGCCCGCCGATCGAAACCGCGCGCACCGCCTATTACACGCGTAAAGCAGGCGAGGGCCCCGGCTTTGTGGATGCGGTGGCTGACCCGATCATTAACGCCAGCGTGTGCGCGGCAGGCAGTCTGCGCCGCAAGAGCTCCGGCATTGTGCGACACCATCGTGACAAGCGTATCCGCCATGCATTGACGGCCGGGCCGGAAGCATTAAGCGCAGAAGAGAAGAACCATCTGCTGAACGACACCGCCGCGTTGGCCGAGCTGCACTACGCGGTGTGGAGCGCCAAAGACGCGCACCCTGACTGGCTGCACAGCATCAAACCCGCGTAATCATAGGGTGGATCATGATCCACCATTCAAAGCCAACGACTCGAAGCGCAATGGCGCGTGTCCACGGCTTTGGATGGTGGGTCTTGAGGGGGATGCCGAGCCCCACCCTATGCCATTTGCTCTCGGCTTCTTGTTGTCGCCGCGCTATGCCTGTAGGGCGTCTGCCCCCGCAAAGCTGCGCCACTCGCCGACAGCCGTGTCGGCGCACTGTCTCCACAATCCACCATAACCACAATAACGAGGGAGACCGCCCCCATGGCGCGCACGCGGAGAATATGGCCCAAACTGGTCATTGTGCTGTTGGTGATATTGGCCATCCTGGCCTGGTTGTTTAGCTGGAATCTGTTGCGCGGTCCGATTGCGCGCAAAGTCACCGAAGCCACCGGACGCAGTGCCGCCATCAATGGCGACCTGCACGTCAAATTATCGTTTACCCAATCACCGTGGATTACTGCCGATAACGTGCAATTGGGCAATCCGGATTGGGCAACCAATAAAAACATGTTTACCGCCGATCGACTGGCGCTGCAATTACGCTTTTGGCCGCTGTTAAGCGGCAAGGTGGAGTTGCCCGAAATCGTATTGGAAAACCCGGTGGTGGCGGTAGAGAAAAACGCCGATGGCACTTTGGCCAGCTGGAATATGACCGCAGACGGCAAACCTGCGCCTGCCACCGCCAGTTCCGCCAGCAGCAATAAAGTGGCGTTGGGCCATCTGCAAATCCATAACGGCAAAGTGCATTATCAAGACCCGAAGCCGAAAGACGTGGTGGACGGCACGATCAGCACGTTTAGCCCCGGCGCCGGTCAGGAAGACATGATCCGCGTGAGCGCCAATGGCCAGTTTCAGCAAATGAAACTGAACCTGGGCGGCACGGGCGGCGCGTTGCTGGATTTGCGTGATCCGTCCAAACCTTATCCGCTGGATGCCAGTGGCACGGTAGGCGAAACAAAATTCGCCGCCAAAGGCACCGTCACGGATCCTGGCCATTTAAGCGGCATGCATCTGGATTTTAAAATCAGCGGCGCTAGCTTAAGCCAGCTGTATCAGATTGCGCATGTGCCATTGCCCGCCACACCGGCCTATTCATTGGCCGGTTTGCTGGAACACCATGCCGAGGTGTGGAATCTGCAAGGCTTTAGCGGCCGCGTGGGGAATAGCGATCTGAATGGGGATTTCTCGATTGATCGCGCCCCCAAACCGCAATATATCAAGGCCAATCTGACCTCTAAAAATCTGGATATGAAAGATTTGTCCGGCTTTATTGGCGCGCGTAATGACAAGGGTAAAACCGAAGTGCCGGCGGGCGATAAGGTATTGCCGCAGTCTGAATTTGATCTGGAAAAGATCAATGCCGCCAACGGTGATATCTGGTTTAAAGGCCAGCATTTAAAAACAGATCGGCTGCCGCTAAACAATCTGGTGGCGCATATGGTGCTGGATAACGGTCGGCTGACGCTGGACCCGCTGAATGTGGAAGTGGCCAGTGGGCAGGTCAACAGCAAAATCGGGCTGGATACCAGCGCCAAGCCGTTGAAGGTGAAAGCCGATGTGAAGGCGGCCAAGCTGCAACTGCGTGAGCTGTTCCCGGAAATGAAAATCCAGAAAGCCAACGTCGGTACCGTCGGCGGCCAGGCCACCATCGCTACTCAAGGTAATTCGGTGGCGCAAATGCTGGGCGCGGCCAACGGCAATGCGGCTGTGATCATGAATGGCGGCGCGGTCAGCAAGCTGATCCTGCGTTTGTCCAACCTTGATCTGGCCAACACGCTGCCGATTTTGTTGACGGGCGATAAAGAGGTGCCGGTGCGCTGCTTTGTTGGCGATCTGGGCGTGAAGAATGGCGATGCCACCATCCGCACGCTGATTCTGGATACCGAAAAGCAGGTGATCAACGGCACGGGCACGATCAACTTCAAGGATGAAAAGATGAACATCCAGTTGACCAGTACGCCCAAAGACAAGAGCCTGGCGGCGTTCCGGGGCCCGATTCTGGTGGATGGTACCTTCAAGCATCCGAGCGCACGACCGGCCGTGGGCCAACTGGCAGGGCGTAGTGGGGTAGCGGTGGCGCTGGGGGTGTTGGTGAACCCGATTGCGGCACTGATTCCGCTGATCGACCTGGGCGGTGCCAAGGATACCGATTGCGGCGCGATGATCCACCAGGCTTCGAGTAATTCGACCAAAGACTCGGCCGACAAGGCCAGCAACAAGGTCAAACCGCAAGTGAAGTAACGCTGCGCGACCTATCCAGCGCGCATAAAAAAGCCCGGCCAGCTTATCGCTGCCCCGGGCTTTTTATTGGCATCGCCGCTATGGATTTAGCTGCCGATAAAGCGGGTGGCAATCCAGAACAAACCAGCCGCCAACGCCATCGATGCAGGCAAAGTCAGCACCCAGGCCAAGCCGATATTGCGCACGGTGGAACCTTGCAGGCCGCTGCGGTTGGCCAGCATGGTGCCCGCCACGCCCGAGGACAAGACGTGCGTGGTGGAAACCGGCAGGCCGAACATATTGGCGACGGCAATCGACAGCGCCGCCACGATTTGCGCCGACAAACCCTGGCTATAGGTCATGCCGGTTTTGCCGATTTTTTCGCCCACCGTTTTAACTACACGCCGCCAGCCAATCATGGTGCCGACGCCCAGCGCCAGGGCCACTGCCAGAATCACCCAGAACGGCGAGTATTCGGTGGTCAGCGTCAGGTCTTTGCGCAGACGGCTTAAATCTTCTTTGTCTTCGCTCGAAATCCCTTTCAGGCCACCGACTTTTTTGGCGGTATCGTCGAGGCACAACAGGGTCTGGCGTACGCGATTGCGGTCATTGGCGGCCAGATCGCGATACGAGTGCACGCCATCCAGCGTGGTCAGCAAATCGGCAATCAGCGGCTCGTTCAGTTTGGGGTCGCAGCGGAAACGCTCGGGCACTTCGCTGGTCGGGGCTTTGCCCAGCGCCAGATATTCGCCCAGCGTGGCGGGATTGCGTTGGTAGAACTGGCGCAAATGGATGGCCGCATCGCGCGTGCGTTCGATCTGGTACGCAGTGGCGTCGAGATCCACCACAAACTTGGCGGGCACAATGCCGATCAGCACCAGCATGATCAGACCGATGCCTTTCTGGCCATCGTTGGAACCGTGGGCAAAGCTCATGCACATGGCCGAAACCACCAGCACCAGACGAGTCCAGAACGGCGGATGCTTTTTGCCATCGACCAGTTTGCGTTGCTCCGGCGTCTTGTGCATGCCGGAATCGGGGCGCAGCTTTTTAAGCGCAAGCAACAACCCCCCGGCCGCCACCACGCCCACCAGCGGCGACACCACCAGCGACAAGCCTATATCGACAGCCTTGCCCCAGTTGATGCCATCGCGGATCGACGTGTGCGTCAGCCATGCATTGGCCAGACCCACGCCGAGAATCGAACCAATCAGCGTATGCGAACTGGACGCCGGCAAACCCAGATACCAGGTGCCGAAATTCCACAGAATGGCGGAAGCCAGCAACGCAAACACCATCACCAGGCCATGGCTGGTGCTGACGTTGATCAGCAAATCCACGGGCAGCAAATGCACGATGGCATACGCCACGCCCAAGCCACCCAACAACACGCCCGCAAAGTTGAACAGGCCGGACAACACCACCGCCAGATGCGGCGGCATGGCCTTGGTGTAGATCACCGTGGCGACCGCGTTGGCCGTATCGTGAAAGCCGTTGATAAATTCGAAAGCCAGCACGAACAACAGAGCCAACGCCAGGCTACAAGCCACGGAGAGCGGAATTCCGCTAAAGAGATCAGGCATTTAGAAACAGCAAAGAACGGGAATGGCGGCGATTATCCCAGAAGTCGGCGACGAACGTTGGACTACGTAACAAAATTGTCATGGGCGGTTGACAGGGATCAAACGCGGCTGCAAGGCGGGTCATGGCCGGGTCAGGCGGGCTACGTCTGGATGTAATTTTCTGCGATGCGTTGTGGCAGCACGGCGGCTTATCTTGCGAGACCTTTGCAAGCAGGTTTCGGTGCCGGGCTGCCGGATTGGCCAGCAACAGAATTTGCCCGACCTTCAACCTGCGCCCCGCTTGGGAACGCAACCCGACGCCTCCATAGGCCGAAAGCCAGGTGACTACTCATTTCTCGCCGAAGAAGCTGCGATCGGCTGGCGGTTGAACAGGCTATCCGCTTGATAAAAGACCCCTGCGATTTTTGAGGGGTCTTTTTAGGCTCAACGCCACGCTACAAAATCACTCGCAGCACACAGGCATATGTCGAGACGGCAAGATGCCGATGGTCAAGCTCGGGCCGGCTGCAAATTTCAAACCGGCTTTCCGTGTGGCGCATTCGTTTGCTCAATAGTCATACGAACGGTGGTGCCAATCCGCGCAGCCATTTCAATCAATGTATCCAGCGTAAATTTGTCTGCTTTGCCGCGGACGAGATCAGAGACGCGTGATTGTCGCGTGCCAAGTACCTCTGCGGCTTCGATTTGCGTCCATTCTTTCTCCCGGATGGCCCGTTCGATCGCCACCATCAGATCGACGCGCATGGCCATCACCTTCGCAACTTCAGGATCAAAGCCTAGATCTTCAAATACATTGTCTGATGCGTGGGTAAGCTCAAGTGCCATATTCATCTCCTGATCGCCTCAAGTTCCTGGTAGCGCTCGCGTGCCAGGCGCATCACGTCTGCAGGTGTTTTATTGGTTTTTTTCTGAAAGGCATGAATGACATAGACGCCCTCCGCGAAGCGGGCGACGTACAACACGCGCCACCAGCCCTCTGCGGTCTGAGTACAGATTTCATAACACCCTGCGCCCACCGCTTTCATCGGCGCAACATCTTTGGGCATCTCTCCCCATTGCACGTAGCGCAACGCCTGGCCGATTTGATGGCGTGCCTCGTCAGGAAATTGCCGTACATCTCGCTGCGTTGAGCCAACCCAGATCAACGGTTTGCGCGAGGGCGCGTCTTGCGCCCGAACCCACCTGCTTGCCATAATGCAACGCCCCCCAAAATATCAAAGTACTTATATATTTTCAAGGGCATGCTGAGCCACCCGAGCGAAGGGCGCCACGCTATTTGTTACATTACGGCATCGTCATTTGCATCAAGACGAACAAGACACCGACAAATCATTCGCCCAGTTTGGTGGCAGCCCCGCGTAGTCATCAAACTGCGGTTGTTCATCAAACGGGTGGCGCAGGCATTCGGCCAGTCGTTGCAGTTCGCTCAGATCGCCTTCATCACGTGCTTTGCGGATGGCTTGTTCGGCCAGGTGGTTGCGCAGTATGTATTTGGGATTGGCGGCGCGCATGCGGTCGCGTAATGCGGCGGGGTCGCTGCGGTCCGCACGGCTTTGCCATTGGGCGAACCAGGCGTCAAAGCCCTTGCGATCCAGCACCTGGTCGCGTAATTGCGCCGGTATGCTGCCTTTCTCGGCATACGGCGCGTGGTCACTCAGCGCGCGCCAGAATACGGTCCAGTCGGTGCGGCCCGCTTGCAGCAAATTGAACAGATGCGTGAGCGGCTCCCAATCGGCTTCTTGCCAATCCGCGTAACCCAGTTTGCGACGGAATTGCTCGGCGAAGGCGGCTTCAAATTGCGGCTGGAACTGGTGCAAGGCGGCGATGGCCTCTTCTTTGCTATCGAGTAACGGCAGCAACGCTTGCGCTAGTGCTTGCAGATTCCATAAGCCGATTTGCGGCTGTTGGTTATAGGCGTAGCGGCCTGCCGTGTCGGAATGGTTGCAGATATGCCCCGCGTCATAACCATCCAGAAAGCCAAATGGGCCGTAATCGATAGTCAAACCCAGGATCGACATATTGTCGGTGTTCATTACGCCATGGCAGAAGCCCACCGCTTGCCATTGCGCCATCAGGCTGGCGGTGCGCGTAATCACGGCTTCCAGCAAAGCCTGGTAGGGATTGTTAGCCTCTTTGCATTCGGGGTAGTGATTGACGATGGTCCACACCGCCAACGCGCGCAGGCCTTCGTGATCATCGTGGTGGCTGTAAAACTCGAAGTGGCCAAAGCGCACAAACGTGGGCGCGGTGCGTGCGACCACGGCCGCGGTTTCCACGCTTTCGCGCCACACCGGTTGCGGCGATCCGACCAGGCTGAGCGCGCGCGTGGTGGGAATGCCGAGGCCGAACATGGCTTCGGAGCATAGGTATTCGCGAATGCTGGAGCGCAGCACTGCGCGGCCGTCGGCGTGGCGCGAGTAGGGCGTGGGGCCTGCGCCTTTTAGCTGGATTTCCTGGATTACGCCGTCGCGATCCGGCGTTTCCGCGATCAAGATGGCGCGACCATCGCCCAGTTGGCGTACATACACGCCAAACTGGTGGCCGCAATACACGGTGGCCAATGGCTGGCTGTTGGCGGGAAGGCGGTTGCCGGCCAGGTATTCGGCCAGCGCGTCATGCGCGGCGGGGTCGGCATCCAGATTCAGCGCTGCAGCCAGTTCGGCGTTCCACAACAACAATTGTGGTTCGGGCAGCGGGGTGGGCCGCACCAGTGAGTAAAAACGTGCCGGCAAAGCAAAAAAACGGGCTGCCAGCGGCATGCGGTCAAAGGTATGCTTGCGGTTTTCCAAAGTAGCGCTCAAACCTGAGTGAAATTGTCGGGTATTGTAGCATCCAACGTTTACGAGTTCGACCCATGAGCGAAAAGGCCCCCGTCACCGCCGCCATCCGCGTGCTGCGTCAGCATAAGGCGGCGTACACCGAGCATCTGTACGACTACGAAGAAAAAGGTGGCACCACCGCATCGGCGCGCGAGCTGGGCGTGGACGAACATACCGTGGTCAAGACGTTGATCATGGAAGACGAAAACAAGCAGCCGCTGGTGGTGTTGATGCATGGCGATTGCGAAGTCAGCACCAAAAATCTGGCGCGCTTGCGCGGCTGCAAAAGCATCCACCCGTGCAGCCCCGATATCGCCAACAAGCATTCGGGCTATATGGTGGGCGGCACCTCGCCGTTTGGCACGCGTAAAGCGATGCCGGTGTATATGCAGGACAGCGTGCTGCAACTGGCGCGCATCTATATTAATGGCGGCAAGCGCGGCTTTCTGGTCGGCATCAGCCCCGCCGATGTGCAACGCATTCTGCAGCCGACGCTGGTTGACGTGGCCATCCGCCACGGCGATGCAGCCTGAAATCCACTCTTGATATTCGACACCGCTTTCCGGAAAACCCATGGCAAACCGACTCAGCAAGATCACCACCCGCACGGGCGACGACGGCACCACTGGCTTGGGCGATGGCAGCCGCGTGCACAAAGATCATCAGCGCGTCCATGCGCTGGGCGAAGTCGATGAACTGAACAGCCAGATTGGTGTGGCGCTGGCCGAAGACCTGCCTGGCGACGCGCGCGAGGTGCTGGTGCGCGTGCAGCATGATCTGTTTGATATGGGTGGCGAGCTGTGCATTCCGGGCCGCGTGGCATTGACTGATGCGCATCTGCAACGGCTGGAAGACGCGGTGGCGGCCTTCAACGATAATCTGCCGCCGTTGAAGGAATTCATTCTGCCGGGCGGCAGCCGAAGCTCGGCTGCGCTGCACGTGGCGCGCTGCATTTGCCGTCGCGCCGAACGTGCGGTGGTGACGCTGGCGCAAGTGGAAGACGTTGCGCCGCATAGCGTGCGTTATCTCAATCGCTTGTCCGATTTGTTGTTTGTGCTGTCGCGCGTGGCCAATCGCCACGTCGGCCAGTCCGACGTGCTGTGGCAACCGGGGTTGAACGCCTGAGCCGCGGCGTTTACCCACCCATCTTTCGTTCCAGCCACTGACTCTGTACAACAAAAACAATGCGCGATCTTAACTTCTCGGGCTGGCGTAACAACGCGGCGGCCCGCATTCCGGCAGTGCCCTTGCTGGGCTTGCTGTTGCTGGTGCTGGCGTGGGTATTGCCCGGCCTGATTGGCCATCAGCCGTGGAAACCGGACGAGGGCTATACCTTTGGCCTGGTGCAGCATATTGCGGCCAGCGGCGACTGGGTGGTGCCCATGCTGGCGGGCGAGCCGTTTATGGAAAAGCCGCCGATCTTTTTCATCACTGCCAGTTGGTGCCTGCAGGCGTTTGGCGGCGTGCTGCCATTGCACGATGCGGCGCGGCTAGCTGCGGGCATCTGGCTGAGCATCGCACTGGCCGGTCTGGCCCTGGCGGCGCGCCTGGTGTACGGCAAGCAGGCCGGGCGCTGGGCCATCGTGGTGGCGCTGGGCTGCCTTGGATTGCCATTGCGCGCGCATCAACTGATTACCGATATCGCGTTGTTTGCCGGGATTGCGTGGGGGCTGTACGCCAAGTTGCTGGCGCCCTCGCGGCCGGTGCTGGCGGGCGTGTTGCTGGGTGTGGCGGGCGCGGTGGCGTTGCTAGCCAAGGGCTTGCTGGGTCCGGGGCTGATCGGGCTGACGGCGTTGGTGCTGCCGCTGCTGAGCCCCACTTATCGCAATCGCCGCTATGCATGGACACTGGGCCTGGCCTTGCTGGTGGGATTGCCGTTGCCCGCGCTGTGGATGTGGAGCCTGTACCAACGCAGCGCCGACCTGTTCAATTTATGGTTATGGGTTAACAACCTCGGCCGCTTTAACGGCACCGCACACCTGGGGCCGCATGCCCAACATCTGTTCTATTTCCGCACCTTGCCGTGGTACGCGTTTCCGGCCTTGCCGCTGGCCTTGCTCGCGCTGTGGCGCGCCCGGCGCGGCACTGTGCGGATTGCGGGATCGGCGCTGTTGCCGGTGCTGCTGGCGTTTGGGGTCGGCCTGACCGTGCTTAGCCTGGCCGCCGATGCGCGCGAGTTGTACGCCATGCCCTTGCTCGCGCCGCTGGCCATTCTGGCGGTGGGCGCGCTGGTGGAATATCCGCAACCGGTGTTGCGCTGGCGCATTGCATCTGCGGTGACTTTGCTGCTGAGCGTGGTGCTGGTGGCGCTGATCGTCGTCTGCGGCTTTGCGCTGGCCAGTGGCGCGCCCGCCGGACTGGCGCACTGGCTGGTTACGCGCCGGTTTATCGGCTGGCAACCCGCATGGTATTGGCAAGGCTGGCTGGCCTACGCGCTCATCCTGGCGCTGGTGCTCGGCTTCTGGCGCGCGGTTAGCGCGGGCACGCCGGCTGGCTTTGCCTGGCGCTGGTTCTTACTGGTGGTGGCCCTATGGGGCGGCTTGTCGACGCTATGGCTGCCCGCGTTCGACCACGTCATGCGCTACCGCGAAACCTTTTTGCAACTGCAGCCGCGTCTGGCGCAATTGCAGCAGCAACAGCAATGTGTGGCCAGCTACCGCTTTGGCGAACCGCAACGCGCCATGCTCGATTATTACGATCACTTCCGCACGCTGCGCGTCGAAACCCAACCCGCCGCGTGGAATTGCCGTTGGCTGCTGGTAGGCAGCGAAGACGGCCAGTTGCCCGCCGCCGTCACCGCGCGCCAATTGCAACCCGTGCAAATCGCCGTGCGCCCCGGCGACGCGCGCGACCGCTTTATGCTGTTCCAGTTGCCCGGCACGGTGAATGAGCTTTGGCCGCAGGATGAGATTCGCAGGGCGGTGGGTAAGTAAGCGCCGCGATGCCCAATAAAAAACCACCCCGCAGGGTGGTTTTTTTTCGTGGCGATCGCCAGGCCAGAAGCCGTAGATCAATCCACCAGTTCTTTCGCCGCGCCCACCTGGTCTTTGTACGCGTCAAAGATGCCTTTCAGCGCGTCGGCCATATTGGTTTTCGGGGCCCAGTTCAGATCGGTCTTGGTGTTGTCGATCTTCGGTACGCGGTTTTGCACGTCCTGGTAGCCCTTGCCGTAGTACTCGGCGGAGGTGGTTTCCACCACTTGTACCTTGGCCACGCCGTCGGCGTATTCCGGGTATTGCTTGGCCAGGTCAACCATCATGCTGGCCAGGTCGCGCACCGAGTAATTGTTGGTCGGGTTACCGATGTTGTAGATCTGGCCGGTGGCCACGCCATCCTTGTTTTCGATGATTTTCATCAGCGCGTCGATGCCGTCATCGATGTAGGTAAAGGCGCGTTTTTGATGGCCGCCGTCAACCAGCTTGATGGTTTCGCCGCGGGCGATGTGGCCCAGGAACTGGGTGATCACGCGGCTGGAGCCCTCTTTCGGCGTGTGGATGTTATCGAGGCCAGCGCCAATCCAGTTAAACGGACGGAACAGCGTGTAGTTAAGACCGGCTTCCATGCCATAGGCGTGGATGACGCGGTCCATCAGTTGCTTGGAGCAGCTGTAAATCCAGCGCGGCTTGTTGATCGGGCCGCAGATCAGTTCGGAGTTGTCCGGATCAAATTCTTCGTCGTGGCACATGCCGTACACCTCGGAGGTGGACGGGAAAACCAGATGCTTTTTGTACTGCACTGCCTGGCGCACGATGGGCAGGTTGGCTTCAAAGTCGAGTTCGAACACGCGCAGCGGGGCGTTGACGTAGGTGGACGGGGTAGCGATGGCCACCAGCGGCAGCACCACATCACACTTCTTCACGTGGTATTCGATCCACTCTTTATTGATGGTGATGTCACCTTCAAAGAAGTGGAAACGCGGGTGATCCAGGAATTCACCAATCTTGTTGGTGAACATGTCCATGCCGAACACTTCCCAGTCGGTCGTTTCGAGAATGCGTTTGGTCAGATGATGGCCGATAAAGCCGTTTACACCGAGGATCAGCACTTTTTTCATGGGTTCACTTCCTTAGTAGGCAACAGCGGCAGCACGCCGCCAGCATAGCGGGCAAGGCTGGACGCGGACAGCTTGTGGCCGTCGAGTTCAGCGTCCAGCAGCTGCAGCACACTGCCATCCGGCGTGGTCAGCAGCAGGTTTTTTTCGTCGGCGGCAATCATACCTTGATCGCCCACCGCATTACGTAACGGTAAGACACGCGTGCGCCACAACACCAGACGGCCGGCCGGAATATCGGCAAACGCGCCGGGGTAGGGCCGGGTAACCGAGCGCACCAGATTATGGATACGCAGCGCGCCCTGGTTCCAGTCGATGCGGCCATCTTCGGCTTTGCGGCCGCCAAAATAGCCGCCCTGGCTCAGGTCTTGCAGCTTCAGTTGTTCGGTGCCGGCCAGTAACTGCGGTACCGCGCGGTACAGGCAGATTTCCGCCGCAACGGTCACTTTCTCAAACACTTCCTGCGCCGTGTCGTCAGGCAGGATGGGCACGGCTTGCTGGTCGACGATCGGGCCATTGTCCGGCTTGATGTTCATTACGTGCAGCGTTGCGCCGGTTTCGGTTTCGCCGTGGATGATGGCCCAGTTCACCGGCACGCGGCCGCGATACTGCGGCAGCAGCGAGCCATGCATGTTGTACGCGCCACGGCGCGCACTGGCCAGCAGCGGCGCTTTCAGCATATGGCGGTAGTAAAACGAGAACAGGAAATCAGCATCCAGCCCGGCCACCTGCGCTTCCACTTCCGGCGTGTTCGGGTCAGCCGGGGTGATGTAGGGAATGCCGTGTTCTTCGCATACCTGCGCTACCGAGCCAAACCAGATGTTCTCGGCCGGGTTGTCCTCGTGCGTCACCACCAGGTCCACCTGTACGCCGCGCGCCAGCAGCACTTTCAGACAGCGCACGCCCACGTTGTGATAGGCAAAGACGACTGCGCGGCTCATTCGGATTCCTTTTGCTGCAGGATGGCCGACACCAGATAGCGCGGACGTTGACGCACTTCGTGATAGATGCGGCCGATGTATTCACCGAGCAGGCCGATGCCAAACAGCGCCAGGCCGATCAGGAAGAACGCAATCGCAAACAGCGTAAACAGGCCGCCTTCTTCCGGCCCGATGATCAGGCGGCGCACCAGCAGCACCACCACCAGCACTGACGAGGCAAACGACACGCCCATGCCCACCATCGAAAAGGCCTGCAGCGGCACAATCGAAAAGCCGGTCATCAAATCAAAGTTAAGCCGGATCAGGCTGTACAAGGAATATTTGGATTCGCCCGCGTGGCGTTCTTCGTGGCCGACGATCACTTCGGTCGGGTTTTGCGAAAACGAATAGGCCAGCGCCGGGATAAACGTATGCATTTCGGCGCACTGGTTAATGGTGTCGACGATGCGGCGATCATAGGCGCGCAGCATGCAGCCCTGGTCGGTCATCTTGATGCGGGTCAGTTTTTCGCGGAGGCGGTTCATGGCGCGGCTGGCCACGTGGCGCCACACCGAATCATTGCGCTGACGCCGGATCGAGCCAACGTAGTCATAGCCCTGGTCCATCTGGTCCAGCAGCGTCTTGATATCTTCGGGCGGGTTTTGCAGATCGGCGTCCAGCGTCACGATCTGTTTGCCGCGCGAATATTCAAAGCCGGCCAGGATGGCGCGATGCTGGCCAAAGTTGCCGTTAAACAGCACCACGCGCGTCACATCGGGCCGCTTGTGAAACTGGTCGGCCAGGATGGCGGGCGATTTATCGCGGCTGCCGTCGTTAACAAAGATGATCTCGTAGCTTTTGCCCAGCGCGTCCAGCGCCGGGTACAAGCGGTCAAACAGCGCTTGCAGGCCGGATTCTTCGTTGTAAACCGGGATAACTATCGAAACGAGGGGTGCGCTCATATCAGGCTTTATAGTGCATTGTCATTAAGGGTTGCGTCCGCCCGGCGCTTGGCGCGGGCGCGCAACCGTATTGTTGTGGAGACTTACTTGAGCACGGCGCGCAACACGTTGCTCAGCGCCGTGCACACGCGCGTGACATCACTGTCCTGCATGGCCGGGAACAGCGGCAACGAAATCGTGCTGGCGCCTACGTGTTCGGCATGCGGGAACATGCCTTCGGCAAAGCCGCGTGCGCGATACAGGCTGAACAAATGCAGCGCCGGATAATGGATGCCAACACCGATGCCTTGCGCATGCATGCGCGCGATAAAGTCTGCGCGGCCGGTGTTCATCTGCGCCAGCGGCAGCAAGGGCTGGAACATGTGCCAGTTGCTGTCGGCGGATTGCAGCGGCAGTTCCAGTCCCAGATTGCGGTCGATTTGCGCAAAATACATATCCGCCAAGGCTTTGCGGCGCGCGTTAAAGGCGTCCAGATGCTTGAGCTGGCCCAGGCCGACGGCGGCCGACACATCAGTCAGGTTGTATTTGCCGCCGGGCAAATCGCAATCCATGGTGCCATCGGGAAAGCGCGTTACACCTTGCAGACGCCATTTTTCAAATTCGCGTGCCTCGGCCTCGTTATTCAGCACCAACGCACCGCCTTCGGTGGTGGTCATGTTCTTGTTGGGATGAAACGAGATCGAACACAAATCGCCAAAGCTGCCCACGCGCTTGCCGTTCCACGTCGCGCCTTGCGATTGCGCTGCGTCTTCCAGCACGCGCAGACCATGCTTTTGGGCGATGGCATACAGGCGATCACGGTCCACCGGCAAACCAGCCAGATCCACCGGCAGGATGGCCTTGGTGCGCGGCGTAATGGCCGCTTCCACTTTGGCCAGATCGATATTGCGTGTGGCCGGGTCGATATCCACCAGTACGGGCGTGGCGCCGGCATTGAGGATGATGTTGGTGGTGGCCACCCACGTCATCGGCGTGGTGATGACTTCGTCGCCCGCGCCGATGCCCATCAGGCGCAGCGCAATTTCCATCGCGCCGGTGGCGGAATTGACCACGCGCACCGGGCGACCGCCAAAGTAGTCCGACAAGCCGGCTTCCAGCAATTTGACCTTGGGGCCGCTGGTAATCCAGCCGCTACGCAGCACATTGGCGACGTCGGCGATGGTGTCTTCGTCGATGCTGGGACGGGTAAAAGGCAGGTATTCAGTCATGATTTGAACTTAGCTCCGGGCAACCAGATAGACGCCGACAAGAATGATGGCCACGCCGGACAGCTTTTGGGTCGACAACGCCTCCCCAAATAACTGCCAGGCCAGAAATACGTTGACGACATAACCGAGCGACAGCATCGGATACGCCACGCTGACTTCCACGCGCGATAGCGCCAGAATCCACACCACCAGGCTGATGGCATAGCAGCACAGGCCACCAAATACATAGGGGTTGGTGGCGATCTGCCAGCCAATCGGGATCGCATTGCTGATCGAAAAATCAAAATGTCCCACCTGGCGGGTGCCGGCTTTCAAGAGCAACTGGGCGGCTGCATTCAACAGCACGCCAAATACTATCAAGGCAAATTCAGCGAGTTTCATGGTTTGACGATCACAGTGCGACGCGGGTCGCTGACCGCAACGCGCATGGGCAAGCCACGCTGTTGCAATTGTTGATAAATATCTTTGGAGACCACCGCCATCGGCTGCGGCTCTTTATTCCAATGCGCCGTAAAGGCATCCAGCGTCATGAACTTGTCGGGCTCGGATTTCTGGCCCATGGCAAATTCGTCGGTGTATTCCACAAACTGCAGTGTGCGCTTTAAATAAAACGGCAAGCTCTGATCGTAGTAGCCAATGGCGTACAGCGTGGTTTGCGGCGTGATCTGCTTTTGCATGTCTTGCGCCAGGTAATACGCGCTATTGGTATGCGCATACGATTCATGGCCCAGCATCGGCAATTGCAATCCCAGCAAAGCGCCCCCCGCCGTCACGGCAATCGCCAGGCAATTGCGGCCCTTATTGGCCAGCCAGAAGCTGATTAAAGCGGTAGCCAGCAACACGATGCCTGCCGGAATCAACCACCCGGCAAAGGCGGCATTATAAATCTGCGGGGTTTTTTCGCTACTCAGGCGCGCCACCATGGGCGCCGCCACCAGCGTGGCCATGCCGGGCAGGGCCAGCCAGCCCAGATGCCAGCGCAGCGCACGCGACGACAAACGCGTAAGCACTTGCGCGCTTAGCATGGCCAGCGCCGGAAAAATCGGCAGGATATAAGACGGCAGCTTGGAATCCGAGCGCGAAAAAAACACAAAAATAAACACCGCCCAGATCAACAGGAATCGATTGGGCTGGAAGTGTTCACCCGCAGACTTAGCCCAGCCCTGGCGTAATGCTTGTGGCAACACACTGAGCCACGGCATTAATCCGGCCAGCAGATACGGCACGAAATACCACCATGCGCCGGTGCGATGGTGTTCGGTGGTTAAAAAGCGCTGGAAATGCTCGTGGATAAAAAAGAAGTAAGCGAATTCAGAATTGGCTTGGGAGACCGCCACAAACCAAGGTGCGGTAATCAGCAATAACAGCAGCAAGCCTTTGCCGATATGCAATTTAAGCCATAGCCGCGCATCCAGATTGATCAGCGAATACAACACCAATACTGCGCCCGGCAACACAATGCCAATCAGGCCTTTGGACAATACGGCCAGGCCCATGGCGGCCCAGCATAACAACATGTAATTGCGGTTCTCTGTCTTGCTGGCGGCATCGCGCTGCGCCAGCATGAATGCGCCCATGGCAATGCTCATAAACGCGCTGACGCCCATATCCAGCGAATTGAAATGGCCATTGGCCATCCACCAGGTACAACTGCCCAGCACCATGGCGGCAGTCAGGCCGACGCGCTCGCCCCACAATTTGCGGCTGACAAAAAAGGCGAACAGCACTGCGGCAAAGCCGGTCAGGCCCGTCCACAGGCGGGCGGCAAATTCGTTCTGGCCCAGCACGCTATAACTGGCGGCCGTGGCCCAGTATTGCAGCGCCGGCTTCTCAAAGTACTTGATGCCGTTAAGGCGCGGCGTCAGCCAGTCACCACTCACCACCATCTCGCGCGCGATCTCGGCGTAACGGCCTTCATCCGGCGTGATCACCTTGCGATAGCCCAGCGTGCTGAACCACATCGCAGCAAACAGCAACAAGGCCAGCCAGCGCGCCGCGCGGCTCTGGACAAACTGATTCATAGGAATAGGGAGGGGCCGAAACCGCGCATTGTACCCGATGCTGCGCGCGTTGATGTTGTCGCGGTCATCGCGGCTACGGGCGCGCCAAACCGGGGCAATGGCGCGCCCTAGCTGGTGACCGCTCGCTGATCACGCTGGCGTTTGGCCAGGGCGGCCTCGGCCGCGGCCAGTTCGAGTTGCACGGCAGCCAGGCGATCGGCTTCCGGTGTCTGCTCCAGCCGCGCCAACGCCTGCATCAGCCGGTTGGAGCCAATCTGGCCCGCTATACCCTTGGCGCTATGCGCGTGGCGGATGCGATCGTCGGGGCTGGTGTCGTCCACAAACGCTTCCATCAGGGCGGCGATGCGATCGAGGCCACGGCGGGCAAAGGTCATGGCGCGCGGGATGTCGTAGCCGAGCGCTTCGGCGGCTTCTTCCAGGTTAAGCGGCTGCGAGCTGGGCGGAATCGGACTGCCGCTGCGTGGTTTGCCCGCCACGGCTTCCAGCAAGGCATTGCGGGTAAACGGTTTGCCGATCCAGCGATCGACGCCAGCCTCGGTCAGTTCGGCCTCATCCAGCGAATGGCCCGCGCTAACCAGCAAGAACAAGCCATTGAAGTTGAGCTTGCGCACGCTGCGGGCAAACTGCACGCCGTTCATGAAGGGCATGTGGAAGTCGGCCGCGATGGTGTCGATTTCGGGGTGCGCGCGCCACACGCCCAACGCATCGATGCCATCTTCGGCAGTCAACACGGTGGCGCCCGCGCGCGTCAGGATGTCGCTGAGCAAATCGCGGTTGATCGGCTGGTCTTCTGCGATCAGCACGGTGCGGCCTTCCAGCTTGTCTTGCCAGCGCGCCACGGGCGAGCGTTCTTCGGCTGCCGCGGTGGGCGTTACTGGCACGTGTACGCTAAACGTGGTGCCGATGCCGGGCTCGCTGGCCAGCTGGATATGCCCGCCCATCAAGCGCGCAAAGTCGCGGCAGATGGACAAGCCCAGACCCGCGCCGCCTGCGCGCCGGCCCGCAGCGGCTTGTTCAAACGGGGCGAACACCAGTTCTGCGTCTTGTCGCGAAATGCCCGGGCCGGTGTCGCTGACGTGGGCCGAGAGCCAATGACCATCGGCGCGTTCTTCATGCGCCAGATGCACGCTGACCGAGCCTTCGTCGGTCAGCTTGATGGCATTACCGATCAGGTTGACCAATATCTGCCGCCATTTGTTGGCATCCAGCCGGTACCAGCCGTGCGCTTCCACGCTAATGCCAAAGGCCAGGCCGCGCCGGGCTGCTTGTTCATGGAACAAACCATGCAACTGGCGTACCAGTGTGCTGATCGACATTGGTGTTTCATACAGTTTGACGTGCCCGGCTTCGAGCTTGCTGGCGTCCAGCACGTTGCCAATCAGGCTGAGCAAATAGTCGCCACTGTCCCCGATGCGCGATAGCCACTGCGCTTGCGGCGTGGTCAGCGCGCGCTCGTCCTGCAGCCGTTCGACATAACCGAGGATGGCGGTCAGCGGGGTGCGGATTTCGTGGCTGACATGGGCGAGGAACGTGGTCTTGGCGCGGTTGGCGGCTTCGGCTTCGTAGCGCGCGGTTTCGAGTTCGGCGGTGCGTTGCTGCACCAGCGCTTCCAGATGGCCGGCCTGCGCTTCCAGATGCAGGCGGTAGGCGGTTTCGGCGGCTTCTTTACGCTGGCGCAGATCGCGCACGCGTAAGGCCATCGCCACGCTGAACAGCAACATTTCGATAATGATGCCGTAGAAAATAAAACGGTAAGTAAACGCGGTGTGTTCGATCAGGCCGTAATCGCGCAAACCCCAAGTGACCACCAGCGACACCGAATAGGTGGCCCATGCCGCCAGAAACAACCATGCGCCGCCAATGCGCGCGCGGATGGCCTTGATGCTGGCGGCGATATAAATCAGAAAGCCGATGCCGCCCAGGTTGAGTGCTTCCAGCGCAAATTGCGCGTGGCCAGTCAACGCGCCCAGGCTGCTGATGCCGCCAATCACCGCAATCGCCAGCAAGGCGTAATCCAGCGTGCGACTGAGTTTGTTGGTTTGCAGGTAGTGGCGCACAAACTGCGCGGCGCAGATGTAATAGATGCCGCTGCAGAAAAACAGCGCGGTATAGCTGAAATGGCCGTTCCACAACAGCAGTGGCCACACACCGGTGGCGCTATGAAACGACACCGTCAGCATCACCAGGTTAAGCGCGTAATACAGAAACGCCTTGTCGCGCGTGGCGGCAAAGCCAATAAAGGCGGCAAACGCCACCAGTGCCATCATGCCGATCATGCCGCCCAGCAAGAACATCTCGTGCGTGTTGGCGCGCGCAAAGGCGCTGTGGCTCCAGATGCGTACGGCGGAATAGATCGGGCCCGCCATATCGGCATGGTCGTTAAACACCACGCGCATCAAATATTCTTGCTGCGCGTGCGGTGGCAGTGTTTCGGGAAAGGCCGGGCGGATCGTGGGCAGCGGGCGACTGGCTTCGGTTTCGCTATTGGCAAAATCCTGGGCGCGCCATGGCAACTGGCTGCCCGCGGGGCGCGAATACAAGCTGACGCGACCAATCAAACCATCGGTGTATTCAATGCGCACGGGCAGATTGTTGTCGGTGCGATTGTTTAGCTGAAAGCGAAACCACCAGGCGTCGCGGCTGTAACCACGTGAGCGCGCCATGCCTTGCGGGCTGGCAAAACCGCCGTGCTGTAGCGTGCTGACGGCCTGGTCGATGGTGGCGCTGCGGCTGGTGTCGCGCCACAGGGTCAGGTCGCGGTCGATTTCAATGCCGTCGGTGTCAGGGCTGACGTCCAGGGCGTAAGCCATCTGGGTCAGCGCCAGCGCGCACAGTAGCGCTAACCACCAACAAAATGACGCGCTACGTCCGCGCCAGCCTGAAAAAACCATCCCGATCCCGCTTGTTCTCAAAAGTATCTGATTGTAAGGCGGCGCCTTACCGGCGACATGTGTACAGGGAATATGCATTGCGAGCAATGGATATCTATGTCGTTGTCATAGGCGGCTGGTTACATCAAAGCGTGGCGCCGCAGGGTGCGGCCGATTGAGGCATCCACGCAACGGCTTGCGTTAATGACAATGGCTTGCAGCAGCATGCCTATTATCATCACGGGCGACAAAAATAATTTGTAAGGGTGTTGCCTGATGAGTAAGCCAATCTGGTCCGATGCAGCGTTGGATGCGCTGAAACAAACCGGCGATCCACTGGCCGATGACTGCATGGCCGCGCTGATTGCCCACGGCGAAAGCGCACACGCCAACGCGGTGCTTAGCCAGATGGAAACCGACGCCGCGTGGCCGGACGATATACCGCCAGAGTTACGCGCGTATCTCGACGCGACCGCCGGTTTGCCCGCCAGCGTGGACATGCGCCGCATCGAGAGCGCGCAGGCGTTCTTCACAGCCTTCGGCATCCAGTTTGGCGTGAGCCTGCTGTGCCGATCGCTGCCTGTGCTGTACGCGGGCAAAAAGGGCGGCGCGCAGGTGCTGGCTTCCACCGGCAAGCTGACCAACCAGTTTCAGCGTCGCGCCTCCGAAACCTTGCGCTTTATCCTCAATGCCGCCGAACCGGGCGGGCTGAACCCCGGCGGCAAAGGCCTGCTGACCATCCGCAAAGTGCGGTTGATGCATGCGGCGATTCGTTTCTACGCCAAGCGCACCCACGGTTGGCCCGCCAAGGACTGGCCCGCCGAGTGGGGCGAACCGGTTAATCAGGAAGAACTGGTCGGCACCATGCTGGCGTTTTCACTGGAGGCCGTGGCCGGGCTGCGCGCCATGGGCGTCAAGGTGAGCAAGCAGCAAGAAGAAGACCAGCTGTATCTGTGGAAAACCATCGGCCTGGTGCTGGGCATTGTGCCGCAAGCCATGCCGCGCCACGCCAGCGATGGCAACAAGATCTGGAAGGCCTTGGGCCGTCGCAACTTCGGGCCTTCCGAGGCGGGCCGCATGCTGACGCAGTCGCACGTGGCGTTTTTGCAAGAAAACCTGCCGCACGAGATGCGCGGCCTGGTGCCGGATCTGATGGTGCAACTGCTGGGCCGCAAGGTGGCGGCGATGCTGGGCCTGCGCGCCAGCGTGTGGTGGGACTGGCTGATCGATCTGGCGCGCATCGTGTTCCGCATCAAATCCCGCCTGGCCGACAGTTCACACACGGTGGAGAGCTTTATGGGGGCGTACGGCCAGCGCCTGATGGAAGCCCTGCAAAAATACTGGGCCGGGCCCAATGCGGGCCGACCGTTCCAGATCCCGGACCAGCCCTTGCATCCCGTCCTGAAAAACCAACCCGAAACCGTACCCGCACAGGTTTGATCATGTCTTCTTTGTTAAATACCGCTGCTAACGATCCGAACGCGCTGTTTAATACCATTAGCGTGGATGGCAGCCATTACACCTTGCTACAACTGGGCTTTTTTGCTGTCGGTTGTTTGTTGTGGGTGGTGGCCTATGTTTACGTGCTGCTGCAGGCGCACAAATTTAAAGTGGTCGAGATGGCTGTGCTGGCGGGCGCCAGCAATCTGGCGTGGGAATTTGTCTGGGGCGTGTTGTTGCGCACCGATATGGGCGTGTTCCTGGTCTGGACTTATCGTGCGTGGCTGTTTTTTGATCTGTTTATCTTCTGGCAAATCATCAAGTTGGGGCACGAGCAGTTCACCACGCCGTTGTTCAGACGCGGCTACAACTGGATTATCGGCGCGACCGTGGTCTTTTTTGTGCTGGTGTACTGGGGCATGACCTTGTCGGGCATCGATACGCCGATCGGCGCGCGCTCGGCCTATGTGTGCCAGTTTGTGATCAGCGTGTTGTGCCTGATCTTGCTGGTGCAGCAGCCGTCCACCGTGGGCTATGCGTGGCGTATTACCTGGTTGCGTAGCCTGGGCACTTTGCTGGTGTCGGTGTTTATGGTTTTGCATTATCCCGGCGATGTGTTCTTGCTGATGCTTTGCGCCGGCTCAACGCTGCTGGATGGCGCTTATTGCTGGCTGTACTGGAAAGGCGCAGATGTGAAGGCGGCGCGCTTGCTGGCGGCGGCGCCGGTGGCGGCTTGATGCAGTTGGGGTGATCGCATAAATAAAAATGGCGCCGGGCAATTTGCCTTGGCGCCATTTTTTTATTGCCGGATGGGGCGTCCTTCCTGGGAGGTTCCTGCAGCTCGGGGGGCGGAGTATTGCCTTCAAGCGGGCGGACAAATGTGGGTGGCGCTTATGCCGGGGGATAAACGTTGTGGCGGCGAAGTTCCGCAGCCAGCATGCCCAGCAGCGTCACCATCACCATCGCGTAAAACGAAGTGGTCATCGCCACAATAAACAGCACTTCGGTCCAGCCAAAGATAAAGAAGCCGCCCGCCAGCGCCAGGCCCATACGCGCGATGCCAGCCACTTGGGGCAGCGGGCTATTGCGATAGCGCCAGAACAGCAGGGCCGGGCAGACATACAGGCACAGCAAAAACACCGCACCGATCAGACCGGTTTCGGCCAGCGACGAAATCACTTCGTTATGCGCGTGCGAAAACGAGGAGGCCAGCGGGCTGATCACGCCTTGTTGCGCCAGCGTTTCCAGCGTCGGCTTGAGCAAACCTTTGCCCACCCCCAGCCACGGATGCTGGCTGAATACATGCAGCGCGCTTTGCCACAATTGGGTACGCAGGCCGATCGAGGTGTCGCGGTTGCCGTGCGCCAGCAATTGCAGATCGCTGCTGGCGGCCTGGAAGCGCGAGGCAAACATCGGATCAAAC
This sequence comes from Amantichitinum ursilacus, assembly GCF_001294205.1. Classification (GTDB taxonomy): domain Bacteria; phylum Pseudomonadota; class Gammaproteobacteria; order Burkholderiales; family Chitinibacteraceae; genus Amantichitinum; species Amantichitinum ursilacus. The sequence goes on from NZ_LAQT01000001.1 coordinate 77,132, forward strand.
TGCGCCAGCAAAAACCCGGTCAGCAAGATCAGCAGCAACAAAGACATCCACGCGCGCCACGGCATGCGCAGCAGCACGGCAAACAGGGGCACCGCCACCCAACCACCGCGCGACGCTGACAACACGCTGGCGGCCAGCCCGGCCAGTGCGCCGATCATGGCCAGCACATCCACGCGCGACGGTTGCCGCCAGCGGCTGATGCCATACAGCGGCAGCACGCCCAATAGCAAGGCGATATCGCCATACGGAATGGCATTGGTAAACGGATTGGCCGCGCGCGGTTCGCCGGTTTGATGCATAAACAGCAGGCCCGCCGTCAACGCGGCAATCGCGCCCAGGCTGCTGCCGATACGCAAGACGCGGGCATTAACACCCGGCAGACTGGCCAAGGCAAACGCGACGGGAATTGAACCGAGAAAACGCAGTTGCGCATCGAAAGCGCGCGGTTGCACGCCGGGCATGGTGCCCACTTGTAGCGCCACCAGCAGCGGCCACGCTACAAAACCCAGCAACGCCCAGCGCCATTGGCGTGGCGGCAGATGCGGCCGCGCAATCAGCAGCCAGGCAACGCTGGACACCAACATCAGGGCCAGGCATGCATTGGTAACGCCGCGCAGACACAAAATGCTGAATAAACCGACGAGCAGCAGCGCGCTAAACCACAACGTAAAGCCGGATTGCAGGCGCGGATGACGGGCTAACAAGGCCTGGTTCATGCGGCCTCCCGCCAGGCATCCAGCAGTGCTTGCGCATGGGTGCGGGTGTCGGTGGCATAACTGATGTGACTGGCAGGCTGGCGCAATCGGGCCGTGCCTTGCCGTACGCGTTGCACGGCGCTGGCGACGGCGCGGGCCAGGCCTTCAGCGTCTTGCGCGCCAAAGTTGATCTGCGCCGCGTCGTCCAGCACTTCGGTGCTGCCGATGCCATCGGCCAACAACACGGGCGTGCCACACAATACTGATTCGATGCCGACGAGGCCAAACGGCTCATAGGTGGAAGCCAGCACGGTAAAGTCGGCGGCCTGATAAATCTGTTCGATATCGGCGTGGTAACCCAAATACTGCACATTGCGCCACGTGCGCGGCAGCGGGCGGCCGACGACGGCCAGCGTTACCGGCAAATCGGTGCTTTCAAAAAAATGCGCCAGCGCAGGCAGGCCTTTGCGTTCGTGCGAAGACGACGGAAACGCAAAGATGATGCGGTCGCTGGGCCAGCCCAGTTGCTGGCGCAAAGCGGCGCGACGTTCGTCGTTGATGGGGCTAAAACGCTCGGCAGCGGCGGGCGGATAAATCACGCGGATTTTGCCGGGCGCCACGCCATAGTCGTCGATCAATTCGGTCTGCATGGCGCGCGAGTGCGCCACAATCAGCCGCGCATGCTGGTAATGCGCGCGTTCCAGCTTGATCTGCATGCGGTCTTTGCTGGTTTCCTGCTTGTGCGTGGCGCGCATAAAGCCGATATGGGTGCCGCCGCAGATGGCGATGTCGGCCGAAGCAATGCGGTTGCAGCCGATCAGCAGGTCCACGCCCGCGGCGCGTTGGCGTTTGGGCAGACGCGCAGCAAACCAGGCGTCGCGATAACGCGCTGGCAACCAGCGCACGTTGATCTGTTCTTTTTGCACCAGCCGGCAGGCGGGCAGGGTGTCGTCAAACCGCTTGGCAAAGAATACGGGCTGGATGCCCAGTGCCGTAAAACCGTCGACCAGGTCCATTGCATAGCGCTCAATACCGCCGCTCAAGCGCAAGGCGTGGGAAGAAATACCTAATTTCATTGCAGACCTGTGTAGGGCGTCATCGTCCGGTGCGCCGGGTTTTGATTCTTGACGGATGCGACTATCGACCGTCGCGCCCCACGATGCGGGGGACGGCCGCGAGCATAACCCTCAATGCGCTGTGCGGACAATGGCGGCTAGCGCCAGGTGTGGCCTGGAAAGATCAAAATACTTGCTTTTGCGGCCATCGTATCGCGCCCGTATCTCCGTCTGGCGTTGTGCAACTGCTGAGGTGCCAGATTGCCGCGGCCACCGCGGCCCCGTTTTTTACCATTACTGCCCCGAACCACGAGCGTCTCATAGGGTGGGTCAAGACCCACCACCCCAAGCCATTTACAAGCACGTTACAGTGGGTACACCTACGGTAATTCAGAAAATGATTACGTCAGGCAATGTTGTCGCAGCCGCGGTTTATGCTTCAATCATGCCCCATCACCCCGCTCCGGACGCGTTATGACCGATCTGCCCCATCTGCTCTTGCCCGCGCGCCAGCTGTTGCAGCAGGGCAATCCCGCCGCTGCGCTGGCATTGCTGCAGGACTGGCTGGCCAGCGACGCTTATGACGGCGAGCTGCTGATTCTGGCCGGGCTGTGCGCGGTGCAGTTGCAAGATCATGCGCAGGCCCGGCAATACTGGCAGCGCGTGGTGCAGCGCGAACCGGCCAATGCGGTGGCGCAATTCAATCTGGGCGTATTGTTTCGCACGCTGGGCGACGATGGGCAGGCTGAATTGCATTACCGCCAGACCTTGGCGGTTGATCCGGGCAATCCGCTGGCGCTGCTCAACCTGGGCGTGTTGATGTCCGATCATCGTCAGTTGGATGTGGCGGAAGCGTGCTTTACACAGCTACTGCAGCAAGACCCTCGCCACGTGGGCGCGCTGACCAATCTGGCAGGTGTGTACGCCGCGAGCGACCGCGATGAGGAAGCCGGGGCGCTCCACGTACGCGCCGTGGCCGCAGCGGACGACGATGCCGATGTGCACACCAACTTTGGCGTGTTTCTGGCCGATCGCGCGCGCTATGACCAGGCCGAACGCCATCATCGCCGCGCCATCGAACTGGCGCCGACGCATGTGGCGGCGCTGTGTAATCTGGCGGTGATGCTGACCTGGCAAGAGCGCTACGACGAGGCCGAAGCGTTGCTGCGCCACGCCATCGCACTGGAGCCGTGGCGCGCCGACACCCATACCAATCTGGGCATCTTGCTCGACGAAACCGGCCAGCACGAAGCCGCCGTGGCCGTGCACCGCCAGGCGCTGGCGCGCACGCCGTTGTCAAACGAAGTGCTGTCCAATCTGGGCAATGCCCTGACCCATGCCGAGCGCTACCCCGAGGCCTATGCCTGTTATGCGCGGGCGCTGGAGCTGGACCCAACTGACGGCCGCGCCTGGAGCAATATGGCGGCGATGCTGGCGCAACAAGGCGACGCGGTGGCTGCGGAGACGGCGTTTCGCGAAGCGCTGAAGCTGGACCCGCATCACGCCCGTGCGCGGCTTAATCTGTCTTATTTGTTATTGGGGCAGGGCCGCTATGCAGAGGGCTGGGTGCAACACGAATGGCGCTCCGACCCCAGCATGCGCGACCGACCCACGTTGCTGCCCGTCTTGCCGTTTGCGCAGTGGCGCGGCGAAGCGCTGGCAGGCAAAACCTTGCTGATCTGGGCCGAGCAAGGCTTTGGCGATGAGATCCAGTTTTGCCGCTTTGTGCCGGCGCTCAAGCGCATGGGCGTGGCGCGCATTACGTTGGTGACCAAAACACCGCTTAAACGGCTGTTGCAATCGCTGGCGGGTGTCGACGAAATCCTGACCCAAGGCGATGGCTTGCACCGGCTGGTGCCGCATGATTTCTGGACTTTGCCGATGAGTTTGCCGTTGTGGACGCAAATCCCGGAAAGCGATTTTGCCCGCGATGTGCCGTATCTGGCCGCGCCGCCCGACGTGTTGGTGCACTGGCGCCAGCGCGTCGATAAGGCCGTGGGCGCAGGCCCGCGCAAACCGCGCATCGGCCTGACGTGGAAAGGTAACGCTGGCAACCGCAACGATCTGGACCGATCCCTGCCTGGCCTGGCCACGCTGGAGCCCTTGTTTGAAGCGCTGGGCGATCGCGTGGAATGGATCAGCGTGCAAAAGGGCAATGGCGAAGAGGAGGCGGCGTTCGCCGCAGGGTTTGGCAAGCTGATTGCGTTGGGCCACGAGATCAGCGATTTCGCCGATACCGCAGCGGTCATTGCGCAACTGGATTTGCTGATTAGCGTGGACACGGCGGCGGCGCATGTGGCGGGGGCCATCGGCAAGGCGTGCTGGGTATTATTGCCAAAACACAAAACCGACTGGCGTTGGCTGGAACGGCGCGACGACAGTCCGTGGTATCCGCAAATGCGTTTGCTGCGCCAGCCGGAGCGGCGCGACTGGAATCCCGTGATTGCGCGCGTGGTATTCATGCTGCAAGAGCGCTACGGCTGATGGCGGCGGTGCTTTCTCGTAATCAATAAGTGGCGTGACGCCGGTTTCTGACACAACAGACAGACGTCGGTATGATCATGCCTCCGTCTTCAAGGCCTGTTACGTACAAGATGCCGCATCACCCCGCAAGCTCGCGCACCGCCCAGCCACGCCGTCAGGCGGGTTTTCTGGCCATTATTGTTGGTTTGCTGGCCGCATTGATCGCCCTGGTGGGCTTGATTATCGCCTATGTGGGCGTGCTGCTGGTGCCCAAACTACCGCCGCTCGATGTACTGACCAACTTTCAGCCCAAGGTGCCGCTGCGGGTTTATACCGCCGACCACGTGCTGATCGGCGAATTTGGCGAAGAGCGCCGCAGCGTGGTCAAGTTTGCCGATATCCCGCCGGTGATGAAGCAAGCCATTCTGGCCATCGAAGACAGTCGCTTTTACGAACATGGTGGCGTGGATTATGTGGGCGTGATGCGTGCTGTGGTCGCTGACGTCACCCATGGGTCGGCCACGCAGGGCGGTGGCACCATCACCATGCAGGTAGCGCGTAACTTCTTTTTAACGCGCGAAAAAACGGCCACCCGCAAGCTGTACGAAGTGATGATGGCGTACAAGATCGAGCACGCGCTCACCAAGGACCAGATCCTTGAGCTGTATATGAACCAGGTCTATCTGGGGCAGCGCGCTTATGGTTTTGCCAGCGCATCGCGCGTGTATTTTGGCAAGGATTTGCGCCAGATTGATCTGGCCCAGGCCGCCATGCTGGCGGGCTTGCCCAAAGCGCCATCGGCCAACAACCCGGTCAATAATTTCAAGCGCGCCAAAATCCGCCAGGAATACATCCTCAAGCGCATGCTGGAGCTCAATTACATTAATCAGGCGCAATACCAGGCGGCGGTGGCCGAACCGATCCGCGTGGTGGCCAGCAGCAACCAGTTTGCCGTGCATGGCGAATATGTGGCTGAGATGGTGCGCCAGACTTTGTACGCGCAGTACAAAGACGATGCCTATACCCACGGTTATGAAGTCACCACCACCGTTAATTCGGTGGATCAGGACGCTGCTTATAAAGCCGTGCGCACTGGCGTGATGGATTACGACCGTCGCCACGGTTATCGCGGCCCGGAAGGCCTGGTGCAATTGCCGGAGAACGCGGACGACCGCCAGCAGGCGATTGACGATGCGCTGGAACAATATCCCGATAACGGCGATTTGCTGGCGGCCGTGGTGCTGGAAGCCTCCAGCAAAAAACTGGTGGTGCAGCCCAGCGACGGCGATGCAGTGGCGTTGAGCGGTGATGGCCTGAAATTTGCCGCCCGTGCGTTAAGCGCCAATGCCAGCCCCAAGCTGCGTATTCAGATTGGCTCGGTGGTGCGCATCAACAAAGATGCCAAGGGCCAGTGGCAGATTAACCAGTTGCCGCAAGTGGAAGGCGCGCTGATTGCCATCGCACCAGAAAACGGCGCGATCCGAGCCCTGGTGGGCGGCTTTGAAGCCGACGGCAACAAGTTTAACCACGTCACGCAAGCGTGGCGGCAGCCGGGCTCCACCTTCAAGCCGTTTATCTATTCGGCCGCGCTGGAAAAAGGTCTGGCCCCTGCCACCCTGGTGAACGATGCGCCGTTTAGCCTGACGGCCGAACAAACCGGCAACCAGCAATGGGATCCGAAAGACGATGACCAGCCAGAAGGCCCGATCACGTTGCGCCGTGGTTTGCAGAAGTCGAAAAACCTGGTGGCCATCCGCACGCTGAACTACATCACGCCGCAATATGCGCAACAGTACGCGGCACAGTTTGGCTTTGATCCGGCCAAAAACCCGGCTTATCTGACCATGGCATTGGGCGCGGGCGCGGTGACGCCGCTGCAACTGGCCAACGGCTATGCCGTGTTTGCCAACGGCGGCTATCGCGTTGCGCCGTGGTTGATTGCGCAAGTGTCGGATGCGCGTGGCACGTTGATTTCACAAGCCAAGCCCACCGTGGCGGGCAAAGATGCGCCGCGCATTATCAGCGCCGGTAACGCCTTCATCATGGATAGCCTGCTGCAAAGCGTGGCGCAGCATGGCACGGCGGCAAATTCCAATAGCCTTAAGCGTACCGATCTGGCCGGCAAGACCGGTACCACCAATGATGCGGTGGATGGCTGGTTTGCTGGCTATCAACACACTATGGTGGCGGTCACGTGGTTGGGCTACGACCAGCCGCGCAGCCTGGGCAGCCGCGAATTTGGCGCGCAGCTGGCGCTGCCGCTGTGGATTTCGTTCATGGACAAGGCGCTACACAACGTGCCGATGTACCAGGCCGCGCCGCCCGATGATGTGGCGGTGATTGATGGCGAGCTGTATCTGGCCGACAAGACGCCGGGCAATGGCTTTGTGGCGGGGGTTGATGTAGGCGCGCCGGATGCCAGCGATGCCAGCGACGCGGCCAACGCATCTGATGTGGCCGAAGATCGCAGCAAGATACTGGATTTGTTCAAATAGCCCCGATCGCCACGCGCTGAGCCTGGCGTCGCGCAAACCAGAGAGGGTGGTCCATATGGGCCACCCTCTCTTTTTTAAAACATCAAACCGGCGCCATCACAGAAAGTAATTGAGCACGCCGTCCAGACCCACGTAGTTGATGCAATACGGCGCTTCGGCTTGCACCTTGGGTTTGGCATGGCAGGCCACCCCAAAGCCCGCTGCATGCAGCATCGGCAGATCGTTGGCGCCGTCACCCATCGCCACCACCTGATGCGGCTCCAGACCCAGTTCATCGCGCAGGCGGATCAACTCGGCGCGTTTGCGCTCGGCGTCGACAATATCGCCTTCCACGCGGCCGGTGAGCTTGCCGTCGGCCACTTCCAGCACATTGGCGATGGCGTGCGTCAAGCCCAGGCGCGGCTGCAGCTTGTCGGTAAAATAGGTAAAGCCGCCTGAAATTAGCAGCGTTTGCGCGCCTGCGGCCTGAAAGCCCTTAAGCATCTTTTCCGCGCCCGGCATCAGCTTCAGGCGTTCGTCGTACACGCGTTGCAGTGCACCTACTTCCAGCCCGGCCAGCAAGGCCACCCGACGCGTCAGGCTGGCTTTAAAGTCCAGCTCGCCGCGCATCGCTGCGGCGGTAATCTCGGCCACTTGCGGCTTGATGCCCACCATGTCGGCAATTTCATCGATGCATTCGATGGTGATCAGCGTCGAATCCATATCCATCACCACCAGACCGATATCGCGCACGCCCAGGTCTTCCGGGATAAACGCCCAGTCCAGTTGCGCGGATTCGCAAAAATCAGCCACGGCTTCCTGATTGCTGATATCAGCGCCGATCAGCCGGAACGCTTGCTGGTGTATGGCCTGAATTTCGCCCGCGCCCGACAAACGCGCCAGTTGCTTGAGGTTTTGCGTGGCGATTTCGGGCGCCTGAATAACAATACGATGCATAAAGCTCACTTGGTGGATGAAAGGAGGGCGCTCGCGGGCGACTTATGCGCCGTGGCACTTCTTGAATTTTTTGCCGCTGCCACACGGACACGGATCATTGCGGCCGACTTTGGGTTCGGTGTTAACCACCTGTTCGACCTGGCCAAATTGTTTATCCAGCCACGTGTACATGATGTCTTCCACCAGCCACGGCAGTTCGGCCAGACGTTGTTCGCGTTTGCCGATGGTGTCCAGCGGCTCGATGCCGGTGTCCTCGTCTTCAGCGTTGTCGGTGCCATCGTCATGCAGGGCGGCAATCTTGAATACGCTTTCGACAAACGTTTCATCCGCGTCCATCAGCTCAGACCACGCATCCAGCCGCGCGCCCACGCCGGCCTGGAAACCTGCGGCCCAATATGCGCCGACGGTTTCTTGCCACTTTTCGTCCAGACCTTCGTCTTGCAGGATCAGCGGGTAATACAGCGGCTCTTCGGTGGCGCGATTGCGGTTTTTGGCCGAGTACGCATCGGCGATCACCGCGGCGTGGCGGCGGATCAGGCCCATGATGTCATCGGCTTCCACCTGATCAGAAAACTCGGGCGGTTGGTTATCAAAAATAGCGGGCAGCCATTCTTCTTCGGGTACTGCTTCCGGGCCGACGGTCAGCGCCACCAGAAAGCCATCCAGCATCTCGACGTCCATGGTGGCGTCGGGCGTGCGCGGGCACATCAGAAAGGTGTCGAGACGGTCGAGTTCGTTGTCGTCCAGCGGCTGGACTTGCGGTAGGGCGGTCATGCGTTTTCCAGATCATGGGTTGCGGCCGCCATTGTACCTGCCAGCCTGCGGCTTGCCACATCCGAGCGGCGCGCGCGATGTATGGTGGCCCCGGCTGTGCTGCGGTCGGGTGCGGGAATGTGAGCATTGCCGCCCACCCGCTGCATACGCCACAATCCCGGTCCCGCCATGGTGGCGGTATTGCATCCAGCGCGTGGCGCTGGCGGAGTGGATTATGAGCGGGTCTCTGTGGTTGGTTTATCTGGGCGTGATTACGCTGATCATCGGCGTGCCGGGTCCGTCGGCGCTGATCTGCATGACGCATGGCGTGCAACACGGCGGCCGACGCACCGTGATGACGGTGCTGGGGGGCATGAGCGCGTCGTTTACCTTGATGAGTATTTCGGCAGCGGGCCTGGGCGCGATTATCCTGGCGTCACACACCGCGTTTGCGGTGATCAAATATGTGGGTGCGGGCTATCTGATCTGGCTGGGCATCAGCGCCTGGCGCGATCGCGGTGCCATGGTGGCTCCGCAAGCGCAGGCCGGCGAAGCCAGTATGTCGCTGGGCAAGTTGTTTACCACGGGCTACAAGATTGGCATTTCCAATCCTAAAGATCTGATCTTTTTTGGCTCGCTGTTTCCGCATTTTATTGACCCCAGCCATGGCCAGCTGGCGCAATTTGCCGTGCTGGCGGCGACCTGGGTGGTGGTGGATTTTGGCGCGATGAGCACCTACGCCATGCTGGGTCATCGCGTGTCGCCGTGGTTGGGTCGGCAACGCAATATGATGATTTTCCGCAAGTTGTCGGGCAGCTTGTTTGTCGCTGCGGGCAGCGCATTGATGGTCGCGGACCGCTAAGGCAGATCAACCATGACGACTATGCACAAGCACAAGCCAGAACTGGCGTTGATCGCCGCGGTGGGCGAAAACCGCGTCATCGGCATCGAAAACCGTCTGCCGTGGCGCCTGCCCGATGACCTGAAGCGCTTTAAAGCGCTCACGCTGGGCAAGCCGGTGTTGATGGGCCGCAAAACCTGGGATTCGCTGGGGCGCCCGTTGCCGGGTCGACGCAATCTGGTGGTAACGCGCCAGTCCAGCTGGGTGGCGGAAGGCGCGGAAGCGTTTGCCAGCATCGACGCCGCCGTCGCGGCAGTGCCCGATGTGCAAAGCGTATTTGTGATTGGCGGCGGCGAAATCTACACCCAAGCCTTGCAGCAAGCCGATGTGCTGTATCTGACCGAAGTGGCCGCCAGCCCCGACGGCGATGCGTATTTTCCGGAATTTGATCGCAGCGTGTGGCGCGAAGTCAGCCGCGAGGCCCACGTGGATGCGGCCAGTGGCGTGCATTACGCGTTTGTCGAATATCGCAAACAAGCGTGACCGTTGATTGAAGCGGCACCAAATAAGAAAACCGGAGCGACTGTACTGTCTGCTCCGGTTTTTTATTGGCGCGGCTGGCGGGTGGGGCGCTTAAGCGTCCACAAACTCCAGCAACTCGCTAAAGCGCTGCACGATATGGTCGGCGTTAAAGCTTTCCACGTCACTGCCATAGCCATAACTGACCACCACCACCGGGCAGCCCGCCGCTTGTGCCGCCAGCACGTCGTTGATGGAATCGCCCACCATCAACAATTCGCCCGGATTAACGCCCAACTTCTCGGCCACATGCAGCAGGGGTAGCGCGGACGGTTTGCGCTCGGCCAGCGTATCGCCGCTGATCACCAGATCAAAATGCTCGCGCACGCCCAGTTCGCGCAGCAGCGGTAGCGTAAAGCGCTCGGGCTTGTTGGTGACGATGGCGAGCGGGTAGCCGCGTTCGTGCAGCGTGGCCAGCGTCGCTTGCACTTCGGGATAGAAGCGCGTCGCGATGCTCAGGCCTGCCAGATAGTGCTTGTTAAACGCCACCAGCCCTTGTTGCTGCAAGGCGGTGCCGGTGAACTCGGCGCTGATGTCGCCCGCTATCGTACGCGCCACCAGCGAGGCCGCGCCGTCGCCGACAAAGCGCTCGACGATGTCTTCGGTCAGCGCCTGCAAGCCCAGATCGGCGCGCGCGGCATTGGCGGCGCGGGCCAGATCGGCAATCGAATCGACCAGCGTGCCATCCAGATCAAATGCGTAGGCCTTGATGCTCATGGTTATTGCGCTTGGGTGTGCAGGGCAATTTGCCGGTGCATCTCGGCGATGATGGCCTTGTAGTCGGGATGACCAAAGATGGCCGAGCCAGCCACAAAGGTATCCACGCCCGCGGCGGCGAGTTCGCCGATATTGTCCACTTTGACGCCGCCGTCGATCTCCAGCGCGATATGGCGGCCGGTTTGCTCTTTGTATTTATCCAGCTTGGCGCGGGCGGCGCGGGCCTTGTCCATCATGGCGGGAATAAACTTTTGCCCGCCAAAGCCCGGGTTAACCGACATCAGCAACACCATGTCGACCTTGTCGAGCACGTAATCGAGATAATCCAGCGAGGTAGCCGGGGTGAACACCAGGCCGGACTGGCAGCCGTGTTCGCGGATCAGCGACAGCGAGCGGTCGACGTGGTCCGAAGCTTCGGGGTGGAAGGTGATGATGTTGGCGCCCGCTTTGGCAAAGTCGGGAATGATGCGATCCACCGGCTTGACCATCAGATGCACGTCGATCGGCAGATCGGTATAGGGACGGATGGCTTCGCACACCAGCGGGCCGATGGTGAGGTTGGGTACGTAATGGTTATCCATCACGTCAAAGTGAATCAGGCTGGCGCCCGCTTCGGACACATTGCGCACTTCTTCGCCCAGGCGGGCAAAGTCGGCGGAAAGAATGCTGGGGGCGATGCGGTATTCGGGCATGGGATGGTCTCCAGAGGTCTAGTGTTTGACGCAATGCGGCGATTGTAGCGCATCCTGGCGTACCGCCCGGGGTGAGGGCTGCTAAGATTGCGCCACTTGCCGTTCTGTGGATTGATGCCATGAGCAAAACCAGCAGTTATGACATCGAGATTGTGCCGGTGGCGCATTTCGTGCCCGAGCAGTCTGATGAGGCCGAACACCACTATGTGTTCGCCTACCGCATTGCCATCACCAATCGCAGCGAAGTGCCGGTGCAGCTGATTGCGCGCCACTGGTTGATCACCGATATGGAAGGCCGCGTGCAGGAAGTCAGCGGCATGGGCGTCATCGGCGAACAGCCGGTACTGCAGCCGGGCCAGTCGTTTGAATACATGAGCGGCGCGACGCTGGATACACCCGTGGGCACCATGCGTGGTAGCTATCAGATGCGTACGCATGACGGCACGGTGTTCGATGCCCGAATACCGGAATTTGTGCTTTCGATTCCGCGAACCTTGCACTGAAACATGCAGAAAAAGCGATGGTTTCCGCCAGTCACGACGGATTCTGCAACGCTCACAGGGCGGCAGTTTCGCGGGGCCTGGGCATGCGGCTAGAATACGGCGCAGTGGAGGCCCAATGAGAATTCTTGTATCCAACGATGACGGGTATTTCGCGCCAGGTATTGCCGCATTGGCGCGCGCACTAGGCAAGCATTACGAGATCATGGTCTGCGCGCCCGAGCGCGAACGCAGCGGCGCCAGCAATTCGTTGACGCTGGACCGGCCGCTGACCGTGCGCCAGGCGCCGGGCGGTTTTCTGTACGTCAACGGCACCCCCACCGATTGCGTGCATCTGGCCGCCACTGGCTTGATGGATACGCTGCCCGATCTGGTGGTGTCCGGCATTAACCACGGCGCCAATATGGGCGACGACACCATTTATTCCGGCACCGTGGCGGCCGCTACCGAGGGCTATTTGTTGGGCGTGCCCGCAATCGCGTTCTCGCTGGCTTCGCGTAATCCCGAATATTTTGACGGCGCGGCGCAGATTGCGCTGGAGCTGGTGCAGCACATTGAACGCCATCCGTTTACCCATCCCACCTTGTTGAATGTAAACGTGCCCAATCTGCCGTATGACCAGATCAAGGGCAAAAAAATGGCGCGGCTGGGGCGACGGCATAAATCGTCACCGGTGATCAAGGCGCAGAACCCCCGCGGCGAGCCCATCTGGTGGGTGGGCCCGGTGGGTGATGCGGCCGTGGGCGGCGAGGGCACCGATTTTCATGCGATCAACGAAGGCTATGTTTCGGTGACGCCTTTGTCGATCGATCTGACCGCGTGGTCAGAACTGGATGCGGTGGCGACATGGCTATGCGCATGAACTTCAATGCCTTGCCCGGCAACGGCATGACCTCGGCGCGTACGCGCGCCCGCATGATCGAACGGCTGAAGACGCAAGGTATTACCGACCCCGATGTGTTGACCGTGATGGGCGAAGTGCCTCGCCACGCCTTTGTCGACGAGGCGTTTGCGCACAAAGCCTACGACGATAATTCGCTGCCGATCGGCCATAACCAGACCATTTCGCAACCCTACATCGTGGCGCGCATGACCGAACTGGCCATCGACGTGCCGCAGCGCGAACGCGTGCTGGAAATTGGCACGGGCTGCGGTTATCAGACCACGGTGCTGGCGCAATTCTTTAAAACCGTATATTCAATCGAACGCATCGGTGGTCTGGCCAAACATGCGCGGGAACGTTTGGCCGCGCTGGGGGTTCTGAATACGCGACTACGGCACGGCGATGGCAGCCGTGGTCTGGCCGAATCGGGCCCGTTTGACGCCATCATGCTGACCGCCGCCGCGCCAGTGGTGCCCGAGGCGCTGATTGCGCAGCTTAAGCCCGGCGGCCGCCTGGTGTTTCCGGTGGGCACTGATGCGCAAGAACTGCGCGTGATCGAAATGACACCGGATGGCCCCCTGGAAAGCAAGCTGGAGAAAGTGCGCTTTGTACCGCTTTTGCCCGGCGTGGCCTGATGCCGTGCCAGCTGCGCTGGCGTGCAGACCTTGAATTTCAGCATCCAGCGGCCGGTTTTCCGGCCGATACCACTTTTAGAACACCTAATACGCAATGACTAAAAACAAGGAGATTTTCGTGAGTTGGCAGCGTTTGATGGTTCCTGCTTTGTTGTCCACCCTGTTGGCCGCTTGCGCCAGCAATCCGGACGCGCCTGCTCCGATTGTCGACCGCAATCAATCGGGCGCCCCGGCGCCGGTGGCCAGCGCCGCGCCGATCCGTAACGCCAATGCGCCAGCCTCGACCGGTGATGCGGGCGCGCCGGGCGGCACTTATGTGGTGAAGAAGGGCGATACGCTGTATCGCATCGCACTGGACCATGGCGTGGCCTATCGCGATCTGGCGGCGTGGAACAACTTGCAGGACATCAATGGCATCAAGATTGGCCAGACCTTGAAGTTGAGCGCGTCGGGTGCGCCCGGCGCGGTGGCTGGCGACGATAACGCCCCCGCTGGCGTGGAAGTGCATGCGCTAAAACAGGACGCGCCGGTAACGGTTGCGCCGCTGGCGGCGGGCGGGGCCAGCAATGCACCTGCCGCTAATCCGGCTGGGCCCGTTGTTGCCGCGAACGCGCATTACCCCAAGGCAGTCAAATTGCCCTTCACCGCCCAAAATGCCAGTGGCATAGGGGCAACGGCCGATGGCCCCGCAGTTGCGCCGAAACCACAAAATGCCAACGGAAGTTTACCGGCCGCGACAGTGAATGCTGCGGTGCAACCAAGCGTCAGTAATGTAACAAACGGTAACGAGAAAGCCCCAGCCAGCGCGGCTTCGGCCGCTGTGGCCGGTGATGCGGAGGTGAGCGACTGGCTGAAGCCAACCGCAGGCAATAGCGATAAACCTTTCAGCGAAGAAAGTCGGGGTATTGATATTGCCGGTAAATTGGGGCAGTCTGTGGTTGCGTCAGCGTCTGGTAAGGTGGTTTATGCCGGAAGCGGTCTCCGCGGCTACGGCAAAATGATCATCATCAAACACAACGCAGAATTCCTGAGTGCCTATGCACACAACAGCAAATTGCTGGTCAAGGAGGGCGACATCGTCAAGAAGGGTGAAAAGATCGCGGAGATGGGCAATACCGATGCCGACCGGGTTGAACTGCACTTTGAAATTCGCAGATTTGGCAAACCGGTCGATCCTGCCAAATACATCCACTAGATAAATCATGAACGATCAAATCGATATCCTGGAAGACGAAGCACTGCTCGAAGAGGAAGACCTCGAGCTGATTGAAGGCGAAGGCGAGAAAGAGGCCGAAGCCGAAGCCGTCGCGGCGGAAGAAGCGGATAACACCAGCTACGAAAGCACCGGCGACGTAACCCAGATTTATCTGAATGAAATTGGCCACAGCCCGTTGCTGACGCCAGACCAGGAACGCGCACTGGCTCGTCGTGTTGTGCAGGGTGATTTTGAAGCCCGGCAGAAAATGATCGAGCACAATCTGCGTCTGGTGGTCAACATTGCCAAGCACTACATCAACCGCGGCATGACCCTGCTCGATCTGATCGAAGAGGGCAATATCGGTTTGATGCACGCGCTGGAAAAGTTTGACCCGGAGCGTGGTTTCCGCTTTTCGACCTATGCCACGTGGTGGATCCGCCAGAGCATCGAGCGCGCCATCATGAATCAGTCGCGCACCATCCGGCTGCCGGTGCATGTGATCAAAGAGCTGAATGTGTACCTGCGTGCGCAACGCCATCTGGAAGCGCATCTGGGGCACGAGCCTGCGGTGGAAGATATCGCAGCGCTGGTGGGCAAGCCGGTGGAAGATGTGCGCCGGATTATGGGCCTGAACGAACGCGTGGCTTCGCTGGATGCGCCGCTCGATATCGACCCGATGTTGACCATTGGCGAATCCATCCCCGACGACCAGCACGACGGTCCGGAGACCTTGCTGCAGAACGCCGAAATCGAGCGTTACGTGCGTGAGTGGCTCAAGCAACTGAACGACAAGCAGCGCATGGTGATCGAGCGCCGCTATGGCCTGAACGGCTATGAAATTTGTACGCTGGAAGATCTGGCTGCCAATCTCAATCTGACCCGCGAACGCGTGCGCCAGATCCAGATTGAAGCGCTGGAACAACTGCGCCGCATTCTGCGTCGTTACGGGGTATCGCGCGATATCGTGCTGTAACGAGGGCGTAGCGGTTATCGGGTCCGGCGACAAGCGTCGGGCTCAGTACTGAAAAAAGCCGGAGGCAATCTGATTGCGCCGGCTTTTTTGTATCCGCAATTCGATGTAATGGCCTGCAGCCGCCTTGCCGCCGCCCCGAACGCAAGCGCGTGCGGGGTAGCGGCAAGACGGTGGCGGCACGCTTATTTGGCTTGCGCCACGGGCAGCACGATAAACGTCGAGACGTCCTCGGGCTTCAGGTATTGCTTGATGATGGCTGTGATTTCCGCCTTGCTGATGTGCTCGTAGCCGCTCAGGCGCGTGCGTGCCCAATCCAGTCGCTGCGGCCGTTCTTGCGAGCCATCCAGCACCACATGCAGCCAGTAGCTGTTGTTTTGCGCCGAGTCACGGATATCCGTCAGCACCGGAGCGCGCGCGCGTTCCAGTTCGTCATCGCTGATGCCGGTCTTTTGCAGTTCGGCGGCGATGCCTTTAACCGCCTCGGCCACCTTGGGCGCAGCGCCGGGTTCCACCGTAATCATCACGCCCAGCATGCCGTAGTGGGTAAACGTGTCGCTCATTTGCGAGAAGGCGGTGGGGCTGTACGAGCTGCCCATCTGGGTGCGGATGGTGTCCCACAGCCGGTTGCGCATGATCTCGCTCAGAAGGTTAAAGCGACGGTTGACCGTCACATCCAGCGCATCAGGGGTCGGCCACACCATAAACACCACGCCGCGATCGATTTGCGTGCTGACTTTCAGTGTTTCAGTCAGCGGCGCCGGGAACTTGACCTTGCGTGCTTCGGCATAGTCGGGCTTGGCGTCCCGTGCGGGTAGCGCGCCCAGGGTTTCGGACAAGGCCTGGATTACTTGTGGCGTTTCCAGATCGCCTACCAGCGAAATCTCCAGCGGGCCATGTTGCAACTGCGGGTCCAGCCAGGCCTTCAGCTCAGCCAGCGTGCGGGCGCTGGCTTCATCGCGTGACGGCACGCCAAAGCGCGGATCATTGCTGGCCAGTTCGCGCGGAATCCGCGAGCGCAGCATGCCTTCGGGCGTGTGCTCCAGCGAAATGGCGTTCTGGGCAATCGCTTTGCGCGCAGCCGACAAAGCTTCCGGGCGATAACCAGCATGGGTGAGGTAGGCCGCGATCAGCTGCAGTTGTAACTTGAGATTTTCAGTATTGGTGCGCGCGCTAAATTCCAACGCATCGCTGCCGACACCAAATTCCAGCCCGACTTGCTTGCCTGCCATCGCCGTTTGCAGATCGTCCCAGCTCAGCTTGTCGAGGCCACCGGCACGGAAGGCCAGATCGGCCACATAGGCCAGGCCAGGCTGTTTTTGCGCTGGTTCGGTGAGCAAGCCGCCGCCCACGCGCGCATTGATGCGGATGGTGTTGGCTTCATACGGCGTTTTCTTGATGTTGACGCGCACTCCGTTAGCAAAAGTCAGTTGCGTGATGGCCAGATCATCCACTTGCTTCTGCGCGGTGATCTTGCCCGGTGCGTTACCGAATTGCGTGTACGGAAACTCCACCGCAGCATCTTTAGCGGGTGCGATCACTGCGGCGGCGGTGCTGGCTTTCCACGCGGCGTTGATCTGCGCTTGCGCGTCATCCAGCTTGACGTTGCCACTTACAAACAGCTTGCGGCCCCCGGTCCAAGCGCCACGGAAGGCGGTTAGCGCCTCTTCGGGTGTAATGCTGTTCAGCAGCGGGGTCAGCAACGCCAGATCTTGCTGCGGCGACGTAAACACATTCTGATCATTCAGCGCATCGGTAAGCGCGCCAGCCAGTTGTGGCGAGCGGCGCGTACGCGCGGTGTCTGCGGCCTGTTGCAGCGAGGTGCGCATATTGGCCACTGCCACGCGCAGTTCATCGGCGGTAAAGCCGTACTGCCAGGCCTGGCGCAACTGCTGCTCGGCCAGCGCCAGCGCGGCCTGCCAGTTTTCTGGCTTGGTGGTCACTTCGAGACTGGAAACGCGCGTCTCGGTCATCAGATCATTGACGCCAACATAACCCGCGCTGATGATGGCGTCGTCTTTGTGCGCCAGGATATCGAGGCGACGCGACACAATATCCAGCGCCAGTTGCATGCGCACGTCATTGAGGCGGATCTGCGTCTTGTCGAGGCCCGGAAACGGCTGCAACGCTTCAATCGAGATATTGGTAGTCGGCGCTTCGGCATCATAGTGATAGCCAATATCCACGCCGCTAGGGGGCGTGACCTTGCCGAACTCATAATCTGCCCGAGCCGGCGCGCGCGCCTTGATGCCGCCGAATTCTTTATTGATGAGTGCGATGGTTGATTTGGGGTTGAAGTCGCCCACGGCCACCACAGTGATGCGATCCGGGCGGTACCATGTGTTGTAGAAGTCGGCAAAGCGCTCGCGCTGCGCTTTCTGAATGACATCGGTCTGGCCAATCGGCATGCGTTTGATCAGCAAGCTGTCGGGCAACAGATGTTTCGATTCAGCGATATAGGCGCGATAAGACACGGAATCGCGCGCACGCTTTTCGCTCAGAATTACGCCGCGCTCACCCTCGATCTGGTCGGGCTTCAGCAACAGGCCGCCGGAGAAATCGGCAAACACCTGCAAACCTTCGGTCATGGTTTCGGGTTTGGTGTCCGGCAGTTCGAGTTCGTAAACCGTGCGTTCAAAACCGGTGTTGGCATTGGCGTCGCTGCCCATGCCCATGCCCAGACGCTGGAAGTAATTAACCAGCGTGCCGGGCGCGTAATGCGTGCTGCCCTTGAACGCCATGTGTTCCAGAAAATGCGCCAGACCTTGTTGATCGTCGGTCTCGTTCATCGAACCGGCTTTGACCAGCAAGCGCAGACTGGCGCGGCCTTTAGGTTCGCTATTAGGCAGGATGGCGTAGCGAATGCCGTTATCCAGTTTGCCGAAGGTAACGGCCGGATCAGGCTTGATATCGCTATGGTCTTGGGGAAAGTCCGTCAGCGCAGGCAGCGCAAACGTGGAAAGGCTGGCGGCCAGCAGGCTGCCGGCAAAGAGCTTGTGCAAGAGGGGCATAAGACACCATGGTTGTTATGGACCGACAAAGCAGTGTTGCAGCTCTGCGTCGGCCGCGTGCCCCTGCGGCGACGCACAAGCTTTTGGCCGCACCCTTCGATGCGGCCCGCCAGCTATGGCTTAGATGCCACGCAAAAGTTCATTGATGCCGACTTTGCCGCGAGTCTTGGCATCCACCTTTTTAACGATGACGGCGCAGTACAGGCTGTAGCTGCCGTCTTTGGAAGGCAGGTTGCCCGACACCACCACCGAACCTGCCGGAATGCGGCCGTAGCTGACTTCGCCGGTTTCGCGGTCATAGATTTTGGTGGATTGGCCGATGTAGACACCCATCGAAATGACCGAGCCTTCTTCCACGATCACGCCTTCCACCACTTCGGAGCGCGCGCCGATAAAGCAGTTGTCTTCGATGATGGTGGGGCCGGCTTGCAGCGGTTCCAGCACGCCGCCGATGCCCACGCCGCCAGACAAGTGCACGTTCTTGCCAATCTGGGCGCAAGAGCCGACCGTGGCCCAGGTGTCTACCATCGTGCCTTCATCGACAAAAGCGCCGATGTTGACGTACGACGGCATCAGCACGACGTTTTTGGCAATGTACGAACCGCGGCGCGCCACGGCATTGGGCACCACGCGGAAACCGCCAGCGCGGAAATCAGCTTCGGTGTAATCAGCAAACTTGCTCGGCACCTTGTCGAAATACTGGGTGCAGCCGCCATCGAGCACGACGTTGTCATTGATGCGGAAAGACAGCAGCACCGCTTTCTTGAGCCATTGGTTGGTCTGCCATTGGCCATCGACTTTTTCTGCCACGCGCCATTGGCCTTTATCCAGACCATTGATGGCTTCGTTGATGGCGTCGCGCACTTCGGCGGATACATTGCCCGGAGTGATTTCAGCGCGGTTCTCAAAGGCAGCGTCGATGACGGTTTGCAGGTTGCTCATGGTGGGTCCTGTCTCTCTTGAACGTGGGGATTAGATGGATAAAGCCGTGAAGCGCTGGCGCGTCGAGCCACGCCAGGGAAAACCCCGAGTATAACCGAAGACGTGCGGCGCGTTACCCACGAGCATGGGCAACGCGCGTCGTGCTTGTTACTTGCTTTCAACCACTTGCTTGGGGAAGTGCTTGAGCAGCTTGCGTACTTTGGCCGACACCACCGCCATGCAATACGGCTGGTTGGGATGCTGGTTAAAGTAGTTGTGGTGATAGTCTTCAGCGGGCCAGAAGGTCTGAACCGCAGTCAGTTTTGTGACGATCGGGCTGGAGAATTCGCCGGACTGGGTCAGCTCGGCAATCTTGGTGCGCGCAATCTGTTCCTGCTCGGCATTCTGATAAAAAATCTCCGAGCGATATTGCGTGCCGACGTCATCGCCCTGGCGGTTCAGCGTGGTGGGATCGTGAATGGTGAAATACACCTCCAGCAAATCCTCAAAGCTGACTTCTGCCGGGTCAAATTCAATCTTCAGGATTTCGGCGTGGCCGGTTTCGCCCGTGCACACTGCTTTGTAATCGGGATGGTCGACGTGGCCGCCCATATAGCCCGACAGCACGCTCTTCACACCTTGTACGCGCTGGAATACCGCTTCCAGGCACCAGAAACATCCACCAGCCAGCGTGGCAACTTCGGTCGTCATGGTCTCTCCTTGTGGGATCTATGTTATTGCCGCGCCGTGCGGATATTGCCCGGCGGTGGGCCGCTGAAATTACAGCGATAGGGGTTGATGTCGAGGCCGCCGCGCCGGGTGTAGCGCGCGTAAACCGCCAGTTTGATGGGCTTGCAGGTGCGCATGATGTCCATAAAGATGCGCTCGACGCATTGCTCGTGAAACTCGTTGTGGTTGCGAAACGAGATCAGATAGCGCAACAGGCTTTCGCGATTGATCGGTGCGCCCACGTAGCGGATCTGTACGCTGGCCCAATCGGGCTGGCCAGTGACCAGGCAATTGGACTTGAGCAGATTGGACGTCAGACTCTCGTCGACCGGGCTATCGAGTTCGTCGCAGTGCAGTAATTGAGGGCTGGGCTCGTAAGTATCAATATCGATATCGAGGTTATCGATGCAATAGCCGGCCAGGTCGGCCATCTTTTCTTTGCCAAACGCGTCGGGCAGCGTGATTTGCACTTGCACGCTGCCACCGGTGGCGGCCGAGATGTCTTGCGCCAGCAGGGCCTGCAGCGCGTCCACGCTCTCCAGCCTGGTCTGGTTAAAGCTGTTGAGATACAGCTTGAACGATTTGGATTCGACGATATTGGGGCTGTCGGCCGGGATATGGAAAACCGCAAGTGCCACTTGCGGCTTGCCGCGCGCGTTCAGCCAGCTTAGCTCGAAGGCATTCCAGATATCGACGCCCATAAACGGCAGCGCGCCGGTGACGCCGATTTCGTCGCGCTTGCCCTGGCGCGGAATCGGAAACAACAAGGTGGGGTCATATTCAGTCTTGTAACTGACCGCTTTACCCAGCGGGGAGAATTGCGCGTCGCTCATGGGGCTCTGCTGAGGCTCTGGCTTTTAAAGACCGCTATTTTCAGCCAAAGCCCGGCAACGCGCCAGCATGCCGCCAAACCGTGGGCTTAGCGGTATTTACGCACCAGCCCCACCATCACGCCGTAGATTTCCAGCGACTCTTCCGGGCGGATCGGCGAATAGGCCGCGTTATGGGGCAGCAGTACAAAGCCCTGTTTATCTTTCGCCAGCTCTTTCAGCGTGTATTCGTTATCCACGATGGCCACCACGATGTCGCCAATGTTGGCGGCGGGGCGGCGCTCGACAATGGCAATGTCGCCATCGTAGATGCCCGCTTCCATCATCGAATCACCGCGCACGCGCACCATGATGGTGGAGGAGGGTTTGGCGATCAGGTATTCGTCCAGCGTCAGCGATTCACTCATCGCATCGTTAGCGGCGGCGGGCAGGCCTGCGGGCACGTTGAAGTCAGCCAGCTCGCGCTCGAAAAAGCGGTTGGTCGGCGCCAGGCGTTTGTCGGGCGTCATTTCGACATAGCCCGCCAGGATCAAGCGTTTAACCAGCGCCGAGACCGCCGATTTGGAGGCCATGCCCAGCATTTCGCCAATCACCGCATAAGACGGCAGGCTGCGGTAATTGCCGTAGTAGTCCTGCAGTTTGCCCAGGTATTCCTGATCCCGATTCGGGTTGCCCATGTTGTACTCACAGAACATTCGTTCGCCGTAGCTTAGTGAACGAGCGTTCTGTTGTCAAACTTCATCTGCAAAGCTGACGGCAGGGTGATCAATGGACGAAATGCTTGCCCGCTGCAACCGGTTGCGGCGCTGTCTGGATGGTCAGTCGTTGCGCCTTGCCGACAGCGCTGTAGCGGGCTAGCACTGCGGCAAGTCCCGAATATGCTAAATGCATAAGCACTCGGTAATTTAATGATTTACCTTATTACAAAATTAATTTTACCTGACACAAATTGACAAAATATAATGCGCCGGCGGTACATCCGGCCCATCGGAGAAGGCGATCGGGCCGGTTGTTTTTTCAACCACACGTAAAAAAGGCTTGCCATGATTTTAAAAGCTTCCGTACTAGCGCTGGCGCTGCTTGCCCCGGTCGCATTTGCCGATACGACTTTCCTGCCCGATAGCGCATTGACTGCTTCCACCAGCTACTACACCAACAATCTGGGTGCTGTGGCGATGGACCGTAACGACGACGGCTATTCATCCGAAATCAGCCTGGGCTTCAACTTCACGCTCTACGGCAACACGTATAACAGCCTGTATATCAATAACAACGGCAACGTGACGTTCAACAACGGTCTGTCGACCTATACGCCGCAAGGCCCGACCGGCGTGAATGTGCCGATCATTTCCACTTACTTTGCCGACGTCGACACCCGGGGCGACAACAACGGCCAGGTGTATTACCGCATCGCGGACGACACGCTGTACGTCACATGGGACAACGTGGGTTATTACAACCAGCACACCGACCTGCGCGACAGCTTCCAGCTGGTGCTACGTGGCGATGATGTGTCGTTTGCCGATGGCGAAGGCCAGATCGGCTTCTTCTATAAAAACATGCAATGGACCACTGGCGATGCCAGCGCCGGTTCGGGCGGCATGGGTGGCAAACCGGCAGCCGTCGGCTTTGGCGATGGTCTGGGCAATGCGCAAGCGCTGCTGTCCTCGCAAACGGCGGATATCAACAATATCGTTGCCAATAGCCATATCTGGTTTAACGTCAACGACGGCGGTGTGATCGTGGTGCCGCCGCCGGTGCCGGAACCCGAAACCTGGGCGCTGCTGGGCTTTGGTCTGGTGGGCCTGATTGGTCGCCGCGCCATGAAGCGCAAAGCCGCTTAAGTACGCGTGATTGATTTGCCGCGCAAAGCCGCCCCCCGGGGCGGCTTTTTGTTGGCCAGGCGGACAGCCGCGCCAGCCAGCGCCGTAGTAAAATGCCGGGCTTGATTGATCTGCCTTGGCGTAACCCATCTTGCGTATTTTGCTGGCCCCGATGGAGGGGCTTCTGGACCACGTTCTGCGAGACGTACTCACCCGCGCTGGCGGTGTTGATTTGTGCGTCAGCGAATTCATCCGCGTTTCGGGCTCCTTGCTGCCCGTGCGCACATTCCATCGCTATGTGCCCGAGTTGCTGAACGGCGGCAAAACGCCCGCCGGGGTGCCCGTGCGCGTGCAGTTGCTGGGCTCCGATCCCACCTGTATGGCCGAAAACGCGGCGCGGCTGGCCACATTGAACCCGCCCGGCATTGATCTCAATTTTGGTTGTCCGGCGAAGACGGTCAACCGGCATGGCGGCGGGGCGTTGTTGCTGAAGACCCCTGAAGTCATCCACGACGTGGTCAGCGCGGTGCGCCGTGCTGTACCTGCCCATATTCCCGTGACCACCAAAATGCGGCTGGGTTACGAAGACCAGAGCCTGACGCTGGAAAATGCACTGGCGATGCAGGACGGTGGCTCGGCCGAACTGGTGGTGCATGCGCGCACCAAGTCCGATGGTTACAAGCCGCCTGCGTATTGGGAAAAGCTGCCCGCCATCCGCCAGGCCCTGCGTATTCCGGTGATTGCCAACGGCGAAGTCTGGACCGTGGCTGATTTTCATCGTTGCCGCGAGGTCTCTGGCTGCGAGGACGTCATGATCGGGCGCGGCATGGTGGCCAACCCCGGTCTGGCTTTGCAGGCGCGCGGTTTGCCCGGGCTGGATTGGGGCGCGCTGGCGCCGTTGGTGGAAGTGTTCTGGGGCAAGGTGGATAGCAGCATTCTGCCCAAGTATCAGTCCGGTCGCTTCAAGCAGTGGCTGGGTTATTTGCGCCGTGCCTACCCCGAGGCCGAACAGGCCTTCATGGATGGGCGCACGTACAAAGAAATGAACGAGATCGCGGCCTTGATGCTGCGGTCAATGCGCGGCGAAGCCGCCTTGGTGGGCGCTCCGGCCTGATCAATCCTGGCGATTGAGCAGCCGTGGGCCTGCCTTTGCCCACGGAGAAGCACCAGTGAGTACCACCGTAGAAAGCATCCTGTTTGCCATCATGCAGGGCGTGAGCGAGTTGTTTCCGGTCAGCAGTCTGGGCCATGGCGTCATCGTGCCCGAGCTGTTGCATTGGCAGCTGGATCGGCAAAGCCCGCAGTTCCTGCCGTTTATGGTGGTGCTGCATCTGGGTACTGCGCTGGCGTTGCTGTGGTATTTCCGGCATGACTGGATTGCGTTGTTTGCCGATTTCTTCCGCGGTGGCGGTCGGCCCAGCCACCCGGCTGCACGGCCCTTGTGGCTAGTGGCGGTGGCCACGATACCGGCGGGGGTGTTGGGTTTGTTGCTGGAAAAGAAAATCCGGCTGTTGTTTGGCAATAGCACCATCGTGTTGGCTTTTCTGGTGCTGAATGGTTTTGTGCTGATTGCCGGCGACGCGTTCAGCCGTCGGCGCCAGCGTGGCCGCGCGCTGGAAAGCCTGAGTTTCCGGCAGGCGTTCAAGATCGGCATTGCGCAGAGCCTGGCGTTGATTCCTGGTCTGTCGCGGTCGGGCACAACCTTGATTGGCGGATTGTCTCAAGGTCTGGATTACGCTTCGGCGGCGCGCTTTTCGTTTTTGCTGGCCACGCCGGTGATTCTGGCGGCCGGTTTGCACGAGGTGCCGTTGCTGTGGCGCGAAGCCGGGCAGCTGCCGCTGGGGCTGATTTTTGGTTGCGGCGTGCTGTCGGGTGTCTGCGCATATATCAGCACGTGGTTGCTGATGAAATATTTCAATACTCACGAGGTGAAGGCATTGCGGCCGTTTGGCTACTATTGCATCGCTATCGGGGTGATCGGATTGGTGCTCAAGCTGGCTTGAGCGTCGCATGTGCCGCTTGCGGCAAGGAAACGATGATGACGAGTTCAGAAGTAAAATCCACGCCCCCCGGCAACGGCAAACCGAAAGGCAAGCCATGGTATCGCCAGGCAACGCCGTTTCTGGTGTTTGCCGGCCCGGCCGTGGTGGTGGTGGCCAGCCTGGTGTCGGCCTACCTGGCATTCAGCCGCGAAGACGATCTGGTGACGCAAAACTATTACCAGACGGGCGAGGCGATCAATGATCGCATCAAGGAAGACGCGCATACCGCCGCGCTGAAGCTGGATGGCCAGATGAGCATCGACGTCAAACAGAACCGCGTCACCCTGAAGCTGGATAATCCGGAACAGCAAAAGCTGCCGCCGGTGCTGCAACTGGATCTGCAACATCCGACGCAGGAAAAGCTGGACCAACACGTGGTGCTAAGCCAACTGGAACCGCGGCAGTATCAAGCCAATCTAGAGCCGACGACGGCCACACGCTGGCATGTGATGGTGCAGAACGAAAGCGCCTGGCGGCTGGAAGGCGAGTGGAACGCCGCCGATGTCGGCCCGGTCACGGTCAAACCCGCTGGCCATAGCGTGGCAGCGGATCAATAAGATGAGATAGCGAGGCGAGCGCAATCCATAGGGTGGGACTAGACCCACCACCCAAAGCCATCAAAAAAAAATAGCGATCTGCCTGGCGGCTTTGAGCGGTGGGCCTAGACCCACCCTATGGGAGCAATCAGTGGCTGTTTGCCGTCAGTGGCGCGCTGGCCACTTTCTTCAGATCCAGCCCGCCCTGAATCCGCCAGTGGCCGCCGGTATCGCCCAGTGCGATTGTCCAGCGCGGCTGTTCCAGTTTTTGCGGCAAGCTGCCGCTAAAAGTGGTGCCGCCCGATGCCGACAGCGCCACCTTCTGGTCCAGCGTCGCGCGAGTGGGGTTAAGTAGTTGCAACTGCAGCGTGCCGTTCACCGGCTGATTTAGCGTCAAGGTAAAGTGCTGGCCATCCGCGTCCAGCGCCAGATTGCCACTCAGTCCCATCTTCAGCGCGGCCTGGTCGCGCGCGTTGTTATGGTTGACCTCTTCGCCCACCTTGGAAAAATCATCAGCCACCGCGCCGTCATTATTGGCCGCCGCGATTTTGATCATATAAATGCAGCCCAGAATGGCGGCGATCGGGAAGATCAATAAAAAGCCCAGCCACGGCGATTTGTACCAGGGTTTGCGTGCTGCTTGTTCGGTGTTCATGGAAGTCGGTTCGGGGAAGGTTGCGATGGGGGTGAGGGCGGTGGCGCGCTGCCAGGCAACGCGCCACCGCCGTGACCATTACTGGCCGATAAAGCTTGATTTCTCTTCCGTGCTGATCTTCGGATTATCAACTGCGGTGACCGTAAATGTCACCGGGTGGCTGCCCGGACCGGCGTTGCTGGCATCCACGTGCAGACGCACACCCACGTCTTCCATGCCGCTGCTGTGCACCAGCACTTTCGGGCTGCCATCAATCAGCGTTTTAATGCCGGGCAAGCCGCTGGCCACAATGCTGTATTGATGATCCTGGCCGTCGGTGTTTTCGATCTGCAAGCGGTACACGTTTTCCAGCATGCCATCTTCGGCTTCGCGCACCAGCGCCGCACGGTCACGCGAGATATTGACGGTCACCGGCTGGTGTTTCCACAGCGACACCACGGTAATCACCAGCACCACCGCCAGCACCACGCCATACATCACCACGCGCGGCCGCTTCAGGCGCGACCAGAATTGCGATTCGGGATAGACATGGTTGAGCGCGTTCTCGGTCGTGTAGCGAATCAGGCCACGCGGATAGCTCATCTTGTCCATGACTTCGTCACAGGCGTCGATACACGCCGCGCAGCCGATGCATTCATATTGCAGGCCATTGCGGATATCAATGCCCACCGGGCACACCTGCACGCACATTTTGCAGTCGATGCAATCGCCCAGGCCTTCCGCTTTGTGGTCGACCGATTTCTTGCGGCTGCCGCGCGGTTCGCCGCGTTCGGTGTCGTACGAAACAATCAGCGTATCGGCATCAAACATGGCGCTCTGAAAGCGCGCGTACGGGCACATGTATTTGCACACTTGCTCGCGCAGCCAACCCGCGTTGCCATAGGTGGCAAAGCCGTAGAACAGAACCCAGAACAGCTCGGACGCCGACAGGGTCAGCGTGATCATCTCGCCCCACAATTCGCGGATCGGGGTGAAATAGCCGACAAAGGTAAAGCCGGTCCACAGCGAAAACACAATCCACAGCGCGTGTTTGGTGATTTTGAGGCGAATCTTGCGTGCATTCAGCGGCCCGTTATCGAGCTTGATGCGGGCCATACGGTCGCCTTCGACCCACTTTTCAAACCACAAAAAGATTTCGGTATACACGGTTTGCGGACAGGAAAAACCGCACCACAGCCGCCCACCAATCGTGGTCCAGGCAAACAGGCCAAACGCCGCCATCAGCAACACGGCGGTTAAATAAATAAAGTCTTGCGGCAAAAAGATAATGCCGAAGATATAAAACTTGCGGTTGGCCAGATCAAACAACATGGCCTGGCGGCTATCGATATTGATCCACGGAATACCGTAGAAAAATAGCTGCGTGGCAAACACAAAAAAGATGCGCCATTTATTGAAAATGCCGTTTACCCAGCGCGGATAAATCTTTTTGTGCTTGGCGTACATCTTCATTTCTTCGTATTCGCCGTCGTCGTTGACTTCAACAACGGTGACCGGAATGTCTTGCAGTTTCTTGCTCATGATCAAGTCCATGCAACGACACGTCGACGCCGCAAAGGCGCGGTGGGCGCGTCTGAAAAAGCGAACGGGCAGAGTTGCCTCTGCCCGTTGAGTGTCATGCGATTACTGGCTGGCAGCAGGCAAGATTATTGCGCGTTCTGCTCAGCGTTGTGCGAAAGGCTGTAAACATAGCCAGCCAGCACGTGCACTTTGGCGTCGCCGAGGAAGTCTTTCCAGGCCGGCATCACGTTGCTGCGGCCGTTGGTGACGGTCTCGATGATGGTGGCTTCATTCTTGCCATACAGCCACACACCGCTCGGGTGAGTCAGGTTAGGCGAGCCGATGTCGGTATTGCCGTGGCCTTCGGGGCCATGACAGGCGGCGCATACTTGCTTGAACGTCGATTCACCACGGCCCGCACGGTCTGCGTCGTACTTGTTGCCCGAAATCTTGAGCACATAGTTGGCCACATCACGCACTTTTTCTTCACCAAACGCCGCGCCAAACGCAGGCATCTGACCATGACGACCGCCCGAGATGGTTTGCACGATACGATCCGGCGTGCCGCCATACATCCAGTCATGGTGCACCAGGTTCGGGAAACCCTTGGCGCCGCGCGCATCCGCACCGTGACACTGCAGGCAGTAGGTCAGGAACAGACGTTTGCCCATGTCACGCGCATCTTTGTCTTGCGCAACCGCTTCGACGGGCATTTTCAGATACTTGTCGTACAGCGGGCTGTACTTGGCATCGGCCTTGGCCACTTCTTCGCCCAACTGGCTACGGGCGCTCCAGTGTTTCATGTTGCCGGTCAGCACCAGGCCCGGATACAGCGCCAGATAGGCCACGGCAAACACGATGGTCATGACAAACAGGCCAATCCACCAGCTCGGTAGCGGATTGTTGTATTCCTGCAGATCACCGTCCCAGACGTGGTCCAGCGTCTTGACCTTTTCGCCCTTGGGTACTTTGACCACCGCCTGGCTTTTAACCAGGAAGGCCAACGCAACCAGCGACACCACGACGATTACGGTGATGTAAACGCCCCAGAAACTGCTATAAAAATCACTCATTTAAGGCTCCGCGCGGTAAACGGCTTATTGATGCTCAGCGTGGGGCAGGTCGTCGTCCAGCAACACGGCCTGGGCGGCTTCGTCCATTTCTGGCTTGGTGCCTTTGCTGAAGGCCCACATGATGATGGCCACAAAGCACAGAAAGCCCAGCACCGTGACGCCAATACGCAAGAAATCCTGCCATTCCATTCTGATTACCTCTTGTTTTTCAGTGCCAGACCCAGGCTTTGCAGATAGGCGATGACCGCTTCACTCTCGGTTTTACCTTCCGCATCCTTGGTTGCCGTTGCGATTTCCGCGTCGGTGTACGGAACACCCACACGACGCAGCGCGCGCATCTTGGCCGGCAGGCTTTCCGCATCGACCTTGTTGGCGGCCAGCCACGGGAAGGCCGGCATGATCGACTCAGGCACCACGTCACGCGGGTTGTTCAAGTGGGCGCGATGCCACTCATCCGAGTAACGACCGCCCACGCGGGCCAGATCCGGGCCGGTACGCTTGGAGCCCCACAGGAAGGGGTGGTCATACACCGACTCACCGCCCACCGAGTAGTGGCCATAACGTTCGGTTTCAGCGCGGAACGGACGAATCATTTGCGAGTGGCAGTTGTAGCAACCTTCGCGCAGATAAACGTCACGCCCGGCCAGTTGCAGCGCGGTGTAAGGCTTGACGCCTTCAATCGGCTGCGTCACCGACTTGGAGAAGGCCAGCGGCAGGATTTCCACCATCATGGCCACGCTGATCACCAATACCGTCAGTACGATGAGCCAGAACACATTCTCTTCGATTAACTTCTGAATCTTGTTCATTTTTGTTGTTCTCTCTTGAGCATCAGGCGTGAGCGTGGACGGCCGGGATTGCAGCGTCTACCGGACGGCCAGCAGATGCGGTGCGAATCACGTTGTACAACATCAGCACCATGCCGGAGAGGAACATCAAGCCACCCAGGAAGCGGATTACGTAGTACGGGTGGGTTGCTTTAACCGCATCAATGAACGCATAGGTCAGCGTGCCATCGGGGTTGACCGCGCGCCACATCAGGCCTTCGGTCACACCGGCGATCCACATCGAGGCGATATACAGCACCACGCCCAGCGTTGCGATCCAGAAGTGGGTTTCGATCAGGCGTACCGACCACATCTGTTCACGGCCAAACAGGCGCGGGATCAGATAGTAGATGGAGCCGATGGTGATCATGGCCACCCAGCCCAGCGCGCCAGAGTGCACGTGGCCCACGGTCCAGTCGGTATAGTGCGACAGCGCGTTGACGGTCTTGATGGCCATCATCGGGCCTTCAAACGTCGACATGCCGTAGAACGACAGCGCGGTGATCAGGAACTTGAGCACCGGGTCGGTACGCAGCTTATGCCACGCGCCCGACAGCGTCATGATGCCGTTGATCATGCCGCCCCAGCTTGGCGCCAGCAGGATCAGCGAAAACACCATACCCAGCGACTGGGTCCAGTCAGGCAGGGCGGTGTAGTGCAGATGGTGCGGGCCTGCCCACATATAGGTGAAGATCAGCGCCCAGAAGTGGACCACCGACAGGCGATACGAGTAGATCGGGCGACCGGCTTGCTTGGGCACAAAGTAGTACATCATGCCGAGGAAGCCCGCGGTCAGGAAGAAACCTACCGCGTTGTGGCCGTACCACCATTGCACCATCGCATCGACCGCGCCGGCGTACACCGAGTACGACTTCCACAGGCTGACCGGCACAAACGCGGAGTTAACCACGTGCAGCAGGGTCACGGCCAGGATGAAGGCGCCGTAGAACCAGTTGGCCACATAAATATGCTTGACCTTGCGCTTGGCGATCGTGCCAAAGAACACGATGGCGTAGGCAACCCAGACAATGGCGACCAGGATCTTGATCGGCCATTCCATCTCGGCGTATTCCTTGTTGAAGGTAATACCGAGCGGGTAGGTGACGATCACGGAGAGGATAACGACTTGCCAGCCCCAGAACACGAAGGCGGCCAGCTTGTCGCTGAACAGACGCGTGTTACAGGTGCGCTGCACCACGTAGAACGACGTTGCCATCAGGCCACTGCCGCCGAAGGCGAAAATGACCGCGCTGGTGTGCAATGCGCGCAGACGACCGAAGTGGAAATACGGGCCGAAATTCAATTCAGGCCACGATAGCTGGGAAGCAATGACGACACCTACCAACATGCCGACGATACCCCACACGACGGTCATGATGGCAAATTGCCGCACCACTTTATAGTTGTATGTGGTTTGGTTATCCATAAAACGCTCCGAAAGTACTCCAAACGGCTAAATAAAACTGGCTAATACTGGCTAAAAATGCCTGGCGGCAAGATGCCCGGTGCCCGCCGGGACAAATCCTGACCAAATGCGTGGCATGCGTGTTGCTTATATTTTAGTTTGGGCTGGCCGGCAATGTGCCGTGCTGGCAGAGGTACGACATTGATCCAGATCAAGTCGTCCGGGTGATCGGCGGCTATTTTAGCGCGCTGTCCTATATTCAGTCAGTTGTTTTTTGCTTGCCCGCCTCAATTTGCTGCGCTGCCGCAGCGACCGAGTCATCGTCTTGCAGGATACGGTGGGCCGGCCCTTCCAGGTCATCGAACTGCCCGCTGCGCATGCACCACCAGAAGATCAGGCCGATTAAAAACACCAGCACAACCGACAGCGGAATCAGGATATACAGACTTTCCATCACTTCACTCCGGGCGTGTGCCCGTTCTTGCGACTGCCCGCCAGGCGCAATGCGTTACCCACCACCAGCAGCGAGCTACATGCCATTCCCAGACTGGCCAGCCAGGGCGTTACCCATCCTGTCATCGCCAGAGGCAGCGCCACCACGTTATAACCCAGCGCCCACCACAGATTTTGCCGGATCACGGTACGGGTCTGGCGCGCCAGACCGATCGCATACGGAATATGTGCCAGCTGGCAGTCATACAGCACCGCATCACCCACGGTTTGCGCCACATCGACGCCGCTGCCCATCACGATGGACGCATCAGATAACGCCAGTACCGGCGCATCGTTGACACCATCACCCACCATCAATACGCGCTTGCCAGTGCTTTGCAGCTGGCGGATGGCCGCCAGCTTGCCTTCCGGCGTGGCCTGCGCCTGGGCGTGCGCGATGCCGAGTTGCTGCGCTAGCGCATGCACGGGGCTGGGATGGTCGCCGCTTAACAGGTGCGTGGTCAGGCCGCGTTGTTGCAACGCCGCGACGGTACTGGCGGCGTCGGCGCGCGCAGTGTCGGCCAGATCGAAGCGTGCGATGCCGCCGGGGCCCGCCAACCACACCGGCGTGCCAACCACGGCGGGGGCGTCGCCGGGCAAAGTCAGGCCGCTGGTTTGCGCCACAAAATCGGCGTGCCCCAGCGCCCACATCTGACCTTCTACGATGCCGGTCAGGCCACCGCCAGGATGGTTGCTGACCTCGTGGGCGGCCGGGATTGCCACGTCGGGGAGGTGGGCGAAGGCATGCGCCAATGGATGGCTGGAGTGGGCTTCCAGTGCGGCGGCAACGCGCAGCAACATTGCGGCATCGCCGCGCCAATGGTGTTGGCTGACCAGATGTGGCTGGCCGTGGGTGAGGGTACCGGTCTTGTCGAATACCACATCGGTAATCTGTGCCAGCGCATCCAGCGTATGGCCGCGTGCAATCAGCATGCCACGGCGAGCGAGCTGCCCCGTCGCCGCCGTCAAAGCCGCCGGAGTGGCCAGTGATAATGCGCACGGGCACGAGATCACCAGCACGGCAATCGTGATCGGCAGCGCGTGTTGCGGATTGTGGCCATGCCAGTACCACCAGGTGCCCGCGGCCACCAACAGCAGCGCCGCCACAAACGCCCCGGCCACGCGATCCGCCAGCAGCGCGACACGCGGCTTTTCCGCCAGCGCCCGATCGAGTAACCGCACAATGCCGGACAGCCGCGTGCTCTGGCCGACACGCGTCGCGCTGATCTGCAACGGTGAGCCGTGATTGATGGTGCCTGCAGTGACCGCATCACCGGGGCGCTTGGCCAGCGGCAGGCTCTCGCCGGTGAGCAGCGCCTCATCCACTTCGCTATCACCATGAAGGATTTCGCCGTCGACCGGGATGGTTTCGCCGGCCTTGACCAGCACCCGATCACCCATTTGCAGATGGATAACGGCGACTTCTTCGGTGCTCTGATCGGGTAATAAGCGATGGGCAAACGCCGGTAGCAAGCCCGCCAGTTGCTCCAGTGCGGCACCAGCGCGGCGGCGGGCGCGTTCTTCCAGATAGCGGCCTGACAGCAGCAGAAACACAAACATCGACACCGAATCGAAATACACCTCGCGCTGGCCATGCAGCAGGCTGAGCGTGCTGGCGACAAACGCCGACAGCACGCCGATGCTGACCGGTAAATCCATGCCCGCGCGGCCACGCTTGAGGTCGCGCCAGCTTGATATGTAAAACGGCCAGCTGGCCCACGTGGCGACTGGCAAGGTCATCAAGAAGGTGGCCCAGTTGAGCAGGCTCATCCATTGCGGGGCGATGTCGCGCGCGTCGGACAGGTACACCGGGACGGTGAACATCATCACCTGCATCATCGACAGGCCGGCCACCCACAAGCGCAGTAGCGCGGTCTTGCGCGATTTTTCGCTGGCCGCTTCCTGGCGCGCACGGTCATACGGTTGTGCACGATAACCAATGGCGGTAATGGCCTGCAGGATGCTGGAAAGCTGGGTGGCGCGCTCATCCCAACGCACGCGGGCACGGTGGGTGGTGTAGTTGATGGAGACGCCCAGTACCCCTGGGACTTTGCTGATCTGGCGTTCATTCAGCCAGATACAGGCGGAGCAGGTGATGCCTTCGATCAGCAGTGCGGCTTCACGCTCGTCGCTGCCGGCGCTGGAGACGAAGCCTTGTTGCAGCGCCGGATCATCGTACAGGCGCAGGCGGGCGAGTAGCTCGTCCGGCAACGGTGCGGCGCGGTCGGCGGGGCGTTCGCGTTGTTCGTAGTAGTCGCCGAGGCCGGCGTCGATGATGCTTTGGGCGACGGCCTGGCAGCCGGCGCAGCAGGCGGGCTGATGGGTTTCGCGGTAGCGGATGGTCAGGTTGAGGTTGGCGGGTACGGGTTCATTGCAGTGGAAGCATGCGGCCTCGACGGCCTCGGCGGGTGGGGAGGCTTGGGGTGGCGATGTGTTGATGGTGGTTGTTGCGTTCACAGCTTTGAACCCTGGCTGCTGGCGTGGCGGCGATTAAACGCTGGAGCCTGCGGCGCATGTTTTGATGTTCGGCAGGTGCTACTAATCGCTTTGCCTGCGGCGCATGTTTGGATACCCGGGGGTGCCCGGGAGCACGTCGGTTTTCAGTAAAGACTTATCGTGCAACTTTGCTTCGCCAAAGAAAAGATAACCAAAAGAAAGGCGACCTCACTCGGGCTCCGCCACTCGCCAGGGGCCCGTAGGTCAAAAGCCGAAACGGACCGTCTGTTACTTCCATTTATCAGCTGCCGCTCCGCGGAACTTCGGTCGGACGGAGCCCGAACCGCCGGTCTCCTTCCCCTCCCTCGACAGGCAATGTCCGCTGTCGGACTGGCGTGCTGCCTCGTTGCTACGCAACATCGGGTGGGCGTGGATGCGATGGGTGACGGTGAACTTCGGTACCGCCCGCTTAACGCGCCCATCCCGCACCGCCACCGCCATCTAACTTGTCACCGCTCCCGCCAAGAACCGCCAACCTCTCATACGGTGGGTCAAGACCCACCACCCAAAGCCGCCGACAAGAACGCAAGCGCTGGCTTTCGATCAGACGCCGCGACCTGACCGGAATGTGCGTTGCCCCAAAACAACCGGGTAGCGCATCCGACGGGCATGGGCTGCGGCAGCCTTGCTTGTCTACTTATGCCAAGCCTTTGGGTAGCGAAAACACCACGTTCTCTTCCAGCCCGTCCATCGGCGCGACTGACTCCGCGCCAAATTCCTTGATTCGTTCCACGACGCGTTGCACCAGAATTTCCGGCGCTGACGCGCCTGCGGTCAGGCCGACGCGGACTTTGCCGCCAAACCATTCCTGTTTCAGTTCGCTGGCGTTGTCGACCATATACGCCGCAATCCCCAGCGTTGCGCCCACTTCGCGCAAGCGGTTGGAGTTGGAGCTGTTGGGCGAGCCCACCACGATCAGCACATCCACGTCGCGCGCCAGTTGTTTGACGGCGTCCTGGCGGTTTTGCGTGGCGTAACAAATGTCGTCCTTTTTCGGGCCGACAATGTTCGGGAATTTGGCGCGCAATGCGTTGATAACCGATTGGGCATCGTCCACCGACAGGGTGGTTTGCGTTACGTAGGCCAGTTGGTCCGGCCGCGTTACGGTCAGCGCCAGCACGTCGGTTTCGTCTTCCACCAGATACATGCCATCGCCTTCGGCCTGGCCCATGGTGCCTTCGACTTCCGGGTGGCCTTTGTGGCCGATCATCACGATCTGGTAGCCCTGTTCGCGCAGGCGTTTCACTTCCAGGTGCACCTTGGTGACCAGCGGACAGGTGGCGTCATACACGCTCAGCCCGCGTGCTTCAGCTTCGCGCCGCACCGCTTGCGATACGCCGTGTGCGCTAAAGATGACCGTATTGCCCGCCGGCACTTCGTCCAGTTCTTCGACGAAAATTGCGCCTTTCTGCTTCAGGTCTTCGATCACGTATTTGTTGTGCACCACCTCGTGCCGCACGTAGATCGGTGCGCCGAATTTTTCCAGCGCGCGCTCCACGATCGCAATCGCGCGGTCGACACCCGCGCAAAAGCCGCGTGGGTTGGCAAGGATGATCTGCATGGTCATTGAGTCTTTTCTCGCGAGGGGTGCGGGCGCAGCATCGAATCAAGGATGAGCAGCCCTGCACCGATACAAATGGCCGAATCAGCCACATTAAACGCCGGAAAGTACGAACTGTTCCAGTAAACCAGAATGAAATCAATTACATGGCCATAGGCCACGCGATCAATCACATTGCCCAGCGCGCCGCCCAGGATCAGCCCCAGCGCCGCGGCAAAGCGCGGCTGCTGGTGGTGTTTGCGCAGCAGGCTGATGATGACCACGGCCACCACTAAGGCCAGCACGGTAAAGAAGTGCCGCTGCCAGCCGCCCGCATTGGCCAGAAACGAAAACGCCGCGCCCATGTTGTAGACCAGCGTCAGGCTAAAGCAGCCCGGAATGATCGGCACCAGTTGGCCATAGCTGAGGTGCGACGCAATCGACAGCTTGGCCGCCTGGTCCAGAATGATGACCAACACGGCCAGTGCAAGCCACTTAAGCATGCTGACGCGCCTCGCCCTTGCCAAACAGATTGTCAACGCAACGTGCGCACAGGCCAGGGTGATCGGCATGGCTGCCCACGGTTGGCGTGTAATGCCAGCAGCGTTCGCACTTGGCGGCTTCGGCCACTTTGACTTCGATCGCCAATGCATCGCCCGCCACCAGCGTCGCGGCAGACACAATCAACACAAACTTCAGGTCATCGCCCAGGCTTTGCAGTGCGGCAAACGTCGCCGGTTCTGCGGTAACGGCCACTTCGGCTTGCAGCGACGAACCCAGCTTGCCGTCCGCGCGTTGCACTTCGATTTCTTTCTGCACTTGCGCGCGCACTTCGCGGATTTGCGCAAAGCGTTCGATCAGCGCCGCTGCATCGGCCGGGGCCGGTACCTGGTGCCACGTCGACAGGAATACGTTGTCCTCGTTGCCCAGCGCTTGCCACACTTCGTGCGCGGTAAACGACAGGATTGGCGCCAGCAAACGCACCAGACCTTGCGTGATATGCCACAGCGCGGTCTGCGCCGAGCGGCGGCCGTGACTGTCGGCCTGCATGGTGTACAGACGGTCTTTGATGATGTCGAGGTAGAACGAGCCGAGTTCTTCCGAGCAATACTTCAGGATTTCCTGCATGGCGGTGTGGAACTCGTAGCGCTCGAACAGTGCGCCCACCTTGCTCTGGAACGCGGCATATTCGGCCAGCGCCAGGCGGTCCAGATCCAGCATCGCATCGGTCGCAACGGCCTGTTCCGGTTTGAAGTCGGAGATATTGGCCAGCAAAAAGCGCACGGTATTGCGGATGCGGCGATAGGCATCCGAAGTGCGCTTCAGAATTTCTTGCGACAGCGACATTTCGCCCGAGTAATCGGCGCTGGCAATCCACAGGCGCAGCATGTCGGCGCCCAGGGTGTTGAAGATTTCCTGCGGTTCGATGCCGTTGCCCAGCGACTTGGACATCTTGCGGCCGTTCTCGTCCACGGTAAAACCGTGGGTCAGCAGCTGCTTGTACGGCGCGCGGCCTTCGGTGGCGCAACCGGTCAGCAACGACGACTGGAACCAGCCCCGATGTTGATCCGAGCCTTCCAGGTACAGATCGGCTGGCCACGCCAGTTCTTCGCGCTGACGCAGTACGGCGTAGTGCGTCGAGCCCGAGTCAAACCACACATCCAGCGTATCTTTCAGCTTGCGATAGTGCGGCAGGTCTTCGGCGCTCAGCAGTTCGGCCGGATCGAGTTCAAACCAGGCTTCGATACCTCTGGTTTCGATGCGTTTGGCCGCTTCTTCCAATAGGCGCAACGAATCCGGATGCAGTTCACCGGTTTCCTTGTGCACAAAGAAGGTCATCGGCACGCCCCAGTTACGCTGGCGCGACACACACCAGTCCGGACGATTGCCGATCATCGATTCCAGCCGCGCACGGCCCCAGGCCGGGAAGAACTCGGTGGCTTCCACCGCCGCATTGGCGCGCGAGCGCAGCGTATCGCCGTCGACACCGGCCTTTTCCATGGCGATAAACCATTGCGCAGTGGCGCGGAAAATGATCGGGGTCTTGTGGCGCCAGCAATGCGGGTAGCTGTGCAGCAGTTTTTCGTTGGCCAGCAGCACGCCGCGCTCGGTCAACAGATTGATGATTTCAGGGTTGCCTTGCCAGACGGTCAGGCCGGCAAACAGCGGCACGCTTTGCTTGTAGCGGCCGTCATCGCCTACGGGATTGTCTTTGGGCAGGTTGTAGACCAGGCCTACTTGCCAGTCTTCCAGGCCGTGCGCAGGCGCGGTGTGCACCAGGCCGGTACCGGCGTCGGTAGTGACGTGGTCGCCCAGGATGATGGGCACCTGGCGGTCATAGAACGGGTGCTGCAGTTGCAGCAGGTCCAGCGCCTTGCCGGTGGTCTCGGCGATCACCGGACTGCCGGCCGCGCCATAACGGGCGAGGGCGGTTTCGGCCAGTTCACGCACCAGAATCAGCAGACCCTTGGGCGTATCCAGCAATTGATAAGTCAGGTCCGGATGCACCGATACCGCCTGGTTGGCGGGCAGCGTCCACGGCGTGGTGGTCCAGATCACGGCAAAGGCATCGCGATTTACCTCAACGCCAAACGCCTTGCTGACCGCGGCACGGTCCACGGCGCGGAAAGCCACGTCGATGGCAGGCGAAGTCTTGTCTTCGTACTCGACTTCAGCCTCGGCCAGCGCCGAACCACAATCCACACACCAATGCACCGGCTTCTGGCCCGCTACCAGATAGCCGTTGGCGTGGATCTTGCCCAGCGTGCGCACGATGTCGGCTTCGGTTTTGAAGTCCATGGTGCGATATGGGTGATCCCAATCGCCCAGCACGCCCAGACGGATAAAGTCGGCCTTCTGGATTTCGATCTGCGCGGCCGCGTATTCGCGGCACAACTCGCGGATAAACGCGGGCGGCAGATTGAAGTCTTTCGGGTCCAGGCCATTGTCTTTGCGATATTGCACAATGCGGGCGTGGATTTGCGGGCTGTTCTTGATGGCTTTGCTGTCGCCTTTGGCCAGCTTTTCGATCTGGTGCTCGATCGGCAAGCCGTGGCAATCCCAGCCCGGTACATAGGGCGCGTCAAAGCCCGCCAGCGACTTACTCTTGACGATGATGTCTTTCAGAATCTTGTTAACGGCGTGACCGAGGTGAATCTGCGCGTTCGCGTACGGCGGGCCATCGTGCAGGATGAACTTGGGGCGGTTTTCTGCATTGGCGCGCGCGCGCAGCTTTTTATACAGCTGCTCGTCTTGCCACGATTTCAGAAAGCCCGGTTCACGCTTGGCCAGGTCGCCACGCATCGGGAACGGCGTGTCGAGCAGGTTGACGGGGTACTTGTTCGACGGCTTGTCGCTCATGGATTTCGTTCTCTCGGTCGCGTATTGCTTTAAATAATCGAATGTTAACGGTGCTATATCGGGGCGCGGAGCGCTGGCTACAACGGCAGCCCCAACGGATGATCTTTGAGCCAGGCCTTCGCGTCGTCGCAATCCCTGTGGATTTGCGCCACTAACGCTTCCAGCCCGTTATATTTTTGCTCGTCGCGCAGCTTGTGCAAAAAATCGACGCGCAGATGTTCGCCATAAATCTGGCGGTTGAAATCAAATAAATACACTTCCAGCACCGGCGCCGCGCCCGCGCCCTTGACGGTGGGGCGCACGCCCAGGCTGGCTACACCTTCATAAACCTGCTCCAGCCCATGCACGCGCACTGCATAAATGCCCATCATCGGCGGGCGGTTATGCCGGATGCGGATATTGGCGGTGGGAAATCCCAATTCACGGCCCAATTTGTCGCCACCCACCACACGACCCGAAATCGAATACGGCCGCCCCAGCAATTGCGCTGCCAGATGCATATGGCCCGCCGCCAGCGCATGACGCACGGCGGTGGAAGAAACCCGCTCTTCGCCCAGTGCAATGGTGGGCACCGATTGCACTTCAAAATCGGTACTGGCTTTCAATAATGCGAAATCGCCGCCGCGCTTACGGCCAAAGCGGAAATCATCGCCCACCAGCACAAACTTCGCGTTCAGATCGTGCGCCAGCACGTTGTCGCGAAAATCCAGCGCCTCGATGCCGGCAAAGGCGGCGTTAAAGCGCTGCAGGACCACATAATCGATGCCTTCGGCCGCCAGAAACTCCAGCTTCTCGCGCAGGCTGGTCAAGCGCGTGGGCGCGGTTTGCGGCGCAAACAGCTCGCGCGGATGCGGCTCGAACGTCAGCAGCGCCGTGGCCAGGTCGCGTTGCGCTGCGGCCAGGCGCAGCTCGGCCAGCATGGCGCGATGGCCGAGGTGCAAGCCATCAAAATTGCCGATGGTCAGTGCGGTCGGGGGCAGTGCGGCGGCATGGGTGCCACGGAGTATGCGCATCAGTCTGGGCAAGGTTGCGTTGCGGAACACGCGATTCTAGCTGGCGGGGGCCGGTTTGTCAGGCGCAGACCGGGTAGTCGGTGCGCCCACGCCTACATCCGGGGATAGGCGCACGCAGCCGCTGCCGGGCGGTGGGCGGCTTATTCGGTCACCTCGACCAGGCCACCGTCACGCGCCAGGCCTTGCACGATGGTCGATTGGCCAATGCGCACGCGCACAGTCTGGCCCGCGCTGGCGCTGTTAAGCGCCACGCCGTCATTGCTGATTTCCAGCGTGTCGCTGCGATAGGTAACACGCACTTTCTGGCCCTGCTGGATGACCAGGGCGGCACGTAGCATTTCGTTGCGCACCGGTGCACCGGCGGCCACAGCGGTGGCCAGCGTGCGGCCCAGTGCCTCGTTGGGATCCAGCACCACACTGCCAGGCAGCGCGCCCAGATCACCGGTAGTGGGGTTCAGATCGCCCTCGGTCAGCGTATGGCCCGCCGCCAGCGGCCGCGCGGCGACGTAATAAGTGGCTTGCACACTGATGGCCACCGGCAGATTGACGGCCCAACTGGCGCCTTGCACACAGCGCACACGCAACATGCTTTTGCCCGCCAGTCGATAACCCGGCGCCACCTGCACGTCCATTCGCTCGCAGGCTTCCAGCCGCAAGCGGGCATCGACTTTGCCAAAGGTATAGGTGCCGGGATTAGGGCCCTGGTTCAGTTGGGTTTCCAGCCAGTCGGCGGCCGTGCGTTGCACGCCCGACATATCCATCTGGCCGCCCGACGCCGCGTAGGCAGGCGTTAGAACGAACAAGACACTGGCCATCATGGCCAGCAGCAGGGTGCGGAAAACGGTAACGGTATGCATGGGGCGGATTATAGCGGGGTTTATCGGGGGGCCGCGCGATGCGGGCGCAGGGGCGCTGTTGTAAATCGGGCGTTTCGTGTTTGCAAAAAAGCCACGGGGCGCTTTCGGTTTTGGTCAGATGGCGGTAACGTCGTCGCTGGGCTTCCGGGATTCAACCCACTCGCGTTGCGATGGACCGCCCCGGCGCGCACCGGTTCAATGGTGTGCAGATTTAGTCCGGCATGCTGGTTGTGCCGGGCCGGGCGGCCTACAATCGCGGGTTTTGCAGGCGGGACTGTACGGTAATGGTCGATATTCTGTTCGCGGTAACCACGCTGGTGGCTTTGCTGGCTGGCGTGCTGGTGGTCATCAAATTGCAGCAACTGTCGCGCACACAGCAGCAAGTGCTGGAGGCGCTGGTCTCTGAAATCCAGGAGCAGCAAAAGGAAACGCTGGCCGAATTCCATCGCGGCCTGGCGCGCCAGAGCGAAAGCATCCATCAGGCACTGGCCAATCACGGCAACCTGCTTAACGAAAGCGTGGCGCGCACTGGCGATCGTCTGCGCGACAGCATGGGTGAATCGTTTGATCGACTGCGTGGCGGCGTCGGTACCGAACTCGGTGCCACGCGCGGCGCGCTCGAAAAAATGCAGGCCACGCAGGCGGAATCATCCAATGCGCTCAAGCTGGCGCAAACCGAGGCCTCCAACGCGCTGCAATTGGCGCAAACCGACGCGGCCAGCTCGCTAAAGCTGTCGCTGGCCGAATCGCTGAGCGATACGCGCGAGCAAGTGGTGCGCCAACTGGGCGAGATCGCCGCCAGTCTGCAACAGCGCCAGGATGCGTTGCGCGAAGAAATCCTGGTCAAGCTCTCCACCATGCTGGCCGAGCAATCCAAACGCGAAATGGACCAGATGCGCGAAGCGCTGGCCGCCTCCAGCACGCAACTAACCACCTCGGTGCAGCAATTGACCGCCACCGCCGATACGCGCCTGGGCGAGATTTCCGGCAAGGTCACCGAACGGCTGGAAGAGGGTTTCAAGAAGACCAACGAAACTTTCGCCAATGTGATGGCGCGGCTGGCCACCATCGACGAAGCACAGAAAAAGATCGATGGCCTGACCACCAACGTGGTCAGCCTGCAAGAGCTGCTGGGCGACAAACGTTCGCGCGGCGCGTTTGGCGAAGTGCAGCTGGAAAGCCTGGTGCGCAATGTATTGCCGGCGCAGGTGTACGAACTGCAGGCCACGCTATCGAACGGCACGCGCGTTGATTGCCTGTTGCGCTTGCCCGAGCCGACCGGGCTGGTGGCGGTGGATGCCAAATTCCCGCTGGAAAACTATCACCGCATGTTTGAGCCGAACGCCGACAAGATCGCCACCCAGCGCTTGTTCAAGGCCGATATCAAAAAGCATATCGATGATATTTCCAGCAAATACATCATCCCCAACGAGACTTCGGATGGCGCGGTGATGTTTGTGCCGGCTGAAGCGGTGTTTGCCGAAATCCACGCCTATCACGCCGATCTGGTGCAATACGCGATGAAAGCGCGCGTGTGGATTGTGTCGCCGACCACGCTGATGGCGGTGCTGAATACGGCGCGCGCGGTGATCAAGGATGTGGAAACGCGCAAACAGGTACACATCATCAAAGAAGCCTTGGGCCGCCTGGGTACCGAATTTGGCCGCTTTGACGACCGTATGAAGCGACTGGCCACGCATATCCGCCAGGCGCACGAAGATGCGCAGCAGGTTTCGATTACCAGCGATAAGATTTCGCGCCGGTTTGAAGAGATCGAGCAGGTGCGGCTGGAAGAACCGGTGGGTGTCGCCCCGGTCATCGAACCGCCGCCACAAACCGCCGCGCTGCTGACGGAATAAGGCATAGGGTGGATCATGACCCACCATTCAAAGCCATCAAGAAGAACGCATAAATTGCGGGTTTAATCGGCGGCTTTGATTGGTGGGTCTTGACCCACCCTATTGCAGCGCACCCAAAAGCGCTTTATGGAATGCCGTCGGGTCTTGCATTTGCGGGGCATGGCCGTAGTCGGGGAATTCAATCAATTTAACGTGCGGAATTTGCCTGGCCGCTTCATGCGCCAATACCGGGTAATTGCCCAATTGGCTCCGAATCTCCGGCGCAGCCAGATCTTTGCCGATGGCAGTATTGTCTTTATCACCAATCAGCAATAAAACCGGCATCTTTAATTGCGGCAATTCATACACCACGGGCTGGGTATAAATCATGTCGTACAGCAATGCTGAATTCCACGCCACCAGTCGATGCCCTGGCCCGCGATTCAAACCCGCCAGCATTTGCACCCAAGGCTCATAATCCTCGCGCCATTGCCCGGCGTAATAGGTATTGCGTTCGTAGTCACGAAGGCCCGCTGCGTTGACTTTTAATTCACGCGCATACCATTGGTCCACGGTGATTGAGGGCACGCCTTTGGCTTTCCAGTCTTCCAGCCCGATGGGATTCACCAGCGCCAATTGCTGCACCTCTTGCGGATACATCAAGCTATAGCGGATACCCAACATCCCGCCGGTGGAATGTCCTAATACTGTGACCTGGTCTATACCCAGCGATTGCAATAATGCATGCGTGTTATTGGCTAATTGCTGGAATGTGTATTGATAATGTTCCGGTTTGCTCGATTTACAAAAGCCTATCTGATCCGGCACCAGTACACGATATCCCGCGTCGCTTAATGCTTTGATACTGCTATCCCACGTTGCGCCACAAAAGTTTTTGCCATGCAATAGCAGCATGGTGCGGCCATTGGCTTTGCCGCTGGGTTGCACGTCCATATACGCCATCTGCAACGCCTGACCTTGCGAGCTAAAGCGATAACGCTGTACCGGATACGGATAATCAAATCCTTCCAGCTCCGCGCCATAAGATGCATTGGCGTGCGGGTCTGGAATGACATTGGCGGCGAGGGCGGGGGCGGGGGCGGGGGCGGCCAGAAACGCAGTAACAGACAGGGCAGTAAACAGTGAGCGCAGCATGGTTCTAAATCCGTGGGCCAGAAAGCCAGCCGTAGCTCCGGGCGTATTAATCAGCGTTGATCAAATCACGCCCGGATCAAAACACGGCTGGCGTCCAGGCGGCCTTTACTCTGAACGCAATGCGCGCGCCGCGTTCAAGTCACGTGTATTTTTTTGTACCGCAATTGCGCCAAACAGGGCCAGCGTAAAGGCCATGGCATAGAAACCCTTTTCGCTGGACTGCAAGCTGGCGTTATACAAACCGATACCCAGCAGGCTGACCGAGGTCAGCACCGAGAACCAGCTCAAGCCGTAATACATTGCGGTGACAGGAATGCCTTCTTGCCGATCACGCACGCTTTTCTGAATCGAAATAGCCGAATACAAACCGTACAACATCACCACCAGGTAATAACCGCGTTCATTCAATTGCATTGCGCCATTCCACAAACCGAGCAAATAAGCGCCCATACCTAGCAATAACGCTACCCATGAAGCGGCGATAAATGCGCCCGTCGGGGCATTGTGGTGCTGTTGGCTATTCATGATCGTTTTCCCGTTGTTTGTTATGCGGTGAGCGCAGTGTATGTGGCACCAGCGTCAATATCCACATGGCATAACAAAGTAGCGAAATACGATACGTTCTGGTGCGTGGGACGGTAAAAACCCAACGAGGGAGTGATATTTTGCTGCGGCTACGGCTGCTGGCACGCCGCCTTCAGCCGGGCGCTGTTCTGTTTAAGCCAGCCCACCAGATCGGGTCCGGGCATCGGCCGCGCCACAAAATAGCCCTGGCCCAGATCGCAGCCCAGCGCTTGCAGCAAGCGCCAGTCTTCCAGCGTCTCCACGCCTTCGGCCAC
Source organism: Amantichitinum ursilacus (assembly GCF_001294205.1). Classification (GTDB taxonomy): domain Bacteria; phylum Pseudomonadota; class Gammaproteobacteria; order Burkholderiales; family Chitinibacteraceae; genus Amantichitinum; species Amantichitinum ursilacus. The sequence continues at coordinate 121,486 of NZ_LAQT01000001.1, forward strand.
CGAGGTGATCTGCAATTTGCGCGCCATCGCCACCGCGCTTTCCAATATCACGCGCAGCTGCGGCTTTTCTGAGACGCCATCGACAAAGGCGCGATCGATCTTCAACTCGGTAAACGGCACACGGCTGAGCTGCTGCATTGAGGAAAACCCGGTGCCGTAATCATCAATGGATAATCCGATACCTTTCAGGCGCAAGCGCGCCAGCGTGGCCAGCGACGCGCCCAGATCATCCATCACCGCACTTTCGGTAATTTCCATCACCAGCAAATGCGGGTCGACGCCACTGGCCTGCACGCGCCGCACAATGTCGTCGGCCAGATGCGTATTGGCCAGCGAGCGCGCCGACAGATTGACGGCCACAGACAATTTCAGCCCGCCATCGTGCCAACGCCGACACGCCGCCAGCGCCATATCCAGCACGCGCAGTGTTAGCGCATCGACCAGACCGTGTTTCTCGGCCAGCGCAATAAACTGCATCGGCATGATCATGCCCTTGCTGGGGTGCTGCCAGCGCACCAACGTTTCCACGCCTTTGATGACGCCCGAATGCAGCGTCACCTTGGGCTGGTAGTAATTGATCAACTCGCCATTTTCGATGGCCTCGGTCAGCTCCTGCACACTGACGGCGATATCGGGGCTGGCCTGGCGGCGTGCAGGTGGCGTGGGCTGAAATTTGCTCAGCGCATGTTCCAGCGCGCTGAGCGTCAGCGGTTTGCGTAATGCGCCCAGCACCTGCATGCCCACCGCTTGCACCATGGTTTCCACGGTGGAGAGCAGGTTGGATTCGCGCGAGCTGGCAATCACCAGATGAATTGGCAGCGCCAGATGCGCCAGTTGCTGGATCATCTCAATGCCGTCCATATTCGGCATTTCCAGATCGATGATCAGCACTTGCGGCGCGGCGGCCAGGCTTTGCAACATCGCCAGCCCGGCATTGCCGTCGTCGGCTTCGCCCAACAATTGCCCGCCCAGCATGCGGCACAGTTCGACCGCAGCGCGCCGTTGCAGCGTGCTGTCGTCGATCACCGCAAAAGTAAACGAGGCGGGCGCCGTGCCGGTCATTTGGTGGCGTATCCCGTAATCAGCCCGGCAATGCGGTCCAGCGGCACGATGTCGTCCACGCCGCCGAGCTTGATCGCCTCTTTGGGCATGCCAAATACCACGCAGGTGTTCTCATCCTGGGCAAACGTGCGCGCGCCGGCGTCGTGCATTTCCTTCAGCCCGTGCGCGCCGTCGTCGCCCATGCCGGTCATGATAAAGCCGACCGCATTGCGCCCGGCCGACTTGGCCACCGAGCGGAACAACACATCCACTGAGGGCCGATGCCGGCTGACCAGCGGGCCGTCGATCACTTCCACGTAATATTGCGCACCGCTGCGCTTGACCAGCATGTGCTTGCCGCCCGGCGCAATCAGCGCGCGGCCTGGGCGCATGCGGTCATTGTTTTGCGCTTCTTTCACTTCCAGTTTGGACAGCCCGTTCAGCCGCGCGGCAAAGCTCGAAGTAAATTTCTCCGGCATGTGCTGCACGATGGCGATGGCCGGGCTGTGCGAGCCCATCGCGGTCAGGATTTCTTCCAGCGCCTGGGTGCCGCCGGTGGAGGTGCCTATGGCCACGATGCGCTCGGTGGTCTGGATCATCGCGCCGCTGCCGGGGGCGTCGAGGATGGCGTCGGCGGTCAGCTTGGGCGCGTTCATGCGTTCGCCATGCAATGCGGCCTCCGAGGACGCGCGCTTGGCGGCCAGATTGGCAGCGGAGGTTGGAACCTGATTGGCGGTGGGTGCAGCGCGAATGCGGCCCAGCCGGGCGGCGGCAGCGGCGCGGACGGCCTGGATCAGGTCAGAGGCCGAATCCTGAATAAAATCGCGCACGCCGATCGAGGGTTTGGTGATGATCCCCAGCGCGCCGCTGGCCAGCGCCTGCATGGTGGTTTCCGCGCCTTTTTCGGTCAGCGAGGAGCAAATCACCACCGGCGTGGGCCGTTCCGCCATCAGCTGGCGCAAAAAGGTCAGCCCGTCCATGCGCGGCATTTCGATATCCAGCACGATCACATCGGGCCATTCGCGTTCCATTTTCTGGCGCGCAAAGATCGGATCGGGCGCGGTGCCGATAATCTGGATGTCGGCCGCCTTGGACAAGGTTTCCTGCATCACCTGCCGCACCACCGCAGAATCGTCCACGATCATGACTTTAATCGCCATGGGTACTTCCTCCCGGACGCGAGCGTTGGCTCGCTAATCATTCATCATAGTCGGCGCGGGCGGCGCGATTCCCGCGTAATGCACCCAGACGGCGCCCGTGTCCAGATCCAGCACAATGCGGCGCGATTCTTCGCCGCCCACATCCTCCACCGTGGCGCTCAGGCCCTGGCGTTGCAGCCAGCCGCGCGCGCCGGCGATGTTCTTGACGCCCACCGGCGTGTTGTTGCGCCGGGGCAGGCTCATAAAGCTGCCGCCGCCAAACAGCTTGTATTCAAATTCGCGCGCGGGCAGGCGGGCGTCCTGCATATAAGACAGCAGCGCGTCCATGGCGTCATCGCCGTAGCGCGGGTTAAGCAACTGCCCCGGCTGGCGCGCGCGGCCGCTGGTTGGCAGCAGAAAATGGCACAGGCCGCCCACGCGTTGGCCCGGGTGCCAGACCGTCATGGCCAGACACGAGCCCAACAAGGTATGGATGCGGCCCGGCGCCGGGCCAAACCAGATCTCGCCCGGCATTACAAAAATACTATGCATGCGTTTTCCGGTAGATCGCCGTCGTGATTTGCTCCAGTCCGCTATATCGATCCAGCAAAGGCTCGGCGTGGCCCATCATCAGCCAGCCGCCGGGCCGCAATTGTTCGGTCACTTGCTCGACCACGCGCCGCTTGGTGGGCGGGTCAAAATAGATGGTCACATTGCGCAAAAAGATCACATCAAACAGGCCGAGCTCGTGCAAAGCGCCGGTGAGATTAAACGGGCGAAAGCTGACATGGCGGCGCAGGTTTTTATCGATCAGCAAGGTGCCGTCGTAACGGCCCTTGCCTTTAAGACACCACTTTTTGAGATAGGCCGGAGGAATCCGTTCTGCCTGGTCCAGGCTGTACAAGCCACGACGCGCGGTCTCTAGCACCTGCGTGCTGATGTCGGTGCCCAGAATCTCCCACGATTGGCTGGGCGGCAGCACGCCCGCCAACACCATGGCGGCCGAATACGCTTCTTCGCCGCTGGAGGACGCCGCGCTCCACACGCGCACCTTGTCGCGGCCGGTGAGGGTAGGCGGCACCATGGCGTACAGTGCGTCAAAATGTTTGGGTTCACGAAAGAAATACGTTTCGTGCGTGGTGATCAGATCAATCAGGATCTGCAGTTCTTGCGCGTTACGGTCCTGGCGGATCAGCTCAAAATACGCGCCATAGCTTTCACACTGGTTAACGCGCAACCGTTTGCCCAGCCGCTGCGACAGCATCATCTGCTTGCTCTCGGGCAGCGACAGGCCAATGTGCTGATGCAGATAGCGCTGAAACAGTTCGAACTCTTTGCGAGTGATCGGCGTGGTGTGCATGAGCGGGTGGGGGTCTCAGTCCTCAGCCGCAGCCGCAGCCGCAGCGGGCGCGCCGGTGACCAGCGAGCTCATTTCTTCCAGCGACAACACGTGCGCCACATCCAGCAAAATCACAAACTGATTGTTGACCTTACCCATGCCGGCAATAAATTCGGCGCGCAATGGCGTGCCAAAGCTCGGCGCGGGCTCGATCTGGCTGGCGGGGATTTCGATGACGGCATTGACGGCGTCCACCAGCATGCCGACGGCGTGCGTTTCGCCGGCAAATTCCAGATTAAGCACTACCACACAGGTTCTACGGCCCACCGGCGTGGCAGCGCGGCCAAAGCGGATCGACAGATCGATCACCGGCAACACCGAGCCGCGCAGGTTGATGACACCGTGCACAAACGAGGGCATCAGCGGCACCTGGGTGACGGCGCTGTATTCGATAATCTCCTTGATATGGTCGATGACGATGGCGAACACTTCGGCGCCCAGCGTAAACGTCAGGTACTGCTGGTCCTCGCCGGGCAGATTGCTGCCAGCGGTGGTGGCGGGGAGGTTAGCGGCGGGCATGGTCGGCCTCAGAAGCGGGTGAATTCATTTTCGTCCGGATCGCCAGCCACATCATGGCGCGTGCTGGCATGGCGGACCGGGGAACGCGGTGCGGCGCCGTTGCCGTGAAAACTGCGTTTGGCCACGCCGCCCACGCGCGGCGTTACGCCTGCGCTACCGCCGCCGCCCACGCGCCCCGTCTGGCCCTCCAGCCGGAAGAAGCTGACGATGTCCTGCGCCTTGGCCGCATGCGAGCTCAGTTCTTCCGAGGTCGAGGTCAATTCTTCGGCCGAGCTGGCATTTACTTGCGTCACATTGGTCAGCTGGCTGACCGCCATATTGATTTGCTCGATGCCTTGCGATTGCTCGGACGACGCGGCGGCAATCTCTTGTACCAGATCGGCGGTGCGCTGGATCGACGGCAACATCTGTTCCAGCAGATTGCCCGCTTGTTCGGCCTTGTCCACGCTATTGCCCGCCAGTTCGGAAATCTCTTGCGCCGCTACCTGGCTACGTTCGGCCAGCTTGCGCACTTCGGCCGCGACCACGGCAAAGCCTTTGCCATGTTCACCCGCGCGTGCGGCTTCGATGGCGGCGTTCAGGGCCAGCAGATTGGTCTGGTAGGCGATGTCATCGACGATACTGATTTTCTTGGCGATTTCGCGCATGGCCGACACGGTATCGCGCACGGCCTTGCCGCCTTCGGTGGCGTGGCTGGACGATTGCCGCGCAATGCCTTCGGTGACGCGCGCGTTTTCGCTGTTTTGCGACACGGTGGAGGTCAGTTCTTCCAGCGACGCGCTGGTTTCCTCGATGCTGGCGGCCTGCTCGGACGCGGTTTGCGACAGCGATTGCGCCGAGGCGGCCACTTCTTCACTGAGCGACGCCAGCGAATCGGCCGACTGGTGCAGATCGGTCATGATGCCCGCCAGCCGGCTAATGGTTTGCTGCAGGCTGAACAACATGCTGCTTTCGTCGCCCTGGCGCAGATGGATGCGGATCGCCAGATCGCCTTCGGCCAGGCGGCGCAAGGCATCGACGGCGGTATCGGGCTCGCCGCCCACCTGGCGCGTGATAATGCGCGTGACCAGCAGCCCCAGCGCAATTGCCACGATAAAACCAATCAGCATGATGATGATCAGCAGCACCGTCACTTCATGCACCACACCGCCGGCGCGTTCGTGGGCATCTTTGGCGTTCTTCTGGTTTTCGTCATTCAGGCCGGTGATGACGCCCGCCACCTTGTCATACTGCGGCTTGGTCTCATTGCGGATGACGGTAAAGGCATCGTCTTTCTTGTTGTCGCGCAACATCTGCGCCACTTTGTGCGCCGATGTCAGATACACCGGCCAGGCCGAATCAAACTGCGCCAGTAAATCACGCTCATGCGCTGTGGTGACGGTCTGTTTGTCGGCCTCAACCGCCGCAGTCACTTTGCGTTCGGTGTCCAGCATGCGCTGGATCTGGTTGGCGCGTTCGCCGGCGTCAGGCTCCAGCATCGCCACATACAAACGCCGATAGTGTTCGTCGAGCTGGAACTTGCTCTCGCCAAACATGGCCACGGGCACCAGGTTGTCGTTGTAGGTGCTGTCCAGCATATTGCCCAGCATCATGGCCCGGCTAAGCCCGACCACGCCGATCAAGACCCCGATCAACGCCACGATGGTGAAGGTAATGACCAGTTTGCTGGCCAGTTTGAGCTGCAAAAACCATTGCATGGTTTTTCTCCTGGGCTGGCCGCATTAGCGGCCGGGGTTGGGCAGGGTCGTTGTACGGTCGTGAGTGGTGTGATGGATCAGTTGGGCAATATCCAGAATCAGCGCGACGCGGCCATCGCCCAGAATGGTGGAGCCGGCAATCACACGGGCGTGGCGAAACAGCTGGCCCAGCGGCTTGATCACCGCCTGGACTTCGCCCAGCAGTTTGTCCACCACCAGCCCGGCGCGCGCCTGGCCGTATTGCACCACCACCAGGCTTTCGCGCGTGCCTGCGGGCGGGGGCGGCATTTCAAAGAGCTGGCGCAAGCGGATAAAACTGAGCGGCTGGCCGCGCAGATTAACGATGTCATGCAGGATGTCGTGGCTGCCCAGATCGGCGCATTCCACCACCAGTTCCAGCGGAATGACGAACACCGATTCGCCCACCATCACCTGGAAGCCATCGATAATCGCCAGCGTTAACGGCAGGCGGATGCGCAGGGTGGTGCCGTGGCCTTGCTTTGACGACAGTTCAACGTCGCCGCGCAATTCCTGAATGTTGCGTTTGACCACATCCATGCCCACGCCGCGGCCGGACAAGTTGGTGACCTTTTCCGCCGTGGAAAAGCCGGGCTCAAAAATCAGCTGCCAGATTTCTTCGTCGCTAAGCTGCGCATCGGCGTTGATCAGGCCGCGCTCCACCGCCTTGGCGCGGATGCGCTCGCGATTGAGCCCGCGGCCATCATCGCGAATCTCGACCACGATGCTACCCGACTCGTGATAGGCGTTGAGCCAGATGCTGCCGTGCGCGGGCTTGTCCACTTGTTCGCGCTCATCGGGCATTTCAATGCCGTGATCAATGGCGTTGCGCACCACGTGCATCAGCGGGTCGGTCAGCTTGTCGACCATGCTTTTATCAAGCTCGGCATCGCCGCCGTGCACGTGCAGCTCAATCTTTTTGCCGAGCTCTTTCGACACATCGCGCACCACGCGCGGAAAGCGATCAAAGATTTCCTTGATCTGCACCATGCGCAAATCAAGCGCGCTATCGCGGATGCTTTCCACCAGCGTGCCCAGATGCGCGGTGGTTTCCAGCATGGCCAGATCGGCGCTGCGGCTGGCCAGCAAACGCGTGGCCGCGCCGGCAATCACCAGTTCGCCCACCAGCGTAATCAGCTGGTCCAGCTTGCCGGCTTCCACCTTGATGAATTTCTGCTCGGCGCCTTTTTTTTCTTGCACCTGCTTTTGCGTGGACAAGGCGGCGGCGACGACGGGCGCATGCACCACGCGTTGCTCCACCAGCAAGGTGCCCAGCGGCTGGCCGGCGGCCTCGCCCGCTTGCAGCGCCAGAATCTCATCCAGCTCGGCCTGGGTAATCGAACCACAGGCCAGCAAGATTTCGCCCAGCCGCCGTGGTGATTCGGGCAGGTTGCGGATCAGATCGATGTAGTCTTCCACGCGCGAGCGCGGCGGCAGGATGCGGATGGTGCTTTCATCACGCACAAAATCAAACACGCCTTCGATGGTGGCTTTGTCGGCCTCGCTGGCGAATTCGACTTCAAACCCGAGATAACAGATTTCGGCGTCCATCTCGGCGGCGGCGGGCACGCTGTCGGTCAGCGTATAGATATAAACAATCTCGCCCAAACGCCCCAGGTAGCGCAGAAACGACAAGGGGTCCATGCCGTTGCGCAGCACATCGGGCGTAAAGCGCAACGACAAATGCCAGTAATGATTGCCGACGTTGAGCGCATCGCCATCGCGCTCCAGCGGGTCGGCCTGCACGGTAGCGGCCACGCCCATGCTGGCGTGCGGGTGGCCCAGATAATTGTTGAGCTGGTCCAGCAAACTGGCGCGCTCGGTGGGGTCGGGGTCGGTGTCTTCGGTGCCGCTTTCGACGGCGTCGATCAGCTGGCCGATGTAGTCACGACAGTCCAGCAGCAAGGTCACCAGATGATCATCAATCAGCAGTTCACCGGCGCGCACGCGGTCAAGCACGCTTTCGCTGGTGTGGGTAAACGCCACTATGCTGTCCAAACCAAACAAACCGGCCGAGCCCTTGATGGTGTGCGCAGCGCGAAAGGCAGCGTTGACGGCATCGTTGATATCGCCGCCCGATTCCACCTGCAGCAAGGCGTTTTCCATTGCGTCGAGCAGTTCGCGCGCTTCTTCGATCAGCGTGCCGCGGGCTTCCTGCAAATCCATGGCCGGCCTCCGCCTAGGGGCGAGTAAAAATCATCGGGTCGCCAAAATGGCCGCCCAGATTGCACAGCTCGAACACTTCGAGCACCGGCTTGCTGTGGTTGATAAAACTGATGGCTTTTTGCTGGCGTGCCGCTTCTTGTTTAAGCATCAACAACAGCTGGATGCCGGCGGTGTCGATTTCTTCCACTTGCGCCAGATCCACGGTGATGTTTTCCATGGCGCTCAATTCGGCCAGCAATAAGGGCTTGAGCTGATCGGCCTGATAAATATTGAATTCGCCTTCGATGTGCAGCGTGCCTTGCGGGCCGTCGTTTTCGCTACGTAAGGGCATGACAACCTCGGCAGGTGGCGTTACGGCAGGATCAGCTTGGCCACCGCGTCCAGCAAGATGGGCGGCTGAAACGGTTTGACCACCCAGGCGCGCACGCCCGCGGCTTTGCCTTCCATTTTTTTGCTCTCTTCCGCTTCGGTGGTCAGCATGATGACGGGCGTAAATTTGTAGGCGGGCAATTGCTTGGCCGCTTTAACAAAGCTGATGCCGTCCATATTGGGCATGTTGACGTCAGAGATAATCAGATTGAGCTTGCGGCCATCCAGTTTGCTGAGCGCGTCTTTGCCATCCACGGCCTCGACCACGGTATATCCGGCTTGTTTAAGCGCGATGCCCACCACCTGACGCAGGCTGGCGGAATCATCGACGACCAATATGGTTTTGCTCATGCAGGCTCCTGCGGCGGTTGGGCCAATCCTTCAATCAAGCCGGATCAGAAAAAGGTGACTGAGGACGCATTGCTGGCAGCCGCACTCTGGCCACCACCACCGTGGGCGGCTTTTTGCTCCAGCGTGGTATAGGTGCGCTGCAATTCGTCCAGCCAGCGCGCGGTATCGGGCGCTTCGTCGTTATGCCCGCTGCGTTGCAGCTTGGTGATGTCGTTGCCGACATGGTCCAGAATCTGGTGCACGCGATCCTGGAATTGCAGATTGACCAGCACATCCGAGATTTCGCGTTCCACATCGTGACCGTCTTGTTCCAGTCGCTGCAGGTTTTCGTTGAGCGTTTGCGTGGTTTCTTCAAAGCGCGCAATCACCTGGCGGATGATGCCTTCGGCGCCGCCGATCATCCGGCTTTCTTCGCTGGAAAAACGCTGCGTCATGTTTTGCGTGTTCTGCATGGCGGCGTTCACCAGTTGCACTTTTTCGCTGATGCGTTTGCCGGTTTCGCCCGACAGCGTGGACAACTTGCGCACTTCATCAGCCACCACGGCAAAGCCACGGCCTGATTCGCCCGCACGTGCGGCCTCGATGGCGGCGTTCAGCGCCAACAGATTGGTTTGCTGGGCGATGGTGGCGACGTCGGTGGCCATGCGTTGCAGCTCGTCGGTATAGCTGGCCAGGCCGTTGACCTCGGCCAGTAACGATTCGCGCGCGGCAATGGCGTGGTTGAGCGAATCGATAATCCCGGACAGATCGCGTTCGGAATCCTTGATGGTGAGATGGATATTCTGCGTGCCGCCTGCGCCGGAATGCGCCAGCGTGTCGGACAGCTTCTGATTGATATTCGAGAAGCGTTGCACCAGATTGTTGGTCGCATCGCCCATTTGCGTTTGCGCCAGTTGTACGTGCTTGCCCCACAACGGTAATACGGCGCTGAGAAACTGCGGCCAGCCACCGCCTTTGCTGACGGGCTCGGCCGCAGCGGTCCAGCTGTCGGTGGCGACCACCGCACTGGGTTGCGGCAGGCCGCGCGCCAGTAGCAGTAGCGCAATGCCCAGCACCCCGCCCGCAATCAGGCCATACCACCAGATGGTGGCCAACAGCGCGAGGGCGATCGTATTAATGACGGCAAAAGCGATAAAAAGCGACCCAATAACCGGAGAGCTGGTTTTCACGACTTATCCTCTTGTCATAGTCATTTTCTTTCTAGATGAGCCCGCTTACGAACGCAAGCATCCGGGCGGCGCAGATACAACTGGCCTATTGATTGCGCGCATTTGTGACTTTATTTGTAAGATTTACGAATGATTTGGCTGTTTTATTGCAAACGGTTAGTGGTTTACCGAATGGTTGCTTGCGGCAGCCGTGCATTACCCTGCAGTTAAAGGAAATCAAATGCGCATACGTTTTTTGCAAGACTCGGATCTGGATGGTTTGCTGGCGCTGGCCCAGGCGGCGGGCGTGGGCGTAACCACCCTGTCGGCGGACCCGCAGCGGCTGGCCGCCCGTATCGCTGCCAGCACGCAATCGGTGGAAGGCAGCCCCGATCTGGCCGACGCCAGCTACTTTTTTGTGCTGGAAGATGAAACCACCGGTACGCTGGTGGGCACCTCGGGCATTGAAGCCGCCATCGGCATGCACGACACCTGGTACAACTATCGCGTGGGGCTGGCAGTGCATGCCTCGCGTGAGCTGGAAATTTATAAACAGCTGACCACGTTGTTTTTAAATTCCGATCTGACTGGCGCATCCGAATTGTGCTCGCTGTTTTTGCTGCCCGATTGGCGCAAAGACGGTAATGGCAGTTTGTTGTCGCGTTGCCGCTTTTTGTTTATGGCGGAATTTCCGGAACGTTTTTCCGAACGCGTGATTGCCGAAATGCGCGGGGTTTCGGATGAAAACGGCCGTTCGCCATTCTGGGAAAGTCTGGGCCGGCATTTCTTCAAAATGGATTTTGCGCGCGCTGATTTTCTGTCTTATGTCGGCGATAAATCGTTTATTGCCGAATTAATGCCCAGCTATCCGATTTACACCTGCCTGCTGTCCGAAGAAGCGCAAGCTGCCATCGGCGAGGTGCACCCGGGCACGCGGCCGGCGCGCAAATTGCTGGAAGGCGAGGGCTTTAGATATTCCGGCTATGTGGACATCTTTGACGCCGGCCCCAGTCTGGAATCGCCGCTCAAAGATATCCGCGCCATCCGCGATAGCCGCCTGTACCAGGCGCTGGCCGTCAACGCCGAACCCAAAGGGGGCGTGCCGTGGCTGGTCAGCAATCGCAAACTGGGCAGCTTTAAGTGTGCGCTGGCGCAAACGCGGCCGCTGGAAGACAGCCTGCCGCTGACCGCCGCTGTACTGGCGCGGCTGGATATTGAAGACGGCGACGTGGTGCGCGCGGTGCCGCTGTCGGCTTGATCGGCCAGGCGTTATTCTGTTTGTAATCTGACGGTAGTCACACAAGCTGATTTTTATCGACCGCAGGCCCACAAGGCGCTGCGGCGGTTTTGCTATCCAACCTTAGCGATTAACCATTCGGAGCTGGATTCATGCTGATGATCAATGGTGAGTGGCGTGCCGGTAGCGGCGAACGCTGGCAATCACGCAACCCGGTAACGCAACACATCGTGTGGGACGGCCAGGCCGCCAATGCTGCCGAGGTGGATGCCGCCGTGGCCAATGCGCGCGCCGCCTTCAAAAGCTGGGCGCGGCAAGAGCCCGAAGCGCGGCTGGCGGTGGCGCGCAATTTTGCCGAATTGCTCAAGACCAACCAGGCCATGCTGGCCGACACCATCGGCCTGGAAACCGGCAAGCCGCGCTGGGAAGCGCTGACCGAAGTGACCAGCATGATCAACAAGGTGGATATCTCGATCCGCGCGCTGGACGAACGCACTGGCAGCAAAGAGGCCACGCAAGGCGATGCACTGGCGGTGTTGCGCCATCGGCCGCATGGCGTGCTGGCGGTGTTCGGGCCGTATAATTTTCCGGGCCATTTGCCCAATGGCCATATCGTGCCCGCGCTGATTGCCGGCAACTGCGTGGTCTTCAAACCGTCCGAACTGGCGCCCTTGGTGGCACAAAAAACCGCCGAGTTGTGGCTGGCGGCGGGGTTGCCTGCCGGCGTGCTCAATCTGCTGCAAGGCGGGCGCGATACCGGCATCGCCTTGTCGAAACATGCCGGCATTGATGGCCTGTTGTTTACCGGCAGCGCCACCACCGGCTATCACCTGCATCGCCAGTTTGCCGGCCAGCCCGACAAGATGCTGGCGCTGGAAATGGGCGGCAATAATCCGTTGATTGTGGAGCAGGTGGCCGACGTCAACGCGGCGTTGCATCACGTGGTGCAATCGGCGTTTGTGTCGGCGGGCCAACGCTGTACCTGCGCGCGCCGCCTGCTGGTGCCGCAGGGCAGTTGGGGCGATGCGTTTATTGATCGGCTGAGCGAAGTGACGCGCAATCTCACCGTGGGTGCGTGGGATGCCGAGCCGCAGCCATTTATGGGCGCGGTGATTTCGCTGCACGCGGCCGAGCAATTGCTGAAAGCGCAAACCGAGCTGCATGCGATGGGCGCCGCCAGCATCCTGACCATGCGCCGTCTGGTGGAAGGCACGGCGTTGTTGTCGCCCGGCATTCTGGATGTGACGCATGTGGCGCACTTGCCCGACGACGAATATTTCGGGCCGCTGTTGCAAGTGCAGCGCTATGCCGATTTTAACGAGGCGATCACGCTGGCCAATCGCACGCGCTATGGTCTGGCGGCCGGTTTGCTCAGCGACGACGAGGCGCAATATCGCACCTTCTGGCTGGAAAGCCGCGCCGGTATCGTCAACTGGAACAAGCCGTTGACCGGGGCCTCCAGCGCGGCGCCGTTTGGTGGCGTGGGCGCATCGGGCAATCATCGCCCCAGCGCGTGGTACGCGGCCGATTACTGTGCGTGGCCGGTGGCATCGCTGGAAAGCAATGCGCTGACCTTGCCGGGCCAGTTGCCTCCCGGACTGACGCTGTAACTGTTTGTCTTTATCTGATTTTCAGGACTGATTTGATGCGCGCTTTTGAAGCCAATTTTGACGGCCTGGTCGGGCCGACCCATCACTACGGCGGCCATTCGTTTGGCAATGTGGCCTCGACCAGCAACGCCAACAAGGCGGCCAATCCGCAGCAGGCGGCCAAACAAGGCCTGGCCAAGATGAAGGCGCTGGCGGATATGGGCTATCACCAGGGCATTTTGCCGCCGCAGGAACGCCCCGCCGTTGATGTACTGCGCGCGCTCGGTTTTGGCGGTAGCGATGCCGAGGTGGTCGCCAGTGCCGCACGGACTGCGCCGCAACTGCTGGCCAATGTATCGTCGGCCTCAAGCATGTGGACGGCCAACGCCGCCACGGTCAGCCCGTCGGCCGATACGCGCGATGGCAAAGTGCATTTCACCGTCGCCAATCTGCAAAACAAGTTTCACCGCGCCATCGAACACGCACAAACCGGCCGCACCTTGCGCGCGGTATTCAACAACGACGCGCACTTTGCCCACCACGCCGCTCTGCCTATGCATCCGGCCATGGGCGACGAGGGCGCGGCTAACCACACGCGTTTTGCCACCGAATACGGCGCGGCGGGCGTCGAATTTTTTGTGTACGGCCGCCAGCAGTGGGGCGGCACGCAAGAGCCGCAGCGTTATCCGGCGCGCCAGACCCTGGAAGCCAGCGCCGCCGTGGCGCGTTTGCATGGCCTGAGCGAGCAACGCGTGGTGTATGCGCAGCAGTCGCCTTCGGTGATCGACGCTGGGGTGTTTCATAACGACGTGATCGCCGTCGGCAATCTGGATGTGCTGTTTTGCCACGAGCAGGCTTTCGTCAATCAGGCGGGCGTCTATGCTGAATTGCAGCAACGCCTGGGCGCGCCGTTGCGCGTGGTGGAAGTGCCGACCGCAGCGGTCTCGGTGGCGGACGCGGTTAAATCGTATGTGTTTAACAGTCAGTTGCTGGCGGGCCCCAACGGCCGCATGAAACTGGTGGTGCCGCAGGAATGCCAGAACACGCCCGCGGTGTGGGCATGGCTGCAGCAAATGATTAACAGCGGTGGGCCCATCAACGAGCTGCTGGTGTTTGATCTGAAACAAAGCATGCAAAACGGCGGCGGCCCGGCCTGCTTGCGTTTGCGCGTGGCGCTGAACGAAACCGAAGCGGCCGCAGTGAACCCGGCATGCTGGATGAACGATGCGCAGTTTGCCCGGCTGAACGGCTGGGTGGACCAGCATTATCGCGACCGGCTGACCGAAGCCGATCTGGCCGACCCGCAATTGTTGCTGGAAGTACGCACGGCGCTGGACGAGCTGACCGGCATTCTGCAAACGGGCTCGATCTATCCGTTCCAGTTGGCCGGGGCATAAGCAGGAGCACTTCCCACGGCAATCCGCCCGCAAGATCAACTCGCAGCGGCGCAAGCCGCTTCGCCATTAAAGAGGATGACATCGATGTTCCAGGGATCGTTTCTGGCTCAAACACTGGCCGGCAAGACCACGCTGGGCCTGCCGTTCTATCTGCCGCATGGCGCGAATGTGCAGATCATGGACGAGGGCGTCATCCGCTTCGGGCCGCGCGACCCGCAAAGCAGTCCGCTGCATCTGGTGATTTCGTGCGGTGTGCATGGCAACGAAACTGCGCCGGTGGAGCTGGTGGAGAGGCTGATCGCCGCGTTGCTGAGCGGCGAACTGAAGCCGCGTGCGCGTGTGATGTTTGTATTGGGCAATGTGGCGGCCTTGCGCGCGGGCACGCGCTTTGTGCAACAGGATATGAACCGGCTGTTCTGCCGCATTCCGGAAGCCAGCGACGACGACGAAAGCCGTCGTGCCACCATGCTGGAAATGCACTTGATGCGCTTTTTCAGCCGCGCCATCCAGGATGACAAGCCGCGCCTGCATTACGATTTGCACACGGCCATCCATGGCTCGCAGATCGAAAAGTTTGCGATCTACCCGCGGCCGAACGAAGGGCAGAACTTTCAACCGGCGGCGGTGGCGCGGCTGGCGCGTGGCGGGGTGTCGGCGGTATTGCTGCAGACCAGCACGGCGCCGACGTTTTCATATTTCTCGTCGCGCCATTGTGGCGCTACCGCCTTCACCGTCGAACTGGGCCGCGCCGCGCCGTTTGGCCAGAACGCGGCGCTGGACCTGAGCCAGATGGAAGCGCATTTGCGCGCCTTGATTGGCGGAGAAGTGCCCATGGACGACAGTGCGCCGGCCTCGATGCAGGTGTTCCGCGTCTCACGCGAGATCATCAAGCGCAGCGAGGCGTTTGAGCTGTTTATCGATGCAAAAACGGACAACTTCACCCCGCTGATCCAGGGGCAGCCGCTGGCGCGCGATGGCGACCAGACATGGACCGTGGACGAAGTGGGAGCGCGGATTATTTTTCCGAATCCGGATGTGGCGGTGGGGCAGCGGGCGGGGTTGGTGATTGTGCCGACGGAGAGTTACGCGCGATGATTTTTGCGGCGGGAAGTGGTTGGCGATGCTGGGCGGGCTTTAAACGCTTGAGCCTGCGGCGCATGGTTTGATACCCGGGGTGCCCGGGAGCACGTTGGTTTTCAGTGAAGACTTATCGTGCAACTTTGCTTCGCCAAAGAAAAAGTAACCAAAAGAAAGGCGACCCCACTCGCGAATCCTTCGCTCGCCAGGGGGCCCGCAAGTCAAAAGCCGAATCGGACCGCCTTGCACTTCCATAGCTCAGCTGCCGCTCCGCGGAACTTCGGTCGGACGGAGCCCCAAAAAAACGGGTCTCCCTTCCCCTCCCTCGCCAGGTAATGCCTGCTGTCTGGATGCCGGGGTTGCCTCGTTGCTGCGCAACATTGGGTGGGCGTGGTTGCGACAGGAACATCCGCACCGCCCGCTTAACGCACCTATCCCGCACGGCCACCGCTGTCTAACTTGTCACCGCTCCCGCCACGAACCGCCAACGTTCATAGGGTGGGTCAAGACCCACCACCCAAAGCCGCAAGCAAGAATGCTCACTCCAATTACTCGACAATTCACTACCGCTCGTACGCACCCTACGTTTCTTGCATGCCTCCGCGAGAACGCAAGCATGCGGGCGATTCGGCCCGGGTGTTCTTGTTTGCCACTTTGGCTGGTGGGTCTAGACCCACCCTATGGGACCGCAGCAGCCCAAAGCGTTAAGCACGCGCATCACAGGCTAAACGTTAAGGGTTTATTGCAGCAAACACCGCGCATCCAACCCTCATCAGCGCTTTTTCTTCTTGCCGCTCGACTTCTTCACCGGCGCAGCCTTCTTGCCCGACTTGCTGGTGCTCGTCGCCGCTTTCGCGCTGGTCGTCTTGGGTTTGCTGCACACCGATACCACGCGCTTGTGTTTGCCTTTGCCCTTGGTGATTTTGCGGCAGCTGGCCTCGCTGGGCGCATCGGCGGTGGTGATGCCCGCTGCGGCCGACGACTGATCGCGATTTTCTTCGCGCGCAGTGCCTGCCATGGTCAGCAAGCTGGCCAGATTGGGCGCGTCGCCCGCCACGCCTTCAATGCGCCGTGCGCCGTCAAAGCGGCTGGTCCAGTACGACTGCTGCATATTGGCCACTTCGATATCGCGACCGGTACGCGGCGAATGAATAAAACGGTTGTCGCCCAGATAAATGCCGACGTGTGAAAAACGGCGGCGCAAGGTATTGAAGAACACCAGATCGCCAGGTTTGAGTTCGGTTTTATCTACGTCGCGGCCGGACTGGCTCATTGCCAGAGCATTGTGCGGTAGGGCGATATTGAGCGCGTTCTGGAATACGTAGCGCACAAAGCCGCTGCAATCCAGGCCCTGTTCGGGCGTTTTGCCGCCCCATTTGTATTTGACGCCAATCAGGCTCATGGCCTGCAGCAGCAAGTTCTGCGCAGGGGCATTGGGGTTGGCCGGGTTGGCCGGATCGTTCGCGGCGGTGTTGCCGCCTGTGTTGGAATTGGTATTGCCGATGGCCTCCTGGGCACTTTCGGCGCTGCCTTTACGCGTGCGTGGCGTGGTCGTGCTGCTACTGCCGCTGGGCGCCGCAGTGGCATTGGAGCTGGACCCCCAACCGCCGCCCTGCGCGCTGGGCGCGGAAGCCGCAGCGGGAAGGTCGTCCGCCCAAACCCCGCACATCGTCAAGCCCAAGGAGAGGGCGATAATCAACCGTAAGCATTTCATGGGGCCAGACTGTATCGGATGAGCGAAAACGCTGTAAAGCCTTAGCGTCACGAACGGTTTCGTGCCAAGGCGCATTTTTGCTGGGTTTGCAGGCGCGCAATGCGGTGAGGTTACGGCGCGAAAAGCGGTGCTGGATGGCTGCGCCGGAGCGCGTTCGATACCGCCTGTCGAGGTTGGTTCCCGTTTTAAAACGCGGGTTTGCAATTTTTTCAGCCCGTCGTGCCATCGCGCTGGGGTAGGGCGGCACAGGATGGTGTTTTGCTCAAAATAGTTTATCTTTGACACCGTTCGAGTTAGCGGGCCGTCAGCCCGTTGCCAGCCCACCCTCATACGTTCTGAAAATTCACCGGAATCCCATGCTCAAGGAAACATTCACCGTCATGCGCGATCTGCCGCGCGTCCGCGAAATCATTGCGGTGTTGATGCGGCATGGGCTCGGCAATCTGGTGCAGCGCTTAGGCCTGGCGCGCGGGCTGGAACGCGCCGGCGATTTGTTGCGGCTGCCGGGCGACCATGGCATTGAATTGCTGGACCCCCCGGTGCGGGTGCGGCGCGCACTGGAAGAATTGGGGCCGACGTTTATCAAACTGGGCCAGGTGTTGGCCACCCGCGTGGACGTGTTCACACCCGAATGGATTGTTGAATTTGAAAAATTGCAAAGCGCCGTGCCACCGGTGCCGTTTGCCCAATTGCTGCCCGAACTGACGCTGGTGCTGGGCCGCGATCCGCACGAAATCTTTGATGAGCTGGACCCGATTCCGGTGGGCTCGGCCTCGATTGCGCAGGTGCATCGGGCGCGGCTGAAAACCGGCGAAGAAGTGGTGCTTAAAATCCGCCGCCCTGGCATCGTCAGCAAAATTGATTCGGATTTGCGCATCCTGCGGCAGATTGCTGCGCTGATGGAGTTTGAATTTCCCGAATCGCGCCGTTATCAGCCGGTGCGCATCGTTGACGAATTTTCCAAATCATTAAAACGCGAACTCAATCTATCGGTGGAAGCGCGCAATCTGGAGCGCTTTCAGCAAAACTTTGCGGGTTCGGCCGATATTGAAATCCCGACCATTCATTGGGAATACACCAATGAATGGATGCTGGTGCAAACCTGGATAGGCGGCCTGGCGGGCAATGATCTGGCCGGGCTGGAGCAGGGCGGTTATGACCGCGCGTTGTTAGCGCGCCGTGGCGCCGATGCGGTGCTGAAAATGGTGCTGATTGACGGCTATTTTCATGCCGACCCGCATCCGGGCAACGTTAAATATCTGCCGGGCGACCGGATTGCGTTTCTTGATTTCGGCATGGTGGGGCGCTTGCCGCATCAGCGCCGTGATCAGATTGTTGATTTGCTGGCTGCCCTGGCCAAGCGCGATGAGCACGGCATTCTGGAAGTATTGATGGAATGGACGGGCGATACGGTGGTCGATGAAGAATCGCTGGCCAACGATATTGCCGGCTTTATCTTTAATTATGAAAACCTGCCGCTGCGCGATATCCAGTTTGGCGCTTTGCTGAACGACGTGGCGATGATCATGCGCGAACATGAAATTACGCTGCCCGCTGATTTAACCTTGCTGTTTAAAGCGCTGATTACGTTGGAAGGCCTGGGTCGCCAGCTTAATCCGGGCTTCCAGATGATCGAGCATCTCACGCCGTTTGTGCGTCAGGTGATGATCGAACGCTACAAGCCCGAAGCCCTGCTCAAGCGTGGGCGCGCCGGGCTGACCGAGGCGCTGGATTTGATCAGTGGCTTGCCGCGCGATATCGGCAAGCTGATCCGCCAGGCGCGGCGCGGCAATGTCAAAGTGGATCTGGACCTGAAACGGCTGGATCGCTTTGGTACGCAAATCGCCAAAAGCGCCAACCGGTTGACCATGGGCATCGTCACGGGCTGTCTGATTATCGGGTCGTCGATTGTGATGACGGTGAAAGCTGGGCCGACCTTGTTTGGCCTGCCGCTGCTGGGTTTTTTCGGTTTCATGATCGCGTTCTTTAATACGCTGTGGCTGATCTTTTCGATCTGGGTTTCGGGCAAAGAAGAACGCTAAGCCCACCGCCAGGCGGGCGTGGGTTTGCCGAGACGAAACGGTAATGCACCGTGACGGCGCATCGATTATCCTGCGCGCTTGATTATCACCGGAACCCATCGCCATGCCCGCATTGGAACTGATTGTGTTGGGCGCCATCTGGGGCGCATCGTTTTTATTCATGCGCGTGGGCACGCCCGAGTTCGGGCCGCTGCCACTGATCCTGGTGCGCGTGGGTGTGGCCTGCCTGGTGTTGCTGCCGGTGATGGCGCAAGCTGCGGCGCGCCAGCAAGTGCGTAAAAACTGGTGGGCGTTGCTGGTGGTGGGCGCAACCAATTCGGCGCTGCCGTTTTGTCTGTTTGCCTGGTCCACGCTGTACCTTAATGCCGGGATGGACGCGATCCTGAACGCCACCACGCCGCTGTGGGGTGCGCTGATCGCCTATGTGTGGCTAAAAACGCCGCTGACGCGCGATCAATCGTTGGGCATGTTGCTGGGCGTGACGGGCGTCATCATTCTGGCGTGGCCCACCGTGCAGCACGGCCAGGCGTCCACCTTGCCCGCGATGCTGGCGGTGTTGCTGGCGACCGCCTCTTACGGTTTCTCCGGACATTATTCGCGCCGCCATCTGGGCGATGTTTCGCCTTATGTAAATGCCTGGGGTAGCCAGTTTTTTGCCACGCTGTTGTTGGCGCTGCCTGCGTTATGGCTCTGGCCGCAACACGCGCCGGACACTCATGCGTGGGCGGCGGTGCTGACGTTGGGCTTGTTATGCACCGGCCTGGCTTATGTGATTTTCTTCCGGCTGATCCGTGCCCGCGGTGCGGCATTTGCGATTTCGGTAACGTTCTTGATTCCGCTGTTTGGCGTGACCTGGGGTGCGCTGTTTCTGGCTGAGCCAGTGGGTTTTGAGCTGGTGATTGGTGGCGCGGTCATTCTTGTCGGCATTGCGATGACGACGGGTAAGCTGAAGCTGCTACCGCAACGCTGGGCCACGGCCTAAGCTGGGAACATCCGACCGGCGCGTCCGGTCCTAACTGCGTTGATCACCAGGAGAACAAAATGGCCCAGGATCCAAACCGCCAGTCCGAAGAACTCGATTATCCCGAACGCAAAGAAGCCAACCTGCATCAGGATATCCTTAACAAAGGTCGTGCCTCGCATGGCGAAAAGCCACAGTACGGCCAAGTGCAGGATCCGCCGCCTGCGGCCGATACTGATAAAAAGCAGTCATCCTGACTGAGCGCTGCGGCGTTGAAGCAAAATCTGGATTGAAGGCGGGTGCAGACCTGCCTTCAATGTTGTTTGCCGCAGCGAAATGCAGGGTCGCTTGCCCGGGCAAGTATCGACGCCGCTGCGAGTGGCCATGCAAACGATTGCGGCGCGTCAAAACGCGTTGCATAGTTCTGCCTTCGTTGATCAGCCCGCCCCCGTTTCAGGAAAGCCATGCCCCACTATCAGATCCAGCCCGCCGACCTTAAAGCCCACTATTTTGACGTCACCCTGACCATCAATAATCCCGATCCCAAGGGGCAGGTGGTGTGGTTGCCGGTGTGGATACCGGGCAGTTATCTGGTGCGCGAATTTGCCCGCAACATCGTCTCGATGGCAGCACAGAGCAAGGGCAAGCCGGTGGCGATCACCAAACTGGACAAGCATCGCTGGCAAGCCGAGCCGGTTAAGGGCAAGTTGCAGCTGATTTATCGCGTCTACGCGTGGGATTTGTCGGTGCGTGGCGCGTATCTGGATGAAACGCGTGGATTCTTTAATGGCACCAGCACATTTCTGGCGGTCGCCGGGCAAGAAAGCGAAGCCTGCAGCGTTGAGCTGTTGCCGCCGTCCGACGCCATCGCCAGCAAATGGAAAGTGGCGACTACCTTGCCGCGTGCGGGGGCCAAGGCGGGCAAGTTTGGCGAATATGTGGCCAGCAATTACGACGAGCTGATCGACCATCCGGTGGAACTGGGTGAGTTCAACGAAGACAGCTTCAAGGCCTGCGGCGTGCCGCACCAACTGGTGTTTGCGGGGCGCCATAGCGTCGATATGAAGCGGCTGAAGCAAGACCTGAAAAAAATCTGCGAATACCAGATCAAACTGTTCGGCGAACCCGCGCCGTTCGATGAATACACCTTTATGACCATGGTGACCGGCGATGGCTACGGCGGGCTGGAGCATCGCGCATCGACCGCGCTGATGGCCGGCCGCGATGACTTGCCGCTGCCGCACGAAACCACGATGAAGCCGGCTTATCGCCAGTTCCTGGGCTTGTGCAGCCACGAGTATTTCCACAGCTGGAACGTCAAACGCATCAAGCCCGCCAACTTTGCGCCGTACGATCTGCATCGCGAAGGCTACACGCGCTTGCTGTGGGCGTTTGAGGGCATCACCTCGTACTACGACGATTTAACGCTGGTGCGCGCTGGCGTGATCAGTCAGCAGGATTATCTGGATCTGATCGCCAACACGTTGACCGGCGTGGAACGTGGCGCGGGGCGGCTGAAGCAAACATTGTCCGAGTCCAGCCTGGACGCGTGGGCCAAATATTATCGCCAGGATGAAAACAGCCCCAACGCCATCGTCAGCTATTACACCAAAGGCGCGCTGGCCTCGCTGTGCCTGGATCTGACCATCCGCGAACGCACGCACGGCGCCAGGAGTCTGGACGACGTGATGCGCGCCTTGTGGCAGCGTTTTGGCAAGGATTTCTACGGCGCCAATGGCGGGCGCGGTGTGGGCGAAGATGAATGGGAGCGGGTGGCGATTGAAGTCACTGGCGTGGATTTGCGCGATTTCTTTGATATGGCGCTGCGTTCCACCCAACCATTGCCCGTGGCCGAATTGCTGGCGCGCTTTGGCGTGGAAAGCCAACTGCGTGCACCGGCCGGTGGCGCGGACAAGGGGGGCTGGAAAGACGTGGCTGCGCCGGGCAACAGCTTGGGCGCACGCGTTGCGAACGATGCGGCGGGCGTCAAACTGACCCACGTGCTCGATGGCGGCGCGGCGCAACAGGCGGGCTTTAGCGCGGGCGATGTACTGATCGCGCTGGCCGGGCTGAAACTGACCGCAGGCAATCTCGAAGCTGCCCTGGCCAATCGCCCCGCCGGCACTGAAGTCGAAGTGCATGCCTTCCGCCGCGACGAACTGATCAGCCGCAAGCTGGTTATCCAGGCGGCCAATGCGGATACGTGGGGTTTGCGCATCAATGCGGTGGTCGAGGCCGAGGTGGCTCAGGCGCGCAAGGCCTGGCTGGAAGGCTGACCGCAGCGACGTGCCCGGCGTCTGTCGGGCACGTCGTCATTAATCAATTTGCGCTTAAACGCCGCCGCTGTAGCCCAGTTGCCGCCAGGCTTCATACACCGTGACGGCGACGGCGTTCGACAGATTCAGGCTGCGCACTTGCGGCAGCATCGGCAGGCGGATGCGGCGCGCGGCTTCAAAGCGCGCCAGCATGTCATCGGGCAGACCGCGGGTTTCGGGACCGAACACAAACGCATCCCCCGCCTGATAGGCCACGCTATCAAAACGACTGCTGCCTTTGGTGGTCATGGCAAAGTAGCGTGTCTCGGGTGGCAGGCTGGCCAGCAGCGCCTCAAAATCATCGTGCACGCGCATTTCGGCGAACTCGTGATAATCAAGCCCGGCGCGGCGCATGCGCGCGTTGTCCAGCTCAAAACCCAAGGGTCGCACCAGGTGCAAGGTGCAGCCGGTGTTGGCCGCAAGACGGATGACGTTGCCCGTGTTGGGCGGAATTTCTGGTTGAAACAACACGATATGAAACATGGATGCCGTAGTGTCACGCCGACACAGTAAAAACAAGGTCCGACATAATGCCATGACAGCACGGTTAAGGCCTGGGTAAACGCCCGAGCGGACAAGGTTGCTGCTAGAATCGCTGCGAATAGAACAAACCCGGACTGCTGTAATGAACACCGCAACGCTGCTGATCAGCTGCCCAGACCAGAAAGGTCTGTCGGCGGCCATTGCCAATTTTCTGTTTACCTATAACGCCAATATCGTTCACTCCGATCAACACCAGGACAGCACGGACGATTTGTTCCTGATGCGCGTGGAATGGGATCTGACCGACTTTACGCTGGATATGGCCAGCTTTGCCCCGGCGTTCCAGCCCATCGCCGATCGTTTCAGCATGAAGTGGACGGTGGCCTTGTCGGCCGAGCGTCCGCGTGTGGCCATTTTTGTGAGCAAGTACGACCATTGTCTGGTGGATTTGCTGCATCGCCATCAAAGCGGCGAACTGGCTTGCGATATTCCGCTGGTGATCTCCAATCATGAAGATTGCCGCGCCGTTACCGAATTCTATGGCGTGCCGTTTCACGTTATTCCGGTCAGCAAAGACAACAAGGCCGAAGCCGAAGCCGCGCAACATGCGTTGCTGCAGGCCAACCACGTCGACCTGATCGTGCTGGCGCGCTATATGCAAGTGTTGTCGCATGATTTCACCGCGCAATGGCCGCAGCGCGTCATCAATATCCATCACAGTTTTCTGCCCGCATTTGATGGCGCCAAGCCGTATCACCGCGCATTTGCCCGCGGCGTAAAGCTGATCGGCGCCACCAGCCATTACGTCACCGAAATCCTGGATGACGGCCCGATCATTGAGCAGGACGTACAACGCATTTCGCATCGTGAAGACGTGGAAGACCTGGTGCTGAAAGGCCGCGATCTGGAGAAAGTGGTGTTGTCGCGCGCGGTGAAATGGCATCTGGAAAACCGCGTGCTGGTGTATGCCAACAAAACCGTGATCTTTGCCTGATCCCCGCATGAACGGCTTTCTGCGCGATGTGCTCGATGTGTGCCTGCTGCGATTCAAGTCGCTGGAGCAGTACAGCTATGCGCCGTGGATTACGGCGCTGTGGCTGACGCTGGCGGGCGTCACCGACGCGATGTCCAACGACGACATCATGGGCGCGTGGCCGTTGCGATTGCTGTTTTTTGTGGTGGTGGACTGGACCCAGGCGGTGGCCGCGGCGCTGTGGCTGGGCGCGTGGTTCAAGCTGATCGAGCGCAAGCCGGTGGAGTTCAGTTTCTTTCCGCTGGTTGTGCTGGCGGGCACGCCGCAAATGATTGCGCCTTTGATCAACGGCATCGGCGAACCACTGGGCAGTTATGTGCGCACCAGCCTCGCGCTGTATGGTCTATTTGTTTTGATTTATGCGATATCGCGCAGCACGGGCAAGCGCGTGGGTTCGGCCGCCATTGCCGCGCTGGCGTTTATCCCGGTGGCGTTTGTATTGATGGGGGGCACCACCGCCATCGCGGAAAGCATGGGCTGGGTTAACCTGCCGCCGCTGACGGCCGATGCCCCCGATACTTCTAATCCGGAGACTGACCTGTGACCGCGTTCCGATATGTGGCCGTGCAACAGGACGGCGGCAACAAACGTGGCCTGATCGAGGCCGATACGCCGCGCCAGGCGCGCCAGTTGTTGCGCGACCAGGGTATGTGGGTCAGCGAGCTGGATGCCATCAGCGCGCAACCCAAACGCCGCTTTGGTGCGTCGCGCAGCCTGGGTACGCAAAAGCTGGCGATCTGGACACGCCAGTTTGCCACGCTGCTGGATGCCGGTCTGACCATCGAACAAGCGCTGGCGGTGTTGCTGGAGCAAAGCGAGGACGACAAGGAAAAGCGTTTGTCCGCTGCGCTGCGCAGCGAAATTTTGTCCGGTTCGTCGTTGTCCCAAGCCTTGACGCGCCAGACCGGCGCTTTCCCCGAGTTGTATCGCACCATCGTGGCAGCTGGCGAAGAGTCCGGCAAAGCCGGCACCGTTATGCAACGGCTGGCCGATTACCTGGAAAGCCGTGCCGCATTGGGCAGCAAAGTGGCGCTGGCGTTTGTGTACCCGGCGGTGGTGATGTCGGTATCGATCCTGGTGGTGGTGGGCCTGCTGACGTGGGTGGTGCCGCAGATGGTGACGGTGTTCCAGAGCGCCAAACAGCAACTGCCGTTTTTGACGGTGGCGATGCTGTGGCTGTCGGCGGCGGTGCGCTCGTGGGGCTGGCTGATGCTGATTGTGGCGGTGGCGGCGGGCTTTCTGGGCTGGCGTGCGCTCAAGCAAGAAGCGGTGCGGCGCACGTTTGATGCCTGGGTCTTGCGCCTGCCCTTGTTTGGCCGCTTTGTGCGCGCTGGCAATACCGCGCGGCTAGCGTCGACGCTGGCTATTCTGGTGGGGAGCGGCGTGCCGCTGCTGAAGGCCATGCAGGCGGCTGTGGGCGTCATCGGCAATATGCCGCTGCGCGAGGCGGTGCAAGAGGCGTCGCGCCAGGTGCGCGAGGGCATGACGCTGTCGCGTGCGCTTAACGAAAGCAAGCTGTTTCCGCCGGTGCTGATCCATCTGATCGCCAGCGGCGAGGCCACCGGGCGGCTGGAATATATGCTGGATAAAGCCGCCGCGCAGCAAAGTCAGGAGCTGGAAAACCGCGTGGCCACGTTCACCAGTCTGCTGGGCCCGATCATGGTGTTGCTGATGGGGATTGTGGTGTTATTGATCGTGTTGGCGATTCTGCTGCCGGTCTTTGAAATGAACCAACTCGTAAAATGAGGTCAATGATGTCTGCTGCAGTGTATGGCCGTGCACAACGCGCGGCCCAGCGTGGTTTTACGCTGATCGAAATTCTGGTTGTGATTACCATTCTGGCCATTCTGGGTGCGCTGATCGTACCCAAGATCATGGACCGCCCCAACGATGCGCGCGTGGTGGCGGCCAAGCAGGACATCCGCTCCACGGTGCAGGCGCTCAAGCTGTACAAACTGGATAACGGCCGTTATCCCACCACCGAACAGGGCCTGAAGGCGCTGGTGGAAAAGCCGACTTCGCAGCCCACGCCGAACAACTGGAAAACCGGCGGCTATCTGGAAAAGCTGCCCAAGGATCCGTGGGGCAATGATTATGTTTATCTGAATCCGGGCCTGCACGGCGAAATCGACGTGATGAGCTACGGCGCGGATGGCCAGTCCGGCGGCGAAAACTACGACGCCGATATCGGCTCCTGGCAGCAGTAATCGTCTGATGACGGCCCAGCGCCCGGCGCATGCGCGCGCCTCTGGCTTTACGCTGATCGAGATATTGGTGGCGATTGCGGTGATCGGCATCATTCTTGGTCTGGCGGCGGTCAAGCTGGGCCAGTCTGATGGCCAGATTGCCGAACGCGAAGCACAGCGCCTGGCCGCCGTGCTGGAAGACGCCCGCGACGAAGCCATCAGCGGTGGCCATAGCGTGGGCTGGTCCAGTGATGGTCATGGCTATCAATTCTGGATTCAGGATGGCAATGGCGATTGGCAGGCCATTCCCAATCACGAAGTGCTCAAACCCTACCAGTTGCCTGACATCCTTAAAGTCAGCGCGCAAACCGTTAACCTGCGTGATCGCCGTTTAGGCGAGCGCATCGTGTTTGATTCTTCCGGCGTTAATCAGCCCTTTACCATTGACCTGGTCACGCAAGAAGGGCGCTGGCATCTGGAAGGCGACGTGATGGGCCGCGTCACCGAGCAACAGGCGACTGATTCGCATGGCTGAGCGCGCTTTTTGCCTGCCGCACGGCGCGCGCCCTGGGCGCGGCTTTACGCTGATTGAAGTGATGGTGGCGCTGGCCGTGGTCGCCATCGCGCTGATGGCGGCGCTGAAGGCCACCAGTTTCAGTACCGATTCCGCCATCGATTTTCGCACGCGCATGCTGGCGGGCTGGGTGGCGCAAAACCAGATCGATACGCTGACCGCGCGCCGCGACTTTCCCGAGATGGGTGAACAGGACGGCCACGAAGACGAGGCCGGTTACAACTTTCATTGGCATATGACGATCGGCGGCTCGCCCAACCGCTCGTTTCGCCGTGTTGAAATCCGCGTGTATGAAGGTGACGCCACCGACCATGCCGCCGCTACCCTGGTGACTTATGTCGCGCGCGTCGGCACCTGATCGCCATCGCGGCTTTACGCTGCTCGAAATCCTGATCGCACTGAGCATTTTTGCGGTGGTGATCCTGATCGCCTATCGCGGGCTGTCGACCATGATCGACGCCAAATTGCGGCTGGACGCGGAAACCACGCGCTGGCGCGAAATGAGTCTGGTGATGAGCCGTTTTGGCGATGATCTCACGCAGTCCGTCAACCGCAGTTATCGCGATAGCGCCGGTGCGGTGCAACCGCCGATGGCGGGCAACCAGCAGCCCAATACGCCCGAATGGCCCAAACTGGATCTGGTGCGCGCGGGCGGCGATGGCGGGCCGTTTCATGTGGCGTATCGGCTGCGCGAAGGCCAACTGGAAATGGAATTATGGGATGCGCTGGACCAACCGCCGCGCGCCCAACCGGTGGTGCACATGATGCTGCAAAACGTGGAGCGCTTTGAAGTGTCGTTTCTGGATAGCTCGCTCAACTGGCAAGCGGCGTGGCCCGTCACTGGCAGCACTGATGTATTGCCGCGCGCCGTGCGCATTACCTTGCAGCAAGCGGGCCAAGGCGCAATTGAACGGATTTACGCGCTGCCATGATGCCTAACCGTCGCTCTGCTTCGTCCCGTTCGCGTCGGCAGCAAGGGATCGCCATTCTCACCGCCGTCGGCATCGCTGCGCTAGTGGCCGCGCTGGCCGCGTGGATCGCCTGGCGGCAGGCCTTGTGGTATCGCCAGCTGGAAAACCAGTTTGATCAGGCCGAAGCCATCGGCGTCATCCGCGCCTCCATCAACCTGGTGCGGCTGACGCTGCGTGACGATGCGCGCAATAACCAGATCGACCATATGCTGGAACCGTGGAATATTCCAATCCCGGCGATTCCGGTGGAAAACGGTCGCGCAGGCGGGCGCATTATCGAGCAGGGCGGACTGTTTAATCTGAACAATCTGGTCGATGACAAAGGTGCCATCGTCGACGACCAGGTGCAGTGCTTCAAGCGCCTGCTGACCACGCTGCAGTTGTCGACGGATCTGGCCGATGTGCTGGCGGACTGGGAGGATGCGGATTCCGATCTGTCGTCATCCAGTAGCGCCGAAGACAATGCCTATCTGGGCATGTCGCCGCCGTATCGTGCTGCCAATCAGCGGCTGACGGACCTGGGCTCGTTAACGCGTGTGCGCGGCTTTACCCCGGACATCATCGCCCGGCTGCAGCCGTTTGTGACGGTGGTGCCGTTGCAAACCAAGGTCAACGTCAACTTTGCTTCGGCGGAAGTGTTGACAGCGGTGGTGCCGAATATGTCTTTGTCGGTGGCGCAGAGCGTGATTTCGAAGCGCGCCGGGCGTTATTTCAAAGACATCGGCGAGTTTCGCGATACCTTGCCGGACAGCTTCAAAGCACAGGCCATCACGTCGATTACCGTGCAGACCACCTACTTTATCAATGAGGTGGAGGCGCAGTTCGGGCGGGTTACGCTGCGTTATCAGGCGTTGCTGGAACGCACCAGCACTGACCTGCCGCGCATTGTGTGGATGCGCCGCGAGTAGCTTGTTGATGGGGTGATGGCGTGATGGCCCACTGGCGCTTGCGCTGCGGGCTGAGGTGTTTATTGCGGATTGAGCGGAAGGGTAACGCGCACGATCAGGCCGTGCACCGGGGCGTCCAGCAAATCCACGCTACCGCCATGGCGTTCGGCAATTTCCTTGACGATGGCCATGCCAAGACCACAGCCACTGCCGGTTTGCTCGCGTCGATAGAAGCGTTCAAACACGCGATGTTTGTCTTCGTCGGGAATGCCAGGGCCGTCGTCTTCGACTTCCACCACGTAGTTGCTGCCTTCCTGGGTTAACCGCACCGTGACATTGCCGCCGCGCGGAATGTACTTGATGGCGTTTTCCACCAGGTTGACGAACAGCTCGCGCAATAGCGCCGAGTTGCCTTCGATGACTGCTTCATTCAACGACGTGTCACAGCCCAGATCCATGCCTGCTGCCAGCGCACGCGGCACCGATTCCGCGGTCAAGTCGCGGATCAGTTTGGCCAGATCAACCTTCACGCGCGGCATGCCGCTTTGCGTGCCGGGCTCGGAGCGCGCTAGCGTCAATAGCTGATTGACTAGATGAATGCTGCGGGTGGCGCTGGTGTGCACCATGTTCAGACGATCGCCCAGGCCTTTGACGGTGGTCTCACGCATGGCCAGTTCGGTTTGCGATTTAAGACCTGCCAGCGGCGTGCGCAGCTGGTGGGCGGCATCGGCAATAAAACGGCGTTGGCGCGCCACGCTCTCGTTGGTGGTGGAGAGCAACTGATTAAGCGCGTGCGTGAGCGCATGTACTTCTTCAGGCGCATCGCTGAGTTCAAACGGCGCCAGATTTTGCGCGCGGCGCGTTTCCAGCAGCTTTTGCAATCCATGCAGGGGCTTGAGGCCGCGATTGATACCCACCCACACCAGCACGCTCATCACAATCAACAGTCCGCCCAGGGGCAGGCCAATGGTAAGCATGATCTGGTTGGAAAGCTGCTTGCGGCCTTGCTGATTGCGCGCGACTTCAACGCGCAGCCAGTGATTGCCGGTTTTATCGATCGGATAAAACACCGACAGCGCGCGATTGGTTCCGGCGGGAGTTTTGCTGGTATAGAACTGCGGTTGACTGGCCGCCGGCATAGGCGGGGCCACATCATCGAACTGGCCGTTGCTGGCCAGTACGCCACCAGGCAGGGTGCTGATGCGGTACATCAAGGCGTCGTCGAGCGAGCCTTGCAACAGATCACGTGCTGCAGGTGGAAAATCAAGGGCAACCTGACCGTCCTGCCGCACATGCACCTGGCGCGCGAGCGCATTGGCGGTTTGTTGCAGCGAGGTATCGGTCATCACGTTGGCAACGTGGCTGGCCACCTGAAAACTCAATAGCGCCCCAGCTAGCCATAGAACCAGCTGGGGGATCAGCAGCCATAACAGCAGCTGGCGTTTGAGCGAGTACTTAGCCTGCATCGAACGAATGCGGTTGCTGCTTTTCCAGTAGATAGCCCAGACCACGGATAGTACGAATCACCACACCGCACGGTTCGAGCTTCTTGCGCAGACGGTGAACGTAGACTTCGATCGCATTCAGGCCGACTTCGGCATTATCCGAACCCAGTTCGGACACGATTTGTTCTTTGGTCACCACGCGATCGATGTTGGACATCAGGATCTCGAGCACCGTCAGTTCACGGGCGGACAGATCGAGCGGTGTGTCGTTACACCAGGCGCGTTGGCCAGCGCGGTCAAGGCGCAGGTTACCCAGTTGTTGTACCGACTGCGGCAGAATCTGGCTGCGACGCAACAGGGCGCGCAGACGGGCTTCGAGTTCGGCAAATTCGAACGGCTTGGCCAGGTAATCATCGGCACCGGCGTCCAGACCTGCAACACGGTCTTCCAGACCATCCAGCGCCGTCAAAATCAGGATCGGCAGCGACGGTTTGTGCTGGCGAATATTCTTGAGCACGGTCAGGCCGTCCATATTGGGCAGGCCGATGTCGAGGACGACGACGTCGTAGTCGTTGTGAAGAAGAATCTGCAGCGCCAGCGAACCATCATTGACGCAATCAACCTGAAAATCGGCTTGCGACAAACTGGTCTTGAGGGCATCCGCAAGAATGAGATCGTCTTCGGCGAGAAAGAGCCGAGTGCTCATGGTTGGAAACCTCCGGTTGTAAGATTAAGCTTACCGCTGAGTTTAACTGCTATTTCACAAAGGCCCAAGTTATTTTTTTTCATTATTGTTTCGCGCCCATCTTACGAGATCGTGATGTGGCTATTCTAGCGGCTTCCAGCCTGTTTTCGGGGGTGTCGAGGGGGTGCTCCCAGCCTGTAAGTTGCTGGGTGGTCAAGTCAGCTAACGCGCGAATCCACAACGCCGAGTCATTCAGACAAGGGATATGCTGATACTCCCGCCCCCCCGCCGCGAGGAAGGTCTGCTTGCCTTCCATGGCAATTTCTTCCAGCGTTTCAAGGCAGTCCGCCACAAAGCCGGGGCAGAACACATCCACGCGTTGCGTACCTGCCTTACCCAGCTGTTGCAGCACTGACGCCGTGTACGGTTCCAGCCAGCGGGCGCGGCCAAAGCGCGACTGGAACGACACCGTGTATTCCGATTCTTCCAGCTGTAACGCACTGGCCAGCAAGCGCGCGGTTTTCTGGCAATGACAGAAGTACGGATCACCGCGATCCAGCGTGTAGCGCGGCAAGCCGTGAAAGCTCATTACAAAGTGTTCGGGGCGGCCGTTGTTCATCCAGTAGTCACGCACTTGTTGAGCCATGGCTGCAATATAGCCAGGATGATCGTGAAAACTACGGATTGAACGTACGGCGGGCTGATTTCTGTATTCAAGCAGATGAGCGAACGCTGCATCACACGCTGTGGCGGTGGTGCTGGCGGCATATTGGGGGTACAGCGGCAGCAGCAGGATCTTGTCGCAACCGGCTGCTTTCAGCTCATCCAGACCTGCGGCAATGCTCGGGTTGCCATAGCGCATGCCGAAGGTAATCACCGGTTGCTCGCCACCGCGTTCGCCCAGATAGCCCTTCAACAACAGCGTTTGTTTGCGCGTCCACGTCAGCAGCGGCGAGCCCTCGCGTTTCCAGATCAACTGGTATTTGGCGGCCGATTGTTTGGGGCGCGTGGTCAGCACAAACAGGTTGAGGATGATCAGCCACAGCAGCCGTGGGATTTCGACCACGCGCGGGTCGGACAGGAATTCGCGCAGATAGCGCCGCACCGCCGGTGCCGTCGGCGCGTCGGGCGTGCCCAGGTTGATCAGCAGCACGCCAGTGCGGGCCACCTGGCCGTGTTTGAATTCTGGCTCTTTCAAGTAACGAGGCATAACGCATCCCGCAGGCACAAGGCAAAGGCGGCAATCATAGCAGCGACGCGCCAATCACGGACGGAAGCCACGTACGGACTGCAAAAGCCGCTGCGCCGCCGCCGCATCCTGCCCATAGTGCGCAGCCAGATACAGGTTGGCGATGCGGTCGATATGGGCGCGATGCAGGGGCAGCGCGTTGGCGGCGCGTTGGGCAAAGCGCTGCGGCGGTTCACCCGCGTGCGGCGTCACCCCGGCGCGCGCCAGTCGCCGCACAAACAATCGCCACGCTTTCTGTTGCGCATCCAGCACGCGCCGTTGCGTGGCGCCGCGGAGAGACAGCAGATAAATCAACAACATCGCCAACGCTGCGCCCAGCAGCCAGATCACAAATTGCGGTGACAACAGGCTCTCGATGCCGAGCTGGTTAAGCACCTGCATTTGCCGACGCGCATCGTAGCCGATCACCCATTTATCCCAGCCGTGCATGGCGGCGTCCCAGCGCAGCCGCAGCTGGCTGATCGCCGTATTGTCGTCCCGCACCAGCGCGGGCAGGCGATCGGTCTGACGCAGGCTTTGCGCGAGGCCGCGGCTGATGCGATCTGGTGCGATGGCCGAGGTCGGGTCGATCCGCTGCCAACCCTGACCCGGCAGCCAGACCTCGCTCCACGCATGCGCGAACGCCTGGCGCACGATGTAATAATCGCCATTGCGGTTGTATTCCGCGCCCAGATAGCCGGTGACCACGCGGGCCGGCACGCCCGCCGCGCGCATCAGAAAAGTAAACGCCCCGGAATAGTGTTCGCAAAAGCCGGCGCGACTGCTGAACAGCAGCTCGTCCACCTTGTCGCGCGATTCCAGCAACGGCGGCGACAGCGTGTACTGGAAACCACCGGTGCGTAAAAACTGCATCGCCGCGGCAACGCGTTGCGCAGGCGGCAGATTGCTCCAGCTGGCGGCCAACTGGCGCGCACGCGGGTTGATCTCGGCGGGCAGACGCAAGTCGGCCTGCAGCTCGCGCGGATTGGCATCCAGCACCCGCCAACTGCTCTGGCTGGTCACGCTAAAACGCTGACGTTGCGTGATCGGGCCGCGCGTAAATGCCTGCATTGCATTGTTGACGTGTGCGCCGTCGGGCAATTCCACCGGCAAGTCCAGCGCCATCAACCAGTTGTGCTGATTGGGTTCCAGCGTCACCGTATAGCGCCAGCGCGGACCGCTGGGCACGATGCCAGGCGGTGGCGACGGGTCGGGCCGCTGCGTCCAGGTCAACCCGTCAAAATATTCGAGCACCGGTCCGCGCCAGTACATGCTGGTGCGCGGCGGTGGCTTGCCCTCAAAGTCGACGCGAAACGCAACCGTGTCATCCAGCGTCAGGTCGCTCATGCTGCCCGGCGTCATGTCTTCTGATAGCCCGGTGTGCGCGCTCGGGCCGCTGTCGGGCATATGCCACAGCGGACCGTTCAGCCGCGGAAACAGTACAAACAGTATCAGCGCCACCGGCAGCGCTTCCAGCAGCATGCGTCCGGTTTTGCGCGCATCGGCTGCCTGCAGCTTGCCGTCGCCCCGATGCCATGCGGTCAGCTGCGTCATGATCAGCGCCAGCACGGCAATCGAATACACCAGCATCGCCACGGATTGCGACACCAGAAAACCCGTGCTGCAGGCAAAGCAGGCCAGCAGGCTGAGTACGCGTGCATCGCGCCGGGTGGCGGTCTCTAAAAACTTGACCGCGATCAGGCTGGTCAGCACGGCCACACCGCCTTGTCGCCCCACCAAGGAGTGGTATTGCACAAACACCAGCACAAACAGAAAGCAGGCGTAGCCAAAGCGCAGCGACCAGTGCGGCAGCGCTTTGCGTTGGGCCGCCAGGCGCAGACGCCAGAACACCGGCAGGATAATCAGCGCGGCGTGCCAGACGGGTAGCTGGATCAGCGCGGGCAGCAGCGAGGCAATCACCGCCGCCACCAAGCCATACAACGGACCGCGCGGCAGTACCGGTGGATTTTTCATCGCGCCGGCTCCGCATCGTCGTGGCCAAACAAGGCCAGCGCGGTCAGGCAGCGCGCTTCGTGCAAGGGGCCATGCCCGGCTTCGATATCGGCGCCCGGCAGGGTGAGGGCGTAGCGTTCGCCTGCGGCCTCGGCCTGCAAGATCCATGCAGCCAGCCGCGACAAGCGCGCCTCGGCGTTGTTCAGCGCCACCTGGTCCCATTTAAAATGCCGCGTAATGGTCCAGGGGGTTTCGAAGGTGCGCACGGCCAGGTTTTCCTGGCGCGCCGATTGTTTCCACGCAATATGCCGCGGCGTATCGCCCGCCACATACGGCCGCAAGCCGGCGTATTCATCATCGCCCTTGCTGTTGATCTGGCCTTGCTCGTTGTTATCGGGCGCGCCGGTCCACGGCGGCGGGTCGGTTTCCGGGTGCGGATACACCAGGCAGCGGGCCTCCAGGCTGGCGTAGCTCCAGGCGCGACACCATCCGCTGGGGTAGGCCGTTTCAAGCGTCACGCGCGGCAAGCTCAGCCAGCCGCGATGCTGTGCCGGAACGCCCACGCCGATCACTTCTTCGCCCCCCACGGCCACGCCAACCGGATTGCCAGGCAGGCTGCGATGCGCGGTCAGCACCAGCGCATGCCGGTCCAGCTTGTTGCTGACGCTTAGCCGCAGCGGAAACCACGCGGTCTGCCCGACAAACACCGCGCGCGGCGCTTCGACCTGGATTTTAAGGCCCAGCAGATTACGAAACGCCTGGATCAGGCCGGAATGTCCCAGTCCCAGCATCAAAAAGGCAAACAGATACGCCAGGCTAAGTTGATAGTTGATCGCCCCCACCAACACCAGAATCGCCGTCGCGCCGTAGGCAAAGCCAAAGCCGCTGGGCAATACATAGATGCGGTTTTGCCGCAGCACAAATTCGGTGCCGGCGTTGGGATGACGGCGCGCCATCCAGCGCTGCCAGGTGGGCAAGAGTCGCGGGGGAATCAGCATGCGGTGCGCGACTTAAGGGATGGCGACGCTGGCCAGCAACTCTTGCGCCACGCGCGGGTCGGCCTGGCCGCGGCCACGCAACTGCAAGCGATGGCCTGCCACGCCGGGAAACACCGCCTGCACATCATCGGGGATGGCGAAGTCGCGGTTCTCCAGCCACGCCCAGGCGCGCGTCACGCTCACCAGGCCCAACAAGGCGCGCGGCGACAGCCCATAACTAAAGCGTTCGCTGGAGCGGGTGGCGGCGGCCAGCGCCTGGATGTAATCGAGCAAAGCGGGCGCCAGTTTGACTTGCTTGATGGCTTGTTGCGCTTGTTGCATCTCGGCGGCCGTCAGACACGGCTTGAGATGCGCAAGCGTGTCGCGGCGGTCTTCGCCCGCCAGCAGGGCGCGCTCGGCCTGGACTGAGGGATAGCCTAATTCGAGACGCATCAAAAAACGATCGAGCTGCGATTCCGGTAAGGGAAACGTGCCAATCTGATATTGCGGATTCTGCGTGGCGATCACAAAAAACGGCTCGGGCAGCGGATGCGTTTTGCCGTCGACCGTGACCTGGTATTCTTCCATCGCTTCCAGCAAAGCCGACTGCGTTTTGGGTGGCGCGCGGTTGATTTCGTCGGCCAGCAGCACCTGACTGAAGACAGGCCCGTGATGAAAGCGGAAGGTGTCGCTATCGCGGGCATAAATCGAAACGCCCACCAGATCGGCCGGCAGCAGATCGCTGGTAAATTGCACGCGCTGGAACTGCAAACCCAGCGTGCCCGCCAGCGCGTGCGCCAACGTGGTCTTGCCTACGCCGGGCAAGTCTTCCAGCAATAAATGTCCCTGGGCCAGCAAGCAGGCCAGCGCCAGACGAATCTGGCGCGGCTTGCCCAGGATAATACTGTTGAGTTGATCGATGGCGGCGGCAAACGAGGGCGTCATGCAACATCCTGTGTAGTGAACGGGCGCGCTATGGTAGGGTTTCAGCGCGAACAGACCGGGCTGCGCACTGCCGGCCAGCCACGCTGGCGGCACTGCGACACACACACTCTGCAAAATTCTTGTAAACGCTGCGGTCTGAATTATAAGCATGCTCCGGGAGTACATCGTTTGTTTTCCACGGCTGTTGCGGGCGGCATGACCGCCTATATCACGCATCCGGCGTGCGCCATGCATGACATGGGGCGCGGCCATCCCGAATGCGCCGAACGCCTGGCCGCCATTCAGGACCGACTGATCGCGGCGGGCCTGTGGGACGCCTTGTTGCACCTCGAAGCCCCGGCCGCAAGCCGCGCCCAGCTTGAACGCGTGCATTCGGGCGAGTGGCTGGACCGGCTGGGTTCGCTCTCGCCCACGCATGGCTATGTGCACCTCGACCCCGACACCGCCATCAATCCCTACAGCTTGCGCGCCGCCTGGTTTGCCGCCGGCGCTGGCGTGCTGGCCGTTGATCAAGTGATGACTGGCGCGGTGCAAAACGCGTTTTGCGCCATCCGCCCGCCGGGCCATCACGCGGGACGATCGCAGGCCATGGGCTTCTGTCTTCTAAATAACGTGGCAGTGGCGGCCGCGCATGCGCTGGCGGTGCACGGCGTGGAACGCGTGGCGATCGTCGATTTTGATGTGCATCACGGCAATGGCACTGAAGATATTTTTTGCGGCGACGCGCGCGTCAGCATGGTGGGGATGTTTCAGCATCCGTTCTACCCGTACAGCGGCGATGTGGCGCTGGGGCCGAATATGCATAATTTTCCGTTGCCGCGCGCGACCACGGGCGCCGCGTTTCGCGATCTGGTGCGGGATCAGTGGCTGCCGCTGCTGGATGAATTTGCGCCGCAACTGATCCTGATCTCGGCGGGCTTCGATGCGCACCTCGAGGACGATATGGCGTCGATGGGCTTGGTGGAGTCGGATTACGCCTGGGTCACGAAGCAAGTGATGGCAGTGGCCCAGCGGCATTGCGGCGGACGGATTGTTTCGATGCTGGAAGGGGGGTATGACCTGTCGTCGCTGGGGCGCAGCGTCGCGGTGCATGTCAAGGAGCTGGCGGGGCTGTGAAGCGTAGCCTGCGGGGGGATTTGTGTCCGGCTTTGCCGGACCTTGAATCTTTGACTGCTTAGCCTGCGACGCATGTTTTGATACCCGGGGTACCCGGGGGCACGTCGGTTTTCAGTGAAGACTTATCGTGCAACTTTGCTTCGCCAAGGAAAGGCGACCCTCCGCGCGATGAAACCGCGCAGTGCTTTTAGCGCTTTGGCCAGTCAAGCTGCGATCCGATAGGGTGGGTCAAGACCCACCTCCTCAAGTGATAAGCAAGAACAACCGGCCCAAACGCCTGCGGTTTCAATTTCTCGCGGAGCCATGCAACATACGGCGGGGAGATGCCAGACACCCTCACTCCCTCACTCCCTCACTCCCTCACTCCCTTACCCCCTGACCTCACGCTGGCTTGCCCAATTCTCCCAGCAGCTCTTTCACCCGCGCTGCGCGCAGCGGGGCTTCGGGCCAGTTGCCTTCCAGGCGCAGGCGGTCTTGTCCGGCCAGGCGATAGTTCTTTTTGTTCTGGATCAGCGTGATGATTTTCATCGGCTCGACGGACGTGTTCTTGGCGAAGTTGACCACGATCGCCGTGTCGGCCGCGTCGATTTTGGTGATGCCCATCGGTTTGGCCAGCATGCGCAGTTTGTGGCAATCCAGCAGCACTTTGGCCGGGTCGGGCAGCAGGCCGAAGCGGTCGACCAGTTCTTGCATCAGGTCGTCCAGATCATCCGTGGTTTCGCAGTTGGCCAGGCGTTTGTACAGGCTCAGGCGTTCGTGCACATCGGGGCAATAGGCTTCGGGCAGCAAGGCGGGCGAGTGCAGATTGATTTCGGTGGTCACGCCCAGCGGTTGCGACAAATCGGGCTCGATGCCTTTTTTGAGCGCCTTCACCGCCTCGTTCAACATTTGCGAATACAGCGAAAAGCCAATCTCCTGCATTTCGCCCGATTGCGAATCGCCCAGCACTTCGCCCGCGCCGCGAATTTCCAGATCGTGCATGGCCAGGTAGAAGCCAGCGCCGAGCTCTTCCATCATCTGGATGGCTTCCAGCCGCTTGCGCGCTGATGCGGTCATGCCTTCCAGATCGGGCACCAGCAAATACGCGTAGGCCTGGTGATGGCTGCGGCCCACGCGGCCGCGCATCTGATGCAGCTGCGCCAGGCCGAACTTGTCGGCGCGATTCATGATGATGGTGTTGGCGTTGGGGATATCGATACCGGTTTCGATAATCGTGGTGCACAACAGGATGTTGAAGCGCTGCGCATAAAAATCGCGCATCACGTGTTCCAGATCGCGTTCGCGCATCTGGCCGTGCGCCACGCCGATGCGCGCTTCGGGCAACAGCGCGGTCAGCTTTTCGCGCACGTTTTCGATGGTCTCGACTTCGTTATGCAAAAAGAACACCTGGCCGCCGCGCTTCAGCTCACGCAGTACGGCCTCGCGGATCACCCCATCGCTGAATTTGGCGACAAAAGTTTTGACCGCCAGCCGCTTGTTCGGCGCGGTGGCAATCACCGAGAAATCGCGCAAGCCTTCCAGGCTCATCG
Source organism: Amantichitinum ursilacus (assembly GCF_001294205.1). Lineage (GTDB taxonomy): Bacteria > Pseudomonadota > Gammaproteobacteria > Burkholderiales > Chitinibacteraceae > Amantichitinum > Amantichitinum ursilacus. The sequence goes on from NZ_LAQT01000001.1 coordinate 159,677, forward strand.
CCAGCGTGCGCGGGATCGGCGTGGCGGTCAGCGTCAGCACGTCGACGTTGGCGCGCAACGCTTTCAGTTGTTCTTTCTGGCGCACACCAAAGCGGTGTTCTTCGTCGATGATGACCAGGCCGAGGCGTTTGAACACCACGTCCGGCTGCACCAGCTTGTGCGTACCGATGACGATATCGACGGTGCCGTCTTCCAGGCCCTTGAGCGCGGCGGCGACTTCTTTGCTGGAGCGAAAGCGCGACAATTCGACGATCTTGATCGGCCAATCGGAAAAACGATCGGTAAAGGTCTGGAAATGCTGTTCGGCCAGCAAGGTGGTCGGCACCAGCACGGCCACCTGTTTGCCACCCGCCACGGCGGCGAAGGCAGCGCGCAGGGCGACTTCGGTTTTGCCAAAACCGACATCGCCACACACCAGCCGGTCCATCGGGCGGCCCAGGCGCATGTCCACCAGCACGGCCTCGATCGCGGCGGCCTGGTCGGCGGTTTCCTCAAAGGCAAAGCCTTCGGCAAACGCGGCGTAATCGTTGAAGTTCCAGTCAAATGCATGGCCTTCACGTGCGGCGCGGCGCGCATATAGATTAAGCAGCTCGGCGGCGGTATCACGCACTTGCTCAGCGGCGCGGCGGCGGGCTTTGTCCCATGCGCCGGAACCCAGTTTGTGCAGTGGCGCAGCCTCGGGCGCACCACCGGAATAGCGGCTGATGACGTGCAGTTGCGACACCGGCACATACAGCTTGTCGGTGCCTGCGTATTCAATCAGCAGCAGTTCGGTCTGGCCTTCGCCCAGGTCCATCGAGACCAGACCTTTGTACAAGCCGATGCCATGCGCTTCGTGCACCACCGGGTCGCCAATCTTCAGCTCAGACAAATCACGCAGCATCGAATCGGTATTGCTGCGCTTTTGCGCCTTTTTGCCGCGCGCTTGCGCCACGGTGGCGTACAGATTGGCTTCGGTGATGACCGCTTGCTGATCGCCCACCAGAATAAAGCCCTGGTAGAGCGGCGACGCGGTCAGCATCACTGGCGCTTTGCTGTCCAGAAACGCCTGCCAGTTGTCCGCGATCTCGGGCTTCAGATGATTGTCGGCAAAAAACTGCGACATGGTCTCGCGCCGGCCCATGCTCTCAGCGCAGATCAGCACGCGCCCGGCATAGCTGCCCAGAAACGCCTGCAATTTGCTGATCGGATTCTCGGCGCGACGGTCCACATCCAGCGCGGGCAGTGGCGAGGTATTGGGATTGTCGCCCGCTTGCAGTTCCAGCCGCGCGTAGTCTTTCAGCGTGGCGAACAGCGTGTCGGGCTGCAGATACAGCGCGGCCGGAGTCAGAATCGGCCGGTCTTTTTCGCCGGACAGATTGCGGTAGCGATCCTGCGTATCGGCCCAGAAACGTGCCGCGGCCTCGTGCACCGCGCCGTGCAACACGGGCAAGGTGCCCTGCGGCAAATAATCAAACAGCGTGGCCGTGTTTTCAAAAAACAGCGGCAAGTAGTATTCGATGCCCGCCGGCGTCGCGCCGTTGGAGACATCTTTATATAAGCGCGATTTGGACGGGTCGCCTTCAAATACTTCGCGAAAGCGCTGGCGAAAGCGCGTGCGGCCGCCTTCATCCAGCGGAAATTCACGTGCAGGCAACAGCCGCACTTCGGGCACGGGGTACAGGCTGCGCTGGGTGTCGACGTCAAATGTGCGGATGGTTTCGACTTCGTCGTCAAACAGATCGATGCGATACGGCAGCGTCGAGCCCATCGGAAACAGATCGACCAGGCCGCCGCGGATCGAGAATTCGCCGGGGCTGTAAACCTGGGTGACATGGCTGTAACCGGCAAACGCCAGATCGGCGCGCAGCTTGTCCGGATCAAACTTCTCGCCCTTTTTGATAAAGAACGTGTAGCCCGCCAGATATTCCACCGGGGCCAGCCGGCCCATGGCGGTTTGCACCGGCACGATCAGGATATCGGCCTGACCCTGGCGCACTTGCCACAAGGTGGCCAGCCGTTCCGAAATCAGATCCTGATGCGGCGAAAAATGATCGTAGGGCAGGGTTTCCCAGTCGGGCAGCATCGCCACCACCTTGCCGGGCGCCACCCACGCCAGTTCGTCGCGCAAACGCGTGGCGCTGTGGGCGGTGTCGGTCAGGATCAGCAACGGCCGGGCGGCCTGGGCGTAACGCGCCAGCAGCACGCTATCAGCGGAACCATGAGGAAGTGCGATCTGCAGGCGATCGCCGGTCTTGGGCAGGGCGGGAAGGGACACGGGATTCGGATTCAGGCAGCTGCAAAGACATCATTATACCTGGCCAGCGGCTGCTGGCGCGGCGCTGACACAAGAAGCAGCCATACAAACACGCCAGATACATTGCGCTGATAAGGTCGGCAGCCTGTGCGTGCGCGCTGCGGGAACCTTTGGTGCGCCAATTAATACACCGTGTACTGCGCGCGGTTGCTTTTTTGGCTCGCTTCCCGAATCATGCCGCTGGAATAACTACGCCTTGCCGTTTTAAACGGTCGTTTAGAACCGTGATATCAGGATCGCAGAGCCGATCCGGCAATAGAAATGGTTCTACGGAGATGTACTCGCTCATGCCTTACCGGTGGCTCGGCCCGACCCTGTTTGCCGTTGCTTATGCAGTGTGCAGTCTGGTGGTCTGGCAGATCAGTCCTGCAACCTCGTATTCGACTCTGATTGCGCCGCAAGCCGGCGTTGCGGTGGCGGCTTTGTCACTGCTGGGCGTGCGCTATTGGCCCGGTCTACTGGCGCTGGGCTGGATCACGCCCGCGCTGCACGGACTGGCGCCACTGGCGTGCCTGGAACTGGATGCCATCCAGGCGCTGCAAGCCTTGCTTACCCTCAGTTTGTTACCTCAATTTGCTCACGATGGCGGCTTTCGGCTGCGCGATGCTTTGCGCTTTTTAGTGGCAGGGCCGCTGGTGTCGGCCTTGCTGGGCGCCAGTTTCTCGGCCGTGGTGCTGGGCGCTTTCCAGCACGGCTTGCCCGGCGGCGCGCCGGAATGGCTGACGCTGTGGCTGGGCGACGCCTTTGGCATGATCACCGTGCTGCCGCTGTGCTACGCGCTGCGCCAGGATGCGCTGCGTATACGCGCCAACTGGCTGATCGAACTGGTGTTATTGATTTGCGTAGGCGCGGTGACGGCGATGCTGGTGTACCGGCATTTCGAGCTGGGCTACACCGATATGCAGTTTCTGCTGTTCCCCCTGGTGATCTGCACCGCCTTGCGCCTGGGGCATATTGGTAATGGCAGCGTGTTGCTGGTGGTTGGCGCGATTGCGCTGGTACAACTCAGCAGCTTGGGCGTTGCTGGCGCGGGGCTGATCCCGGTGGCGGTGGTGCTGGTAACGGTCGCCATTGCCGGCATGGTGCTGGCGGCGTCGCATCATGAAGAAGCGGTGGGTGCGCGGCGCGCGCGGCTGGCGGCGCAGGTATTTCATAACGCTACTGAAGGCATTCTGATTACTGATGCCAATGCGCGCATCATCGCGGTCAACCCGGCCTTCAGTCAGATTACCGGCTACGACTCGGATGAATCGCTGGGCAAGATTTCGCGCATGTTTCACAAAACCGGCCCGGTGCGCGAGGTGAATCGCGACATGCTCAGCGAACTGGCCACGCAAGGCCGTTGGCAAGGCGAGATGCTGGATCGGCGCAAAACCGGCGAGGCGTATCCGGCCTGGTTATCGATCAGCGCGGTGCGCGACGACAACGGCGCCATCGCCAATTATGTGGGTGTGTTTTCCGACTACACGCATCGCAAAGAAGCTGAACAACGTTTGTTTTTTCTGGCCAACCACGATGCCCTGACCGCTTTGCACAATCGCGTGGCGATGAACGAAGCATTGCAACAAGCAGTGGCGCGCGCGGGCGAAGAAGATCGGCAACTGGCTTTGTTGTTTATCGATCTGGATCGCTTTAAAGGCATTAACGACACGCTGGGCCACGATGTTGGCGATGAGTTGCTGAAAGTGATTGCGCAGCGTTTGCGCGGCACTTTAAAAGAAACGCAGTTGATTGCGCGCCTGGGCGGCGATGAATTCACCATCCTGATTGATAACGTGCGCGATGCCGACGAAGTGGCGCATGTAGCCGAGCGGGTATTGGCTGAATTAAGCCGCGCCGTGGTTATTAAAGGCCAGGAATTGTTTGTCACCTGCTCGATTGGTATCAGCCTGTATCCCGGCGATGGCAATAGCCCGGCGCAATTGCTGAAGAACGCAGACGTGGCAATGTATCGCGCCAAAGAACTGGGCAAAAACAATTTCCAGTTTTTTGCGCCCGATATGAATGCGCGCGCGTTCGAGCATCTGGTGCTGGAAAACAGCCTGCGTTATGCGCTGGAACGGCGCGAACTGGTTTTGCATTTCCAGCCGCAAATCGATCTGGCCACCGGCGAATTGTCGGGCGTGGAATGTCTGATTCGCTGGGAACACCCCGAACTGGGCCTGGTGCCGCCGTCGAGTTTTATTCCGCTGGCCGAAGAGAACGGTTTGATCGTGCCGATCGGCGAATGGGTGTTGCAGGAAGGCTGCCGCATGATGCGTTTGTGGCAAGTGGCCGGTTATCACATTCCAAGGATGGCGATTAATTTGTCGGCGCGGCAATTCCAGCGCGAACAACTGGCCGGGCAAGTGCGAAATGCGCTGGAATCATCCGGTATTGCGCCCGAATTGCTGGAGCTGGAAATCACCGAAAGCATGATCATGCAAAATCCGCATCGCGCAGTGGCGGTGCTGGAAGAACTGAAACGCATGGGCGTGCAATTGGCGATTGATGATTTTGGCACGGGCTATTCTTCGCTCAGCAACCTCAAACACTTTCCGCTGGATACCTTGAAGATTGATCGCTCGTTTACCGTGGGCCTGCCCGACGATAGCGACAGCGCCGCCATTACCGAGGCGATTGTGGCAATGGCGCGCAAGCTGCGACTGAAGGTGGTGGCCGAAGGCGTTGAGACGGTTGAGCAAATGCTGTTTATGCGCCGCGCCGGCGCGCACGCCGTGCAGGGCTATCTGTATGCGCCTGCCATGGACGCCGATAGCCTGCTGCGCTATCTGTTGCGCGAGGGTTTTGCGGCTGCTTCGAGCGGGCTGGGGTAAACTGCCGGGCTATTCACTGAATCGCCGGACCCGCAGTCATGCAGAACAAAGTTGTCATCCATGGTTTCCACGCCGTAGGCACGCGCCTGAAACGCTTTCCCGATAGCGTTAACGAGCTTTATCTGAACAGCGCACGCATGGATCAACGCGCCAAAGATCTGGCGCGACTGGCCGAAGCACAAGGTTGCAAGGTGCTACTGGTGGATTCGGCGCGGTTGGACGGCCTGACCCATGGCGGTCGGCATCAAGGCGTGGCTGCGTTGATCGACGCGGGCAAGTCGTATATCGAAGTCGATGACGTGCTGGAAAACCTGGGCGATGAACCGCCGTTTTTGCTGATTCTGGATGGCATTACCGATCCGCATAACCTCGGCGCCTGCCTGCGCGTGGCCGATGCCATGGGCGTGCATGCGGTGATCGCGCCCAAAGACAAATCGGTGGGGCTGAACGCCACCGTGTCGAAAGTGGCCTGCGGCGCGGCCGAAGTGGTGCCGTATGTGATGGTCACCAATCTGGCGCGCACGCTGCGCGATCTGAAAGACCGCGATATCTGGATTGCGGGCACCGCGGGTGAAGCGACGACGGACTTGCATCACTTTAACCATACCGGCCCGCTGGCGTGGGTAATGGGCAGCGAAGGCGAGGGCATGCGCCGGCTGACGCGCGAACATTGTGACGTGCTGGTCAGCATTCCGATGTTTGGTTCGGTGGAAAGCCTGAATGTGTCGGTGGCCAGCGGCATCGTCTTGTCCGAGACGCGCCGCCAACGCACGGTGGCGGCTGGCAAGTAACTGATAGGGTGGGTCGTGACCCACCCATCAAAGCCTTCAAGACGAACGCGGGCGCATGCGCTCCGGTTTTCCTGGCGGCTTTGAATGGTGGGTCGTGACCCACCCTATGTTATTTGTGCTTCTTTTTGCTTGTGGGTTTGGCTTTGGGCTTGGGTGTTGGATCGGGTTGCAGATCATCGTTGGCGTCGTACGCCGTCTTGATCGCATCGGCCAACTGGTACACCACGGTGGCGTATAGCGTGCTGCGGTTGTAGCGCGTCACCACATAAAAGTTGTTAAAGCCCGCGTAATAGTTAGTTACGCCCGCCGTGGTTTCCAGCGCAAACAGCACTGCTTGTTGCTGCGTATCTACTTCAGTAATCGGCTGCACGCCACGCTGCATCAGTTCCGCCATCGTGTAATGCAGGTTGAACTTGTCGGCCAGCAATTCCTGTTCGTCACCCGTCACGTTGACGCCCACATAGCCTTTGCCACCGCGTTGCCAGCCTGATGCCGCCAGGAAATTGGCGACGCTGGCGATCGCGTCTTCGGGCGTGCCCCAAATGTCGCGATGGTGATCACCGTTCCAGTCCACCGCGTATTGGCGAAAGCTGGATGGCATGAATTGCGGCATGCCCATCGCGCCAGCATACGAACCCATAAACGTAAACGGATCCTGGTTTTCTTCGCGCGCCAGCAGCAGGAATTGCGTCAACTGGTCTTTAAAATAATCAGCGCGGCGCGGGTAATTAAATGCAATGGTGCTTAGCGCATCAATCACGCGAAAGCTGCCGGTATTGCGGCCATACAAGGTTTCGACGCCAATAATGCTGGTGACGATTTCGGGCGGCACGCCATAACGGTCTTCCACTTCGGCCAGCGTGTCGTGATAACGCCGCATAAAGCGCGCGCCACCGATAATGCGTTGCGGGCTCATAAAGCCATTGCGGAATTCGTACCACGGCCGCGAGGTAGATGGTTTGTCCAGCACGGCGATGATATTGGGCTTGGGCGTAATCTTCTGGAACACCGCCGTCAGGTCGGTGCGATTGAAATCCTGCGTGCCCACCAGTTGGTCGATATAGCTTTGCACTTCCGGCCGCTGCAGCAATTCATCATCAGCATGGGTAGTGCTAGCAAAAGCGGCGAGGGCGGAAAACATTGCGGTCTTAATATAAGTGCGGATCAAAGCGGATTTCCGGAGAAGAAAAGAATGACGCCGACGGCCCGAGATCATCAGCCCGCCGCTTCAAGGTTTATTGGGAGAGCGCACTACTTAACAGGCGCGCCGTCACATCGACGATCGGAATAATCCGCTCGTAGGCCATGCGGGTCGGGCCGATGACACCCAGCGTGCCGATGACTTCACCATTGGCGTGATACGGCGCGGTGATAATCGAACAATCATCCAGTGGTGCCAGGCCCGATTCGCCACCGATAAAAATCTTGACGCCTTCGGCACGGTTGCCGGCTTCCATCAATTGCAGCAAAGCGGTTTTGCGCTCGAACAATTCAAACAGCTGGCGCAAGCGGCCCATATTGGCGGCTAGATCGTCGCTATCCAGCAGATTGCGCTCGCCCGAGATCACCAGGTTTTCGGTGTCGCCGCTTAATACATCCTGGCTGTAGACCACGGCGGTATTCAACAACGCGGCCAGCTCGCCTTTTACGGCGCGCACTTCGTTTTCCACCACCTGGCGCAGATTGTGCCAGGTGCGGCCGGTGCAATGCGCATTCAGGAAATTGGCGGCTTCAGACAACTCGGACTGGCTGAACAAACTGTTGGTCTGAATGATGCGGTTTTGCACGTCGCCATCGCTGGTCACCAGAATCAGCAACACGCGCCGATCGGACAACGGCAGAAACTCGATATGTTTAAGCAGTACATCCTGCCGCCGCGGCGTGAGCACCACGCCGGCAAAATGCGTCAGTTGCGACAGCAGTTGCGATGCGGCGGTGATGGTGCGTTGCGGATTGTCGACTGGCAGGCCGTTGCTGAGCGGTTGCAGTTTGTCGGCATGCAGTTGTTGTACCGACAACAACGAATCGACAAAAAAACGATAACCCAGCGAGGTGGGAATGCGCCCGGCCGAGGTATGCGGACTCGCCACAAAACCCAGTTGTTCGAGGTCAACCATCACATTGCGGATGGTGGCGGAGCTGATATCCAGGCCCGAATAATGCGAAAGCGCCTTCGAACCAACGGGTTGGCCGTCGGCGATATAACGCTCGACCAGGGTTTTGAGCAGGATTTGTGCGCGATCGCTAAGCATGCGCAGATTCTAATCGTTAACCGGCGCAAACTGAACAACGCATTGCGTTTGCACGCGTCATTGGCCCAGGCCGTGCGGCGACAGTGAAGTAGGCCGTCGTCCACGTGCCTTGGGGTCGTGCTTGTGGTTAAATGCTGCCGTACTTCACCGGACCCCGACATGCAAAGCCTGTTCAAAACGATCGTACTGGTTGGTCGCTTCAATACGCCCACACTCGGTGGGCCGTTGCGCCAACTGGCGGCCACCTTGCAGGAGCTGGGGGTGCGGGTACTGATAGAAAGCGAAGTCGCTGCCGAACACGGCATTACCGAGATTCCCGTGGTCGAGCGCATCGCCATCGGCAAGCTGGCTGATCTGGTGGTGGTGCTGGGCGGCGATGGCACCATGCTGGGCGTGGCGCGGCTGGTGGCGCCGTACCGCATTCCATTAATCGGCGTAAACCAGGGTCGCCTGGGTTTCATGACCGACATCCCGCTTAGCGACATGGAACGCACCATCAGCGGCATGCTGGCCGGCGCGTTTGTGCCGGAAGAGCGCATCTTGCTGGAAACCACGGTACGGCGCGAAGACAAAGAACTGGTGTCGGCGCTGGCGTTTAACGACGTGGTATTCAGCCGCGGTTCCACCGGCGCAATGATTGAATTTGAAATCTTTATCGATCGCCAGTTTGTCTACAGCCAACGTTCGGACGGCCTGATCGTATCAACCCCGACGGGTTCGACTGCGTACGCGCTGGCATCGGGCGGCCCGATTCTGCACCCCAGCCTGCCGGCGATTACGCTGGTGCCGATTTGCCCGCAATCGCTATCCAACCGCCCGATCGTCATCAACGACACCAGCGAAGTGGAGTTCCGCTTGACGCGTAATTCCGATGCGCGCGTGTACTTTGATAACCAGAGCGACTGCGAACTGCACGAAGCCGATCGTGTGATCATCCGCCGCCATCGCAATACGCTGCGCATTCTGCATCCGGTGGGGTACAACTATTACGATATGTTGCGTGACAAGTTGCACTGGGGCCAAAAGCTCAACTGATCTGACCAGACCGATGCTGCTATCTCTGAATCTTAAAAATTTTGTGATCGTCGACAAGCTCGCGCTCGAGTTCGGCCACGGCTTGAGCGTATTTACCGGCGAGACCGGCGCGGGCAAATCCATCGTGATGGATGCGCTGGGCCTGCTGCTGGGCGATCGCGCCGATGCCGCGCTGGTGCGCCACGGCGAAGACAAGGCTGATCTGCTGGCCGAATTTGATTTGTCGGATCGACCGCAGGCGCAAGCGTGGTTGGCCGAAAACGAACTGGCAGGCGACGACGCACAACACGCCATCATCCGCCGCACCCTGGATAGCCAGGGCAAAAGCCGCGCCTTTATCAACGGCACGCCCGCCACGCTGGCGCAGCTGAAAGGCCTGGGTGAAATGCTGGTGGATATCCACGGTCAGCACGCGCATCAACAATTGCTGCGCCCGGAAAACCAACGCGATCTACTCGACCATTTTGCCGGCGCCAGCACGCAGGCGAGCAAAGTGGCGCAGCAATGGGCGCATTGGCGCACGTTGCAAGAAGAACTGGCGGCGGCGCAACGCGATGCGTCGACGTTTGAAGCCGAGCGCGAACGCTTGAGCTTCCAGATTGAAGAAGTGTCCGGCCTGTCGTTAACCGACAACGAATGGCCGGAACTGCAAGCCGAACACAAACGTCTGCAACACGCCGCCAGCCTGATCGATGGCGTGCAAGTGGCACTGACCACGCTGGCCGACGGCGACGAAAACTGCCAGAACTGGCTGGGCAGCACCGCGCATAAATTGCAGGCGCTGGGCGACTATGACGAGCAGCTGTTGCCGTCGCTGCAATTGCTCGAAGGTGTGGAGGCGCAACTGGCCGAAGCGGTGAGCGAACTACGCCGCTACGCCGATCATCTCGAACTCGACCCCACCCGGCTGGAAGAAGTGGAAAGCCGGCTGGATGCCATCTGGCGCATGGCGCGCAAATATCGCACCGAGCCGGAACAGCTGCCGATTCTGCTGCAAGGCTGGCAAGACCGGCTGGAAGCATTGGGCGGCAGCGAAGGGCTGGCGCGTTTGCAGCAAGCCGAAAAAGCCGCTGGCGAAGTGTGGCAGAAAGAAGCCGCCGCGCTGAGCAAATTGCGACAGCAACATGCCGGCAAACTGGCGCAGGCCGTTACCCAGGAAATGAAGCCATTGGCGCTGGCCGATAGCCGTTTCGAGATCGCACTCGAAGCCGCCGCACCGGGCCCGCACGGCGCAGAAAGTGTCGATTTCCGCGTGGCGCATGCCAATACCCCCGCGCGACCGATGGGCAAGATTGTGTCGGGCGGGGAGTTGTCGCGCATCAGTCTGGCCATCCAGGTCATTGTCAGCGAGTTGTCCGGCGTGGGCACGCTGGTATTCGATGAGGTGGATGTGGGTATCGGCGGCCGCGTGGCTGAGATTGTGGGCCGCATGTTGGCCGATCTGGCCCAGCAGCGTCAGGTGCTGTGCATTACCCATTTGCCGCAGGTGGCCGCGTGTGGCCAGCATCATTATCAGGTGAGCAAAGCGCGCGCCGGGGCGGGCATGATCAGCCAGGTGCACGAGCTCGATAACAACGCCCGCGTCGAAGAAATCGCCCGCATGCTGGGCGGCGTTGAAATCACCGAGACCACGCGCCGCCACGCCGCCGAATTGCTGGGCCATGCCTGAAGATCCGCAACTCGAACCCCCTGCCGCGCCGGTCTGGACGGCGGCGGAAGAAGCGTTTATGCGCTTGGCGCTGGACGAGGCCGCACAAGCGCAAGCGTTGGGCGAAGTGCCCGTCGGCGCAGTGCTGGTGTACCAAGGCCAGGTGATCGGACGCGGGCATAACCAGCCGATCAGCGGGCATGACCCGAGCGCGCATGCCGAAATGCTGGCCCTGCGCGCGGCGGCCCAGCACCAGCAAAACTATCGTCTGCCCGGTTGCGAACTGTATGTCACGCTGGAGCCGTGCATCATGTGCGCGGGCGCGATGATGCATGCGCGGATTGCCCGCGTGGTGTACGCCACCACCGACCCCAAGACCGGCGCGGCGGGCAGCGTGATCAACCCCTTTCTTGATCGCCGTCTGAACCATCACACGCTGGTGCAAGGCGGCCTGCTGGCGGACGAAGCCGCCGCGCAACTCAAAGCCTTCTTTGCCGAACGCCGCCGCGCGCAAAAATCCGCCCGCAATCCAGCGCCTTAGGCTGGTCGTCGCCGGTGGCGCCTGGCGCGTGCGCTCGCTGCATTTGTCCGGTGTTGCTGTTTTGTTGCGCTTCGCCGACTCGGTTTCCTGCCTTATGCCACCTGCATGCTAAAGTGACTCGCGCTGCAAGGTGCGCTCAGCCCTTGCCGCCCTAAAACACAAAAAAAGTATGCCGTCCCCCGGGATGCGCTGCGCCCGGTCGGCCGCGCACAGACGTGGCAAACCATAAAACAAACCGATAGAGGATCGATATGAAACGCTTTGTGCTGCTTCCGCTGGCACTGCTGGCGGCTGCCTACGCGCACGCCGCCGATACGGTGGTGTTCCAGGATGATTTCGAGAAAGACCTGTCGCAATGGGTGGGCCAGAACGGTGATGGCACCACGCCCATCCACGCCACACTCGTCGATGATCCGCTCAAGCCCGGTAATAAAGTGCTGCGCTTTGATCGCAAAGTGTTCGGCGGCGATGCCTTCAGCAAGCAGGGTTTTCCGGCAGGCGCTTCGTACACGCTAACGTTTGATTACCTCAGCACCTGCGGTTCCAATTGCGGCGGCGTGATCGGCTATACCGCCGAATTCCCCGGTCGCGATAACTGGCTGGCCGGCACTGCACGCTCCGGCTTTCCCGACCGGCTTAAAGACAACGGCAAATGGCAAAGCTATAGCCTCGACTTTAAAGGCAAGTTCGACTTCCACCTGGCGCTGGAACAATGGGTGCAATCGGATGGCGAAGGCAAAGACGTCTATTTCGACAATATCAAGCTGATCAACCATGACGGTGGCGCCGCCGCCGCGCCCGCGGCCGCCGCTGCGGCACCGGTGGTCATCACGGGCGGGGTGGCCGCACCCACCTCGCCGCAACTGGTGGGTTATTACGTGGCATGGGCGCCGGGCAAAGGTTATCCGGTGAAAATGCTGGATAGCAGTGGCGCAGCCAGCCGCATGACCGTGCTCAACTACGCCTTCGCCAACGTCAGCGCCAACAAATGCGTGATCGGCGATCCGGCGGGCGATTACCTCAATCCGGTGGATGCGGCCACCTCGCTCAGCGGCAAAGCCGACGAAGCGGGCAAGCTGGCGGGCAACTGGGGCCAGTTGCGCCAGCTCAAGCAAAAACATCCCGATCTGAAGATCGTGATTTCGCTGGGCGGCTGGACCTGGTCGAAGTACTTCTCTGATGCCGCATTGCCCGCCAATCGCGTTGCATTTGTGAAGTCGTGCGTTGATCAATTCATCAAGGGCGATGTGCCTGATGCCAGCGGTAAAGTCGTGGCTGGTTATGCGGCGGGCGTGTTTGACGGCATCGATATCGATTGGGAATATCCGGCCTCCAGCGGCAACGAAGGCAATGTGGTGCGGCCGGAAGACAAGGAAAACTACGTCGCGCTGCTGAACGAATTCCGCAAGCAACTTGATGCGCAAAAGCCGGGGCTGCTGCTGACCAGCGCGCTCAGCGCTTCGGCACAGGTTTATAACAATCTGGATCTGGGGCAAGTGCAATTGCCGCTTAACTGGATGAACCTGATGACCTATGACTTTGCGGGCCCGTGGGACAGCCGCACCGCTCCGATGGCTAACCTGATCGCCGGCAAGCAAGACAAGCTGTCGATTGATATCGCGGTCAATGACTATCTGGAAAAAGGCGTTGCACCGGCCAAGATCGTGATTGGCGTGCCGTTCTATGGCTATGGCTGGGTGCCGGAAAAGATGGACAACCATGGCCTGTATCAAGCCGTAAAAGCCAAGGCCGTTGGCAAGCCTGATGCCGGTATCGCCACCTGGCCCGAGATCAAGGCCAAAGCCGGTGAAGTGTTTACCGACAATGTGACCAAATCCATCGTCAAGGTCAGCAACGGCGAAGTCTGGACCTACGATGATCCCAGCGTGCTGAAAGAGAAAGTCGCCTATATCAAAGCAAAAAAACTGGGCGGTGCGATGGTGTGGGAATTGTCGCAAGACAGCAAAGACGGCGAATTGTCGAGTGTGCTCTACAACAATTTGTTGAAGAAATAACAAGGCACACGTAAGCTGAAAAACGGGGAGCAATCCCCGTTTTTTTATCTGGAGACGCCATGAAACTGCTCGTTGATATCGCGTCGCAGCAACTGCAGTTGCTCGATGACGCCGCAAAAGTGGTGAAGCAATGGCCGGTCTCGACCGCCGCCAACGGGCCCGGAGAGCAGGGCGGCAGTATGAAAACCCCGCGCGGCCTGCATGTGATTCGCGCTGTGGTCGGCCGCAATCTGCCCAGTCACGCCGTTTTACGCGGCCGCCGTCCCACGGGTGAAATCCATGACGCCGCGCTTAGCGCTGTGCATCCCGAACGCGACTGGATTCTCAGTCGCGCGTTGTGGCTGTCGGGTTGCCAGCCTGGTTTTAACCGGCTGGGGTCGGTCGACAGCATGCGTCGCTATATCTATATCCACGGCACGCCCGATGATCAGCCGATGAGCACGCCGGCCTCGCATGGATGCATCCGCATGCGCAATGCCGACTTGCTGGAACTGGAACCGCTGGTGGCGGCGGGTACGCAAGTGGTGATCCGCGAAAACGCCACAGAACGGCCGCCGATTCATGTCGTGCCATGGCCTGAACATGCATCGCTGGAAAGCTACGATCTGCATCCGATCGGCCCGTCCTTGCCTGATTCGCCGGTACCTGGTGGGATACCGCTGCGTTGGGCAGCGTGGCGCGAAGACGGCATCCTGCTGGGCGTATTGACGTGGAAAGCCGGCAGCGGCGCCACGCTGGCGGTGCGTACCGGCGCGCAAGTGGGCGAGGTGTTGCCCTTGCTGTGGCGCGAAGCAGCCCGTGTGGCCAGTGAAACCGGTCAAAAAGAAATGCGCACCGTGGTCAAAGCCGAATGGCTGCGCGAACTCGACCAGTATGTTGCGCCCATCGCCACCGTAGCCGACAGCGCGGTGTTGGTGCGCGGCTGGATCTAATCCTTTTTTACGGCAAGCGCCCATGAAAAAACCCCGCCGAGGCGGGGTTTTGTGCAATCAGCGTTCCGTGAGGAAAGCTTAGAAGTCGGTACGAACGCCCAGCAGACCGGTCTTCAGGTCCTGGCCGTTGGCAGCAACCAGCGAAGCGGAGTTGTTCTGGAACGAGAAGGCGTTGGTGGCGCCGCCGCTGTTCTTCAGATCAACGTACGACAGGTACAGGCGGGTTTGCTTGGACATGTAGTACACAGCGCTGAACGAGTACTGTTGGCCATCGGTGTCGCCACCGTTGACGTTGTTGGACTTGGTGTACAGGCCTTGCAGTTCAAACTTCTGGTTGAACCAGTAGTTAACCGTTGCCATGTAGTTGTTCCAGCTGGTGTCTTGACCGTTAGCACCTTCGTTCTTGATGTGCTCGATACCAGCGCCCAGGCCCAGGCCGAATGCGAAGTTGTAACCAACCACGGCTTCCAGACCTTGAACATTGGCACCGTTGGTGGTGTTGTTCGTGGTGGTGGTGCCCGAAGTGGTGGCAACGTTGCTGGCGTTGGAGATACCGGTCACCTGGTTGAAGGTGCGGTTCTTGGCGTATTGGTAAGACACGCCAGCGTTGAAGCCTTGCAGGTTGTACAGGGCGGTCACGTCATAGATCGGCGCCTTGCCAGCCGGCGTCGGCGAGGAATCCAGGCCTACGTTGGCGCGAACCTGGAAGCCGGCCCATACCGGGGAATCCCACGACAGGCTGTCGTTCAGACGGGTAGCCAGTTGCGCGAAAGTGCCTTTGCCGCCTTTCGGGTCAACGGTATCCAGGAAATCGTCGAACAGCGGCGACAGTTTGCTGGAGGTCAGCATGGTCTTGTACGAGTTGTCGTAGTTACCAGCGCGGAACGTACCGAAGTCATCGCTCTTGAAGCCGATGAAGCTGTTACGACCACCCCATGCACCGCCGCCAACGCTCTTGTAGCTGTTGGTGCCGGACTTGGCGCCCAGACCGGTTTCGAGTTGCCACAGGCCGGTCCAGCCGTTGTCCCACTTGTCGGTGCCACGGAAACCAATACGCGAAGAAGAATCAACCAGGCGCACTGCATTAGGCAGCGCAGCAGCGGTCACGCCGGCGTCGCCTTTGTAGTATTCGACAGATTCACGGATAGAACCGTAGATGGTCACATCGGCCATTGCGAAGGGAGCGGCGAAAGCCAGACCCAGTGCGGCAGCGATAATTTTTTTCATTTTGAAATTTCTCCTGTTGCAATAACAAGGCAGCACGAATGCACTGCAGCTCTGAAACCGTCACGGCATCAAGTAACGTGCCGGTGTAATTGCCGGCGCTCTGTAACTTCGAAAAAATCCGAAATTGCACAACGTCGGCTGGATCGGGTTTTCTTTTAATCGGGAACCCGCTGAGTCGCCGCGGTTTCTTCTGAAAACGGCGTCAGTCTAGGCGGCGATGATGACACAAATGTGACATCTATAGAATTGGAAGCGATGAGGTTTTGTATATTTGCAACAGAAATGAATATGCAATCAGGGTAATCAGCAATAATTGGGGCTTTAACGGTCAAAAATACCCCTTAAACGGCGAACTTTTACTTTTCTGTGACATTGCACTTGTTGCAAAAATACAACTGCAATTGCAAAAATGCGGTGGCCAGCTGTTGCGTTTTAGCACATCGACTGATGCAGTCTGGCGCATCTTTTCCGACACGTTGTGCAAAAAACCGGGCCATTTGCACCGTTCTGGCGCCGACGTAGATGCTGGCTCGCATATTTCGCTTGCGGATAAACAGCATAACCAGATGCTGATGTAGCTGCGAGACGCGTCCGGCGCGGATGATCGGCGGGCACAGCGTGGCGCGGCGCCGTTAAATGCGCCCAATACTGACTACGCATAACGACCCTGGTAAAGCGCTAGTCCGGAAAGCCGGCTTGATGGCGCAAGCGAGCAGGGTTTTTCCGGCAACGCCGGATAAAGCGCTGCAATGGTTTTTGATGAGCGTATTAGCGACGATCGGTTAATTGAATTACATAAAACGACGCGCCGAATATAAAACGGTCGCGATCCTGGCTGTGATCGCAGCCGACGTCATCCCTGATAGCAACGTTTTAGCCGCGCATTGCCGCGCACTTTAAGAACGTTGCGCAATGCGCAACGCGCCTGCCATTAACGCCACGCGCTGCCCACTTCGATATACCAGGCGTTTTGCTCTTTGCTATGCGCGGCATCGATCCCGACCGCCAGGCCCAGCTTGCGCGCAATCAGATATCTAAAACCTGCGCCATACGCGACCGGTGTTTCGGCATCACTAAACGAATGCCATTTGCCATAGGCGCGGCCCGCGCCGCTAAAGCCCAGCACCGACCAGCGTGGGTCGACATTCCAGCGCAATTCAGCCTCGGCCATGATGGCGTTCTTGTCCTGATAGCGCCCGCGCTGTATGCCGCGCTGGTCGATATAGGGCTGCGCATAAAACGGCACATCGCCGCTGGTAAATTTGGTCGCGCCGCGCAGGCCCAGCACAAAGTCTTTGCTCAGGGGCAGCCAGGTAAACGCGCGCAGATTGTAGCTGTCGTAATCGCGATCGCTGCCAAATCCGCCGCGCGCATATTGCGCTTCCAGCTCGCCGTAAGTGCCTTTATTGGGGAAGAACATATTGTCGCGCGTGTCGTAATCGACCACGATGCCGCCTTTGCCCACGGTCATATCGCGTTCGGGGTTGGGCAGCTCGGAGGCAATCGCGCCGGTAAAGCGCGCCTCGGCGGAAAAGTAGGTGTAACGCGGCCCGATAAACCAGGGCGAGCTACCCAGGCGGAACAACACCTGCTGCATTAAAAACGTGCCATTCAGTTGATAAGAGCGCGCGTTATTCAACAAGCCGTAGTACTCGGTATTGAGGTTGGTTTTGCCCAACGCGCCCAGGTAGCGAATGCGGTCGCCATCCCAGGTATGAAAATGCATCAGCCCCGCGCCCCACGTGCCGTTCTCGGTACCGGCCGCGCCGATGCCGGTGATATTGGGCGGCTCCAGCACACCGGTCTGTTTGGCTTTGGCGCCCGCTTCGGCCATCGATTCATCAAAAAACAGCAAACCGAGGCCACCCCCATAACCAATGGCTGGCTCAGTAATCACGGTGGGAACGGGCAGAAAGCCCTTGTGGTTGAGCAGATAGTCGCTGACGTCAAATGCGCCATCTTGCGGATCATGAAAACTGATGCCGTCGGCCCGCGCGGCCAGACTGCCTAGCAACAATGCGGCGGCGAGGGCCGCTTGAGCGCCATGGCGAAAAGGGTTTGCACAGTAGGTCACGGCGGGGCCTTGTGAACAAAAAGGGGTTCACTCAGCTTAGGCGACGTTTTTACAAAGTCTTGCGCTTTTATGTAATCGCGCAGCGTGCCCTCGCCACCGCCTGCCCGCCGCGCCGATTACGCTTGATTAGCCTTCGCCGCGTTCGATTTTGCCAAGTGCTTCTTCCAGAATGCGGGCGACGCGGGCTTGTTCGGCTTCCGGCGCGCCAATCTTGGTCAGCATCAAATGCTTGAACTTGATCCGCACCGCCTCCAGCACCGGCAAGAACGGGCCTTCCGCGTGATGCCGGCCGCGATCACCGAATACTTCGCGGATGCGGTCCATTTTTTCGCCCAGCCAGGTCAGCTTGCCCATGATGGCTTCGACCACGGCGCGGTTGGCGGTCAGATGTGCGCGGCCTTCGTCGGTAATGCTGTAACGCTTTTTGCTGCCGTCTTGTTCGACGGTGGCGTGGCCGATTTCTTCCAGATAAGTCAGCGCCGGATACACCATGCCGGGGCTCGGCGCATAAAACCCGTTGGTACGCTCATCCAGCGCCTTGATGACTTCGTAACCGTGACGCGGGCTTTCTTCCAACAGCGCCAGGATAATCAGTTGCAGATCGGAAGACGACAATTTGCGGCCACCGCGAAAATCCCGGCCGCCCAGTTCGCCCTCATCATCGCCGCCCATGCCGCGCCCGCGATGCCCACCAAACGGGCCGCCGCGATGGCCGCCACGGCCTATGGCATGACAGCCCTCATGACGTTGATGGAATTCGTAATGACGACGGCGCATTTCTTCAAAGAAGTGACGCATGACAGTGCTCCTTGTGTATTTCGTAAAATATATCGTACGACATATATCGCAAGATATAGATGGAGCCGTCGCTGGTCAAGCCACGCGCCCTGCGCAAACCGACGAACGTCATTGGCTGGATGCGGGCACTTGTCACTTTTACATATCCAACCTGGAGAAGCGCCAAGCGCTGCATTACAACTAAGGCACACGTTCAAGCCGCGCATTCGTGCGTTTAACTGACCTTGTTGCAAGGGATCACCATGCAGAAATCGTTACGCTGGATGGCATTACTGATCACCGGCTGGCTGTTGGCATTCAGCCCGGCCCACGCGGCGGCCAAGCCGTCGACGCCCGCTGCGGCCAAGCCGTGGCCGCATCAATACACCGTGGATGGCACCACGCTGACGCTGTACCAGCCACAGCTGGATAACTGGCAAGGCAACCAGTTGAACGCGCGTATGGCGGTGGCGGTGAAGAAGGGCACCAGCACCAGTCCGGATGGCAAAAAGCGGGACTTGCTGGCCTATGGCGTGGCGTGGGTATCGGCGCAAACGCTGACCGACAAAACCGCGCGCACCGTGCAACTGGACAATATCAATATCGATAAAGCCAGTTTTCCGACCGAGCCGGAGAACGAAGCCAACTACCTGGCGCTGATCCGCAAAACACTGCCGCAAAAAGCAGTGGTGGTGGGGCTGGACCAGTTGGAAGCATCGCTGGCAATCAACCGCGCCGATGAGAAAGTGGCGTCGATTCCGGTGAACAACTCGCCGCCGCAAATCCTGTTTTCGTTTGAACCGGCGTTGCTGGTGCTGATTGATGGCGAGCCCGCGCTCAAGCCCACCAAAGTGGCAGGCGTGCAGCGCGTCATCAACACGCGGTCTTTGATCCTGGTGCAAAACAACGCCTGGTATTTGTACTTTGCCGGACATTGGGCCACCTCCACCGGCCCCACCAGTGTCTGGCTGGCGGTCAAGAGCGTGCCCAGCGGCTTGACTGAAGCGATGCAGCAAGCCGTGGCGGCCAAGCTGGTCGATGTAATGGACAAGCCGCCCGAAGCAATGAAGAAAACACTGGCTGCGGGCAAATACCCGACCATCTACACCGCCACCAGCCCGGCCGAACTGATCATGTTCGACGGCGAGCCGCGCTTTGAGCCGATTGCCGGCACCAACCTGGCCTACATCAGCAACACGGCCTCGGACGTGATCATCGACCCGAAAGCCGATGGCAGCGGCGATACCACCTGGTACGTGCTGTTGTCGGGTCGCTGGTTTAGCGCGCCGGCCCGCAAAGGGCCGTGGGCCTGGGTTGCCGGCGATAAATTGCCGGATGACTTCCTCAAGATTCCGTCCGATAGCGCCAAGGGCGCGGTACTGGCGTCGATACCCGGCACGCCGGAAGCGCGTGAATCGCTGATCGCCAATTCGATTCCGCAAACCGCGACGGTCAATCGCCAGCAGGCGCATTTAAGCGTCAATTACGATGGCGGCAATGCGCAGTTCAAGCCGATCGATAACACGCCGCTGGTGTATGCATGGAATACCGCAGTGCCGGTGATTCGCGTAACGGATAGCGAGTTCTATGCGGTGCAGAACGGCGTGTGGTTTAAAGCGCCGGTGCCGTCCGGCCCATGGGAAGTGGCCACCAGCGTGCCCGCTGTCATTTACACCATTCCGCCCGCATCGCCTTTGCATTACGTGACCTATGTGCGTGTGTATGGCGCATCGGGGCAGGTGGTTTATGTTGGCTATACCCCCGGCTATTACGGCACCGTGGTCAGCGGCGGCACCGTGGTCTATGGCACCGGCTATGTATGCGATGCGTGGGTGGGTGACGTCTGGTATGGCTGCCCGGCCACCTATGGCTACAACGTGGCGTTTGGCTATGACCCGTTTGTGGGCTGGACCTTTGGTTTTGTGGCGGGTTGGGCGTGGGCTTCCGCCTGGTATGGCCCGTATTGGGGGCCGTGGTATGGCTGGTATGGGCCTTCGCCGTATTACTGGGGCGGCGGTGTGGCGGTGGGCAATGTGTATGGCCGCTGGGGCAATACCGTGGCGCAAGGCACGCGCGCGGTGTGGTCCAATCCGTGGACCGGCAACTATGGTTCGGCGGTACGCGGCAACTTCTATAACCAGGCGACTGGCGGCCACGGCGTGGGTTACGCCGGCTACAACACCAATGCCTATACCGGCACCACCACGGCACGCGCTGGCGGCGCACGGTACAACCCGGAAACCGGCCGTATCGTGGCCGGGCAGGGTGGCGCGGCGGGCAATCCGTGGACCGGCAACGCCGGGGCGGCGGGCAGCAAAACCAGCATCAACACCAATACCGGCCGCGTAACGCAAAGCGGCGGCGTTACCACTCGCACCAATCAGGGCGCTACTGCAGCGGGCGGCTTTAACACGCGCGGCGCGGGCGGTGATGCCAATGGCCGTGGCTATGTGCATTACGATGCGTCTACCGGCGACGTTACCCATGGCGGCGTGGTCAATGCCAACGGCAATGTGTATGCGGGCAAAGACGGCAATGTATATCGCTATGACAAGGGGGATGGCTGGCAAAAAGTGCAGCCCGACGGTTCATTCCAGAAGGCCAACCCGCCCGCTGACAGCAATGTGGATAACGACCGGCTGGCGCGCGATCGCAGCGCGGATCGTACCGCCACGCGCAGCGATCCAGCCGCAGCGCAACAACGGCTGGACACCGCGCGGCAAAACCGGCCGCAGCAACCGACGCGCCAGTTTAATAATCCGTCGCATTTTGAGCGTGGCAATTACGGTGGCAATTTCCAGGGCCGGATGGGGGGCTTTCGCCGTTTCCGTTGAACCAGTCGGCGTGACTTTGCACTATATAAACAGGCGGCGCGTTGCGGCATGCGGCGCGCCGCCGGGTTATCAGGAGCAAGTCATCATTCCAGGTACATGCAGGAGAACCATCATGAAGCTGGGCTACGCCCATGCGCCGCTGCGGCTGGCCGGGCTGGCGCTGATATCTACCCTGTTGGCCAGCGCCTCGGCTCAGGCCGAGGTCTTTAAATGCCGCGACGCGGAAGGCAATGTCAGCTACGGCGAAACGCCATGCAAAGGCCAGCAGCGCCTGCCGTACACGGCAGGCAGCGTCACCACCATCGAAGCGCCGCCGCGCCGACCCAGTCCGCCTGTGGAAACCAGTGCTGCCGAGGCCACCGCGCCGTCAGATGACGATCGCCGCGCCCCGCGCACCACGCCCAATCCCAATCTTCCGGCGGGCGTTAATTGCAATGTCGATAACCCGGATTACGATCCGGCTTTCTGTAACGCGGGCAACCTGCGCAGCTTGTACGGGCCGCAACCGGCGCATCCGGCGCCCACCGCGCGGCATTGAACATGGGTGCGGGGCGCAACGGACGTAGCGCCGTGCGGCCAGTTTGGGCGTTTTACCTGGCCAGACCAGGTATTCCACGCCCTTCGGGCTGCGGGTAACATGGGGCGGCTCAAGCTTCCTGGAACTCTGATCATGCCGTTGTCTTCGCTTTATCCGCAGCCGCTTTGGCGTCATTTTCAAACCCTGTGCGATTTTCCGCGCCCCTCCAAACATGAAACCGCCTTGCGTGACCACTTGTACCAGTGGGCGCAGGCGCGTGGTTTGTGGGCCGAAGTGGATGAGGTTGGCAATCTGCTGATCCGCAAACCGGCCACGCCCGGTTATGAAGATCGCCAGGCCATCGTGCTGCAAGGTCACATCGATATGGTGACCCAGAAAAACGAAGGTAATCCGCACGACTTTTTTAAAGACCCGATCCTGCCGCGCATAGAAGGCGAATGGGTTAAAGCCACAGGCACTACGCTGGGCGCCGATAACGGCATCGGCGTTGCCGCTGGCCTGGCCGTGCTGGAAAGCAGCGAGCTGCAACACGGTCCGATCGAAGTGTTGCTGACCATTGATGAAGAAGCGGGCATGACCGGCGTTAAAGGTCTGCGCGCGGGCTGGTTGCAGGCGCAAATCCTGCTGAACCTGGATACCGAAGACTGGGGCGAACTGTACCTGGGCTGTGCCGGGGGCGTGGATGTGGTGGTCAGCCGTCCGTTGGCGCACGAGCCGGTGCCCGCAGGTTATGAAGTATTCAAGCTGACGGTGAAAGGTTTGCGCGGCGGCCATTCCGGCGTGGATATCCATCAGGAACGCGGCAACGCCAACAAACTGTTGGCGCGCATCCTCAACGACGTGCTGGCGCAAGGCCCGGCGCATCTGGTCAGTTTTGAAGGCGGCACCTTGCGCAACGCTTTGCCGCGCGAGGCCTTTGCCCTGGTGGCACTGCCCGGCGACGCCGCTCCTGCGCTGGCTGGCAGTGCCCGCCGCTGGCAAGCTCGCCTGGCCAAAGAGCTGGCGCGCGTGGACGACAATGTCACCGTATTGTTCGAACCGGCCGAAGCGGCAGAAGGCTTGAGCGTTAACACCAGCCGCCAGGTGATCGATCTGCTGCTGGGCTTGCCCTATGGGGTGGCGCGCTGGAGTCAGGCCGTGCCGGGCGTGGTGGAATCGTCCAACAATCTGGGCGTGGTGCGCGTTAACGCGGAAGGCTTCAAAGCGGCTTTGCTGGTGCGCTCGCTCACCGATGAAGGCGTGGATGAAGTGTCGAGCCGCATCGAAGCCGTCGCCCGCATGGCGGGCGCGCAAACCGAGCGCAGCGGCGGCTATCCGGGCTGGGCGCCGGACCCGTCTTCTGCGGCGCTGGCATTGGTGCAAAAAGCCTATCGCGAACGCTATGGCCACGATGCCGAACTCAAAGTCATCCATGCCGGTCTGGAAACCGGGCTGATTGCGGGCAAGTATCCGGATCTGGCCATGGTGTCGTTTGGCCCCACCATTCGCGGTGCGCATTCGCCGGACGAAGGCGTGGAAATTGCCACGGTCGGTTATTTCTGGGAACTGCTGGTGGATGCGCTTAAGGCCGTCCCCGCGCGCGTTTGATGGCTGCGGCCCCGGATCGACCACACCGCGTTGATCGGGGCCGTGCCGCTGCAAGAATCACGGCGTTGGCGTACCGCGCCCGCGCCGCATAGTCGTACTGTTTGCACTGAGCCACCTTTACCGGGAACCCCACCATGCCAGCTTCGACGACCTCGGCCGAGCGCCGTGACTTCTTGATTGCCAGTATCGCCACCGGCTTTGCGCTTGCCGTTAAACCGGTAGCCGCTTCTACCATCATCACCGACGAAACCGGGCTTAAAACCGCCACGGTAGGCATTACCGCGCCGGGTGGCCCGATGCCCGCCTATACGGCGCGGCCTGCCAATGCGCGCGGCCCTTTGCCGACCGTAATCGTTATCCAGGAAATCTTTGGCGTACACGAACACATTCAGGATCTGTCTCGGCGTCTGGCCAAAGTGGGCTATCTGGCCATCGCGCCCGAGCTTTATTTCCGCCAGGGCGATCCGCGCAAATACCCTGATATTGATAAATTGCTGAGCGAAATCGTGGCCAAAGTACCCGATGCGCAAGTGATGACCGATCTGGACGCCACCGCCGCGTGGGCCAGTTCCAACGGCGGCGACAGCAAAAAACTGGCTATCACCGGCTTTTGCTGGGGCGGGCGCGAAACGTGGCTGTATGCCGCGCATAACCCGAATATCCTGGCTGCCGCCGCGTGGTACGGCCCGATTGAACCGCCCAAGTCGCCGATCAAGCCGGATAACCCGATCGATATCGCCGCCAATCTTAAAGTACCGGTGATTGGTTTTTATGGCGGCAAGGATCAGGGTATTAGCCAGGACAGTCTGGCTGATATGAAAAAAGCGCTGACCGAGGCGCACAAGAATTTTGATATCAATATTTATCCGGACGCGGGCCACGGCTTTAATGCCGATTACCGGCCGTCTTATAACGCCGAAGCCGCGCATGATGCGTGGATCAAGATGTTGGCGTGGTTTAAAAAATACGGCATGTAAATGCACGGCCTGCGCGCTGCCCCCGCCCGTTGGGGGTGGCGCGCGGCATGTATCGGCGCAATACACGTTGTCCGTGCAGCGGGGCCAGCGATGCCTTAGCATGCAACGCCGTGTAGACCGAATTGCAGCTGCCGCGTTATAGCCCTGCACAAGCCCGATCTGGCGGGCGCCAAAAACAAAATCGATCTGGAGTTGCACGCTGACTACCTCGCTTCCCCCGTTGTCGCCCCTGCCGGAAGACGAAGAAGCATCCCGCAGTCTGTTCAATCTGGCGCTGGTGTTTGCGCTGGTTTTTCATCTGGCGTTGCTACTGATCAAGTTTCCCGACAAAGGTGGCTCGCCGCCGCCCGTTGAGTTGCAGGTACAACTGCAGCCCAAGGCGCGCGCGCCTGCGCCGCAGGAACCCGCGCCCATCGTGCCCGAGAAAACGGTGCAAACGCAGGCGCGTTCCACTTACGAGACGCCCGCGCCGATCAAAAAACCGCGGCGCCCGGTGGCCAGCGCGCCGCGTAAACAGCCGCGCCCGGCGCGTCCACAGCCGCCTTCACCGCAAGCCTCGGCCGATAACACGCCTGATGTCGTGATCGGTGGCCTGGATGACGCCTTTGCGCGTCGCCAACCCAATACCGCCACCAAAGCGCCACCGCATCTGGCCATGCATTTATCGGATTTGCCCGCGCAACAAGCGCAAAGCAGCGACGAACAAGCCGCTACCAATGCGGCCGAGCGCATTGCAGGCGACCCGCTCAGCAGCAATCTGTTTGGTTTGTGGGAACACGACGTGCGCGCCAAAGTGGAACGCATGGGCGATATGAATTTCCCCAAAGACAAATACGATCGACCGATCTTCGGGATTATCAAATTCCACCTGGTGGTGAATTACGACGGCACGATTGCCGACGTAGCCATTACCGAAACCTCGGGCAATCCGGAACTTGATGCCAAAGCACTCGGCATTCTGAAGATGTCAGTCCCCTTGCCACGACCCGCGCCGGCCTTGCTGGACAAGCGCGGCCATATCACGCTGGACCGCTACTATCAGTTCCTGGATGAGCGGGTGCACTGGCGGCGTTAAGCATCACCGCACCAGCGTGTCAGTCCTGGTCGAGCAATAGCGCCAGGAACGCCCGCACGGCTGGATTGGTGCGACGGCTTTCGGGCCACAGCGCGCTGATGTTGTGTCGCGTCACCGCAAAATCCGCCAGCACCGGCACCAGTTGCTGGCGGTCCAGCCACGGTTGCGCCATAAAGCTGGCCGCCATCCCGATGCCCGCGCCTGCGGCCAGCGTGGCCAGCACTGCTTCGCTGGCATCGACGATGAGGGGCGACGACGGCACGATTTCGATTTCCTTGTCGCCGATCTGGAAAGGCCAGCGGAATAGCTGGCCCGTGCTTTGATAGCGCAGGTTGACGGTATCGTGCTGCACCAGTTCATCCGGGTGGCGCGGCGTGCCGCAGCGCGCCAGATAGTCGGGCGCAGCGTAGCAACACAGCTGATACGGTGCCAGCCGCCGCGATAGCAGCGAGGAATCGGGCAGATCGCCAATACGTACCGCCAGATCGATGCTCTCTTCGGCCAGGCCGACGATCTGGTCGCTGAGCCGCAAATCGATCGTCACCTTGGGATAGCGCTGGCGAAACGTCGCCAGCGTCGGCGCGATCATGTGTAACCCAATCGGCAATGACGCGGCGATGCGCAACAAGCCTGCCGGTTCCGCCCGCGCGGATCTGGCCAGCTGTTCGATGTCTTCCGCCTGCCGCAGCAATTGCAGCACGCGTTCATGCAAGTCGCGGCCTTCCGCCGTAAACGTGAGCGAGCGCGTGGTGCGGGTAAACAGCGCGACGCCAAAGTGGCGCTCCAGCCGCTGGATGCTTTTGCTGATGGCCGAGGGCGAGACCGCCAGCGCTCGCGCCGCAGCCGTATAGCTGCCCAATGAACCCGCGCGGGCAAAGGCAATCAAGCCAGTCAGTCGTTCCAGGCCAATTTGTTCCGTCATGGCACTATTAAAACGAATTCAGCGCTCATTATCAATCTGCCGGCACGCATCTAACATGGCTTATCGATATGGATATGCAGCGAGGATGCGATGACCGAAATGATGAAAGCCGTGCGATTGCACGCATTTGGCGGCCCCGAAGTATTGCGCTACGAAGACGCGCCGCGGCCGCAAATCGCGGCGGATGAAGTATTGGTGCGCGTGCATGCGGCCAGCCTTAATCCACCTGATCTCTATCTGCGTGATGGCTATCGCGCCTTGCCGCCGGGCTGGCAGCCGGATGCGACGTTTCCGTTGATTCTGGGCACCGATGTTTCGGGCGTGGTGGCGGCCGTGGGCAATGCGGTATCCGACTTCATGGTGGGTGACGCGGTCTATGCCATGGTGCGCTTTCCGCAAGCGGCCATGACCGGCAGCGGGGCGTATGCCGAATATGTGAATGTGGCCGCCAACGAACTGGCCCTCAAGCCCACGCATATCGATCACCTCCACGCGGCGGGCGCGCCCATGTCGGTGCTGACGGCATGGCAGTTTCTGGTCGATTTGGGTCACGACGTGCCGAACCCGTTCCAGTCCTTCGCCCATGCCCCGGTGCCGCTGCAAGGCAAAACGGTGCTGATCAATGGCGCGGGTGGGGGTGTGGGGCATGTGGCGGTGCAGGTGGCCAAGTGGCAGGGTGCGCGGGTGATTGCGGTGGCGTCGGGCAAACACGAGCAATTGCTACGCGACCTGGGTGCGGATGAGTTTATCGATTACCACCGCGTTGCAGCGGAAACGGTGGTACACGATGTTGATCTGGTCATGGATGCCGTCGGCGGCCCCGGCATCGAGCGCTTTTTGCGCGTGATTCGCCCGGGCGGCGCGCTGTTCCTGGTTAACCCGCTCGATTTTTCCGCGCACAAAGAAGCGGCGGATTTGGGCATTACCGTATCGACGGCTCAGGTGCGATCCAGCGGCAAGCAACTGGCCGAGGCCGCGCGCCTGTTGGATGACGGCACCTTGCGCATCGTTATCGACCGCACTTTTCCGCTGGCGCGAGCCGCTGCGGCGCATCAGCGTGCGGCGCAGGGCAGCATTCAGGGCAAGGTGGTGCTGGTGGTTTAAGCGCGGCCTTTACACTCGCGTGCATAGTCGTTAAAAAGCCCGACCAGTTGGTCGGGCTTTTTACCTGCAGGGCTGGATTACTGGCCCAGATCGCTGACAAAGCGATTGGTAAACGACAGATTGCTCTGGCCATTGGTGCCCGCGATATCACGGTCCAGCGACCAGTAGTGCGCGCCGACCAGGCCGTTGGCCTTGATAAAGTTGGACATGGTATCCACGTCGGCCAGGGTAAAGGTTTCGCCGGACGTATCGTTGGCCGCAATCATCGGCGTCAGTTCGATCTGGTTGTACGGCAGCTTGTAGAAGTTATGCAGATCCATCGCCGCCTGAATGGCCGACTGACCCATCTGACACACGCCTCCGCTGACCACACACACCGCATTGCTGGCCGGATTGCCATAGTCCATCACCATCAGGTTGATGGTGTATTTGGTCAGACCCGAGCTCTGAATCGCGCTCATCACCATTTTGCCCATATCGCCCAACGGATTCGGCGAATTGGCGCCCATATCCACCGCAACGGCCGAACCCGCCTGGCTGGTGGCCAGCGTAGCGATGGTGAAGCTGTAGCGCAGGTTAGGGTAGGTTTTTTGCGCGGTAATCACGCGTTGCACCAGCGCGTTGATCTGCGCCTGGGTCTGGCCCGCTTCGATATCAAAATCGATACCGATCATATTGGCCGAGTAGTAATTCTTGATGAACTGGGTAAAGCCGGCATCGGTGCCACAGCTGAACACACCGGCTGCGCCGCCGGTCGACACCACATACTTTTTGCCTGCGTTAACAAACAGCGGCACGTTGGTGGCGGCAAAGGTCGACGGCGTCATGCCGCCGAGGTTTTCGCCGACCGGGCTGGCGGCGGTGGAGCCGCATTCGCCGGTTACAAACGCCCAGGTCAGCGTCGACAGATTGCTCGGCATGGCGCTGGTGACTGCCACCACGGTGCCTGCCGCATTGCGGCTGCGCATCTGATCGGTGTTCCAGTCGGTGTTGACGGTGACGTCCTTGTACGGGCTATCGATAAACGCCGGTGCGCCACCGCTCGGGGTTGGCGTGGGGGCTGGCGTCGGTGTCGGTGCGGGTGTCGGGGTGGGGACTGGCGTCGGCGCAGGAGTCGGTGTGGGCGTCGGCTTCGGTGTCGGCGCTGGTGTGGGGGTCGGTGTCGGTGTCGGCGTCGGTGTGGGGGTCGGCGTTGGGGTGCCGCCGGTATCCGCGCCTAGATCCTGCCACAGGCTGGGCGTTGCGGCCGGGTTCCAGCCTGCGCCTGCGTAGTCAGTTTGCGTGACCAGCGCTTTGTAATCATGGCCGTTGTAATAAACGATAGTGCCGACGCTGTAAGTGCCACCGTCTTGCCAGGTGGGATAGGCGGCCAGGGCGTACGACGCTGCCAATGCGGCAGGCAGGATGGCCCATGCCATCCGGTTGATGCGCTTCATGAAACATCTCCATCCATAAGTTGATTTGATATCGAACGGGCGCTTTTGCGCCTCTGGGGGCTGCAACCACGGCCTTGTTCAAGGACCGTGGGTAGGGCGGTTGACGCGTATTGCACAAGCGTCGCTGCGGACGCATTGGCGCTTATTAACGATGCCCCGGCGCGCGGCGTCAATGCCGCGACATGTTGCGCTGCCAAGACGAGTCGGATTTGCAACAGCCGGTATCAAGCGCGCTTTGGGGGATCAATCTATGCCCCTGTCATGGCGATGCAAGCAGTAGGGCAAGCTGGGCAAAAAGTGTGGATGTGCCGTACCGGGGTGTGGTTTTTTTTGCCAGGCAAAGTGGGGTTTGCTGACCGCCTGTCGGCCATCTCGCGTCGGCGCGCCACGACTTTCCTTTCAAAGCCCGTGCAGGTTTGCGCAGATTGAAAGCGATGCGACGTTAAAGGCTGCATGGATGTAAGCAAAGTGGGTATCGGGCGAGGTCCCGCAGTCCCGCTGTATTTTACCCATTTGTAATATTAGAAATTGCTAAAACAGTTGTCTGGTCAATAGAAACCCTTTTGTCAGTGTGGTGTATGGCGGCGGGGCTCCACAGGGGGTGGCCGCGTTGTTTTCAGTCCAGGCGCGCGCTATTTCGGGGGTCCGCCGGGTTTGATACGCTGCGCAACTTCTCGCTGACCATTCGGTTACATCCGATACATCGCTGATACGTATTCCGTAATGGCAGTAGCAGCGTTTTGAGGGGTTTTTCTGTTCTGGATTGCAACGTGCGTTGTCGTTTACCCCACGCCACGTCCCCTGACCGCGTCGCAGTCAGAAGATCTTTTTTGAGAATTACAATGACCCAGTTCGCCCGTATGTTGAAATTGTCCTTGATCGCCGCAGCCGTGGCCGCACTGTCCGCATGTGGCGGCGATGGCGGCAGCGATGCTTCCACCGGCTCGGTGAGCAATCCCACCCCGACGCCCACTGCAGTGCCGACCCCGACTCCGGCACCCACGCCCACAGCCACGGCCTTTGTGGCTGGCGCCAAACCCGGTTACTTCCTGATCTGGGGTGGCAGCGTCTCGATCGGTAAGCTGGACACCGTGCAGCAAGACAGCGCAGGCGCAATCCGTAGCGTGAGCAGCTTTACCACCACCGCCGACAGCACCGTGGGTGACGTGCTCAGCACAGCGCATGTGGCGACGGGCGAATGGCAAAGCGGCAGCACGTCTTATGTGTCGGGCGGCAACACCGACGGCCCGTACGACAACAAGAGCTATGGCTATAGCTATGTGGTCTACAACAATGTGCAGGCGTATGCGGGCGACGCTACGTTGACTTGCACGCCGCACTTCACCACGCCGATGAACGCCGGCAAGTTTGCCAGCATCACCGGCACTGCCACGCTGAGCATCAATGGCGGCGTCGCGAATGCTGCGGTGAACATGACCTTGACCGCAACCGACAAGTCGCAGACCAACATCAGCAACAGCGCGACGCTGGCACCGGGCATGAACAACATGGGCACATTGCTAGCCGGCGGCAGCCGCACTTCGGCGGCATTATTGCTGGGCGAAGGCGAAGCCGGTGGCTACACGCTGATTGCGCCGTGGGCCGCGAGCACCACTGCGGGAGGCAAGTACACCGGTATTGCGGTATTCAACTGCAAATAACCCCGCGCAGCGGGAAATGTAGCAATAAAAAAAGCGGCCCATGTGGCCGCTTTTTGCGTGTGGGTTGCTTGATCGCCACGCAAAATCGCGCGCTCAGATAAAT
The DNA here is from genome assembly GCF_001294205.1 of Amantichitinum ursilacus. GTDB lineage: Bacteria > Pseudomonadota > Gammaproteobacteria > Burkholderiales > Chitinibacteraceae > Amantichitinum > Amantichitinum ursilacus. Next base: position 190,318 of record NZ_LAQT01000001.1, read on the forward strand.
GGCTTGGCAAGTATCGAACTGTATCTAACAATACATATGCCATCACGATAATTACACGAAGCTGTGCGTGTTTGTCGGGTGACATCCAATCAAAAACACTTGCGAGACTTGCCAATGATCCGCACCACCTTCCATGCCCTCGCGCTGGCTGGCGCTATCGCCACGCCGACCGCGATGGCCAATACCCAGGTTTATGACAGTGCTGGCTACACCATCACTATTGATTCCACCAACTACCAGTTTGGCTACGACGCCGGGCATGCGCCTTGGGTTCAGGGCATTGATTACCCTGCCGCAGACGGCACCACCCACCAGTTTCAGGATAATTTCAGCGCTTATATCCATGAAGTGGATCCGGGCAATATCAATACGCAAAGTGGCCCGCTAAAACAGGAATCGTGGGTGTCGATCCAGGTTCAGGCCAAGCCGGGCTGGAGCCTGGAGTTGTTTAATTTCAACGGAATTTCGGGCGTCGCGACCGGCGCCAGCACCCTGCCTACATTTACGTCAGAGTCTTCTTTGCGCGTAGGCCAGAGCGCCAGCGACTCGCGCGAGGTAAGCGTAGAGCAGTACTACAACCAGACGCCGTCGCCCACCACCGACTGGCACATGTCCACCGGCGACGTGGGGCCCGCGCCTTCGGGCGCGTTGTTTACGCAATATGGCGCAGGGGTTTCCTGGTGGCATAACTACTGGCTGCAGGACTGCGCCACTGAACTTTGCGACGCGCTGGTGGGACCGGTCACCATCCAGCCCGGCGACGTGACCTGGTTAAGCTATACCGGTCACTTTATCTGGGACGCCACCGCAGTCGCCAATGACCCGACTGCGGCCATGTTCTCAATGTGGGAGCGAGAGGGGGTATATCCGCACCTTGACGTGGAAGCCATGTCGCCGGTGCCGGAGCCCGAAACCTGGGCGTTGTTCGGCTTGGGCCTGGTCGGTTTGAGTGCGCGCGGCTGGCGCAAACGCCGCGCTGGCGTTAGCGCCTGCCTGGTCTGATCTGAAAAAACGCTCAAACCGAAGCTGAAAGCCGCAGCGCTGCCTGCGGCTTTTTGTATTCGTGGTGTAAAGCAGACAGTGCCACACGCCGTAGTCTACTTCCGAAAATGCCGCGACTAGAATGCGGCGCAAATGACGGCAGTGCGGGCACCAAGCGACCGCCGCGTCATTGACATCAAATTAAACAAATCTGTAATTCGCTCGCTTGCTGAGTGTCATTTTGTAGCTGGTTTGTGAGGATACCGAGTTGTTAAGGTCACCGGATTCGAAGAGGGCGTTCGCGGCCTCAGCGTCATTCCATGTCTTAACAACAAAAGGTAAAAATCATGCAGGACAAATTGACTCGCAATGCGCTCAAGATCGTTGCGGTCCTGATCGTTTTATATGTGCTGCTCGCCAGCTTTTATACCGTCACGCAAGGCGAGCGCGGCATCGTATTTCGCTTTGGCCAGATCCAGTCTGTAGAAAGCGAGGGCTTGCATTTCAAGCTGCCGATGGTCGATAGCGTGGTCAAAGTGGACGTGCGCACGGTCAAAGCCGATGCGCCCACCACGGCAAGTACGCGCGATCTGCAAAACGTGACCACCAAAGTGGCGCTCAACTATCACCTCGACGCCACCGCACTAAAAGACACTTACTCGCGCTTTGGGCTTGATGTGGAAGAAAAGCTGATTGATCCGCGCATTCAGGAAACCACCAAGGCCGTGACTGCGCGCTTTTCGGCGGAAGAACTGCTGTCCAGACGTGATGACGTGCGCAGTGAAATTGCCAACAACCTGCGTACCAGCCTGCGCAGCTACAACATCGTGGTCGAGGATATCCAGATTACGGATTTCCATTTTTCCGCCTCGTTTGATCACGCCATCGAAGCCAAGCAAGTGGCCGAACAACAAGCGCAAAAAGCCAACAATGATCTGGCGCGGATCAAGATCGAAGCTGAGCAGAAGATCGCCATGGCCCAGGCCGAAGCGCAAACCATCAAGATTCAGGCTAATGCGATCCGCGAGCAAGGCGGCCAGGAATATGTGCAGCTGAAGGCGATTGAAAAATGGAATGGCGAACTGCCTCAGGTGGCTGGGGCGAATACACCGTTTATTAACTTGAACAGTGCGCAGAAATGACGCGCGTGGGCGGATAGCTTGAGACGACGCATGCCGGTGACGACAGCTCGTCCTTTGCAGTAAAAACCCCGAACTGCGGTTCGGGGTTTTTACTTTTGTGCGCGATCATTCAGGGCGAGGGCGAGGGCGAAACCGCGATCAGCACAAACTGCACCATGGCCGCACTGAGCAGCGCCGCTTCCACCCACAACGCTTGCGCCCCCAGGTGAGTGGTGGCGAGCGCCCCAATGACGGTGCCCGCAAAAAAACACAGCACCACCACGCCCAGCAAACGCGCGCTGCGCAACGATTGCAGATCGGTGCGCGGCAGCAATCCCGCCGCCAGACGCTGACCAAAGCTGCGCAGATTGCCCGAAGTCATCACCGAGTTGTAGGACAGGCCCGCAATGTGCGTAAACGTAGCAGCCTGCAGCGTGGCCACAAAGCTGATCGCCGGGATCAGGCCTGCATCGGGCAACGCAATCAGACCACTGGCGACCGCCACCATAAACACCAGCTCCAGCAGCAGGCAGGCGATGGCGGGATGGCGCAACGATTCGCTGCGTGTGGGTAGTAGCTCAAACACATGGGCCAACAGCACGGCCAGCAGGAACGCCACGATCGGCGGAAAGTGGCGCAAGCCCTGATGCCAATTGCCCGCCGCCAGATTGATGCCCATCAACGCCACGTTACCGGTCATGGCATTGGCAAACACGCCGCCGTGGCCCACATAGGCGAAGGCGTCAAGAAAACCGCCCGAGACAGTGAGCAGCAAGCCAACGGTGATGTCGGTTTTGGCGCGGATGAGGTTCATGGGAATGGAGTGGTCGCGCAGTCGAGTACCCACTCAGCGCCGCAATGCCGCGCCTTAAGGGCCAACAGAATAAGCGGCTGCAGAGCGGACAGATTGCGATTCAAACGGAGCGATTGTTGCGCTTTTGACGCCAGCTGAGCGCACTGGTAACCAGGCCGGCGACCAGAAGGCCGAATCCGCTGGCCAGATAATGGTCTGGCGTGGTGGCGGGGGACTGGGGCTGCATCTTATTGGCTGTGGCGGCGGGCGTTGTTTCGTTTTCGCGACGTGGGTTCGTCATTTTGCACCTGAGCGGAAGGCGGAAAGTAGTCACCGCGCGTGGCGGCCCCAGTCACTTTAGGTTGAATGCGGTCAGGCAACAAGCGCGTTATTGCAAAGCCCAAAACAAAAAGGCCACGTCCTTGCGGAAGTGGCCTTGATTTAACGATTTGAATCTACAACAGAATTAATGGTGCCGCCGGCAGGAATCGAACTCGCGACCCCCTGATTACAAGTCAGGTGCTCTACCAACTGAGCTACAACGGCACACTTGAGGGGGCGAATATTAGCACAGGTTTTTTGCGCGCCACAATTTGTTTGTGCGCGGTGTTTTTACCGCAAAAAACTCATATCCGCCGCAGGCGGCACAGCTTGCTGTTCCACTCCATGCACCCCCGATTGCTCAATCTGCAATTCCACCTTGTCGAGCACGGTTTCAAAGCGTTGGGCGATGGCCACTTCGGCCAGGGCGAAAACTGCGGCGAGGGCGAGGATGATGATGGCGGTGGTTTTACGCATGATGGTCTCCATTCGGGCGTGTTGAGCTGATGGAGGCCATTGTGGGCGGCGTGCTACGCGGGCTGAACAAAACTGAAGATTACTAACGAATGCCCAGAAATTCTTAATGTTGCGGGCACAAAAATGGCGCAATGCGGCCGGGCATAAAGCCAGCCGGATTGCGCCCGTAGCCTTTGCGGCTGTTACATCTTTTTAGCGCCTTGGTCCGGATTGGCCGGGTTGTCGCCTTTGTGCCAGACCGCGCCTTGCGAGCCATTCTGGTCAGCAAAGGCCGGGGCAACCGCGCCGGCAGTCGTTAAAGCGACGAGCAATGTAAGCACGATGCGTTTCATGGTGTTTTCTCCAGTGTGTTGGTACAGCGTCTGTTGGCGCTGCTGACCCTATATACGAGCGCGTTACCGCATCGGATGCAGCGGCGCACCGCCACGCCGTCGGCACTGTGCCACGCGCACGGCTAAGCGCGTGCTAAGCCGGCTGCGGCATGCTGGCATCGTCTATCATGGCGCGGTCAGCCCATGAGCAATGCGCGAGAAAACAGCATGCGAGTTCTGGTAGTCGAAGATGATCGAATGATTGGCGAAGCCGTGGTGCAGGCGCTGAAAGATGCGGCCTATGCCACGGATTGGGTACGTGATGGCGAATCTGCCATGCAGGCCCTGCAAGCCAGTTGCTATGAAGTGTTGTTGCTGGATCTGGGCTTGCCCGGCCGCGATGGCCTGCAGGTGCTTGGCTGGTTGCGCCAGCGCGGCGATGCGGTGGGCGTGTTGATTGTCAGCGCGCGCGATGCCGTGGAAGACCGGATTGCCGGGCTGGATGCCGGGGCCGACGACTACATTCTCAAGCCGTTTGAAGTGGGCGAATTGCTGGCGCGTATGCGGGCGGTGGCGCGGCGGCAAAGCGGGGCGGGCACGCCCACGCTGAGCAACGGCGCGCTGGTGCTCGATTTGTCGACGCGCGAAGCCACCTATGCCGAGCGCACGTGTCGCCTCTCCGCGCGCGAATTCTCGTTGCTGCAAGCGTTGTTGATCCGCCCGGGCGCCATCCTGTCGCGCCAGCAACTGGAAGACCGCATTTACGGCTGGAACGAAGAAGTCGAAAGCAATGTGGTCGAATTTGTCATCCATAGTCTGCGCAAAAAGCTGGGCAGTGACGTCATCAAAAACGTGCGCGGCCTGGGTTGGATGGTGGACAAGAACTCGTGAAAAACTCGCTGCAATATCGCCTGTCGCTGTGGATGGCGACGTTTACCGTGCTGTTTGCGTTGGTGGCGACGCTGGTGTCGTATGTCTCGCTGTATATCGAAGCGTCGCAAACCCAGGATGACCAGCTGCGCCAGATCTCCTTGCTGGCGATGCGCTACCACCTGCCAACCGTGGATGAGACCGACCTCAGCGGCCGCGGCGCGGAGGATTCCGAATCCAATGTAGTCATCCAGCATGAAGGCGAAACCGCCGCTGCCGACGAGCTGATCAAGCCGCTATCCGACGGCATGCAGACTGCGCATTGGCATGGCAAACACTGGCGCGTGTATATCGAAAGCGGCCCGGATGGCAAACGGCTGGCCGTGGCACAACAAACCATGGTGCGCGACGAAATCGCCCGCTTTGGCAGCATGCGCGGGCTGGTCACGCTGGTGTTGATGCTGCCTTTGCTGGTGGGCATGGTGGTGCTGATTATCCGGCGCACGCTGGAGCCGATCCGCCAGTCCACCGACCAGCTGGATCAGCGCGATGACGGCAATTTGCAGCCGCTGGACGAGGCCGGCATGGTGACCGAGATCCGGCCGTTTGTAGGTTCGATCAACCGCTTGATGGAGCGGCTGGCGGCGGCCTTGCAGCAGCAACGCCTGTTTATTGCCGATGCCGCCCACGAATTGCGTTCGCCGATTACCGCGCTGACGGTACAGGCGGAAAACCTGGCCCATAGCCAGCTCGCGCCTGAAAGCGCGGGTCGCCTGACGACATTGCAAGCGGGTCTACAACGCACGCGCTTGCTGCTGGAACAACTGCTGGGGCTGGCGCGGCTGCAATCGGCAGCCGTGGGCGCAACGGGCCCGGTGTCGCTGGATGGCGCGGCGCGGCATACGGTAGAAGACATCATGGCGGCGGCGTTGGCGCGCCATGTCGATCTGGGGTTCGGGCGGCTGGAAGCGGTGTCGATCAACGCCATTGAGGTTGATGTGCGCACGCTCTGCCGTAATGCCATCGACAACGCCGTGCGCTACGCCCCGGATGGCGGCGTGGTGACGGTGTCCATCTACCGGGACGAAGCGGGTGCGGCGGTGTTCGAAGTCGAAGACAACGGCCCCGGCATCGCGCCAGAACATCTGCAACGCATCTTCGATCCGTTTTATCGCGTGCCGGGCAATGACGCCACTGGCAGCGGCCTGGGTTTGACCATCGTGCGCAATATCGCCACGCGCTACGGCGGCCAGATCAGCCTGGGGCCCGCGCCCAGCGGCGGTTTGTTGTTCCGCTTTAGCCAGCCTGCTTGACCTCGCCATCAGCCGCCGCCAGCCGGCGCTAGCGCTATAAGGTGCGGCCCTGGTGTGTATGCAATGCATCAGTGCGCTGCATGGTTCGGACGAAAATGTAGTCGCTCCCCTAGAATTACATTTCAGCGATGCGGATGACATCGCATTAAAACGCGAACACGACTTGCGGGTTTAGGGGAGTTGCCGATGTTGCATTCAATGCGGGGACGGTTGCTGGCGCTGGTGGCGGGCAGCAGCGGGGTGGCGTGCGTGGTCGGCGCGTCGATCAGCCAGGGCGGCATGCCCAGCGCCGGTGGTGTTGCCACGGCATTGATGCTAGCGGCGGCGATAACCGCCGTGGTGGCGCTGGCGGCAGGCTGGATCATGCAGCCGCTGCGCCGCATCGAATCCACCTTGCATCAATTGGGCAATGGCTCGGCCGATCTGTCGATCCGCTTTGCCGAAACCGGCGACACCGCCGCGCTGGCCGCGCCGCTTAATCGCTTTATTGGTGGCCAGCAATCGCTATTGCGCGAAGTGCAGCGCGAAATGGAAGCGCTGGCGCTCAGCCTGCACGAGCTGACCGCCGTCACCGCGCAAATCTCCGCCGATACCCGCCAGCAATCCGACCACGCCGCTGCCTCAGCCGCCACGGTGGAGCAAATCACCGAGAGCATCTCGCGTATTGCCGATAGCGCGCGCGATGTGGACGAAGTGGTGGCGGAAACGCAAAGCATGTCGGGCCAGAGCGCGCATGCGGTGCAAAGCGTATCGGATGAGGTCGAGCGCGTGGCCAGCGCCATGAGCGGCCTCGGCGGCACCATGAGCAATCTGAACACCAGCGCCAACGAAATCAGCGGCATTGTCGGCGTAATCAAAGACATCGCCGGCCAGACCAACTTGCTGGCGCTGAATGCCGCAATTGAAGCCGCGCGCGCCGGAGAGCAAGGGCGTGGTTTCGCCGTCGTTGCCGACGAAGTGCGCAAGCTGGCCGAACGCACGCAAGCGGCTACCGTCGATATCGCGCGCCGGATTGAATCGGTCAATACCGAAACCCACGCCGCCACCGACGATATGAGCCGTACCTCGGCCGGCGTGGCGCAATCGGTCGAGCGCGCCGGGGAAGCCCGCGCGCATATGTTGGAAATTGCCGAGCGCATGAATGGCGTAGCGCAGGTGGTGCGCCAGATTGCGCATGCCACGCAGGAACAATCGTCCGCCACGGAGACCATGGCGCGCGCCGCCGGCCATATCAGCGATATGACGCAAGCCACCGACTCGGCGCTAACGCAAGCCACGCAAACGCTCAAGACCGTGGACGAGCGCGCCAAAGTGTTGCTGCAGGCGGTGGGCAAGTTCCAGCTGGCTGATATCGAGGTACTGCATTGGTGGCTGTCGCGTAGCGAAGCGCGTGCGGTGTTTGAACTAAAAACGCGGCTGAATCAGCGCGGCCATCACTGGATGGACACGCCCGCAGGCAACGGCGACCCGATGGCGGCACTGAATGCGCGCGTGCAAGCGGGTAAAGCGCCCACCGCCGCTGCCAACCGCATTATCAATATCGGCAAATGGTCGCAGGCAGGCGTGCTGGCTGATCTGAATGAGCCGGCGCGCAGCGGCGGCTGGTCGAAACTGCTGCCTGCGGTCTTTGACAAAATGATCCAGGTGGATGGCCGCTATGTGGCCATTCCGCTGGGCGTGGCGCGCGTCAATACCGTGTGGGTGAATACCCGGCTGATCCAGAAAGTGGGTGGTAGCCAGCCGCGCAGCTGGCCGGAGTTCCTGGCGCTGTGTGACAAGTTGCACAACGCCGGCATCACGCCGCTGGCGCTGGGTGAACAGGATTGGCAAATCGCCTCCTTGCTGGAAACCCTCCAGGCCGCGCAGGGCGCTGATTTTTATCGCGCGTGTTTTGTGGATCGTGATGCCGCTGCGCTGGGCGGCGGCAAGATGGTGGAAGCGTTTGAGCTGTTCCGCAAACTCAAGCCGTATTGCACCGAAGACAAAGCGGGCCGCGACTGGAATCTGGCCACCGGCGACGTGCTGAACGGCCGCGCTGCGATGCAGATCATGGGCGACTGGGCCAAGCCCGAATTTATCCAGGCGGGCAAACACCAGGGCAGCGATTACATCGGCTGGCCCGCGCCCAGCCCACGCGGCGAGTTCTCGTTTGCCGCTGACGCGCTGATCATGTTCCGCCAGCAAGATCCGGCCAAACAGGCGGCGCAGCGCGATCTGGTCGAGCTGGTAATGAGCCAGGAAGGGCAGGAGGCGTTTAACCTGTTCAAGGGCAATATCCCGGCACGCAGCGACGTGCCGCTGGGTAAGTTCGACGGCTATTCACGCCAGGCTGCGCAGGATTTTGCGCAGGCAGCCAGCGGCAATGTACTGGTGCCGTCGTGGGCGCACAGCCAGTGCCTGGCGGAAGCGGCGCGCGAAGCATGCATGAAAGTGGCGCGGGAGTTCTGGCGCTCACCGGCAATGAGCGCGGCCGAGGCCGCACGCCAATTCGCCAGCGCCGCGCGGCAGCAATAACCACTGAAGCATAGGGTGGGTCTAGACCCACCAAGCAAAGCCAGCGAGAAGAACTACATCATTGATGTTTTTGGCGCTTTCCCTTGGGTTAGCCCCACGCCCAAAGCCAGCGAGAAGAACTAAATTATTGATTTATTTGGTTTTTCCCTGCTTTGGCGGCGCGCTGAAAACCAGCGGGAAGATCTACCGCATCAATCTTCTCTTGGGCTTTGAAGGGTGGGTCTTGACCCACCCTACGACAGCGTTGCTTTTAGCAGTAGCAGGTCGCGCCAGGCTTTGGCTTTGTCGGGCAGGTTGCGCAGCAGGTAGGCCGGGTGGTAGCTGACCACCACCGGGATGCCCTGGTACTGGTGCACCTTGCCGCGCAACGCGCTTACCGGGGCGTCGGTGTTCAGCAGCATCTGGATGGCGAAGCGGCCCACGGCAAAGATCACCTTGGGCTGCACCAGCGCCACCTGGCGTTGCAGAAAGGGCGCGCATTGCGCCACTTCGTCCACTTGCGGATTGCGGTTGCCGGGCGGGCGGCACTTCAGCACATTGGCGATATACACGCGTTCGCCGCGCGCCTCGCCGATGGCTTTAAGCATATTGTCGAGCAGCTTGCCCGCCGCCCCCACAAACGGTTCACCGCGCAGATCCTCTTCCTGGCCCGGCGCTTCGCCGATCACCATGATGTGGGCCTGCGGATTGCCCACGCCCGGCACCACTTGCGTGCGGCTGGCGCTTAAACCGCAGGCCACACAGCCCTGCATGGTGGCTTGCAAGGTCGCCCAATCCATCTGCGCGATTTCCAGCGCGCGGGTATCGGGGGCGATGACTTCCGCGTCGGGGCGCTCGGCGCGCGTTTCCACCACCGGCACGATGGGCGCTTTGCGGGCCGGTTTTTCCACCGCTTCCAGCGCGGGGATAGCATGCGTGGCAATCACCGGCGCGGTATCGGCTGCAGGCACGTGCACGGCCGGATGCGGCGCATGTGCGACGGGCGCAGGGGCGGGCGCGCTGACCGGGCCGTCGGTTAACGGCGCAGGCACAAAATCGGTGGCGGACAGCGACAACCAGTGCGCGCGTTCCAGCCACAACGGCCCCAGGCCTAATTCATCAAGAATCTGCTCGCGCCGGCTCATGGCTCGGTTCCATTGCTGGGTGCGTGCAGCGTAAAGGCGTAGTTGACGGCATCTTCTCGGCCGCCGTCCGCGCCGGGATAGTAGTCTTTGCGCAAGCCAATGCGCAGACCGCCGGCCTTGGCATACAGCGCTTGCGCCGCGGCATTGCCCGCGCGCACTTCCAGAAACAATTTGGCCACGTCGCGGCTGCGCAAGGCATTGATGACGGCGCTCAGCAATTGCGTGCCCAGGCCTTGGCGCTGCAGCGCGGGGTCGACCGCAATCAACAGCAATTCAGCTTCGTCCAGCACGGTGTTGGTCACGGCAAAACCAGCCAGCGCGCCATCACGGTCCAGCGCAATGCAGTCGTGTGCTTCCAGCGCTTGCTGCCATTGCGCGTGGCTCCAGGGATGCGGATTGGTGGCGTTGTCCAGCGCCAATACCGCGTGGATATCCGAGCCCAGCAAGGCGCGCAGTTTTACCGTCATTTGGCTACTCGCTCGTGGGTTTTAAGCGCCACCTTGTCGCGCAGATAGAGCAAGGTAGCCTGATCCGCTGGCATGCCCTGGCCCGCCTCAAAGCGCGGCAAAGCCAGCGCCAGAATATTGCGCGCATGCGGATAGGCATCGGACATCGTGTCGGTCAGTTGCGCGCCCAGACGTTGCCGCAGCGTGTCGGCATAGGCGGCAAAACCACTGCCCAGGCCCATCCAGCCGCTTTGCTCGGGCACGGGGATGGCATCGGGGTTGAGCACATCGGCGGCGAAGATTTCGCGCCATTGCTCGCCTTCGCGCTGATACGCCGCGGTGTAGACCTGGTTCATGCGCGCATCAATGCAGATATAAGCCAGATCGCTGGGGCATTGCTGCGCCAGCGCTTCCAGCGTCGACACCCCCACCACCGGAATATCGAGCCCGAACGCCAGTCCCTGCGCAATGCCACAGCCGATGCGCAAACCGGTAAACGAACCGGGGCCCATGGCAAAGGCCACGCCCGCCAGTTCGGCGCGCGTTACGCCGGCCTGGACCAGCAGTTGTTCGAGGGCAGGCAGCGTCAGTTCGGCGTGCTTCTGGCCAACATGCTCGGCGTGCAGAAACAAGCCTTCCGGCGTGTGCAACGCCAGCGACAGATGTTCGGTGGAGGTTTCAAGAGCGAGGTAGCTGGGCATGGGGCGGGGGCTTTGATCGTGAGCCCGGATTTTAACAGGTGTCGCCGCCCCGCGCGCTAGCGCATGGCGGCGCATCCTGATGTGGGACTGGGCGTCCCCGTCGAGACCCACCATCCAAAGCCATACCCAGATGCTGCGATATGCGCGTCTGGCCTGGATTTGGGTGGGTTCGCCCCCGCCCGCCAGCATAGCTACCCGCCGCGATACAGCATACGGCCTTGATTGATGGGCCCAGACGCGGACGCCAAACCCCTCATCAGCCCGTAAACGGCATTTCGGTCTTGCTTTCCACACCCTCGATATGGCCTGCAAATTCGCGCGCAAACAGGCTGTCGCCGCTCAGCGTGATCACATAGTCATACCAGTCACTGTTGGTAGGAAAGCTGCCGCCGATGGTTAGCCCGGCTGGCACAGTCACCGTCCAGACGCGGCCGCCGCTGCCGTCGGCGGGCGCATTGCGGCGCTTGACGGTAAACACGGCGGGTGTGGTGGTCGACGCATTCACAAACGACAGCGCAATCGGCGCACCGGCCGCGCCCAGCGTAATGGTCACTTCGGGCTCGGGCTGGTTCTGCCACGCGGTGGCGCTGATATTGCCGGCAAAGCGACGGTAGAAGCGGTTAGGGCCATACAGGCTGATGTCGTATTTGCCGCCGCCATAGGTGTTAACGCTGAAATAATCCTTGGCCTGCACGCCATCGCCAGTCACCTGATACCGCCAGGGCCCATCGGTGCGATAGGCGTTCACGTACGCCGTCATCATCACGTCTTTCGGGCCCTGGTTGGTCATATACACCCAGTAACGGCCGGTGGAACGTTCCGCGCCGCCCCAGCCATTCAGCTGATACGGTTGTACGCGGGTCGGGCGCGGTCCGGTTTCCTGGGTTGGCGCGGTCGTGGTGGCGATGGGTTTGGCGGCGGGCAGGTTTTTGCATTCCGTCGCGGCGGCCGCAGCCAGCGCGGCGGTGTCGGGCAGCGTGGGGAAGGCGTAGTCGCCCGCGTTAAAGTTGAATGCGCTGGTCAGATCGCCGCACACCTTGCGCCGCCACGCGCTGATATTGGGTTCCTGCACGCCGGTCCAGGCTTCCAGAAAGCGCAGCGTGGAGGTGTGATCGAACACTTCGCTGGCCACATAACCGCCCTTGGACCACGGCGAAATCGCCAGCGCCGGAATGCGTCCGCCCAAGCCTATCGGCAAACCGTTAACAAACTCATCGGCGGTGCCGCTGGGCGCCACCGGCGACATTGCATGATCAAAAAAGCCACCATTCTCGTCGTACACCAGAAAGAACACGGTTTTTTCCCACACCTTGGGGTTGGCGGCGAGTGCGGTTAGAAACTGGTTTACATAATTAGCGCCCGGATTGGGGCCATGGTCCGGGTGTTCGGATAGCGCTGTCGGGGCCAGAATCCACGACACCGCGGGCAACGTGTCATTGGCCACATCGTTGGCAAATGCGGTGGCGGCGCGGCGTTGCATACCGTTGATATACAAGGGCGAAGTGGTCGCGGCATTCTTGAAATTGTTAAACCACGCCAACGCGTTGTCGTCGAAATTGTCGGTTTCCTGGTACACGCGCCAGCTGATGCCCGCGGCCTGCAGGCGCTCGGCGTAGGTGGTCCAGGTGTAGCCCTTTTCGCTGTTGTCGATGACCGGGCCGCCGTTCTTGCCTTGCGGATCGATGGTGCCCGTCATCAGGTACAAGCGATTGGGGTTGGTGGGGCCCATCACCGAATGAAAATAATGGTCACAGGTGGTGAAATTGTCGGCCAGCGCGTAATGCCACGGGATATCCGCGCGGTTGAAATAGCCCATCGACAAGCCGCCCTTGGCGCTATACCACTTGGTCAGCTTGCCGTTGTCCCAGGCGGTGTGGCCCGAGGTCCAGTCATGCGCCACATCGGCGGCGCATTCGGCAGCGGTGGTTTTAAGGTTGTGATGAAACGGGCACTGAATCGTGCTGCCGCTCTTTTGATAAAACACATTGGCTACGCCATTGGCCGCGTTTTGCAGCAGCGGATGGTTGTCACCAAAGCCGGACACGCCATTCAGGCTGCCAAAGTAGCTATCAAACGAGCGATTCTCTTGCGAGAAAATGACCACATGCGCGATCGAACCCAAAGTGCCGCTGCCCGCCGGGGCCGCCAGTACTTTTTGCAGGCCGGGCGGCAACATCGAGGTGGCCAACGCGGCACCCGCTGATTGCATAAAGCGGCGGCGGTTAAAAGGCGGCTTTTTGTGGTCATCCATGGTCTCGTCTCCGTCATCAGTTTGTCTGTATGTGCCAGGCCCGCAACGAGCCGACGCCAGCGCAAGGTAGGCAGCGCAGATTGCGGATTTGTTAAGCAAAAACAGCCGGAAACCGACACTGACCAGCTGGTTATGGGGGCGATGTGTTGCGCAAAGTATCGCGCCATCGCGTGCAGGCGCACGGACGTCTAGATGATCGTCAACGCGCCTCAAATATCAGCGCGCCAGCGGGGGCTGCCCGACGGGCGGCAGTGCCGGTAGACTGCGGCGTTGGCGCAAACAAACCCCGGGTGGAGTAATCGATGCAGAAAAACTGGTTAGCGATGATGGCCTTGGTAACGGCAAGTTGGGCGCATGCAGCATGCATCGATGCCTCGCGGCCGCTGTCGGTGGAAGAGCAGCGCCTGGCCAATACGGTGGTGCCAGGCGGCGAAGCGTTCTCGGCGCAAATCCTGCGCGCCAGTGGCTTTGATCAATACGGCCCGGCCTTTGCCAGCGCCTTGTGCCAGCAACCTTCGTTCGCCGCCGCTGACCAGTTCATCCGCCATAGCGGCATTGCCTTGTGGCAGGCGGCACTCGACCGCGTGCAGGGCCGTGCGGTGCGGGGCGATTTGCCGCATGGCGATGACCGCATGCTGTACTGGTCGCGCTTGCAATTGACCGCAGCAGTGCGGCAATGGCAGCCCGGTTTTAAATTAAGCGAGGCGCAACGCGGGCAATTGCTGTGGACGCTAGAACGCGCCTCGCGCGGCCAATTCAGTATTCAGTTTCCTTCGGGCGCCCAATATCGCCGCATCATCGTCAGCGGCTTCGATCCCTTTACTTTGGGCAAACCGGGCAGCGCTGACGCGCATGTGCGGATTGGCAATCCATCAGGCGCATTGGCGCTGGCGCTGAATGGCCGCCAGATCACATTGAGCGATGGCAGCATCGCCGTCATCCAGACTTATCTATTGCCAGTTAATTACCAACCGTTCCGCCAGGGCATGCAAGAACATACGCTGCTGCCCTTTATGCGCGGCCCCAATGCCGTGCAGGCGTCGATTACGGTGAGCCAGGGCGGCAAAGGCGAATTCTGGATTGAGCAATGGCATGGCCGGTATCACGCCACCCACTTTGCCGATAACCTCGGCGAAATCATTCCGCCTTTATTAGCGCACCAAGGCGATTCGGATATCTATCCGCCCAGCGATGTATTGGGCTACAACGCCAAACCGTGGCAACAAAACCAGCCGCCGCAATGGTTGGGCACCAGCTTGCCGGTGGCGGCCATGATCAACGCACACACCGGCGCGGGCATCGCCAATCCCTACGCGGGCGGCTTTGAAGGGTTTCCGGTGCTGTGGCATACCTCATTCAGCGCATTTGCCGATTGCAACGCCAATACCATTACGCATTTCAATGAAAAACAAGGCGGGCCTTATCCACCTGTGAATGCGCCCGCGATTCCCGCTCCCGATAGTTGCGCGCAAAGCGGGGGCGGCGGCAATTATCTGTCCAATGAAAGCGGCTATCGCAATGTATTGCTGCGCGAAATACATAACCCCAAAATGCGGGCCGGACATTTGCATGTACCGGTGATGACGGTATTTGATCCGCAAGACAGCAGCGCAATGACGGATGCGATCTTTGAGCAATATCGCGACAGTGTTGTTTTGCAAAGCACGCGTTTGATTGAAGCGATAGCGCAAAGCCTGGTTAAACCCGCGCTATAAAAAAAGCCCGATGGTTTGCGCCATCGGGCTTTGCTTTTCAAAAATAAACGCATTACACCTTGCTAAACACCATACGCGAGCCGCTGGCGTCCACCTTGATCGTATCCTTCGCGGCAAACTCGCCTGCCAGCAATTGCTTGGCCAACGGGTTTTCGATTTCGCTCTGGATCGCGCGTTTCAGCGGACGCGCGCCGTACACCGGGTCGAAGCCCGCGTCGGCCACCACGTCGAGTGCGGCGTCGCTCACTTCCAGCCCGATTTCCATTTGCGCCAGCCGTTGTTGCAGGCGGGACAGCTGGAAGCGCGCGATATTGCGGATCTGCGATTGGTCCAGCGCGTGGAACACCACCACTTCGTCAATCCGGTTAATAAACTCGGGCCGGAAATGCGTTTTAACTTCGGCCAGCACCGCCAGTTTCACCACCTGATAATCATCCGACGCCATGGCCTGGATTTGCTGCGAGCCCAGGTTGGACGTCATCACGATCACCGTATTCTTGAAATCGACCGTACGGCCCTGGCCATCGGTAAGGCGGCCGTCGTCCAGCACTTGCAGCAGCACGTTAAACACGTCCGGATGTGCTTTTTCGACTTCATCCAGCAGGATGACGCTGTACGGTTTGCGGCGGATGGCCTCGGTCAGATAACCGCCTTCTTCGTAGCCGACATAGCCCGGCGGCGCGCCAATCAAGCGGCTGACCGAGTGTTTCTCCATGAATTCGCTCATGTCGATGCGGATCAGGTGCTCATCCGAATCAAACAAAAACTCCGCCAGCGCCTTGGTCAGTTCGGTTTTGCCGACGCCAGTGGGGCCGAGGAACAAGAACGAACCATACGGCTTGTTGGGATCAGCCAGGCCCGAGCGCGAACGGCGGATGGCATCGGAGACCAGGCGCACGGCCTCATCCTGGCCTACCACGCGTTTATGCAACGCGTCTTCCATGCGCAGCAATTTGTCGCGCTCGCCTTGCATCATCTTGCTCACCGGAATACCGGTAGCGCGGCTGACCACTTCGGCGATTTCTTCCGCGCCCACTTGCGTGCGCAGCAATTTATTCGGCGTGTTGGCGCTGCCTTCGGCCGCTTCGGCAGCGTGCAGACGTGCTTCCAGTTCTGGCAACTTGCCGTATTGCAACTCGGAGGCCTTGTCCCATTCGCCGGCACGGCGCGCGGTGTCCATCGCCAGTTTAACCTGCTCGATTTCTTCCTTGATCGACTGGCTGCCCAACACGGCGGCTTTCTCGGCTTTCCAGATTTCTTCGAGGTCGGAATACTCTTTTTCCAGCTCGCCTATTTCGGTTTCGATCAGACCCAGCCTGCGTTGGCTGGCCTCATCCTTCTCACGCTTGACGGCTTCGCGTTCGATCTTGAGCTGGATAATGCGGCGGTCCAGCTTGTCCATCACCTCCGGCTTGCTGTCGATTTCGATCTTGATGCGCGATGCGGCTTCGTCAATCAAATCAATGGCTTTGTCGGGCAAGAAGCGGTCGGTGATATAGCGATGGCTTAGCTCGGCCGCTGCCACGATGGCCGGATCGGTGATCTCGACGCCATGGTGTATCTCATACTTTTCTTGCAAGCCGCGCAGGATGGCAATGGTGTCTTCCACGCTGGGTTCTTCCACCAGCACTTTCTGGAAGCGCCGTTCCAGTGCGGCATCTTTTTCGATGTTCTGACGATATTCGTCCAGCGTGGTGGCGCCAATGCAATGCAGTTCGCCGCGCGCGAGGGCGGGCTTGAGCATATTGCCGGCGTCCATGGCGCCTTCGGCTTTACCCGCACCCACCAAGGTATGGATTTCATCGATAAAGATGATGGTGCTGCCTTCGTCCTTGGCCAGTTCGTTCAGCACGGCTTTCAGGCGTTCTTCAAACTCGCCACGATATTTGGCGCCGGCCAGCAAGGACGCCAGATCAAGCACCAGCACGCGTTTGTGCTTGAGCGAATCCGGCACTTCGCCGTTGATAATGCGTTGCGCCAGGCCTTCGACAATGGCGGTTTTGCCCACGCCAGGTTCGCCGATCAGCACCGGGTTGTTTTTGGTGCGGCGTTGCAACACCTGGATGGCGCGGCGGATTTCATCGTCACGGCCGATCACCGGGTCGAGCTTGCCTTGGCGGGCGCGTTCGGTCAGATCGGTGGTGTATTTAGTCAGTGCTTCGCGCTTCTGGTCGGCATCGGCGCTATCCACGCCCGCACCGCCCCGCACGGCTTCAATCGCGGACTCGATGGCGGCCTTGTTGCCACCGTGCTGTTTGAACAAGCGCGCGGTGTCGCCCTTGTCATCGGCCAGCGCCAGGATATACAGATCGCTGGAAATAAACTGATCGCCGCGTTTGGTGGCGGCTTTGTCGGTCAGGTTGAGCAGGTTGGCCAGATCGCGCGACACGGTGATCTCGCCGCCGTTGCCTTCCACCTTGGGCAGCCGTTCGATCGACTGGGTAAGCGCCTGCTTGAGCGGTTGGGCATTGACGCCAGCGCGAGCGAGCAGGGCGGGGATGCCGGAATCGGCATCATTAAGCAGCGCCAACAGCAAATGTTGCGGCTCGATATAAGCATTGTCGTTGCCCAGCGCCAGGCTTTGGGCGTCGGCAAAGGCTTGCTGAAATTTGGTTGTGAGTTTGTCAAAGCGCATGATTGGCCCTCTGGTAAGTCGTGCAATTGACCAAAAGATGGGCACCACCTGGCGCTTTTCAAGCGAGGGGGGATAGAAAAGACCGCGCTGGGGGTAGGGTTGGAACATTGCGCTATACGCGCGGCTTTTGTCGGGGGGCGTTACCGCGTTCGGGGCAACGTGCATTCGGTGGTGCCCTGGATGCCGGACGGCCCCCGAACGGGGCCAGGGCCATGCGGCCCCAACCTGTGCGTTGTCCCTGAAGGGGTAACGCACCCTACGCCAGGTCTACGCACTGTTTGTGGGTGGGGTACGACCGGCGCGGGCGGTGGCCCGGCTGGGGTCAGGGTGCGTGGCCCACTACGCGGTTGCGGCCGTTGTGTTTGGCTTCGTATAAGGCGGCGTCGGCGCGGGCCAGCGCGGCGGATAGCGCCTCGGGCGCGGCGTAGGTGGTGACGCCAAAGCTGGCGGTGACCGCCAGCGCTTCGGGCCATTCGGCCGCGCGGATGTGCAAGCGCAGTTTCTCGGCCAGGCGCGTGGCGGCGTCAAACGGCGTGTTGGTGCAGATCAGCATGAATTCCTCGCCGCCCCAGCGCACCAGATAATCGCTATGGCGAATCTGGCTGCCCAGTTCGCGTACCAGTTGCTTAAGCACCGCATCGCCCACACCGTGGCCGCGCTCGTCGTTGATGCGCTTGAAGTGGTCCAGATCAATAAACACAATCGAGAAGGTGTCGACGCCCTTGCGCGCCTTTTTCATTTCGCGCACCAGCTCGTCGCGGATGCCGGCGCGATTGCGCGCACCGGTGAGCGGGTCGCGCCGCGCGGCTTCTTCGATGCGCAGGTTCTGGATTTCCAGCGAGATATTCATCGCTTCCAGTTCTTGCTGGCGCGCGCGGCTGGCGGCCAGGTTTTGTCGTACGCGATGCAGGCCCAGCAACAGATAGATCATCGCCGCGCCGGCCCACAGCGCCACAATCACCAGCAGCAACGCTTCGCGGCTGATCCACTTGCCGCAGAACGCCAGCGCGGTGATATCGATACGATGCAAGCCCGGTTCGCGCATGCCGGGCGTGGCAATCTGCAGCATCACCACATTGGATAAATCCACCGCCGATCGATCGGCCGGGATGCGGTTATCGGCCAGCCAGGCCGAGTTAACGTTCAGATTATTAAGGCGTATGGTCAGCGCGTCGTGGTCATTGGCCGGGTTGGGCGTTACGTCCAGCTCATTCAGCTTCCAGCTGTTTTCGTCTTCGGCGCGCGATTGGCTTAAATCAAAATTGCGCAGAAACAGCCGCAGGCGATGGCTGCCCGGGCCGTGATAGCTGGCCTCGATATACACCGAGTCATAATCGGACAGGTCGACGCCATGGGCCAGGCTATCCGTGCGGATATCCAGTTGGCAATACGGGCTGCCTGCCTTGGCGCCCACGCTGCATTCCAGCCGCCCGCCTTGCGCCGACGGAATAAATTGCGCGATGGAGTCGCCCTCGGGGCGGTCATCCGTGACGCTATACCGATAGCCAGTTTGCGGGCTGATTTCCAGACGACGGTTCATGCCCCAGTGTTGCCAGCCCAGCAACACCAATGTGAGCAAGATCAGACCCGCCATCACGTAACGCAGTTTGCCTACGTCGTGAGCCATGCTTTGCCTGAGCGCGATGATTGTGATTGTTATTGGGCTGTCCCGATGGTCAGAGCAGCCATGCCAGCATCATAAAGGTCGCGCGCAATTTGAGCATGCACGACGTGCTGGTTGGTACAAACATGCCGAAACACGGTGGCGGTGACTGATGTGTTTACAACAACTTAAGCGGTCTGCTGCGCGCGGTACCACGCCAGCTTGTCGGCCAGGCTAACCACATTGCCAATGATGATCAGCGCGGGCGGTTTGATTTGTGCGGCGGCAATCTGCTGCGGCAGCGTGGCCAGCGTGCCGATCAGCACGCGTTGTTGTGGCAACGTGGCCTGCTGCACCACGGCGGCCGGGGTATCGGCGGCGCGGCCGTGGCTAATCAATTGTTCGCACAGGCGCGGCGCTTGCGCCACGCCCATGTACACCACCACGGTTTCGTTCGGGTTGGTCAGGCGCGGCCAGTCCAGTTCGATTTCGCCTTCGCGCCGATGGCCCGTTACCAGCGTGACCGATTGCGCATGATCGCGATGGGTGAGCGGAATGCCGGCGTAACACGATGCGCCTGCGGCCGAGGTGATGCCGGGCACCACCTCAAACGGCACGCCGTTTTGCGCCAGCTCTTCAATCTCTTCGCCGCCGCGCCCAAAGATGAACGGGTCGCCGCCTTTCAGCCGCACCACGGTTTTGCCTTGCTGCGCCAGGGTCACCAGCAAGGCATTGATATCTTGCTGCGGCAGCGCATGGTTGCTGGCCTTTTTGCCGACGTAGATGCGCTCGGCATCGCGCCGCACCAGGTCGACAATCGCGGGCGAGACCAGGTTGTCGTACAGCACCACATCGGCCTGCTGCATCAAACGCAGCGCCCGGAAGGTGAGCAAATCCGGGTTGCCCGGCCCCGCGCCCACCAGATAGACCGCGCCGCGATTCAGTTCGGTGTCGTCGGCTTGCGCCAGCTGGGTTTGCAGTTGCGCGAAGGCGGCGGCGCTGTCGCCCGCCAGCGCTTGCTCGGCGGCCGGGCCTTCCAGCGCGCTTTGCCAGAAGCGGCGACGCGCGCGTTCGTTATCGCCAAAACGGGCTTTGACCGCATCGCGTAAATCACCGGCCAGTCGGGCCAGCGTGCCATAACCTTGCGGCAGCAAGGCTTCCAGCCGGGTACGGATCAGCCGCGCCAGCACCGGCGCACGGCCACCAGTGGAAATCGCAATCTGCAGCGGCGAGCGATCAATCAGCGCCGGCACAATAAAGCGACACAGCGCCGGGTTATCCACCACGTTGACCAGAATGCCGCGCGCTTCGCAGTCGGCAAATACTTGTTGATTGACCGGCGTGTCGTCCGTCGCGGCAATTACCACGCGCTGGCCAATCACGTCGTCACTTTGATAATCCCGCGCCAGCCACACCACCTGGCCTTGCGCCGCCCACTGCGCCAGCTCGGCCACCAGCGTGGGCGCCACCACCTGCACCTGTGCGCCTGCGCTTAGCAGCAGACGGCATTTGCGCAAGGCCACGTCACCACCGCCCACCACCAGCGTGTGTTGTTTTTGCAGATTCAAGAACAGCGGAAATGTATCCATAACGAGCGGTAATGATCCAGATCAAAGTATGACGACGGGATGTCCGTCAGGGTGCGTGCGCGGCTATTTTAAACCATCCCGGCCCCCGCACCGGGCAACACTCATAAAAGGATCTGGACTATGAATTCTCGCTATCTGGCTTTACTGCTGCTGGCTGGCCTGGCCGCCCCCGCGCTGGCAGCCGATCCGGAGGCGCTGGCGCAATCTAAAAATTGCCTGGCCTGTCATGCGGTCGACCACAAAGTGGTGGGCCCGGCCTATAAAGACGTAGCGGCCAAATACAAGGGTCGTAAAGACGCCGTGGCTTATCTGGTGGGCCGCGTGCGTAATGGCAGTTCGGGCGATTGGGGCCCGGTGCCGATGCCGGCCAACGCCGTCACGGACGATGAAGCCAAACAACTGGTGACGTGGGTGCTGAGTCGCAAATAAGCGCGCCGCCCACCGTCAAGGAGGGCGTGGATGTACACCTTATATGGCACTACCGGCTCTGGCGCGGCTGTGGTTGCAGCGGCGTTGGCGGTGATCGGCGCGCAATATCGTAATGTTGACGCGTCCTCCTGGGACGAAGGCCCGGGCCGCGATGAACTGGCCCGGATTAACCCGCTGGTGCAAATCCCCACACTGATTTTGCCGGAAGGCACGGTGATGTCGGAGAGCGGCGCCATCCTGATCGAACTGGGCTTGCGCCATCCCGAATCCGGCCTGCTGCCGCAGGAACCCGCCGCGCGTGCCCGGGTAATTCGCGGCCTGGTGTATCTGGGCGCCAACAATTACGCCGCCACTGGCATCAACGATTATCCCGAACGCTGGTGCGATGCCGCGACCGAAGACGACATCGCGCGCATCCGCAAAGGCACGCAGGCGCGCGCCGGATGGCTGTGGGATGTTTTTGCCGATACGTTTTTCCATCCCACCCCCGCGGAACCGTGGCTGGGCGGGGCGCAGTTGAATGCGCTCGACATCATGGCCGCCATCCTGTCCAAGTGGACCGGCGCGCGTAAACATCTGGCGCAAAGCCGACCGGACTTTCTGGCGCTAATGCTCAAAATCGAAAAAACCGGCGTGATGGCCGAGATCCAGGCGCGTTACTGGCCGCCCGAAGGCCCACCTGATCTGGCATAAGCGCCGTATGCAAATCGGTGGGCGGCGCCGCGATTGAATTGCAGATGTAACAAGCCGTATCGCAAAACTGTCATGAAACTGTTGCTCAATGACTGCGCTTGAAAAAACGCACACATTGGAGCGACTCGATGAACCACCCGCAAATGCGCCGTCTGGCGCTGCTGTCCGCCTGCCTGTCCGCCGCGCTGCTTGCCGCGTGCGGCGAGGGCAATGATTCCGCACCGCTGCCCACGCTGGACGGGCAAAAGCCGATGGTGATTGGCCATCGCGGCCTGCCGGGCCTGCGCCCGGAAGAAACCCAGCCGTCGTATGAACTGGCCGCCGATGATGGCGCTGATGCGCTGGAAGAAGATCTGCACCTGAGCAAAGACTGTGTGCTGGTGGCGCGCCACAACCCGTGGCTGAGCGACAACACCAACATCGCTGATATCGCTAAAACCAACGCGGATTTTGCGGCGCGTAAACGCACGGTGCCGGGCCGCCTGGTTAACGTGACGTGGCCAACCACCGCCACCAGCGGGCCGTCCAGCTATCTGGTGGATTTAACCGACCCGAATGATCCGAAATCGGTGCTGAAATCGCTAATCGTCGATGGCGAAGACCACACCAACGATTGGTCGATTACCGACTTTACCGCGGCCGAACTCAAGCAGATCGGCGGCACCACTTACGACGCCGCCAGCGAGCGCCCGTCGCAGTATAACGGCCTGTATCCGATCCTGACCTTCCAGGAAATCATCAACATCGCCAAGGCCAAGAGCGCGCAATACGGCCGCTCGATTGCGGTGTACCCGGAAACCAAAAACCCGACCTGGAACAACGCACAAGCCATTGCCAACGGTTGCGGCGCGCCGGGCAGCCATCCGCTGGAAGATGCGCTGATCAAGATCCTGAACGACAACAGCCTCAACAGCAAAACCGCCGCCGTGTTCGTGCAAAGCTTTGAGCCGGGCAGCCTGAAATACATGCGCAGCCACGGTCTGAACACCCGCATCGTGCAGTTGATCGACGCTTGGGACGTCAATCTGAAAGACGGCAGCGTGGTGTACAACGAAATCACCGACAGCCGTCCGTACGACTGGACCGTCGCCGGTGATCCGCGCTGGTTTGATGCGATGCTGACGCCCGCAGGTCTGGCCGATATCAAAACCTACGCCGACGGTATCGGCCCGTGGAAACCGATGATTGTGCCGCTGAAGATCACCCCGTGGCCGGGCGACACCAACGCCGATGGCACGCCATTTAGCGGTTCGACCACGCAAGCCACGGTGCAACCGGCCACCTCGGTGGTCAAGGATGCGCACGCTGCGGGCCTGTTCGTGCACGTGTTTACCTTCCGCAATGAAGCGAAATACCTGGCAGGCTCGTACAAGGGCAATCCGGATGCGGAATACCAGACCTTCTTCCAATTGGGCGTGGATGGCGTGTTTACAGACTTCACCAATACCGCCGTGGCCTCGCGCGATGCGTATCTGAAGACCATGCGCCAGTAAACCAACGGCCCATAGGGTGGGACTAGTCCCACCACTCAAAGCCCACGAGAAGAATGCACACGTTAGCGTTCTGCCTTGCGGCTTTGGCGGGAGGGACCAGTCCCACCGTTCAAAGCCAGTGAGAAAGACGCGCGTGTTTGCGTTCTTGTCTGCGGCTTTGGCGGGTGGGACCAGTCCCACCCTATGCCTCCAGCAGGCCTTTACACGCCAGAGGTCAGGATAAAAATGCCCCGAAACCATTGCCGGTTTCGGGGCGTTGTCTTGCGTGCGATCAAGATCAAGCCGCCGGCACCGCCGTGCTGGCCTTGCCCGCCTTGCGTCGCGCCAATACCGCCATGGCGCCCAGACCCATCAGCGCCCAGGTTTCGGGCTCAGGGACCGGGGCCAGGTTGATGGCGTCGACCGACCACTGATTAAAGCGGGTGTCGAATTTGCCGTCGATTTCGAGGGTGTCGATCGCGCTGGTAAAGCTGGCGTCCGCGGTAAACCATTGATAGTCGGCGCCATCACGGACCGGGTTAAACACCTGGCTGGCCACCTTGACACCGTTGCGATAGCCGCTGATGACCAGACTGCATTGCTCATCCCAGCTGAAGTAATAGTTCCAGCCGCCAAACTCGATGCTGCTGAGCACGGACGGCGTTTTCAGCGTGATAAAGGCGGGGCCCGCAGTGCCCAGAATCGCCTGACTGCCGCTGGGAAAATTCAGCCCGGCCGAGCTGGATTCGAGTGTGATGGAGGGGTCCAGCCCCAGCCCGTCGTAGGTCCAGGGCAGAAACTGCGGGGGCGCGGAAATGCCGTTGAACGTGATCAGTTCTGCCTGAGCGTTGGCGCCTGCCGTGGCGAGCGCGGCCAGCAATAAAAGTGATTTGAGTTTCATTGTTGTGCTCCGCTACGGTTTTTGCGCTGTTGCCGCCGTGCCACCAGGCCCATCATGCCCAGCCCCATCAAGGCCCATGTTTCGGGTTCCGGTACCGCCGCCAGGGGGTTGGCCACGGCGGGTAGATCCTTGATGTACACGATGTCCAGGTCGTCGATCAGCCAGCGTTGCCCCAGGCCGCCCGAGACAAACGACACCGCCGTCAGCGGGGTATCGGCGAAGGGCGTGTCATACCACTGGAAGGCGGTATCGCTGAGGTTGACGGTGAACGAGCCCACCAGCGCATCGCCGTTGTAACCGTTGATGGTCAGCGTGCTGCTACTGAACGCGCCGCCGCCCCAGCTTTGGGTGAAGGCAGCGGCATCCAGCCCTTGCAGCACAAACGGGATGGTGTCGACATAGACCGGATCACCACCGCCCAGCGTGTAATAGCCGCCTGCGGCCAAAACCACCGGATCGTCGTTGTACAAATAGTTAAACAGCGCGTGGCTGCCGTAATCGAAGGTCAGCGCGCCAAAGTGGGCGTTGTAGTAATCCGAGCTGACGGTATATACCGGCGTGCCTTCGGGCGGGCCGTCAATGGCCCAGGCATCGCCGGTATGCAGTTCGGTCTGCACATTGCCGTATTTATCGGTGCCGCTAAGGCCGGCGACCCGGGAAAAGTCGGCGCTGGCAGGGTAGTACGAGGCGACATGGTCAAAATTGATGGCATGCGCCTGCATCGCCAACGCCAGGCAGACCAGGCCAGACGCTGCTTTGATGAGGTGGGACATTCTGGTTTTCTCCGTGATGGACTGAAGGGTGTCGAGCGGGCTCGATCTTGTTCTCGGACCAGTATCGGAAAGAAATTGGCTTAATCAAGGCTTAAGTCAGGATTATTTTATTGACAGAAGCAAACGTGTGAAGCGACTAACATAGGTAGTTTGAGGAAATTAATGTGTAAGAATTTATAGGGCCGGTTAGAGGGGAAAAGCTGAAACCCAGTGAAATAGCCGGTTTCTAGCGCACGGGGGATGCACGTGACCGACAATCCAATGCCGGGCCCGCTTCGCTTGCGGCGGGCAGGTACGCTGTATGAAAGCAGCAGGCTGACGCCCCGGCATCGCCGGGCGCTGGATTTTCGTGCTGGCCATAACGTGCAGCCCGAAGGTTTGTAAATCAGGTGGATCTGAAGGAAAACTGATCATGACAACGGCGCAAAAACACAAAGTGCTGGGCTTGGGCGGTGTCTTTATCCGCGCGCATAACCCGGCGGCCCTGGCGGCGTGGTACCGCGAGCATCTGGGGTTTGAAGTGCAGGATTTTGGCGGCAGCTTTGGCGCGATATTTCCGTTTGCCGAGCGCGAAACGGGGTACCAGTTATGGACGGCGTTTCCGGCCGACACGCCTTATCTGGGCGGCGCGGCGCAAGCGCAGATGCTTAATTTCCGCGTGGCCGATCTGGATGGCTTGCTGGCGCAGTTGCGCGCAGCTGGGGTCAGCGTTGAAGAAGACATTGAGCGCTCGGAATACGGCGCGTTTGGCTGGTGCCGGGATGGCGAGGGCAATCGCGTGGAATTGTGGCAGCCGCCCACTGAATGAGGCCACGCGCTAGCTGGCCGGGCGCGATTGCTGGTCGATCAGTGTCGCGTTGATCAGATCCCACGTGCGTACGGTCAAGCCGCTTGCCGCGATCAGCACATCGCCCACCGCAATTGGCAACGAAAACCGCCGTGGTCCGGCGCTGCCGGGGTTGATGAAGAGGGCGTCGGCCTGCATGCGGATTACCGGCTTATGCGAATGCCCGGTCACCACAATGTGGACACCGGCGGGCAAGGGCTGCGGCACGTCGGCGATGTCGTGCACGGCCAGAAAGCGCACGCCGCCCAGATCGATGATTTCTTGTGCGGCGATGCCGTTAGCCCATGCGGCCATGTCGTTATTGCCACGCACCACGGTCAGCGGCGCGATGGTGCGCAAGGTATCAAGCATGTCGGGGCCCCCGATGTCGCCCGCGTGGACCAGATGGTCGCAACCGGCCAGCCAGTCCAGCGCCTCCGGGCGCAGCAGGTTGTGAGTATCCGAGATCAAGCCGATACGCATCGCGACATCCTGGTTGTTACGGGCCGGCACGCTTTAACCATCACCGTCTCGCGCAAAGCCATAGTTGTTTTTGCCCGCGCGTTTAACCGCGTACATCGCGGCATCGGCCGCATCGATCAGGGCGCCCGGGTTGGCCGGTTGATGCGGGTGGCGCAAGGCGATGCCGATGCTGGTGGACAGATGCAGCACCTCGCCATGCAGCACAAACGGCGCGCGCATCACGCCGACAATCTTGCTGGCCACCTGGGCGGCATCTCGCTCGTCATGCAGGTCTTCCAGCAGCACGGTAAATTCGTCGCCGGCCAGCCGCGCCACCACGTCATTGGCGCGCACCGCTTCGCGTAAACGGCGGGCGAATTCGCGCAGTACCTCGTCGCCGGCATCGTGGCCAAAGCGGTCGTTGACGCCTTTAAAGCCGTCCAGATCCAGAAAAAACAGCGCGACCGGATTGGGATGCCGCGTTTGCCGTACGCAGGCTTCTTCGATGCGGCGCAGGATAGCGCGGCGATTGGGCAGGCCGGTGAGCGGGTCTTCCAGCGCTTCGCGTTGCAGCCGCTCTTCCAACCGTTTGCGGTCGCTGATATCAATAATCATCATGTATACGCCGCGCGTCTGGCCTTGGTGGTCATCGTCCGGGATGACGGTCAGGCGCAAAGTGCGCTCGCCGTTGCGGATCGGCACGGTGGATTCGAATGCCAGTTTCAGCCCCTGCAAACCCTTATCCAGCAACGGTTTGGCGCGCAGCCACAAATCCGGGCCCAGTGCGTCTTGCAGCGGGCGGCCGCTGACTTGCGAGGGGTCTTTGCCAAACCACTCGCGCCAGATGGCGTTGACGTAGCCAACGCGGTAATCGGCATCGATATAACCAATCAGCACCGGCAGATTGTCGGCAATGGTTTGCAGTTCTTCGCGGCTTTGGCGTAATGCGGCTTCGGCATGTTTGCGCGCCGAGATGTCGTGCATGAACAGGTTGAACAGGATCTGCTCGCCATCGGCAATCGGGCTGACGGTCATTTCCACCGCGATGCGCCTGCCGTCCTTGCGCAATACTTCGGTCTCGCGCCGCGCCGCACGCGTGGTACGGCCCTCGCGGATAAATTCGTCGCGCGCAGTGGCGGCGGCAAGGCGGTCTTCCGGAATCAGCAAAAAGTCTTGATAGCGCTGGCCTTTGATTTCTTCGGCGCTCCAGCCGGTCAGGTCGGTGGCGGCCTGGTTCCAGGCCAGAATGCGGCCGTCTTCGGCGGTGCCGATAAACGCTTCGAGCGCGGTTTCCAGCGTGTCGGCCAGGCGCTTTTGCCGGCGATCCACTTCGTCCTGCGCCTGGCGCAACTTGTCGCCATGCGTGGCGGTATTACGCAGTTCCAGTTCGCGCAGATTGATGGATTGTTGCAGCAGCCGCGCCAGATCGATCAGCGCGTCCAGGCTGGCGGCGTCGGGCACGTGCGGCTGGGTGTCGAACACACACAGCGTGCCGATCGCGTAATGGTCCAGCGTGTGCAGCGGCACGCCCGCGTAAAAGCGGATCGAAGGCGGGCCCACTACCAGGGGGTTATCGGCAAAGCGCGCGTCCAGCAAGGCGTCGGTCACCACCAGCGGCTGGTCTTGCGCGATGGCATGGCCGCAAAACGAAATGGCGCGATCCGAGCCGGTGAGGTCGCAGTCATAGCGCGCCTTGAACACCTGGCGGTCTGCATCCACCAGCGTAACCAGCGCGTGCGGCGTGTTCATCAGCCGCGCCGCCAGCCGCGTGGCGCGGTCCAGCGTGGCATCGGGGCCAGCGTCCAGCATCGCCAGCGCGCGCAAAGCCTGCACACGCGCGGCATCATTAGCGGGGATTGGGGCAGGGATCATGCGAGAAACAAAACGCCAGGGCAGATAGAGCGGGGCACGGAGATCTCCAGCGGCGTCGGGTGCGCCGGTTGCTTGTGCCTTAGTTATATCCGTTGCGGGGCAGAACGGCCAGGGGACAACGCTCTGGTACAACGCCGCCGTGCAGCGCAAGCATGTCGCAGGGCGGAAATGTATAGGGTGGGACTCGGCGTCCCCGTCAAGACCCACCAGCCAATGCCATTGATGAGGCCCGCAAAGCGCAAGCATGTCGCGGGCGGAAATTCATAGGGTGGGTCGAGACCCACCAGCCAATGCCATTGATGAGACCCGCAAGCGTTGCGTTCTTTTTTGTGGCTTTGAGTGGTGGGTCTAGACCCACCCTATGCGTTGCGGCGCAGCGGGCGGCTGGGCAACCAGTCAGGCCAGGAAAAGCCATTGATGAAGCCCGCAAAGCGCAAGCATGTCGCGGGCGGAAATGCATAGGGTGGGACTCGGCGTCCCCGTCGAGACCCACCAGCCAAAGCCATTATTGAGGCCCGCAAGCGTTGCGTTCTTTTTTGTGGCTTTGAGTGGTGGGTCTAGACCCACCCTATGCGTTGCGGCAGTGGGCGGGTGTGCAATCGGGCTCGCCAGGCGGGGCCATTGGTGGGGCCCGCAAGCGTGGCGTTCTTCTTCGTGCTTGAAGGGTGGGTCTGTGCCCACCCGATGCGTTGCGGCGTTTAAATGCCGTCGACGAAGCGGTCGAGCGCTTGCCCCAGTGCCAGGATGTCGGTCTCGGGCATCAGAATGATCAGGTGGCAGCGGAAGTCGCGTTCTTCCAGCACAAAATACACTTCCACCAGCAGCGCCACGCGCGCCTGGATGTGTTCGGGCTTCAGCAAGCGATACGCCGGCGTCTGGTCGGCAATCAGCGTGGGCGCCGAAAACGCGCTCAGCATGCCCAGCAGATTGGCGATGCCGCCCACGCATGCGCCCACCAGGATATTGCCGATGTCGAGCAGGATTTCGCCCTTGTTTTCTTTGGTGTCGGCGTCATAGCCCATCACCTCGTGCAGCCCGGCCATGCTTTGCTCGGGGTAGATCACGATGGCTTCGCCGCGAAATTCAGTGGTAAACGCCTGGCGGATGGCGGACACATCGGCGTCGCCCACCAGTCGCACAATTTCTTGCGACAGATTGGCCGCCGCCACCGACGAAATCCGCGGGATAGACAGTTTGACGAACTCGTCCAGCACTTGCGCAATCGACGCGCCCGCCTGGCCCATGCCGATATTGACGAGTTCCTGCAGCGCTTCGCGCTGGTCTTCGGTAAGCAAATCGGTGCTCATAATTGAATTCCGTATTCCTTGAGCACTCGCTCGATCTTGCCGGCATCCACCGGCTTCTGGATGAATGCAATCGCGCCCAGCTCGCGTACGCGCACCTGGGCTTGTTCCTGGATGTCGGCCGACACCACGATCACCAGACCGTTAAGGTCTTCGTCACGGTGCGCCTGCAGCACGCCATAGCCATCCAGATCCGGCATGGTCAGGTCCAGAAACATCACATCGACATTGCCTTGCCGGCACGCGGCCAAAGCCTGATTGCCATCGGCCGCCTGGGCCACGGTGATATCCCAGTGCGCTGGCAACGCCTTGATCAGCATCTTGCGCGCAATCGATGAATCATCCGCCACGAGTATGGAGAGTGGCATACAACGTCCCTTGATTTTTATGGTGCCATGCTTGGCTCTGCGCGCATTTGCGGCAACCGGGAGCGCTCCTGGTGGCAACAAAGGGCGGATTGTTTCAGCCTTGTGCTGAGGCCTGCGGCATGGCATTACGACTTGTCTGATTGTTATGGGACAGGTTTTATAGCATGCAGCACCCCGCTGTCCATGACTGCGGCGTAAGTGTAGCTTGTGCGTGTCAGCATTCCACCCGGCGGTGGCGACCGACGGACGTTTGCGGCGGATGTGCGGAAAGCGGCCCCATTTACTAATCTGCTGTGAGACGCCACGGCAAATGTTCGAGGCGCAAAGCCAAATGACGCAACCGACCGCGAAAGTGCTTATCGTCGATGACGACGAGTTCAGTCGCAAATTATTGAATATACTGATCAGCGCCGAGCAGTACGCCACCTTCGAGTGTTCAAGCGCCGAGGCGGCACTGGCTTTGATGCCCGCCATGCAGCCAGATCTGATCCTGGTGGATCTGATGATGCCGGGCATGGATGGCTTTGAGCTGACGGCCCGGATCAGACAAATAACGGCGTTGCAACAAACGCCCGTAGTGATCATGTCGGCGCTCGACGATATGGCCGTGCATCAGCGCATCGAAGTGTGCGGCGCGGATGCCTTTGTCCATAAACCCATTAATCGCTGGGAATTGCTCGATACCGTCAACCGGTTTTTACGGCCCGTGCCGTTGTCTGACCAGGTAGGGGGCTAGCGCAGTTTGCGGCACACCGAGCTTACACATGCGGCAATTGCTGGAATGGCGCCTGGACGCGCAGCGTTACGCACTTGATCACCATCAGATTATCCGCGTAGAGCGCGCCGCCGCCGTGGCGCCGCTGCCGGGCGCGCCGTCCAGCATTCTGGGCGTCATCAACGTGCGTGGCGAAATCCTGCCTGTGTTTGATGTGCGGGCGCGCTTTGGTTTGCCGACGCGCGCGCCGCAGCCTGGCGACCAACTGGTGCTGGTGCAAACCGCCACGCGCCGCCTCGCGTTTTTTGCCGATCAGGTGCACAGCGTGGCGGCCTGGCCGGACGAAGCCTTGCTCGACGCGACGTCGCTGGGCGTGCAGGACGCCACCACCGCCGCCGTGCTGCGCCTGAGCGATGGCCTGGTCCTGATTCAGGATCTGGATCGCTTTCTGGCGCAAGACGAAGCCGCCTGGCTCGACGATGCGCTGACGGCGGTCCAGGTTTGACTTCGTCGCTGTTCGCCAGCTCATCCGCCTCCGGCCCTGCCGCGATCCCGGAAGCCTTTTTGCAATGGCTGGGGCGCAGCACGGGCCTGAGCTATCCCACCTCGCGTTACGACGAACTGTGGCGCGGCCTGGCGGGCGTGGCGCATGAGCTGGGCCTGGCCGATGCGCAAGCGGCGATGGGCTGGCTGATGACGCGGCCGTATACCCACGCGCATGCCGAGCTGCTGGCCAGTCATCTCTCAGTCGGCGAAACCTGGTTTCTGCGCGAAACGCCGACGCTGGATTTGCTGGAACAACGCTTGCTGCCCGAGCTGATTGAACGGCGGCGCAATCTGGACCGTACCTTGCGCATCTGGAGCGCCGGTTGCTGCAGCGGCGAAGAAGCGTGGACGCTGGCGATCTTGATTTCGCGCTTGCTGCCCGACGCGCCCAGCTGGCGTATCAGCGTGGTGGGCAGCGATATCGTGCCGCGCTTTCTGGAACGCGCGCGCAACGGCGTGTACCGCGAATGGTCGTTTCGCGGCACGCCGCCGTGGCTGCGCCAACGCTGGTTCCAGACCACCCCGGCCGGGCAGTTTTGCGTGGCGGAATCGTTGCGGCCCATGGTGCAGTTTGTGTCGATTGATTTGCTGAATGATCCGTTTCCACCCATCAGCAATATCCCGGCCTTCGACATCATCCTGTGTCGCAATGTGCTGATGTATTTTGAGCCCGCGGCGATGCAACGCATTGTCGACAAGCTACGCGATGCGCTGATTGATGGCGGCGTGTTACTGACGGGGCTGAGCGAAACCGGCCGCCAGCGCTTTGCCGGCTTTAACCAGGAAACCGCGCTCGACGTCAGCTTTTATCGCAAAGGCTTGCCGCCCGCACCCGCGTGGATGCCCGATATGTCGATCTTTGCCGCCGCCGCGCCCGCCGCCGCTGGGGTGACATCGCCACCCGCCGCGCCTGTGCCGGCGCCGCATCTGCCGCGCCCCAGCGCCTTGCATCCGCCCGCGCCCGCACCCGCCGTGATTGCACGCCACGAAATCGCCCAGGGCTTGCTGGACGAACATCGTTACGCCCAGGTCATTACCCTGATCGGCGAAACGCCCACCGCCGACGAATTGCCGCTGCTGGCGCGTGCGCACGCCAATATGGGCCAACTGGCCCAGGCCGCGCGCTGGTGCCAGCAAGCCATCGAACGCGATAAAACCGACGCCAGCCTGCGTTATCTGGCCGCCGTGATTACCAGCGAGCAAGGCGATCTGGAGGGCGCCATCCAGGCCTTGCGTCAGGCGCTGTTTTTGCAGGGCGATTTTGTGCTGGCGCACTATCTTCTGGGTACACTGCTGGCCCGGGCCGGACAGGGCGCTGCCGCCGCGCGCCAGTTGAATGTCACCGCCAGTTTGCTGGCGGGCATGCGCGACGAATATCTGTTGCCGGAATCCGATGGCATGACCGTGGCGCAATTGCGCCAGATGTTGCAGGCCTCGCCATGAAGATGCTGCTGACCTATTCCCATCCTTCGCACGCAGGAGCAAACCGATGACGCTGGAAAGCCCGCCCGCCGATACGGCCGCGATCGACCTGTTGATGCAACAACGCGCGCGCGAGCTGGCGCGGCCCATCCTTGATGGCGCCGCCGCAGGCGAACGCGTGGAAGTGCTCGAATTCATACTGGCGCACGAGCGTTACGCCATCGAAACCGCGTGGGTGCAAGAGGTGTATCCGCTGCGCCAGCTAACGCCCCTGCCGGGCACGCCCGCGTTCGTGCTGGGTATCGTTAACGTGCGCGGCAAGATTGTGTCGGTGATGGATTTGCGCGTGTTTTTTGGCTTGCCAGCACGCGGCATTACCGACCTGAACAAAGTGATGATCCTGGGGGATGGCGAAATGGAATTCGGCATTCTCGGCGATGTGATCATCGGCACGCGCATGTTGCCGCTGGCCGACATCCAGCCGCCGCTGCCCACCTTGACCGGCGTGCGCGCGGATTATCTAAAAGGCGTAACCGCCAGCCAGAGCGTGGTGCTGGATGCGCAACGACTGTTACGCGCCAGCGCGGTTGTGGTGGACCAGCCGAGCGCCTAAGTTAAAACAACATACGATTCTGATAAACAGATCGAACCCGACCAAAACAAGACCAACACGAGCAGGAGAGTGCCCCATGAAGTCGTCCATTGGCGTCAAGCTATGGAGTAGTTTGCTGGTGGTTCTGGCCGCCATCATCATCGTCGGTGTGGCCGCCTGGACCAACATCAACAAATTTACCGAATCCGAAAAAGCCATCGCGCATGCGCTGGATGTGCAAAGCCAACTGGCCGATGTGCTGTCGTTGCTGAAAGACGCCGAAACCGGTCAGCGCGGTTATGTGATTACCGGCGAAGACCGTTATCTGGAACCGTATAACAACGCGGTGGCGCAGATCGACAACCGCCTGGCCACGCTGGCGCAAACGGTCGAGAAACCCGAAACCAAACAAGCCATCGCGCAATTAACCGTGCTGGCCGACGCCAAACTGGCCGAGCTGAAAGAAACCATCGGACTGCGCCGCGATAAAGGCTTTGACGCCGCCCGCGCGGTGGTGCTGTCCGATCGCGGCAAGACCACGATGGATCAGGCGCGCGGCATCGTCACCGAACTCAACAAGAAAGTAGTGGCTGCACTGGAAGCGCGTAATGCCGAGGCCGAGGCCAATTCGGCGTTTACCGTCGACACCATCGTCATCGGTATCTCGCTGACCGCCTTGTTTGTGCTGGGCGCAGGCATTTTCCTGAATCGTGCCATTGTCGGCCCCTTGCGTGATCTGACCCGCGTGGCCGAGCGCATCAGCGTGGGCGATTTGAGCGTGGATGCGCAGGTGGTCAAGCGCGATGACGAAGTCGGCGCGCTCAATGCTGCGTTTATCCGCATGACCGAATCGCTGCGTGGTATGGCGCATGTGGCGCAACGCATTGCCGAGGGCGATCTGCGCGGCAGCATTACGCCGGTGTCGTCCGAAGACGTATTGGGCACTGCATTTGCCACCATGACGCAGAACCTGCGCCAGGTGAATCGCGAAATCGCCGAGGGCGTGAGTGTGCTGACCGCATCGGCCAGCGAAATCCAGGTCAGCGCCAGCCAGATTGCCGCTGCTGCCGCCGAAACCGCCACCGCCACCACCGAGACCGCCACCACGGTGGAAGAGGTGAAGCAGACTGCACTGGTCTCCAGCCAGAAAGCACGTTACGTGGCCGATGTGGCGCAACGCTCGGCGCAAGTGTCGGTGGCCGGGCGCAAGTCGGTGGATGAAAGCATGTTGGGCATGCAGCAGGTGCGTGAGCAGATGGAACAGATCGGCGACAGCATTCTGCGTTTGTCCGAGCAAAGCCAGGCCATCGGCGAGATTATCGCCACCGTGAACGATCTGGCCGAGCAATCCAATCTACTGGCCGTGAACGCCTCGATTGAAGCCGCCAAAGCGGGCGAGCAGGGCCGCGGGTTTGCTGTGGTGGCGCAGGAAGTCAAAAGCCTGGCCGAGCAATCGCGCCAGGCCACCGCGCAAGTGCGCACCATCCTCGGTGACATCCAGAAAGCCACCAGCCGCGCCGTGGTTGCCACCGAACAAGGCAACCGGGCGGTGGAAGCCGGCACACGCTTGTCGCGCGAGGCGGGCGAGTCAATCCGCTTGCTGGCCGAAAGCAGCGACGAGAGCGCCGAAGCCGCCAGCCAGATCGCCGTGTCGGCGCAACAGCAACTGGCCGGGATGGGCCAGCTGGCGCAAGCCGCCGACAACATCAAAGTGGCCGCCACGCAGAATATGGAAGGCACGCGCCAGACCGAAGTGGCCGCGCACAATCTGCACATGCTGGGCCAGAAACTGAAACAAGTGGTCGACCGCTACCAGGTTTGAGGTGTGCCCGCATACGTACGGGCGCGCGCAAGCACAGTGGTTGTTGCTGACTATCAAGCCGGGTTGAGGGTGAATGTCGACTGAAGAAGAACGCTTTTTGCAGCGTTTGCTGGCCATGTTCCGCATCGAAGCGCAGGAACATCTGCAAACCATGTCCAGCCTGATGGTGGAGCTGGATGTGGCGGTGCGCGCCGAAGACGGTGGCGAAGTGCTGCAGCCGCTGATCGAAACCTTGTTCCGCGAGGCGCACAGCCTGAAAGGCGCAGCGCGCTCGGTCAATCTGGAAACGATCGAGCTGATTTGCCGCTCGCTGGAAAGCGTGCTGTCGGCGCTGCGCAAAAACCAGATGCCATTGACCGCGCCCGTGCATCGCGCCGTCAGCGATGCGGTGGCAGGGCTGGAAAACGTGCTGGCCGTCGAGCCGATTGATCGCCCGCTGGATCTGGCCGCCATCAAATTGATCGGCGCGCTGGACCAGTTGCTGACGCCGCCCGAAGAAGTGGGCATGCCGTTGCCGCCCGTGGAATCGCTGGCGCTGTCACCGCTGGGCTTGCAGCTGGAGCCGGTGATGCCGCTGCCGCCGCTGCCCGATCCGCTGCCGCAGGTGGCGCCGCCGCCTTTGCCTGCGCTTGAGGCGGTGCCGCAACCGGCCGCCCCCGCGCCCGTTACTGCGCCAGCCGAACATCCCGTCGCAGCGCCACCCGCCCATGCCGTACCCGAAGCGCCGGTTGCGCCTGCACCGGCAGTGATCGCGCATGACATTCATCCGCGCCATCAGGAAATGGGCGATACGGTGCGGGTGTCGGCGGGCCGCCTGGGCGTGTTGCTGAATGAACTGGAATCGTTGCTGGGCCTGAAACAAGATGCCACCCACCGCGTGGAATCGATCCGCGCCTTGCATGCCGAAGTGGCCGACTGGCGCCGCGAACGCGCGCGGGCGGTGCTGGGTTTGCGGGTGGCCGCGCGGCAGCAGAATACCGACAGCACGGGCGAGCTGGCGCGCTGGCTGGATATGAATACGCAAGACGAGTTGTTTGGCAAACAACTGCAAGACCGGCTGGCGCAGCTGGAACAAGCGGCGCGGCAGCAACAACGCGCGACGGCGTCGCTGGTGGATCAGCTGCTTGATGACGTCAAACAGGTGCTGTTGCAGCCGGCTTCCAGCCTGCTGGATCTGGTGCCGCGACTGGCGCGCGATCTCGGGATCACCACCGGCAAGCAGATTGACGTCACGCTGGAAGGCCAGAGCACCGAAATTGACCGGCGCATTCTGGAACAGCTAAAAGACCCGCTGATCCATCTGGTGCGCAACGCCATCGACCATGGCCTGGAAACGCCGGAAAAACGCCGCGCCCTGGGCAAGCCCGAACGTGGCCAGTTGCGCATCAGCGTGGCGCCGTACGAAGGCGGCAAAGTGCTGCTCAATATCGAGGATGACGGCGCCGGCATTGCGCTGCAGCGCATCCGCGAAGTGGCGTTGGCGCAGGGCCGATATACCGAGGCGCAACTGGATGCGATGGATACGCCCACCTTGCGCAATCTGATTTTTGAAACCGGCTTTTCCACCAGCCCGATCCTGACCGATTTGTCGGGCCACGGCCTGGGCCTGGCCATCGTGCGCGAGAAGGTCGAAAAGCTGGGCGGCCATTTATTGCTGGATGCGCCACCGGGCGGCGGCACGCGCTTTCAGATGCTGTTGCCGGCCACGCTGGCCACGTTCCGTGGCGTGTTGGTGACGGCGGGCGAACGCCAGTTTGTGCTGCCGACCCGCCATGTCGAACGCGTGCTGCGCTTGCCGGTGTCCGCCATCAGCAGCATGGGCAGCAAGCCCAGCACACGCATCGGCGATGAAGCCATGGCGGTGGTGCGGCTGGCCGAAACGCTGGGGTTGAACGCCAGTACCGCAGCGGTGGATGACTGGCTGAACGTGGCGGTCGTGGCCGCCAGTGGTCGGCGCATTGCCTTTGTGGTGGATGCGGTGATGGCGGATATCGAAGTGCTGGTAAAAGGGCTGGGTCCGCAATTACGCCATGTGCGCAATATCGCCGGCGCGACGTTGCTGGAAGGCGGCCAGGTGGTGCCGGTGCTGAACGCGGCCGAACTGATCGCCAGCGCCGCCGCCAGTGCGGGCAGCAGCTTGCGTCCCGCCGACCCCGATGCGCCAGCGCAGCAATCGTTGCTGGTGGCGGAAGATTCGATCACCTCGCGCTCTTTGCTTAAAGGCATTCTGGAAGCCAATGGCTACAAGGTGACTACCGCCGTCGACGGGCTGGATGCGCTGACGCAAGCGCGCGCGGGCCAGTTTGATCTGGTGGTGTCGGACGTCGAAATGCCGCGCATGGACGGTTTTGATCTGACCACGCGTTTGCGCGCCGAGAGCAAAACCGCCGCCACGCCCGTTATCCTGGTCACCGCGCTGGATAGCCGCGAACACAAGGAGCGCGGTGTGGAAGCAGGCGCCAATGCTTATATTGTGAAGAGTGCGTTTGACCAGACCAGCTTGCTGGCCGCAATCCGGAGATTGATATGAGAAAGCGGGTGCAGCCGATCCGCGTGCTGGTGGTTGAAGATTCGATGACCGCGCGCGAATTGTTGCTGGGCATTCTCAAGACTGACGCAGACATCGAGGTGGTGGGCACGGTGTCCAGCGGGGAAGACGCGGTGCGCTCGGCGCAAACGCTGCGCCCCGATGTCATCACCATGGACGTGATCCTGCCGGGCATGGACGGGTTTGAGGCCACGCGCCAGATCATGCAGACCGCGCCCACGCGCATCATCATCGTGACGGCAACGCCGGTGGATGTGAATGCGCGCGAGGATTTTCGGGTGCTGGAGGCAGGCGCATTGACGGTGCTGGTTAAACCGACGCCACCCGGCCATCCGAAACATGCCGAACTGGCCATCGAGTTATTGCAGATGATCCGCGCGATGGCCGGCGTGCAGGTCGTTAAACGCTGGGCCGGGCAGCGCGCGCCGGAGCCTTTGGCCGCGCCGGTCTTGCCATTTAACACTGGCATCAAGCCGCGCATTGTGGCCATCGGCGCGTCCACTGGCGGGCCGTTAACGCTGAAGTGCTTGCTGGAGAATCTGCCGAAACCGTTTCCATTACCGATTCTGATCGTGCAGCATATCGCCGAGGGCTTTACCCAAGGCTTTTGCGACTGGCTGGGCCAGGCCTGCGGCATGCCGGTGTATATGGCGCATCATGGCCAACGCATTGCGGCCGGGGCGGCTTATGTGGCGCCGTGGGACATGCAGATGCGGGTGACGCCGCTGGGGCTGATCGATCTGGTGGATGCGCCGCGCGAATATTGCGTGCGACCGTCAGCGTCGTTTATGTTTCGCGCCGTGGCGCAGGTGTATGGCGCGGCCGCAGTGGGCGTGTTGCTGACCGGCATGGGCCGCGATGGCGCCAAAGAACTGCGCATCATGCGCGAGGCGGGCGCGGTGACGTTTGCCCAGGATAAACAAAGCTCGGTGATTTTTGGTATGCCCGGCGAGGCCGTCAAACTGGATGCCGCCGTATATATCCAGCCCCCCGAAGTGATCGCCATGACCATCGGCCAGTTAGTGGAGCGCCTGCCTGCGCAACCGCTGCCGTCAGTCGGGCAAACCCGTCGGTAATTGCGATTGCAACGTATGTATTAACGTGTGAGCCACGCGCCAGACGCGTGCCACCTCCAACAAGGCCGGTACAGGCCACGGCTCGTCCGCGCTGACGCTTGCTTGCCGCAAGGCGGGCGCGAGCCGCACAGATTGATAAACGCAGCAGCAACACGGAGTAGTACATGGACAACAAGTCCACGGGCACCGAGATCCTGATTGTTGAGGACAGCCCAACCCAGGCGGAAAAACTGCGCTACCAGATCGAGAGCAAAGGCTATGCCGTGCGCGTGGCGGCCAATGGCCATCAGGCCCTGGCGCTGATGGAGCAAAAGCGGCCCAATCTGGTGTTGTCCGATGTGGTGATGCCGCAAATGGACGGCTATACGCTGTGCAGCACCATCAAGGCCACGCCGCAATGGCGTGATGTGCCGGTGATCCTGGTGACGTCGCTCACCGACCCCAAGGACATCATCCGCGGGCTGGAATGCGGTGCCGACAACTTTATCCGCAAGCCTTACGACGAAACCTATCTGCTCACGCTGATTGAGCATGTATTGATGAACCAGAAATTGCGCCATGGCCAGAATGTGCAATTCGGCATCGCGCTATATCTGGGCAATCAAAAGCATTTTATTAATGCCGAACGCCAACAGATTCTGGATTTGCTGATCTCGACCTACGAACAGGCCGTGATGGTGAATGAGCAATTGTTAAAGCGCGAACGCCAGGTTAGCGAACTGAATATCCGGCTGGCGCAACACGCGGCGGAACTGGAAGAAACCAATAAAGAAATCGCGCGTAAAAACCAGGAGCTGGAACATAGCAGCCGCATGAAATCGGAATTTCTGGCCAATATGTCGCACGAATTGCGCACGCCGCTGAATGCGATTATTGGTTTTTCCGAAGTCTTGCGCGATGGTTTGATCGGCGAGCTGGATGCGCAGCAAAAAGAATTTGTGTCGGATATCTATTCCAGCGGCGAACATTTGCTGCTGCTGATCAACGATATTCTGGACTTGTCGAAGATTGAAGCCGGCAAGATGGAACTGGAAATTGAGTCGGTGGATTTGCAGACCTTGCTGCAAAACTGCCTGACGGTATTAAAAGGCCGCGCCTATTCGCATCGCATTGAATTGAAAGTGGACGCGGATGAACTGGGCCGCGCGCAACTGGACCCGCGCAAGACCAAGCAGATTATTTATAACCTGTTGTCCAATGCCGTTAAATTTACCCCCGATGGCGGCGCGGTCACGGTGATTGCGCGCCGCGTGAGCGGGGCCAGTCTGAATGGATTGCGGTTTATTGGTAGTGACAGCGCAGCCACGCATCCGGAATATCTGGCGATTGCCGTACGCGATACCGGCATCGGCATTACGCCGGAAGAATTGAATAATCTGTTCCAGCCGTTTGTACAGCTGGATAGTTCGTTGTCGCGCAAATACGAAGGCACTGGCTTGGGCCTGGCGCTGGTGCGGCAACTGGTTGAGTTGTATGACGGACGTTTGTCGGTGGAAAGCACTGCCGGGCAAGGGTCCGAATTCAAGGTGTGGTTGCCCTACCACCCGGTGGAGTAGGCAGGCGTTATGGCACGAATATTAATCATTGAAGACAACGCGGCGAATCTGAAGCTGTTTACGTTTCTGCTCAAGAATGCAGGGCATACAGTCAGTACCGCCACCGAAGCCGCCACCGGTTTATCGCTGGCGCGCACCGAATTGCCCGACCTGATTTTGATGGATGTGCAATTGCCCGGCATGGACGGGCTGGAAGCCACGCGTTTGTTAAAAGCCGACAGCACCACGGGCCACATCAAAGTGGTGGTGGTGACCGCATTTGCCATGAAAGGCGACGAGGCGCGCATGCTGGCTGCCGGTTGCGACGGCTATGTGGCCAAGCCGATTCATTACGGTGATTTTCTGGAAAAGGTGAATGCGGCATTGGCCTGATTGGCTTTTGCCAACGCCAATAAAAAAAAGCCAGCGAATGCTGGCTTTTTTGTTTTGCGGCTTAAGCGAAAGCGGGCGCCCGCCATGCTGTGGCCAATGCGCCACGTTAGCGTGGACTACAGCGAAAAATCGACCAAGCTCTTGCCGGGTTGCGGCTGCGTGCGATTGCGTTCGATGGCGGCGGGCAGATCAGCAAACGGCACCACCGCGCCGATCCGCGATTGCACGCGTTGCTGCGCCACGTCATCAGCCAGTTGTTGCAGCAAGGCGCTGTCCGGCGTGTTGATAAACCACAGGCCGCGGCGACCCGGCGGGGTGCTGGCCACGATGGCGGGCGAGGCGGTGCTGACGATCGCGCCGTCTTGCGCCAGCACGCGCCACGAGCGGTCGAGTACCTCGCCCCCGACGTAATCGAGCACCAGATCGATATCGCGCATCGTGTTCTCGAACTGCGCCTGGTCGTAGGCGACGACGTGGTCCGCGCCGAGGCGTTGGACTGTCGCGACCTGCGAACTACGCGTGGTGGCGTATACCACCGCACCGGCCCGATGGGCGTATTGCACGGCAAAACCGCCCAGGCCACCCGCCGCGCCGTGGATCAAAATGCGTTGCCCAGCGTGGAGCGGGCCGGCGTGGTGCAGGCTTTGCCAGGCCGAGACGGTAGCAACCGGCAGGGCGGCGGCGTCCACATCGCTTAAGGCATCCGGCGTTTTGATCAGATTGGCGGCATTGACCGCCACCAGCTCCGCATAAGCGCCGAGGTCGCCCAGAGCGCCCATCACCCGATCACCCTGACGCAGATGGGTGACATCCGGGCCGACGGCTTCGACGACGCCCGCCAGTTCGATACCCAGCACAGTGGGCAGTTGCAGCGGAAAGGCATCGCGGACATAGCCTTCACGGACTTTCCAGTCGAGGGCATTGATGCCCGCGGCGCGTACTCGCACCAGTACCTGGCCTGCGCCCGCCGTGGGGGCGGCGATGTGGCCGATCTGTGTCGCGTTCTGGTCGCCGTATTCGTTTAAAACCAATGCACGGATGGTATTCATGATGGAGCTCCTGTTGAGTGGTGGCGTTGCCGACAACCGAACAATAGGCAGTTTCATAAACAAAACACAGACGCTAAGATCGAGACATATCGGATCAAAAATGAGACACGCATGGATTTGAACGCGCTGGATGATTTTCAGTTGGTCGCTGCGCACGGCGGCTTTGGCCGGGCCAGTCGCGCCAGTGGCCGCTCCAAAGCCACGTTGTCGCGCCGGGTGACGGAGCTGGAAGAAGCGCTGGGCGTGCGCCTGGTGGAGCGCGGCGCGCGCAGCCTGCAATTGACTGAAGCTGGACAGCAGCTGCTCGCGCGCACCGAAGGCCCGATGTACGAAGTGGCGGATGCGATCGCTGCCGTACGCGAAGGCGTCGCCACGCCGCGCGGCAATCTGCGCATTGCCGCGCCCTCGCTGTTCGGACAACTGGCGCTGGGCACACTGGTTGCGCGGTTTCGCACGCTGTACCCGGACGTGGAGATTGAAGTCGTGGCCGATGACCGCCGGGTTAATCTGGTGGAAGAGCAATTTGATATCGCCATCCGCATTGATCCAGACCCGGACACCGCGCTGGTGGGCCGCTGCTTTGCGCGCGACCGGCTGGTGCTGGCTGCGCCCCCTTTGCTCGCCCCGCCCAGCGGCGATCTGGACGAGGTAGTCCCGGTGCCCGCCGTGGTGATGCCCAGTTATCGCGAGGGCGACATCTGGACTTTGCGCGATCGCGCGCCCAGGTTGCTGCCGCGCCCGGTGTTGCGGCTGTCCTCGTTGCTGATGGTGCGCGATGCCATCGTCGCGGGCGCGGGCGTGGGGCTGGTGCCGCAGTCGATTATTGGCGGGCAACTGCAACGCGGCGAGCTGGTCAGCTGGGGTACGCGCGGCGGCGACGTGGCGCTGTGGGTGCTGCACACCTCGCGCCGCTTGCAGAGCCCCAAGGTGCGCGCTTTTGTCGAGTTTTTATGCGACCAGTATCCGGACAAGGCGTTTCTCGCGTCGGTCTGACCTGAGCGCGCCCACGCAAGCCGGGGCTGGCGGGGGCGTTACAGCGTAAAGCGCGCTACCGATTGATGCAGCGCGGCCGCCAACTGCTTGAGCATGTCCACATTCTGGTTGGCCGCGTGCACCGACGTCACCGCGCTTTCCACCATCTGCGCGATTTTCTCGACGTTGTTGGCCACGGTATTGCTGGCCAGGCTTTGTTCAGCCGCCGCGTTGGCGACATCGCGCACGCGTTGCAGGCTGGCGTTAGCCCCGTCGTTGATCTGCTGCAACGCGCTGGCGGCATTGCGTGCCATGTTCACACTGCCGGTCACCAACGGCGTTACCGCCTGCATGCTTTTGACTGCATCGGCGGTGTCGCTGCGGATACGGTGCACCATGCTGTTGATCTGCGTGGTGGCCTGCGTAGTGCGCTCGGCCAGCTTGCGCACTTCGTCGGCCACCACGGTAAAGCCGCGCCCTTGTTCGCCGGCGCGGGCGGCTTCAATGGCGGCGTTCAGGGCCAACAGATTGGTCTGATTGGCGATCTCCTTGATCTGCGCCGACATCCCTTCGATCTCGCGTGACCGTTCGGCCAGGCCGGTGATCAGCTCGGCGGCGCACGTTACGTCCCCCAGCAATTCGCCGATCTGCGCGGCCACGTGGGCGACCAGATCGCCGCCCTGATCAGCCAGCTCGGTGGTGTGGGCGGAGTTCTTTTCGGTTTCGCGGGCGCTGATCGAAATCTGGTCGATGCTGACCGACATTTGTTCGATGGCGGCAGCGGTGGAGGCGGTGGCGTCGGACGACTGGCGCGACGACAGATGGATATGGCTCATTTCATTGGACAGGCTGCGCGCCGCGTCCGACAGCGCGGCTTCGCCTTGCTGGATGCCGTGGATCATGTCGCGCAGGCCGCTTTGCATCGCGGCAATCGCGCCCAGCACGCTTTCGCGCCCGCCGCGCAGATCAACCGGGTGGCTCAGGTCACCGCCCGCGATGGCCAGCGCCACGGCGCGGGCGTAATCGGGCTCACCGCCCAGTTGAAAATAAATGCGCCGCGACATCACCACCGCCAGGCCCGTCACCGCCGCCAATGCCACACCGCCGATTAACAAAAAATGCCATACCAGCTGCCACCAGGCCTGGTCGATATCGTCGACAAACACGCCAAAGCCAATCAGCCAACCCCAGCCTGCTACTTGAGTGACGCCGTTGATTTTGGGCGCGAGCGGACTGTCGGCGGCCCGTTTGCTCATGTCGTTAAAGAAGGCGAAATCGGTGTTTTGCAGCTGATACAGATATTCCTCGAAGTTGCGGCGTCCGCTGGCCACCGGCGCGCCCCAATCGACCTTGCCAATTACATCGGGATTGGGATGGACCAGACCGACCGCGTCTTTGCTGCGGGCCCACAAATAGAGCTTGCCGTCGCGTAAGCCACTCAGCGCCTGCAGCGCGCGGGCCTGCGCTTCTTCGTGGGACAGTTTTCCGTCTTTTTCCAGCGTCTGAAACAGGCTGACTTGCTGCCGGGCCAGGCCCAGGACGGCGCGGATTTCTTCATGCCGGTCTGCCAGCATGGTGGTGTGCAAAGTCTGCAAGGCAAACAGCGCCAGTAACAGCAGGCCCGCGATGGCGCTGCCCACGATGAATGCAAGCCGAGTTGATAATTTCAATTTTCA
Organism: Amantichitinum ursilacus; assembly: GCF_001294205.1. Classification (GTDB taxonomy): domain Bacteria; phylum Pseudomonadota; class Gammaproteobacteria; order Burkholderiales; family Chitinibacteraceae; genus Amantichitinum; species Amantichitinum ursilacus. The sequence goes on from NZ_LAQT01000001.1 coordinate 234,529, forward strand.
TGCTCCGGTACTTCATGCAAAAGACGCCCGCCGGCGACGCATCAGCGTGTTGGCGCGGTGTCAGGAAGGTGTTTCCGGAGTCATTGTTGATCGGTGTTTAGCGCGACAACCTGACAAATATCAAAAAATATTACGGCAGATTACGATAAACATGTGCTGCTGAGGCGCCGCCTCGGCATGTCTTTGCGGTGCGCCTGCGCGCCTTCTGTTGTTTTCGCTCCACGGCACGTCGCCATCTCCACAATGTTTGATCCAAGTCAGATGTAACCGGTCGCGAAGAGCCTACAAATGCGCCTGTCATCCTGATATATCACAACGCGCCACTTGATATATCAGGAACGCAGGGCCGCGATCTGACTGGATTGCAGCCTTGCCCCCATACATCGAGGAGGCCGTATGACTGCATTTATGGACGAAGATTTTCTGCTGGACAGCCACGTGGCCAAGCGCCTGTATCACGAGGTGGCCGCCGATTTGCCCATCATTGATTACCACTCGCACCTGCAGCAGGGCGAGATTGCCAGCCGCAAGCAATTTCGCAATATCGCCGAACTATGGCTGGGGGGTGACCATTACAAGTGGCGCTTGATGCGTAGTGCTGGCGTAAGCGAAGACTTCATTACCGGTAATCGTACGGATGAAGAAAAATTCCGCGCTTTCTGCAAAGTGCTGCCCCTGGCGATTGGCAATCCGATCTACCACTGGAGCCATCTGGAACTGCGCCGCATCTTTGGCATTGATCTGCTGATCAACGAAAAAAACGCCGCGCAAATCTGGGAACGCGCCAACGCCAGACTGGCTGGCATGGATACCTGGGCCTTCCTCGAACAAGCCGGCGTTGAAGTGGCCTGCACGACGGACGATCCGGCCGATGATCTGGCGCAACACGCCGCGATCAAACAGATGGATCTTAAAACCCGCGTGCTGCCGGCTTACCGCCCCGACAAAGCCATGCGTATCAACCAGCAGGATTTTGTCGAGTATCTGCAAAGGCTGGGTGCGGTGGCCGACGTCCAGATCGCCAGCTTTGCCGACATGATGCAAGCGCTGGCCCAACGCGTGACCTTCTTCGATGAACAGGGCGCGCGCATTTCCGATCACGCCGTCGATGTGGCCTTGCCGGTAACGCCGTTGCCGCCGGAACAGATTGAACAGCTGTTCCAGAAGCGCCTCGGCGGCACGCTGCTGGAAGCGGCCGAAGTGGCGCAATACGTGCTGGCGGTACTGACCGGGCTGGGCCGGGTCTATGCCGCGCATGACTGGACCATGTGTCTGCACATTGGCGCGCAACGCAACAACAACCGCCGCATGCTGGCGCGCCTGGGGGCGGACACCGGCTACGACTCAATCTCCGACATGAGCTGCAGCGCCGGTCTGGCGGGCTTGCTGGATACGCTGGACAGCGAGGCGCGCCTGCCCAAAACCATGCTGTTCTGCCTGAACCCGGGTATGAACGAAATCCTCTCGACGTTGATCGGCAATTTCCAGGATGGCTCGGTGGCCGGCAAGGTGCAGTACGGCCCGGCGTGGTGGTTTAACGATCACAAAGAAGGCAATTTGCAGCAGCTGATTACCCTGGCCAACCACGGCGTGCTGGGCACGTCGGTGGGCATGGTCACCGATTCGCGCAGCTTTGCGTCTTATCCGCGGCACGATTATTTCCGGCGTTTGTTGTGCCGCCAACTGGGCCAGTGGGTGGCGGGCGGCGAGTTTCCCGATGACTTCGAAGCGCTGAGCACCGTGGTGCGCGGCATTTGCTACGAAAACGCCAAGCGCTACTTCGCGCTGTAACCCCCGCGCGCTGCGGCGGCGGGTTGCCGTCGCATCGCGCTAATCAGAACGCAAAGAGAGGCCACGGCCATGCAAACAATTCTCTGCATCCATCCGGACGACGACATGCTGGTGGCGCTGGTCGATCTGGCGGCGGGCCAACTGGTGAGCTGGGAAGGTGATTCGATCCTGATCAATACGCCGGTTGCCGCCAAACACAAATTTGCCCGTCGCAATCTGGCGCAAGGCGAATTGCTCAAGCTGTACGGCGTGCCGGTCGGTCGCGCCATGGCGCCGATCAGGCGCGGCGAAGCGGTGACCACCGAGAACCTGGAACACTACGCGGCCGATGTCGAAATAGCGGCCACCCAACCGTATCAATGGACCGCGCCCGATATGGCACGCTGGCAAGACGCCACCTTTGAGGGCGTGGTGCGCGCGGACGGTCGCGTGGGCACGGCCAATTACTGGCTGATTTTTCCGCTGGTGTTCTGCGAAAACCGCAATGTGGAACATCTGCGCAATGCGCTCGAAGGCCCGTTGGGTTACGCCACCCAGGATCTGGCCGCCTACACGCTGGCTTTGCTGGGTGAGGAGATGGCGGCGCCGCGCGCAGTAACGCGTCCGTTCGCCAACGTAGATGGCGTACGCATCATCACCCACGCTGGCGGCTGTGGCGGCACCCGCGCTGACGCGCGCTCGCTGTGCAAGGTGTTGGCCGCATATGCCGATCACCCCAATGTGGCCGGCATTACCGTGTTTAGCCTGGGTTGCCAGAACGCGCAGATCAGCATGTTCCAGGACGCGCTGAAAGCCCGCAATCCGGCATTCGACAAGCCCTGTCTGATCTACGAGCAGCAGAAGTGGGATAGCGAAGACGCCATGATGAAAGCCGTGTTGCAAGACACGCTGAATGGCTTGAAAGCGGCGAACGCGGTGACGCGCCAGCCGGTGCCGCTGTCCGCGCTGAAGATCGGCGTTAAATGCGGCGGCTCGGATGGCTTTTCGGGCTTGTCCGCCAATCCGGCGATGGGTCTGGTGTCCGACATGGTGGTGGCCGTCGGTGGCGGTTCCATCCTGGCGGAATTTCCCGAGCTGTGCGGCGTGGAAGCCAGCCTGATCGAGCGTTGCCAGAACGACGACGACAAGCGTCGCTTTCTGGGCATGATGCGCGATTTTGAAGCCAGGGCGCAGGCCGTGGGCACCAGCTTTGCCGCCAATCCCAGCCCCGGCAACATCCGCGATGGTTTGATCACCGACGCCATCAAATCGGCAGGCGCGGCCAAAAAGGGCGGTACGTCGCCGATCGTGTCGGTGCTGGATTACGGCGAGCCCGCCGCCAGGCCGGGGCTGTCTTTGCTGTGCACGCCCGGCGGCGACGTCGAATCGGTAACCGGCATCGTGGCTTCGGGCGCCAATGTGGTGTTGTTTTCCACGGGCCTGGGCACGCCCACCGGCAACCCCATCGTGCCGGTGCTGAAGATCGCCACCAACACCCGCATGGCCACGCGGCTGAAAGACATGATCGATTTCGATTGCGGCCCGGTGATATCCGGCACGCCGTTGCCCGAGGTGGCCGAGGGCCTGTTCGAGATGGTGCTGCAAACCGCGGGTGGCCGTTATCGCGCCAAAGCGGACCGCTTGCAGCAATACGATTTTATTTTCTGGAAACGCGATATCTCGCTTTAAGCCGTGTGCCACGGAGGACCTATGCAACAACTCGACCGAACCCAGCCTGATACCTCACCAATCCGTTTTGTGCAATTTGGCGAAGGCAATTTCTTGCGCGCATTTATTGATTGGCAAATCGATTTGCTCAATGAACGTGTAGGCCTGGATGCCAGTGTAGTCATCGTGCGCCCGATTGCGCGCCCCGATATGCCTTTGCTGAATACGCAAGGCGGCGTTTATACCACCTTGATACGCGGTCTGAATGAAGACGGTGTGCCAGTCAAGGAATATCGGCAGATTCAATGCGTGAAAGGTGAAGTGGATGCCACCGCGCGCTGGAATGATGTATTGGCCCTGGCGCATGTGCCGTCATTGCGCTTTGTGGTGTCCAATACCACCGAGGCGGGCATCTGTATTAATAATACGGATGGATTTGAAGATTTTCCGCCAAGCAGTTTTCCCGCCAAATTAACCCGGTTTCTGTTTGAACGTTATCGCCATTTTGAAGGCGCTACGGATAAAGGCGTCGTGTTATTGCCTTGCGAATTGATTGACCATAATGGCGATGCACTCAAACAGGCGGTGATCCATTTTGCGGCGTTGTGGAAACTGGGCGATGCATTTAATGGTTGGCTGGATTCCGCCTGCACATTTTGCTCCACCTTGGTGGACCGGATTGTGACGGGTTATCCGCGCGGCGAAATCGCGGCGATCGAAAAAGAATTGGGTTATACCGATGCATTTCTAGTCACTGCGGAATATTTTTATCTGTTTGTGATTGAGGGTCCGGCGTGGCTGGCCGATGAATTGAAACTGGCCGGCGCCGATCTGAATATCCAGTTGGTCGATGACATTACCCCATATAAGCAGCGCAAAGTCGGCGTGCTGAATGGGGGGCACACCAGCATGGTGCCGGTGGCGCTGCTGGCTGGATTGGAAACCGTGGGCGCCGCGATGGATGATCCGCTGGTAAGCCGCTTTCTGTTGCGCACTCTGGACGAAGAAATCATCCCTGCGTTGCCATTGCCGCGCGCCGAGCTTGATCCGTTTGCCGCTGATGTTTTGCTGCGATTTCGCAATCCCTATATCCAGCATCGGCTGGAATCAATTGCACTGAATAGCTGGAGCAAATTTGCCGCACGCGTGATGCCGCAATTGCTGCAATACCAGAAAACCAATGGCGTATTGCCGCAACGGTTGGTGTTTGCCTTGGCCGCCAATATGTTGTTGTACCGCGGTTTGATGGTGACGCTGACTGATGACCCTGCACATCTGGCCTGGTTTGAAGACGCCTGGGAGAAATTCCGCACACATCGAATCAACTTTGCCGAAATCGCCCAAGGCTGGTTGGCCAATAAAGCGGTGTGGGGTGCGGATTTAAATCAAGTACCACAGCTGACGGAAAGTCTGGAAAAAACTTTGCAATTGATTGATATAAACGGGGTTCGTAAAGCATTGCTCGAATTAGTATAGGAATAATCCTAACTATTCGCGGCAAGTCATGAAAATAAAAATCACGCATTGCATCGTCAAATCAATGCGTGATTCAAAAACGACACCGATATAAACGTATTTACGAGAGGCAACGGTTGTAATCAGGCAACCAGTTACCCGATACCTGTTTTGAAAGGCAGATACACCGGCGTTGGACCGGTTAATTGCCAGCTTGCAAAACTTAAAGGTGCGAGGAAAAAATCATGGGTAAAGTCAAGGGAATGCGCTGGTGGATGGTCGGGATGGTAACGGCCGGGTTGATTGTTAATTATCTGGCGCGAAATACATTGTCGGTGGCCGCGCCAACAATGATGCACGATCTGCATATGACCACCAAAGAGTATTCATATGTGGTTGTGGCATGGCAGGCATGTTATGCATTAATGCAGCCGGTGGCGGGTTATATTCTGGATGCAATTGGCACCAAGATTGGTTTTGCCATATTTGCTTGCGCGTGGTCGGTTGCGTGCGCGGCGGCCGCTTTTGCCGGTAACTGGCAAGGGCTGGCAGTATTTCGTGGCATGTTGGGGTTGACCGAAGCGGCGGGTATTCCCGCGGGCGTTAAAGCCACTACCGAATGGTTTCCGGCCAGGGAACGCTCGGTAGCAATCGGCTGGTTCAATATTGGTTCGTCGATTGGCGCGTTGCTGGCGCCGCCGCTGGTGGTCTGGGCCATCATGGCGGGCAGTTGGGAATGGGCGTTTGTGATTGTGGGTGTGCTGGGCGGCATCTGGACGGCATTGTGGATGCTGTTCTACAAGCACCCCAAAAACCAGAAAGCGCTGTCTGACGCCGAGCGCGACTACATTCTGGCGGGCCAGGAAGCGCAGTATCGCGAAGAGGGCGCGGCCGTTGCTCCGCGCGCCCGCTGGACCGCCATTGTCAAAAGCCGCAACTTCCGTGCCATTGCCATCCCGCGCTTTCTGTCGGAACCGGCCTGGCAAACCTTTAATGCGTGGATTCCGCTGTATATGGCCACCGAGCGCCATATGAATCTGAAAGAAATTGCCATGTTTGCCTGGCTGCCGTTTCTGGCTGCCGACATGGGCTGCGTGCTGGGCGGCTATCTAAGCCCGTTCTTCCACAAGTATTGCAATGTCGGTCTGTTCCAGTCGCGCAAGTTGGTGATGATTACCGGTGCGGTGTGCATGATTGGACCGGCATGTATCGGCCTGGTGAGCAGCCCGTATACCGCGATTGCCTTGCTGTGTGTGGGTGGCTTTGCCCATCAGACGCTGTCCGGCGCGCTGTATGCCATTACGTCCGACATGTTCGGCAAAAACGAAGTGGCGACGGCAACAGGCCTGGGCGGGATGTGTGGTTATCTGGGCGCGACGCTCTTTACGCTGTTCTTTGGCGTGCTGGTGACGCAAGTGGGCTACAGTCCGCTGTTTGTGATGTTGGCAATCTTTGATGTGATCGCTGCGATTACGCTGTGTTTGCTGGCCCGCGAACGGACCACGCCGCCCGCCCTGCCTTTGGCTGAACCGGCCATGGCTTGAGACACGCGCAGAGTGCGATGCGGGGTAGGGTAAGGAAGAGCGCAAAACGCCCGCTGAGCAGTCAGCGGGCGTTTTGTTGTGGCGTGTTGCGGTTGGATTCGGCCACGCCGCATGGGGCGCGGCATGGCTGCTAGCGCGGCGGTGTGGCGGTCGGCAAATGTGCGATGAAATATTCAGGCCGCATGGTGCGGGTGACTTCAAGAATCGGCAGCACGTGATCCAGATGGACACGCATGGCGGCGGTGGCGGCGTTGCTGTCGTTATTGGCGATGGCGGCGACGACTGCTTCGTGCTCGTCGACCACGCCTTCCATCCGGCCCGGCATCGGCAGAGTAAGGCGGCGATAGCGGTCGATCTGGGTTTTGGCCTGCAGCACCATCGGCCACACGCCCGGGTGGCCCGAGATTTCGGCCAACGCGGCATGAAACGCCTCGTCGCCCTGGTGAAAACCACGCGTGTCGCCCTGCTGCGCGCAGTACCGCTGCGCTTTAAGAATATCTTGCAGGCGCAGGATGGCTGGCGCATCGGCACGCTCGGCCGCTTTGGCGGCAATCGCCAGTTCCAGCGCGGTGCGCACCAGCATGGCTTCTTCCAGCGTATCCAGCGGAATGCGCGCTACAAACGTGCCCACGCGCGGCATGATTTCGATCAGGCCTTCATCCGCCAGCCGCTGCACCGCTTCATGCACCGGCGTACGGCTGGTGCCATGCGTCTGCGCGATGTCTTTTTCATTGATGCGGGTGCCGGGCAGCAGTGCCATATCAATGATCTGCTGGCGTAAATCCTGATAAACCCGTCGTGCGGCGCTGGGTTGCAGCGCTTGTTTGTCGACGGCCACGGCCGGCTGGCTTTGCGCCTTCATAGGACTGGTCCGGTTGAGTGTTTGGGCGGGGGGCAATGCCGCGCGGCCCGATGTTGCGCTGAGCGCCGGGCGCAGCGCGCGCCCGGTGGCGATTTTACGGCAATTGCCCCGAGGCGTAATCGTGCGCTGCGCCGCGCGGCCTTTCCGCAAATCCGCGCTAGAGCTGGATGGCGGGCATTGCGGTGGGCGCGATAATTGCGCCGCGATGGCGGATAACGGTGCCCGCCACGGTGTTGCCGATTTCGGCGGCGCTGATGACGTCATGGTCACACAGCCGTGCCGCCAGATAACCCGCAGCAAACGAATCACCGGCCGCAGTGGTATCCACCACTTGCGCCACAGGCGCGGGCGGGATCGAGACCGGCGGTTGGCCGACCAGCCGCACCAGCGTGTCGGCGCCGCCTTGTTTAACCACCACTTCGGGCGTGGGCAATGTCCAGACTTGCGCCAATGCATCGGCAACGCTGATCGGCGCTTCCTGCATGGCGATATGATCATCGAGCGTAATCAGGGCGATATCGGATTGCGCAAAAGCGCGCGCATACCAGCGACGAGCCTCGGCGCTATCGGGCCACAGCCGTGCACGGTAATTGTTGTCGAACACCACTTTGCCGCCGTGCTGACGCACGCTGTGAGCAGCGGCCAGCAAGCGTTCGCGCCCCGCTTGCGGCAGGATGGCCAGACTGATGCCGCTGAAATACAGCACATCCAGCGTGGCCAGCTCAAGCTCAAGCGCGCTGATTTCCGTCTCGAAATAGGCGCGGGCGGCACTGCTGTCGCGCCAGTAGCTGAAGGTGCGTTCGCCGGCCGCATCCACCTGGATCATGTACAGGCCCGGCACGCGGCCCGGCAGGCGCGATACCAGATGGGTGTCGATATTTTCGGCTTGCCACGCGTCAAGCATGGCCTGGCTATGGCGGTCGTCGCCCAACGCGGTGACGTAGCTGACCTCGGCCGGGCGGCCCGCCAGCATGCGCGCGAGGTAAATGGCTGTGTTAAGCGTGTCGCCGCCAAAACTGCGGCGTAATTGGCCGCCCACTTGTTCCTGCAGTTCGATCATGCATTCGCCAAACAAGGCAATGCGCTGGATGGATTTCATGGTTGAACGTCCTCGTAATCCCTGACAAGAAAAGAGCCGCGACAAGCGCTATCCACTCGGTGCGCGGCGGGCTAGCGCTATAGTGCGGCAAGCCGTAAAACCGGCGCTGATCCTGATCAAACTATGTAGATCTGGCGCGGGTTGGCGGTGGTTTGCCGAGCGCTTCGGTTAAAAAAAGACCGGAATAGCGCGACGGCCTTTTTGAGGAGGCAGGGCGATATTCCGGTTTCGGAAAACAGCGGTAACGCGTTACGGCTTAGAAGCGTGCGATCAAACCCACACCGAGGGCGCGGGGGCTATCACCGGGCGCCAGATAGGCCGAAGAGGTGCCGGCGTTGTTGCTATAAATGGGCGCCTGGCCCAGATCGACGCTTTGCAGCGCCTCGTTCCTGATTTCGGTGTAATACACATAAGTGGCGATATAACGATTGAAATTGTATTGCGCGCCAATCGCAAATTGTCTGGCGCCGTAATCATCGCTGCTGCCGGTCAGCGCATTGCTTAATCCACCCAATCTGGCATAGGCCACTTTGACGGAAACGTCATCCCGCAAATCCTGCGCGGCAGAAATCATCCAGCCATCTTGTTTCATGCTGCCTTCGGCATTGTGGCTGTTATAGCCGTAACTGCCGCGCTCCACGCCCACGCCTAAATAGGTTTTAGTGGGAAAAGTATAAGATGCCACGGCTTTATAGAAGGATGTATTGACGTTATTGACTGCGCCGGTGCTAAAGCCAGTGCCTTTGGCGATATTGTCGACCAGTACCCCGGTATTGGCCTGGCGGTCATAACCCAGGCCCAGCTGGAATCCGCTATAGCTATATTTGGCGGCCAATGAATAACGTTCGCGATTGCTGCCGCTGCTTTGCGCTTCGTCAAAGCCATACGAACCTGCCAGTTGCAAGCCTTTAAAATCGGGCGAGAAATAATGCACCGAGTTTTTCATGCGCGATTCACCGCGGCTGAAAATACTGTTGGCATTGCCGGTCATTTGCGCCGTGGTGTTATTGAAGACATCAAGGCCATTGACGGTCAGGCCCAGATTGCCGCCCAGCAAGCCGCCCGAGCCCACCAGGCTGCGATAGGCCGAGTCGTTATTGCCTGCAATCAGGCGACCAAAACGAGTGTCGTCGATACCGACAAACGAGTTGCGCGATTCCAGTGTGGCCGAGCTGCCCTGATCATTGACGCCGCCATTTTCAAAGTTATTAAGACCGCCTTCGAGCTGCCACACGGCTTTGGTGGTGGCATTAACCGGAATGGCGCCGGAGAAACCCAAGCGCGAATTACCGTCGGAAACGCGGCCGCGCGAGTCGTACGGTGTGGCGCCGCCGTCGGCTTTTACCGATTCGATCTGGGCATTTAAAAAGCCATATACTTTGGTTTCGATTTTGAGATCGCCAATGGTGGCAGTGCCCAGATCCGCTGCGGCGGCCAGGCCGGAAATGCCGGCAAACACACTGGCGCCGATGATCAGCATTGTTTTTAGATTGCAGCAGTCGACCTTCTTCATTGTTCTGACTCCCCGATTAATGAATTAATGCTTTTTATTAATGAATGACAAATGCAGAAATTCTGGGCGAATTAATCCCCGCCGCTGCCTACAGCGGGAAAGGCGCGGAATATTAGCGCACGATATTTACCGAATGCCCGAAATCGGGCTATCGATGCCTGATGGTGTTTTTATCCATATCCGCCCTTGATTTTTTATGCATTATTTGTGATATATCAGAATAACGGCGCTAATATATCAGCGAGTGTGCGCGGCAATAACTGATCTAGCGCAAACAATAATCGGATAAAGACGATAAATGCGCAGAAAGCTGCCGACGCAACATTGGCGCGGCCTGGCGGCTAATTGAGGGTGGAATTGGTTTTAAATTGAAGGTTACGCTGGCGTAATTTAACTTCGCCATTTTGGTGTGGCCATGCCGATAAAACTACAGCGAATACGTAAAAAAAAGCAGGCCTATGCAAGAGGGCGCGCCACCTTGCGCCAGCTTTAAACACAAAAGCAAATGTAGCGGAAAGCATCTGTTCGACGTTGGCGATGCATGCCCGAAGCACGCGGCCATTTATTTTTCGCGCCAGCCCTTCAACAGCACCAGCAAGGCGCCCGAGCCGCCATCCACGGCACGCGCCTGGCTAAACGCCAGTACCTCGTTGCGCTGCACCAGCCAGTTTTTCAGCTTCAGTTTCAGTACCGGCTCTCGGTTTTTCGAGCCCAACCCCTTGCCATGAATAATGCGCACGCAGCGTTTGTTGTTTTGCCGTGCCTGCAGCAAGAATCCGGCCACGGCAGTGCGCGCTTCGTCGGTGTTAAGGCCGTGCAGATCCAGTTCGCCCTGGATTACCCATTCGCCGCGGCGCAGCTTGCGTAGTGTGTCCAGCTTTTGCCCGGCGCGCAGGTAGAGCAATTCTTCGCCGGATTCCAGCTCATCCCACGGCCAGAAATCGGTCATGGCATCGGGCATGACAGCGGCTTCGTCTTTCATACGCTGGCGCGGCCACGGGCTGGGCCATTCTGGGGGATGTTGGTAGTCCGGTTTGCGATACAGCGGCGTCACGTCGCGCACTTCGGCCATAAACAATTCGTGATCAGTGGGCGCTGGCGGCGGCGCGGGCGCGGGCTTGGGGGCCGCGGCTTGCGTCTGCAGGCGCTTTTTGATCTGTTTGAGATTGTTTTTGAGGTCGGACATTACGGCGGGACGAAAGTGACGCGGGGCGGGCGGCCGCAATGGGCAAAACATAACATGCCAATGGCACAAACGGCAGGGGCGCACAGACACAAAAGGCGACCCGAAGGCCGCCTTTTACGTCGGGTGTGACTGGCTAAGCGCGTGGCTTAACGCAGTGTTTCCAGATACTTGTCTGCATCCAGCGCGGCCTGACAACCGCTGGCGGCCGAGGTGACCGCCTGACGGTAGATGTGGTCTTGCACATCGCCTGCGGCAAACACGCCCGGCACGCTGGTCGAGGTGGCGCCGCCATCACGGCCGCCCTTGGTGATGATGTAGCCGGTTTCGTCCATCTCCAGCTGGCCGCGGAAGATGTCGGTGTTGGGCTTGTGGCCAATTGCGATAAACACACCAGCCACGTCCAGATTGCTGGTCGCGCCATCAGTACTCGATTTCAGCCGCGCACCGGTTACGCCGGTGGCATCGCCCAGCACTTCGTCCAGCGTCTGGTTGGTGGCCAGCGTCATCTTGCCTTCGGCCACTTTCTCATGCAGATGGTCGACCAGAATCTTTTCGGCGCGGAAGGTATCGCGGCGATGTACCAGCGTTACGTGGCTGGCGATATTGCTGAGGTACAGCGCTTCTTCGACTGCGGTATTGCCGCCGCCGACCACCGCCACTTTCTGGCCGCGATAGAAGAAACCGTCACACGTGGCGCACGCCGAAACGCCCTTGCCGGCAAACGCTTCTTCGCTGGGCAGGCCCAGGTACTGGGCGGATGCGCCGGTGGCGATAATCAGTGCGTCGCAGGTGTATTCGCCCGCATCGCCCACCAGACGGATCGGCTTTTCTTGCAGATAGGTGGTGTGGATGTGGTCGAAGATCATTTCGGTGCCGAAGCGTTCCGCATGTTTCTGGAAACGGCTCATCAGTTCCGGACCCATCACGCCATCGTTATCGGCCGGCCAGTTATCCACGTCGGTGGTCGTCATCAACTGGCCGCCCTGGGCCAGACCGGTAATCAACACCGGCTTGAGGTTGGCGCGAGCAGCGTAAACAGCGGCGGTATAACCTGCAGGGCCGGAACCAAGAATCAGCAACGGCGAGTGTCGGGTGGACATGAGGGTTTCCTTTTTATCGTCAGTTAAGCGGCCGTTAGTCTAAGTCATACGATCACGCCGATCTAATCGAAAATGGCTATGGCCGCGATTACACAGTGCGTAATGCCTGTGCGCCAATTTTAATAGCGCCCCTGTTAGCCGAGTTATGGGCGTAAAGCCGTGTTGCAAGGGCGTTGCGCGTCACTGTGCGGGCAGATACATGCTGATACCAACTGCCATTCAGCCTGATGACAGTTTATAGTGCGGCTTGGCGCTAACCCAAGCCGCCGCCATCCCGCACATCAAAATCCAGACCATGCGCCTTGCCCAACTATTTGCCCCGATCACCACGCCGCTGGCTGGCTTGCGCCATCAGCCGGTGCGGCGCGTCTTGCTGCGGCAAATCTACTTTACCGGCAACGAGGCGGTGTTTCTGGTGCTGGCGATTGGCTTTGCGCTGGGCGCGATCGTGATTTCGCTATTACATGGTCAGTATGGCCAGAGCCGCGATGCATCGTTGCGCTTGCTGGCGTCGCTGAGCTTTAAAGAAATCAGCCCCTTGCTGGCGGCGATCATCCTGGTGGCGCGCTCGTCCTCCGCGGTGGCCAGCGAACTGGCCACCATGCAGGTGCATGGCGAAATCCGCAGCCTGTTTCGCATGGGTATTCCACCGGGCACTTATCTGATCATGCCGCGCGTGCTGGGTATGACCATCGCCTGCGTCGGGCTTACTTTATATATCGCGTTGATGTCGCAAGCGGGCGGCACGCTGTTTTCGGCCGGCACCGATGTCACGTATGAAATCCTGGCCATCGACCGCATCATGCGCATCGATTTGATGCTGACCTGCCTCGGCAAGGCGTTTGTGTTTGGTCTGGGTTGCTCGCTGACCGCGTGTTATGTGGGGCTGCGCGTGGGGCCGTATGTGACGGATATCCCCAAGGCGTCTTCGCGCGCCGTGATGCGCGGCTTGTTTGTGATTTTTTTGATCGAAACGGCGTGGACGCTATGTACGATCTGACGCTTGCGCCTACCGGCCCGATCCGGCTGGAACCCGGGCAGCGCTATTGGTGCGCCGCTCCGACGCGCGCCGAGGCCGAAACACTGCTGGATCTGGCGGCGGGGCTGGTGCAACTCAATTATCCGGGCCGGGTGGCGGTGCTGGAATCGAATGGTGGTTTGCTCAGCAACCTGCGTGTTTGGGAAAACCTGATCCTGCCCGCGTGGTATCAAAAGATAGCGCCGTTGCCCGAACTGGAAGCGCGCTTTGTTACTGCATTACAGCGCCTGGGAATCGGCGATACCGAAGTCGAGCGCATCGCCACTGCATTGCCCGTTACCTTGGAGCGCGACCGCAAACGCATGCTGTTGCTGGTGCGCGCGGCCATCTTGCGGCCCGGGCTGATGCTGCTGGACCAGGATATGTGGGGCCATTGCGCGCGCTCTGCCTTATTGCGACCGGTGCTGGATGAACTCAGCGCCAACGCCGCCGTGCTGGTGATCGGCCAGGGCGCGCCCGAGCAGGCATGGGGCCTGCATGATCTGACCCTGACCCCCGAAACAACATGAACAAGAATCGACAATGGCCTTGAAATATCTGCGGGACACCGATGCCCGTTTTCAGTGGTTGGGCTGGCGCGTGGCGATGTTTATCGCAATCGGGCTGGTGTGCTTTGGCCTGTTGCTGAGCCTGTTGGCGCTGAAGCAGGGCTATTTTGTCAGTCGCACCCGCTTGTCGTTTGTGGCCGAAAGCGGCAACGGCATGAACAACGGCATGCAGGTGCGCTTGTCCGGTTTCAAGATTGGCGTGGTGGATCAGGTGACGTTGAATGACCAGGCCAAAGTGGATGTGGAAATGCTGATCGACGACAAGTATCTGAAGTGGGTCAAGCCCGATTCGGTGGCATTGCTGCAGCAGGATGGCTTGCTGGGCGATCATTACATTGAAGTGGCGGGCGGCACGCCCGGCGCCGCGCCGATCAAGGAAGGCGGCAAGCTGGTGTTTGCGCCCGCGATGGGCTTGCCGGAGATTGCGGCGGATTTGCGTCAGCGCACCATCCCGATTATCGATTCGGTGCATGAGACGCTGGATTATGTGAATGACCCGAAAGGCGATATCCGCGGCACGCTGGCCAATGTGCAGGCGTTTTCGGCCGAACTGCGTGAGACCCGCAAAACGCTGGATCAGGTACTGGTTAATCTGGAGCACGTCAGCAAAAACGAACTGCCCGCCACCCTGGTGGCCAGCACCGATGCCGCGCGCCAGGCGCAATCGGTACTGAACAAAGCCGATCAGGTGGCGTCCGAAGTGGCGGCGCATGCGCCTGAAATCGTCGCCCATGCCAATACGGCCGCCAGTGAAGTGGCGCATATCACCACCACCACGCGCGAAGCCGTCGACCAGGCCGCGCCGCGCTTGCCGGGCCTGGTGCGTAACGCCGATGCGCTGGTGCAAACCGGTACCGAACTGGCCAATGGCGCCAGCCGTAGCTGGCCGTTTAACAAGTGGATGAGCGCGCCCGACGCGTCCGCGCCGATGCCCGATAGCCGCCAATGAAGCGCCTCGTTCCCGTTCTTCTATTAATACTGACCGCCTGCGCCAGTCAGCCCGCGCCGGTGCAACCTGCTGCGGTTAAACAATACAACGCACATGCGGTGGCGGCGCAACGCGCGGCCATGACAGGCGCGTGGGCTGATGCCGCCGCGCAATGGCAAGAGGCGCTGTTGCTGAGCGCCGCTGTGGATGATTGGGCCGGGCAGGGTGAAGCAAGGCTGGGATTGGCCAACGCCCAGGTTGAACTGACGCAACGGGATGCCGCACGCCAGACCATCGCGCCGATGCCGGGGCAAATGCTGTTCCCGCGTTTGCAACGCAGCCGCGCCCATTACCAGTTGGCCTTGCTGGGCCTGCCAGATACGCACGCCGCAGCGGACCACGTGCAGCAGGCGCGCGCGCTTTGCGATGCGCCGTGCGGATTGACGCCGTGGTTCGATAATCTGGATGCGCGCATTGCACTGGCCGAGCAAGACGGACCGCGCGCGGCAGCGTTGGCCTCCGCTGTGACCGCGCAAGCGGACGCGCCTGCATCCGAGCGCGCGCATGGCTGGCGGCTGCTGGCGGAGGCGCAATTGCAACAAGATCAGGGCGAAGCCGCTTGGGCATCGCTGCAATCGGCGCTGACGCTGGACCGGCAACTGGCTGTGCCGGCGTGGCTGGCTGATGACTTTGCCCTGCAGGTGCGTATCGGCCAGCAGCTCAAGCGTGCCGATGTGCGGGTGGATGGCCAGGCACGGCTGGACAGTGTGTGCGCCGCGGTCAGTGCGCCCGCATGTGCGACACGGCCGGTTGAACGGCAAGCCGGGCTTGAGGCGAAGTAACAATTACGGCATAATCCTGCGTTCCGCGCTGTGCGGAAAAACTTCCCGGTTCGCCCCTAAGGGTGCGTCAGATTCAATCTGGCGTGTCGCGCGAACGGTAGGCCATAACCCTTATCAAGGAATTTTTGCAATGTCTATCAGCATGCGTCAAATGCTCGAGGCCGGTGTTCACTTCGGCCACCAAACCCGTTACTGGCACCCGAAGATGGGTCAATACATCTTCGGCGCACGCAACAAGATTCACATCATCAACCTGGAAAAAACCCTGCCGCTGTTCGAAGAAGCACTGAAGTACGTGCGTCGTCTGTCGGCAAACAAGGGCACCGTGCTGTTCGTGGGCACCAAGCGTCAAGCACGCGAAATCCTGGCTGAAGAAGCACAACGCGCCGGCATGCCTTACGTCGACAACCGTTGGTTGGGCGGCATGCTGACCAACTTCAAGACCGTCAAGCAATCGATCAAGCGTCTGGAAGAGCTGACCGCCATCATCGCTGACGAAAACAACGGCTACGGCAAGAAAGAACTGCTAACCATCAAGCGCGAAGTTGAAAAGCTCGAGCGCTCGCTGGGCGGTATCAAGGATATGAAGGGTTTGCCGGACGCGCTGTTCGTGATCGACACCGGTTACCAACACGGCGCCATCGTCGAAGCCAAAAAACTGGGCATCCCGGTTATCGGCATCGTTGATACCAACAACAATCCAGATGGCATCGATTACGTGGTTCCGGGTAACGACGATTCCTCGCGCGCTATCCGTCTGTACGCTCGTGGCGTGGCTGACGCTGTGCTGGAAGGCCGTAACCAGGCTATCCAGGAAGTGGTTGAAGCTGCGACTGAAGCTCAAGCGTAATTAACGCTCGGTAATATCCAGTCGAAAAAGGGGCGCAACAGCCCCTTTTTCGTAAGTATTCAAAAATCATCGAATCAGGAGAAACACCATGGCCGAAATCACCGCGAAGCTGGTAGGCGAACTGCGTGAAATGACTGGCATGGGCATGATGGAGTGCAAAAAAGCACTCGTCGAAACCCAGGGCGACATCAAAGCTGCTGAAGAGCTGCTGCGGATCAAGTCCGGCAACAAAGCCACCAAGCTGGCTGGCCGTACCGCCGCTGAAGGCACCGTTGCTGTTTATATCTCCGACGACAAAAAGCTGGGCGCACTGCTCGAAGTCAACTGTGAAACCGACTTCGTGGCTAAAGATGCCAACTTTGCCGCCTTCGCTGCGCTGGCAGTGAAAGCTGTTGCCGAATCCAACGTGACCGACATCGACGCCCTGGCTAACGTCAGCGTTGAAGGCGCCACCGTTGAAGAAGCACGTAAAGCCATCGTGGCCAAGCTGGGCGAAAACATCACCCTGCGCCGTTCGGTGCGTTACGAAACCAACGGCGCGCTGTCCGCTTACCTGCACGGCTCCAAGATCGGTGTTCTGATCGCCGTTCAAGGTGGCGACGAGCAACTGGGCAAAGACATCGCCATGCACATCGCGGCCAGCAAGCCGGTTTGCGTGTCGAAGGATCAAGTGCCGGCCGAACTGCTGGAAACCGAACGCAAGATCTTCTCCGCGCAAGCCGCTGAATCGGGCAAGCCGGCAGAAATCGTCGCCAAGATGGTTGAAGGCCGTATCACCAAGTACCTGGCCGAAGTGACCCTGCTGGGCCAACCGTTCGTGAAGAACCCCGACCAGACCGTTGAAAAACTGCTGGCCGAGAAGGGCGCCAAAGTCGACGCATTCACCATGTTTGTGGTTGGCGAAGGCATTGAGAAGAAAGTGGTGGACTACGCAGCTGAAGTCGCTGCTGCCGCCAAGGTCTGATCAGCCTGACAGACAGTCGGGCCCTGCAACCCAGGGCCGGGCTGCGAAAACCGTATCATTCGTCTATGCTCCTTGATGGATGACACGCAATACCAACGCCGCGCGGCGACGCGCGGCGTTTGTTCGCCTGGTGTGTGCTTCGCCATGCTCACAAGGCATCGCCAAGTGCATACTTCGACCGTACCGCGGTCAAATTCCCGTTTTATACCCCTCGCTTAAGGAATCTCGCATGAGCCTCGAACCCAAATACAAACGTATCCTGGTCAAACTGTCTGGCGAGGCCTTGATGGGGGAAGATAGCTACGGCATCAACCGCGTGACCATCGAGCGCATCGTCAATGAAATCAAGGGCGTGGTGGATTTGGGCGTGCAGGTTGCCATCGTGATTGGCGGCGGTAACATCTTCCGCGGCGTGGCGCCGGCTGCCGCAGGTATGGACCGCGCCACGGCCGATTACATGGGCATGCTGGCCACCGTGATGAACGCGTTGGCCCTGCAAGACGCCATGCGCCATGCAGGCGTCGTCAGCCGCGTGCAATCTGCGCTGACCATCCAGCAAGTAGCCGAGCCGTATATCCGCGGCAAAGCCATCCGCTATCTGGAAGAAAACAAAGTGGTGATCTTTGGTGCCGGCACGGGCAACCCGTTCTTTACCACCGACACCGCCGCCGCGTTGCGCGGCATGGAAGTGGGTGCGGATATCGTGCTGAAAGCCACCAAGGTGGATGGCGTGTACACCGACGACCCCAAGAAGAATCCGGACGCCGTGCGTTATCACACCGTTACGTTTGACGAAGCCATCAGCCGTAATCTGAAGGTGATGGACGCCACTGCGTTTGCCTTGTGTCGTGACCAGAAGATGAATATCAGCGTGTTCAGCATCTTCAAGGCGGGCGCGCTCAAGCGCGTGGTGCTTGGGGAAGACGAGGGTACGCTGGTACACTGCTGAGCTTCTCTGGCATTACCTTACCGTTTTGACAGTCGGCGCCTTGCAAGGGGCCGACCTTCGCTTTAAAGAGGCTTAGTCATGATCCCCGAGATCAAAAAAGATACCGAAACCAGAATGCAGAAGACGCTGGAAGCGTTGAAGACCGATCTGATGAAGGTACGTACCGGCCGTGCACACACCGGCTTGCTGGACCATATCCAGGTCGATTACTACGGTTCGCCGGTGCCGGTAAACCAGGTCGCCAATATTTCGCTGGCCGATGCGCGCACGATCAGCGTGCAGCCGTACGAAAAGAACATGATCAGCAAGGTCGAAAAAGCGATTCGCGATTCCGACCTGGGCCTGAACCCGGCCACCAACGGTGACCAGATTCGTGTGCCGATGCCGATGCTGACCGAAGAGCGCCGGAAAGACCTGATCAAGGTGGTGCGCACCGAGGCCGAAGGTGCGCGTGTATCCACGCGTAACATCCGTCGCGATGCCAACAACGATCTGAAGAACATGCTCAAGGATAAAGAGATTTCGGAAGACGACGAGCGCCGTGGCCAGGAAGAAGTGCAGAAACTGACCGACCGCTTTATCGCCGAGATCGACAAGGCGTTGGCCGAGAAAGAAAAAGAGTTGATGACCGTCTGATTACGGCCACCGCAGCGGCGGCTTTCCAGCAATGGTGGCCGCCGTTTTGTATCAAAACCTGAAGTTTGTTCCGAGGTGCGGGTTGGGTATTTTTCGCAGTTCAACGGTAGACACGCCGCAAGATGTCGCCACTGTGCCCGAGCACATTGCCGTCATCATGGATGGCAACGGGCGCTGGGCCAAACAGCGGCTGATGCCGCGCGTATTTGGCCATAAAAAAGGCGTGGAAGCGCTGCGCCGCGCAGTGCGCGCGTGCGATACGCTGGGCGTGAAATATCTGACCGTGTTTGCATTCAGCAGCGAAAACTGGCGCCGCCCCGCGGACGAAGTCTCGTTCCTGATGAGTTTGTTCTTGCGCGTGTTGCAGTCCGAAATCGACCGCATGCACGAAAACGGCATCCGTCTGAAGATTGTGGGCGACCGCACCCACTTTTCCGCCGAGCTGGTCACGATGATCGAAGCCGCCGAAAGCCGCACCGCAGGCAATACCGGCGTGACGCTGTCGATTGCTGCGGATTACGGTGGACGTTGGGATGTGCTGCAGGCCACGCACCGCCTGCTGGCCGATCGCCCTGATCTGGCCACGCGTTTTACTGAAGCCGATATGGCGCCGTACTTTGCGATGTCGTACGCGCCCGAGCCTGATCTGTTTATCCGCACCGGGGGCGAGCGGCGCATCAGCAACTTTTTGCTGTGGCACCTGGCCTATACCGAACTGTATTTCACCGATATGTTGTGGCCCGATTTTGATCAGGCCGCCATCGAAACCGCCATTGACTGGTATCGCGGCCGCGAGCGTCGTTTTGGCCGTATCAGCGAACAACTGCAAAGCGTAACGCCCTGACATGCTGCTAACCCGAGTCATTACCGCGCTGATCCTGATTCCCGTGGTGCTGGCCGCCCTGTTTTTGCTGGGTGCGCCGGGCTGGGCCGCGTTTGCCGCCATTGTGACTGCGCTGGGCGCCTGGGAGTGGGGCGCGCTGTGCGGTTACCGCATGCCGGCCCGCGTGGCGCTGGGTGTGCTGGTCGGCGCGCTGGTGATGGCATTGTCGCCGGGCCAGACCTTTGTGTTTCATGCGCCGTGGCTGTGGCCTACGCTGGCTGCCGCCAGTGTGTTCTGGTTTGTGATTGCGCCGTTGTGGCTGCGCAAGCGCTGGACCTTGCGAAGCACGCTGGCCAACGGTGCGTTGCCGGGCGTGCTGCTGCTGGTTGCGGCCGGCCTGGCTCTGATTACCTTGCGCGCCGAAGCTGGCCCGTTGCCCTTGCTGTTGGTGATGGCGATTGCATGGGTGGCTGATACGGCCGCGTATTTCTCCGGCAAAGCCTTCGGTAAGCACAAGCTGGCACCCGCCATCAGTCCGGGCAAAACCTGGGAAGGCGTCGCGGGCGCGCTGGTCGGCATTACTATCTATGCGCTGGTGCTGGGCGCTTTTACCACGCTGCCCTTGTGGAAGCTGGTATTCGCCGCCTGGGCGCTGACCGCGGTTTCGATTGTGGGCGACCTCATGGAATCGTTGTTCAAGCGCCAGGCCGGTATCAAAGACAGCAGCCAGTTGCTGCCGGGCCACGGTGGCGTGCTTGATCGCGTCGACAGTCTGCTTGCCATCCTGCCCATCGCCGCCTTGCTCTGGCCCTGGCTGATCCAGCATTAATCGCCCGGTTGTTTCCGCGGCGCTCTAGAAAACTACGGCAATCCATGACCGCACCGACCCTCAGAACACTCACCGTCCTTGGCGCCACTGGCAGCATTGGCGTCAATACGCTCGATGTAGTGGCCCGCCATCCCGACCAATATCGCGTGTTTGCCATCAGTGGCGCCACGCAACTGGATCGGTTGCTGGAACAATGCAAACAGTTTGCGCCGCGTTACGCTGTGGTGCTAACCGAGCAATCCGCCGAAACCTTGCGTGGCATGGTGCGCGCTGCGGGGCTCGAAACCGAAGTGTTGTGTGGCGAAGCCGCGCTCGAACAAGTGGCCTGCGCGCCGGAAGTCGA
This sequence comes from Amantichitinum ursilacus, assembly GCF_001294205.1. Taxonomy (GTDB): domain Bacteria; phylum Pseudomonadota; class Gammaproteobacteria; order Burkholderiales; family Chitinibacteraceae; genus Amantichitinum; species Amantichitinum ursilacus. Next base: position 255,477 of record NZ_LAQT01000001.1, read on the forward strand.
TACCGTCATGGCCGCCATCGTGGGTGCGGCCGGGATGAAGCCGACACTGGCCGCGGCGCAATGCGGCAAGCGCGTGTTATTGGCCAACAAAGAAACGCTGGTGCTGGCGGGCAAGCTGTTTATGGATGCCGTCACCGCTGCAGGCGCAGAACTGCTGCCGATCGATAGCGAACACAACGCCATCTTCCAGGTACTGCCGCGTGCGCATCGCGAACATCCGTATCACGGCACGCTGCAACAAGCCGGTGTGCGCCGGATTCTGCTAACCGCTTCAGGTGGCCCGTTCCGTACCCGTCCGTTGGAAACGTTGGCCGCCATCACTCCCGAAGAAGCGGTGCGCCATCCCAACTGGTCGATGGGTCGCAAGATTTCGGTGGATTCGGCCACCATGATGAACAAAGGCCTTGAGGTCATCGAGGCGCACTGGTTGTTTAATGCCCGCCCTGATGAAATCACGGTAGTAGTGCATCCGCAGAGCATCGTGCATTCGATGGTCGAATACGTAGATGGCTCGGTACTGGCCCAATTGGGCGCGCCCGACATGCGTACGCCGATCGCCTATGGCATGGCCTATCCGCAGCGCGTGGAATCGGGCGTCGAAAAACTCGACCTGTTTAAAGTAGGGCGCCTCGATTTCGAGGAGCCTGATCTCAAGCGCTTTCCATGTCTGCGGCTGGCGTTTGAAGCGTTGCGCCAGGGTGGCCCGGCTACCGCAATCGCCAACGCCGCCAACGAAGTCGCGGTAGCTGCTTTCCTCGATCATCAACTGGACTGGAATGGCATTCCGGCGTTAATCGAACACACGCTCGGCGTGTGCTGCAGCAATGCCAGCGACGCCTCCATCGATCTGCTGTTGCAAGCCGACGCGCACGCGCGCGAAGTGGCGCAACAGTGGCTGCGCGAGCGCTAACCCCATGAACGGCCTGGTCGCGGCGCTCTCGTTTATCGTTACACTGGGCATCCTCGTGACCGTGCATGAATTCGGTCACTACTGGGTGGCGCGCCGTTGCGGCGTCAAGGTGCTGACCTTCTCTATCGGTTTTGGCAAAGCGCTGTACCGTTGGCAGCGCGGCGAAACCACCTGGCAGATTGCCGCCATCCCGCTCGGTGGCTATGTGCGCATGCTGGATGAGCGCGAATCGCCCGTGCCTGCGGCTGATCTGGATCGCGCCTTCAATCGCCAGCATCCGCTCAAGAAAATGGCTGTGGTCGTGGCCGGTCCGGCCGCCAATCTGTTGTTGGCGCTCGCGTTTTACTGGGTGCTGTTTATGGTGGGCGTCTCCACGCTGGCCCCGGTGGTGGGCGATGTCGGCGTTGATACCGTCGCCAGCCATGTCGGCATCCGCGTGGGCGACCGTATCCAGCGCATTGATCAAACGCCGGTGCGCAGCTGGGACGATATCCAGACCGGTTTGCTTGATGCCGCCAGTCAGGGCAAAAAGTTCTCGGTGTTATTACAGCGTAATGGTGCGGATGTAGCCGTTTCTATCGACCCGGTCGCTTATGGTATCGAGAGCGTCGACGCCGACACGCTCAACAAGCTGGGCGTGTCCCCGATGCATATCGTGCCGCAGGTGTCCGAGGTGTCGCCGGGCAGTGCGGCCGCGCGTGCGGGCATCCAGCAAGGTGACCTTTTGCAGAGCCTGAACGGCCAGCCATTAACAGGCTGGAGCATGTTGCAGCATCAGCTTGCCCAAAGCGCCGGCGCCCCCTTGCGCATTGGTTTGCTGCGCCACGGTCAGCAAGTTGAGGTGACGGCGCACCCGGATGTGGTAACGGAAAAAGGTAAACAAATCGGGCGCTTGGGCGTCGCACCCACGCCGGACGAAAAACAATGGGCCAGTCAGCAAATGAAGTTGCGCTATGGCCCGGTAGCGGCATTGGGTGAGGCTGTCAATAAGGCCTGGCAAACCATCCGGCTGAACGGCGTGCTGTTTGGCCGCATGATCACCGGCCACGTTTCGGCCAGCCAGGTAGGTGGACCGCTGACGATTGCCAAGATGGCAGGGCAAAGCGCACAGGCCGGACTGGAGCCATTTATCGATACATTGGCGCTGGTCAGTTTGAGTCTGGCGATACTTAACCTGTTACCTGTGCCCCTGCTTGATGGCGGGCATTTGATGTATCATGCTGCCGAACTGTTGACCGGACGACCGGTGTCCGCCACAGTGGAAGCAGTCGGCATGCGGTTGGGCCTCCTCTTTCTTGCCGGCTTGATGGCGCTCGCGCTGTATAACGATTTCTACCGACTCATAACTGGCTGATTCCGCCAGAATCCGATCCGACACATGAAATTAAAAACGCTTTCCCTGTTGCTTGGCGCTGCACTGTCCGTGAGCGCACTCCCGGTATGGGCTATCGACGCATTCGTCGTTAAGGATATCCGCGTAGAAGGATTACAACGTACCGATGCGGGTACGGTTTTCAATTATCTGCCTCTTAAAGTCGGCGACACGCTCGACGACGAAAAGGCGCAGGCCGCCATCAAGGCGCTGTTCGCGACTGGCTTTTTCAACGATGTGCGCCTGGAGCGCAATGGTGAAGTGCTGGTGGTTACCGTCGACGAACGCCCCACTATCGCCCAGATCAACATCAATGGCTCCAAGCTGCTGGAGAAAGACCAGATCAAGCAGGCGCTGGGTAGCCAGAACTTCACTGAAGGCCGTATTTTCGAGCAGGCCACGCTCGATGCCGCAGTGCAGGAACTCAAACAACAGTACTACTCGCGCGGCCGTTATTCGGTGATCGTCAAGACCACGGTAACGCGTCTCGAACGCAACCGCGTGGGTATCGAATTCAATATCTCGGAAGGCGCAACCGCGCTGATCCAGCAAGTCAACCTGGTCGGCGCCAAGGTCTTTAAAGAAAAAGACCTGCTGGGTGAGCTGTCGTTAAGCACACCGGGCTGGATGAGCTGGTATACCAAGGACGATCAGTATTCGCGCCAGAAATTCCAGGCTGATCTGGAAACCCTGCGTTCGTACTACATGGACCGCGGCTATCTCGAATTCAATATCGATTCGACCCAGGTAGCGATCTCGGAAAGCAAGGAAGATGTTTTCCTGACGATCAATATCACCGAGGGTGAGAAGTACACCGTCACCGACGTCAAGTTCGCCGGCGACAGCACCATCCCGCAGGCCGAGCTGGAAAAACTGGTCAAGATCAAGGCCGGTGAGACCTTCTCGCGCCAGAAACTGAACAAAGCCACTGCGGCAATCACCGATCGCTTGGGTGTTGACGGTTACGCGTTTGCCAACGTCAATGCCGTACCGGACGTCGACAAGGTTAACCACACCGTCGCGTTTACCTTCTACGTGGATCCGGGTCGTCGCGTTTACGTGCGCAATATCAACGTGGTTGGCAACACCATGACGCGGGATGAAGTGGTGCGCCGCGAGCTGCGTCAGGTTGAATCCGCGCCGTATGATGGCTCGAAGATCAAGCGTTCCAAGCAGCGCCTGGAACAGCTGGATTATTTCCAGGAAGTGGCCATCGACACCCCGCCGGTGCCCGATGCGCCCGATCAGGTCGACATGAACGTCCGCGTCACCGAAAAGAAAACCGGCCAGTTCAACATCGGTGCGGGCTATGGTCAGTCGGAAGGCGTGGTGTTGATCGCGTCGATTTCGCAGACCAACTTCCTGGGTAGCGGTAAACAGTTCTCGGCTGAATTCAACAACAGCTCGTCGCAGCGCGTGTATTCGCTAGGCTTGACTGACCCGTACGCGACGCCGGATGGCATCTCGATGGGCTGGAACTTCTACAAGCGCGATACCGATCCGTCGTACAACAACCTGGGTAACTACACCACCAATGGTTGGGGCGGTGCGCTCACGTTCGGCTTGCCGGTGACGGAAGAAAACCGCATCGGCTGGTCCTTCGGTTACGACAATCTGAAGATCGATACCACGACGTCGACCCCGGCCTATGTCGAGGACTTCGTCAACAAATACGGCAACAAAACCGGCACATTCAACTCCACGATCCGCTTTGCGCGTGACACGCGTGACAGCGCTTCGTACCCCACGCAAGGCTGGTCGTTCAATACCTCGGCTGAAGCCTCGATCCCAGGTTCGGACCTCAAGTACTATCGCCTGAACGCCACCAGTCAGTACTGGGTGCCGATTGGCGAAGACTTTGCGGCGATGTGGAACCTGGCCGCCGGTTACGGCAATAGCTATGGCAACACCGACTTCCCGTTCTACAAGAACTTCTACGCCGGTGGTGTGAACTCGGTGCGCGGTTTCTCGTACGGCACGATTGGTCCGAAGGATGAATACGGCGACGGCATGGGCGGCAACAAGATGCTGACCAACAGCTTCGAGTTGTTCTTCCCGATGCCGGGCATGAAGAACGACCACAGCACGCGTCTGTCGGTATTTGCCGATTCGGGCGGCGTGTGGGGCCCGAACGACAAGTTCTCGTTCAGCGATAACCGTTATTCGGTGGGCGCCGCGTTCTCGTGGGTCTCGCCAATCGGTCCGCTCAAGTTCAGTATTGCCAAGCCGCTGAAGTCCAAGCCGGGCGATGAGACGGAATCGTTCCAGTTCCAGATCGGCAATATTTTCTGACCGGATATAGAAAAGAGGTTGCAAGCATGAAGTTAGCGCGACAGATCGGAATGTTGTTGTGCGTTGCGTTAGTCTCGACTGCAGCGATGGCCGCTGATGTCGGTCTGCGCATCGGCTTTGTGGATACCGATCGCATCCTGAAAGAATCGGCGCCGGCAGCACGTGCGGCCAAGCGGCTGGAGAAGGAATTCGAAGGCCGCCGGCAAGACGTGCAAAAGCTGGCGGATCAGGGCAAAGCCCTGCAGGCGCAGCTCGACAAGGGCGGCCTGGCCGACGCGGATCGCAAGGACAAAGAGCGCCAGCTGGTCAAGCTTAACCTCGATTACCAACGGATGCAGCGCGAGCTTAATGAAGACTTGAACTCGCGCCGCAATGAAGAGTTGTCGGGCATTCAGGAGCGTGTGAACAACGCGATCCAGCAAATTGCCAACAACGAAAAATATGATCTGATCTTGCAGGAAGCGGCCTATCGCAGTCCGCGCATTGATATCACCGACAAGGTGCTCAAGCTGCTGTCAGACAAGTGAGCGGTGTATGTTTTTATCAGAATTAATTACCGCCCTCGGCGGCACCCTGCAGGGTGAGGATGTCCAGGTCAGCCGCATCGCGGCACTGGAAAACGCGCAGTCCGATGCGTTGACCTTCTTGTCCAATTCGCGCTTTAAAAGCCAGGCGCTGGCCAGTCAGGCCGCCGCACTGCTGATTCGCCCGGCCGATGCCGAGGGGATCAGCAAGCCGGCCATCCTTACCGATGACCCTTATCTGTACTACGCGCGCGCTGCCGCCTTGCTGCATCCGGCCCCGGCCGTGCAGCCCGGCATTCATCCGCGCGCCACGGTGGATGAAACCGCGCAAGTACATCCCAGCGCGCAGATCGGCCCCAATGTGGTGGTCGAGGCGGGCGCGGTGATCGGCGCTAATGTGGTGTTGCGCGCCAATGTATTTGTCGGCGCCAATGCGCAGATCGGCGCGGGCAGCATTCTTTATCCCAATGTCACATTGATGAACGAATGTATTTTGGGCGAGCGCTGCATTTTGCATCCGGGCGCAGTCATCGGCGCGGATGGTTTCGGTAACGCGTGGGCCAAGGATCATTGGGAAAAAATCCCGCAAATTGGCCGTGTGGTGCTGGGCAATGACGTCGAGATCGGCGCCAATGCCACGGTCGATCGCGGCGCGATTGACGACACCGTGCTCAGCAACGGCGTGCGTATTGATAACCTGGTCATGCTGGGCCACAACGTCCACGTCGGGGAACACACCGCCATGGCCGCCATGAGTGGCATTTCGGGTTCGGTGCGCATCGGCGCGCGTTGCCAGTTTGGCGGCGCTACGCGTATGGGCGGCCATATCGAGATTGGCGACGACGTCATCTTGTTGAATTCGGCGCTGGTGTCCAAGTCGATCCGCAACAAAGGTATTTACGCGGGTAGCCCCGTGCAGACCCACGATCAGTGGCTCAAAAACGCCGCGCATTTGCGGCACCTTGATGCACTGAGCGGCAAGGTCAAACAACTGGAAAAAAAGCTGGCGGCGCAAGACACTGCCGCGGCGCAGGAGGAAGAATGAGCGAAACAATGGATATCAATGAAATCATCAAATACTTACCGCACCGGTATCCATTTTTGCTGATTGACCGCGTTATCGAACTTGAACTGGGCAAGTCGATCAAGGCCATCAAGAACGTCACCATCAACGAGCCGTTCTTTCCGGGCCATTTTCCGGGCTATCCGGTCATGCCGGGCGTGCTGATCATGGAAGCGCTGGCGCAAGCCGCTGGCGTGCTGTCGTTTAAAAGCGATGGCAAAGAGCCCGATGGTAGCTCGTTGTATTTCTTTGCCGGCATCGACAATGCGCGCTTCAAGCGCCAGGTGGTGCCCGGTGATCAATTAACGCTTTGCGTCGAGCTGCTGCAGTCCAAGCGTGGCATTTACAAGTACGCGGCCAAGGCCTATGTCGGCACCGAGCTGGCGGCGGAAGCCGAGCTGTTGTGCGCAGAACGCAAGGTTAACAAGAGCCTGTAACCGCGCCAGAGCAAGACCCATCAGGCAGGCAGTTGCGGCGGGCGTTATGCCCGCTTCATCCTTTCAGGACCCGCATTTATGGCACATATTCATCCCGCCGCCGTGGTTGATCCGCGCGCGGTTCTGCATGACAGCGTGGTGGTCGGCCCGTACGCCATTATTGGTGGCGATGTCACGATAGGCGCGGATACCGTGGTCGATGCGCACGTGGTCATCAGTGGCGTGACCACCATTGGCGCACGCAATCGCTTTCACTCGTTTGGCAGCATCGGTTGCGACCCGCAAGACAAAAAGTACAAGGGCGAACCGACCCGGCTAACCATCGGTGATGGCAATACGTTTTTCCAGTACGTCACCGTCTCGACCGGCACTACGCAAGACGAAGGCCTGACGCGCATAGGTGACAACAACTGGATCATGGCCTACGTGCATGTGGCGCACGATTGCCGCATTGGCAGCAACACCATCTTTGCCAATAACGTCACGCTGGCAGGCCATGTCCACGTAGAAGACTGGGTGTTCCTCGGTGGCTTTACCACCGTGCACCAGTTCTGCCGCATCGGCGCGCACGCGATGAGCGCGTTTACCGCCGCAATTTCGCAAGATGTGCCGCCGTTTGTGGTCGCCGCAGGCAATCGCGCCAAGCCGGCCGGCGTGCATAGCGAAGGCATGCGCCGTCACGGCTATAGCGCTGAGCAGATCAGCGCGGTCAAGCGTGCCTACAAAGCTATTTATCGGCAATCGCTGAGCATGGAAGACGCGCAAGCGGCGCTGGCCGAGATGGCGCAAAGCTCGCCTGAAGTGGGCCAGATGCTGGCATTTGTGCAAGCCAGCGACCGTGGCATTATCCGTTGAGCCGCGCCCGCGCTGGCTTGTTTGTTAACTCTGTACACCGTGTGAGCCGATGATAGATCGACTCTTTCCGCAAGCGGGCGGTCATCCGCGTATTGCCATTGTCGCGGGCGAAGCCTCGGGCGATCTGCTGGGCGCTGCGCTGATTGAAGCGCTACGTCAACGTTTGCCCAACGCCATTTACAGCGGCATTGCGGGCCCGCGTATGAAAGCCGAAGGCGCGCACAGCGTGGTGCCGATGGAAAAGCTGGCCGTGCGCGGCTATGCCGAGGTGATCAAACATCTGCCCGAGCTGCTGCGTATCCGGCGCGAGCTGAAAGACGCCATCCTGCGCGAGAAACCCGATCTGGTGATCGGCATCGATGCGCCCGATTTCAATCTGGGCCTCGAAGCTGCGTGCAAAGCCGCAGGCATTCCGGTGGTGCATTACGTCAGCCCATCGATCTGGGCGTGGCGCTCCGAGCGGCTGAAGAAAATTGGCCAGTCGGTGTCGCACGTGCTGTTGCTGTTTCCGTTTGAAGAAGCGCTGTACCGCCAGGCGGGCATTCCCGCCACCTATGTCGGCCATCCGCTGGCCGACCAGTTTCCGCTGCAGCCCGATCAACCGGCGTTGCGCGAGACGCTGGGCGTGCCCGTCGCATCGACCGTGTTCGCCATGCTGCCGGGCAGTCGCCAGAGCGAACTGGCGCTGCACGCGGCGTTGTTTGTCGAAACCGCGCGCAAACTGTTTGAACGCTATCCCAGCGCCGTCTTTCTGGTGCCGTTTATCACGCGTGAAACGCGCGATATGTTCGAAACCGAAATGTGGAAGCAGGGCGCGCAAGAACTGCCTTTCCGCTTGATGTTCGGGCACGCGCATGAAGCCATGCAGGCGTCCGACGCCATCGTGGTAGCGTCCGGCACCGCCGCGCTGGAAGCCATGCTGGCCAAACGCCCGACGGTGGTCACCTACCGGTTGACCAACTTCACCTATCGCATGGTGCGCAAAAAGATTAAAACGCCTTACATCAGCTTGCCCAACGCTTTGGCGGCGCGCTTTGTGGTGCCCGAATTACTGCAATACGAAGCCACCGCCGACAATATCGTCCAGGCGGTTTCCAACATGATCGATGACAAGCGCTTCGCGGCGCAGATCAACGCGTGTTTCACCGAGTTTCATGAGCAATTGCGCTGCGGCGCGGCCGACCGTGCCGCCGACGCGGTGGTCAAGGTTCTGGGGAAAGGACGTGCCGGCTAATCCGATCACGGCAAGCAAGCCGATCAAACTGGTGTGTGGTGTCGACGAAGCCGGACGCGGGCCGCTGGCGGGGTCGGTGTTTGCCGCGGCGGTGATCTTGCCGCAGCGCCATCGCATCAAGGGGCTGGACGATTCCAAAAAGCTGAGCGAAGCACAGCGCGAAAAGCTGTTTCCGCAAATCCAGGAAAAAGCGCTGGCCTGGTCCATCGCCTTTGCCACGCATGAAGAAATCGATCAGATCAATATTCTGCAGGCCACCATGCTGGCCATGCAGCGCGCCGTGTCGGGCCTGCATACACCGCCCGAACTGGCGTTGATCGACGGCAATCGCGCGCCGCAATTGTCGTGCGAAGTCCAAACCATCATAGGCGGCGATGCGCTGCAGGCGTGCATTTCGGCCGCGTCCATCCTGGCCAAAGTGGCGCGCGATCGCGAGCTGCTGCAGCACCACGAAACCTGGCCCGATTATGGTTTCGCCCGCCATAAAGGCTACGGCACCCCCGAACATCTGGCCGCGCTCAAACGCCTCGGGCCGTGTCCGATTCACCGCAACAGCTTTGCTCCGGTGCGCATGGCCGTCGCACAAATGTCGCTCTGGGAGTAAGCCTGGGTTGTCGCTTACAAGCCCTTGCCTCTAAACTGCGGGAATGCGGGATAAATGACATCCGGATAAGGGGCCACAAACGTTGGTGGTATCACGGATGTCTGTGTTGATCAGGCGCACAGCAGCGCGCTGGTCTACATAGAAAAATCAAAGCGCCGTTACTCACGGCAGACCCCCGGAATTCAATACAGGGAACACACGGCGCATGTTCGTCATCATTGGTTATATTTTCATGGTCGCCTGTATTTTTGGCGCCTATGCGGCACACGGCGGCGAATTGGGCGTGCTGTGGCAACCGGTCGAAATCATCATTATTTTTGGTGGCGGTATTGGCGCCACCATCGTCGGCTATGGCGGCAAGCCGATGAAGGCTTTCCTCAAGTCGATTCCCTTGCTGTTTAAAGGCCCGCCTTACAACAAAAACTTTTATATGGATTTGTTTGCGCTGATGTTTGAGCTGCTGTCCAAAATTCGTAAAGAAGGTTTGATGTCGATTGAAGGCGATGTGGAAGATCCGCATAACAGCCCGGTCTTCAGCAAATATCCCAAAGTGGCGCATGACCACCATCTGGTCGAATTCATCACCGATTATTTGCGATTGATGGTGGGCGGTAACCTCAACGCGTTTGAAATCGAAAACCTGATGGATGTGGAAATCGACACCCACCATCACGAAGCCGCCGACCCGGTCACCGTGGTGACCAAACTGGCCGATGGCTTGCCCGCTTTCGGTATTGTGGCGGCGGTGATGGGCGTGGTGCACACCATGGGTTCGCTGCACTTGCCGCCGTCCGAGCTGGGCAAGCTAATTGGCGCAGCGCTGGTGGGTACGTTTATGGGTATTTTGCTGGCCTACGGTTTTGTCGGCCCGCTGGCGGCCATTCTGGAAGCGCGCAATGCCGCCGTGCACCAGGCGTTTACCGTCATCAAGACCACCATGCTGGCCAGCCTGAATGGCTATGCGCCGCAAGTGGCGGTGGAATTTGGTCGCAAAGCGCTTAACTCCACCGAGCGCCCCAGCTTTAAAGAGCTGGAAGAATTCGTGAAGAACGCCAAATCCAAGTAAACCCTGGCGCTGATCCGATCAACCAACGCCGCGCAGCCTGGCTGCTGCGGCGTTCTGCCTTGCAGGGGCAACCATGAGCGACGACTCACAACGTCCCATTATCGTAAAGCGCATCAAGAAGGGCGAACACGGCCACCACGGCGGCGCGTGGAAAATTGCCTACGCCGATTTCATGACCGCCATGATGGCGTTCTTTTTGCTGATGTGGCTGCTGGGTTCAGTTTCCAAAGGCAATCTGAAAGGCATTGCCGATTACTTTTCCAATCCGCTCAAGATTGCGCGGCGTGGTGGCGAAGGCGCGGGCGATGCCGATTCGCTGGTTAAAGGCGGCGGCAAAGATCTGACGCAGCAAGTGGGCCAGATGAAAAAGGGCGCGGTGCAGCAAGACGAGCAGGCCAAAGATCGCCGACGCCTGTCCGAGCTGCAGAAAAAATTCCAGGCCATGATGGATGACAAGGCCAAAACCAACAGCAAGCTGGCGCAATTTAAAAACCAGCTCAAGCTGGATATGGTGGCCGAGGGCTTGCGTATTCAGATCGTCGATGCGCAAAACCGCCCGATGTTCAAATCCGGCAGCAGCGAGCTCGAACCGTATGCGCGCGATATTCTTGATGAAATCGGCAAGCTGCTGGTGGATGTGCCCAACGATATTTCGCTGTCCGGCCATACCGACGCCGCGCAATTTGCCGGGGGCCAACGCGGCTTTAGCAACTGGGAACTCTCGGCCGACCGCGCCAATGCATCACGCCGCGAATTGATCGATGGCGCAGGCGTGCCCGGCGAAAAAGTACTGCGCGTAAATGGCTTTGCCGACCAGATTCCGCTGGATAAAGGCAATATCTATGCGCCGGTTAACCGTCGCATCAGCATCGTGGTGCTGAACAAAGAAGCTGCTGACGAAATCCGCAGCCAGGCTGGTGTGTCACAAGACGCCTCGGCTCCGGCCGATGCCGCCAATCCGGGCGCGGCCGCCATGGCCACCACGCCGGATGCGCCAGCCGCCCCGGCCACGTCCACCACCGGGCGCGTGGCCGGCCCCGCCAACGCCCATCCCGTCGCACCTGCTCACGAGTAATGTCTCAGCCGCTGCGGTTTGTCTTGCTGCAACTGGCCGCGGTGCTGCTGGCGTTCTGGCTGCTACCGCGCGCCGGGGTGCTTGATCAGGCCATCACGGCGGGTCTGCTGGCTGCCGTCGTTGCCCGCGTAGTGCACGACCGGCGCTGGTGGATGCTGATCCACGCGGTTTTCCCTGTCGCCATTGTCGGCGCACTGGCGCTGGACGTACCGCCCTGGGTCTGGCTGGTCGCCTTTGTACTGATGTTTGTGGTGTATTCCGGCGCGGTGCGCAGCCGCGTGCCGCTCTATCTCAGCAATCAGCATGCGCTGGGCAAACTGTCCGAACATATTCCGCCCAATGCGCGGCTACTTGATATTGGCGCGGGCACCGGCACGGTGCTGGCGTGGTTACGCCGCCAGCGGCCCGACGTGCAACTGAGCGGCATCGAACTGGCCTGGTTGCCTTGGCTGATTGGCCGTTTGCGTCTGGGCAAAGCCGCCACCTGGTTGCGCGGCGATGCCATGGCGCTCAACCTGGGCGGGTATGACGTCATCTATGCCTATCTCTCGCCAGAGCCGATGGCCGATCTGTGGCTTAAACTGCAACAAGAGTGGCAGCCGGGCAGCCGTCTGATCAGCAACAGCTTTGCAATCCCCGGTGTTCCGCCTGACGAGATCGTCACCGTCGAAGACTGGAAAAACAGCAGACTTTATATATGGCATCACCGATGACGCATCAGCCGTGGATCGACTACTGGTCGGGCCGCGCGCTGCCCATGTTGCAGCGTAGCCACGAGCAATTGCAGCCCATGCTGCGACGCGCCGAACGCGTGCGCCCGGCCGACGTGGTGGATCTGGTGCTGCGCGATCCCTTGCTGACGGCGCAAGTGCTGCGCGTGGTCAACCAGCGTATGCGCTCCAGCCTGTCGGCCGACATCGTCAGTATCGATAACGCGCTGCAGCTATTTGGCACCGCGCCGTTTCTGGACCGCTTTAGTCGCATGCCGGTGCTGGAAGATCTGATTCTGCCGGGCCACCCGCAAGCCTATGAACGCATCCAGAAACTGGTGGTGGATGGCCGCTTTGCCGCGCGCCTGACGCGTGACTACGCCAATCGCCGCATGGATGCCCGGCTGGACGAAGTCTTTATTGCTGCGCTGATGGCCTGTGTGCCGCCGATTCTGTACACGCTGGCCAGCACCGAAACCGCGCAGCCACCGGCACCGGGCGCGGCGCACGAGCTGTTTGGCGCCTGGCGCTTTCCCGAGGCCGTGCTGACCCTGATGACGCCCGCTGCCGAAGGCGGCCCGCGTGTGGTGCTGCAACATTCGGCGCTGCGGCTGGCGCATGCGCTGGACCGCGGCTGGTGGCAAAACGAGGTGCAAACCGAACTGGCCACGCTCTCGGGCGTGCTGGCGGAGGATGTTGCCAATACCTGGGCCACCGCACGCAAGATGATGCTGACGCAAGTCATGCGCGAACCGTTTGGCGAGATGCGCCTGCAAGCGCCGCGCTGGCTGCCGATGTTGCCGGGCGAATGGCCGCGGCCGTCGCGCCCGGCCACCGCGCCGGTGATGGCGACGCTGCCCACCGTCGAAGTCAGCGCCGCCCCGCCGCCCCGCGCCGCACCACAGACCATGGCCCCTGCGGCACCCATCACCGCTGCGCCCGCGCCTGCTGCGCCGGCTGCTGCCGATATCCCAGTGCGCGACGTGCTGGCGATGCGCATGCAGGCGCTGCATCTGGCGGGCAAGCAGGGCGCCACCGCCCAGCAACTGATCAACCTGAGCCTGCGTGCGCTGGTTGAAGGTCTGAATATGAAACGCGCGGCGTTTCTGGTTTACGTGCCCGCAGACCAACGTTTGCAAGCGCGGCTGGTGCAAAGCGCCGACCCGCACGAGCCATTACGTGATCTGGTGCTGACGGCCGTTACGCCGCATCTATTCACGCGCTTGCTGAGCAAGCCGCAGGCGGCCTGGTTGCACAACGGTACGCGCGCCGAAATCCAGCCCTTGCTGCCCGCGCCTTGGCTGCAACGCTTTGGTAGCGGCGATTTCTGCGCGATGTCGCTATTTATGGGCGCGAAGCCCATCGGCATCTTTGTCGGCGAACGACCCAGCGACGATCCGCTGGCCGATGGCGACTTCGCCAGCTTTAAACAAGTCTGCCTGCTGGTCGGCCGCGCCTTGACCGACAGATCACCCAAATAGGGTGGGTCTGGACCCACCACCCAAAGCCATAACCACGGGCCGCGAAATGGGCCGCGATATGGGCGGGCGGCTTTGAATGGTGGGTCATGACCCACCCTATGCGATGGTGGCTTGTTGATCGGTTTGCGCGGGGTGGGCGTCTTCGTGGCCGATGCAATGATGTCCGACCGCGCCGCACGCGGTATCATCTCGCCTTTCTCGTCGTTAGCCCCCAATCCCATGGATCTGATCCAGTCCGCGCAGAACCCGCTCTACAAGCTCTGCCACAAGCTTGCCGAAAACCGACGCGACCGCCTCAAGCTTGGCCAGACCTTGCTGGATGGCCCGCACCTGGTGGCGGCGGCACTGGATGCCGGCTGGCCGCTGGAACGCATCCTGATCAGCCAGAGCGGCCTGCAGCGCCCGGAGCACCAAGCCTTGCTGGCACGCCATGGCAAAGCGCCGGCGCTGCTGGATGACGCGCTGTTCGCCACGCTGACCGAGCTACCCAGCGCCACCGGCCTGATCGCACTGGCCGCTATCCCCAATGCGCCCGCTGTGCGCCACGCTGGCCTGTGCTTATGGCTGGATGGTGTGCAAGATCCGGGCAATGTCGGTGCGATACTGCGCACCGCGGCGGCGGCAGGCGTGCAGCAAGTGGCGTTGTCGCTGCATAGCGCCGACGTCTGGTCGCCGCGCGTTTTGCGTGCGGGCATGGGGGCGCATTTTGCGCTGGAGATCGTCGAACGTGCCGATCTGTTGGCCGCCGCCAGCCAGTTTAAAGGCCGCATTGCCGCGCTGGTGCTCGACGGCGCAATCGATCTGTATGACAGTGATCTGCGCGGCGATGTCGCCCTGGTGATGGGCGCGGAAGGTCAGGGCGTCAGCGCCGAGCTGGAAGCGGCCGCCACCTTGCGCCTGAAGATCGCCATGCAGCCCGGCATCGAATCGCTCAACGTCGGCCACGCCGCCGCCATCTGCCTGTACGAGCGCGTACGGCAGAGCCGCGTATAATCTCGCCTCAGTCCAGTCCGCCCACGAGTGTCCGCCATGTCCGCGTCCAATTTGTCCGCCTCGGCGGAAAGCTTTTACGTGCCGGCCACCTTGCCGCTGCGCTGGTCCAGCCAGCCGGGGCAAAGCGCGCTGGAAGCCACGCGTTATCTGCAAGTGCTGATGCTGTTGGAGCATCCCGAAGACGATGAGCCCGATCCGCTGCAACGGCGACTGGATCTGCAATTGCTGTGGCTGGGCCGCTTGCTGACGCCGCACACGCCAGCGCCCGCGGACGTGCAGTTTGGACTGGATGATCTGCTCTGGACTTCGACCCAACCGTTGCTGGCCGGGCAGCAAGGCTGGCTGGACGTGTCGCTGAGTCACGAATTCGCTTATCTGATCAGCCTGCCGCTGGAAATCATCGCCGCCGAGCCGCAAGGCGACACCTGGCAAATCCGCGCCCGCTATCTGTGGCCGCAACAATCCCTGCGCGAGGCGTTTGAACGCGTGCTGTTCAGTCGCCATCGCGTGCATATCCGTACTTTGCGTGGAGCAAGTCTTGATTCTTGATGCCGTACCCGCCGCCTGGCAACCGCTGCTGCAATCGCTGCGACACGATCCCGTTCTGCTGGCCTTGTCTGATTTTCTGGAGGCCGAAGCCGCCGCCGGCAAGGCCATCTACCCGCCGCGCGAACACTGGTTTGCCGCCCTCGAACATACCCGGCCTGACGACGTGCGCGTGGTGATCCTGGGGCAAGACCCGTACCACGGTCCGGGCCAGGCGCACGGGCTGAGTTTTTCGGTGCCACCGGGTGTGCGCATGCCGCCGTCGCTCAACAACATCTGGAAAGAACTGGCGCGTGATTTTGGCCTGACGCCGCCGCAACACGGCACGTTAACGCGCTGGGCCGAGCAGGGCGTGTTGCTGCTGAACACGGTGTTGACCGTTGAAGCCAACAAGGCCGCGTCGCATGCCAAACGCGGTTGGGAAATTCTGACCGACACGCTGATCCGCGAACTGGCCGCGCGTGAAACCGGCGTGGTGTTTTTGCTGTGGGGCAGCCACGCGCAGAAAAAAGCGGCCCTGATCGACCGCCAGCGCCACTGCGTGCTGGAGTCGGTGCACCCCTCGCCGCTGTCCGCCTATCGCGGTTTTATCGGCTGCGGCCACTTCAGCGCCGCCAACCAGTACCTGCAACAGCACGGCCGCACGCCCATCGACTGGGCGATCTGATGCCGCCCAACGTGTGTCCGAAGAAAGTATAGGGTGGGTCTAGACCCACCACCCAAAGCCATTCGCAATTGCTGCGACCTTGGCAAACCACTTTGAGTGGTGGGTCTAGACCCACCCTATGAGACAGCGGTTACATCACTGCGCCAGGTTTAACTGATATTGCGTCAGCGACGTCACCGGGTCTGGCGTGGTGCTGTACACGCTCAGGTTGGTCACGCCATGCGCCGCTGCTAGCGCCAGACTGCTGGCCACGCTGCTGAACACCACCGGGCCGGACGGCGTCGCGGTCTTCACAAACGACCAGCTGCGCGCGCTGCCATAGGTGGCCAGGTCCAGCGTGTTGGCGCGTTTGATGTAGTTGATCAACACATCGCGGCTGGCATCGGGCGCCTTCAGCACGATATCGCCGGTGCCACCCACCAGTCCCGGAAAGTTGCCACCACCGCTGGCGCGGTAGTTGTTGGTGACCACCAGAAACTGCGCATTCAGATCCAGCGCCGCGCCGTTATAGGTCAGGTTGGCCACGCGCGAACCTACCGGCTTGGTCACGTCGATCTGGTATTGCAGCTTGTTGCCCTCGGCGTACAGCGCGTCAAAGTTGAAGGTCGGGAACGCCGTGTTGACCAGTTGCTGCACATCGGTCTTGCTGATGTCGATCTGGTTAAACTGCTGCGCGCTCATTTCCAGCCACTGCCGCACGATATCGCCCGATACGCGCACCACTTGCAGCGTGTTGGGGTACAGGTACAAGTCCGCCGCGTTGTTGATGGCAATCGGGCCTTGCTTCACAAAGGTAAAGTCGCCCGGACCATTGCGGCCACCCTTGAACGGCGCAGCGGCCGACAGCACCGGCAGATTGCCCCAGCTCGGGTTGTTGGCGGCCACATAGCTCTTCAGATAATCGATCTGCGCCATGTTGACGATCTGCAGCGCAGACACGTCGCCTTGCAGCGCGTAATAGGTCGACATATCAAAGCTGGCGGTGCCAATCGGCGTTTTTACATAAGCAACAGTGGCGTCATTCACCGACTGCACCAGCGCTTCCAGGCTGGTATCCGGTGTTACATAAGTGGCCGGGGTAGTGCCTGCGGCGGCCGTCAGCAGCGTGGTCTGGCGGGCGACTTTGGTGGCGGTCTTGTTGATGCTCCATTTGCCATCCGCATAAGCCAGTTGCAATTGCACGGTGCCCAGGTTGTTGCCCCACTGGCCCGGCTGCACGGTCGGCACGCCGTTGATAAAGCCATTGACCACATCCACACCCGGCTGGCCGGCAAAGGTGGATTTGCCACTGTTATCGGGGAACAGCAGATGCTGGTGGCCCGTCAGCAAGACGTCGATGCCCGGCACCTGGCTCAGGTAGCCCGCCCCGTTTTCCATATCCGGCGCATACGGCGTCACCATATCGATGCCGCCATGTGCCAGCGCCACGATGATGTCCGCGCCCGCTGCTTTCATTTCGGGAATGTACTTCTGCGCGGTTTCTTTCCAGCCCGTTACCAGCACATGGCCTTCCAGATTGCCTTTGTCCCACTGCATGATCGGCGGCGGCGCAAAGCCGATTACGCCGACCTTGATGGTGGCGTCGAACAGCTTGCCGTTAGCATCCTTGGCTTTAAAGGTGCGTTCCAGAATCTGGTAGGGCTTGAAGATGGGTGTTTGCGTGGCTGCGGACACCACGTTGGCCGACACAAACGGAAAGCTGGGAGCCGCACACGTGGCCGCATTGCCCGGATTGGTTTTGCTGGTGCCTTTGCTGATGCCGGCCAGTTTGAAGTCGGTGTTGGTGACTTGGGACAAAAATGGCAGGCCGTAATTGAACTCATGGTTGCCCATGGTGCCGGCGTCATAACCCAGCTGGTTCATCTGCTTGTACACGGCCAGCATGTCGGAACATTGCACCGGATTGATCAGCGCCTGGTAGTCCGACAGCACGGTGCCCTGGATGGTGTCGCCGTTATCAAACAGCAGCGAATTGGCCCACTGCTTGCGCGCATTGGCGATCAGCGTGGCGGTGCGATCCAGACCGTAGCTTTTGTCTTCGGCCAGTTTGTAATAATCGTAGCCGACCACATTGGAGTGGATGTCGCTGGTTTCCAGGATGGCCACATCCATGGTGCTGCCGGCGGGCAGGAGGGTGGTGCCCACCGGGCCATCGTTGCCACTGCCGCAGGCGCTCAGCAGCGCGGCGACGGCGGTCAGGCCCAGTACGGATTGCAGAGTGCGCGTTGACGTTATCATTTCTTGACGACTTCCTTGCGTGAGAGGTTCGCGCAGTATCAAGAAGCGATGTGACTGGTTCGTTACAGGCGTTACAAAACAGATACACCGTCCAACCGGTCAGGCAAGCCGCATCCGCTGCCGATCTAGCCCATCTGCCGGTTTGGCCGGGCGGCGAGGGCAGGTTACACTCGCGCATTCCCCCTTACACCCACGGCCGCACCCTGATGCCCGGATTGACCCAAGCCATACTTTTGCTGGCCGCCGCCGTACTGGTGGTGCCGATTCTCAAGCGCTTTGGCCTGGCCGCCGTGCTGGGTTATCTGGTCGCCGGCGTGCTGATCGGGCCATGGGGCCTCAAGCTGGTGGGCGAGCCCGAACAGATTCTGCAAACCACGGAATTTGGCGTGGTGCTGCTGATGTTTGTGATCGGGCTGGAATTGCAGCCGTCGCGGCTGTGGGTGCTGCGCCGTGCGGTGTTTGGCCTGGGCGGCGCGCAGGTGGTGTTGTGCAGCCTGGCGCTTGGCAGTATCGCCATGGCGTGCGGGCTGAGCTGGGAAGCCGCCGCCGTGGTGGGTGTTTCATTGTCTATGTCCTCTACCGCCTTTGTATTGCAGATGCTGGCCGAAAAAAACCAGCTGACCACGCAATACGGCCGCGACGCGTTCGCCGTGTTGTTGTTCCAGGATTTGTCGGTGATTCCGGTGCTGGCCGCGCTGCCGTGGCTATCACCCGGGCATGTGGATCAATCCGGTATTCCGTTGTGGATGTCGCTGTTGGCGCTGGTTGCCATCATCGCGGCCGGACGTTTTTTGCTGCGGCCGGCGTTTGGCCTGGTGGCGCGCGCCAAGAGCCGCGATCTGCTGACGATGGCTACGTTGCTGGTGGTCACCGGCACCGCATGGTTGATGGAAGCGGCGGGACTCAGCATGAGCCTGGGCGCGTTTGTCGCGGGCGTACTGCTGGCCGATTCCGAATTCCGCCACGAAGTCGAAGCCAATATCGAGCCATTTAAAGGCGTGCTGCTGGGTATGTTCTTTGTCGCGGTCGGGCTGTCCGCCAATATGGGGTTGCTGGTCGCCAAGCCCTTACTGGTGGTGCTGCTGGCGGTGGGCTTGATGGTGGTCAAGGCACTGATCTTGTGGGGCATCGAGCGCGTGGCCGGTGCCACTGGCAAGGTGTCGCGTCGCTTTGCGGTGTATCTGTGCCAGGGTGGCGAATTCGCGTTTGTGCTGCTGTCGCTGGCGGATGAAGGCCGCATCCTGCCGCAAGCCACCGCGCAGTTGCTCAGCCTGGCCGTCACCTTGTCGATGGCGCTGACGCCGTTTGTGGTATTGGGCCACGAACGCATCATCGTGCCGTGGCGCGAAAAGCGCGCGACCCGCGAATTTGATGAGCTGCCCGAGCTGGATAACCCGGTCATCGTGGCGGGCTTTGGTCGCTTTGGCCAAGTGGTGGCGCGGATGCTGCGCTCGAAACGCATCAAGGCCACGCTTCTGGAGATCAGTCCCGACCAGGTCGATTTTGTGAAGCGCTTTGGCAACCAGGTGTATTACGGCGATGCATCGCGCGTGGATTTGCTGCGTGCGGCCGGTGCCGACAAGGCCAAAGTGTTTGTGTTGGCCATCGACGATATTCCCGCCTCGATCAAAACCGCAGAAACCGTGCGCGAACACTTTCCGCATCTGAAGATTTTTGCGCGCGCACGTAACCGTTTTCATTATTACCGGTTGATGGATCTGGGCGTGGAATCGGCGGTGCGCGAGACCTTTCCGGCCAGCGTGGAGTTGGGTATTGATGTGCTGGAAGCGCTGGGCACCACGCGCCTGGACGCCGAACGCACGGGCCGTATCTTCCGCCAGCATGACGAGGCGCTGCTGCAACGGCAGATGGCGATCTATCACGACGAGGACAAACTGATTCAGGCCTCGCGCGATGCCATGCAAGAGCTGGAGGCCTTGTTTGAGGCCGATGAAATCCCGAGCGAGCCCGCGCCGTACCATCCGGCAGAAGCGCGCTAATTTGATCGGACGTAGCTGCAATACGTTTCGCCGGGCGCGTCTTTTGCCCGGCTTGTCCGCCCACTTGGTCACCCCGCCGCGTGGTGCCAGACTGGCGGCTTCGGCTCATCACAAAAGTCACCGCCATGAAAATCCTGCTGAACCATGTTGGCTATACGCCGTCCGCGCGCAAGGCTGCGCTGATCGAGGCGCCCGCCGCCGCGCCGCTGACCGGCTTTACCGTCTATGACGCCGAGACACGCGCCGCCGTGCATACCGGCGCGCTGGTGGCCACCGGTGGCGTCGACCAGTGGAAAGACTGGCATTTCTGGAGTGCGGATTTCTCTGCGGTGGCGACGCCCGGCGAGTACTTCATCGTGGTCGATGGGCCGCAGCCCGCGCTGACCTCGCATACCTTCGCTATCGCGGCCGATCTGTTTGGCGGCCAGATGCTGTCGGACCTGGTGCATTACATCAAAGGCCAGCGCTGCACCGGGTTGTACGACCTTGCTGATCGCAGCCGCCCCAAATTTGGCAGCGACGAGCGCCGCGATGTGCATGGCGGCTGGTTTGATGCTTCGGGCGACTGCTCCAAATATCTGTCGCATTTGTCGGTCGCCAATTTCATGAATCCACAGCAAACGCCGCAGGTGGTATGGAATCTGATTGATGGCTGGGCGCAATTGCCGCCGCAGCTCAAGTGGTTTAACGAACGCATGGTGGACGAAGCGCTGCATGGCGCGGATTTTCTGCTGCGTATGCAAGACCCGGCGGGCTTCTTTTACATGACCTTGTTTGACCGCTGGAGCAAAGACGAAAACCAGCGTGATCTGTGCGCATACGCCACGCAGCAAGGCACCAAGTCAGACCGCTATCAGGCTGCGTTTCGCCAGGGGGGCGGCATGGCGATTGCGGCGCTGGCGCGCGCCAGCCAGTTGCCACGGGATGGCGAGTTTTCGCGCGAACAATATCTGCACGCGGCGCGTAGCGGCTTTGCCCATCTGCAAGCACACAATCTCGAATACCTGGACGATGGCGCGGAAAACATCATTGATGATTTCTGCGCCTTGCTGGCCGCCACCGAATTGCTGGCGGTGACGGGCGAGGGCGAATATGCCGACGCTGCCATCCGCCGCGCGCTTGATCTGCTGCAACGCCAAAGCGCGGCCGGCTGGTTTGCCGCTGATGCAACCGGCGAGCGCAGCTGGTTCCACGCCGCCGATGCCGGTTTGCCGCTGATTGCGTTGCAGCGCTATGTGGAGGTGGTGCCCAGCAGCCCGGCGGCCGGGCGTATCCGCGCGGCATTACGCGATGCTTATGAATTTGAAATCGGCATCACCTTTAATGATGTCAACAACCCGTTTGGCTATCCGCGCCAGTACGTCAAGCAGCCGGGCAGCGCGGGCCAGACGCAGTTTTTTATTCCGCACGATAACGGCACCGGCTACTGGTGGCAGGGCGAAAACGCGCGTCTGGGCTCGCTGGCTGCGGCCGCGTCGCGCGCGCAAACGCTGTTTGAAGGCGAGGATGATCTGGTGGCCGCGTTGGAACGTTACGCCCAAAGCGCGCTGGACTGGGTGCTCGGCGCCAATCCCTACGACGCCTGCATGCTGCAAGGTTGGGGTCGCAACAACCCGCGCTACGAACCGGGCTATTACAACGCGCCGGGCGGCGTATGTAATGGCATCACGGCCGGTTTTGAGAATGAACGCGATATCGACTTCAAAAAATCCGAAATAGCCACCATGGCGCACAGCTGGCGTTGGGGCGAGCAATGGATGCCGCATGGCGCGTGGTTGTTTAATGCGCTGTGCCAGCGCTTTCCGCGCGCCGATTGACCGGGATTGCGGCTGGATCGAATGAATGAAATAAAAACGGGGCGTCCATTTGGATACCCCGTTTTATCTGGCCCGTTAATTCGATGCTTTAATCGTCTTCGCCCACCGGAATCCACACCGTAAACACCGCGCCGCCATGCGGATGATTGCTGGCCACAATGCGGCCGCCGTGGTCTTCCATAATCTGTTTGCTGATGGCCAGGCCCAGGCCGGTGCCGCTGACGCTGGAACGCACGCGCGTGCTCTGGATAAACTTGTCGAAAATCGCATCGAGTTCGTTATCGGGAATGCCGGGGCCATGATCGCGCACCGTCAAGCCAATGGCGGGCGCGCCGTCCAGCGTGGCGTCGCTGATAAAATTGATTTCGATGGTGCTTTCTGGTGGGCCAAATTTTATGGCATTCGACAATAGATTAACCACCACCTGCATCATGCGTGATTGGTCAAACCAGCCTTCCAGTGGCGGTGTCATATCATCGACAAACAGCTTGAGATGTTTGCCCGCCAGCAATGGCGCAATTTCGTTGGCCGCGCCTTGCACGGTGTGTTGCAAACAATGCCGCGTTTTGTCGTAACGCATCTTGTTGGCTTCCAGCCGCGACATATCCAGCAAATCATTCAGCAATACCAGCAAGCGATTGCCGCTGGAATGAATGCGTTCAAAATAACGCGCCATCGCTTGCGGATCGGCTTTGCCTGATTTGGAAATGCCCATTTCAGAGAAGCTAAGAATGGCGTGCATGGGCGTACGCAATTCGTGTGACATATTGGCGAGGAACGCGGATTTGGACACGTTGGCTTCTTCGGCCGATTCTTTGGCCTCCACCAGGCGTGATTCGATATCCTTGAGGTGCGAAATATTGGTCAGAAAGGCGAATGCATATTCCAGTCGCTGTTGCTCATCATTAATTGAGGCCGAATTAACCAGAAACGGCAGTTTTCGCCCGGTGTTATCAGGCAGACTGATTTCGGCAATATGACTGACGCCATTGCCGTCTTTAACCAGTTGTTCGGGGAATAATTGCTGCGCGGTATCGCCCCACAACATATGCGGTTGCTTGCCGATCAAATCTTCGCGCCGAAAGCCCAATTGCTGGCAGAACGCATTGTTGACGTCCACAATATGCCGATGCGTATCAATCAGAATAAAGCCATCGGCCGTGGTGTCGATAATGGTGCGCTTTAGCCGCTCGGACTGGCGCAAAGCCTGCGCGGCAATCCGTTGCGCGGTGACGTCTTCCACCACCGTAATCATGCCTTTGCCCGGATCGCCCGGCACCAGCGCCTTGGCATATAGCATGGCCCAGAAGCCAGAATGATCGCGCCGATATAATTCAATTTCGCCGCGAAATACGCCCCCGGTATTGATGCGACCCCAGATGGCGCTGATCAATTCGGAATAACGCTCTTCCGAAGCATGAATAACGCGGGTGGGCAATCCGATAATATCGCTGGCGGCATAGCCAAACAGAATCTCGAATGCCGGGTTAACCAGGCGGATGGTGTTGCGCACCGACAGCATGATGGCCAGCGGGCTGGCATCCAGCACCGTACGGATTTCGGCGGTGCGTTCCAGTACCAGATCTTGCAAATGATCGCGGTGGCGGCGCAATTCGCGTTCGGAGTTTTGTTGCTCGGTAATGTCGCGCACCGTGGTGCACGCATACGCTTCCTGGAAAAATTCGATGTAATTAAAGGTGATTTCCACTGGCAATAGATTGCCACTGCGATCGCGTTGATGCGTGATATAGACCAGGCGTTTATCAACGGTGAGCTTGTACCAGAAGTCCTGCCATTGCGGATCGGTGATATTGGGAAATAGATCGAGAAAGCGATAAGTAACCAATTCTTCATTGGTATAACCGCTGCTCATTGATGCGGCACGATTGGCGTAACGAATAAATGCTTGTCGATCGGCCCAAAGCATCGCATCGGGCGCTTCATCCACGGTAAATTGCGTTAAATACAAACGTGATTCAATCTGTTCCACCCGACGAATCTGGCGCAGCAGGATATATAGCAATACGCTCACCACCAGAATCAATACAATCGCTGAAATAGCACGGCTGACCAGGTCGCTATGGAATTTCTGCATGACGGTATTGACGTCTGAGCTGACGCTAACCACCAACGGCAAATCGCCATTGGACACCAGATAGGTCAATAACTCATCGGAGCCTTCGCTGCCCATATCGCGGTAATGCGAGCCGGGTGCGGATTCCGGACCATTAAAGCGCACGCCATCCGGCTGACGCACATTGCGCCCCAGTTCAGCCAGCGCAAACGGGTAATTCATCAAAACGACACCGTCGCTGCGCAATAATTTGATATGCGTGCCGCGCGGCAATTTCAGCGAATCATAAAAGCGCGTGAAATACGCCGGATCAATGCCGGTTAACAGTACGCCGCCAAAGCTGCCGTCCTGCTTATTAATGCGATGCGATACCGGAATCAGCCAGCGGCCATCGGTGCGCGATAGCACCGGCGGCGACAGCAAAAAGCGCGCGTCGTCCACGTCGCGGTGATAGCTGAAATACGTGCGGTCCGACATATCCATCGGCTTGGACGGATAGCGCAGGCTGCTGCTGTGCAAAATGCCCTGGCTGTCGATGGTGATCATCTCGCCCACTTGCGTGGTCTGCCGGGTGCGGTCGTGGGTTTCGGCGGAGAGGTCGTGTTCTTCGGTTGAATCGATACCGTTGCTGGCGGCCAGCCGTTCTATGGTGGCCTGTGCCGATTGCTCGGCGCCCAGAAAGGTGCGGCTGGCTTGCTCGTCCAGCGAGCGCGCCAGCAACAGATCTTGCGCACGTGCTTCTTCGATATTGGCGTTGTAGTCGCGTAAGGTGAGCCACGCCAGCGTCAAGCCGCTGAACAGCAGCAACGCAATATAAAACCAGAGTAAGGCCGTGCGCAGCGGCTTTAATGCGGGCTGCGGTGTGTGGTGGCGGTGCGCCAGGCGCTCAAGCCAGTTCATCAACTACCCTGTTGTCTGGCTTCCAGTTGTTCCCAGCGTTCCATTTTTTGCAGTAGATCGGTTTCGATCTGTTCAACCTGCTGTTGCATCTCGCGTGCCTTTTTTGGATCTTGATAAGTGGCCGGGTCCAGTAACGACGCCTGGACTTGCGCCAGCTGCGCTTCCAGCGACTCAAGATCAGCCGGCAAGCGTTCCAGTTCCCGCTGCTCGTTATAACTCAACTTGGCATTGCGCGTGCGTTGTCGGTCGGCCGGTTTGTCGGCTACCAACGGTGCTGGCTTTGCGGCCTCAACTCGTGCTTGTTGCATGCGCTGACGCGCAACTTGCCAATCCTGATAGCCGCCTGCGTTTTCCAGCAATACGCCATTGCCTTCAAAAGCAATGATTTGCGTGACCACATTGTCGAGAAAGGCCCGGTCATGCGACACCAGAAACACGGTGCCCGGATAGTCGATCAGCAACTGTTCCAGTAATTCGAGCGTATCAATATCCAGATCATTGGTCGGTTCGTCCAGCACCAGCACGTTAGCGGGGCGGGTAAAGAGGCGCGCAAGCAACAGCCGGTTGCGTTCGCCACCCGACAGCGAGCGCACCGGGCTGCGCGCGCGTTCGGCCGGAAACAGAAATTCTTCCAGATAACCCATGATGTGCTTGCGCTGGCCGCCGATCTCGACCCATTCATTGCCCTGGCTGACCACATCGGCCACGGAGGCATCTTCGTCCAGTTGCTCGCGGAACTGGTCAAAATAGGCGACTTCCAGCTTGGTGCCGTGGCTGACCGTGCCGCTATCGGGTTCCAGCTCGCCCAGCACTAATTTAAGGAAGGTGGTTTTACCGATGCCGTTGGCGCCGACCAGGCCGATCTTGTCGCCACGCAGCAGGCGCGAGGTGAAGTCGGTGATGATGGCTTTTTCGCCAAAGGCGAGGCTGACGTTTTCAAATTCCGCCACCAGCTTGCCCGAGCGTTCGCCCGCATCCACCTTGAACGACACATTGCCAACGCGTTCACGCCGCGCGGCGCGATCGCGGCGCAGTTGTTCCAGCCGACGCACGCGGCCTTCGTTACGCGTGCGGCGCGCTTCCACGCCTTTGCGGATCCACACTTCTTCGGCAGCCAGCACTTTGTCGAACTTGCGCGCGACGGTTTCTTCGGCCGCGATCAGTTCGGCTTTACGCGTTTCATAAGCGGTGAAGTTGCCAGGAAAGCTGGTGAGCGTGCCGCGATCCAGTTCCACAATGCGCGTGGCCACATTATCGAGAAAGCGCCGGTCGTGGGTGACGAACACCACGCAGCCGTTAAAGTTGTTGAGCAAACCTTCCAGCCATTCAATCGCTGACACATCCAGATGGTTGGTTGGCTCGTCCAGCAGCAGCAATTGCGGCTCGCAGACCAGGGCGCGCGCCAGGGCGACGCGTTTTTTCCAGCCGCCCGACAAATCCTTGATCTGTGTATGCGGCGGCAGGCCCAGCGTGGTGAGCGTGGAGGCGATCAGCGCATCAAAACGCCAACCATCGCGCGATTCCAGCGCGTGTTGCAGCGCCATCAGGCGGTCCAGCGCGGCTTCGCTGCCATCTTGCGCATCGGCGCAGGCGTGATAATCAATAATCAGCTGGCGCAAATCGCCCAGGCCCTCGGCCACCGCTTCAAACACGGTTTGCTCGGGCTGGAATTCGGGCTCTTGCGCCACAAACGCCATATGCGCCGATTGCGCGATGCGGATGTCGCCTTCGTCCAGTGCGTGCACGCCGGCAATCGCCTTCAGCAAGGTGGATTTGCCCTGGCCGTTGCGCCCGATCAAACCCACGCGTTCGCCTTCGTCCGCCGACAACATGGCGTGGTCGAGCAGGGGCCAGTGGCCGAAGGCAAGGCTGGCATTTTCTACATAGAGCAAGGGCATGGCGGGCAGCAATTCGCAAATTGGACAGGCCGCGATTATACGCGTGTGTGACGCGATCACTGGCACAACCACGCCAAACGCCCCTACAATGCTGGCCATGTCACAGGCCAAACCCCTGATTTTCCTCAATTTCCTGGCGATTTTACTGCTGTTGGGCAGCGCGCCAGGCTATGCCGCGAGCCATACCAAGGCGCACGCCAAGGCGACCAAAGCCGCTAAAACCCCGGCTAAAGCCAAGGATGCGTCCGTCGCCGACGCGACCGATGCCGCCGCCAATGGCGTGGCGGACGACGCCGATACCACCCTGGGCGACGCGGATTTCAATCCCTCTGACCCACCACGGCAGATACGCGTGCTGGTGGCGCTGGGCGCATCGACCTTCTTTTTTCAGCATGGACGCCCGCACGGCGTCGAGTATTCGATGCTGCAAGAGTTCGAAACCTGGTTAAACCGCAGTCGCGGCAAGAACGGCACGCCGATCAAGTTCACCTATTTGCCGGTGGACGCGGGCGAGTTGCTGCCGCAATTGCGCGCGGGCAAGGGCGACCTGGCGGCGGGGCTGATTCCTGCGTCCGCAGGCTTGAACCAACTGGCCGCCACATCAACGCCGTATCTGAAGGACACCTGGTGCGTGGTCCAGCCCAAAGGCGCAGCGTCGCTGAGCGACTGGAGTGCTTTGTCCGGCCACGCCTTAATGCAGCCACCGGCCAGCTACGCGCGCCGCGTGGTGACGCCCGACGTCAAAGTGCAATTGCAGGAGGCGGGCATCGGCACGACCGCGGAAAGCATCCTTGGCGAACTGAAAGACGACCAGGCGACCTTGGCCAGCCGCTATATCACCAAGCTCTGGAGCAAGCGCTTTGCCCAGATGCAGGTGGATGCCTGTGCGCCCGATGCCGTCGAATATGTCTGGGCCATGCCGCAAGACAAGCCGGTGTGGCAGACCCAGGTTAACCAGTTTCTGGCGGCCAAAGGCGATGGCCTGGCCAACCGCGCGCTGGCGGGCACGCAGCGCTATATCACCAAAGACAGTGACGGGCACGTCAGCAGCCCCGAGCAATTGTCGTCGATGGACAAGCTGGGCTTTTTTGCGCCGATGTTCCAACTGGTGGCCACGGCCAACAATATGGATTGGCTGTTGCTGGCCGCCATCGGGCAAAA
This sequence comes from Amantichitinum ursilacus, assembly GCF_001294205.1. Classification (GTDB taxonomy): domain Bacteria; phylum Pseudomonadota; class Gammaproteobacteria; order Burkholderiales; family Chitinibacteraceae; genus Amantichitinum; species Amantichitinum ursilacus. The sequence continues at coordinate 283,394 of NZ_LAQT01000001.1, forward strand.
AGAAACCTCGCTGAACCCAGTGGTGCGCACCAAAGGCGGTCCAACCGGACTGATGCAGATCAACCCGCTGACCGCGCGCAAAATGGGCGTCACCAATCCGCATGACAACCAGCAAAACGTGACTGCGGCGGCGCGCTATCTGGGTTATTTGCGCGATATGTTTACCAGTCCCAGCATCCGGCCCGACGACCAGATGGCCTTTATGATCGCTGCCTACAACGCGGGCGAAGGGCGCATCCAGCAATTGCGCAAAAAGGCGGCCGCACAAGGGCTGGACCCGGACAAGTGGAACGGCAATGTCGAAAAAGTGGCCCGGCAAAGCGTGGGCACGCATTTGCTGGCGTATGTAAATTCGGTAGGGCGGATTTACAGCTCGTATCAGAGCGCTTCAAAGGTGGCGTCCGCGCCCGAGGTGGCGGAGCGCGATGAGATGGGTAGCAAAGAAACCACCGGCGCATGGGGCGCCAAGCCGAAACGCTGACGTGCTGACGCTGCGTGGCGCAGATCAATCAAGGCCCGGCATTGCAGCAATGCCGGGCCTTGATTGATTGCGGCGGAATTACGCGGCTTGCAGCGCGGCCAAACCGGCGGCCAGGTCGGCCTGCAAATCCTCGATATGTTCTATCCCCACTGAAAAACGCAGCAGATTGGGGCCGATGCCACGGCCAACCCGATCCGCCTCCGGCAGCGACGCGTGCGTCATGAACCACGGCACATTCACCAGGCTTTCCACGCCGCCCAGGCTCTCGGCCAGCGTAAACAGCTTGAGTGCATTCAGAAAGCGCCGCACACCCGCATCGTCGGCATCCAGCCGCACGCTAACCACGCCGCCAAAGCCTTGCTTGAACTGCTGCTGCGCCAACGCGTGCTGCGGATGGCTGGCTAGCCCCGGATAGATTACGTCCTGCACGCCGACTTGCTGCTCCAGCCATTCGGCCAAGGCTTGCGCATTGCTGCAATGGCGTTGCATGCGCAGGCCCAGCGTTTTGAGGCCACGCAGCGCCAGAAAGCTGTCAAACGGGCTCATCACCGCACCGACCGCATTCTGCAGATAGCGCACGCGCTCGGCCAACTCGGGCGTACGCACAATCACCGCGCCGCCCAGCACATCGGAATGCCCATTCAGATATTTGGTGACCGAATGCAGCACGATATCCGCGCCCAGATCGAGCGGACGCAACAGGTACGGCGTGGCAAAGGTGGCATCAACCACTACCAGTGCGCCGACCGCATGCGCGGATTCGATCACGCTGGTAAGGTCGATGATTTTCAGCAGCGGATTGGTCGGGATTTCCAGCCACACCAGTTTGGTGTTGGCGGTGATGGTGGCTTTGAAAGCGGCCTCGTCGGCCACATAAGTAATGCGATGGCCTGCGCTGCGGCCGCGCACTTTTTCAAACAGACGCCATGCGCCGCCGTACAGATCATCAATCGCGACGATCTCGCTGCCCGCGTCGAGCAAATCCACGAGCGTCGCCATCGCGGCCAACCCTGAGGCGAAGGCAAAACCGGCCGCGCCACCTTCCAGTTCGGCCAGCGCTTGCTCGAAGGCATTGCGGGTGGGGTTGCCGCTGCGGATGTATTCATAGCCGGTGTGCTCGCCCGGCGCGGGCTGCGCGTAAGTGGAGCTGGTGTAAATCGGCGGCATCACCGCGCCAGTGGCATCGGGCGCGTAACCGGCGTGGACGGCCAGCGTATCGGGGTGGGGCATGCTTGCTCCTGCAAAGTCGGGGTTATGAATTCTGTGATAGCGCTGTTAGCGCTTGTTGCGCCAGTAATTGATTACGTCGGCTTGCGTAATCAGACCAATAAAGCGCGCTTGATCATTGACGATGAGGGCGACCTTGCCCTGGTTAAAGACCTGCAGCAAAGCGGCCATGCTATCGGCCGGCTTCAAAGTCACCAGATCGGTGCTCATGGTGTCGCGCACCGGCGCGGCAAAATGCGCGGGGGCGGCGCTGACGGCTTTCAGGATGTCCCATTCATCGATGATGCCGAGTACCTGGTCGTTGGCCTCCAATACTGGCAATTGCGAAATATCGTGCCGCCGCATGCGCGCATAAGCATCGGCCAGGCTTTCGTCGGCGCGCGCGGTAATGGTGGCGCCCTGGTCATGCCGCCGCGTGATCAGGTCGGTCAGGTCGCCGTGTTGCGGCAACTTCTGCAAGCCCTGGTCGATGAGCCAGCCTTCGTTGAACTGCTTGGACAGATATTTGTTGCCGCTATCTGCCACAAACGTCACCACGCGCTTGGGCGTGGTCTGCGCGCGGCAATAGCGTAGTGCCGCCGCCAACAGCGTACCGGTGGAAGAACCGGCCAGAATGGCCTCTTTCTCCAGCAACAAACGCGCGGTGGCGATGCTTTCTTCGTCGCTGATGCGATGCGCTTGCTGCACTTTGCTGAAGTCGGCCAACGGCGGAATAAAATCCTCGCCTATGCCCTCAACGCGCCAGCTACCCGCTTCGCCGTAGCTGCCGGTCTCAACATAATCAGCCAGCACCGAGCCGACCGGGTCGGCCAGAATAAACTCGACGTGCGGCGCAGCGCGGGCGAAGAAGTGCGACAGGCCGCTGAGCGTGCCGCTGGAGCCCACGCCGACCGCAATCGCATCAACGTCGTGCGCCATCTGCTGCCAGATTTCCGGGCCGGTGCCGTTTTCATGCGCGGCCGGGTTGGCCGGGTTGTTGAACTGATCGATATAGAACGCGCCTGGCGTCTCATCGGCCAGCCTGCGCGCGTAATCCTGGTAATAGGCCGGGTGGCCCTTGCCGACATCCGATCGCGTAATCAACACCTCGGCGCCCAGCGCTTTCAAGTTGGCAATCTTCTCCAGGCTCATCTTGTCCGGCACCACCAGCTTGAGCCTGTAGCCCTTGCGCGTGGCCACCAGCGCCAGGCCCAGGCCGGTATTGCCCGCGGTGGCTTCGATAATGGTGCCACCCGGTTGCAGGCGGCCATCACGCTCGGCTGCTTCAATCATGGTGAGCGCAATGCGGTCTTTGATGGAGCCACCGGGGTTCTGGTTTTCCAGTTTGACAAACAGCTCACACAGGCCGGTGTCGATGCGGGTGATTTTGAGTAGGGGCGTCTGGCCGATCAGGCCTAGCAGGGCGTCTTGTGACATGGCGGAAAATCCTGCGCCACGCGTCGATTGTGTCGGCGGCGGCGAGTGGTTTTAGGGGGATGAAATGGGCGCGGCATGCAGCGCGCTGCGCTCTTCGGTATAGCCCGCAAATGCTTGTGGCATGCGGGAGTGGGCAGTCTAGCGACGCGGCGAAACGGTGTTAAAGAATTAGGAGTGCGCTTAAAAGCGCTGAAAGGAATTAGCTGCGCCTCGGCGTGGCGTCTGCGCCAGACGTAAAAAACCCGGCGCGAGGCCGGGTTTGCGGTAATGCCTTGAATCGGTTGCCGATTACAGCTTGGCGCTAACCCAGGCCTGCACGCCGGACAGGGCCGTCGCCAGGTTTTCCGGTTGCGTGCCACCCGCCTGCGCCATATCCGGACGACCGCCGCCTTTGCCGCCCACTTGCTGCGCCACAAAGTTAACCAGTTCGCCCGCCTTGACCTTGCTGGTCAGATCGGCCGTAACGCCAGCCACCAGGCTGACTTTGCCGTCGGCGACTGCTGCCAGCACGATGGCCGCGCTGCCCAGCTTGTCTTTGAGCTTGTCCAGCGTTTCGCGCAGCGCGTTGGTGTCCGCGCCCGGCAGTTCGGCCGCCAATACTTTGGCGTTGCCGATGGCGACGGCGTTGTTGACCAGCTCGTCGCCCTTGCTGGCGGCCAGTTGGCCTTTCAGCTTGGCCAGCTCTTTTTCCAGCGCCTTGGCGTTGTCTTGTAGCTTTTCCAGTTTGGTCAGCAGCTCGCCCGGCTGCGCTTGCGCCAGTGCGGCAGCGGCTTTCAGTTCGCGTTCTTGTTGCTGGACCAATGCCAGTGCGCCTTCGCCGGTGGTGGCTTCCACGCGGCGGATGCCGGCAGCCACGCCGCCTTCCGACAGCACTTTAAAGAAGCCGATATCGCCGGTGCGGCTCACGTGCGTGCCACCACACAGTTCGGTGGAGAAATCGCCCATCTTCAGCACGCGCACTTCGTCGCCGTACTTCTCGCCAAACAGCGCCATTGCACCGGCCTTGATGGCGTCGTCGTAGCTCATATTGGCGGTGTGTACTTCGTGGTTATGCATTACCACGTGGTTAACCAGCGCTTCGATGCGCGCCAGCTCTTCCGCGGTCACCGGCTTCGGGTGGCTAAAGTCAAAACGGGTGCGTTCGGCGTTAACCAGCGAGCCCTTTTGCTCGACGTGCTTGCCCAGTACTTCGCGCAATGCGGCGTGCAGCAAGTGAGTGGCGGAGTGGTTGCGCTGGGTGGCGCTACGTTTGTGCTGGTCGATGCTGGCGGCGACGCGGTCGCCCACTTTCAGCGTGCCACGCACCAGACGGCCTTGATGACCGAAGACATCCGCTTTGACTTTCTGGGTGTCCGTTACGTCGAACAGCGCATCAATGCCGCCAGCCGCAGCGATTTCGCCGGTGTCGCCCACCTGGCCGCCCGATTCGGCATAAAACGGCGTGTTGTCGAGTACGACCACGCCATCTTCACCGGCTTGCAGTTGCTGCACCGGCTCGTTGCCGCGATACAGCGCCAGTACGGTGGCGTCGGCGTTGGCTTGTTGGTAGCCATGAAAGCAGGTGCCTTCGCCTTCATAGGCCAGACCTGCCGCCATCTTGAACGTGCCAGCCGCTTTCGATTGCGTGCGTTGCGCTTCGAGTGCGGCTTCGAAACCGGCCATATCGACCGTGACATTGCGTTCGCGACAGACATCGGCGGTCAGATCGATTGGAAACCCGAAGGTATCGGCCAGCTTGAACGCCGTTGCGCCGTCGAGTTCTTTCTTGTCGCCGGCCAGTGCCGATTCGAGCAGCGCCATGCCGTTTTCCAGCGTGCGGCCGAAGATCTCTTCTTCGAGGCGCAGCGCGTCTTCGATGGCGCTCTGGCGTTGGCGCAGTTCCGGATAAGCATCGCCCATCAGCTCGGCCAGTTTGGCCACCAGTTGATGGAAGAAGAAACCCTTCTGACCCAGCTTGTAGCCGTGGCGGATAGCGCGACGCACGATGCGACGCACCACATAACCGCGACCATCGTTGGCCGGCAGGGCGCCGTCGGCGATCAGGAACGCCGAGGAGCGGATGTGGTCGGCAATCACTTTCAGCGACGGGCTGTTGATGTCGGCCGCGCCGGTAACGCGTTGCGCGTCGGCGATCAGTTGCTTGAACAGATCGATGTCGTAATTGGAATTAACGTGCTGCATGACCGCAGCAATGCGCTCCAGGCCCATGCCGGTATCCACCGACGGCTTGGGGAGCTTGTGCAGCACGCCCGCTTCGTCGCGGTTGAACTGCATGAATACGTTGTTCCAGATTTCGATAAAGCGGTCGCCATCTTCATCCGGTGAGCCAGGCGGGCCGCCCGGAATATGCGCGCCATGATCGTAAAAAATCTCGGTACACGGGCCACACGGGCCGGTGTCGCCCATGGTCCAGAAGTTGTCGGATGCGTATTTGGCACCTTTGTTGTCGCCAATCCGGATCATGCGTTCAGCCGGCACACCTATGGTTTTGTGCCACAAGTCGTAGGCTTCGTCGTCTTCCGCATACACCGTCACCGACAGTTTTTCGGACGGCAGGCCCAGCCATTGCGGGCTGGTCAGGAATTCCCACGCGTATTTGATCGCGTCTTCCTTGAAATAATCGCCAAAGCTGAAGTTGCCCAGCATTTCAAAGAAGGTGTGATGGCGGGCGGTGTAGCCCACGTTTTCCAGATCGTTGTGCTTGCCGCCGGCGCGCACCACTTTCTGCGCCGTGGTGGCGCGCGTGTACGGACGTTTGTCAAAGCCGAGGAACACGTCTTTGAACTGGTTCATACCCGCGTTGGTAAACAGCAACGTCGGGTCATTGGCGGGAATCAGCGACGAAGAAGCCACAATCTGGTGGCCCTTCGAGGCGAAAAAATCGAGGAACTTCTGCCGGATCTCAGCGGATGTCATGGTCTGGGGCAAGTCACACATGAAAAGGAACCCGTGATTCTAGTGCAAACGCCCGGTAGAGGATAGCGGCGCGCCCTGATGCGGGGCGGCCGCGACAGCAAGCAGCGTGCGGCGGGCAGCGATTAATGCGGTTGTGCGTTGCGCGGGTCTTCGACGCGCACGACCAGCAGCCGATGCACCGTAAACGCGAGGATGCCGCACACCGCCATCAAGGTGGTCAGCGGGCGCGCGCTGGGGTCTTGCCAGGCGCCCATCAGCGTGCCAACCACGGTGGCCAGCACAAATTGCAGGCTGCCCATCAGCGCGGAGGCCAGACCGGCGCGCTGGCCCTGGTGGCGCATCGCCGAAGCCGAGCCGTTGGGGCCGACAAAACCGAGGCTGGCCACAAAGCAGAACAGGCCCGACAGCAACAGGGTAAGCGTTTCCAGTCGCAGCCACGCCACGGCGGCCAGCGCGATGCCGGCCAGCATCGGCACCCACAAAGCGCGCCGCAAAATGCTGTCGATCTCAAAGTGCTTGAGCAGACGGCTATTGATCTGCGCCGCAAAAATCATGCCGAACGCATTGCTGCCAAATACCCAGCCAAAATGCTCGGGCTTGATGCCGTGCAGGGTAATCAGCACATAGGGCGAGCCGGTGATGTAGGCAAACATGCCCGCCCAGCCGAGGCCGCTGGCCAGGGTGTAGCCCACAAACCAGCGGTCTTGCAGCAGATTAAAATAGCTGCCGAGGATGCGACCCAGATGCAGCGGTTGCGCGGTGTCGCGATTGTGGCTCTCGGTCAGGCCAAAATGCATGCCCAGCAAGCAAATCACCGCAAACGCCAGTTGCACCGCAAACAGCACGCGCCAGCCGGCAAACACCACCAGGCTTCCGCCCAACAAGGGGGCCAGGATGGGCGCCAGACCCATGGTCAGCATCAGCAAGGCAAACACCTTGGCCGCCTCGCGCGGTTCGCAGCGGTCGCGCACCACCGCGCGCGCCACCACCATGCCCGCGCATCCGCCCAGCGCCTGCACAAAGCGGCAGGCAATCAACCATTCGATCGACGTCGCCATCATGCAGCCGACGCAAGCCAGCGCGTACAGCATCATGCCGACATACATGGGTGGCTTGCGGCCAAAGCGATCCGAAATCGGACCGTAGAACAACTGGCCCAGCGCCAGGCCGATAAAGAAGCTGGCCAGCGTCCATTGCACCTGGCCTGCGGTGGCGTGCAGATCGCGCTCGATGGCCGGAAAGCCGGGCAGATACATATCGATCGAAATCGAGCCGATGGCAGTCAGCGTGCCCAGCAGGATAATGGCGCCCTTGCTCAGGTTGCGCGGCTTGGGTTGCGTGGTGGAATCGGGGCTGGACGGTGTCGCGGCGGGCGTGTCGGGCATGGGGCGGTGTTCCGGTCAAACGGGCGGGGATGGCCGCGCAGTGTACGCAGTGCGGCGGCTGTACTCCAGCTTAGCCAGGTACAGCGCTTGTAGCGCGCGGTTAGCTAAAATAACGCGGGCGGATTACGCTACCGCCGCGACGGCCAGATGGCGCAACAAAGGAAAGGGCGCACATGGATAAATTGCAGGCAATGGCGGTATTTGTGCGCGTCGTCGAGGCGGGTAGCTTTGTGGGCGCGGCGGACAAACTGGGCGTTTCCAGTTCGGTGGTATCGCGGCTGGTGGCCGATCTGGAAAGCAGGCTGGAGGCACGGCTACTGCAGCGCACCACGCGCCGGCTGGCGTTAACCGATGCCGGCCGTATTTATCTGGCGCGCTGCCAGCAAATCCTGGCCGACATTGCCGAAGCGGAAAGCGAGATCGGCAGCAACGATGCCGAGCCCACCGGCACGCTGCGGTTTACCGCGCCCGTGTCGCTGGGTACGCGTCATCTGGCCAGCTTGCTGCCGCAGTTTTGCGCGCGCTATCCGCAGGTGCAGCTGGATATTTCGCTGGCTGATCGCAGCGTTGATCTGGTGGAGGAAGGGCTGGATTTAGGGTTGCGCATCGCGGCGCAAATGCCGGGGTCGTATGTGGCGCGCAAGATTACGCCCATCCGCGTGGTGGTTTGCGCTGCGCCGGGTTATCTGATGCGCTTTGGCACGCCGACGACGCCCGAGGCATTACGCGAGCACCGCGCGCTGACCTATAGCTATGCCGCCGAGGGCGAAACCTGGAGTTTTACCGACGCGCAACAGCGGCGCAGCAGCGTGCCGGTGAGATCGGTCATGCGCGCTAATAACGGGGACGTGCTGGTGGCGGCGGCGCGGGCGGGGGAAGGCGTGATTTTGCAGCCAACGTTTCTGGTGGGTGATGACTTGCGTTCGGGCGCGCTGGTGCCTTTGCTGCAGGACTACCATCTGCCCGCACTGGCGTTGCAGGCCATCTACCCCAGCCGACGTCATGTATCGGCCAAGGTGCGGGCGTTTATCGCGTTTCTGCACAGCGAATGGGGCGACACGCCACCGTGGGATGCGTGGTTGCAACCTCCGGTTGGCAACGTGCCGCCGCTTTCGCGTTAAAGCACGATCACGCTGACGGGCTTACGGTGTGGCTGATTGCGCTCGCTGCCTGGCTTAACGCGACGCGGCCTTGGGTTTCGCGCAGCCATTGTCCCAACATGCGTGCGGGCGCGGGTTTGGCAAACAGATATCCTTGCGCTTCGTCACAGCCTGAAGCGCGCAGCAATGCGGCTTGCTCGGCGGTTTCAACGCCTTCGGCCAAAACAGCGATGCCCAATTTGTGGCCCAGATTAATCACCATTTCGGCAATGCTGAGTGAGCCTTCATTAACGCCAATCTCACGGATAAAACTGCGATCAATTTTCAGGCGATCGGCATTCAGCTTTTGCAAATACGCCAATGAGGAAAAGCCGGTGCCGAAGTCATCAATCGACACCGTCACGCCCAATTGTTTAAGGCGGCGGATGGTGTCGATCACATCTTCCAGCGTTTGCATCGCCACTGATTCGGTGATTTCGATTTCAATCTGGCTGGGCTTGACGCCGTATTGGCGTAAACGCAAGGCCAATTGGTCGACCAACGTGTCGTGATTGAATTGCACCATCGAGACATTAATCGCCACTTTCAGATCGCCCAAGCCCTCGTTGCGCCAGGACACAATCTGCTCACATACCTTGCCCAATAACCAGTCGCCCAATTCGATAATCAAACCGGATTGTTCGGCCAGCGGAATAAAGCGATCGGGGCCGATAAACTGGCCGTTGGCAGTCGGCCAACGTAATAACGCTTCCATGCCAATGACCGCGCCATCAGTCAGCGAGATTTGCGGTTGGTAATACACCAGCAATTGCTGTTGTCGAATGGCGGCTTCCAGGTCGTGCAGTAAGTCCAGCCGTTGGCGCGAAGCCAGACTCATGGCGGGCGAATACCAGGTAAAGCTGCCTGGGCCTTCTCGTTTGGCGAGATTAAGGCCGATCGTCACGTCTTTCAGGCAGCCAATGCCGGTGGATTCGGTGTCGGTCAGCCGCGCGGCCGAACTGGTGATTTTGATGCGCAATAAATGCGAACCGACGTTAAACGGCTTGGCGAATGCCGCATGCAGCCGATCCAGTCCGATATCGCTTTCGCGCCCGGCCAAGCCAAACAAATCCACGCCAATATGTGCCAATGCCACTGAAGGCGGCACCAATGCGCGCAAGCGCTGGCTGACGCTTTGCAATAACTGATCGCCAATCAAATGGCCCAATGCGTCATTGATTTGTGAAAACTGGGCAATATCAAGCAATACCACAATCTGGTCCGGCTGAGGATATTGCAGCAAATGGTTAAGCCGGCTCACAAATTGCGTGCGATTGGGGATATGGCACAGCGGATCAATATAGGCGAGGTCTTGCAGTTGTTTAAACAGCGCAATATTTTCGAAACCGACCGCAATATTGCTGCAGAAAATCTCCAGCAATTGCTGATCGGCCAGCGGAATAGGGCGACCCGTATCCAGATAAATCGCGGCTTCTTGTGCCGACGCCCGGCGCAGATACAGCACTGTATAGCGCGCTGCATAAATCGAACTGCGTGAGCGAATGGCGTGCTCGATGGCGTTGAGCACATCGGGCTTATCCAGTGCATGCAAGGGCTGGTTTATTAGCGGTTGCAGTTCGCCAGCTGCACTGACGATGGTCCAGTCTTGCGGCGGGCTGATGCCCGCGCCGCGCGGTTGGTGCGTGCAGATCAGGCCGTCAGGCGGCAAACCCAACAGCGCGGCCAGTTGCGTGAGCGCCCCAGCGGCAAAGCTTTCCAGCGAGCGTCGCTCGAACAGCAGCGCAGAAGCCTCGACGATCATTTCGAGACCACGGCGGCTGGTATTGATGATTTTGAGTTGCTGATACGAGCGGATGGCCGCTGTCAGCGTGGTCATCAGCCGGACTTGAGTCAGATCGGATTTGGTCTTGTAATCGTTGATGCCGTAATCGCGAATGACCTGATATTCAGGCGCGTAACCAGGGTGGCCGGTGCGCAATACGATGCGGATTTCCTGCAGGTTGAGTTGATCGCGAATCGCGCGCGCCACCAGCAAGCCGTCTTCTTCGCCTTCCATGACCACGTCGAGCAGAACGACTGCGATATCGGGTTCGGCGGCCAGCAGCTTGAGCGCCTGTTCGCCGTTATAGGCGTGCAGAAACTCAAGGCGCTTGTCCAGGATGACGGCTTCTTTCAGCGCAAAGGTGGTGGCCTGATGCACGTCGGGTTCGTCGTCGACGATCAGGACGCGCCAGCGCTCGAAGTCGGCCGCGACCGGCAGCGCTTCTTGTTCAAACGACATCTCGTCGCTGAGGGGAATGTTGCGGCTACTCATGCAGTGCCCCACTGCATGCTAACCGGGCGTAGCAACGGACGATCAAATCTATCTCCCCACTTCCGGCATCCATGCCGGCCTTGCGTCAACGTTTTAAGTGATCTGCTGCGTTGGTGTGTTTCTTATTTTAAAACTGTATGCAGAAGACGCTGCTGTAAGTTTGCTAAGCAAGAAGTGACAATATGGCACAACCCAAGGTAGATAGTCTGGCGCGAGCGTGCTGATTTAGCGCAAATGCGACGGCTTTTCTTTCTCGGCCAGACAGACGGCGGAGCGGGGCAGAGGGAGTTGTAGGGGGTGTAGACGGGTTAAGTGCGCAGGCTAGGCGCGCGACCGTCCCCGGCGCGGCGGGCTGATAGAAAGTCGGGTGACCGGGTAGGTGATTCCGGTTTGAGGCGAGGGAAAGTCGAGCAGGCTACAGGGAGGATCGCGCGGGAAGTGCTGCGGCAAGCGCAAGCGCGACCCGCCTAGTCTTCGTCGCCGCTGACATCGAATTCGTCATCCATTGCGCCACCGACGATGCGATAGATGACGGAAGGAGAAAAACCGCGTGCTGCCAGAAAGCGTAATTGCCTGGTGCGCTCTTTCGGGTCGTCACTGGCTTGACCAAAACGCCGCTGCCACAGCGCATGGGCGCGCTCGGCTTCGCCATCACGCACCTGGTCGAGCGCTTCGTTAATCACTTCGGAAGCCACGCCTTTCTGCCGCAGCTCGGCGGCAAGCCGGCGGCTGCCATAACGCTCCGAGCGGAAATGCGTCCATTGCTCGGCAAAGCGTTCGTCCGATAGCCATTTGCGCGCTTCAAAATCGTCGAGCAAGGCATTGAGCGTTTCTTCGTCGGGCGTGTAGGGCTTGAGCTTGCTGTGCATTTCGCCGCGCGAATGCTCGCGCCGCGCCAATAAACGCAAGCCCCGGTTACGCAGGTCAGCCGCAGTGGGCGTGGGGTCACGCTTGCTGCTCATCTTTACTGACCTGGCGCCGGGGCTTGGGTAGGCAATGCTTAAGCGTCCAGCTCGGCTTCATCCGAAATCGAACCGCCCACTTCAATCGGCGCGCTGCTGATGCCAATCTTCTCGCGGATTTTCTGCACGATCTCGGCAGCCACTTCCGGATTGTCTTTCAGATACTGGCGCGAGTTTTCGAGGCCCTGGCCGATCTTGTTGCCGTTGTAGCTATACCAGGCGCCCGCCTTCTCAACGATTTTGTGCGTAACGCCGTGCTCGACGATTTCGCCTTCGCGGCTGATGCCTTCGCCGTACAGGATGTCAAAAGTAATGACGCGGAACGGCGGTGCAACCTTGTTCTTGGCAACCTTCACCTTGGTCTGGTTGCCGATGACTTCTTCGCCTTTCTTCACCGAACCAATACGGCGAATGTCCAGGCGCACCGAAGCGTAGAACTTGAGCGCGTTACCACCCGTGGTGGTTTCCGGGCTCTGGCCAGGCATCATTGCGCCAATCTTCATCCGCAGCTGGTTAATAAAGATCACCAAAGTGTTGGTGCGCTTGATGTTGCCGGTGAGTTTACGCAGCGCCTGGCTCATCAAACGCGCTTGCAGGCCGACGTGCACGTCACCCATTTCGCCTTCGATTTCGGCCTTGGGCGTCAGCGCCGCCACCGAGTCGACCACGATGATGTCGACGCCGCCCGACCGCACCAGCATGTCGGCAATTTCCAGCGCTTGTTCGCCGGTGTCCGGTTGCGAAATCAGCATTTCGCCCACGTTAACGCCCAGCTTTTGCGCGTAGATCGGGTCCAGTGCGTTTTCTGCATCGATATAAGCCGCAGTGCCACCCAGCTTCTGGATTTCGGCCACCACGTGCAGACACAGCGTGGTTTTACCGGACGATTCCGGCCCGAAGATTTCGACGATACGGCCGCGCGGCAAACCGCCCACGCCCAAGCCCAGATCCAGACCCAGCGACCCGGTGGAAACTACTTGCAGATCGTTTTCGATCTGGTTGTCGCCCATCTTCATCACGGCGCCTTTGCCGAACTGACGTTCGATCTGGGCCAGGGCGGCGGCGAGCGCCTTGCTTTTGTTGTCGTCCATGAATTGGTGTCCTGCCGGGTGCGGTTGGAAAGTGATGGCGGATTATAGAACAAATGTTCTACAGATTGGAAGCGGCGTGCGTTTCGGCCGCCGATTGCAGCACGCGGGTCTGGCCGTGGCGCAACACAAAGAAAGCGTCCTCGGCCACGCCATGCTGCAACCGCGCTGCGGCCAGGTCCAGCGCGGGCTGATCAAGTGCCTCGTCAGCAAGTTCAAACGTGCCCCAATGAATGCCGATGGCCTGGCGCGCGCGGAGTTCCTGCATGATTTGCACGGCTTCGTCCGGATTGATGTGCTGGCTTTGCATAAACCAGCGCGGTTCGTATGCGCCGATGCCGATCGCGGCCAGATCAAAGCCGTCAAAGCGTTCGGCGATGTCGGCGATGTCACGCGAGTAACCCAGGTCGCCCGAGAAAAAGAAGCGGAAACCGGCCTTTTGCAGCACCCAACCGCCCCACAGCGTGGCATTGCGGTCCAACGGCGTGCGCGCGCTCCAATGTTGTACTGGCACAAAGGTCAGCGTGGTGCCGGCCACATCGGCGGTCTGCCACCAATCCAGACAGACCAGGTGATCAGCCGGTAGCTTGGGGACATGACGCTTGAACCAGAAATCCAGCCCCAGCGGCACCGCGAACACCGGCGGCCCGCCTGCTTGCTGCATCAGCGCGTGTACGCTGCGCGCGTCCAGATGGTCGTAATGGTTGTGTGACAGCAAGACCAGATCGATATGCGGTAGTTGGTCCAGCGCGATGCCAGGCGGCTGATGGCGCTTGGGCCCGGCGAACTGCACCGGCGAACATCGGTCTGAAAACACCGGGTCAGTCAGGATGTTGAGCCCTCCGGTTTGCAACAGCAGCGTGTTATGCCCCACCCAACTGACTGTGTCCTGGGTGCGATTGCCGTACAGCAACGCCAGATCGGGCGCCACGGCGCTCAGGTCGGACGAGGGTGGATGTGGCAGGCCTTTTGCTTTACGTTCTGCGCGCCAGCGCCGGAAATCTTCGCCGCTGGGACGGCTGTGCGGATAGCGGTTACGAAAACCGGTGGGCGTGTGATGCGGCCGCGCCGGATCAAAATGCAGATTACGGTGCGGGTTGCCCGTGGCGGCGGTCAGCACCGAAGCGAGAATAGTCTTGAACCACGACATGTGCGGTTTCCACGTTTGTTTTGTGATTGATATGCCCACAGGCCCGTTGGCGGCGCAAAAGTTCAGCGCGCGCCCTCTGTTAGCGGTGATGGCATGAATTATCTGGCGCATACGCTACTGGGCGGGCCCAGCGCGGCGGACAAGACTGGCGCCTTGCTTGGCGACTTTGTCAAAGGCACCTTGCCGGGTGCGCTGCCGCTGGATCTGGCGCACGGCGTGGCCTTGCATCGTAGCATCGACGCGTTTACCGATGCGCACCCGCTGTTTGCACGCAGTCGCGAACGGGTCAGCCCGGCGCGGCGGCGTTACGCCGGCATCATGATTGATATGTTTTATGACCATCTGCTGGCGCGGCACTGGGCCGATCTGGGGCGCGGCGATCTGGCGCAGTTTGCCCAGAGCGTTTATGCCGCGCTGGATGAACACGCGCATTGGTTGCCGCCGCGGCTGGCCAGCATCTCGCCGCGCATGCGCCAGTTTGACTGGCTGACGGCGTATCGGGAACTGTCGGCGGTGCGCCAGGCCATAGATTCGATGTCGGTGCATCGCTTGTCGCAACCCAATGCGCTGGCGGGCGCGGTGGATGAGCTGGAGCGCGATTACGCTGGTTTTGAGGCCGATTTTCTGGCGTTCTGGCCCGAAGTTTGCCACCATGCCGCCGCGTTCAAATGGCCGCCGGTCGCCCATTAACATAAAGAAACCATGAATCCGACTTCTTATATTCTGTATTCCACGCTGACTGATTTTGGTGATTCCGCGCTGCTGATGCCCGTGGCGGGTTTGTTCACGTTGTGGATGGTGTTTGAACGCGCCTGGCGTGCGCTGGGCTGGTGGCTGGTGTTGTTTGGCGGTGGCGCTACGTTGGTGGGGCTGACCAAGGTGGCGTTTCTGGGTTGGGGTGTGGGTATCGAGGCCATCGACTTCACCGGCTTTAGCGGCCACACCATGTTTTCCAGCACCATTTATCCGGCGCTACTGGTGTGGATGTCGCAGCGCCGGGGCATCAAGGTGCAAGCCGTGGCGTGGTTGCTGGGGGTGTTGTTTGCACTGGCGATCGGCGTATCGCGCGTGGTGCTGCATCTGCATTCGCAGTCCGAAGTATTGGGTGGCTTTATGCTGGGCACCAGCATCAGCCTGGCATGGGTATGGACCTCTGGCCGCGATTTGCGCGCGCATCCGTACCAGTTTGTCGCCTTGCTGGCGATTGCGTTGGTGATGGGCAGCGCACATGGCCATCACGCCCGGACGCAAAACATGATTACGCGAGTGGCGCTGGCGTTGTCGGGCCGCACCGTGCCTTATACGCGCAATAGCGCATGGCCCGACCGCTATCAAAAACGCAACGCCAATCCCACGCAGCAAGTGCTGCTCACGCCGCCTGCCGCAGTGCCTCAGGGCATGACCGGGCTGGTAGCCAGACACGCCTGATAACGCCCGTCCACGCGTTTGGCAAACCACTCTGTGGTTAGCTTGCGCGTGATTTTGGGGCTCACCAGCTTGATTTGCGGCAGCGCTTCACGCGGTTGTACTTTGCCCAGCGTCTTGTCGGCATAAGCATAAAACCGTGTGTAGGTCTGCGTTTGCGCGAAAGCGGCGTAACGCTCCTGCTTCAGGTCCGCCAGCATTTGTGCGCGCGACAGCCCGAGCTGACTGGTTAACGTAAACAAGGCGCGCTGGCTGTCCGTCACGGCGTTGGTCGGCACCGTGCCGTTGTAGCTCATCAAATAGCCATCCTGCTTGAGCGTCTGGTGCGTCAGCTTGCCCAGTACGCCTTGCAGCGCCGCATTACGGCTGGCGTAGCGCCCTGCGTTGTAATCGGCAAAGCGATAGATCATCTGCGTATAGGTGGTGGGGTACTGCAGCAAATGTGCGGTGCCAAAGTACACGCTGCCGCGCCGGGTAAACACTTCGTCGCGCAGACTGCGTTCAATTTTGTACGGATACGGCCACACCTTGGTGTGCGCGGTGGCGAAATCGACGCCCACCTGCATCGGGCCGCCGGTGCGGATTGGATTGTCGCCCGCCAGTTGTTGGCCAAACGGCAGCTCGGTGAGCATGTCTTCAAACAGCGCATTCATCTGGCGCTCGGTGCGCAAGGCGTCGATGCGCTGGTTATAACTGCGGCCATCGGGCGAGCTTTTGGCAAACGCTGCCTGCACCACCAGCCGCGGCATGCCAAAGCGATGAATGCGCTTGTCGATTTCGCCCCAAACGATCGTGGGCAAGCCTGGCACCACGGGGTCGCTCTGCCAGGTGGATTCTTGTGCGATGACTGCCATGGCGGCGCAGTAATACGACGGCGTGTAGGGAATCTTGAGCGCGGCAAAGGCCGTGAAAATATCGTTGCTCCAACCGGCTCTATCCTTGATGTCGCGCGGCAGCAGCTTGTCGAGCAGCCAGCGGCCGTCCTTGTCACCCACCACGGCCTGATTGGGCTGCAACGGGCGCGGCGCGGGCGCGGGTGTCGGCAGCGCCACCGCGCTGGCCGTGCTGGCAGGTAGTGGCGCAGGCGTGGGCGTAACCGTAGGCGGTTGGGTCGGTGAAACAGCTTCGGGGAACAGGGCATCGGCCACGGCCGACGCGGTGTCATCGGCAAATGCGCTGCCGGCGGCCGCCAGCAACAGGGCAAGAACACAAACTCGCACAAGAAATCCGTTGAGACATTTCGGAAAGACGTAAGGGTAGCAATGTTTTAGCGTGCGATACCACTTGGGGTTCGGCAATTCGTCATCTTTAATGAAGTGCCCGCGCCGAGCTTGTCCGATTGTTCAGCTGGAGTCGCCCCCTTGCGTAATCTGATACGAATTCTGTTTTGTGTGTGCATGAGCGCTGCTGGCCTGGCGCATGCCGCCATCGACCTGCCTGACTTGCCCAATCTGGCGGGCGTCGGCGTAGGGGTGACCACCCAGTGCACCGGCTGCAAAGACACGCTGGTGGGCGTGATGCCTGCGCTGGAATACCACA
This sequence comes from Amantichitinum ursilacus, assembly GCF_001294205.1. Classification (GTDB taxonomy): domain Bacteria; phylum Pseudomonadota; class Gammaproteobacteria; order Burkholderiales; family Chitinibacteraceae; genus Amantichitinum; species Amantichitinum ursilacus. The sequence goes on from NZ_LAQT01000001.1 coordinate 300,397, forward strand.
GCGAACATTACACGCTGGAATGGTATGGCCCGGTGGCGCAGCTGGACCTGGGCGCGCCCGGTTCGTCGTTCCGTTGGGGCCCGGTGTTGGGTATCCGGTTGGGGCGCAGCGATCTGGATGACCCGGTGCTGGACGCCTTGCCCGGCATCCACAACACCATGGAAGGCGGTGCGTTTGTTGGCTACGAATATCTGCATGCCGGGGGCGTGCCCTATCGCGTGCGTCTTTATACCTATGTGATGACCAATGCGGGCCAGGAATATACCGGCGCGCGCGGCTCGGTATATGGCTCTGTCTGGCTGCCCGCTTCGCCCCGAATATTGCTGGGCGCGGGCTTGGGCTATGGCTGGGGCAGCCATAGCTTTATGAATACCTATTACGGAGTGAGCAGCGCAGGCGCGGCGGCCAGCGGCTTGCCGGCCTTCGATGCCCACGGCGGCAGTCAGCAGGTGTACGGCTGGCTGGGCGCGGTGGTGCGCGTGGCGCCGAAATGGTTTGTCGGCGTGGGCGTGATCGAGCAACGCCTGATTGCCGCCGCCGCGGATACCCCGATCGTGACCCAACGCGGCACACCCAATCAGCTGACTTATGGCGCGGGCGTTGGCTACAGCTTTTAGCGCTGGGATCTTTTCCTTTTTTCTGGTCGTAATGGAGTCTGCCTCATGAAAAAAATGCATCTTTCGTTGTTGGCGTTAACGTTGGCTACCAGCCTGTCGGTGGCGATGGCTGAAGACGTGCCCAAAGTGGCTGACGCGGGCGTGGCGTCCACCGAAGAGCGCGCCGGTGGTGTCATCCAGGCCATTGATCCGGCCACGCGCGAGATCACCATCAAGGGCGACAAGGGCCGCGTTGTGCAGATTCGGGTGGACGAATCGGTCAAGAATTTTGCTCAACTGAAAGTGGGTGATCGCGTGCAGGCGGAATACAAAGTGGCCGTGGCGCTGGCTTTGCGCAAAGGCGGCGAGGGTATTCGTGAGGATGTCGAGACTTCTGTGCAAGCGTCCGCCCCACAGGGCGACAAGCCGGGCGGCTACGAAGCAAGACGCCAGACGCTGGTGGCTAATGTGCTCAAAGTGGACCATAAAACCGGCATAGCCACGCTGAAGGGGCCAAAGGGTCGCGTGGTGGACGTCAAGATCGACGACCCGGCCGTTTTGCGTGACATCAAGCAAGGTGATCAGGTGGTGGCGGTGATTACGGAAGAGATTGCCGTGGCCGTTACGCCTGCGCACTAAGCCTTACCCAAAAGCTAAAACACGGAGAAACAACATGACCCGATCCCGACTCTGGACCCAGGTATTACTGGCTGGCAGCTTGCTGGCCGTTGCGGTGCCCGGCTTTGCCGCCGAAAACGCCACCAGCAATGTGGCGGAAAAGCGTGACGCACTGCGCACGCAGTCGTCGCATGAACTGGACGCGCTGTACGCGGCCGACCCGTCCGCCAAGGCCAAAGTGAGTGCGGCTGCAGGCTACGCCACGTTTAGCAACGCCAGTAAAGTGCTGACGGGTGGCATTTTCGGTAACGGCATGGCCGTCGAGACTGCGACCAAACACGCCACCTATATGAAGATGTCGCACGCGCCCAGCAGCTGGGGCAAGGGCCACAAAACCTATAACGTGGTGTTTGTGTTCGACAAAGCCGATACCTACAACGAGTTTGTGACCAAGGGCTGGACCTTCAGCCCGGATGGCAAGGCCGGTGGCGCCGAGGAAGGCAAGGGCGTGGGTGAAGTCGCGCCGGGCGTATGGATGTATGAGGTGGATGTGAAGGGCAAAACGCTGGCGCCCAAGCTAAGCGGCCAGGGCGTCAAGTTCTACCCGGACGATTCGCTGAACTAAGCCAGGCGGTAGGGTGGGTCTAGACCCACCACTCAATGTGGTTTGCTATGTCGGGTGAGCTTGGCATGCCACTTTGGGTGGTGGGTCTAGACCCACCGTATGACACGGCATCCGTCAAAACATCTACGCAGGACGAGCAGGCATAAAAAAACGGCGCTCAAGGCGCCGTTTTTCTGTCGGTCATCCGCGTAAAGCGAATGCGCTACAAGCAGCCTTAGCTGTTCTTGTGGCTTTGGCGACCGGCATTAACGTGTTGCTCGTGCGAGCCACCTTGCTGGCCGCTCACCTGGTTCTTCGAAGACGCAGGGGAGCTGCTGCTACGGCTATTGCCGGTTTGCTGCTTGCTGCTGCCGGCTTGCGATTGTTGGGAATTCGATTTGGAATCGTTGTTCGTGTGTTGGTTGTTGTGCGCCATGATGTTTCTCCTTTTGAAGGGATTACGATCGTGCTACTTCACCATTCGGGCCAGCTGCCGGATTGCAGTGGCTCGACGTGGAGCCATCTTAGCGAGCGCCGCAGGTGCGTTAAGCCGGTGCATGGACGGCTATGGCGTAGGCGCTTTTCGGCCTGTTGCGGTGCGGAATCGGGGATGTTCTGACGGACAAGTGCAAGTGTTGTGCGCTTATGCACCGATATAAAAAAGCGGGTTTGCCCGCCTTGGCGCGCCGGGGCGCAGGCGGACAAACCCGTTTTTAACGATGCGGCGGCTTACTTCCAGTCGCCCCGCAGCTCGCGCACACGCGCCTCCAGCGCCATGCGGTCGGCCGCTTCGGCCGGTACTGGAGCGCCGACATTAAAGCCGATGCGGGACCAGAAGCGGCGCGGCATCTTCATCATCGCGGCGCCATCTTTACGGCTGAAGAAACTGCCCCACAGACCTTGCAGCGCAATCGGGATCACCGGCACGGGCGTGCGCTTGATGATTTCCTCAATGCCGGGGCGGAAGGTGCGAATTTCACCATCCCGCGTAATGGCGCCTTCCGGAAAAATGCACACCACTTCGCCTTCCGCCAGATATTGCGCCACGCGATCAAATGCTTTGTCTTTGAGCGTAGGGTCTTCTTTGGCGGGCGCAATCGGGATCGCCCCAGCCACGCGAAAGATAAAGTTAAGTACCGGAATCTTGAAGATACGATGGTCCATTACAAAACGCACCGGGCGGCGCACCGTGCCGGCGATGACCATGGCGTCCATAAAGCTGACGTGGTTGCAGATCAGCACGCACGGGCCTTCATCCGGAATGTTTTCCAGGCCGCGTTCTTTGATGCGGTACAAAAGACCGATCAAAATCCACACCAGAAAGCGCATCAAAAATTCGGGAATCAGCGTGTAGATATAGATGGCCACCAGCACATTCAGCAGCGCTACGGTCAATAGCAGTGCGGGAATGCTCAGGCCGGCTTTAATCAGCGCGATGCCCATCGCGGACGCCACCACCATAAACAGCGAGTTAAGGATGTTGTTGGCGGCGATGGCGCGCGAGACAAAGCGTTTGTCCGAGCGCGTCTGGATCAGTGCATACAACGGGACGGTATAGAAGCCGCCAAACACGCCCAGCAACGCCAGATCAAACATCACGCGCCAATGGCCACTGTCACGCAAAAAGCTGATCCAGTCGTAATTGCCCAGCGGGGAATGGCCCAGCGCAAAGTACAAATCAATGCCAAAGGCCGACAAACCCATCGAACCAAACGGCACCAGACCGACCTCGATCTTGTGGCCGGACAGCTTGTCGCACAGCACCGAACCCGCACCAATGCCCACCGAGAACAGCGTGATCAGCAGCGTGTAAACCGAGGCATCGCCGTGCAGCACCACTTTCGACATCTCAGGTAGATAGGTGAGATAGATGGCGCCGACAAACCAGAACCACGACAAGCCCAGCAAGCTGTTGAATACCGTCTTGTTCTGGCGCGAGAAATTGATGATGCGCCAGGTCTCGCCCAGCACATTCCACGAGATTTTCAGATCGGGCGCGGGGGCGGGCGCAGGCGGCATACTGCGGCTGGCCAGCAGACCAATGACGGCCACGGCCACGCAGGCCCAGATGATCATCGTTTCGCCATGCGGCTGATGCTGCACGATGACGGTGCCGGCAATCTGGCCCAGCAAAATGGCGATAAAGGTGCCGCCTTCGATCAGGCCATTGCCCGCCATCAGTTCGCGCGGCTGCAGATATTGCGGCAGCACCGAATATTTGAGCGGCCCAAACAAGGTGGAATGCACGCCCATCATGAACAGGCAGCCCAGTAACACATAGGCGTTGTGCTGCCAGAAGCCATAACCGGCCGCCAGCATGATCAGCACTTCGAGCAGTTTGACCGCCCGCGCCATCCTGGCCTTGTCGAACTTTTCCGCCAATTGACCCGACACGGCCGAGAACAAAAAGAACGGCAGGATAAAGATGCCGGCCGATGCGCCGATCAGTGTTTGCGAATCCATGCCGCCTGCACTTAACCCGGCATAGACGATCATTACCAGAAACGCATTCTTGAACAGGTTGTCGTTAAACGCGCCAAAAAACTGCGTGATAAACAGCGGCAGAAAACGGCGGGTACCGAACAGCGAAAACTGATTATGTGATTGCATGAACGAGCCAGGCTCCAGAGCGGATTCGGCCGTAGTCTACCTGATTGCCGCTGTCAGGGAATCGCGGTCATGTCAGTGTGGCAATTCTGCCGCTTACACCTGAAAGCGGGCGAGTTTACCTTGCAGCGTTTGCGCGTGTTGGCGTAGCTGGCGCGCCTCTTCGCGATTGGTTTCGACTACGCCGGCATTGCTTTGCGCGGTCTGCGCTACGGCCTCGACGTTCTGCGCCAGCACCGCACTGGCCGACGATTGTTCACGCGTGGCATGCGCGATATCGGCAATGATGGCGGCGGTGCGTCCGGTGTGGCCGGCGATGGTGGTCAGCGCATCGCCCGTAGCGCTGGCCAGCGTAACGCCGCTTTGCATGCGGCCGGACACATCCACGATTTCGGCGGCAACATGGCCGGTTTCGCTGACGATCATCTCGATCAGGCGACCGATTTGCTGAGTGGCGCCGGTAGTGCGTTCGGCCAACTGCCGCACCTCGTCCGCCACCACGGCAAAGCCGCGGCCTTGCTCGCCCGCACGCGCGGCTTCGATGGCCGCGTTCAGCGCCAGCAGATTGGTCTGGTCGGCGATGTCCTTGATTACTTTGACGATGCCGGAGATTTCCGCCGAGCGCTGGCCCAGCGTTTTGATGCGCACCGCCGCATGCTCGGCCGCGCCGCCCAGTTCACGCATTTGCGCTTCCATACGCGTCACCACCTGGTTGCCGGAGCACGATGCGCCCTCCGCTTGTTGTGCCGCGCCGGAGGCATCGCCGGCATGGTCGGCGATATGCGAGATGCTGACGGTGATTTGCTGCACCGTGGCGGCCATGGCCGAAGCGGATTCGCTTTGCTGGCGCATGTCACTGGCCATGCGTCCGATGGCGACGTCAAAACGGTCACTGGCCTGGTCGACCTGGCCCGCGGTCTGGCGCACGTCGCCAATCAGATTCTGCAAACCCTGCGCGGCCTGGTTGAACTGCAGCGACAGTTGGTCGATTTCATTCCGGCTATCCCGCGTGGCCGCCAGAGGGATTCGCGCGGTCAGGTCGCCCTTACCGAAGCGGTCGACCGCCCGCACCACATGGCCCAGCGGCGCCAGCTTGAGACGCAAGCCAAAGTACAGCAAAGCCAGCGTGACGACGGCCAGCGCAACGCTAAACATCAGCAAGCGATTACGCAGCGTGATGCTGTGGCCGATAAATTCGCGAGTAAAACTGCCCGCCGCCACGGTCCAGTTCCAGCCATCGACATGAGTAAACGCCACCATTTTGTCTTCCGGCTGGTTGTTGTTGGCCGGATTGGGTAATTGATAATGCTGCAAGCCGCTTTGCTGGCTGAACATGGCCTTGAACAAATCAATCTGATTGGTGCCGCCCGCGCCATCCACCGTTTTGCCTTCCAGCTGTGGATGCACCACAAAACGCGCGACATGCTCATCGTGCGTGGGCGCGACGGCGTACACGTAGCCGGTCTCGCCGATGGTGAGCTTGTGCATCATCGCGCGCAGCGAAGTCAGCTCGGGGGTGAGATCGACGCGCACCTGATACCAGCCGCCGACCTGGCCTTGCGCATTTTTGAGTGGCACCGCGCGCGTCATGTAGTACTTGTCGTTGCGTAGCACCACGCCGGTGTAAATCTGCCCGGCCAGCACGGCTTTGGCCACCGGGTCATCCGGCTTGATAACGCTGCCCACCATCGATTTGCCGGCGGGATCTTTAAGCAGCGTGCTAACGCGCACAAGCTTGCCTTGCGCGTCTTTGGCGATCAACGCGGCCTCGGCGCCGGTTTGCTGTTTGAAAGTCTGCAGCAGAGCACTATCGCCGTTAAGCGTGCGCGTGCCGGCTTTGATTTGTGCGATGCCTGCGCTGTCGCGCTCATCGCTCAGCGTTGGTGGGTCGGCTTCGAGGCGGTTGAAGGCGTTTTCGATGCTGGCGGTGCGCGCGCTGGCGTCGGTGTAGGCCAGCTTAAAGGCGTCGCTTAGCAATTGCAGTTCGGTTTGCAAGGAATGCTCGGCGATGGTCTGCGCGGTATCGCGCACGCTAAGGCTGGTGAACACCACCAGTGATCCAAACACAATTACGCAGACAAAAGTGCCCAGCAACACAAACTGCGACACGATAGGACGACGAGCCAGCGCCAGCATGTTGCCTCCACAGCTTGTTATGTGGATTCAGCATAGTTCACGGCTGCGGTGAAATCGGCGTTGTTTGCGCAAGCGGATTTTCTCCGGCAGTGGGCAAAGAATCTGACCGCATCGGGTGGGGCTAGACCCGCCCATCAAAGCCAGATGCTCGCGCCACACTGGCGCGTCCTGCCACTTTGGTGGGTGGATCTGGCCCCATCCTATGCGTGGCAGCGGCTCTGCCGCTTACGCGGGGTAGATGGCGCCGAGGATGCGGTAACCTTGCGCGCCCGTCACATTTGGCAAATTACCGGGCTGGCCGTTCAGGCAGCACCACGCCAGCCATGCAAACGCATAGGCCTCCACCCAGTCGGGATCCACGCCCAGCAAAGCGGTTGTGCCCACGCGCACGCCCGGCAGGCGGGTGGCCAGCATCTCGCGCAGGGTGTGGTTGTGCGCCCCGCCACCGCACAAATACACCGCGCGCGCGCCCGGGCCGTGGCGCGCAATCTCATCGGCCAGTGTTTGTGCCGTCAGTGCGCACAGCGTGGCTTGCACATCGACAGGCGCATAGGCGTTGGCCCAGACCTGATCACGCAACCAGTCGGCATGAAACAGATCGCGCCCCGTACTTTTGGGCGGCACCTGGGCAAAGTAGGGTAGTTGCAACCATTGTGCCAACAGCTCGGGTAACACCTTGCCGCTGGCGGCCCATGCGCCATCGGCGTCATAGCTATGGCCTTGATGTTGATGAATCCAGCTATCCATCAGCACATTGCCAGGACCCGTATCGAACCCCTTGATGCCGCCCGCGCCATCCAGCAGCGTGATATTGGCAATACCGCCCACATTGGCGATTACACACGGCTCGCCGGTCTGGCCAAAAATCGCCTGATGAAACGCGGGCACCAGTGGTGCGCCCTGGCCACCGGCCGCCACATCGCGGCTGCGAAAATCACCCACAACGGTGATGCCAGTCAGCTCGGCCAGCAAAGCGTGATTGCCCAATTGCACGGTGTAGCCCAGTTCCGGCCGATGTCGCACGGTCTGGCCATGATTGCCGATGGCACGAATTTCGGCGGGCGCTACGCTGCTTTGCGCCAGCAATTGCTCTACCGCAATCGCATACGCGCGCGCCAGCGCATTGCCCGCCAGACAGGCGTGATGGAGTTCATCGGGCGCAGCGGCTTGCAATTGCATCAGTTGCTGGCGCAGCTCGATGGGCAGCGGCATTGCCTGTGCGCCCAGCAATTGCGGCGTGGCGTCGGTCAGATCGACCAGCACGGCGTCGATGCCATCCAGGCTGGTGCCGGTCATCAAGCCAATATAAAGATCGCGTGGGGTGGCGGTCAGGTTAACGCTGGGAATGGCGCTCATGGGGACTTCCTGCGGCGGCGCTTCTGGCCAACCGCCTGATTGAGTTAGAATCGTGCACCAGCCGGTGCAGCCCTGCCGCCGAAGCGTAACAAAGCTGCCCGCCTTCTGCCATCATTCCCGGCCCATGTCGCCGCTTTGCCAGGTTGCCTTACATCCATGTCTGAACAAGAAAAAGCGCCTCTTCATCCTGCCACCCAAGCCGCCCTGGAGGTGTTTCAGCGCGGCGCGGATGAAATCCTGCCCGTTGATGATCTGATCAAGAAGCTGGAATACAGCCGCACCAGTGGCAAGCCATTGAAAGTAAAAGCCGGTTTTGATCCGACCGCGCCTGATCTGCATCTGGGTCACACGGTGCTGATCAACAAGATGCGGCAATTGCAAGACCTGGGCCACGATGCGCAGTTTCTGATCGGCGACTTTACCGGCCGCATTGGCGACCCCACCGGCAAGAACACCACGCGTCCGCCGCTGACTGAAGAAGACGTCAAGCGCAACGCCGAGACTTATGAGCGTCAGGTCTTCAAGATTCTGGATCGTGAAAAGACCGAGGTGATGTTCAACTCCACCTGGCACAACGCGTTGGGCGCGGCGGGCATGCTGAAGCTGGCATCCAGCATTACGGTGGCGCGCATGCTGGAACGCGATGATTTCAGCAAGCGCTTTGCCAACAACCAGCCGATTGCCGTGCATGAATTCATGTATCCGCTGCTGCAGGGTTATGACTCGGTGGCGATGAATAGTGATATCGAGCTGGGCGGCACCGACCAGAAATTCAATCTGCTGATGGGGCGTATGCTGCAGCAGCAAGCGGGCAAAGCGCCGCAAGTGGTGTTGATGATGCCGCTGCTGGAAGGCCTGGATGGCGTTAACAAGATGTCCAAATCGCTGGGCAACTATATCGGCATCGATGAGCCCGCCACCGAGATTTTCGGCAAGGTGATGAGCGTGTCAGACACGCTGATGTGGCGCTATTACGAGCTGCTATCGTTCCGCGGTCTGGACGAAATCGAGCGCTTCAAGCAGGAAATCGCCGACGGCCGCAATCCGCGCGATATCAAGGTGCTGCTGGCGCAAGAGCTGGTGGCGCGTTTCCATAGCCAGACAGCTGCCGAGCAGGCGCTGGCTGATTTTGAAGCGCGTTTTCAGAAAGGCGGCATTCCAGACGAGATGCCCGAATTTACGCTGACGGCCGAAGGCGACAGCCTGGCGATTGCGCAGGTGCTGAAAGAAGCGCAGCTGGTCCCTTCGACGTCGCAAGCGTTCCGCGACATCCAGGGTGGCGCAGTCAAGATTGATGGCGAGAAAGTGGCCAGCCGCGATGTGACCATTGCCAAGGGTGCAACCGTGGTACTGCAAGTGGGCAAACGCAAGTTTGCACGCGTCACCATCGCGTAATCGGTCATTAATCGATTGTAAAAACGGCGGCCTGCGGGTCGCCGTTTGTCGTTGAAAAGTCGCCGTAGATCAATGCGTTGGGGTAATCGGCGATGGCCGCGCGCAGCAGGCATGCGCTATGCTTTGTTGCTCTGCAACATAGACTGTCTGGAAAGGCTCGGTATGAGCAATGTAGTACTCGATATTCCCCGTCCCCGTCGCGCGCTGGGCGTCATGCGCCGGATGCAGGCGGGCCATCCGCTGCTGGAAGCGGGCCCGCTGTCGATGATGACTTATCTGGATGGCTACGGCGCGGAAGCGGCGTTATGGCTGCGCTTCTTCAAGCACTACGGCTGGGTAAGTCCGCGCGACTGGCCCAATGGCATGCGCGCATGGCATTTGTCCGAGAAAGGCCACGAAGTGCTGCAACGCGGTGAAGCATGGTGGCGCAGCCTGACCTGGTTTCAGCGGCTGTATATGTGGGTGGCCGGTTAACTGCTGCGCCGAGCGCCCGCCCGCTAATCCCCGATGTGGTGCGCGTGGCCGTAGCGGCGCACTGCCTCCGCCAGGGTGGCGGCGTGGATGGCAACGGTGTCCTCGATGGGCGTGGCATAACCGCCGCCCATGGTAATCGCCATTGGCACGCCAAAGCGGTCGCACCAATCCATCACCAGATGATCGCGCTGCGCCATGCCCGCTTTGGTGAGGCCCAGGCGGCCGAGCCGGTCCCCGGCATAGGCATCAGCCCCCGCCAGATAAATCACCAGATCAGGATGATGCGCGCCGAGCAAGCCAGGTAGCGTGCTTTCCAGTACGTCGAGGTAATGCTCGTCCTGGCAGCCGTCTTCCAGTTCGATATCGAGATCGCTGTGTTCTTTGGTGAAGGGAAAGTTGTGCGCGCCGTGGATGGACAGCGTAAACAGACAGGGCTCGTCAGCCAGTAGTTTGGCGGTGCCGTTGCCTTGATGTACGTCGAGGTCGATCACCATCGCGCGCCGCACCACGCCTTCCGCCAGCAATACTTTTAGCGCCACCGCGCTGTCATTGAATACGCAAAAACCGCTGCCGTGATCGGCATAGGCGTGATGCGTGCCGCCTGCGAGGCTGGCGCCGCAACCGCTGACCAATGCGCTGCGACAGGCCGCCAAGGTTGCGCCGACTGATCCGCGCGAGCGCTGCGGCAGTTCGGGCGACCAGGGCAGGCCGATCTGTTGCTGTTCGGCTTTGCTGAGTGTGCCGTGCGTGACTGCCTCGATATAGGCGGCGGTGTGGACGTGTGCCAGTTCGGCGTCGCTGGCCAGGGGCGCGTCTTCAAACAGATGCGCGGCAAATGCACTGACGGCGTCATACAATACGGCGTACTTGCGCGCCGGAAAGCGATGCCCCGGCGGCAGCCACAACGGATACTGATCGGTGCGGTAGATCTTCATGCCTGCCTCCACCGGTACCGATCCAGTCAGCGCGGCTTGCTACAGCGCGGGAACAGCCACCAGCGGGGTCAACTGACCATCCGCCAATTGCAGTTGCCGCTGGCAACGCTGCGCCAGGTCGGTATCGTGCGTAACGATCACAAAGCTGGTGCCCAGCTCGCGGTTCAGTTCCAGCATCAAGCCAAATACATTGCCGGCCGTGGTGCGGTCGAGGTTGCCGGTGGGCTCGTCGGCCAGCACGCAGGCTGGATGGGTGACCAGCGCGCGTGCAATGGCGGCGCGCTGGCGCTCACCGCCTGATAACTCGCCGGGCTTGTGATGGTCGCGATGGCCCAGGCCTACGCGCGCCAGCATCGCTTTGGCTTGCGTCAGTGCCTGCTCTCTGGGCATGCGCCGGATCAGCAATGGCATCGCCACATTCTCGGCCGCGGTAAATTCGGGCAGCAGATGATGGAACTGATACACAAAGCCTAGATGCTGATTGCGCAAAGCGCCGCGTTGCGGCTCAGACAATTTTTGCGGATCTTGCCCGAGGATGCGCAAACTGCCGTGATCCAGGCTGTCGAGCGCGCCCAGCAAGTGCAGCAAGGTGGATTTGCCGGAGCCTGATGCGCCGACAATGGCCACGGTTTCGCCCTTGGCCAAGGTAAAGTCGACCGCCTGCAAGACGGGCGTTTCGAGCTTGCCGCTTTGATAGGTTTTGCCGACGCCAACGGCTTCAATAATCAGCGTGGGTTGGGGGTTATTCATAACGCAACGCCTGCGCAGGATTGACGCGCGATGCGCGCCAGCTCGGGTAAATCGTCGCCAGCAGCGCCAGCAGCAATGAGATCAGCGCAATGCTGGTCACATCATTCCATTCGACGCGTGATGGCAGTTCGGTGATCAGATAAACCTCGGACGACAAAAAGCGGGTGTTAAACAGGCGCTCAAAAAAGGGCAGGATGGTGCCGATATTCAGCGCCACCAACACGCCGCCAATCACGCCCGTGGCCGTGCCGACAAAGCCCGAGACCGCGCCTTGCACCATAAAGATCTTCATGATCGAGCCCGGCGATGCGCCTAGCGTGCGCAGGATGGCGATATCGGCTTGTTTATCCGTCACCACCATCACCAACGTGGATACCAGGTTAAACGCCGCCACTGCCACGATCAGCGTCAGAATCAAAAACATCATGCGTTTTTCGATTTCTACAGCACGGAAATAGGTGGGATTTTCCATGCTCCAGTCGCTGACCAGATTGTTGGGCATCTGGCTGCTCAGGCCCATGGCCACGTCGCGCGCCAGCAATGGATCATCCAGGCGCAAACGTACGCCCGAAATATCGTCGCCCATGCGGAACAGCTTTTGCGCATCGTTGATATGAATCAGCGCTACGCCTGCGTCGTACGGGTAGTAATCGGCGCGGAACAGGCCAACCACGGTGAACTGGCGAAAGCGCGGAATCAATCCCGCCGGGGTCACCTGGCCATCGGGCGTAATCAGCGTCACCTTGTCACCCGGATGGATGCCCAGATCGGCCGCTAACTGCCAGCCCAGCACAATGCCAAAGCCGCCCGGGACCAGATTGGTGAGCTTGCCACCAAACACATTGCCCAGCGTGGGGCTGACGCCAGGCTCCTGTGCCGGATCGATGCCGCGCACCAGCGCGCCTTTCACCTGGCCGCCACTGGTCATCAGGCCTTGGCCGATGACATAGGGCGCGGTGGCGATCACGTGCGCCGTACCTTTAACCTGGTTAGCGGTGGCTTGCCAGTTGGCCAGATGGTTTTCCGGGCCGCTGATCTGCACATGTGCAGCCATCGCCAGAATGCGATCACGCACCTCGCTCTGAAAGCCATTCATGACCGACAGCACGATGATCAACGCAGCTACACCCAAGGCAATGCCGAGGATGGAAACGAGGGAGATAAACGAGATAAAACTATTGCGGCGCTTGGCGCGGGTATAGCGCAAGCCGATCAGGAGTTCGTACATGGGCTTCATCAATAAATAAGCCGCCCGAGTTTAACCGAAATGCGTGCGCGCCGCTGCAGCACGGCCATGCCGCAGCACCGCCAAAACCGGCGAGGTTTTCACGTCAGCGCGGGTGCGGGCGGCTGCGCACATCAATACGTGGTCAAACCATGCTCGCGAAATTGCGCCTGCACGCGCTTGATCAGATCGCGCGAGGGCGGTTGTACGTCGGTGAGCTCGTAGGTCAGGCCCAAGTCGGCCCACTTGTGTTCGCCGAGTTTGTGAAACGGCAGCACTTCCACACGCTCAACATTGCCGAGGCTGGCGGCAAAGCGCGCCAGTGCATCGACGTCTTCAGCGAAATCACTGAAGCCGGGCAGCAGGACATATCGCAACCAGACTTTTTTCTTAAGCCGCACCAGGCGCTCGGCAAACGCCAGTGTGGGTTCAACCGGCTTGCCGGTCAGGCGCTCATGCCGTGCTGAATTGAATTCCTTGATGTCCAGCAGCACCAGATCAATCGGCTCAAACCAGTCGTCATCAAGGTTGCCGGACAAAAAGCCCTGCGTATCGATGGCGGTATGCAGCTTCAGATCGTGTTTGGCGCGGCGGAAGATTTCGCCGGTGAAATGCGCTTGCATCATTGGCTCACCACCTGAAATGGTCAAGCCACCGGCCACCCGCAAAAAACTGGCGTATTTGCCGATCTCGGCCACAATCTCATCGACGGTGTAGAGCTTGCCGTTATGCAGCTTCCAGGTGTCCGGATTATGGCAGTACAAGCAACGGAACTGACAGCCGCTCACAAACAGCGCAAAGCGCATGCCGGGACCATCAACGGCTGCGCCGGTTTCGATGGAGTGCACGTAGCCACAGGGCTGACCCTGTTCGTTGAACAGAGGCGGTGCAATTTCGCCCACCTTTTTCAGTTCAATGATGTTCATGTTGGCTCCGTGCGGGTTGAGTTCAAAAATCCGGGTTGCAAAGCAAAGGCCGGGGTGACGCTTGCACGCCACCCCGGCCGGCACTACTGATCAGACTAGCGTTTTAGCAGCGTTCGTGGAATGTCCGGCTGATCACGTCCAGCTGTTGTTCGCGCGTCAGTTTGACAAAGTTGACGGCGTAGCCCGATACCCGCACGGTCAGTTGCGGATAGTTTTCCGGGTGTTCCATCGCATCTTGCAGAGTGTCGCGGTTTAGCACGTTCATGTTCAGATGGAACAACTGGTCCACTTGCTTCTTGACGGCCGCGGTTGCATCGCACGCAGAGCCACCACCTTCACCATGCGGGCCAAACAGGCCATCAATCGAAGCGGCGAGGGTACGCACCCGGTCTTGCTCGTTATGGCCCAGCGCATCCGGGGTCATCGAAGCCGTCCACGAGATGCCATCCAGTGCGGCATCGTACGGAATCTTCGAAACCGAGAAGCCTGCAGCGATAAAGCCGTTTTCGTCGCGGCCGTTCATGGGGTTTGCACCGGGCGAGAACGGTGCGCCAGCGCGGCGGCCATCCGGCGTATTGCCCGTCTTTTTGCCGTACACCACGTTCGACGTAATCGTCAACACCGATTGGGTCGGCGTGGCATCGCGATAGAACGCTGGTTGCGCCTTGATCTTGGACATCATCTGTTCGGTGATGGCAACGGCGATGGTGTCAACGCGATCATCGTTATTGCCGTAGGCCGGGTAGCTGCCCTCGATCTTGTAATCGACGGCCAGGCCTGCCTCGTTGCGAACTACGTGCACTTTGGCGTGCTTGATGGCCGACAGCGAATCTGCCGCCACCGACAAGCCCGCGATACCGCATGCCATGGTGCGCAGGATGTCGCGATCATGCAGCGCCATTTCGATCCTTTCGTAGGCGTATTTGTCGTGCATGTAGTGAATACAATTCAGTGCCGTCACATAGGTCTTGGCCAGCCAGTCCAGCATCTTGTCGTACTTGGCCGAGACTTCGGCAAAATCAAGCACGTCGGCCTTGATCGGTTCAAAACCCTTGGCCACTACTTTGCCGGTCTTTTCGTCCACGCCGCCGTTGATTGCGTACAGCAGCGCCTTGGCCACGTTGACGCGAGCGCCAAAGAACTGCATCTGCTTACCGACCGCCATGGCCGAGACGCAGCAGGCAATCGCATAATCGTCGCCCCATTTCGGACGCATCAAGTCATCGTTTTCATACTGGATGGCCGACGTGTCGATCGACACTTTCGAGCAGAACTCTTTAAAACCTTGCGGGAAAGAGGTGGACCACAACACAGTCAGGTTGGGTTCTGGCGCCGGGCCGAGGTTATACAGTGTGTGCAGCACACGGAAGCTGGTGCGGGTGACCAGCGGACGGCCGTCCATGCCGACGCCACCAATTGACTCGGTCACCCAGGTCGGGTCGCCCGAGAACAGTTCATCGTATTCCGGCGTACGCAAGAAGCGCACGATGCGCAATTTCATGACCATGTGGTCAATCATTTCTTGCGCTTGTTCTTCGGTTAAGCGGCCTTCGTCCAGATCGCGCTGAATGTAGATGTCGAGGAAGGTTGAAATGCGGCCAATCGACATGGCAGCACCGTTTTGCTCTTTAACCGCCGCCAGATAGCCGAGGTACAGCCACTGGATGGCTTCTTGCGCATTAGTTGCCGGACGGGCCAGATCAAAGCCGTAAGACTGGCCCATGCTTTTCAGCTCGGCCAGCGCCTTGATTTGCTCGGACAGTTCTTCACGCAGACGGATCACGTCTTCGGTAAAGGCCACGTCGTCAAGCTCGGCTTTTTCGCGTTTTTTGTCTTCGATCAGGAAATCAACGCCGTACAGGGCTACGCGGCGATAGTCACCGATGATACGGCCGCGGCCATAGGCGTCAGGCAGACCCGTAATCACGCCGGAGCGACGGCAGGCCATGATTTCAGGGGTGTAGGCGTCAAACACGCCCATGTTGTGGTCTTTACGATATTTGGTAAAGATTTCGGCAATCAGCGGCGATTCTTCAAAGTGATACGCGGCCAGCGAGTTCTGAACCATGCGCAAACCACCGTTGGGCATAATGGCGCGACGCAGCGGGGCATCGGTTTGCAGGCCTACGATGGTTTCCAGGTCTTTATTGATATAACCAGGGCCGTGCGAAGTGATCGAAGAGCCCACTTGCGCGGAGACTTCCAGCACGCCGCGCTTGCGTTCTTCTTTAAGCAGTACCGACAGTTCTTCCCAAAGCTGTGTGGTGCGGGCGGTGGGGCCAGCAAGGAACTGATCGTCACCGGCATACGGTGTGTAGTTCAACTGGATAAAATCGCGTGTGGCGACCTTCTTTTGCCAGTCGCCGGCGGCAAAGCCACGCCAGGCGTCCAGTTGCAGATTAATTTCCGGTGCGTTCATGTTCATGCTCCTTGGTGACTGTCTTATGGACAAACCGTGGTGCGGTACCCGAGTGGCTTACAAGGGCTTGCGCGAGTCTTGTCTGCGAGCAGAATAGCACCGCGCCCTTGTTAATTTCTCGCCACTATCTACGCCGTTTTGTGCGCGCTTTTCAGGCAATTACTTGATGTAAATCAACATATGACGGTGGCCTATTTGAATCGTTTTGCAAGGCTCCGGATGGCTTTAGACAGTAATTACGCGCGCGACTAGCAATGACGCCGCCTGGCGGCCGACTGCATCAGCATAGGAAAGCCCGGCCGTAGCGGGGGCAATAAAAAAAAGCACCGGACAACCGGTGCTTTTTGTAGCTTGGCGACGCACGATTACGTGCATTTTTAATCTTTTTTACAGTGTGACCGCGTGTTCCCGGGTGGCGTGGAACACGATATCGGGCCAGCGCTCGCGCGTCAGATCGAGGTTGACGCGGCTGGTGGCCAGATACGCCAGGCTGTTGGCGGCATCGCGCGCCAGGTTGTTTTCGAGCGCGCGCTCAAATTCAGCCAGTTTTTTGCTGTCCGGGCAGCTGACCCAACGCGCCGTGTAGATCGTGATCGGCTCAAACATGGCGTCCACCCCATATTCATTGGCCAGGCGACTGGCGACCACTTCAAATTGCAGTACACCCACGGCACCCAGGATCAGGTCCGAGCCATTCAGCGGCTTGAAGACCTGCACCGCGCCTTCCTCGCCCAGTTGCTGCAGACCCTTCTGCAACTGTTTGATTTTGAGCGGGTTACGGATGCGCACGATGCGGAACATTTCCGGTGCAAAGTAAGGAATGCCGGTAAACGCCAGCACTTCGCCTTCCGAGAACGAATCGCCGATCTGGATGTTGCCGTGATTAGGCAGGCCGATAATGTCGCCCGCATAGGCCTCTTCGACCTGCTCGCGGCCCTGCGCCATAAAGGTCACCACCGAGTTGGCGGCGATTTCGCGGCCAAGTCGCAGATGCTTGAACTTCATGCCGCGCTCAAACTGGCCCGAACACACCCGCAAGAACGCAATGCGGTCGCGATGGCGCGGGTCCATATTGGCTTGAATCTTGAAGACAAAGGCCGAGAATTTTTCCTCGGTGGGCGCAACGGCGCGCGAGGTGGCGTCGCGTTCGGCCGGGGCGGGCGCCCAATCGACCAGCGCATTCAGGATTTCGCGTACGCCAAAGTTGTTGATGGCCGAACCAAAGAACACCGGCGTGAGCGAGCCCGCCAAAAACTGTTCCAGATCAAACGGATGCGAAGCGCCGCGCACCAGTTCCAGTTCCATACGGGTCTGTTCGATTTCCAGCGGAAACAGCTCATCCAGCCGCGGGTTGTCCAGACCTTCGATAATCTCGCTGACGTCGTTGCGGCCTTCGCCCGATTTGAACAGCAGAATCTGGTCGTTAAGGATGTGGTACACGCCGCGGAAGGTTTTGCCCATCCCGATCGGCCACGTCACTGGCGCGCAATTGATATTGAGTACGGACTCGACTTCGTCCAGCAGCTCAAGATTGTCGCGCACTTCGCGGTCATATTTGTTCATGAACGTGACGATGGGCGTGTGGCGCAAGCGGCAGACGTTCAGTAATTTGATGGTTTGTTCTTCCACACCCTTGGCCGCGTCAATCACCATCAGCGCCGAATCGACAGCGGTCAACACGCGATAGGTATCTTCCGAGAAGTCCTGGTGGCCCGGGGTGTCGAGCAGATTGACCACGTGTTCACGATAATCAAACTGCATCACGGACGAGGCCACCGAAATGCCGCGTTGCTTTTCGATGTCCATCCAGTCGGAAGTGGCAAACTTGCCGCCTTTTTTGCCTTTGACGGTGCCGGCGAGCTGAATCGCGCCCGAAAACAGCAGCAGCTTTTCAGTCAACGTGGTTTTACCCGCATCCGGGTGCGAAATGATGGCGAACGTGCGGCGGCGGCCCACTTCGCGGATAAGGTCGGGCATGATCAATCCGGCTGGCAAAAAACGCGTAATTGTACGCGCAAACGCGGGCGCGCGCGAAACCGCCGCGCAGCGCCCGTCTTCAGGCCATCGCCAGGGTCAGTGCAGCAGGTCGCGCAACACATACGGCAAGATGCCGCCGTGTTTGTAGTAATCCACTTCGATTGGCGTATCGATGCGGCACAGCACCGGTATATGCTGTTTCTGGCCGTCCGGATGGCAGATCACCAGAGTCAGGTCTTGCTGCGGCTTCAGGTGTTCGTCCACGCCCAGCACAGCAAACAGTTCGTTGCCGGTAATGCCCAGCGATTGCACGCTGTCGTTGCCTTTAAATTGCAGCGGCAATACCCCCATGCCCACCAGATTGCTGCGGTGAATACGCTCAAAGCTCTTGGCAATCACGGCTTTTACACCCAGCAACAGCGTGCCTTTGGCGGCCCAGTCGCGGCTGGAGCCCGTGCCGTATTCTTCGCCGGCAAACACGATCGTCGGCGCGCCACGTTCCATATAGGCCTGCGCAGCGTCGTAGACGGTGGACAGCGTGTTATCCAGCAGCGTAAAGCCGCCTTCGACCCGCCCGCCATCGGCTTTGGCCGGCAACATCAGATTCTTGACGCGCACATTGGCAAAGGTGCCGCGGATCATCACATCGTGATTGCCGCGTCGTGAGCCATAACTATTGAAGTCCGGGCGCGCCACGCCATGGGCGATCAGATACTGTCCAGCCGGGGTTTTTTCGCCAAACGAGCCGGCCGGGCTGATATGGTCGGTGGTCACCGAATCACCCAGTACCAGCAAGGCCCGCGCGCCCTTGATGTCGTCAATGCTGCCCGGCGTAGGGCTGAACTGGTCAAAGAAAGGCGGCCGCGCAATATAGGTGGATTCGGGCCAGCTATAGACCTGGCCTTGCGGCGCGGGAATGTTGTTCCACAAATCCAGGTCCTTGGTCAGGTCGCTATACAGCGTGCGGAACACTTCAGGGTCGAGCGCAAATTTCAGCAGCTCGGCGACTTCATCGCTGCTGGGCCAGATGTCGCGCAAGTACACTGGCTGTCCATCCTTGCCCGTGCCCAGCGGTTCGGTGGTCAGATCAATATTGGCGCGGCCGGCGATGGCAAACGCCACCACGAGCGGCGGGCTGGCCAGAAAGTTGGCGCGGATATTCGGATGGATGCGCGCTTCAAAATTGCGGTTGCCCGAGAGCACGGCCGCCGCCACCACGTCATGCAGCTGGATGGCCTCGTTGAATTCGGGCGCCAGATCGCCCGCATTGCCGATACAGGTGGTACAGCCATAGCCGGCGAGGGCAAAGCCCAATTGCGCCAACGGCTCAAGCAAGCCGGTGCGCGTCAGGTATTCAGTGACCACGCGTGATCCGGGTGCCAGACTGGTTTTGATGTGCGGTTTAACGCTCAGCCCTTTCTCGACTGCCTTTTTGGCCAGCAGGCCCGAGGCCAGCATCACGCCCGGGTTGGACGTGTTGGTGCAACTGGTAATGGCGGCAATCAATATATCGCCATTGCCGATATCGATGCCTTGCCTGGCGGTGGGGTAGCGCTCAGCCAGTTGCGATGATTTCTTGTTGAAGCCATTCGCAGTAACCGGGGCGGCAAACAGGCTGTTAAAGCTGGTCTTCATCGCCGTCAATGCGATGCGGTCTTGCGGTCGTTTCGGGCCAGCCAGGCTGGGCACGATGCCATCCAGATCCAGCTTTACCACCCGGGTGTAATCGATCTCGCCCGCTTGCGGAATGCCGAACAGATTCTGCGCTTTAAAGTAGGCCTCGAATTGCGCGATTTCGGCATCGGTGCGCCCGGTGCCCTGCAGATAAGCGATGGTTTTCTCATCAACCGGAAAAAAGCCCATGGTTGCGCCATATTCCGGCGCCATATTGGCGATGGTGGCGCGGTCGGTTACGGTCAGGCTGGCGGTGCCCGGGCCGAAGAATTCGACGAATTTGCCCACTACTTTTTCATGGCGCAGCAATTCGGTAACGGCCAGCACCAGATCAGTGGCGGTGACGCCTTCACGCAAGTGGCCTGACAACTCCACGCCGATCACATCGGGCGTTAAAAAATACACGGGCTGGCCCAGCATGCCCGCTTCAGCCTCAATGCCGCCAACGCCCCAGCCCACCACGCCCACCGCATTGATCATGGTGGTGTGGCTATCGGTGCCGACCAGGGTATCTGGAAAGGCAATGCCATCGCGCACCTGCACGCCACGGAACAGATATTCCAGATTAACCTGGTGCACGATGCCGACGCCGGGCGGCACCACTTTGAAGGTATCGAAGGCCTGCATGCCCCATTTCATGAATTGATAGCGCTCGCTATTGCGCTGGAATTCCATTTCCATGTTCTTGCGCAGCGCGTCGGGCGTGCCGTAGTAATCCACTTGCACCGAGTGATCGACCACCAGATCCACCGGCACCAGCGGTTCGATCAACTTGGGGTTTTTGCCCAATTTGTCCGCCACATTGCGCATGGCGGCCAGGTCGGCCAGCAACGGTACGCCGGTAAAGTCCTGCAGCACCACGCGCGCCACTACAAACGGGATTTCGTCCACGCGGTGGCCGGTGGGCTTCCAGTTGGCCAGTTGCCGCACATGCTCTTCGGTCACCTTTTTGCCGTCGCAATTGCGCAGTACCGATTCCAGCACCAGCCGGATCGACACCGGCAAGCGGCTGATCGGGCCGATCCCTGCAGCTTCAAGCGCGGGCAGGCTGTAGTACTGCAAGGCAGGGGCGGTATCGGGCAGGGTTTTGAGCGTGTTGTGCAGAGCGTGAGGCATGGCGGGCTTCCTTTATGGGAACGTGCTTCGCATTATCCGGCGCGTGATCGCGGCGCAAACAAAGCGCCTGCGCCGAGGGCGAGGCGTGTTGTCGCTAAGGATAGAACTGCAAGGCGCGGCCCGAAAGCCAGCTTTGGCCTACATGCGGCGTAGCCGGATGACCTGGATCGTCACGCCCGGCGCGCGGCACGGTTAATGCGCCAGCATGCCTTTGGGGCGACCGCGCAGATGGGCCAGCGTGCCGCGTGCGGCTGGCGTGCACGCCAGCGCCAGTAGCGTGATCGCGGCGCTGGTCAGTCCATAAGCCGCCCAGATGGAGGCGGTGAGTGAGCCCGCCAGACTCAAATCCACGCCTTGCGCGCTAAGCGCATGAAAGCCCACGCGCAATAACAGCCAGAATATCCACCACACAACCACGCATAGGCCAATACGCAACAATATTTGCCAAAAGTGTTTGGCCACCCGTTTAAAAGCCAGTTTCAGAATATGCCGAGCCATATTGCCGACCAGCAATACACTGCAAAACAAACCTGGCAGGATAATTCGGAAAAATTCGGGTAATTCAGTCGGAGCCATGGCAACAACCAGCCCGGCTATGGCCGCCATATGAAAGGTAAATAACACGCGATGCGTTTTGCGATAAGCCATGCGGCTGATTCCGTTGGTTTTGTCAGCTGGCCATCATCCCCAACCGGGAATTGTCGCGTCAATATCCGCTTTTCCGGTTATTCAGTTTTTATTTGATAAAGCAATCGCACCGCGCGTTCTTCAGGCCGTGAGTTAATTCCGAAATTGGAGTTAACGACGGGCATTAATTGCCTTGTTGCGCGGAATGGTCAATTTAAAGTGGCGAGCTTGTTTTTGGATGCCGACTCGAATTCTCGGGCGGTTCTATTTATTGCCGAGGTTGGTCAGTGTATTCAGCAAAGAAGTTTTTCCGCAGGTGGGCGCGTTGGGTTCTGGCGCTCTTTATATTTAGCGCCGGACTAATTGCAGCCCCCATGGCCAATGCCATGTGCACACCGGGCGATTCCGCTTGCGTGATGCCCGCCACCGCGAGCGCTTCCCCAGCCCCGGCACCGACAGTCAGTCCGCGTTTGCCTGCACCCGCAGTGCGCCCCGCACCCCCGCCCGCGACGCCCGCCGATTGCGCCCACACCGAGCTGACCTTGCAGCGCTATCTATGCCAGACCGCTGATCAATTTCTGCCGGTGTACGGCCTCGATCTGTTTAGCCGCGACGCGCAAAACGGTTTTGGCGCCGAAGCGGTAGCCGTGCCTGCCGACTATTTGCTGGGCGTTAACGACACCTTCAATGTGCGCATCTGGGGCCAGCTGGAATCGGATCTGACGCTCACCGTCGACCGCACGGGCGCCATCTTTATTCCGCGCGTGGGCGCGATTCATGTGGTGGGCGTGCCATTTGGTTCGCTTAAAGGCCACCTTGATGCCGCCATCGGCAATGTGTTTCACGACTACGATCTTGCCGTCAGCATGGGCGAGCTCAAACAGCAGAATGTGTTTGTGGTGGGCTTTGTACGGCATCCGGGCAGCGTAAGCGTCAGTTCGCTTTCCACGATCGTGAATGCGTTGTACGCAGCCGGAGGGCCCAGCGCCAATGGCAGCCTGCGCCAGGTGCAGCTCAAGCGCGGCGGCGTGGTGGTGCGCACGCTCGATCTGTACCAGTTGCTGCTGCGCGGCGATAAACGCGGCGATGTGATGCTGCAGGCGGGCGACGTCATCCATGTGCCGCCCGCAGGTGCGCAAGTGGCGCTGCTGGGCGCGGTGCGTCAGCCCGGCATTTACGAAGCCTTACCCAATGAATCGCTGCAAGCGCTGCTGGACATGGCGGGGGGTACGGCCAGCGAGGTACTGGATCAGCCGGTCTCGGTAGAACGCATCGTGGCGCAACAGCATCGCGTTATCCAGAACGTGCCGTTGCCGCAACTGGCGGGTTATGCGCTGAAAGCCGGCGATATCGTGCGCTTTTATCATCTGTCGGGCCAGGTGGGGCAGTCGGTGGCTTTGCGCGGCAATGTCGCGCAGCCGGTGCGGCGCGCCTGGACTGAAGGCATGCGCGTCAGTGATCTGATCACCAGCCGCGACATGCTGCTGGACCCGGCGTTCTGGCTGCGCCGCGATCCGCCGGCGCAACTCGCGGCGACCGACGCTGGCACGGTGCGGCGCAATCTGACTGCCGCCGCGGACGAAATCAACTGGCACTACGCCACCATCGAACGGCTCGATCCCAAAACCCTGACGCGCAAACTGCTGCCATTTGATCTGGCGCAAGCCATCGACCATGCGCCCGACGCCGATTTGCCGCTGCAGGCCGATGACATCGTGCATGTGTTTTCGCGCGCCGATATCGAAGTGCGCAGCGACGACAAATCGCGCTATGTGCGGCTAGAAGGTGAAGTGGCCGTGCCGGGCATCTATGAAGTGCAGCCCGGGGAAACCTTGCGCGATCTGGTGGCGCGCATCGGCGGTCTGGGCCCTCAAGGCTGGCTGTACGCGGCCGAATTCACGCGGCCCAGCATCCAGCAACAGCAGCAGCGCGAGCTGGATCGCATGCTGGATGAACTGCACGCGCAAAACCAACGCCAGAGCGCCGAGCAAGCCGCCGCGCCCTCGCCGGACAATGCCAATGCCGCAGCCGACGCGCGGATGCAACAGCAAGCCAACGAGCAGATGTTGCGGCGCCTGGCCACCCAGAAAGCCACGGGGCGGATCGTGCTGGGCGTGTCCGCCGAGGCCACCGCAGTGACGGCGTTACCCGGCTTGCCATTGGAGGACGGCGATCGCTTTTACGTGCCACCGCGACCGTCGACCATTGCGGTGGTGGGCGAGGTGTACAACCGCCACGGCGCGTTTGCCTTTGACCAAGGCAAGCAGATTGGCGATTACCTTGATCTGGCAGGCGGGGCAACCGGGCACGCCGACACGGGCCAGATGTATGTGGTGCGCGCCGATGGCAGCGTGGTGAGTGCGGCGCAGCGACGTTGGCCCGGCAAACTGGGCAGTTTGATTGCGCGCCCTGGCGACACACTGATCGTGCCGACCCAGCTGATCCAGCCAAGCGGCATGCGCGTGGCGCTGGACTGGTCGCGCATCCTTGCCAACTTTGCGTTGGGTGCCGTCGCGATCAAGGTGTTGGGCGACTGATGATGACCCATTCCAATGAAGAAATTGATCTGCTGCAATTGCTCACTGACATGGGCCAGCACAAGCGGCTGATGGCGGTGACGTTTGTGTTGATTGCCGCGCTGGCGCTGGCCTATGCGCTATTGGCCCCGGATCGCTATCAGGCCCGCGCCGCCATCATGCCGCCGCAACCCCGTCCCGGTGCGGGCGCATTGTTGTTCCAGATGGCCAAAGACCCGGTGACGCCCGATACGATGCTGGGCCTGAAAAACCCCAATGATCTGTATGTGGGCATGCTCAATAGCCAGTCGGTGGCGCGCCGCCTGGTGCAGCGTTTTGATCTGCGCAAACACTACAACGTCAAGCTCGAAAGCCAGGCAATGCGTCGCATGCTGAATTCGGCCGAAATCAAAGCCAGCAATGACGGGCTGATCCAGGTGTGGTTTACCGATCACGACCCTGCGTTCGCTGCGAAGGTGGCCAACGGCTTTGTTGAAGAGTTGAGTACGGTCAGTCAGTTGCTGGCGCAAAACGAGGCGGCACATCGGCGAGATTTCTTTAATGGCCAGTTGAACAAAGCGCGCGCCGAATTGAGCGGTGCGGAAAGCGCGATGCGCGAATTACAGGAAAGCACCGGTTTGCTGCGTCCCGATGTGCAGGCTGATGCCACGCTCGCCGCGATTGCCGCGTTGCGGGCGCAAGTGGCCACCAAGTCGGTGGAACTGGCCGGACTTAAACGCGCGGGCACGGAGCAAAATCCGCTCGTGCAACGTGCGCGCGCCGAGCTGAACGGCTTGCGCCAACAATTGCAGGAAAT
Source organism: Amantichitinum ursilacus (assembly GCF_001294205.1). Taxonomy (GTDB): domain Bacteria; phylum Pseudomonadota; class Gammaproteobacteria; order Burkholderiales; family Chitinibacteraceae; genus Amantichitinum; species Amantichitinum ursilacus. Next base: position 325,165 of record NZ_LAQT01000001.1, read on the forward strand.
GACGCAGGTTGACCCGGAGCGCGTGGTGCTGGCGCGCCGTCGCGTGCCCGCGCTGACGCAGGCGTTTGAAGGCCAGCAGCGCGAGCTCAGCCAGCAAGAGGCGATCTATCAGACGCTGATGCAGCAATACAAACTGGCGCGTATCGACGAGGCGATGGCCGTTGCGCCGTTGCAGGTGCTGGATGTGGCGGTGCCGCCCGATGCGCCGACCGCGCCACGCCGCCTGGCAGTGATGGCGGTGGGTCTGGTGGTTGCCACGCTCTGCGCATTGTTTATCGGATGCATTGCCGCCCTGTGGCGTCGAGCCCTGAAGCAACAATGCGGCTGGTCGGCCTTTGTCGCCACCTGGTGGCCGCGGACAGGGTGGCGCTGATGCAGATTGCAATCTGGTTTGGTTTGGCCCTGGTCGGCGCGCTGGTGGTGACGGGTTTGCTGGTGGCGTCGCAGCGCTGGCATGGCGCGTTGAGCGCGGATAGTCAGATGCGCGGCAAGCAAAAATTCCACGCACGCGCGGTGCCGCGTATCGGCGGCGTCGGCGTGGTGGCGGGTATGTTGCTGGCGGCCGCAGTGGCGCCGTGGTGGGCTAACGCCGTCGGTGGCGATCTGGGTTTGCTGCTGCTGGCCAGCGTGCCGGCCTTTGCAGTCGGTCTGGCCGAGGATCTGTGCAAACGCGTGCGGCCGCTGTGGCGCATGCTCGGCATCATGGGCGCGGCCGTGTTGGCGATCTGGTTGCTGGATGCGCAGCTCAAGCGGCTGGGCATCGTCCATCTGGACACGCTGATGCAGATCAATGCCATCGCCATCGTCATCACGGTGTTTGCGGTGGCCGGGGTCTCTAATGCGGTCAACATCATTGATGGTTACAACGGCCTGGCCGGGGGAGTGGCGTGTTTGATCTGCGTGGGGCTGGCTTATGTGGCCTGGCGCGTAGGCGATGCGCTGGTGCTGCATGCCAGCCTGGCCTTGCTGGCGGCTTTGTTGGGGTTTTTGTGCTGGAACTTTCCGCGCGGCGCGATCTTTCTGGGTGACGGTGGCGCGTATTTCATCGGCTTTATGCTGGCCGAGTTGGCGGTGCTGTTGCTGGCGCGTAATCCGCGCGTGTCGGTGTGGTATCCGCTGGTGTTGTGCGCTTATCCGGTGGTCGAAGTGTTGTTCTCGGTGTATCGCAAAAAGTTTGTGCGTGGTTTGTCGCCGGGCCAGCCCGATGGCGCGCATATGCATATGCTGATTTACAAGCGCTTGTTGCGGCAGGACGCCCATGCCCACAGCGCCGACATCAAAACCCGGCGCAACGCGCGCACGTCAATCTATCTGTGGGGTCTGGCGGCCAGCGCCAGTTTGCCCGCAATGTTGTTCTGGGATGTCGATGGTGTATTGCGCGTGCTGTTTGTGACGTTTTGCCTGCTGTATGTCTGGCTGTACCGGGCGATCGTGCGCTTTCATCGACCGGGCTGGCTGATGCTGTCGCCGGGCACCGAAGAGGGTGCCGCCCCTGCGCCTGATCAGGACGAGCGTTAGCGCTGTTGTTCCAACCAATGACAGAACGCGCCGATCGCAGGGTCGTCCATCAATAGTCGCGGCACCACCCAGCAATAACCGCGCACCGTGGCCAGCGGGCCGGTTAGCGGGGCAATCAGCCGGCCTGCGTCCAGTTCGGCCTGCATCATGGGCAGCGGTCCCAGCGTAACGCCCAGGCCTTCCATTGCCGCTTGCAGCGTCAGATAAAAATGGTCGAATTGCTGAGTGGCGGCCGGTTTCAGGTCCGGCATGCCCGCCAGCGTTAGCCAGCGTTGCCAGGCGGTGGGGCGGGTGTCGGCGTACAACAAAGTGTGATGCGCCAGATCTGCCGGGCGCGCCAGCGGCAACTGGTCCAGTAAGCGCGGGCTGCATAGCGGCAATTCACTTTCTTGCAAAAACGGCTTGGCCACGTAGCCTGGCCAGTCCGCCGGGCCGCGGCGGATAGCCACATCGAATGGGGTTTCCACGCGACCGATGTCGCGGTCCGACGTCATCAGCCGCAATTCCACATCGGGATGCTGCGCGCGGAAATGCTTAAGCCGTGGCATCAGCCAGTGCATTGCCAGGGTTGGCGTCGAGTTGATCACCAGGCGGCGTTGTTGATCGGGTTGCAGCAATTGCGCGGTGGCGTTGGAGATGATGTCCAGCCCGTCCTGCACCTGCACCAGATAGCGCCAACCGGCGTCTGTCAGACGAACGCGGCCGCCGGCGCGCTCAAACAAGCGGGCGCCCAGCCAGTCTTCGAGTTGTCTGATCTGCTTGCTCACAGCGCCGTGGGTCACAAACATCTCATCCGCGGCGGCCGAAAAGCTTTCCAGCCTTGCGGCCGACTCGAATGCGCGCAGCGCGTTTAACGGGGGTAGGGTAAGCGGCATGCTGTGAGTATATCTCACAGTGTCTGTGGCGATTACTCGTTTGTAGGCGGATGGCGCACGCGGTATCCTGCCTGGCATCGCTCGAAGGGCTGGCTCTGTACACAGCAGGGATGCGCCGGATGCCGCAATGGCATCGCGCTGGAACCCTGCACCGCGGGCGGCTTTAACCCATAAAATCAGAGGCATTCGCTATGTTAGAAAGTTATCGCCAACACGTCGCCGAACGCGCGGCGCTGGGTATTCCGCCGCTGCCGCTGACCGCGCAGCAAACTGCAGCGCTGGTTGAGCTGCTGCAAAACCCGCCTGCTGGCGAAGAAAGTTTTCTGCTGGATCTGATCACCCATCGCGTGCCGCCGGGCGTGGACGATGCCGCCAAGGTCAAGGCCGCCTTTCTGGCCGCCGTTGCGCAAGGCAAGGATTCCTGTGCGCTGATCAGCCGCGCCCACGCGGTTGAGTTGCTGGCCACCATGCTGGGCGGCTTTAACATCAAGCCGATGATTGATCTGCTGGGTGACGCCGAAGTCGGCGCTGTGGCGGCCGAAGGCCTGAAAAAAACGCTGTTGATGTTTGATTATTTCCACGACGTCAAAGCCTTGGCCGATAGCGGCAATGCCAACGCTAAAGCCGTGCTGCAAAGCTGGGCCGATGCCGAGTGGTTTACCAGCCGCCCCGAAGTGCCGCAGTCCGTTACGCTGACCGTGTTCAAAGTCACCGGCGAAACCAATACCGATGATTTGTCGCCCGCCCCCGATGCCTGGTCGCGCCCGGATATTCCGCTGCACGCGCTGGCCATGCTGAAGAACACGCGCGATGGCATCACGCCGGAAGAAGACGGCAAACGCGGTCCGATCAAGTTTCTGCAAGACCTGGCCGCCAAAGGCCACGCCGTGGCGTATGTCGGCGATGTGGTTGGCACCGGCTCCAGCCGTAAATCGGCCACCAATAGTGTGCTGTGGTGGACCGGTGAAGACATTCCCTATGTGCCCAACAAGCGTTTTGGTGGTTACTGCCTGGGCGGCAAGATCGCGCCGATCTTCTTTAATACGCAAGAAGACTCGGGTGCACTGCCGATCGAAGTGGATGTGTCGCAACTGAATATGGGCGACGTGATCGAGCTGTTGCCGTACGCGGGCCAGATCAAAAAGAACGGCGCGGTGGTCTCTGAATTCAAGGTCAAATCCGACGTGTTGTTTGATGAAGTGCGTGCCGGTGGCCGTATCAATCTGATTATTGGTCGCGGCCTGACCGCCAAGGCGCGCGAAGCGCTGGGGCTGCCGGTATCCACGCTGTTCCGTTTGCCGACCGCGCCGGTTACATCGACCAAAGGCTTTACCCAGGCGCAGAAAATGGTGGGCCGCGCCGTTGGTTTGCCGGAAGGCCAGGGCGTGCGTCCGGGTACCTATTGCGAACCGCGCATGACTTCGGTGGGCTCGCAAGATACTACTGGCCCGATGACCCGCGACGAGCTGAAAGATCTGGCTTGCCTGGGTTTCTCGGCCGATCTGGTGATGCAATCGTTCTGCCACACTGCGGCGTACCCGAAGCCGGTGGATGTTAAAACCCACCACGAGCTGCCCGAATTTATCCGCAATCGTGGCGGCGTTTCGCTGCGCCCGGGCGATGGCGTGATTCACTCGTGGCTGAACCGCATGTTGCTGCCCGATACCGTCGGCACCGGTGGCGACAGCCATACGCGCTTTCCGATCGGCATCTCGTTTCCGGCCGGTTCGGGCCTGGTCGCGTTTGGCGCCGCCACCGGCGTAATGCCGCTGGATATGCCGGAATCGGTGTTGGTGCGCTTTAAAGGCGAACTGCAACCGGGTATCACTTTGCGCGACCTGGTCAACGCCATTCCGCTGTACGCCATCAAGGCTGGTTTGCTGACCGTGGCTAAAGCAGGCAAGACCAATATCTTCTCCGGTCGCATTCTGGAAATCGAAGGCCTGCCCAAGCTGAAAGTGGAACAGGCGTTTGAGCTGACCGATGCTTCGGCTGAGCGCTCTGCAGCCGGTTGCTCGGTGCGTCTGGATAAAGAGCCGATCATCGAGTATCTGAACTCGAACATCACGCTGCTCAAGTCCATGATCGCCAATGGTTATGGCGATGCCAAAACGCTGGCGCGTCGCGTTAATGCCATGGAAGCCTGGCTGGCCAACCCCAACCTGATCGAACCTGATGCCGATGCCGAATACGCTGCCGTCATCGAGATTGATCTGGCCGACGTCAAAGAGCCGATTCTGGCCTGCCCGAACGACCCGGATGATGTGAAAGTGCTGAGCGAAGTGGCCGGCACGCATATCGACGAAGTGTTTATCGGTTCTTGCATGACCAACATCGGGCACTTCCGCGCAGCCGGCAAATTGCTGGAAGGCAAACGTGATATCCCGGTCAAATTGTGGATTGCGCCGCCGACCAAGATGGACGCGCAACAATTGACCGAAGAAGGCTATTACGGCACCTTCGGCACCGCAGGCGCGCGTACCGAAATGCCAGGCTGCTCGCTGTGCATGGGTAACCAGGCGCAAGTGCGCGAAGGCGCAACGGTGGTTTCGACCTCGACGCGTAACTTCCCCAACCGCTTGGGCAAGAACACCAATGTGTTCCTCAGCTCGGCCGAGTTGGCGGCAATTGCTTCGCGTCTGGGTCGTATTCCGACCGTGGCCGAATACATGGCGGATATTGGCGTGATCAACGAGAAGGGCGCTGAGGTGTATCGCTATCTGAACTTCAATCAGATCGAAACCTATCAGGCCGAAGCGGATACTGTGACGGTCTAAGCTTGTCGTTGCCAGCAATAAAAAAACCCCGCAAATCTGATTTGCGGGGTTTTTTGTTGGGCAACGCCAAGGCTTAATTGCTGGCGGGCGCGGAGGCGGCAGCCGAGATGCGGCTGTGTTGCAACAGCGACTGGCCTGTCTGATTGGGAATGAATGCCAGCAACTGGCCCGATGCAATCAGCGAATATCCGGTGGCTTCCGATACGCCTTGCACCACCGAGCCCGCCACCACGCCTGCTTTGCGCAGCGCTTGGGCCGATAGGCGAATCACGGCTTTGCTGCCGTCGGCGGTTTTGGTAACCGAGATTTCGGCCGTATCCGAAGCAACCATCACCACGCCCACCACCACCAGCGCAACACCGGCTGCGCTGCCCACCGGCGCGCCGATACTGCCTTCAAACGGCTTACCTTCGGTCGATACCAGCACCCCTGCAGTGCTGAGCGCGAAGCCGCTGCCGATTGTGGTTGAGGCGTCGGTGGCAGCCTGAGACAGCAGCGGGCTGGCGGCCAGCACCGCAGCGGTAAACAGAGAGGCAAATAAACGGGTGCATAGCATGGTGTTGATTCCTTGAAATGATGATGTGGCGGCGGGTATGCGCCGCGCTGCAATGCATTTAGCCAGAGCGTGTGGGCGTCGGGTGGCGCGCATGGGGCGTATCGGATTTCGATACAACGGGTGGCAGATCAGAGCGCCTTGGCTTTGTCGCTGGCCTTCGCGCCGGGGCGTGTCAGATCAGGCGGCGGAATATGTCGCTCTTGCTCACCCGGATCAAGACGCTGCAAAAAGGCCATTACCGATTCGACGGTTACGGTGTCAATCTGCCCGCCCATGCGCCGATCGAACGGGTGGTCGTCAAATGCCACATTGGCCTTGAACACGCGGCCACCCAGGCGCTTGAGTGGATTGATCTGCAGCGTGCTCGGGCTATAGCCGTTGGCCCTTAACCATGCTTGCGTGCTGGCGCGCTGGCCCAGTGGCTCGGGGCTGAAGGCTTGCGCCATGACTTCGAGCACCCACTGGTTGGAGTTTTGATGCAAGGTACTGAAGGGATAAGCGACCACGTTGTAGCTGCTGCTATGCAGGCGTTCCAGCGCGGCGGGATCGTGCAGCAGGTTCCACAGCCGGTTTTGTGTCGCGGCATCAGGGATCAGCACCAGCGCGTCATAGGCAAACATGTCGTCGAGGAAAAAATTGCCCAGGCCTTCATGCCACAGCGCCGAGGTGGCCGCACCACAATCATTCAGCAAATGGCTGACCTGCCACGGTTGGTCATCGGCCTCGCGCGAAACAAACGCGATATGCGAGTAGTGCAATTTGTATTCACGCAGATCCTGGCCCACGCGTGCCAGCAAGGCCACGCGGGGTGCCAGCTTGTCCAGTTTCTGCTGCAGGTTATACCCCGTCAGCAGCGCGCTGCGGATGACTTCGGGAGAGAGTGGTTTTTCGCTACAGGTCTGGCCGGCAAAGGCGGTGGCGCTAAGGCAAGTGCACAGCGCCAATGCAAATCGGGCAAAAAGACGAAACATGACTAACCTTGCAAAGCTTTGTAAGTGGGCGTCATCCTGGCCGAGAACATCTCGTGCGGCAACAAGACAATTCTGTTCACGACCAGATCCGCGTTATTGATGAATACCGCCGTCGGGCAGGTGTCGGCGCGGGCGGCGCGCGAGATATACCCGCCGAACTTGCCGATGGCATTGATTTACGTCAAAATCCGCGGTTCAAAGTGGCTCGACGTCACTTTTTTGTTTTAAAGCGGCGTCGAAAACTGTTTATCAACTTGATGGCTTGCCCACCCATCGCTGCGCCACGGCGACAGCAAAGTGGCAAGACGTCTTAGACCCTCTAGCCCAGGGGGTGTGGGATTAATATGACCAATCTGGCTACGGCTGCTGCATTGCAGCTGGATATGTCGACCCAATTGCCGGTGTCGGCTTATTTTGATCAAGACCTCTACCAGCGCGAGCTGGAAATCCTGTTTGAACGTGGTCCGCGCTACCTGGGTCATCAGTTGATGGTGCCTGAGGCCGGCGATTATCACGTGCTGACCAATACCGCCAACGCCCGTTATTTAAAGCGCACCGCGCTGGGTGACATCAAGGCGCTTTCCAACGTCTGCCGGCATCGCCAGGCGCTGATGCTGGAAGGTCGCGGCAAAAATTCGCATACGGTTTGCCCGTTGCATCGCTGGACGTATAACGACCAGGGCCATCTGCTGGGCGCGCCGCATTTTGATGGCAATCCGTGCCTGCATCTGCCCGAGACCGAGCTGGTTAACTGGAATGGCATGCTGTTTGAAAAAAACGGCCATGACATCGAAGCGGACCTGAAAGACCTGGGCGTGGCCAAAGATCTCGATTTTTCCAATTATGTGTTTCATAGCGTCACGGTGGACGAATATGAAGGCAACTGGAAAACCTTTATCGAGGTTTATCTGGAGGATTATCACGTCGAGCCCTTTCATCCGGGGCTGGGTCAGTTTGTGACCTGTGATGATCTGAAATGGGAATTCGGCGACTGGTATTCGGTACAGACCGTGGGCGTGAATAACGCGTTGGCCAAACCGGGCTCGCGCACTTATAACGCGTGGCACGAGCAGGTATTGCGCTATAACGCAGGCAAAACGCCGCCCTATGGCGCAATCTGGCTGACTTACTATCCCAATGTGATGGTGGAGTGGTATCCGCACACGCTGGTGATTTCCACGCTTATTCCCACCGGGTCGCGTAGTTATAAAAACGTGGTGGAGTTTTATTATCCGGAAGATATTGCTTATTTCGAGCCCGAATTTATCGCGGCCGAACAAGCGGCTTATCTCGAAACCGCAGTCGAAGATAACGAAATCATCCGGCGCATGGAACAAGGTCGCGAAGCCCTGTACGCCATGGGCCGTAACGAAGTCGGCCCGTATCAATCGCCAATGGAAGATGGCATGCGCCATTTCCATCAGTTTTTGCGTCGGCAGCTTGGCATGTAATAGACGTTGGCATCACATATTAAAAAAAGCCCGCCCTCTGGATAGATGGCGGGCTTTTTATTTGCAGCGCACCGGGATATCAGGATGCGCTCACTGCACTGATCACGAGCTCAACACGGCGATTCATGGCGCGGCCTGCTTCGGTGCTATTGGTTGCACGCGGATCATTGGCGCCACGGCCTTCGGCCACCATACGCACCGGATTAACCGATTTGCCGATGAAATAATCCACCACGGCTTGCGCACGGCGTTGCGATAGCGCCATGTTGTAATCAGCCTTGCCCACGTTATCGGTATAACCAATTACGTCGATGCTGGTCTTGCCATATTGGTTAACGACACCGGCAATTTTGTTCAGCGTGGGTGTAAAGCCGGCTTTAACGGTGCTGGAATTGGTATCGAAGCCGGTGGCCGACGTCATGGTGACGATCAGTTTGCTATCGGACACTTTTTGCAGTGTGATATTGCCCGCCTGGATTTCCGGAGCCAGTTGTTTTTGCAAATCTTTGGCTTGCTTGTCCATATATGCGCCGACCGCGCCGCCCGCCAGGCCGCCGCCAATGGCGCCAATCAATGCGCCTTTGCCACGATGATTCTTGTCGACCAATGCGCCGACGGCTGCGCCGCCCAATGTGCCAATAACGGCGCCGGTTTCCGTGTTGTTCATGCTGCGCTTGTCGCCAACGTCGTTAGCGCAAGCGGAAAGCAGAAGGGCGCCAATCAGGGCGCCAATAATGGGAGTACGCATGGTGGAAATTCCTTTCTGACTGCAGTGCGGTTAAATTTTTATGGATACAGACACGGCCGCATCATCGCATGCGGTGCGCGCTGCTGGCTGTGACGTGCTCAGGCGGTACAAGTTTCCGTCACGCAATGTGGCTTGCCCGATTGGCGCGCGGACCAACAAAAAACCCGTCGTGGAGACGGGTTTATGGGGCTGGGCGCAATTCATTCTTCCAGATTGCCGCCACCTTTTTTCATGGCTTTGCCTTCGAGTGCGCGTTGACGACGCACTTCTTTAGGGTCGGCAATCAGCGGGCGATAAATTTCGACGCGGTCTTTTTCGCGCAAGACGGTATCGTTTTTGACCGCTTTGGCAAAGATCCCGAGTTTGTTTTTGCCCAGATCAATTTCAGGAAAATCATTAAGGATGCCAGAGCGACGCACAGCGTCTTCTGCCGTGGTGCCTTCCGGCACTTTCAGGCTGATCAGTTTCTGTTTTTCGCGTGTGGCGTAAACCACTTCGACGGTGATGTCCTGGCTCATGGGGGCTTAACCATAAAGTTTGTCGGCGCGCTGAACAAAGGCATCGACAAATGTGGTGGCAATCTTGTTGAACACCGGGCCGATCACCGCTTCGAGCGCGCGATTTGAAAATTCGTAATTAAGCTCGAATTCAATGCGGCAGGCATCGGCTTCAAGCGGCGTAAATTTCCAGTTGCCGCGAAAGGTGCGAAACGGTCCGTCGACGAATTGCATGTCGATCTGATTGGGCGTCTTGACGTCGCGGGTGCGGAAGAAGGTTTTGACCAGCATGAACTCGACACGGATGGTGGCGTCCAGCACATCGGGCGTGCGTTCATGCACTTCCACCCCGCCGCACCACGGCAGGAATTGGGGATAGTCCTCAACACGATCAACCAGGTTGAACATGCGTTCGGCGCTATGGGTAACAAGCAGGTTTTTTTGTATGCACTGCATCGGTATGCGGCGTAAAATTGGCAGTTTTTTGCGTAAAGCACGCCTCCAACACATGGGGCGCGACGCAAGTATTTAAAGAGATGGCGCTGAAAAATGACCGAGCATCCTAACGCCCCCATCAATGACGCGCAACTTGATAGTTTGCGCATGCCGCCGCATTCCGTTGAGGCCGAGCAATCGGTATTGGGTGGATTGTTGCTGGATAATCCTTCGTTTGACCGTATCGCGGATATCGTCAACGAACAGGATTTCTATCGCGACGATCATCGCCGGATCTGGCAACACATTATCAAGTTGATTGAGCACAATCGCCCGGCTGATGTCATCACCGTGGCCGAATCGCTGGATAACGCCAACGAGCTTTCCTATGTGGGCGGTCTGGCTTATCTGGGTGCATTAGCGCAAAACACGCCTTCGGCTGCCAATATTCGCCGCTATGGCGAAATCGTGCGCGAGAAATCGGTGATGCGGCAACTGGCTAGCGTGGCCACCGATATCGCCGACGCCGCATACAACCCGAATGGCCGCGAAGCCACGCAATTGCTGGATGAAGCCGAATCGCGTGTGTTCCAGATTGCCGAGCAATCGGCCAAGGGGCAGCAGGGCTTTATCGGCATGCCGCCGATCCTGAAAGAAATCGTTGAGAAAATCGATTATCTGTACAACCAGGACACGCAATCCGAAGTCACTGGCGTGGCCACCGGATTTGTTGATCTCGACAAAATGACCTCGGGCCTGCAACCGGGCGATCTGGTGATCGTGGCAGGGCGTCCTTCAATGGGTAAAACCGCGTTTTCGGTCAACATCGCCGAACATGTCGGCACTGAATTGCGTTTGCCAGTCGCTATTTATTCGATGGAAATGGGTGCGGTGCAATTGGGTCTGCGGATGGTGGGTTCGATTGGCAAGATTGACCTGCATAAACTGAAGACCGGCAAGTTTGAAGACGAGGATTGGACCAAGCTGACTTATGCAATCAATCGCTTGTCCGAAGCGCCCATTTTTATTGAAGAAACCGGCGCGCTGACTGCACTGGATATCCGCACCAAATCACGACGCCTGGCGCGACAGCACGGCCAATTGGGTTTGATTGTGATTGATTACTTGCAGTTGATGGCCGGCCGCGCTGGCGCAAAAGACCAGAACCGGGCTACCGAACTCGGCGAGATTTCGCGCTCGTTAAAATCGCTGGCCAAAGAACTGAAATGTCCGGTGATTGCGCTGTCGCAGTTGTCGCGCTCGGTGGAGCAGCGTACTGACAAGCGCCCGATGATGTCGGATTTGCGTGAATCGGGCGCCATTGAGCAGGATGCGGACATCATCATGTTTATGTATCGCGATGAGTACTACAACCCGGATTCACAATTCAAAGGCCTGGCGGAATGTATTGTCGGTAAGCACCGGAACGGCCCGACCGGCAAAGTGCCGCTGGTATTTATGGGCATGCATTCGCGCTTTGATAATGCGTTGGTGCGGCCGGAAGGCTGGTCGGGCGATCTGGAGTAAACCGCCAGAGCAACGGTCTGTTTCCAGCTTTGACGGCGCTTATGACGGGTGCATTAAGGCGAACGGTGCGCTGATGAGGTGGGATGCCCCGAATGGGGCCGGGGCCTTTGGCCCCAAACTGTGCGTTGTCCTCGGGGTAACGCACCCTACGGCTGATCCGCGAATCGCGCATGGGGTGGGTCGAGACCCACCACCCAAAGGCTTTGGAGAAGAACGCACAGATTTGCGTTTTATTCACTGGCATTGAGTGGTGGGTCTAGACCCACCCGATGCGTTTGTGGATGCTAAAGTTATGCGATTTTTCTGATGTTTTGCAAACCAGCGGTAGCGGATATTGGCGGCTTGTTGATCACAACGAGGCGTGTGTGCCGATGGAATATGTTAGTCAGGGTGAGCTGGTTCGTCGTGTCGAAGGGCTGGATGGCGCAATTCATGCGCAAAACTGTCAAATGAATGCCCGGATCGATGTGCTGGCATCAGATGTCCGGGCCGAACTCGGCGAACTTGGCAGCCGCATGTCCACCGGTTTTGATGTCGTAGATATGCGCTTCAAGATGGTCGACATGCGCTTTGATAGTCTGGAGAAGCAGTTTCAAAGCGGCAAGCGGATGATGGGTCTTGTCGCCACATTGCTGGCGACATGGTTTACCGCCGTGAGCGTGGGCGTCGCCTGGTTGCAGCTTGATCCCACCGGCAGCGTGGCGCGTTTTCGCCAGCAGCAAAAAAGCAGCCCGCAATGGTCGGTGGTGACACCGCAGTCCGCCGCCCAGACGCGCAGCTAAAAGCAGGCGGCCAGCCGCACCGCCTGCCTTCAGCGCGCTGCCGCCTACATTCATCAGTACGTGTAGAACATGTCCTGAATCTTTTTGGTGTCATGCGTTCTGGTCAGCGCCAGCATCAGCAGGATGCGCGCCTTTTGCGGGCTCAGCGTGTCCGATACCACAAAGTCTGTCTTGTCATCATCGTTCTCGCCGCCACGCACCGTCGGACCATTGCCAACGCGGGAAGAACGCAGGATGAAGAAGCCTTTCTGGCGCAGTTCGGTCAGCCGTGCACGCACTGGCGTCGACAGGCTGCCGTCACCGGTGCCTGCATACACAATGCCTTCGTCGCCTGCTGCAGCAAAGGCGTCAATCGCGATGGTATTGGCGTTGGCCGAACCATAAGCGATATCCACCGCTGGCAGTTTATCCAGCTTGCTGATGTCGAACTCGGTGTCCGCCGTGTGCTTGCGCGTGGTGGCACGATAGAACTTTGGCTTGCCCGAAACGATATAACCCAGGTCGCCCAGCTCCGGGGAGCGGAAGGTATTGGCCAGCATCGTGTTGGTCTTGGTCACGTCGCGCGCGCCCAGGATTTCGTCGTTCATGGCCACCAATACGCCACGGTTAACCGAATCGGCGCTGCCTGCCACTGCTACGGCGTTGTACAGGTTGATCGGGCCATCGGCGCTGATGGCGGTCGACGGGCGCATCGAGCCCACAATCACCACTGGCTTGCGGCTCTTCACGGTCAGGTTAAGAAAGTACGCGGTCTCTTCGATGGTGTCGGTGCCATGCGTAATGACAATGCCATCGACATTGCTTTGCTTGAGGAGTACGTTGACGCGCTTCGCGAGGGTGAGCCAGTTTTCATTGGTCATATTCTCGCTGGCGATCTGGAAGGTTTGTTCGCCACTGACATTGGCAATCTGCTTTAACTCGGGCACGGCTTCAATCAGGCGATCCACGCCGACCTTGGCGGCGGTGTAACCCACGGTGGTGGTGCTGGTGGCGCCCGTGCCGGCAATGGTGCCGCCGGTGGCCAGAATGACCACGTTAGGCAGTTTGTCGGCAGCTTGTGCAAATACGGCGCTACACGTTACGGCAACAAACAGGCTGCGTTGAAACAGTCTGGAAAGCATGCTGATCTCCTGGATTTTTTGTTTCATGAATATGAAACTGTAGAAAAGCATGAACCGTGCCCTGACCAGAGGTTATTGCTGAAATTACCAACAGGGAAAGCGTTAATACCATTTATTGCGTCCACCCCACGTAACGGGGCTCAACCGTCTGATCTGTAAGGAAAACCATGCACGTTATCCATCTCGGAAAACAGACTCCGCCAGCCGAAATTGATTACCCGCGTGAAGATCGTCGCGTGGACGGCGTACCGGAGCGCACAACCTGGACGCACTATTCCAATGCGTCTGGCGCACTCAATGTCGGAATCTGGGCGTGCGAGAGGGGCAGTTGGAAAATCCGCTTCGCGGCAGATAGCGCCGAGTTCTTCTGCATCATCAGCGGGCGTGTGCGCGTGCATGCGGACGATGGTAGCTATGAGGAGTTTGGCCCCGGCGACGCCGCCGTGATTCCGGAGGGCTTTGTCGGCAAATTCGAAGTGCTGGAACCGGTTAAAAAGTACTTCGTCGTGTTGAACTAAGCCCGGCTGGGACGGCAGAAACGCAACCGGCGACCCTCAGGTCGCCGGCAGTGGGGGCGTAACGCGGCCTTCTAGTGGCGGCGTTCTACCACCAGCGCGTTGTGCGGCGCGAACAGATAGAACGGTGCAAACAGCAATTTCCAGCCGTGGATACTGCTCTTGACGGTGAAATGCACGTCATCGCCTTCAAGATCAAATTCAACGGGCGGCGTTTTGCCCCAGTCCAGCTGGGCTTGCAACACGTGCCGCCCCGGCGGTAGTGCGGCGGACAAACACGCGCCGTGAGTCGTCAGACCGACAGGGCGACCGTCCACCAACATGCACGGTTGCCGACCCAGACTGCCCGTACGATGAATCTTGATGCTTGGCATGAAGTTAATCCTCCTCGTTCCCGCTATTTATTGGACTGACTTGACTGACTTTGTTTGTACTGACCGGTTAATCCGACTGCATTTCCAGCAAACCTGATTCCAGCAATTCGTCGAGCAAAAACGCAAAATCGGTCGCCGCCTTGCTTTCAGGGGCAAACTCGAAAATATCTTCGCCACTGCCCGCCGCGGCGGCAATGACCTCTTGTTCACGGATGCGCGTGCGCAGAATTTCGCCCGGAAAAGTGCGGGCCAATTGCCCGGCAATCTTTTCGCTGGTGACTTGATCTGGCACATAGCGATTGATCAGATAGCGGCGCGGGATGCGCGGGCCAAACTTTTCCAGGCCCGCCAGCGTACGTTGCAGCAGATTGGCGCCATTGACCGCCAGGTATTCAGCGGCGACGGGCACCAGCACCATGTCGGCGGCAAACAGTGCCGAAAACGCCAGCACGCCCAGATTGGGGGTGCAATCAATAATGATCGGCATCTCGCCGCCACTCAGCATTTCGGCGGTCAGACCCAATTTAAGCCGCCAAACGTTATCGCGATGGCGCGTAATTTGCGCATCGACTTTGCCCAGTTCCAGGTGCGAGGGAATAAAGTGCACGCCATTGGGTAACGACGTAATCAATTCCGTCAGCGGCCCGGTGCCGCGATAGAAATTGAAAATGGTGTCCACCGACGCGGGGCTCATCCCCACCAGCGAAGTCAGGTGCGCCTGCGGATCAAGATCGATCACCAGCGGTTGCACACCGTTGCGCGCCATAGCGGCAGCCAGATTGGCAGATACCGTGGTCTTGCCCACGCCACCTTTCTGATTGAACACTGCGATGATGGTCATTGCCTTGCACTTGCCCCGTGTCGTCGGCCGCCGCTTCGGGCGGCCTTCTTGTAAGCGGCAAGACTACACAAGTGCCAGACGGCCGACTACCCCAGCGGCTAAAGCGGTACTATCGGAAAGTACGGTTTTATTGGGTTGGCGGGCAGGGGCGGGGTGCCGTTCGTCGGTCGGGTAACGGGTGCCATCAACATGTAACGGCGTGTACGACATCTGGGCCGTAAACCGCGCTGCCGGATAGAGGGCAGCGCGGTCTCAAACTTACAACGTTTCGGCCGCGTAATCGGCCAGGCGCGAACGCTCGCCGCGGGTCAGCGTGATATGGCCCGAATGCGACCAGCCTTTAAAGCGATCCACAACATAAGTCAGGCCCGACGAGCCCTCAGTCAAATAGGGCGTATCAATCTGGCTGACGTTACCCAGGCAAACTACCTTGGTGCCCGGGCCGGCACGCGTGATCAAGGTTTTCATCTGCTTGGGTGTCAGGTTTTGCGCCTCATCGATGATCAAAAACTTGTTCAAAAACGTACGGCCACGCATAAAGTTAAGCGATTTGACCTTGATGCGACTGCGGATCAGATCGCGTGTGGCCGCCCGGCCCCAATCGCCTGCCTCGGCGTCGGACTGGTTCAGCACATCCAGGTTGTCTTCCAGCGCGCCCATCCACGGCTGCATCTTCTCTTCTTCAGTGCCCGGCAAAAAGCCGATATCCTCACCCACCGGCACCGTCACCCGCGTCATGATGATTTCAGAATAGATTTTGGATTCAAGCGTTTGCGACAAACCCGCCGCCAAGGTCAGCAGGGTTTTGCCGGTGCCGGCCTGGCCCAACAGCGAGATAAAATCTACATCCGGATTCATCAGCAAATTAAGCGCAAAATTCTGCTCGCGATTACGCGCACAGATGCCCCAGATGGCGTTTTTCTGATGCGAATAATCTTTCAGGCTTTCGATCAGCGCGGTTTTGCCTTCCAGCTCGGTCACGCGAGCGGCAAACGGTTTATCGCCTTGCTGATATAGCAACTGGTTGGGGTGCAGATCGAAGACATCCGGGCCCTTCAGGCGGTAGTAGCCGCGGCCGCCGTCTTGCCAGCTCTCCAGATCCTTACCGTTTTTCTCCCAAAACGCCTGATCAATTTCGCGCATGCCGGTGTAAAGCAGGTCGGTGTCTTCCAGCACCTTGTCGTTAAAGTAATCCTCGGCCGCCAGACCCAATGCGCGCGCCTTGATGCGCATATTGATATCTTTGGAGACGAGGATGACTTCGCGCTTGGGTTGCATCTGCTGCAGATGGTGCACCACGCCCAGAATCTGGTTATCCGCCTTGCCCATCGGCAATTGCGCTGGCAGCAAGCTGCTGATGGCTTCGGTTTGCAGATACAACTTGCCCGACGCCTGGCCTTTGCTGGCGTCTTCCAGCGACACGCCGTCTGATAAATCCGTCTCGCGGCCCGCGATCAGTTCTTCGATAAAACGGCTGGTCTGACGTGCATTACGCGCCACTTCAGACATACCTTTCTTGTTACCGTCGAGCTCTTCCAGCGTCATCATCGGCACAAACAAATCGTGCTCTTCAAAGCGGAAGATCGAGGTGGGATCGTGCATCAGCACATTGGTATCCACCACAAACAGCTTGGTGTCCTGCGCTTTCTTCGGCTTGCGAGCGGCCATCGGGCTCTCCTGTGGGCGGGATAACGAGATTAAACGCATCAACAAAAAAGGCGACCGTTGCGGGTCGCCTTCCGTTTATGTGAGCTGTTGCACGGCACTTAGCACCGCTTCGACATGGCCCGGCACCTTGACGCCACGCCATTCCTTAACAATGCGGCCCTCCTTGTCGATCAAAAAGGTACTGCGTTCAACACCACGAACCTGTTTGCCATACATATTCTTCATCTTCATCACGCCAAACGCTCCGCACGCGATCTCGTCGGGGTCCGACACCAGATCAAACGGGAATTCCATTTTGGCTTTGAAGTTTTCATGCGATTTGATGCTGTCGCGGCTGATGCCGAACACCTGCGTTTGCGCGGCGGCAAAGTCAGCGGCGCGGGCGCGGAAGTCGCTGCCTTCCACGGTGCATCCAGGCGTGTTGTCTTTGGGATAGAAATACAGCACAAACGCCTGACCCTTGAGCGCAGCCGGGTCAAAGGTTTTGCCACCCGTCATGGGCAACTGAAAAGACGGGCAGGATTGATCGAGCATCAGGTTCTCCTTGTTATCGTAATGCTTGCCCCTCTGTCTGCATTCTGGCTAAAGGATCCGTCAGCAGCAAGAAGGAAAATCGAGGTTGTTGCGTAGCTTGTTGTCATGCTCGCTCGCACCCGGCCCGTGCTGCGGACAGCGCCGCGCCGACCCGGTACAATAGCGACCATTTTGTGCAAATGGTGTGACAAGCAATGAGTATCAAGTCGGATCGGTGGATCAAACGCATGGCCGAAGAACACGGCATGATCGAGCCCTATGTGGCGGGCCAGGTCAAAGTGGCCAATGGCGAACGCATCGTGTCTTACGGCACGTCCAGCTACGGCTACGATATCCGTTGCGCGGATGAATTCAAGGTGTTTACCAACCTGAATTCCACCATTGTCGACCCGAAAAATTTTGACGAGCAAAGCTTTGTCGATGTGTCTGGCAAAGGTTATTGCATTATCCCGCCCAATTCGTTTGCTTTGGCGCGCACGGTTGAATACTTCCGTATTCCGCGCAATGTGCTGACGATTTGCCTCGGCAAATCCACTTACGCGCGTTGCGGCATTATCGTTAACGTCACCCCGTTTGAACCAGAATGGGAAGGTTACGTTACGCTGGAATTTTCCAACACCACGCCGCTGCCCGCCAAGATTTACGCCAATGAAGGCGTGGCGCAGGTGCTGTTTCTCGAAGCCGATGCCGACGATATCTGCGAAACCAGCTATCGCGATCGCGGCGGTAAATATCAGGGCCAGGTGGGCGTTACACTGCCCAAAACCTGAGCGAGTTGTGCAATAAAAAAGCGACCCGATGGTCGCTTTTTTATTGGGCTGCGCAAACCGCTTATTTAACTTCGTACACCACGCGGCCGTTCAACGGCTGCACCGGGCGTTGGTTGCCACGATAGTAGTTTTGCATGGCTTCCAGCTGATCCTGGCTGATTTCTACCGCTTGCTTGAATTCAATCCACGTTACGCCTTCAGAACACGGCGGTGTGGTCAGCGAGCCGTCATAAGTGTAATAACCACGTTTGCGCGGCAATAAGGCCGTTGGATCAATCCGGACATTGTCCATCTTCTGCTCTTTGCCCGGTTCTGCCGGAATCTGCTCCAGCAATTTTTGTAATTCACGATTCGGATGCATGCCGATATTGAATTGAACCGCCAATACCGCCAATTGGCCCTTCGAATTTTTGTGCACAAAATGCGCATCCATATCGCTGGATTTGCCGCCAAATCGTTCTTCCCCGGGTGAATGGAAATGGAATTGCTGCAACTGATATTCCCCTTTACCCAATAAAATTTTGCTGTCGCTGGCTTGAGCCTGAAACTGGATAGCATGGCCGGTATTCAAAATATCCAGCGGCAAGGTTTTATAACTGACGGCCAGTCGCGGATATTTAGGCGGGGCGGGTTTGGCATTTTCGATATTGATGGGCGATTCATGCCGGCCAATCTCGCAAGCAGCAAAACCATGGTCCACGGCCGACCAGTGCGCCGGGCCGTGCTCGCCGGTATAAGTCCAGACGGGATGTTCGTCGGCGGAGACTGCGGTGATGCTGGCGGCCAACAGCAAGGCGCTGCTGAATGTGTTAACAAGGTTCATGATGAAATGTTCAGGGTTTAAGGGTTTGCGCAGTGTGCTCATCACGCCAAAAGTCGATTTGATTGATATCAATACGGAACCATAAGCGGATTAATCCGGTCTTGTAGCAGGGCAATCGTCAATAAACAGGGAGAGTAGTCATGGCATATCAGGCCAATGCGGCGCGGTACGACAATATGGTCTATCGGACATGCGGACATAGTGGATTGAAATTACCCGCCTTATCGCTGGGTCTATGGCATAACTTTGGCGATAGCGTGCCGCTGGATAAACAACGCGCACTTTTACGCACCGCATTTGATCTCGGTATTACGCATTTCGATCTGGCCAATAATTACGGACCGCCCTATGGCAGCGCTGAAATCAATTTCGGTCGTTTATTGCGCGAGGATTTCAAGCCTTATCGCGACGAATTAATCATCAGCAGCAAAGCTGGCTGGGATATGTGGCCGGGGCCGTACGGGCAGGGCGGTGGCTCGCGCAAATACGTTTTGGCCAGTCTGGATCAAAGCTTGCAGCGCATGGGGCTGGATTACGTCGATATCTTTTATTCGCATCGCTTTGACCCCGATACGCCACTGGAGGAAACCGCCAGCGCGCTGGCGACGGCAGTACAACAAGGTAAGGCGTTGTACGTGGGCATCTCTTCTTATTCGCCGAATAAAACGCGCGAAATGGCGGCTTTGCTGCGTGAATGGAAAGTACCGTTATTAATCCATCAGCCGTCGTACAACATGCTTAATCGCTGGGCCGAGGACGGCTTGCTCGATACCTTGCAAACCGAAGGGGTGGGCTGCATCGCCTTTACGCCACTGGCGCAAGGTCTGCTCACCGACAAATATCTGAACGGTATTCCCGCTGATGCGCGCGTCAATCAGCCCGGTGGCGATTCGCTGCAAAAAAGCCACCTTAATGACGACAATATTGCCCGGGTGAAAGCCCTTAACCAGATTGCGCAGCGGCGCGGACAAAGCCTGGCGCAAATGGCGCTGGCCTGGGTATTGCGCGATAGCAAAGTCACCACCGCATTGATTGGCGCCAGCAGCCCGGCGCAATTGCAGGAGAACGTGGGCGCGCTATCCAATCTGCAATTCAGCGCGGCGGAGCTGGCCGAAATTGATCAATACGCGGTGGAGAGTGGCATCAATCTGTGGGAGAAACCCTCGCACGATCAACGCCCCTAGGCGCATCCGGCCCGGGCGTTGCACCAGCGTTGCTTGGGCCTGTTAGAATGCCGCTTTTGCATAATTTCCGACCCCACCATGCTTAATATCTACAACACGCTGGCACGCCAGAAACAGCAGTTCGTCCCCATCACGCCCGGCAAGGTCAATATGTATGTCTGTGGCATGACGGTGTACGACTTCTGTCACCTTGGCCATGCACGCGTGATGGTGGTGTTTGATATGGTGGCGCGCTGGCTGCGCGCCTCGGGTTATGACGTTGACTACGTGCGCAATATCACCGATATCGACGACAAGATTATTCAACGCGCTGCGCAAAACGGCGAAACCATCGGCCAATTGACCACGCGTTTTATTGACGCGATGAACGAAGATGCCGATGCGCTGGGCGTGCAGCGCCCCACGCATGCGCCCAAAGCCACCGAATACGTGGACGAAATGCTGGCGATGATCGGCCAATTGGTCGCCAAAGGCCTGGCTTATCCGGCGCCGAATGGCGACGTTTACTACGCCGTGCGCAAGTTTGATGGCTACGGCAAATTGTCCGGCAAATCGCTGGAAGATCTGCGCGCCGGCGAGCGCGTCGATATTGACCACAACAAACAAGACGCACTCGATTTTGTATTGTGGAAAGCCGCCAAGCCGGGCGAACCGGCATGGGAATCGCCATGGGGCGCGGGCCGCCCCGGTTGGCATATCGAATGCTCGGCCATGAGCTGCCATCATCTGGGTGAACACTTTGATATTCATGGCGGCGGCGAGGACTTGCAGTTTCCCCACCACGAAAACGAAATTGCCCAATCCGAAGGCGCGCATGGCCACCAGTACGTTAATTACTGGATGCATAACGGCTTTATCCGCGTTGACGATGAGAAGATGTCCAAGTCGCTGGGCAATTTCTTTACCATCCGCGAAGTGCTGCAGAAATACGATGCCGAAGTGGCGCGATTCTTTATCCTGCGCGCGCATTATCGCAGCCCACTGAATTACTCCGATGTGCATCTGGACGACGCGCGCAATTCACTGACGCGTTTGTACACCACGCTGAAAAACGTGGCTCCCGCTGCGGTCACGCTTGATTGGAATAGCGCTTATCCAGCCCGCTTTAAAGCCGCAATGGATGATGATTTCAATACCGTGGAAGCCGTGGCGATTCTGTTTGAGCTGGCGCATGAAGCCAATAAACAACAATCCGCGCAATTGGCGGGCGAATTGAAAGCGCTGGCCGCAGTATTGGGCTTGCTGGAACGCGATGCGACGCAATTCCTGCAGGCCGGCACCAGCGCGGGTGAGGGCGAATTAAGCGCCGCAGCCATTGATGATTTGATCGCGCAACGCAAAGCCGCGCGCGCCGCAAAGAACTTTGCTGAATCCGATCGTATCCGCGATGCATTGACGGCTGCGGGCGTGGTGCTGGAAGACAGCGCGGCCGGCACCACCTGGCGTCGCGCCTAAGCGTCCGTTTTATTTCGTGAGTTCCATATCAAGCCAGCTCGCCGCGCCCGGCGTTTTAAACGAACAGGCGCGGCCGAAGCTGCCATAATCGCCGGCATTTCGCTTGCCGGACGTTAATTTCCCATGCTTGAAATCATTGAACACGATGGCGCGATCCGCGAGTTGCGGATGGCGCGGCCGCCGGTGAATGCGCTCAATCCAGCGTTGATCCGCGAGATTCGCCAGCAGATTCTGGCCGCGCCACAACAAGGCGTGCGTGCGCTGATCTTGTCGGGTGCGCCTGGTTTGTTTTCTGCCGGGTTGGACGTGCCCGCGCTGTTGGCGTTAGACACAGCGGGCCTCGAAGCGGCCTTCGATGATTTCTTCGGCATCTTTGCCGCGCTGGCGCATTGCCCCGTCCCCGTCGTTGCCGCCATCACCGGCCATAGCCCGGCGGGTGGCGCGGTGATGTCGATTTTTTGTGATTACCGCGTGATGGCGGAGGGTGATTTCCGCATCGGCCTCAACGAGGTCCAGGTGGGCCTGGTCGCGCCTGATTGCGTGCAGATCGGTTTGCGCCGTCTGGTGGGGCCATATCGTGCCGAGCGTTTGCTGGTATCGGGCAGCATGATCCCAGCCGCGCAAGCGCATCAATACGGCATGGTGGACGAGCTGGCCGCCGTCGAAGGCGTGGTGCCCGCCGCCCTGCGCTGGCTGCAGGCGCTGGACAAATTGCCGCGTGCCGCCATGCTGGCCACCCGCGCTATCGCTCGCGCCGATATCCGGGCGGTCTATGCCAACGGCCAAGTGCCTGATCTGACCGATTTTGTGACGCAATGGTTTGCCGAGAGCACGCAGGCATCCTTGCAGGCGTTGGTGGCACGGTTAAAGAAATAGTCACAAACGGCGTGCCAGTCAGGCCGTTGGTTGACGTCAGCATTAACGCACGGGAAATCATAAAACCCCTCATCCCCGCCGGCGCCACCGCTTGTAAGTTTTCTGCTTTCAAAGTGTTGCAACTGTATCGGCGCTACTCGCTGTAACGGGGCAACCCGTTATGATGGCGGCATAAGGGGAGCTTTATGCCGACGCTGTTACAAAATCGGTTCCAGTTGCAAAAACTCTTGGGCGAAGGCGCTCAGGGCAAGGTGTGGCTGGCGCATGATCAACGCCTGGACCGGCAGGTTGCCGTCAAACAAGTGCGCGCCAGCAGTTACAACGCCGCGCAGACCAAGCTTGCAAGCCGCTTGCAACACGCGCACGTGGTGGCGCTGCATGATGCGTTTGATGCCGAGGGCGAACACTGGCTGGTGTTCGAATATGTGCAAGGCCAGACGCTGGCGGCGTATCTGAAGAGCGCGGGCCGGATGACGCCGTCCCAAGCGGTGGACGTGGCCATCGGCGTGCTCGATGGCTTGGCCGTGGCGCATGCTCAAGGCGTTATCCATCGCGATATCAAGCCGCAGAACATCATGCTCGACGGCGAACTGCGTCCGCGCATTATGGATTTTGGTATTGCCGCCGCGCGTGGCGCGCAAGCCAGTGCACAGGGCACGGCCGCGTATATGGCGCCGGAAGTGATCAACAATCTGCCGGTGGATGCGCAGGCCGATATTTTCGCGGTCGGCATGACGCTGTATCAGATGTTGACCGGGCAACAGGCGGTGGCGGGCGAATCGGCGTGGGCGATCATGTATCGCATTGCCACGCAGCCGATCGCACCGCCGTCCTCCATCGAATCCGCGATTGATGAAAAGCTCGATCATCTGGTGATGGTCGCCTTGTTCAAAGACCCGCGCGAACGCTTTACCGACGCCGCTGCCATGCGCGATGCGCTTAAAACCTGGCGCGGCGAACATGCGGCGCAAGAAGGACACGACGATCGCCAGAGTACGCTGGATTTTTTGCTGCGGCGCATGCGCCATACCAGCGATTTTCCGGCGTTGTCGCAGGCCATCAGCGCGATCAACAAGATCAACGAATCGGATGCCGAGCGGCTGCAAGTGCTGTCGGGCGTCATCCTGAATGATTTTTCCCTGGTCAACAAACTGCTGCGCATCGTCAATTCAGCCAGCTATGGCCAGTTTGGCGGCACCATCAGCACGATCTCGCGCGCGATTGTGATTCTGGGTTTCGACACGATCCGCAACCTGGCCATTACCTTGTTGTTGCTTGAGCATATGCACAACAAAGCGCAGGCCAACAAGCTGAAAGAGTCGGTGCTACGCGCGTTTTTTGGCGGCGTGCTGGCGCGCGAGATCGGCCGCAAAGCCGGTGCGCGCGATATGGAAGAGGTGATGATTTGCGGCATGTTCCATCACCTGGGCAAGCTGCTGACCATCTATTACTTTCCGGAAGAGCAGCAGGAAATCAGTCGCAAAGTGGAAGGTGGCGCGAAAGAAGATGTGGCCGTGGTGGCGGTGTTGGGCTTGTCTTATGACGAGTTGGGTATCGGCATTGCCAAACATTGGTTGTTCCCTGATCGCATCGTCAATGCCATGCGGCCGTTGCCGGACGGCATGCCGCGCGAGCCAAATAATCAGAATGAGCGTTTGCGGGTGTTTGCCAATCTCAGCGCACGGCTGGTGCCGCTGGTGGGGATGGGTGCGAACGAGCAGCAAAAAGAAATGACCACGCTGCTGCGCCAGTACGGCGGGGCCACCCGACTGGGCGCACGCGAGCTACAAGATGTGCTGCGCAGCGCGGCTGATGTGCTGTACTCACATCTGTCGGCCATTGGCGTGGATGCGCGCAGTTCGGTGTTCTTGCGACAGTTGGCCAAGCAAAACGCGCGCGATTTGCCCGATGGCAAAGAAACCGCGCACGGGGACTCGCTGGAAGAATCGGTGCTGCATAACGACACCGAGCAACGCGCAGATATTGCGAGCGTGCTGTCGGCAGGCGTACAGGACATTACCAATACCCTGGTCAGCAGCTTTAATCTGAACGACGTGCTGCGCATGATTCTGGAAACGATGTATCGCGGCGTGGGCTTTGAGCGCGTGCTGTTCTGTACGCGTGACGCCAAAAAGCCGCTGATGCTGGCACGCTTTGGCTTTGGTAGCGATACGGCAGAGATCATTCCGCAGTTTCAGCTGGATACCACCAAAACCGGCGACGTGTTTCAGGTGGCGCTGGAACGCAATCTGGATATTCTGATTGACGATATTGACGCGCCCGCCATCGCCGAACGCGTGCCGCGCTGGTATCGCGAGAATATTCCGGCGGCCACGTTTATCATTTTTCCGCTGAAAGTGGGCGAACGCATGATCGGGTTTTTCTATGGCGACAAGCTGGAAGCCGGCTCGCTCAAGTTTGGGCCGAATGAGCTGAATATGCTGAAGACGCTGCGCAACCAGGCCATTCTGGCGATCCGGACCAAACAAGCCGGTGGCTGAGCTTTGATAGGGTGGGTCTAGACCCACCACCCAATGCCGTAGAGGAGCATGCAACAGCAAATCTCTCGCTGGCTTTGAGTGGTGGGTCCAGACCCACCCTATGCGTTTACGCGCGGATGCTCCCGCCCCGCAGGCCGGGCCGCGATTCGTGCTGCGGCGAGATGGGTTGGCGCGATCCGGAATTAAACAAGCCGGTGGCTGAGCTTATATAGGGTGGGTCTAGACCCACCACCCAATGTAGCAAAGAAGCATGCAACAGCAAATCTCTCGCTGGCTTTGAGTGGTGGGTCCAGACCCACCCTATGCGTTTACGCGCGGATGCAGGCGACCAGCGTGCCGGGCTGCGATTCGTGCAGCGGCGGGATGGTTTTGGCGCAGTCTTCAATCGCGCGCGGGCAGCGCGTGCGGAACACGCAGCCTGATGGCGGATTGATCGGCGAGGGCAGATCGCCCTGCAGAATCTGGATGACCTTGGCCTTTTCCAGTTCCGGGTCCGGCAGTGGAATCGCCGACATCAGCGCTTGCGTATACGGATGCGTTGGCCGCGCATACAGCGCTTCCTTGGTGGCCAGTTCCATCACATGGCCCAGATACATCACCAGCACGCGATCGCTGATGTGCTTCACCACCGCCAGATCGTGCGCGATAAAGATCAGCGCCAGGCCCATCTCCCGCTGCAGTTCTTTCAGCAAGTTGATGATCTGCGCCTGAATCGACACGTCCAGCGCCGACACCGGCTCATCGCAAATCACCAGCTTCGGCTCCAGGATCAGTGCGCGGGCGATGCCGATACGCTGGGCCTGGCCGCCGGAAAACTCGTGCGGATAGCGATTGATCTGCTGCTCACGTAAACCCACGCGCACCATGATCGCACGCACGCGTTGCATCACTTCGTCGTTGGACAACTCGGGCTTATGCGTACGCAGTGGCTCGGCGATGATTTGTGCCACGGTCATGCGCGGGTTGAGCGACGCCAGCGGATCCTGGAAGATCATCTGGATATCTTTGCGCGCGGTTTGCCAGTCGCCATGGCTGGCGCCACGCATTTCCTTACCCAGCCAGACGATGCTGCCCGCCGTGGCCGGAATCAGATTCAGCATCGCGCGCGACAGCGTGGATTTGCCGCAGCCCGATTCGCCCACCACGCCCAGCGTTTCGCCGGCGTACAAGTCAAACGACACCCCGTCCACCGCCTTCAGCGTGCGCGAGGGCTGCCACGGCCACGTATTGCCCTGGCGTACCTGAAAGTGCACTTTAACGTCGCGCACCGACAGGATCAGTTCTTTGTTTTGCTCAGCCATGGGCCACCTCTTTCAAGCGCAGGATAGGCTCACCGGTTTTGTGACAGGCGCGCAGCACGTGCGGCTTGCCCTCGGCCGGCAGCAGCGCCGGCAGCACCTGGTGGCAATGTTCGTCAGCCAGGCTGCAGCGTTCGCAGAACGGACAGCCCGCTGGCATATGCGCCATATTGGGTGGATTACCCGGAATCGAAATCAGCTCAGCGCCATCGTGGTCCAGACGCGGCAGGGCGTTCAGCAAACCGATGGTGTACGGGTGGGTGGCGTCGTAGAAGATGTCGCGCGCGCCGCCGTACTCCATGGTGCGGCCGCCGTACATCACCATGACCTGGTCGCAAATGCCGGCCACCACACCCAGATCGTGCGTGATCATGATGATGGCGGTGCCAAAGTCGCGCTGCAGTTCTTTCAGCAGCGTGATGATCTGCGCTTGCACGGTGACGTCCAGCGCGGTGGTGGGCTCATCGGCGATCAGGATTTCCGGTTCGCACAACAGGGCCATCGCGATCATCACGCGCTGACGCATACCGCCGGAGAACTCATGCGGATACATATCCACGCGGCGGGCGGCTTCGGGAATTTTGACCGCGTCGAGCAACTGGATGGCACGCACGCGGGCGGCCTTGCGGCTGAGGCCCTTGTGCAGTTCCAGTACCTCGGTCATCTGGCGTTCTACCGTCAGATACGGGTTCAGCGACGTCATCGGATCCTGGAAGATCATCGAGATGCGGTCGCCGCGCACACGGTTCAATTCTTTGGCGGGCATGGTCAGCAGGTTTTTGCCTTCAAACAGCGCTTCGCCATTGGCGACGCCGTTTTTGGCCAGCAAACCCATCATCGCCAATACGGTCTGGCTTTTGCCCGAACCCGATTCGCCCACGATGCCGATGGTCTGGCCGCGTTCCAGGCTGAAATTGACGCCATTGACGGCACTGATTACGCCATCGGGCGTACTGAACTTCACGCCCAGATTTTTAACTTCAAGCAGACTCATGGCGTCCTCACCGGTCTTTCGGGTCAAATGCATCGCGCAGGCCGTCGCCAATATAGTTGGCACAGCTCAGCGTGGCGCACAGGAACAAGGAAGGGAACAGCAGCATCCACGGTTGCTGGTCCATTTTGCCCACGGAATCACCAATCAGCGCGCCCCAGCTGGTCATCGGCTCTTGCACGCCCAGGCCCAGGAAAGACAGCACCGATTCGGTGAGGATGACGCCAGGTACGGTTACGGTGGTGTAGATGGCCACGATGCCCAGCAGATTAGGCACGATATGGCTGAAAATGATGCGATGCGTCGGCACACCGATGGCGTGCGCGGCTTCGACAAATTCGCGTGACTTGAGCGTCAGCGTCTGGCCACGCACCACGCGGGCGGTATCCAGCCACGAGAACACGGCAATCGTAATGATTACCAGATAAAACTCGCGCCCGAACAAGGTCATCATCAGGATGGCGATCAGCAGATACGGCACCGCGTACATCATGTCGACGATACGCATCATCACCGAGTCGGTTTTGCCGCCAAGAAAACCCGCGACCGCGCCCCAGGCAATGCCCAGCGCGACTGACGCGATGGTGCCCAGCAGGCCCACCAGCAGCGAGATACGGCCGCCAATCAGCGTACGCACCAGGATGTCACGGCCGAGCTCATCCGTGCCAAACCAGTGTGTGCCCGCCCAGGTGGGTGGCAAGCTGATGGCGCCCCAGTCGGTGTCGTCAAATGAATGCGGCACCAGCCACGGCCCGACAATACAGGCGACGGTAATCAACACCAGCAACACTACGCTGAACACGGCGGCTTTGTTGCGGGCAAAACGGTTCATGGCATCGCGCCACGGGCTGCGGCCCTTTACGGATTCGAGTGGCAGGTCCGCGACGGTGCCAGCCAGCGCAAGCTGTTTGCGTTTGGAGAACATGGCTACCTCAGTAACGGATGCGCGGATCGAGCAGCGCGTACGCCAGATCGACAAGCAGGTTGAACACCACGGCAATCACCGTGATCAGCACGACCAGACCCAGCACCAGCGTGTAATCACGGTTGGAGGCGCCGTTGACGATCAGCTTGCCCAGGCCGGGCAGCGAAAACACGGTCTCGGTGACGACGGCCGCGGTAATCGCACTGATGGCCACCGGGCCCAGCACTGACGCCACGGGGATCAGCGCGGGCTTGAGCGCATGGCGGAACACGATGGTGCGCAGTGGCAAGCCCTTGGCGCGCGCGGTGCGGATAAAGTTGCTCGACATGGTTTCGATCAGGCCGGCGCGCATGATGCGGCCGATGGTGGCCACGTTGATCAGCGTTAACAGCGCCACGGGCAGGATCATATAGATGGCGTGGCCGTCCCAGCCGCCCGCGGGCAGCCAGCCGTTACCGTCCGGATGCTTGAGCCAGATCGCAAAGATCAGGATCAGCACCGGGCCCATCACAAACGACGGAATGGTGTTGCCGATATTGCCCAGAAACATCACCACATAATCAATGATGCTGTTCTGGCGCAGCGCGGCGGCGATGCCAAGGATGACGCCGATCACCAGCGACAGGATCACCGACAGACCGCCCACGGTGGCCGACACGGGCAGCGCTTGCGCCACCAGCGAGTTGACGCTCCAGTCGGCGTAGCGGAAAGACGCGCCTAAATCGCCGTGCAACAAATCGTTCAGATAATACAAATACTGGCGCCACAAGGGCTGGTCCAGATGGTATTTGGCTTGAAGGTTGGCCAGTACGGCCGCGGAGACTTGGCGTTCACTATCAAACGGGCCACCCGGGGTCAGGTGCAACATCAGATAGCACAGCGTAATGACGGCCAGTGCGGTGGGGATCGCCCACAGCAGCCGTCGCAAAATATAAGACCACATGTGTATTTATCTTCCTGGACGGAACGAAGAAAGGCGCGCCCTCTCGGGACGCGCCATTATTCCAGAAATAAAGCGCAATTGGGGGCTTCTACTGACAGAGCGAGTACGGTGTTCCGCTTATAAAAAGCCCCGAATTTCAAACGCTTAATGTTTGATGATGTAGAAATCCTGGCTCAGGTAATCATCCAGAAAGTTGGTGGTGGTGTAGCCCCCAACATACGATTTAACCAGGCGCGCTTTGGCGTACTGGAACATCGGGATGACCGCGTAATCGTCCATCGCAATGCCCATGGCTTTGGAGAACGACGCGTTGCGCTTGCCGGCGTCGGTTTGCTGGCCGCCTTCCTTGATCAGGTTATCGACGGCGGGGTTGCAATAGAACGTGTCGTTTTGCGCGCTGCCGCAACGCACCAGGTCGAGGAAGGTGGTGGCGTCGTTGTAATCGGCGATCCAGGCGTTACGCGCAATCTGATAATTGCCGTCGTGACGCGTCTTCACAAAAACCTTGAACTCCTGGTTTTCCATGGTGGTCTGGATGCCCAGTTTGTTCTTCCATTCCGAACCCACAAACAACATCACTTTTTTGTGCATTTCGTTGGTGTTGTAGCTCAGCTTCAGGCTCAGCGGCTTTTTGCCCGGGCCATAACCGGCATCCGACAGCAGCTTTTTGGCCTCAGCCACGCGCTGCGCCATCGGCTCTTTTTGCCATGCGTAAACGCTGGGGGTGCCGCCGTCAGTGCCCTTTACAAACAGGCTGTATGCCGGGGTTTCGCCGTTGCCGGTGACTTTTTGCGTGAGGATGTCGCGGTCGATCACCATCGTCAGCGCCTGGCGCACGCGTTTGTCTTTGAACTCAGGCAACTTGTTGTTCATGTTGAGGTAGTACACGCCCAGCCATGGGGTGTTACGCAGCTCTTTGCCAAAGTCTTTTTGCAGCGAGGCGTAGATGCCGGTCGGCAGTTGGTCGGTCCAGTCGATCTCGCCCGATTTGTACATTTTGAGCGCGGTATCGTCGCTCTCGGTCGGGTTGTAGGTCACTTTGGTGATCTGGACGGTTTTGGCATTCCAGTATTGCGGGTTCTTGGCCAGTACCACGCGGTTGTTGGGCACCCATTCGGCCATCGTGTACGCGCCGTTGGAAACCATCTTGCCCGGCTTGTTCCAGTCCTTGCCGCCTTTTTCCACGTTGGCTTTGTTCAGCGGGGCCATCGTGCTCATTGCAGCCAGACCCGGGAAGAACGGCACTACGTCGTTGGTTTTGACTTCGAGCGTGTACTTGTCAGTGGCTTTTACGCCCAGTTCTTTCGGCGCTTTTTTGCCGTCAACGATGTCTTTGGCGTTGGTGATGAATTCCAGCAGGATGGTGTACTTGGAACCGGTTTTCGGGTCGACCGTACGTTGCCACGAATACACAAAATCATCGGCCGTTACCGGCGAGCCATCCGACCACTTGGCATCTTTGCGCAGCTTGAACACCCACGTGTGCGGGTCAGTCTGCTTCCAGCTTTCGGCCACACCCGGCAGGATCGCGCCATCGGCGCCGTTGCGCGTCAGACCTTCAAACAGGTCGCACAGGATGTAGTTGGATTGCTTGGTTTCGGCCAGGCTGGGGTCCAGCGAGTCGGGTTCGGTGCCGTTATGGCGAACCAGCTCTTGTTTGGCGGCCAGTTGCACGCCAGCGGGAACATTGGCAGCACTGGCTACCAGAGCGGCCAGGCCAAATGATGCTGCCAGTGCGGCGGCGATGATCTTGCATGTCATTAAGGCTACTCCTGCCAATCGTGTTGGCGTTCTGGTGCGATAACTCCCGGTATGCGGGTAAACCAGGTTGTTATCGCTGCTTCGGGTCTGGATACAGCCGCAGCGGTGGGCTGAGATCGGCTGGGGGCATAGCTTAGAACAATTCGGGCGATCCTACACAGTTCACTTTGCTGCCGCGCGCAAGCGTTAATACCGTTTGCGCGTGGCGGAATCGTCCATCAAGGCCGCCCGGCTGCTGTGGTTGGCGCGGACTAACTTGATATAACGCAATGAATGCTTGGCTGGATTGCGCTCGAAGCCGATTTCAAAGAGCAGCAAGAGAGCAACTTCCATGCCACTGTAAGCATACTCGGCAAAGTGATGCGCATATCCAACAGATGTAAGCGATGGCGTCAGCACGGCTGCATGTTTGATAGCACAAGAATGCGGACGCGATAGGCATGTACGCACAATTTTGGGTCGTTGTGTCCGGAATGATCCGGCTTGTGGGGCGTTCTGGTGCATAGGGTGGGTCGAGACCCACCATTCAAAGCCATCGAGAAGCATGCACCGCTGAATCTCTTCGTGCCTTTGGCTGGTGGGTCTCGACCCACCCTATGGGCGTAAAAAAGCCGACCTTGCGGGTCGGCTTTGGGGTTTTAACGCCGCATCGGGCACACGCTAGCGTGCGCCCCACGCCACAATTAGAACCATTCGGCGTGGAAGATGCCTGGCTTGTCGGTGCGCTCAAACGTGTGAGCACCGAAGTAGTCGCGCTGAGCCTGGATCAGGTTAGCGGGCAGGCGAGCCGAGCGGTAGCTGTCGAAGTAGCTGATGGCCGAACCGAAGGTCGGAACAGCAACGCCAGCTTGTACAGCCGCAGCCACCACATCACGCAGAGCCGCCTGGTATTCGTTGGCGATCTTGGCGAAGTACGGATCCAGCAGCAGGTTGCTCAGCTGCGGGTTCTTGGTGTACGCGTCGGTGATGTTCTGCAGGAAGCCCGAGCGGATGATGCAACCGGCGCGGAAGATCTTGGCGATTTCGCCGTATTGCAGATCCCATTTGCTTTCTTCGGATTGCGCGCGCATCTGGGCAAAGCCCTGAGCGTACGAAGCAATCTTCGACAGGTAAAGTGCGCGACGTACCGATTCAACAAAGGCAGCCTTGTCAGCGATGGCAGGCTTGTTGGCCGGGCCATTCAGCACCTTGGCAGCTTCTTCGCGTTCGGTCTTCAGTGCGGAGATGAAACGTGCAAACACCGATTCGGTGATCAGGGGCAGCGGCACGCCCAGGTCCAGCGCGGACTTGGAAGTCCACTTGCCGGTGCCTTTCTGGCCGGCCTTGTCCAGAATCACGTCGACCAGTTCCTTGCCGGTTTCTTCGTCTTTCTTCTTGAAGATGTTGGCAGTGATCTCGATCAGGAAGCTGTCCAGTTCGCCCTTGTTCCAGTCGGCAAACACGTCAGCCAGTTCGGCGTTGCTGAGGCCAACCACATCTTTCAGGATGGCGTAGGCTTCGGCGATCAGTTGCATGTCGCCGTATTCAATACCGTTGTGCACCATCTTGACGTAGTGACCTGCACCATCCGGGCCGATGTAGGCCACGCACGGTTCGCCATCCGCCGGGGCTTTGGCGGCGATCTGGGTCAGGATCGGAGCAACCAGGGCATAAGCTTCTTTCTGGCCGCCCGGCATGATCGACGGGCCTTTCAGCGCGCCTTCCTCACCGCCGGATACACCGGTGCCGATGAAGTTGAAGCCGAGGTCCGACAGCTCTTTGTTACGACGGATGGTGTCGGTGTACAGCGTGTTGCCGCCGTCGATAATGATGTCGCCCTTGTCCAGCAGGGGCTTCAGTTGGTCGATGGTGGCGTCGGTTGCGGTACCGGCCTTCACCATCAGCAGAATACGACGCGGGGTTTCGAGCGAAGCAACGAACTCTTCCAGTGTGTGGTACGGCACCAGCTTCTTGCCCGGGTTTTCTGCAATCACTTCGTCAGTCTTGTCTGGCGAGCGGTTGAAGATGGAAACCGTATGGCCACGGCTTTCGATGTTCAGTGCCAGGTTGCGGCCCATTACCGCCATACCAATTACACCGATCTGTTGCTTGGACATTTCTTCTGCTCCTGTCGGATGCGCGAAGTCGTTGCGACGCGCCTTGTACTCACTATGGAACCAGCCTCTGGGGCTGAACTTGCTATGCGCAACTGGAGTCCAGTTGCACCGGATATGAGGGTCTGACCGCGTCAGTACAAGCACGCGGTGGCCACTTTTTCATCTTTTCCGGGATGTTTTGCACGTATGCCGCAGATGAGCGCGGCCAAGGCGGCGATCCTGCACGGCGTAGCGCCGACATACGATACATGCGCGCGGACGAACCGCTGGCGATGTAAAACCTTGGCATCTTACACCTGCAATCAAGTTCGTTCCACGCTGCTAAGCCTGGACGGAGCGCTGGCAAACCGCAAATTGAATCGGAAATTGCTTAAGCGACTGAGTTTTATGAGGAAATCCTCAGTTGATTAAATGGTGCGCTGGCGGCGGTCTGCGTGCGGATGAGTGGGTGGGCGTGGCACGCGGTCGGCGGGGCGGCAAACAAAAGGCCGATGCGGGTTACGCATCGGCCTTTTGCATGAAGACTGGAGCGGGTGAAGGGAATCGAACCCTCGTATGCAGCTTGGGAAGCTGCCGTTCTACCATTGAACTACACCCGCAAAGGAGCGCCATTGTAGGGGGATTCGCGCGGCGCGACAACCGTGGCTTGCGGGCAGGCATGGCATGCAGGCGCGGCGCAATCATAATGCCGCCCCTTGCAAATTTTGCCATTTGAAAGCATAAATTCAGCCCGGTGCCAGTGCGTTACACGGGCAGGGGTGGCGGATGGCTTTGGTGTTGGCTTGGGCGGGCATGAATCAACCGGCGCAGCGTTCGCGCTGGATCGGCGCATTGGCCACGATTGTGTTTAATGCGGCGGTGATTGCCTTGCTGTTGTCGATCCGGCAGCGCGCGCCGTTGCTGCAGTCGGCGCAGGGCGTGATGGTGCGCTTGTTGCCGGCGGAGCGGTCCGCCGCGCAGATCAAGCCGCAACCGGCCATCCATGCTGAGCTGCCCGCCACCCGCGTAGAAAAACCATCACGACTGCACGCCAGACCGCGCTCGAATACAGTCGTTGCGCCACCGGGTGCGCTGCCAGCGCCCACGCCGGACAGTCCGCCCGATATCGCCATATCGCAGTCGCTGTCCGCGCCCGATGTCGCGCCGTCCCTCAATCTTGATGCCTTGCGGGACCACGTGCGCAAAACACTGCGCCGCGCGGACGCCAGTGCGCCGTCAATTCCCGATCTGGGCCCGCCGCGCAAAGAGCCGCAAACTGCGCTGGCCCGCGAAATGGCCAAAGCGATACGGCCATCCTGTGGCAGTGCGCACGCCGATCTGATGTTGCTGGCGCCATTGGCGATTGCCAAAGATGTCATCACCGGCACGGGTTGCACGTTACAGCCCTAGGGCGCTGTTTAATCCCGACAATTATCCCGTTCATATTCTGTGGAGTTACCGCATGTCCCGATCTGGTTGGCAACGGCGCGATGTTCTTAAAATGCTGGGCGCAATACCCGTAATGACGGCGTATCCGTGGATGGCCGAGGCGGCCACTGGTCCGCGTCGCCCGCCGGTGGCGCGCGTGCAGCCGGTAACGGAAACGCTGTGGGGCGAAAAGATTACGGATAACTATCGCTGGATGGAAAACGCGGCGGACCCGGACTGGGAGCCGTTTATGCGCGGGCAGGGTGCCTACACACGCAAGGTGCTCGACGCCATTCCGGGTCGCGCGGCGCTGGGCAAGCGGCTGAATGCGCTGTCGTCCGGTGCGGAGTCGATTTCCGCGCTCAATCCCAGTGGCGGGCGGGTGTTTTATAGCAAGCGGCCGCGTAACGGCGACAATTTCAAGCTGTACGTGCGCGATGCCGCCGGCGGCCCGGAAAAACTGCTGCTCGACCCCACCGTCATCAAGCTGGAAGGCTCGCATGTCTCGCTGGATTGGTGGGTGCCTTCGCCCGACGGCAAGCTGGTGGTGTATGGCATGTCGCCCGCAGGCTCCGAGAACTCGGTGGCGCAGATTCTGGAAGTCGATACCGGCAAGCTGCTGCCCGAAAAAATCGACCGCACCGAATACGCCAGCCCGTCGTGGCTGCCCGATAGCTCGGGTTTCTTTTATAACCGCCTGGCCAAAGGCCCCAAGCCGGGCGATCAGGATTTCTTCTTGAATAGCGCTGCGTGGCTGCACAAGCTGCGCACCGATCCCGATAAAGACCAGCTCATCCTCAGCCAGAGCCAGTACGCCGAAATCCAGTTTGAAGCGGCCGATTTTCCCGCCGTGGCGGCCGACGTAACCTCCGAATATGTGATCGCCAGCCCGCTGGGTGGCGTGCGGCCGAATAACCCGTGGTTTTCGGCCAGGCTGGCTGATGTGCTGGCTGGCAAGCCGCAATGGCGCAAGATTTGCGATGTGGCGGACGACGTCACCAATATCGCGCAAGCGGGTGACGACCTGTATTTGCTCAGTACGCACGGCGCGGACAACGGGCAGATCCTGAAAGTGTCGGCGTCCGCACCCGATCTGGCCAAGGCGCAGGTGGTGCAAGCGACCAGCGACGTCATCATCCAGAGCATCGCCGCCGCGCGCGATGGTTTGTATGTCACCTTGATGGATGGCGGCTATAACAGCCTGCAAAAAATTGATAAAGCAGGCGTCAGCAAAGCGGTGCCGCTGCCGTTTGAGGGTTCGATCAGCTCGCTGGGCGTTGCCACATCGGAAGATGGCGTGTGGCTGCTGGGCTCGGGCTGGTTGACGCCGTTTGCGGTGTTTCATTTTGATCCGGCCGGCAACGTCGCCAGCGACACCGGCATTTGCGCCAGACCGGCGATTGATCTCAGCGTGTACGAAGAAATTCGCACCTTTGCCACCGCGCGTGACGGCACCAAAGTGCCGCTGTCGATTGTGGCGCGCAAGGGTCTGAAAAAAGACGGCAAGAATCCGACGCTGGTCGACGCTTATGGCTCGTATCAGGTGGTGAGCCAGCCGTATTTCTCCACGCGCTTTATTGCATTTCTGGAGCAAGGCGGCGTGATGGCGACTGCGGGCGTGCGCGGCGGTGGCGAATATGGCAAACGTTGGTGGCAAGCGGGCAAGGGCCTGACCAAACACAATACCTGGCGTGATCTGATCGATTGCTGCGAAAAGCTGATCCAGGACGGCTGGACCGATAACAAGCATCTGGCGATTCAGGGTGGTTCGGCCGGTGGGATTACGGTGGGGCGTGCGCTCACTGAGCGGCCGGATCTGTTTGCGGTGGTGCTGTCGGATGTGGGCGCGTCAAACACGTTGCGTGCCGAGTTCTCACCCAACGGCCCGCCCAATATCTCGGAATTCGGCACGATCAAAGAACACGACGGATTTCTGGCGCTCAAGGAAATGGATTCGATCCAGGCCGTCAAAATGGGCACCAGGTATCCGTCGG
This sequence comes from Amantichitinum ursilacus, assembly GCF_001294205.1. Classification (GTDB taxonomy): domain Bacteria; phylum Pseudomonadota; class Gammaproteobacteria; order Burkholderiales; family Chitinibacteraceae; genus Amantichitinum; species Amantichitinum ursilacus. The sequence continues at coordinate 361,379 of NZ_LAQT01000001.1, forward strand.
TGCTGTTGACCACCGGCCTGCATGATCCGCGCGTATCGCCGTGGGAAGTGGCCAAGATGACCGCAGCGTTGCAACGCGCCACGGCGTCGCATAACCCGGTTCTGCTAAAGGTGAATATCGATGCGGGCCACGGCATCGGCTCCACGCGCTCGCAAATCGATGAAGAGCTGGCCGACCAGTACGCCTTTGTGTTCTGGCGCACCGGCAAGGCCGGGTTTCAGCCGCGTTAAACGGTGCGACGCCGAGCGGTGCTAGAGATCAAACAGCACCAGCACGCGACCGTCCGTGTCGGGATGTTCGATGACGCGGGCGGACGTGTCGTACGCCGCTTGCAGATGCTCGGGCGTGAGTGCGGCGCGCGGCGCGCCATAAGCCACGACGCGACCTTGCGCCAGCAACAGCAACTGATCGCAGGCGCTGGCGGCCAGGTTGACGTCATGCAGGATCACAACGATGGCCAGCGCGCGGGTATCGGCCAGTAGGCGCAGGGTGCGCAACAACAGCAACTGATGGCGCGGGTCGAGATTGGCCGTGGGCTCGTCCAGCAATAACAAACGAGGTTCATCGGCTTGGCGCGCAGCCAGTACCTGTACCAGGACGCGCGCCAGATGCACGCGTTGCTGTTCGCCGCCCGAAAGGTGCAGATAGCTGCGCTCGGCGTAATCGCTGGCATCGGCCAGTTTCAGGGCTTGCTCGACCAGGTCGGCCACGGCGGCAGGGGTGAGTTCGGCAAACGGATAGGCGCCTGCAGCCACCACTTCGCGCACGTCCAGATCAAACGCCAGCGTTGCCGCTTGCGGTAATACGGCGCGGCAACGGGCGAGGGCCGCCGTACTCATCTGCTGCACGTCTTTGCTTTGCCAGAGGATGCGGCCGCTCGCGGCGGGGAATTCGCCCGCCAATGTGGCCAGCAAAGTGGATTTGCCTGCGCCATTTGCGCCGAGGATGCCCAGAATCTGGCCCGGTGCAACATCCACGCTGACGTTGCGCAACAAAGTGCGCCCGTCGCGCGCCACTGCGATTTGATCGACTTGCAGCATCAACGCGCCTTTCTAGCCAAAAGCCACAAAAAGAACGGCGCGCCAACCAGGCTGGTGATAACGCCGATCGGTAATTCGGCCGGGGGCAGCGCCACGCGCGCCAGCCAGTCCGCCAGCGTTAATGCGATCGCGCCACCGACCCATGCGTTGGGTAACAACTGGCGATGCTGGGCGCCGCTTGCCAGGCGCACCAGGTGCGGCACCACCAATCCGACAAAGCCGATCGTGCCGGTTACCGCCACCAATGGGCCCACTAATAGTGCAACCAATACAATAAGACGTCGGCGTAAAGGCTTGAGCGCAAAGCCTAAATGCGCGGCCTCGCGCTCGCCTAACAACAAGGCGTTCAGCGCGCGCCATTCGCGCCACAGCAATGCACTGAGCCCGATCACCCAAGGCGCGAGCGCCGCCACGCTGGGCCACCCCGCACCGCCCAGGCTGCCCATGGTCCAGAAGGTCAAGCCGCGCAACTGACTGGGATCGGCGAAATAGGTCAGCAGATTGATCAGACTGCCGCACAAGGCATTGATGGCGATACCTGCCAAGAGCAGGCTGGCCATGCCTTGCTGACGGCGGCCCAGAACGTAGCACGCCGCGGTTGCGACCAGGCTGCCAACAAAGGCGGCCGGCGCGATGGCCCATGCGCTGCTTGCCCCCAGTACGATCGCCAAAACTGCACCCAATGCACCGCCCGCCGAAATACCGACCAGTCCAGGTTCGGCCAATGGGTTGCGAAACAGCGCTTGCATCACCGCACCACACAAAGCCAGTGCGCCACCGGCCAGTATCGCCAACAGCGCGCGCGGCAGGCGCACGTCCAGCACGATGCTTTGCCAAAGCGCCTGATCCGCGTTTTGCGGGTGCAGCAGGTATGGCCATTGTTTAAGCGGGATCGGCAGTGCGCCACTACCCAACGAAAGCAGCAGCAAGACCAGCAACAAGGTGGTCAGGGCGGGTAGCAGAAGGAAGGTACGGCGCGGTTTGGGCAAGATCAGGCAACGGTGATGGCGTGGCGCGATTATCCGGTGCGATCTGGCTGGCCGCCAGCATGCCAACGTCACGGAATATCGTGACCAGGTCACATATTTTACCAATTCGTTTATTAATCAATGCATTGAAATTGTTTTTGAATGTTTGTCTTTAGATTGAAGAGGGGTTTGGTGCAGGTTGGAATGTGCCGCTGCAGCCCGCATTCCGCCTCAATAAAGTCACACATATGGCTTGCTTAATTTCGTGACTTGGCACATAATAGAGGCATCCCTCAATCGACCGCCGGATAATCCAGCCATGAAGCACACCGCCGATTTCGTGACCGCAGAATTGCCAGGTATGCCCAAAGCCACGCGCCGTGGTCGGCCCTGTGTGGGTTTGCGCCCGATGACCAGTGCAGAGCGCAAGCGGCGTAGTCGGCAAAACCGGCTGCAGCTGGCGTTAAAGTCAGGGGATGTGGCGAACGTGCAAATTCCGGTACAGCTGAATGCGGTGGTGGATGAGCGCACGCGCCGTTTGCTGAAAGAGAAGGCCGAAGCGCGCGGCGTTACCATTGGCGCGCTGCTCGACGAATGGGTTGCCACCCTCTGAACGGGGGGCGGATTCTATCCAGGTTTGCGCCTGCGCGCATTAGCTAAGACGGTTGTGAGGTGGGCGCGGCGTTCGCGGTAGGGTCCGCCCATCAAAGTGGCATTGCCTGGTCGCATGCTCACTTTGAGGTTCTGTCGAGTTTGCGGCTGTGCTGGGGCCGTGGTGAAGACTGCCAGTCACGGTGGCATTGCGATCTGCGGGCGTATCGATTGGCGGCTTTGAAAGGTGGGTCTTGACCCACCGTATGTCACGCGCGCACTAAGCGCAGCCGGGTGATTTCCGAAGGCGCCCCAAAGCGTTTGGGCGGGCCCCAGTAGCCAGTGCCGCGGCTGGTGTAGACCCACAGCTTGCCCAGGCGGTGCAGCCCGGCGGTAAACGGCTGCTGGAATCGCACAAAATGCCCCCACGGCCAGAACTGGCCACCGTGGGTATGGCCCGACAGCTGCACATCAAAACCCGCCTGTTCTGCCGCCGGCGCGCTGCGAGGTTGATGCGCCAACAAGATGCGCACCGCCGCATCGGCAGGTGCATTCAATAAAGCGCGCACCGGATCACTGGCGTTGGCCGGGTCAAAATGCCCCGCGCCAAAGTCGGTTACGCCGGCCAGCACCAAAGGCGCGGCGCCGCCATTCAATACCACGTGCTCATTCATCAAAACACGCACGCCCAGACGGCGCAGCTCGGCCACCCACGCCGCTGCGCCCGAATAATATTCGTGATTACCGGTCACAAAATAGCTGCCGTAGCGCGCCTTCAGATCGGCCAGTGGCGCGGTGTGCGGCGATAATTGCGCCACGCTGCCATCGACCAGGTCGCCCGTAATCGCCACCACGTCGGCGTCCAGTGCATTCACTGCCGCCACAATCGCGCTTAGATAGTTGTTCTTGATGGTAGGGCCGACGTGGATATCGCTGATCTGCGCGATGGTAAAGCCCTGCAATTCAGCGGGCAGATTGGCCACGGGGATATCCACGCTCACCACGCTGGCGGTGCGGCGCGCGTTGAAGAAGCCAATCACGCTAATCAACAAGGCGAGTGCGGGTACAAACACCGCGCTGTCATGCAAGACGGCCGGGGTGATCGGGCCGGGTAACAAGGCCAGCACCAGCAGCACCACGTCACGCACAAAAGTAAACACCAGTAGCGACGAGAACCAGCCCATCGCCAGCATGCCCGCCCAACTGACTCGATCCGCCAAGGCATGGTCTTCAAAATTACGCGACATCATGCCCAGCGGCATCAGGATTAATGAGAGCAGCAACACCGCCCCACCCAGAATCCAGGTGGCGACGCCCCCGTCCAGATAGGGCAACAAGCGCACGCCGATATAAGCGTGGAGCGCCAACAGCATGATGATGACAAAACCAAACGGACGACGGCGTGCGGACATGGCGGGCTTCATGGTGATGATCGGGGAGCGGCATAATGCAGGCCTTTGCCTTACATGGGTGGTTGTGATGGACAAATCAAGGCAGGACAACGGCATAGCGCGTCTTAATCTGATTGGTCCGGGCCGATTGGGGCAAACGCTGGCCTTGTTGTGGCAGCGCGCAGGCCTGGTGCAGCTGCAGGCGGTGTGCGGACGCGATGCGCAACGCGTGGCTGCTGCCTGCCAGCGGATCGGTGCTGGGCAGCCCGCCCGCATCGACTTGCTGCCGCCCGCCGAATTAACGCTGATTGCTACGCCCGATGCCGCGATTGCCGAAGTGGCGCAGCAGCTGACCGCCGCTGGCACGCTGCGGCGCGGCGACATTGTGCTTCATTGCAGTGGCGCTACCGCCAGCAGTGTGCTTGCGCCAGTGACAGCCGCGGGTGCGGTCATCGCTAGCGTGCATCCGCTGAAATCGTTTGCCGACCCGCTCAGCGCCGCCGCCAGTTTCGCGGGCACGTGGTGCGGTGGCGAGGGCGACCGCGCCGCGCTGGCCGTGCTGCAACCGCTGTTTGAAGCGGCGGGTGGCCAGTGGTTTGCGCTGCAGGCCGAACACAAATTGCTGTATCACGCCGGTGCGGTGTTGGCCTGTAATCATCTGGTGGCGCTTATGGATACGGCGCTGCAATGCATGGCGGTCGCCGGTTTGCCGCGCGCCGCCGCGTGGTCGGCGTTGCAGCCGCTGGTGCAGGGCACGCTAGCCAATATCGCAGCAAAAGGCACGGTCGAAGCGTTGACTGGCCCCGCCGCACGTGGGGACCTGGCCATCCTGCAGGCCGAGCAAACGCTGACCGAGCAACTGTCGCCCGAAGTCGGTGCGGTGTATGCGGCGCTTACCGCGGTGGCATTGCAGCTGGCGCAGCGTCAAGCTGAGCTATAAAGCTCGCATGTCTCGTAAAAGAATCAACCACCCGCAAGGAGGGTCGACGCCAGTGGCGCGCGCTTGACGCGCTGCTGCACTGCGCCAAGAATCGCCGCCATGAATACATCTCCTGTCACTCTGGCGCAGGTGGCTGCCGCCGCCGGTGTCTCGCCCAGCACGGTGTCGCGCATCCTTAACGGCAGCGCACGCGTTGACGACGCCAAGCGCCAGGCCGTCGAAACCGCCATCGCGCAGCTCGACTATCAGCCCAACGCCATGGCGCAAGGGCTGGCGCGCGGCCGCACCATGACCATCGGCGTGTTGACGCAAGATATCTCCAGCCCGTTTTACAACGAGATTCTGCAAGGCGTGGAGGACGGCCTGGTCGGCACCGGCTTTGCCCCCATCTTTGCCAGCGGCCACTGGAATGCCGATGAAGAAATCCAGCGCCTGACCATGCTGGCGCGCCGTCCGGTTGATGGTTTGATCGTGTTGACTGGCGCGATTCCCGACGATGTATTAACCGGTTTCGCCGAGCGCGTGCCGATGGTGACCATGGGCCACCGCGTGGTGCGCGATAACGCGGTATATCTGCAGCTTGATAACGAACACGCGGCGTATCAGGCCACCTGCCATTTGCTTGATCTGGGCCACGTGGCCATCGCGCATATCGCCGGGCCGCCGCACATGGGTGATTCGACTGCGCGCCTGGCCGGCTATCAACGCGCTCTGGCTGAACGCAATATCGAATTCAATCCAGCGTTGGTTGTGCAAGGCGATTTCAGAGATGACTCCGGCGTGGTGGCCGTGGCGCAGTTGCTGGAAAGCCGCCAGCACTTTACCGCGCTGTTTGCCGCCAATGACCAGATGGCGATCGGCGCGCGACTGGGCTTTTATCGGCGCGGCATCCGCATTCCGGAAGACGTGTCGTTGATTGGCTTTGACGATCTGCCCGCGGCCTCGTTCTGCACGCCGCCGCTGACCACCGTGCGCCAACCGGTGTACGAAATCGGCTTTCAAAGCGCCAGCGCGCTGATGCGTTTGTTGCGCGGCGAAAAATGCGACCCGATTGCCTTGCCGCTGACGGTGGTGGTGCGCGAATCCACGCAACGCCGCCGTTATTGATCGCGCTGCCGCCGCCCTGATGAAACTCGTCATCGCCCCCGATTCATTTAAAGAAAGTCTTGGCGCTGCCGAAGTAGCGCGCGCCATTGCGCGCGGCTGGCAACAGGCGTGGCCCGAGACCGAATGCATCTTGCTGCCGGTGGCCGATGGTGGCGAAGGCACGGTGGATGCGCTGGTCGCCGCCACCCAAGGCCAACTGATAAGCCAAAGCGTCACCGGCCCGCTGGGCGAGTGCGTCAAGGCCAGTTGGGGTCTCAGCGGCGATGGCCAGACTGCGTTTATCGAAATGGCCAGCGCCGCAGGGCTGATGTTGGTGCCGCCGTCATTACGTGACCCTGGCATCACCACCACCTACGGCGTGGGCGAACTGATTCGCGCCGCGCTCGACCACGGCGCGCGCCATATCGTGCTGGGCCTGGGCGGCAGTGCCACCAACGACGGCGGCGCCGGCATGTTGCAGGCGCTGGGCTTGCGCTGGCTGGATGCGGCGGGCAAATCGCTGCCATTTGGGGGACTCGCTCTGGCGCGGCTGGCGTCGATCGATGTGTCCGGATTAGACGCACGCCTGGCGCAGTGCCGCTTTGAAGTCGCTTGCGATGTGGACAATCCATTGATCGGCGCGCAAGGCGCGAGCGTGATTTTCGGCCCGCAAAAAGGTGCGACACCCGCGCAGGTGGCGCAACTGGATGCGGCACTCACGCAATACGCTCGCGTCATCGAACAACATCTGGGCCGCTCCATTGCCCATACGCCGGGCGCGGGCGCAGCTGGTGGCATGGGCGCGGCGGCGCTGGCGTTTTTGCAGGCGACTTTGCGCCCCGGCATCGCGCTGGTGCTGGACACGGTGGGCTTGGCCGCTCACCTGGCTGATGCTGACTTGGTCATCACCGGTGAAGGCAAGCTGGATGGCCAGACCCTTCGCGGCAAAGCGCCGTTGGGCGTGGCGGCACTGGCGCGGCATCACGGCGTGCCCGTGCTGGCCTTGGCTGGCAGCGTTGCGGCGGATGCCGCGGCATTGCAACAGCACGGCATCACTGCGCTATTCAGCATCCAGCCCGGGCCGGGTTCGCTGCAAGACGCGCTGGCCGATGCCAGTGCGCGCCTGGAAACCACAGCGCGCAATCTGGCCACCGTGTATCGCCTCGGTCTGCACCACGCCCCGCGCGATCACAGCTCGGAATCGTAATCCGCCGCCAGACTAGCAAACTCGTCCAGCACGGCCGCCGTCGCCCAGGCTTGCGAACGCAGCTCGTTGGCACGCGCCAGCAATTGCTCGTGGGTTTTGCAATGTTCCTCGCCGATGCGCAGCAGGCTGGTGCCACTTTTGTGGAACACGTACTCGCCGTTTTCCTTCACCACGCTGACTTGTTCTTCCATTGTTTACTCCTTGGTCGGGCCCGGTTTCATGCCCAAGCGTGCGCGCATATCGGGCGTAATCAATTGCTGAGTATTGGCGTACTCGGCCCACGGATCGACGCCATCCAGTTCCGCCAGCCGTTCGTGCAGATTGTGGATGTTCCACTGGTTGGCGCTTTTCAGGTCATGGATTTCCTCACGCCAGATTGGCACCGACACCGGCAGATTTTCGCGCGTGCGCGCAGCGTAGGCGCAGATGGTGGTCGCGCCCTGGCTGTTGCGCAGATAGTCGATAAAGATTTTGCCCACGCGATTTTTGGGGCCGGACACCGCCGAAAAGCGCGACGGAATCTGCCGCGCCATATGCTTGACGATGGCCTCGCTGAACGCCTTGATGTCGGCCCAGCCATCACGCGGCGTCAGCGGCACCACAATGTGCAAGCCTTTGCCGCCACTGGTTTTGATAAACGACACCAGGCCCAATTCATCCAGCACCGCCAGCGTTAACTGTGCGGCTTCCACCATCGTTTTCCAGGGCAAGGCCGGGTCCGGATCCAGATCGAGGATAAAGCGGTTGGGTTTGGCCAGTTCATCGCTGGTGGCATTCCAGGTATGGAATTCGATGGTGCTCATCTGCACCGCGCCCAGCAAGGCGTCGGCGTTGTTGATGATCATCACCGGCTGACCCGAATAGGCCTGATCCAGCGACTGGATGGCGGGGATGCGCAAGGTGCTGGCGTTTTTCTGAAAAAACAATTCGCCCGCGATGCCTTCCGGCGCGCGTACCAGCGCCACCGGCCGGTCTTGCAGGTGCGGCAGGATGTAGGGGGCGACATTGGCGTAGTACTCGGCCAGTTGCAGCTTGGTGGTGCCGCTGCTGGCGTCGATCACGCGTTCGGGGTGAGTGATGCGCAGCGCGCTGCGCGCCGCGCTCGATGCGGCTTTGGCGGTGGTTTTGGCGCTGCGCTTGCCGGGCTTGGCCGCCGCAGGGGCAGGCGGGGCGGCTGCGGCAATGTCCTTCGCCTTCACCGGCTTTTCTGCCGTGACGCCTGCCGCGGGCTTGTCATTGCGTAAACCATGGAACACCGCATGTCGCACCGAGCCCTCGCGCGTCATTTCGGCGTAGGCCACTTCGGCCAGCAGCTCGGGCTTGATCCAGTGCACGCCGCGCGCGTCGGCCCCGGTGGGTGGATTGACCACGACGGTTTTGCGCGTTTCCAGCGCCTGCAATTGCTGATAAATCGTGCGTAGTGTGGTTTCGTTAAAGCCGGTGCCCACCTTGCCGGCGTAGCGCAATTCCTTGCTGTCGGCATCGTACAAACCCAGCAACAGCGCGCCAAAACCGCTGCGCGCGCCTTTGGGCTCGCTATAACCCACCACCACAAATTCATGCCGCAATTTGCATTTCAGCTTTACCCAGTCGCTACTACGGCGTGACACATACGGGCTGCCTGCGCGCTTGCCAATCAGGCCTTCCAGTTTCATCTGGCAGGCGCTGTTCAATAAGGCGTCGGGCGCTTCGGCAAAGTCTTCCGAGAAGCGCAGTACATCGTCTTCCGCGTTTTCCAGCGCCTTGGCTAGTGCCGCGCGACGTTGTTCCAGCGGCGCGCTGCGCAAATCCACACCGTTCAGATAAGGCAGGTCAAACAGGTAATACACAATCTCGCCATTGCGGCCGCTCTCAAACGCGTTTTGCAGCAACTGGAAATCCGGCACGCCGTTTTCATTGGCCACGATGACCTCGCCGTCCAGCCACGCCGATTCCAGCCCCAAGCTCGCCAATGCCTCGGCTTGCCGCGGCAGTTTGCGCGTCCAGTCGTGGCCATTGCGGGTCAACAGTTTGACCTCGCCATGCTCAATGCGCGCCATGATGCGGTAACCATCAAACTTGATTTCGTAACGCCAGTCGCCATCCGGCACCGATTCCACCAGCGTGGCCAATTGCGGGGTCATGGTCTCGGGGATGGGCGTGGCGGCCAGTTTCGGTGTGCGTTGCGCGCCAGCTTTGGCGGTGCGTTTGCGGGGTTGGGCCGGGGGCACTTTCACTGGCTTGGGTGTGGCCGCTTTACCGCCGCGTTTTTTCGGCACGATGCTGCGCTCGCTGAGCACGCTGTCGGGTAAGGCGGCGACCACGTCGTACTCGTTTTCCGGTCGCGCGGCCTCGTCGCGGTGCTTGATCAGAAACCATTGTTCCTGGCGGCCCGCGATGGTGGTGCGCACCAGATTCCACAGGCCCGCCAGCTTTTCGCCTTCCAGCGTAAATTTCAGTTTGCCCTGGCGATAGCCTTCTTCCGGGTCGCCTTGCGGAATCCACACGCCGCGATCCCACACAATCACATCGCCCGCCCCGTAGTGGCCTTCCGGGATATGGCCTTCAAACGAGGCATACGACAGCGGGTGGTCTTCCACCTGCACCGCCAGGCGGCGTACAGCCGGGTCCAGACACGGACCCTTGGGGATGGCCCAGCTTTTCATGGCGCCATCCAGTTCCAGCCGAAAGTCGTAGTGCAGGCGCGTGGCGTCGTGCTTTTGTATGCAGTATTGCAACGCGTGGTCGGGCCGCGGTTTGACCGCCTTGCCCGCAGGCTCGGGCGTGGCCTGAAAATCACGCTTGCGGTTGTATTCGTCCAGTGTTGCGGCCATTGCCCACGCTCCGGATATGGATGCTCCGGTTGTACGCGCGCGCGGGGCGTAAAGCCGTCGGCGCAATGCGCAAAATGGCATCGGCGCTTGCTGCGCAAGCAATAAAAAAAGGGCCGCAAGAGTGCGGCCCGTACAAGGAGAGTCTGGTCTGGCTACTTGGCGGTGCCCGCGCAAGTAATGTTGCCGGCGTTGTTGGGTTCCCAGCGGATATTGCCCACCGAAATCTCGAACTGCCCGCCGGTGTACAGCAAGAACGGCGTGTTGACTTGTGTAAAGTCAGTGCCCGCCGCCGCGAAGCACGCCAGCGGAATCGCCAGCGTTTTCCACGTATTCAGCGGTTGCGCCACGATGGCGCTCTTGATGCTGATCTGGCCCATGCACGGATAGCCGCAATCCACCCGCGCAATCACGTCATCGGTGGGGGCGTGGCTGATTTTGGCATCGAACACCAATGCGCCGGTGGCGAGATAAGGCGTCAGATCGGTGCCGGTGGCCTGCATATACGCCTGGCCGGTGCCGTTCCACGTCAGTTTCATCGCACCCCACTGAATGCCGCCCTGGTCATCGACCGGTGTGGCCTTCAGTTCGCCGCCCGGTGTGGCGGTGGCATTGGCCGTGGCCTGCGCCACCGTTACGCCACCCCAGTTGGACGGTGCACCCAGATACATGGTCCAAGGCGCCTGATTGCCGTGGAAATACACTTCCAGCGGATCAGTCGCGCTTGGGCCGCCGCCACCACTCTGGCCGCAACCATAGGCCTGGCTGGTTTCGTCGTATTGCGGCTGGTTCGGCGTAAACGCATAGGTCAGACCATAGCCATAGGCGTACAACGGGCTGTAATCAGCGTCGCCAATATTAAGCGGGGTCTGGCATGCCGATTTGGGCCACGAGTACGACAGCTTGCCGTGGAAGTTGAAGTTGGTGGTGCCATCCGCCTTGCGGAACAGCACATCGGTGATACCGCCGCCTTCCGAACCCGGCAACCATGCGGCCACAAACGCATCCGAACGGTTGATTTCGCGGCTGGTAAACAGCGGACGGCCCGAATACAGCACGGTGACGATCTTCTTCACGCCCTTGGCTTTCAGGCTTTCGATCAGCGCAATGTCTTCCGGATGCAGACGCGCCAGTTCCAGCGTCTTGGTCTTGCCGATATCACCTTGGCCCTCGGCATACGGCGTTTCGCCAATCACGGCGATGGCAACGTCATAGGTCGAATTGGCCTTGTCGCCGGTGGCGCTGGTATCCAGCGTGGCGTTAGGCGCAATGCTCTTCACCGCAGACCAGAAGCTGGTCGCGCCCGGGAAGTCGGCCGAAGTCACGCCCGTGCCTTGCCAGCTGATGGTCCAGCCGCCGGACTGATTGGACACGCTATCCGCGCTCTTGCCCGCCACCAGAATTTTGGCGTTACGGCTTAACGGCAAGGTCTGGTCGTTGTTTTTCAGCAAGACCAGCGATTCGCGCACGGCCTGACGCGCGATGGCGCGGTTGGCCGCTGTGCCAATGGCATGCGACTTGGTGCGGGCCGAGGGGCGCGGTTTTTCAAACAAGCCCAGGCGCACCTTCACGCGCAGAATGCGGCGCACCGCGTCATCAATCCGCGCTTGCGGGATGGTGCCGTTTTGCACTTCCGCAATGGTGTTGCTGATAAATGCTTTCCAGTCGTCGCGCGCCGGCACCATGATCATGTCCACGCCCGCATTGATGGCCCACGGACAATCGCCATTGCTGCAATTGGTGGGGCTATCGCTATTGGCGGTAGTGATCTGACCAATGCCGTTCCAGTCCGACACCACAAAACCATCAAAGCCCATTTTGGTTTTAAGGATGTCGGTCAGCAGGTACTTGTTGCCGTGCATCTTGATGGCTTTGGCATTGGGGTCGGCCGAGTTCTGCCAGCTGCTGAACGACGCCATCACCGTTTGCACGCCGCCTTCCAGCGCGCCGACATAACCACGGCCATGGATATTGCGCAGCGTGTATTCATCGGTGACGGTTACGCCCTGATCGGTGCCCAGCGTGGTGCCGCCATCGCCCAGAAAGTGCTTCACCGTAGCGACCACTTTTTCGTTGCTGCCATCCAGACCCAGATTGCCCTGCATGCCTTCGACGATCTCGCGGGCATAGGCTTCGGTTACTTCCGGATATTCGGCATAGCCTTCGTACGTGCGGCCCCAGCGGTCATCGCGCACCACGGCCACGGTCGGGCCGAAGGCCCAGTCGATGCCGGTGTGGGTGACTTCTTGCGCCACTGCCGCGCCAATCTGCCGCAGCAAAGCCGGGTCGCGTGTGGCGCCCAGGCCAATGTTTTGCGGGAACAGCGTTGCGCCGCGCACATTGTTGTGGCCGTGCACCGCATCCGTACCCCAGATCAGCGGAATCGGATGCGCATTGGCCGAGCTGGTGGAGGCCGCCCACAGGTTATCCGCCAAAGTCAGCCAGTCTTGCACGCTGGCCGCTTGCTTGCCGCCCGGCCACGAGCCGCCACCATTCAGTACCGAGCCGATGTGGTATTGCGTGATTTCGGCCGGGGTAACCGATGCGATTTCCACTTGCGTCATCTGGCCGACTTTTTCTGCCAGCGTCAGTTGGCCCAGCAGTGCGTTCACGCGCTGTTCGACCAGCGCATCGTTGGCCCGCGGATAGCTGATTTTGGGCCAGTCATTCAGTTGGGTCAGCGGTGGTGCGCCGTTGTTGCCGGGGGCCGGGGTTGGGGTCGGCGTTACCGGGGTGGGCGTCGGTGTAGGGTTGGTCGGGTTCGGGGTGGGCGTCGGGTTGCCCGGGTTGGGAGTTGGGGTGGGGGCGGCGGCCATCTGGTTGGCGCTAAGGCTGCTGCCGTCCTCACCGCCACCACACGCCGCCAACGCCACGGTCATCGCAACGGCCAGGCCGCTGCGCACCAGATTGGGGTGCCATTTCGATGCAAAGGGGTGCATCGGATTTGTTGCGCGCTTCATCGTACCTCCTGCTCCATTTGTGCGCGGTTGCGCATGAAGATGCTTTCTGTGTTGTGTACCAATGCGTTTTTTCTTTGAACCCAAATATCAGCAAACTATTGTTTTGATGAAATTTTCGTGTATCCACTTGGCATATTTGTGAAAGCGGTTTCATAATAACCCCGAAACAAAAAGTTACAAGTAGGGTAAGACGATTAATACCGCACTGTAGGTTTATTGCTTACGAGGGGCGCAGCGGCCTGGTCGCTGCCCCGCTGCGGTGCACCATAAAAAACGATGGGTGTAGTGATGGGAAAGCGATAAGGGCGGCCGGACTAGGCCGTATTTTGCGGGTGATCTGAGGAGAGGCAGGAATGCATAAAACAGTATTGGCATTAAGCTTACTGGCGGCGCTAAGCGCACCGCTAGCCCATGCAACCGTGTTACAGAACGGCACGCTGCAGGTCGGCATTGATGACGGCGGCGCCATCATCGACCAGACCGCGCTGATCGGCCTGGCTTACGACCCCAGCGGCAAGGGCAATTACGCGAATGACCTGCTGTGGCCGGGCGTGGCGTTTGGCTTTACCTCGGTGGGCGTGGGCGGCAGTTACGATACGGCCGGCGGCGAGTTTTATCAGGGCGCCAATCCTTTCGGCTATAGCCTGGTCAGCACCTCGGCCACATCGTTAACCCAGGCGGGCGCATATAACGGCCTGGGCTTGCTGCAAACGGTAAGCCTGAGCGGCAGCACGGTGCACTTTACGGTGACGTTGACCAACACCACCGCAGCGTCGATCGATGGAGTGACCTATGCGGTCGGCGCGGACCCGGACCTTAACTACTATTCGGGCGGCGAATTCGAGACCACCAACAGCAAAAACAGCAGCGGCAGCGGTTCGGCGTTTGGCGCGCTCAGCGGCATTACGCTGACGCTGGCGGACGTCAGCACCGGCAGTATCAAAGGGCTGATTTCGTCGCAATACCCGTGGAGCGTGGACCCGTATGCGCTAAGCGGCGCGTCCGACTTTACCGCGGGCACCGATGATCTGGACCTGGCGCTGGGCTTTAATCTGGGCTCGCTGGGGGCGGGGCAATCGGTGACGCTGGCCTACGATTACACCCTGGCGGCCGTGCCGGAACCGGAAACCTACGCGATGATGGGTTTGGGTCTGGTGGCGTTGATGGCGGCGCGTAAAAAGCGTGCTGGCCGTAGCGAACTGACGGTGGCTTAAGGCGGGGTGCGGGATTCGGCCGCTGTTAAAGTCGGCGTTGCCGCAAGCGGCAAGAACACACGGGCGTGGGTTAAACCGCGCTCGTGTTTTTTATGATTTGCTGAATGGCCGGCGTGGCGGTGCGCGAGGCGCGCTTATTTGCCCCCCGATTTGGTCGGCTCGCGCAGTGGCGTGGGCAAGGCGGGCATGTCTTTGCGTAATGATTGCGCGGTGGGTGTAAACAGCGCGCTGCGATGCGGAAAGTTGTACCAGTCGATCTTGTCCGCCATGGGGTGGCTGTCAGTGAGATAAACCGGCGGTGCGTCTCTCACCAACCGCAATTCCACGGCGTGCAATGCGCCATTAAACGGTGTTTCCACCATCCGCGCCCGCCACATCCCGCTTAACGACTCGGTCTGCTGACCCTGTTCATTGATCGCCCGCACCTCGAAATACGGGTTGATCACCACATTAAAATACTTGTTCACTGTCATCTTTTTCTCCGCACCGACTTCGATGCTTGTTGATGACAATGGTATGTAAGCTTGCCCCTTGGCTGAACTGGTAGTGCTACTAGGTTTGGTTGCGTGCAATCTAATTAAGGGGACGCATAGGGTGGGTCAAGACCCACCGCCCAAAGTGGTCTGCCAAGCGCTGTTTTACTTGGCGTGCGGCTTTGAAGGGTGGGTCACGACCCACCCTATGCGGTTGCTGCTTAGTTGCCGTAGCTGTTCAAGTACGTGCGGTACGGTTTCGAGAACCCGAAGTTGCTATACGCGTCCCAGTTGATCGACCACGTCATCAAGCCGCGCAGCGTGGGCGTGACTGCTTTGGGCTTGTAGCTGCCGCAATTGCTGCCCTTCATCAAACAATCCAGCGCGCTTTCCACGCCGGTGGTGTCGACAAAGCCGTTACCCGCGTTGGCGTTGGCCGGAATGCCCACTGCCACCTGATCCGGACGCAAGCCGGGCCACGTTTTGCCGGTGCTGGCCACGGTAAAGCCCGCCAGTTCCATATCGGTCATCGCGGTCAGAAAGTCCGCGCCGCCCATGGTGTGATACTGATTATCCAGGCCGGTAATCGGGCCCGAGTTGTAATCCTGCACCATCAACAAGGTCAGCTCGTTACGCATGGCGTAAATCACCGGCAGGAAAGCGCCCGAGCGCGCATCCGAAGAACCATTCGGGCCCGGGCCATAGAAGCTGTAGCCCAGTTGCACAAAGAAGGTTTCCGGTGCCATGGTCAGCACAAACTTGCTGCCGTAATGGCTGGTGATCTGTTTGAGCGCCGAAATCAGATTCACCACGATGGGCGTGGTGGGCGCGGTGAAGTCGTTATCGCCCTGGTTAAGCATCACCGACTGGTTTTCGAAGTCGATATCCACGCCATCCAGGCCCCAGGTATCGATGATCTTCTCGACCGAAGTCACAAAGTTGGATACTGCCGCCGCGCTGGTCAATTGCACCAGGCCATTCGCGCCACCCACCGAGATAATCACTTTTTTGCCGAGCGCCTGTTTGGCTTTGATGGCGGCTTTAAAGTCGGCATCGCTTTCCACATTCGGGCATTCCGACGGTTTACAGCGCGTAAACGTGATATTGCCGCTGGTATCGGAATCGCCAAACGCCAGCGCGATCACATCCCAATCGTTCGACACATTCGCCATCGGGATATAGCCCGAGCCATTGGCGAAGCTGGAGTGCAGATAGCCCACCAGCACATGCTTGGGCAGGCTGCTGGACGGGGTCGGCGCAGGCGTCGGCGTTGGGGTGGGTGCAGGCGTCGGAGTCGGCGTGGGCACCGGCGTTGGAGCAGGCGTTGGCGTCGGCGTGGGCTTGGGGGTTGGCGCGGGCGTTGGGGTAGGCGTCGGTGTGGGGGTCGGCGCCGGGGTCGGTGTGGGCGTCGGTGTGCTGCCGCCAGTATCTACGCCGAGGTCTTGCCACAACGCGGGCGTCGCAGCCGGGTTCCAGCCTGCGCCGGCGTAATCGGTTTGCGTGACCAGTGCCTTGTAATCATGGCCGTTGTAATACACGACCGTGCCGGCGGAATAAGTGCCACCGTCTTGCCAGGTGGGATAAGCCATGGCCATGGCAGCTGCAAATGCGGCAGGAAGCGCGACGAGCGCAAGCTTCCGTTGTCCGCGTGCGAACAAAGGGTTCTTCATTAACGTCTCCATCCATCCAGTTTTGATAAGCGCCCGCCTTATTGACGGGTCGCGAGCTAGTTTAACGACATTGTCATGGTCGTCAACCTGTTGAATGGAAACGTTAATTCAGTTCACTACTTTGCCCGCTTTACACCTACAGCCACCTACACGCGCCAGGCATTGCCGATAGCGCTCAGGCCAGTTGGTCCAGCGTGCCGGTGCGCGCCGTCGCGGCAGTAGCGGGCGTGGTTTCGCGCCGTCCGCCCGACACGGGTGTGATGTCGGAGCGATGCTTTTGCCGGCCCGTCGTGTGCTTTTCCAGCAAACGCTGCATGACACAGAACACGCACAACAGCGCGCCGATCACAATGCGGGTCCACCACGAGCTGAGCGTGCCATCAAAGGTAATCAACGTCTGGATAACACCCAGGATCAGCACGCCAAACAAGGTGCCAGTCAGATAACCCACGCCACCGGTTAACAGCGTGCCGCCGATGACGGTGGCGGCGATGGCATCCAGTTCCATGCCTTGCGCGTGCAGGCCGTAGCCAGAAAGCATATAGAAGGTAAACGTAACGCCCCCCAGCGCCGCGCAAAAGCCCGACAGCGTATACACCAGCACTTTGGTGCGCGCCACCGGCAAGCCCATCAGCAAAGCCGATTTTTCATTGCCACCAATGGCATATACATAACGCCCAAACGGGCGGAAATGCGCCAGCCAGATCGCTGCCGCAAAGGCCACGGCGGCGATCAAGACATTGGTGGTAATGGCGTATTCACCCAGATGCACGCGGAATTCAGAAAGCTGGGTATAGGCCGGATCGGTAATCGTGATCGATTCGATATTGACCAGAAAACACAAACCGCGCGTTAAAAACAAGCCGCCCAGGGTAACGATAAACGGCTGCAAGCGAAAATACTGGATCAGCACGCCCTGAAATGCACCAAATAAAGCGCCCAACGCCAATACCAGCGGAATGACAATCCAGATCGGCCAATGATGGTTTTGCGCGAGGGTCGCCGAAATCATGGTGGTTAAAGCCACCAATCCGCCCACCGATAAATCAATGCCGCCTGAAATCACCACAAAGGTCATCCCGATGGCCACAATCAGCAAAAACGCGTTGTCGATAAACAGATTTAAAAACACCTGCAGCGAAAAGAAACCGCGATAGGCCAACGAGCCATAGGCAAACATGGCAATAAACAAAGCCAGCGTAATCAAGAGCGGCAAGGTGCGCGGGTCGGTCAGGCGGCCGGTACGCCAGAGTGGCAGGTTCATCGATCAGGCCTCCAGCGGTTTACGAACCAGCCATTGCCGCAACTGGTCGGATTGAGTAACGCAAACAATAAACACCACCACGGCTTTAACCACCAGATTGGCTTCGGGCGGCACGCCGAGTGACCACGTTGTATAAGTCAGCGTCTGGATAATCAGCGCGCCAATCACGGTGCCGATCAAACTGAATTTGCCGCCGCCCAATGACGTGCCGCCTAAGGTCACGGCCAGAATGGCATCCAGTTCCATTAACAAGCCCGCATTGTTGCCGTCGGCGCTTTTGACGTTGGAACTGATCATCAAGCCGGCCATGGCCGCGGTTAGACCGCAAAAGCCAAACACCCATAAAGTAATGGCGCGCGCTTTAACGCCGGCAAAATACGAGGCCACCGGGTTGATGCCGATCGCGGTAATAAACAGACCTAAAGCGGTACGTTGCGTTAACAGCCACAACAGCAATAACACCGCCGCCACAATAAATAGCGAGAAGGGCAGGCCAAACAAATAACCCGCGCCAAGAAAGAAATAAGGCTGGTAATAAATGGTGATGATCTGGCCGGAAGTCAGCAATTGGGCAATGCCGCGGCCTGCCACCATCAGGATCAACGTGGCGATAATCGGTTGCATGCCAACCACCGACACCAGCGTGCCATTCCATAAACCGCAAATCAGCCCCACCGCTAATGCGGCCAGAATGGCCAGCGGCATCGGTACATTGGAAACATAAACTTCCACGCCGTTTTCGACATGCATTTGCCCGCCAATCAACACCGCGGCCACTGCGGCGCAAATGGCCACCACCGCGCCCACCGAGACATCGACGCCGCGTGTGGCAATCACGGGCGTCATGCCCAAAGCCACCAAGGCCAGCGGCGACGCGCGATTAAGGATATCGATCAGGCTGCCAAACAAATGGCCGTCTTTGCTTTCAATATGAAAAAACGTGGCATTAAAAGCGCGATTAACCACTAGCAACACAATCAGCGCAATCAGCGGCAATGCCAATGGGTGGCGCGCCATCGCAGCCAGACGGGATGTGTTCATGCGCCACCTCCGGCAATCATATGAAACACCGCGCGTTCATCGGCCTGGCCCGCGTCCAGCTCGCCGATTTTTTCGCGATCGCGCAATACGGCAATGCGATGGCTAACGCGCACCACTTCGCCCATTTCGGAAGAGATAAACAAAATGGCCAGCCCTTTGCGGCATAACGCCAATACCTGATCCATGATTTCGAGTTTGGCCGCCACATCAATACCGCGCGTGGGTTCGTCCAGAATCAGCATGCCGGGCTCAGTGGCCAGCCAGCGCGCCAGCAAGGCTTTTTGCTGATTGCCGCCCGATAACAAACCGATCGGCTGTTCGGCATCGGGCGTTTTAATGCCTAAGGCCTTGATGTATTCGTTGGCGATGGCATCCTGGCGTTTGCGCGATAAAAAGCGGAACAAACCGCGCCGGGCCTGCAAGGCCAGAATGATGTTCTCGCGCACCGATAATTCGGCCACGATACCTTCCTTTTTGCGGTCTTCCGGGCAATAACCAATGCCGTGTTTAATGGCATCGCGCGGCGAATTAAAGCGGGCGCTGTGGCCATTAATACTGACCGCGCCGCTATCGCAACGATCCACGCCAAATAACAAACGCGCGGTTTCGGTACGGCCGGAGCCTAACAAACCGCCCAGGCCCAATACCTCGCCCGCATGGATCTCCAGATCCAGATCATGCACGGTGCCTTTGTGGCCCATGCCGTGCGTGCTGATAAAGGTGGCGCCCGGTTGCGCCATTTGCGCGGCTTGCGGCTGGGTGAGGCTATCGACGTCAATTTCGCGGCCGACCATTTTGTGGATCAGCTTGAGCTGCGGCAAATCGCCGGTCAGATATTCGCCTTCCAGTTCGCCATTGCGCAGCACGGTAATACGGTCGGAAATGGCATAGGTTTGCGCCAGAAAATGCGTGACAAACAAAATCGCCATGCCGCGCGCTTTAAGTTGGCGCAGCAGGTTAAACAAACGCTGCACTTCGTCTTCGTCCAGGCTGGAGGTCGGTTCGTCCAGAATCAGGATTTGCGCTTCGGTACTTAAAGCGCGCGCAATCGCCACCATTTGCTGGATGGCAATCGGATACGAATCCAATGGGCGCGTAACATCAATCTGCAGCGCTAATCCGCTTAATAATCTTGCCGCCGCCGCATTAAGGGTTTGCCAATCAATGCGGCCATTTTTTTGCGGCAGATTGCCGATATAGATATTTTCAGCCACCGATAAATTGGGGCACAGATTTACTTCCTGATACACGGTGCGGATGCCCGCCGCTTCGGCCGAGCGCGGCGTGTCGATGGTTAGCGCCGTGCCGTTGAGCGTGATCTGGCCCGCATCGGTGGGGTGTACGCCGGTCAGCACCTTGATCAGCGTGGATTTGCCCGCGCCGTTCTGGCCCATGATGGTGTGCACTTCGCCCGCAAACAGCCGGAAGGTGACGTCATGCAGGGCGCGCACGCCGGGAAACGATTTGCAGATGCCCGTCATCGTTAAAATCGGGACGGCGGCGCTAGCGGTGGCGGTCGTCATGAATGCTCCTTGGCGCGCGCCGGGGTGGCGCGCGGGGTATGCGGACGGGTTCGGTCAGCGCGGATACGGCCAATCGGGGCGTGGCCCAGCGCCAGCCCCGGTCGTAGCGCGATCAGTACTTACGCGAAGGGAAGGTGGCCGCCGCGGTTTCCATCGGGAACACGGTTTCTTTGGTCACGATGCGCTTGGGTACGGACTTGCCTGCCGCCACCAGTTTGGCGGTGTCCATCAGTTGCGGGCCCAGCAGCGGGCTACATTCAACCGACACATTCATCTTGCCGGCCATCATGGCCTGGAAGGCGCCCTTGGTAGCGTCAAACGACACGATGATGATGTCCTTGCCCGGCTTGAGGCCTGCTTCTTCGATGGCCTGAATCGCGCCGATGGCCATGTCATCGTTATGCGAATACACCACATTGATTTGCTTGCCATATGCCTTCAAGAAAGCTTCCATCACCTGCTTGCCACCCGCGCGCGTAAAGTCGCCGCTCTGGCTGGCAATCACTTTAAAGCGATCGTCATTCTTGATGATTTCGAGTAGACCATTGCGACGATCAATCGCAGGGGCAGAACCCACGGTGCCTTGCAGTTCGGCGATATTGATCGGACCTTGCTGGCCTTTGTATTTGTCCTGCAACCAGCGGCCACCACGACGGCCTTCTTCCAGAAAATCGGAGCCAATAAACGCGGTATACAGGCTGTCATCGCTCACCTTGACGGCGCGGTCGGTAAGAATGACCGGGATTTTGGCCGCTTTGGCTTCGCGTAAAACCGGTTCCCAGCCCGATTCCACCACGGGCGAAAACGCGATCACATCCACTTTTTGCGCAATATAAGAACGGATGGCCTTGATCTGGTTTTCCTGCTTTTGCTGCGCATCAGAAAACTTGAGGTCAACGCCCGCTTCTTTGGCGCTGCTTTTAATCGATTCGGTATTGGCGGTGCGCCATTCGCTTTCGGCGCCCACCTGGGCAAAGCCAAGCACCAGTTTATCGGCGGCCACCGCCATCGAGCTGTACAGCCCCGCGGCAGCCAGTGTGATTACGGCAAGAACTTTCAGTTTTGCAGATCGCATGTCGCTCGACTCCTGTTGAACGCTATCGTTGCTGGCTCGTTCTGTGCGCGGCCAGTGTGTATCCGCAGGTCGCGGAATGAGCGGAATCGTGCGTCATGCCAGAGCGGATAGGTATGTCGTTTTCTGCTGTGTTCATGCACATTCTGGACAGGTTGCATTCTGCTGCACTGCAGCAGCCAATACCGTCGTAACCCGCGCCG
Source organism: Amantichitinum ursilacus (assembly GCF_001294205.1). Classification (GTDB taxonomy): domain Bacteria; phylum Pseudomonadota; class Gammaproteobacteria; order Burkholderiales; family Chitinibacteraceae; genus Amantichitinum; species Amantichitinum ursilacus. Next base: position 382,832 of record NZ_LAQT01000001.1, read on the forward strand.
ATACTGGTATTGCGCCGGAAACGTTTTAAACGCGGATGGATTAAAGCGGTAGATCACGCGCGCGGCATGCAAAAATCGGTCTGATCGCTCAGTCAGCCGGTGGTCGCCTATGTAGGCGTCGCGACACAAACTGTGGGGCCAGTGGCTGGCAAGGGCGTGAGTGATTTCTTTGCGTACAAAGCCAGCGTGGTCTGGCTTAAAGCGCCTGCATGAAAGCGCAGGATGAAATCAAGCTCATCGCGGCACGTTAATCGCGTGTCGGATCAGCCTCCTGGTGCCTTGTAGCCTCGACTGCCCAAATCGACGTCGAGGCGTTTTTTTGCCTGCAATCCGGTGAAGGCGAGGGCGGGCTTTAGCAGTTGCGCAAATCGCGGACGAAAAAAAACGGCATAAAACACCGGCTGTGTTTTATGCCGCCACAGGGTTCTTTGCGTTTAGTGGCGCGTGCCCGATTTCGCGTTGGGGTTGGCCGCAGCATCGCCGGTATTGCCCTCGCCAAAGTGGCGTGCATATTCTTCGCCGTCGCTGCGTTTGCTGACCGACGCCGGAATATTTTCACCGGCGGCCGGGCTGTTTTTGGCAGCGGGGTCGAGTTCGGGCGGGCGAATCTGGTCGCGCGGTGGCGCCGGACCATATTCGTCATCGTGATGCGTGGTGGGCTTGCCGATTTCCTTGCCGTGCAACTGGCTGGCATCGCGCTGGCTGCGCTTGTCCTGGCCCGTGCTGGCCGCCGCGCCATCCGGGTAATTCGATTCAAAATTGCTCTGGTTTTTCTGATTGGACGGCGGTGCGTCGGCAGAATGGTTATGGCTATCGCGCGGTTGGCTCATGGTGCCCTCCTTGTTGCCGCATTGGTGCGGCGGGATTGTTGCTGGAGTGTGGGCGAGCGCGCTGTCGGCGGTTATCAGCCGATAACTGATGTCGGTGTGGGTGGGAAGCCTGGGTGCAAATCCAGCGTGGATATCAGATGTGGCGAATCGGCCCAGGATATTGGGCAACCAGCGCGTCGGCTGTCAGCAGGATGATTCCTTCCACGAAAGATTGGGCAATTAAAATGCGATCAAACGGGTCTTTGTGGATGGGGGGAAGGGTCTCGACCATCATCGCGTGCTCGCTGGTAATGGGCAACTCGCTATATCCGTTGTCGAGCAATCCTCGGCGTAATACCCTCGGGTCCACCTGGAAATCCGCACGCCCCAGATTTCGTTTAATGGTGATTTCCCAAAGGCTGGCCGCACTAAAAACCAATTCATTGTTCACGTCTTCGATCAGCGTCCGTGCGGTGGCGGACAATTTTTCGCCAGGGCCGGCCGCCCATAACAGCAGATGAGTATCAAGTAGCAGTTTCAAAGCGAGCCCCCAAACAGGGCTTCAATTTCCTGGCTACCCATGGTGTCGAAATCGTCAGGCACCATGATCTCACCCGCCAGAAAGCCAATGCGTCTGACTTGATTGGCTTCGGGTGCATTGAGCGGGACCACTTTGACCAAGGGTTTGCCTGCTTTTGCAATCACAAACCCTTCCCCTAGAGCAGCCTTTTCTACGAGACGTGACAGATGTGTTTTTGCTTCATGAATGTTTACGGTGTGCATGGCTGGGCTCAGTGGACTAAGTTCATCTAGTTTGGTTGAAATCTTCGTATAAAGATAGCCCGATGATCAGGCACGCCACCGACCCCAACACGATGTTCTAGCCGGCGCCCATTCTGTTTTAAACTCGGTCGCGGCGCGGGCCTTGTACTTACACCGCGCGCCCCCGTGGCATCGTTTTTGATCGCCGTTGTATTTATATTTTGCCTTGCAGGTTTATGCGTTTACCCACTACCGCCACCGCGCCGTTTTGCCCGACTGAAGTGAAGGGCAGCATCACCATTTCCGCTTCCGCATCGGTATTGGCCAAGCTGAAACGCTTTGCCGGCCCCGGTCTGTTGGTGGCCATTGGCTATATGGACCCCGGCAATTGGGCTACGGATATCCAGGCGGGCTCGCAATTTGGCTATGCCTTGCTGTGGGTGGTGGCGTTTTCCAGTCTGGCGGCGATCTTTTTGCAAATGCTGGCGGCGCGGCTGGGCTTGATTGCAGGCAAAGATCTGGCGCAGGCCAGTTACGAACGCTACGGTCCGTTTGGCAAAGTGCTGCAATGGATTACCGCAGAAATCTCGATTATTGCTTGCGATATCGCCGAAGTGATCGGCTGCGCGCTGGCATTCAAACTTTTATTCGGCATTCCATTGGCGTGGGGCATTGTATTGACGGCCTTTGATACCGTCATCGTATTAGGTATGCAGGGCAAAGGCTTTCGCCAAGTCGAGGCCATTGTGTTGGGTTTGATTTCGACCATGGCGCTGTGTTTTTTAATTCAGGTGATCATGGTCAAGCCGGATTGGCACGCGGTGGCGTTGGGGCTGATTCCGGGTAATCCGGGGCACGATCACAAAGACGCCATTATTCTGGCGCTGGGCATTATTGGCGCGACCATCATGCCGCATAACCTGTATCTGCATTCGTCGGTGGTGCAAACCCGCCGCGTAATCGGCGCGCAATCGGTCCACGATGTGGAGTCCACTTTGAATATGGTGCGCATTGATACCTGGGCGGCGTTATTGATTGCCATGCTGGTTAATGGCGCCATTCTGGTTTTGGCCGCTACCGCGTTTCATTATTCCGGCCACACCGAAGTGGCCGATATCGAACACGCCTATACCCTGATTACGCCGATTGCGGGCGCGGCGGCCGCCTGGTTATTCGGCATTGCGCTGCTGGCGTCGGGGCAAAGCTCCACGCTGACTGGCACCATTGCGGGTCAGGTCATCATGGATGGCTTTTTTCATCTCAAAATTCCGTGCTACCAACGCCGCTTGATCACGCGCGGTCTGGCCTTGGCCCCGGCGCTGGTCGGCGTACTGTGGCTGGGCAATGATTCAGCCGGCAAATTGCTGATCTGGAGCCAGGTATTGCTTAGCCTGCAATTGCCGTTTGCGATGTGGCCGCTGATCCGCTCGGTGAGTGATCCCAAAGTGATGGGCCGCTACACCATCAATCGGCCGTCACGCTGGGTGGCGTGGAGTTTGTTTGCCGTCATCACGGTCACCAATCTGTGGCTGGTTGAGGGCGTACTCGGCTAGGACTCAACACGCATAGGGTGGGACTCGGCGTCCCCGTCTGGACTCACCGCCCAAAGCCATTGACGAAGGCGCTGACGTTGGCATTCTTGGGTATGGCTTTGTAAGGTGGGTCTAGACCCACCCTATCTATCAGTGGCTAAGGCCAGCAGCATGCATACGGTGGGACTCGGCCTGCGCCGTTGCAGGGACGATGGCGCACCCGTTTTTTTTATGCGAAAGCCGGACTTTAGCCGTGCGCCCGCGGACATTTCTATTTGTGTAAATGTAGTTTTGCGGTTTATCTTAAAAACCGTCTTGCCTTGTGCCAGGCACCCACGCGCCCGTCCTTTCCACCGTCCGCATGGAGGCCCAGATTTGAAGTTTCTGCCTTTGCCGCTGCGTTTTTTCTTGCCACTGCTTTGCGTTTTGCTGCTGGCTGCCTACATCACCGTTCCCATCGTCGACCAGCTCACCCTGCGCTGGTTTGTCAAAGATCTGGACACCCGCGCCAGCCTGATTACCACCACGTTTAGCGAAAGCATGGGCGACACGTCGCCGCCGCAACGGCCTGCGCATGCCCAGACGCTACTCGATCGCATCGTGCGCGATGAGCGGGTGTTGGGGGCAGGCATTTGCACCTCCGAAGGCACGTGGAGCGTGCGCTCTGTGGGTTTTCCCGCGGCCGGTTTTGATTGCGCCACGCTGGCGCAGCTGGCGCGCAAACGTCCGCCGCTGGCACAACTGCCGTATGGGCTGGCCCACGTGGCGATGCTGCCGTTAAGCGCGGATCAGGGTGGCGACCAGTTGGTGTTGCTGCATGACATGAGCTTTGTGGAACGCCGCAGCCAGATCACGCGGCAATATCTGATCATCCTGTTTGTGGTGCTGGGCAGCGTGATTGCGCTGATTACGTTGATCATCGCGCAACTGACCTGGCGCGGCTGGCTGGCAGGCGTGCAGGCGTTGCTGCGCGGCGAAGGTCTGGTGCGGCCGTTTGGCATGGGCAATCGCGAGCTGATGCCGGTGGTGGAAGAACTGCGCGGCATGTTGCGCGAGCTGGAAGACCAGCGCCGCGTCCTGCATCGCGCCAACAATATCTGGACGCCCGAACGGCTGCGCAGCCTGCTTAAAAGCGATTTGCGCGGCGATGAAATCATCGTGGTGTCCAACCGCGAACCGTATATCCACGAGCGCACGGCGGAGGGGCAGATCAAGATCAACCGGCCCGCCAGTGGCCTGGTGACCGCGGTCGAGCCGGTGATGCGCGCGTGTTCCGGCATCTGGATTGCGCATGGCAGCGGCAGCGCTGACCGCGATACGGTGGACAAGCTCGACCAGGTGGCGGTGCCGCCGGAAGACCCCAGCTATCAACTCAAACGCGTGTGGCTAAGCGAGGAAGAAGAGGCCGGTTATTACTTCGGCTTTGCCAATGAAGGCTTGTGGCCGCTGTGCCATATCGCGCATGTGCGGCCGGTGTTTCGCGCCAGCGATTGGGAACACTATCGCGCGGTTAACCAACGCTTTGCCGATGCGGTGGTGTCCGCCGCGCGCACCGAAGACCCGGTGGTGCTGGTGCAGGATTATCACTTTGCGCTGGTGCCGCGCATGGTGCGCGAGAAACTGCCGCGCGCCACCATCATCACGTTCTGGCATATCCCGTGGCCCAATAGCGAGTCGTTCAGCATTTGCCCGTGGCGCAGCGAGATTGTCGATGGCTTGCTGGGCAGCACCATCCTCGGCTTTCACACGCCGTACCACTGCAAGCATTTCACCGAGACGGTCGACCATTTGCTTGAAGCCAATATCGAGCAAGAGCATTCCACCATCACTTATGGCGGCCATCAGACGCTGGTTAAAAACTACCCGATTTCGATCGCCTGGCCTGAAGGCGCCATGCCGCCGGTGGAGGCCTGCCGCCAGGAACTGCGTGAACGTATCGGTGTGGGGGCCAGCCATCTGATCGCCATCGGCGTGGACCGCTTTGATTACACCAAGGGTTTGATCGAACGCGTGAGCGCGGTGGCGGTGATGCTGGAGCGTCATCCCGACATGATCGGCCGCTTTAGCCTGGTGCAGGTTGCCGCGCCCACGCGCAGCTCGCTGGAGGAATACCGTACGTTTCATGAACGCATGGACAAGCTGGTGCAAGACGTTAATGCGCGCTTTGGCCAGCCCGGTTACCAGCCGGTGCATCTGTTTGCCACGCACCACGACGCGGTCACGCTGCAGCGTTATTACCGCGCGGCCGATGCCTGCATGGTGACCAGCCTGCACGACGGCATGAATCTGGTGTGCAAGGAATTTATCGCGGCGCGGGATGACGAGCGCGGCGTGCTGTTGCTCAGCCGCTTTGCCGGCGCCGCCGATGAATTACCCGACGCGCTGATCATCAATCCCTATTCGATTGAAGACACCGCCGACGCGCTGCACGAAGCGCTGACCATGTCCGAGGCCGAACAGCGTGACCGCATGCGCAGCCTGCGTTCCACCGTGCAGCACAACAATGTGTATCTGTGGGCCGCCGACATGTTGGTCGACGCCGCGCGCACGCGTTTGCGCGAACGCATCGAGGCGCGTATTTCCGCCAACCGCAAGGAGCCCTGAATGCGCTATCTACTCAATACAGCGGGCCTGCAGGAAGTTGCCGCCGCCGTCGCGCAACAGCCGTTGCTGGCGTTTGATTTTGACGGCACGCTGGCGCCGATTGTGCCGGTGCCCGACAACGCCTATGCGCCGATGAGCGTCAGCACCGCCATGCAGCGTTTATGCGCGATTGCGCCGGTGGCCATCGTCACCGGGCGCAGCATCGACGATGTCAGCGCGCGGTTGGCGTTTGAACCCAAATACATCATCGGCAACCACGGTGCGGAAGGCATGGCCGAGGTCGATACCGACGCGCTGGACCAGGTGATGCGGCAATGGCTGGCGCAGTTCGAGGCGGGCTCGATCACGCTGCCTGAAGGCGTAACGCTGGAGCGCAAACGCTTTTCGCTGAGCCTGCACTACCGGCTGGCGCGCGACCGGGATGCGGCGCAGGCGGCGGTGCTGCAACTGGCGCAAACGCTGCAGCCCTTGCCTGATCTGATCGGCGGCAAGTGCGTGCTTAATCTGCTGCCGCCGGGCGCGCCGAACAAGTTTTCGGCCATCCAGAGTTTGTTGCTGCGCGAAGGGCGCAGCGCCGCCGTGTTTGTGGGCGACGATGAAACCGATGAGATCGCATTCCGCCAGGCGCCACCCGGTTGGCTGACGGTGCGGGTGGAGCATGCGGACCATTCTGCCGCGCGCTTTTATCTGGGCCACCAAAGCGAGATGGCGCATCTGATCCAGATTATTGAAGAACAGTGGCGCGCGGCCTTCGGTCCGCGTTAGCGGGATGGGTCAACCAGCCTGGATCTGGTAGCGCGGGCCCGTCTTTCATTGATGGGCCTGCGACTCCCAGGCTGCGGCCGGCTTAGCCCACAAAGCACACCATGCGCCGCCGCGCATCCACCGGGTGCATCACCACCTGCGCCGCCATGCCATAGACGCTCATCATCGCGGCCGGCGTTAGCACCGCATCGGGCGGGCCGTGGGCGACCACGCTGCCGCCCGCCAGCAGCAACAACTGATCGCACCACTGCGCCGCCAGGTTGACGTCATGCAGGATGACCAGCACCGCCAGGCCTTCATCGCGCGCCAGTTGCGCCACGGTCTGCAACAACAACCATTGGTGCTTGGGGTCGAGGCTGGCGGTGGGTTCGTCCAGCAACAGAGCGCGGTAGTCGCCTGCGGCGCGATGCGCCAGTACTTGCGTCAGCACGCGGGCAAACTGGATGCGTTGCTGTTCGCCGCCGGACAAGGCCGTGTAGCGGCGGCTGGCCAGGTGGCTGGCGTCGGCCAGTACCAGCGCGCGATCAATCAAATGCTCAAGCTGGGCCGGGCTGACTTCGGGAAAAGGATACGCACCGGTGCCGACCACAGCGCGCACCGGCAACTCGAATGCCAGTGATGGCGATTGTGGCAACACGCCGCGGCAACGTGCCTGGGCAGCGGGGCGCATCTGGCTTAATGGCTGGTTGTGCAAGGTCAGGCTGCCGGACATGGCCGGCAATTCGCCCGCCAGCGTGGCCAACAGCGTGGACTTGCCCGCGCCGTTGGCGCCCAGCACACCCAGCAACTGGCCCGGCTGCAGCGTCAGCGATACGCCCCGCAACACCGCCACGCCGTGGCGGCCGCAGCATAGATTTTCAGCGCGCAACATTAGGCGACCCTCCGCGTCAGTATCCACAAAAAGAACGGCCCACCGATCAAGCTGGTGACGATGCCGATGGGTAGCTCGGCCGGAATGACCACCACACGCGCCAGCCAGTCGGCCAGCGACAAAGCAATCGCGCCCGCCACCAGGGTGTTGGGCAGCAGCCAGCGATGGTCCGCGCCCAGGCTTAGCCGCACCAGATGCGGCACCACCAGCCCGACAAAGCCGATGACGCCGGTTGCCGCTACCAGCGGGCCGACAATCAAAGCCACCAGCACAATCAAGCGGCGGCGCAGGGGGTTGAGCGCAAAGCCCAGATGCTGCGCTTCGCGCTCGCCCAACAGCAGCGCATTCAGCGCGCGCCATTCACGCAGCAATAACAGGCTGAGCGCCAGGGTCCACGGGCCCAGAAACGCCAGTTGTGTCCATGTTGCGCCTGCCAGACTGCCCATATTCCAGAAGGTCAGGCTGCGCAGTTGGGCGTCGTCGGCCACATAGGTAAACAGGCCGATGATGCTGCCGCAGATCACATTGATGGCCACGCCAGCCAGCAACAGGCTGCTCATGCCGGGGCGACGTTGGCCCAGTTGGTAGCACAGCGCGGTGGCGGCCAGGCTGCCGATAAAGGCGGCGGGCGTTAGCCAGAACAGGCCGGGCGCGCCCAGCACAATCGCCGCCACCGCGCCCAGCGCGCCGCCCGAGGCGATGCCAATCAGACCCGGTTCCGCCAGTGGATTGCGAAACAGCGCCTGCATGGCGGTGCCGGTGACGGTCAACCCGCCACCGGCCACAATCGCCAGCGCCACGCGCGGCAGGCGGATCTGCACCAGCACATTGCGCCAAAGTTGTTCCTGCTCGGTCAGATCGTGCGCCAGCAGCAAGCGCGGCAAGGCGTGCAGCGGGATGGCCACCGCGCCGTGGGCGGCGGCGATCAGCGCCAACAGCAGCAAGCAGGCCAGTAGCGCCAGCAACAACATGGCCGGATGATGCGGCGCGCGGGGCCGGCGTAAAGAAAGCACCGTGGTCATCGTGGCTTATTTCGCGGCGGCGGGGCTGGGGGCGTCGAGACCGGCTTTCAGCGTTTTGAGCGCCTCGGGCAGACGCGGGCCAAAGCCCAGCAACAGCAAATCGTCCATCACCACGACCCGCCCGTTGCGCGCGGCGGGCGTGCCCGCCACGCCGGGCAGCGCCAGAAACCGCTGCAAGCCGCCCGAAGCATCGATCGACATGCGGGTGGTGACGATGGCGTCGGGCGCGAGCGAAAGCGCGGCCTCAGCCGACAGCGGTTTGTAGCCGGTCTGCGCCGCCAGCACATTGCGCGCACCCGCCAGCGCCAGCATGGCATCGGCGGTCGACTCTTTGCCTGCACCTTCCAGCTTGCCACTGCGGTTCATCACAAACAGCGCGCGTACATTGCTCGGTGTGGCGGTCAACGCGGTCACTTGCTGGCGGATGGTGGCGACCATCTTGCCGCCGTCATCAGGCAGGCCCAATGCCGTGGCGACGCCGTGCACGCGTTGCTCCAGCGCATCCAGCGTCGCGCCTGCAGGCAACACCACCACTTTGACGCCCAATTGCTTGAGCTGCGCCATCGCGGCTGGCGGCCCAGCCTGGTCGCTGGCCAGGACCAGATCGGGATGCAACGCCACCACGCCTTCCACCGAAAATGCGCGGTAGTAGCCCACTTGCGGCAGCTTGGTGGCGGCGGGCGGATACAGGCTGGAGGCATCATCACCCACCAGCCGATCGCCGGCGTTCAGGGCGTAGATCACTTCGGTCAGTGGGCCGCCCAGGCTGACCACGCGCTGTGGCGGCGCGGCAAGGGCGGTCAGGCTGGCCAGGTAAAACACAACAGACAGCAACGATTTCATTGCGATTCTCAGGGTCGGGATTCGGGTAGGGAAAGACGCGGATCAGGCGGCCAGCGGTTGTGCGCACAGATCAGTCAGCAGCGCGCGCCATGCCGGCAGTTCGGGCTGCCCAGGTTTACGCACGCCAAAGAACTGCACAATCAGCTCGCCGGCCGCGTTGTAGATTTCCAGCGAAGTCACCCAGCCATCGCGCGTAGGCTTGTTAACCACCCAGCTGCTGTGGATGGCGGTGGTTTGCAGATGCAGATTAAAGGTGGGATCAAGCACGTTAAACCACGGGCCGGTACGCAACAGCTTTTGCACCGGGCCGCTATGGATCTGCACAATGCCGCGGTTGCCCACAAAGCACATGATGGCCAGGCCCGTATCGGCGGCGCGTTGCAACAGCGTTTCGACCGCGTCGTTATCCACGCTTTGCGCCAGATCCGGCCCGGCTGCGCGCAACGCGCCCAGGCGTGACAGCTTGAACTTGCGCAACATCGGGAAGAACGCATGCGTGTCGTCCAGCGCCAGCCACGCGTTGCGTACGGCGTTGGCGTCGGCGGCTTCATGCGCTTCGTCCAATGTGGCCAGGGCGCTGAACTGCGGCACGCTGCGCTCCGTCTGCGCAAACGCTGCCACCAGCGCTTGCCACGCCCGCGCATCGGTCTCGTCGGTGCGATAGACCTTGTGCACCGCGCTGCCATCGGCGGCAAAAAACTGGATACTCTCGCGGCCATGAGTAGGGTCCGTGACGTGCCAGGCAAATTGCCAGCAGCTAAAGAACAGGCGCAAATCAATATCCGGGCCCAGCACCATGCCGACCGGGCCTCCGGCGTGGATGTCTTCGTAACGGCCGTGGCGTTCGTGTACACATGCATCGTTGCGGGATAGCGCCAGCACGCGGCCCAGGCTGCCCAGTTGCTTGAACAGCGTTTGCGCGCCGCCCGCCAGCGGTTGCGATTGCACGCCACATTGCGCCGCCACCAGCGCGGCCTCGGAAACACCCAGCTTGTCCGCCAGATCGCGGATGCGCAGTTTGGGTTCGGCGGCGATCAGTGCGGCGTAGCGGGTTTGCAGCTCGGCGGCAAAGTCGGCGTAAGTGGGGGCGATTGCAGTTTGCTCGGTCATGCGGTGTTTCCTTGATGAAAACAGCGCCCGGCCGTCGCGCGAGGCGAGGGTCGGGCGCTGTGGAGAGACGAGTCTCGCGGTTGACTGGAGATGTGGTTTTATCTTTTAGAACAGATAGTTGGCAGAGACGCGGAAGCTGCGGCCCGGCTCGGTGTAGCGGTCCAGCGCCGGGTTGCTGGCTTGCAACAAGGTGCCGGGGCCGCCCGCGCTGGTTTGCCGCGTCTGGCTATCCCAATACTTGTGGTCAAACAGGTTGAACACGCCCGCGGACAAGCGCAGGTCTTTGGCCAGCACATACCAGCCGGTGAAATCGATGACGCCATAGCCGGGCGCCTGGTACAGCGTGTTGGCGGAGACGTGTTTCTTGGCGCTGGCGGTGGTGACGGTGCCGTCTACGCCCCATTGCTCGCGCGCATAACCGACGTTGAACACGGCTTTAAATGGCGCGACCGAATCCAGCCATTCGTCATCGGTTTCATTGCGGCCCACGGTATAAGCCAGCGCGGCATTGCTGTGCCATTGCGGCAAGAACACCCAGTGGCCCGCCACTTCGGTGCCCGAAATGCGCGCCTTGCTGATGTTGACGTTCTGGAATACGCCAGCCGGGTAGCCCGCAATCCAGCCGCTATCGCCTTGCTTGAGCGTCACTTGCTCAATGAAGTTGTGATAGCGGTTGTCGTACACCGTGGCCGAGCCGCCCAGATCATCGGTGCCAAAACGCGCGCCGAATTCCACGCCCGAGCTGGTTTCCGGCTTCAGGCCCGGGTTGGCCACCAGCGTGTAACCCACTGCGGCGTTGGTGAACTGACCGTTGACTTCGACCACGGTCGGCGCGCGGAAACCCTGGGCGTATTGGCCAAACAGCGTGACGTGCTCGGCGGCCTGATAGCTCAGCAGTAACTTGGGCGACCATTTGCTGTCGCTCTGATCCTTGGGCGCGATGCCGGCACCGGCGGCGATCTGCGCGGCCAGTACGGCATCAATTTCGGGATTCTGTTTGTAGCTGTCATAACGCAGGCCGGGGGTAACGGTAAAACCGCGGCCAAGGCCGATTTCATCCTGCGCAAACACGCCCCATTGCGACGCAGTGGTGATCGGTACGGTGCGCACGTTGATGGTCGAGGTGGCGGGTTTGCCTGCGGCAAATTCGGTGGTTTTGCTGCGCCACCATTCGCCGCCAAACACCAGTTGCTGCGACACCGCGCCATCAATGTTCTTCACCAACTGGCCATTAACGCCATACATGTCTTCCTGGTACTGGCCATCGCGTTGGTAATCGGCCGCAGTGGTGCGTACTTGGTAACGATGCTGGTCGCTATCCAGTTGTTGCCACCACGCGCGGGCGCTGGCGCTGTCAAACCAGCGCGCGTTATCGGGGGCGGTGTAGTCATATTCCAGCGAGACGCGTTTGCGGCTTTGCGTGTCTTCGGCGCGGCTGGATTTGATGGCGCTGGTGATGTCGCTGGGCATGTCCGAATCGGTGCTGGTATGGCGGTATTCGCCAGTTACGCCCAGCTTGTGGCCGCCATCAAAGTAATGCTGCAGCTTGCCAAGAAAGTTTTCGGTTTTACTGTCTTGCGGATCGGGTTCGGTGCGATTGACGCCGGTGCCGCCGGTTTCGCCTTTGTTGTCCATTTCATGGCCTTTGCGACCGCCGACTTGCGCCAGCCACACCGTGCCCGGCGCGGCTTCTCCGGCCACCGTGCCGCGTGCGCCAAAGCTGTTGTCGGCACTGTCGTAATCAGCGTCGATCTTGCCGGCGAATTTTTTACCGCCTTTCAGCAAATCAGTGGGGTCGAGCGTACGCAAACCGACGATGCCGCCCAGCGCGGAGGAGCCATATAGCGTGGAGCCGGGCCCGCGCACGATATCGATAGCGGCCAGTGAGCCGAAATCGACCATATCCTGGCCGATAAAGGTATCGCGGCCCGAGAACGAAAAGGTGTCGGGCAAGCGGATGCCATCCACCAGCATCAGGATGCGATTGCCCTCCAGGCCACGGATATTGATGTTGGTGGCGCCATAGCGCGGCTGTCGGGTGATGCTGATGCCAGGTTCGGCGCGGTCACCCAGGTCGGTAAAGTCGCGGATAAAGTGCTGGTCCATGTCGGCGCGATCGGTGCTGGTTACCGACGGCGGCAACTGGTCCAGCGTTTTATCGGTACGGGTGGCGGTGACCACTACGGGCGACAGCGCGCTGTCGGTGGCGGCCGCCGCGACGGTGGTGGCGGCGGTGGCCACGGCGTCGGCCGCGGCCGCATGGGCAAACGCGCTGCTGAGCGCGCACACCATCAATGAAAGTGCCGCCGCAGCCGGGCGATGCGGAATTCGATTCATGCCAGTTTCCTTGAGCGTAGGGAAGCACCGGTCGAACCTTGAGCGAGGTGTGTTTCGACGGTGACTTTCCCGGCGCGGCTGGCTGGCAGGTGCTGCGGGCAGCACAAAATAACGCGGCTGGCTGGCTTGCGCGGTTTGTGATTGTTATGGGCAGGTATGGATGGCGCTGATCGGGCAGACCGGCTTACTTGGTCAGGATCAGCTTGCTCTGTCGCGTCTCGCGCAGGGTATAGCGCACACCGTTGTGTTCGATCACCACCGAATGACCGGCATGCAGCAGATCACGGCTATTGATGACCGGCGTGTGCTCGACCACGCGGCTTGCAGGCGTGGCGGGCGTGGGGGACGGGTGAGGGCGACGGGTATCCATGAGTCGGAATATAAACGAGAACCGTTCTCATCTGCAAGATATGTCCGACAGATAAACCGCCGACCGTCGCGCGATGCATAGGGTGGGTCAAGACCCACCAAACAATGTGACCGGAGAAGGAGGCGAACGGCTGGTTTCTAATCGATGGTTTTGGTGGGCGGGTCTCGACGGGGCCTCCACGTCCCACCCTCATGCGTCAGCGCCGTAGCGGCACAAAATTAAACTCCGCCAGCAGCGCATCTACCAGCCGTTGCGACACATGCGCCGCATCGGCTTTGCTCAGCGGGCTGTCCGAGCGGCGGATATTGCGTTCCAGCAAGCCCGTCAGTTGGTTCTCGGGGCTCACGCCGCTTTCAGTCAGCGGCTGCTTGGCCACCCAGGCAAAGTCGCCAATGATCGAGGCGTAAACTTGCGGCGGCTGCGGGCCGGTGGGCGTCTTGTCGTCGGCCAGCAAACCGCGCATGACGGCCTGGCGTAATCCGGTGCGCAGCGTAATCAAATCGCTTTCAAGCGCGACAGGTTTGGTGGTTGGCGTGGAGGCGTTGTGCGCAGACGGCAGCGCGGCCACCGCGTCGCGAAATTCATCCAGCGCGCTAAGCACATGCGCCTGTGGCACGTTATCAAACAAGAACAACAACGTGCGTTCGCGCCGCTTGAGCGCCACGGACACCGCATTGGTGCCCGCGCGGTTATAGACTTCCAGCGTGATGCCCAGCGGCAATTTAACGGTTCTGGTTTTCATGTAAAACACCCCTTGCGACGCGACACAATGCCGTGTGACGGCAAATTTATTGTGATCAATCGTGCACGCCCCGATGCGCGCATGCTGTCCAGTCTAGACAGCTACGCGCATGCATGCCAGACAGCTTGCACGGCAAGCGCTGACCTGCGGGATATTTACAACAGATTTACAGCTCGCGATCGGCGCGAGTGGGATCCTGCTGCCATACATACAGAATACGCAGCGATTTACCGATGCGCTGCGCGCGCTCCAACCACGCATCGGCCATCTCGGTCGGCAGCATTTCGTGCGCGGTTTGCGTAAACAACGCCAGCCAGATATCCAGCAAGGCCGGGGTAAAGCCGGCGGCCAGATGGCGCTCGGTCACTTCGTAGCGATGGCCCAGATATTTTTCGCCGCCCAGCGTTACCCACCAGAAATGCGTGAGGATATCCAGATGGTGCGGCCAGTCGCTAACGCGCTGAAACGGCACGCCCAGTTCGGGGTGCGCACGCACGCGGCTATAAAATTCGGTGACCACGGCGCGGACTTGCGCCTGGCCGATCTGTTGGGCGACGGCTTGCATGGTGATGGCTTTATGCGGATGAGGTAGGAAACCCGCGGCGGGACGTGATCGATGCATCAATCAAGCGCTTTGATCGGGACTTGATACGTCGCCAATCAAAAGCACCGCGCGGGCCAGTCCGGATTACATCCAGACAGCCCGATCGGCGCAAGCGTAATACCTGGCAATCTGCCTGGCGGCACGCTTTATGGCACGGCGCAAACGCTTACGGCAACGGCTTGCGGAACGCGATGGCAAAGCGGTTCCACGTATTGATGCTGCCAATCAGCAGGGTGAGATCAACGCGCTCGGCTTCCGAAAAATGCGTGGACAATTCGTCATACAGTTTGTCGGTAACCGGCTGCGTGGCGATGCGCGTCAACGCTTCGGTCCAGGCCAGCGCGGCACGTTCGCGGTCGGTAAACAGATGGGTTTCTTGCCACACGCACACGGTGGCCAGACGGCGCTCGTCTTCGCCGCCTTTGCGGGCGTCGGCGGTGTGCATGTCTACGCAAAATGCGCAGCCATTGATTTGCGAGGCGCGTAAACGCACCAGTTCGGCAAGCGATTTTTCAATCGACGATTGCGCGATGTATTGCTCCAGGCCGCGCATGGGCTTAAGGGCGGCGGGGTTGGCTTGATTGAAGTCGAGACGTTCAGACATGGCGTGCTCCAGCGGTGGTTGCAGAATGTGAGCCACAGCTTAGGCCGCGCATTGGTCGCAATAAATCGCCAATTTTGTGAGATTTCAGGTGACCACTGGCACTTGCTGCCGCAACGCAGTCGCCAGTCGCGTAAGTGCCTCATCAATTTGTGCGACATCAATCTCGCCGTAGCCAAATAGCAGCGCCGGTTGTGGCGGGCTTTCGGCATAAAAGCGCTGCGTGCCGTACAGGCCAATCTGCACCGCATCGCCGGAGGCGATCACCGCCGCTTCGTCGATGCCGGGCTTGAGCAACGCGGTCATATGGATGCCCGCCATCGCCACAATCGGCGTAAACCATGGTGCCAGCGGTCCGGTCAGATGCCGGATCAGCATGGCGCGGCGCGCCTCGTACAGCTTGTGGCTACGGCGCAAATGCCGTGCGAAGTCACCATCGAGCATAAAGCGCGCTAACGCCGCCTGGGTGAGCGAGGCACTATGCCAGTCCACCAGTTGCTTGGCTTTGACCAGCGCGCCATAGAGCGATTGCGGCGGCACCAGATAGCCCACGCGTAATTCGGGAAAGATGGTTTTCGAGAAGGTGCCCACATAGGCCACCAGCCCGGCGCGGTCCAGGCTTTTAAGCGCGTCCAGCGGTCGGCCTTCAAAGCGGAATTCGCCATCGTAGTCATCCTCGGCGATCACCGCGCCGGTGCGCTGCGCCCATTCCAGCAAGGCGATGCGGCGGTCCAGGCTGAGCGGCATGCCCAGCGGAAACTGATGCGACGGCGTGACATACACCAGCCGCGCCTGCGCGGGCAGCGCATCCACCACCATGCCGTGCGCGTCCACCGGCACGCTGACCACGCGCGCACCCATTGCCGTAAAACAGGCGCGGGCGGGCGGGTAACCGGGTTCTTCCATCGCCACGATATCGCCCGGTTGCAGCACCACGCGCGCCAGCAAATCCAGCGCTTGTTGCGCGCCCTGGGTGACGATCACGTCTTGCCACTGGCTGGCCACCGCGCGGTTAAAGCCGAGGTAACGTGAGATGCCCAAGCGTAGTTCCTGTTCGCCCGCCGGATCGTGATACGCGCCGCGGCCACGCGCCTGCAAGCGCAGGGCGTGGTTCATGCAGCGTCGCCATGGCTCAAACGGAAAGCGCGTTTTGTCGGTGACGCCGCCCATAAAATCATGCGGATGCGTCGAGCGCGGCTGCAGCGCCTGCGCGGGTGGCATGGCTTGCCACAGCGGCGACGGCTGCGCCTGTTGCGGCGCGGGCTGGGTCTGCGGCATGCGCTGCGGCCCATCGGCCACAAAGGTGCCGTGTCCCGGTTTGCTGAGCAAAAAACTTTCGGCCAGCAAGCGTTCGAACACATCCAGCGTGGTTTTACGCGATACGCCCAGTTGCGCCGCCAGATCGCGCGTGGACGGCAAGCGCTCGCCCGCGGGCAGGCGGCCATCCAGAATCGCGGCGCGAATCTGCCGGTAAATCTGGCCGCTGAGATCGGTGCGGCCGTGCAAGGTGACGTGAAGATCCATAGGTTTTGGGGGCGGCGAGGGCGCGGGCAGGGTGGTCTGGCGCGATGATAACGGGCCAGCGCGCAGCGTAGCGCATCATCCCGAGGCCAGTTTCTGATTATGCAAGCGCTTTTGATGGCGCGCCGCCGCAAAAACCTGCAATGAAACAATCACATCGGCGCGAAGTGCATGCATGGCCTTGCTTGCCGCGCGGTGCCCGGAAATCGATCCCGACCTTTTATCGGGCGGCAGATGCGTAAGGTATTCCCATTTGCGACATTCGGTTTGCCCGGCGTTCTGCCCCGCGGCGCCCCCTGATAAAAAGGCGCCCAAAGTGGAACCCATCGCCGCGGCAAGGTTGAAACTGGCCCTTGCCGCACCCCCCAGACTTCTGCACCTGGAGAAAACGATGAGCCTGTTAACCCTGGACCAGTTTCCTGAGCAAGAACGCACTGCGTTTGCCGCAATTTGTCGCGAGTTCGGCTTTGAGCCCGACGACTTTGTGGTGAGTGCCGATGCTCACGTCGCCGACACCCTGTGTGACGGCATCGAGGTGGTCACCGTATTGCGTGATCGCGGTTTTCAACAATATTCGCCGCCGGAATGGATTGCGGAGTTTGAAGATTCGCTGGCGCACGGCGAATTTGGCGCGCCCGGCGTGCAGCATTAAACCGCTGCGGGCAAAAGCGGCGGGGCGTGCGCATGCACGTGCGCCCCTGCCCATGTAAAATTCCGCCGCATGAACCCGCATCTCGTCCTTCCCCACGCCAGCTGGCCCGACCCGGCCATGCAATCGCAAATTACCGCGCAACTAACCCTGCCTGCCCTGGCCACGCTGTTTGGCAAAGGCCAACGCCAGTCCACGCCGCCACAACCGTGGCTGCACTGGCTGCAGACCCAGTTTGGCAATGCCGCCGTTGCGCCGCTGACGCTAGCGCTGGATATGCCCGATGCCGCACCCGGCTTCTGGTTGCGCGCCGACCCGGTGCATCTGCATGTGGGGCGCGATCAACTGAGCCTGCAAGACGCGCGCACGCTGGATATCAGCCAGAACGACGCCAATGCGCTGGTGCTGGCGCTTAACGGTTTGTTCAAGGATGACGGCTGGACCTTTTACGCGCCGCACCCCACGCGCTGGTATCTGCATCTGGCGGCCGACCCGCAACTGACCTTTACCCCGCTGGATGAAGTGATCGGCCTGAATATCGATCCGTTTTTGCCGCGCGGCCCCAATGCCATGAACTGGCACCGCGCGCTTAACGAATTGCAGATGCTGCTGTACACCCACGCCACCAACGATGTGCGCGAAGCACTGGGCAAACTCAGCATCAACAGTATCTGGCTGTGGGGCGGTGGCCAGTGGCCGATGCCCGCGCTGCCGCAACAAGCGGGCCGCGTGGTGTGGAGCGATGATGACATCGTGCAAGGACTGACTCGCGCCAGTGGCGGCGACGCGCTGCCATTGCCGTTGGGCGCGCAGGATTTGCCAGCGCGCGACGGCCTGGTCATTGTCGACTGCCTGGCCGCCGCCGTGCGCGCCAACGATGCGCAAGCCTGGTACGCCGCATGGCAAGCGCTGGAGCAACACTGGTTTGCGCCGCTGTTGGCCGGTTTGCAGGACGGCAGCGTGCACAGTGTGACGTTGTCCGCGCCCGACGCCGGTTGGCGCGTACGCACCGATGCCAGCTTGCGCTGGCGCTTCTGGCAAGGCCGTCGTCTGCCATTCTGATTTCGCCACGGCGAATGTTTAACACGTTGTAATTACCTGGTCTGCCATGCCCCGAATCCAGCCCCGATCCATTCCTGCCGACCTGGAAGCCCGCTTGCTGCAAAGCGGGCTGTCGGCGCTGGAAGCGCGCCTGTACGCCGCCCGCGGTATCACTGAACCGACTGATCTGGAACACGAACTAGCGCGCTTGCTGCCATTTGGTGGGCTCAAGGGCATCCACGAAACGGCGTTTCGCCTGGCCAACGCCATTGCCGCGCGCGAACGCATCCTGATCGTCGCCGATTACGATGCCGACGGCGCCACCGCCTGCGCGGTCGCTGTACGCGGCCTCGGTCTGTTTGGCGCGATTGTCGATTTTGTGGTGCCTAATCGCTTTGAATATGGCTACGGCCTGACGCCGGAAATCGTCGAGCTGGCCGCACAAAAAAATCCTGATCTGCTGGTGACGGTGGATAACGGCATCGCCAGCGTGGCCGGGGTGGCCGCCGCCAAAGCGCGTGGCATCGACGTACTGATCACCGATCACCATCTGCCCGGCGATAGCCTGCCCGACGCGCTGATCGTTAACCCCAACCAGCCGGGCTGCACCTTTGCCTCGCGCAATCTGGCAGGTGTGGGGGTGATGTTTTATGTGCTGATGGCGCTGCGGGCCGAGTTGCGCCAACGCGGCACGTTTGGCGACCAACCCGAGCCCAATCTGGGCCAGTTGCTGGACCTGGTGGCGCTGGGCACGGTGGCCGATGTGGTGAAGCTGGACGGCAATAACCGCATCCTGGTCGAGCAGGGCCTTAAACGCATGCGCGCCGGCCGCGCCAGTCCGGGTGTGATGGCGCTGTTTGCCGCCGCCGGGCGCGATCCCTACAAGGCCACTTGTTTTGATCTGGGCTTTACGCTGGGTCCGCGGCTGAATGCGGCGGGGCGACTGGACGATATGAGCCTTGGCATCGCCTGCCTGTTGGCGGGCAGCGTCGACGCGGCTTTGCCCCTGGCGCAAGAACTCGACCAGATGAACCGCGCGCGGCGTGATATCGAAGCGGGTATGCGCGATGAAGCCGAAACCGTACTCGCTACGCTGGACTGCGAAGCCAGCTATAGCCTGGCGTTGTATCGCGCCGACTGGCACCAGGGCGTGGTCGGCATCGTGGCCTCGCGCGTTAAAGATCGCTTTCATCGCCCGACCATCGTGTTTGCCGATGGCGGCCCTGACGAGATCAAAGGCTCGGGCCGCTCGATTGTCGGGCTGCATCTACGCGACGCGCTCGACCTGGTCTCCAAACGCCACCCGGGGCTGATCCTTAAGTTTGGCGGCCACGCCATGGCGGCCGGACTCAGCTTGCGGCCCGGTGATTTCGATGCGTTTCAGCGCGCCTTCGAAGCGGTCTGCCGCGAACTGATGCCCACCAGCGCACTGGAACGTGTTATTGAAACCGATGGCGCCTTGCCTGAAGACGGCTACAGCATGGCCGTCGCTGAAAAACTGGATCGCCAGGTCTGGGGCCAGGGTTTTCCCGCGCCGCGCTTTCATGATGAATTTCGCGTGCTGGAACAACGTGTTGTCGGCGAACGCCATCTAAAGGTTAAACTGCGCACACGCTATGGCCACGTGCTGGACGGCATCCGCTTTCAGCACCCGGATACGCTGCCGCAAAACGTCATCGCCGTGTTTTCGATCTCGGTCAACGAATTTCGCGGCGAGCGGATTTTGCAGCTACAACTGGAGCATTGCGAATAACACGGCCCGCCCCCGGCGATGAACGGGGCGCGGCAATAACAAGAAAGAGGACGCACGGATGCGAGCAGGATGGCGCGCTGCACTCAGCGCAATCGGGCTGGGCGTAACAATGACGTGGGCAGCCTGCGCGCACGCCGCCTTGCTGACGCCCGAAGAAGCGCAACAGCCGGGCAACCGCGTGTGCAAACCGGCCAAAGGCGGCATGCTGGATTGCACCGATCTGGCCGAGCCTGACCCCGCGCCCTCCAACGACGCCAGCATCCAGCCTCTGCCTGCCATCAAATACAGCGGCGAACACTTCCCCGCCCCGACCGCCGAAGCGCCGATCAAACCCGCCCTCGATACCATCCCCGAAAAACTCGACAGCGATAGCGTGCGCATCGGCTGGGACATCAACTTCGGCACCACCGCGCAATATTGGGAGATCTACGACAACGGCGTGCTGGCCATGCGCAGCCAGGAATTTACCCAACGCACGCTGGTGTCATCCAGCAAACAAGACATCAGTGCCCGTGCCGTGTCGGTACAAAGCGGCGAGTACACACTGCGCCGCCTGGCCGCCGGCCGCCACCTGTTTGAAGTGCGCCTGTGCAACGCCAATGTGGATGGCTCGCCGCTGTGCACCAGCGTTACTGGCAATACCTGGGTGGGTGACGTCGACCAGACCCTCGGTAGCCCATCGACGCCTGAAATTGAATGGTTGCCCAGCGTCAGTACCGGCGAACCGGTGGAGCTGACCTGGCATATGTGGTGGGGCGTGCCTGGTCACTACTGGCAAGTGCTGGACCAAGGGCGCGTGGTGTACGAATCCACCACCTTTAACGAAAACACTGACCACACCCAAAGCGCCAGCACCCAATTGCGCGACCTGGCCGCAGGCACGCACGCGCTGACGGTGCGGCTGTGCAGCAAACTGGACTGCGCGGACAGCGAGGCCTATCCGCTGGAAGTGATGCTGGCCGGCGTCGATGCCGCCGCGCTGCCCAAGCTGGCGCTGCTGGGCAAAGTGGCCGATTCGTGGGTGGTGATGTGGTCCGTGCCCATGCTGGCCGCCGCCAAACAACCGCTGCGCTGGCGCTGGATCGACGCCGACAGCGGCCAGGCTATTGGCGCCGACCAGACCAAAGCGCGCGAATGCGAATCCGGCGCGGACGAACTGGTGCAAAAAACCTCGCAGACACGCAGCTATTGCGGACAAACCCGCCTACTGGCGGCGCAAGCGCCGGTGCGGCTGGGCGTGGAGGTGTGCTGGGCGACGGAACGGGCTTGCCGACGGAGTGAGCCGCTGGAGCTGGTGGGGGCGGCGCGGGCGGGGCGCTAATCGAGCAGCCACTCAATTTCGGCCTGCTGCAAAGGGCGAAAAGTTTTCTTACTGTATCTCCCTGTTACTTTCACACAACGCTAAAGGCTTCCACGTCTCGTAATGTTTGTCGCAAAACGCCCGTTTAGGCAATATCCGAGCGCGGCTTGTCTGACAAAACATGACATTGATGGGCGACGCAGCTTCAGGGATGCCTTAGCGGCAAATAATAATCAGTAGTGGGCTATGCCTTGCGCAGCTTGCTATCCAGTCATTGGCGACGCAGTGCAGTCTTTTGTTTTTAAAGGGGTGGTCTTAAACGCTGAGTGGCTTGCTCAGCGTTTTGGCACATATCGGCGCATTGCAGGCATGCATCCGCTTTACCTGATCTGGATGGCCAGCCTCGTTATTGCCTTGGTCACCAGCTTGGCCGGTGTATGGCTGGCCCGCACCAAATGGTTGGAGCTGCAGCACGACCGACAGCTGTATGCGCGGCTATTGCAAATCCCCCATGTCAAACCCTCCCCGTTATATGCGTCGGCCACGCCAACTTTTCTGAATGAATTGCCCACTCGTTTCGGCGAAGAAAAATTTATCGCCAGCCTTAACGAAGTAGCCCTCAAGCAAAAAGCACAGCTTATTGAAGTCTCCGTCCAGCGGACGCCAGCATCGGAAAATCGTTTGCCCCGTGTAGAACTGGATGCGCGATTGCGGGGGACCTATCCCGCGATCAAAGCGGTACTGGCGACCGCGCTGCAGGCCTATCCCGGCCTGGCGATTGAACACCTCTCCATGCGCAACGCCGGGCTGGCGTCATCAGCCGGCACCATGGCCGTTGGCGCTACCGGGCCAGCGGCAACAACCGGCCTGGCGGGCACATTGCAACAAGAAGCTTCAGTGCATCTGTCGCAATGGTTGCGCCCGACTGATGCCGCGTCCGGGGTGCAGTAGGCATGCGCAAGAGCCTGCTTTGGAGCCTCATCCTGACGATCGGTGCGAGCGTCTGGACGCTATGGTCGGCCGACCGCGCTTCCGAAGGCCTGGTTGCTCCGGTTCGGCGGACGCTAAAGGCGACGGAACCGCAAGTACTGTTTGCCCACGAAGCGCCGCAAGCATCGGCCGTCGCACTGGCTTGGCCCGCACATTGGGCCGCGCCCGAGATCGCCAGCGCGGTGCGTAATCCATTTGATCCGGTGGCGGAGCCAACACCAAAGCCAACCCGCGCTCCGATCGTGACCGTAACGGGAGCGCCGCCCCCACCTCCGGCGATTCCTGCGGTGGCTTATCGCCTGGTAGGCAAGATGATGGGCGCAGACGGTCGGCCGGTGCTGTATCTGCAGCGTGACAATCAAATGGTTGAAGCGCGCATGGGCGACACCCTTTCGGATGGATACACCGTGGAGTCGGTGGGCGCATCGTCAGTGACGTTAATCCACACCCCTTCTGGCACGCATGCCACGCTTGATTTACCCGAGGTTCGGGATTAGCGCCATGAACTCATACAAAAAAAGGCTAGCACCGCAGATGGCGATGCAATTTTCCCAGCGATGGGTTTCCTGGCTGGTGCTACTGGCGTCCGCATTTGCGCTAGGCGCATGCTCGATTCAGCACTACCGTGACAAGTCGTCAGATCTGATTCTGGCTGGCCATTACGAAGAAGCGAACAAGGTGATGCAGGATGCGGTTGCCGATCACCCCGAGAGCGGTGAGCTGAAAGGCGCGCTTCTGCAGAATCGGCAGAAGTCGCTCGATCAGTTGGTGGCCAATGCACAAATGGCGCAAGCACAGGGCAACTTCGACGAAGCCGCGACGTATTTGCAGCGCGCAGAGGCGTTTGACCCGCAAACGGGTCGCGTCATGGCGTTGGAGCATGATCTGGCGGTGGCCAAACGCCAAGGCGCCGCGCTCAAACTGGCACAAGAGGCGGCTGAAAAACACCGCTATCCGGCAGCGCTCGATATCGTGAACGATGCGCTGAAAGAGAACGCGCATAACGCGCCATTGCTTGCATTGCAGCAACAGCTACAGGCTAGCCAGCGCGCGGCGCAACGTGCCGCGGGGCGCGCCGGGCTGGGCGATGGTAAGCCGATTTCGCTCGATTTTCGTGATGCGAGTTTGCGCAGCGTGCTGGATGTGATGGCGCATTTCAGCGGCATCAACTTCATCCTCGATAAAGACATTCGCCCCGATACGCACGTGAGCGTTTATCTGAAGAATGCCCGTTTTGAAGACGCACTTGATTTGATCACCAGTTCCAATCAACTGGCGAAAAAAGTGCTGGACGAGAAAACCGTCGTCATCTATCCCAACACGCCAGACAAACAGCGCGAGAATCAGGAGCAGGTAGTGCGCGTGTTCTACCTCGCCAGTGGTGACGCCAAGGGCGCGGCTGCCTTGATCAAATCGATGCTGAAGGTCAAAGACCCGTATGTGGACGAGCGTCGCAATATGCTTTCATTGCGCGATTCGCCCGAGAACATCGAGCTGGCGGCGCGGTTGATCTCGCTGTATGACCAGCCCGATGCAGAAGTGCTGCTTGAGGCAGAAGTTATTGAAGTGAGCGCTACGCGCCTTACTCAATTGGGCATTACCTATCCGAGCAGCGTAACGCTGAGTCCGCTCACACCAGGTGGTGCGTCCCAACTTACGCTGGGCAATATCGGCAGCATGGGTAAATCGGATATTGGCGTGTCACTGCCCAATCTACTGATCAGCCTTAAGCGTCAGGTGGGCGACGTCAATATCCTGGCTTCGCCCAGGATACGCGCCCGCAGCGGCGAGAAGGGCAAGATCATGATCGGCGACAAGGTGCCGGTGATTACCACGACCACGGGCAGCAACGGTTTTGCTTCAGAGTCGGTCAACTATCAGGACGTTGGTTTGAGCCTGAACGTCGAGCCGACCGTCTATGCCGACGATGATGTCGCCATCAAGGTGGAGATGGAAGTCAGCACACTGGGCCAGCAAGTCACCACCTCATCGGGGAGCGTGGCTTATCAGATCAGCACTCGCAATGCGTCGACGCTATTGCGGCTGCGAGATGGGGAGACCCAATTGCTGGGTGGCTTGATCAGTAATCAGGATTCGTCGAGTTCCGATCGCGTTCCAGGTTTGGGTGATTTGCCAATGCTGGGCCGACTGTTTCGTAATCAGACGGATAACGGCACCAAAACCGAGCTGGTGCTGGCGATTACACCGCATATCTTGCGTAATATCCGCCGTCCCGATGCGGCCGAATCTGAGCTCTGGGTGGGTACTGAAGCCAACCAGCGGCCACGCGCATACGGTGGCCGGGTGATGCCAGCTGATGACGCCACGCCTCCTGCCCCGGCAAAGCCAGGCCCTTCGACCACTCCCGCCGCCGGCGCACCCGATCCGGCACAAGTACCTGCAGCAGCTGCTGTTGCACCCGTGTTTACCTGGCAGGTTCCAGCTTCGGTTAAAGCGGGCGAAGAATTCCAGGCCACGCTGATGCTGGAGAACAAAACACCAGTGCGTGGCGTGCCGCTACGCATCGTTCTGCCCAAGGACAAAGTGGCTTTCGTTGATGTCAGTGAGGGTGATTACTTCAAGATTGGTGGCACCAAAACGGCGTTTACCAACAAATACGATAAAGACCAGTCCGTTCTGAGTATCGGGGTGCTGCGTATGCCAGCTGACGGCGTGACTGGTAAGGGCGGGGTCGTAACTTTGCGTTTGAAAGCATTGGCGGCGGGCCCGGCGGAAGTGTCCATGGTCGGGGCAGAGCCGGTGGGCAGCGATGGTCCAATCGCACCCGTAACAACGCCTGCGACATTCAAGCTGGACGTGCAGTCATGATAGCTGCGGCGCGCCGTACAAATGGTGGCGGGTATACCTTGATCGAGATGCTGGTGGTGCTAGCCATTCTCGGGATCCTCGCCGCCGCAAGCTGGCCGCTGGCCGAGCTGAATGGCCAGCGCGTGAGAGAACAGCAGCTGGATCGCGCGCTTTGGCAGATTCGTGGTGCGCTGGATCAATACAAGCATCTGGTTGACTTGGGTGAAATCAAAGCGCCCACCGAAAGCGGCTATCCGCCCGATCTGGCCGCGCTCGCCAACGGCATCACGGGTCTTAAAAGTGGCACTACCATTTTTTTGCTGCGACGAGTTCCCCGTGATCCGTTTGCCGATGGTGCGCTGCCCGCAGACCAGACTTGGGGTTTGCGCGCCTATAACTCGCCTGGCGATAAGCCCGAAGCAGGTAAGGACGTTTACGACGTGTATTCGCAGTCTTCAGGCACCGGGCTCAACGGCGTGCCGTTGCGGCAATGGTGAAGCAAGCGATGCGTCGAAATACGGGCTTTACCTTAATCGAGTTGCTGGTGGTGTTGGCAATCATGGGGATGCTGCTGTCGATTGTCGCGCCCAATTACATCCGGCACATCGATCAGGCCCGTGAGACCGCGTTACGTGAAGATCTGTTTGCGGTTCGCGAGGGCATCGACAAGTTTTACAGCGACCAGGCACGCTACCCCAAAACGCTGGACGAATTGATCAGCGCGCGTTACATCCGCGGTTATCCGGTCGACCCGGTCACAGGGCGTTCGGACAGCTGGGTTTTGGTACCTGCTAAAACTCAAAGCGGCGGCATTCTGGATATCAAAAGTGGCGCAGAGGGTACTGCTGCGGATGGAACGCGCTATGCCGACTGGTAAACGCACGACGGCTACGGGTTTCACCTATATCTGGGCGCTGATGGTGCTGGTTTTGCTGTCGGTGGCACTGTCTGTCGTCGGCCCGATCTGGTCGGCACAGGTGCGGCGTGAGCGCGAACAGGCGCTGATTAGAACCGGGTTTTTATATGCGGCCGCGATCGAAAACTATTACAACCAATCGCCGGGTTCACTTAAGCAGTACCCGAGTGATTTAACTCAGCTGCTACGAGACGGGCGCTACGTCAGCACCATGCGTTATCTGCGCGCGCTATACGCTGACCCGGTGAGTGGTCGGGCATTTGTCCCGATCAAAAATGCCCAAGGCGCCGTCGTCGGCGTCGCGAGCGCAAGTCCGGCTGCACCGCTGGCCGCTGCGGGTTGGACTGATGGCCAGCATGCTTTGCCCCCCGCAGCCCACTATGCCGACTGGCAATTTCTGGCGCAGGTGAAGCCATGAGTGAGAACAGCTTGATGCGCTTTAAAGTGCGCTGGATTAGCACGCTGACCGCATCGATCGAAGAGCGCGAACGCGAGGCTGTGTCGGCCCAGTCCTTGCGCGAGCAGATTGTGAACGAAGGCGGGCAAGTGCTGTCGTTGGCGGTGCTCAAGCAACCGCGGGCGTCGGCTGCGTCACCCGGCAAGCGGTTTGATGTTGGTGCATGGTGCCGCGAAATGGCAACGTTGGTGCGCGCGGGCATGACGGTAGTGGAGGCGATCGAAACATTGCAACTGCAAGCCGGTGCTGGTGGCTTGGGCCAGGTCCAGCAAGCGGTGTTGAATCGCCTGCAACAGGGTCGATCCCTGTCGCAAGCCATGGACGACAGTAAGGCGTTTCCGCAGGTTTTGATCGCCAGCGTGATTGCGAGCGAACGCACGGGCCGGCTGGTTGAAGCGCTCGATGATTTTATCCAGTACGAGCAGCAGCTGCGGCAACTGCGCAAACAGACGCTGTCTGCCGCAATTTACCCGCTGATGGTAATCGGCATTGGCGGCGGGATCGTGCTGTTTCTGCTGTTTTACGTGCTTCCACGTTTTGCAGGCGTCTATGACACCTTTCAGGGGGATGTCAGCGCCATGACCCGCCTTATGCTGGGCTTAAGCAAGCTGGTTACGACT
Source organism: Amantichitinum ursilacus (assembly GCF_001294205.1). Lineage (GTDB taxonomy): Bacteria > Pseudomonadota > Gammaproteobacteria > Burkholderiales > Chitinibacteraceae > Amantichitinum > Amantichitinum ursilacus. Next base: position 409,859 of record NZ_LAQT01000001.1, read on the forward strand.
CATCTGCCCATGGTGATCCTCGGGCTGGTGGGTTTGACCATGGCTGTGGCGTACGCGGCCAGTAGCGGCCGCTGGCAAACTGCGGCGCTGGCCTTGGCTCGCGCTGTGCCGATCTCGCGCCGTGCACTGGATGATTTCAATAAGTCAAAGTTGTACCAGGCTTTGGCGCTGACCCTGAAGGGCGGTTACCCATTGATGGACGCATTGACGGTCTGCGAAACCTTGGGCTTTGGTGCGGCAATGACCGCAGACCTGACCCAAGCCAAGGCCGCGATCGCCCGTGGGCAGAGCGCGTCGGTCGCTTTTGGCGATAGCAAGCTGGCTGATCCGGTTGGCGTGCGCTTGTTGCGGGTGGGTGAGCGCACCGGCCAGTTTGTATTGGTACTACAAGCCTTGGCGGACCGGCATGCCGACGCGTTTAGCACTTTTATCCAGCGCGCCACTTTATTGATTGAACCGATTTTGCTGCTGCTGGTGGCACTGATCGTCGGCAGCATCGTGGTGATGATGTATATGCCGATTTTTGATATTGCCAGCGGTATTCATTGAGATGCTGATTTAGCCATGACAGCCAAAGTTTCTGATTCAGCCATAACCTGGTCGCAACGCATTGCTGCAGCGCGTGCGGAGAGTCGTTCGGGCGGTGGCACAGTGCTTGACGCTTTGCTTCGCCACTGGCCCGACCGGCCCGAAGCCTTGAGCGCAGCGCTGCAAACGCACGCTGGTGTGCTCTGCGTTGACGAGGCCCAGCCATGGTCGCTGCATCCGCAACTGCGTGATCTGGCTGTGGCGCGTACGTCGCGTGCGGTGCCCGTGATCGGCCTGGACAGCAGTGTGGTAATCGTGGCGGCTGACCCTTGGGATGACCGCGCGATCAAAGCGGTGCAACGTCACATCGGCGCGGCTGCACCCGCGTTGGCGGTGACGGAGGAGTTGCTACAGCGCTTGCTTGAAATGAGCGCTTCCAGCTCCGTGTCGGGTACAGGCGCCAGCCTACGTGCCGACGCCGCTGGGCGCCCCGCTGACCACTCTGTCGGCGGGCCAGTAGTGTCGTTTGTCGAGGCCGCAATTGCACGGGCAGTTCAGGCAGGTGCCAGCGATATCCATTTCGAATGCGATCGCAATGGACTCACTGTCAAGCATCGTCTGGACGGGGTCATGCAACGTTTTGCGCGCATGGACGGCCATGGCGCCGCGCAGGAAGTCATCTCGCGCATCAAAGTGCTGGGCCAGCTCGACATTACCGAGCGCCGACTGCCGCAAGACGGGCGCTTTCGCTATGAAAGCAAAGATACCGCGATGGATTTGCGGGTCTCCATCATGCCCAGTATTCATGGCGAAGACGCCGTGTTGCGCCTGCTGGATAAAGCCCAGTTCAAAGCAGCCGCTACGGGCATTTCTATGGAGTCGCTAGGGTTTGATGCGGGGCGTTCTCGCTTGATACGCACCATGGCGCGCGAGCCCAACGGCATGATGCTGGTGACGGGCCCCACTGGCAGCGGCAAGACCACCACGCTGTATGCCGTGCTCTCCGAAATCAACACTGGTCTGGAAAAGATCATCACGATTGAAGACCCGGTCGAGTACGAGCTGGAAGGCGTGCTGCAGATTCCAGTTAACGAGCGCAAAGGCCTGACGTTTGCCAAAGGCCTGCGTTCTATTTTGCGGCACGACCCGGATCAGATTCTGGTAGGTGAGATCCGTGATGCGGAAACCGCCGAGATCGCAGTGCAGGCCTCGCTAACAGGTCACCAGGTGTTTACCACGGTGCACGCTAACAACGTCGCCGACATCATGGGGCGCTTCAAGCATTTTGGTATCGATATGTTTGGTTTTACCTCGGCGCTGAATGGTGTGATCGTCCAGCGCCTGGTGCGCCACCTGTGCCCGCTTTGCGCGCGACAAGAGCCCATTGATGAAGCGCAGCGGGCGATCTTCGAGCGCGCTGAAATCAATCCACCCGATACCGTACCTGTCGCGGTGGGCTGCGATGCCTGCCACGGCTATGGCTATACGGGGCGTTTTGTGCTGACCGAAGTGCATCAGATTAATGACGATTTTCGTGATCTGGTGATGAGCAACGCTTCGCTGTCTGCTTTAAAACAGCATTTTCGGGCTCAGCAGGTCATGCCCTTGGCGGTGGCGGGTTTGTATCGCGTATTGGCTGGCGAAACCACTCTGGAGGAACTGCAACGTGTGGTTGGCGCGCTCTAAACAGCTGGAAATTTATCTGGGCCAGACGCTGGTCGGCATACGCTGCCCCGAAGCGAGCGAGGCGCAATGGTGGCCGCTGGCGCTTGCAGCGGATGGTTTGACGGAACTGATCGCGCGCGCTGCCATCCTGCGGCCCGCAGGCGCACAAGCGCGTATCTGGCTAAGCGCTGCACTGGCGCGCCCCTTCGTGCTGCCTGCGGATCGAGGGGCAAGCAACGCGATGGAATTGCAAGCGCTGGCGAATCTGATAGGGGGTGATCTAATGTCGCCGCCTGCGGTCCCCAAGGTCTGGAGCTCGGGGCGGACGGGGAGGGCAGATCAGCTGGCGGCGGTGATGGATCGGCATTTATTTGATGCGCTGATCGCGCGCTTTGCTGAGGTGGGCGTAACACTTGGCGCCATCAGTCCTTGGTGGGAGGCCGCGCTGCAAGCCGACCCCGAAACGCCTCAGAGAGCAAAGAAACGCGAGTGGCTAAGGCCGGCCCCAGGGGCGATTGAAAACGCGACGCCCAAAATCTGGGCGTTGCACGAACCGGACGGGTTTACCTTGCTGGCCTATCGGAGCGGGCAGCCTTGTTTTGCCCAAACTGAAGAAGTATTACCGCACGATCCCGATTGGCAACTTTATCAGCGACGCGTGCTGATGGCCGAAGGCTGGTCCTCGGCGCAATTGCGCTCTGTACGGTTATCGCCAGCATTGGATGCCCCGTTTGATTCGGAATCACAAATAGTATCGATGATGATTGGCGCCATTAGTTTGGCGCCGATTGTGGAAAACGTTTGACATGGCAATTAATTTCATCGCTGCCAAAACGCCAAAGCCGGTTTCCTGGTATTTGCTTGCCGCAATAATTTTACTCGCTGCTCTATTGTGGTGCGCCATTTACGTATTTGCACTGAAGGTGCAAAAGATACGCGCTGATTTTCAATATGTTCAAACGGTCCAGAAGACAGGCTCGCGCGCTATGCCTGCACCAGCGCTGTCTGCTTCGATGGTGGCGTTAGCGCCCGATGCTTTGCAGGCGTGGCAGGTGGGGCGTTTCTTCACTGCATCCGCGCTGACCCAGTTGGAAAAAGTGGCAAAGCTGGGCGTTCAGGTACAAACGCTGGACGTCAGCGAAGACCAGCATCGCGTGGATATCTCTTTGACGGCGAAGGACTATTCGGCGCTGGCAGATTTTGTTGGTGCTTTAAATCACCAAGACAAAATGCAGGGGTGGCGTCTGTTAAAAGCGACCGGTACCGGGCAAAGCGATGGCATGATTCACGCGACGATACAGCATGAATAACGGAGTGCCTCGTCGACTAATCTCTCGGAGGATGCACGCCGAATAACTGAACTTGATGTTTTTTTGCAACGCAGTGTGTCGATGACAAATGTCTGTTTTGTCAGGAATTTATTGTAATTAGTGCAATTTATTTTGCGTATGTATTGCCCATCCTTTAACGCCCTGTAATCCTGATGCCCAAATAAAACATTGCCGACCTTGCGCTGCTGTTAGTCAGTGGCTTGCGCCCGATTCAAATAAAACAGGGCGTGTGGTTTAGCAAGGCCGGCATTCAAGGGGCTAATCTTGGGCGTTCTATCTGGCAAGGCTGCGTTGCGTATTGTTTGCGCGGCGGCGGTAATCTTTTTTGCGTTCGACAGCGCTGGCGTTATTGCGGCGGATTCAGGTTTCGCAGTGGCCAGTAATGGCTTTCCGACTTATTCGTTTCCGGTTTCCGTGCCGCCCGGCGTAAAAGGGCAGGCACCCAGCCTGGCCATCAAATACACGGGCAGCCCGACCCCGAACAGCGCTTTGGGTAGCGGCTGGACGTTGTCTGGCGTGTCCGCAATTTCGCGCTGCCAGATGGTGTACGACACTGATCACAAGCGGGGTGATTACCACTACCAGCCCACCGACAAGCTCTGCCTTGATGGGCAACGATTAATTCAGGTCTATTACAACGGGGTCATTGTTGGTGACTCTGCGCCTGCGCAATCTAATGATGCATTAGGAGGCAGCGGGCTAGTGCGAGAGTTTCGCACCGAAAACCATTCGTATGCACGGATCCGCGCCTATGGCTCTGCGGGCGGAAACTCGGCATTTGGCCCCGATTATTTCAAGGTCTGGACCAAAGACGGGCGGGTGCTGGAGTACGGCAACAACAATGCCGCTACCAGTTCACAAATCGCTGTGGCTCCCGGTAGCAAGCCCATCATGGCGTGGGCCTTGAACCGAAGTTCGGATCTGCATGGTAACTACATCGATTACAAATACCAGATTCTTGATACCGCGTGGGGCACTGTAGGTGCCGCCACCGGCCGTGAATGGAATCTGGTTGAAATCGACTATACAGGCAACAGCGTGAACGGCCAGGCACCGACCAGCAAGGTGCTGTTGAGTTACGTTACCAAGCCGGATTACGGAAGTAATAAGCTGCAGGATCGCTCCGAGGCGTATCACGAAGGCTACAAGACGGTCAGCACCCAGCTGCTGACGGGCATCCGGACCTATGTCAACGCACAGGCCACACCGGTTGAAGTGCGCGCGATCAAGCTGGGGTATGACAATGGTCCGGTGACTAACCGCTCGCGACTGACCAGTATTACCGAATGCGTTGGTGCATCAGAGAGCACCTGCTTGTCTCCCGTCAAATTCGCCTATACGGCCGGTGGTGATGAGACCTATGTGGCGCATCAGTTGCGGTCCGGGTCGTCCGCTAACCCTCCGGTTCCGGAAGGACCTCACGATTTCTATCAGTCAGGGATGTCGGGATATACCTATCAGGCCGTCGTCTCCGGGCAGGCACAAAATGCCTACTATCGAAGTAATGGGGATGGTACGTTTTCTGCAATCTCTGTCGATCCCGGATATGGGATTATCCCTGCGGGCGTCGATTTCAATGGCGATGGTCTGCAGGACGGCTACGTTTCAAACGCGGACGGCACGCTCACCATTTATTTTGCCAAACTTGATGGCACTTATGACGTTGGGCCGAAAACCTCTTTTGTTGCCAGAAATGTACCTTTGACATGGAAGGTAACCAGCGACACTTCGGGATGCAGGGGGGCACAAAATTCGGTGACCTACGCCTACGGTGTTTGCTACAACTGGACTGCAGCGAGCCAATTCTTTTTTATCGACTTTAACGGCGACGGGATCGGCGACATCATCGTTACCTCCATTTCGTCAAACGATAACATGCCCGCAACCTATAACCGTCCGGCCAAGGGTAGCTACGCGGCGACGGGCAATCTTGGAGAATTTGAACCTCAATGCATGCAATCGGGCTGGAGCTGCTCTACTCAGGTTTATAAGGGTGATGGTCAAGGCGGCTTTATCCAGGTGCAAACCAATATGGCGTCCTGGAGTATGTATCGCACTTCAGTTTCGGCCCTGATCAGCATGACTGGCAACGGCCTTATGGACCCCGTCGGTTACGACTTCGATTTTCCGCTGACTCAGACTTTCAAGGGTGCAAATACGGTCAAACATCCGGTCGCATGGCTGTCACAAGGCGACGGCAATTTTTTGCCAGCCATGATGCCTGATTCTTCCAGTACGACAACTAACGGGTGCTTCTCCATCAATGGCTCGCTGTGTTTTGATCCCGATGGTGGTGGCCTTAAAAGCAATCTGCTTTATGGTGCGGCCAATGGCGGCGGCTCCGCACAGGTCGGTTATCAGCTTAATAACGGGTTGTACAGTTACACCGCCTATGGCCAGGCCAGCGTAATCCAGATGACGAATCTGATTCTTGATGATGTCAACAAATGGCCGCCAACATCTGTCATGCCTAACAATACCATCCGTAACAACACTTTCCATCTGGCTTCGGCAGACGTGAACGGCGACGGCAGAGACGACATAATTCGCGTGAGTGACAATCCGTCGGAGAACGCGGTTTTTTTAAGCCGTGGCGACGGCACTTATCTGAAGTCGACCAGCTTCAATCTTGCTGGCTATCAGTTGTGGCGCAGCGATGGTACTGCGGGGTTTGGTATCGCGGATTTCACGGGCCGCGGCAACGTCGAGTTTCTGGCATCCAACAGCGCTGCACGGGTACCCGACGGGGACGTGGGACCGTACACGCCCTATTCGGGGCCAGGTAGCACAAACTATGGCGCATGGAGTTTCACCAAAGCCGATGGCACACCCCCTGATCTGTTGACGACCATTACAGGTCAGACCGGTTTGGTGACCCGGATTACTCATACACCACTGAACAACTCGAACGGCCGTTACAACCGCCAGCCTGGCACCTATCCCAAAGCCATGGCGACGCTGCCGTGGTGGGTGATCACCACCGTGGTGCAAGACACGGGCGTTTCTGGCGGAACGATCCAGACGGACTACATCTACAAAGGCCTGAAGGGCAACATCAAGGGTCGCGGCGTATTGGGTTTTAGCGAGGTCATCAAGGGTATGCCCGGCCCTGACGGGTCGCCGGTTACTCAGGACACCATTTACTCGCAGGATTATCCATACATCGGCAGGATCTCCACCGATAAAATTTTGACGGGTTCGTTGTATCAGCCCGCGCTGTGGAAGCTTGTACACCAGACCGACAACATCTATTGCGAGCTGGGTTCCAGCGGCGCTGTAGTCGGCAACATTTGCCCCACCACCTCGAGCATTGTGCGTCCTTATTTAAAACAGTCCACAGAAACCAGTTTTGATCTTGATGGTTCGGTACTGCCCACCCGGACCACGACTTACACAGTCAATTCCCACGCAGACCCCTTAACCGAAACGTTGGTTGTGACGGGCGCTGATGTGGCTGGCGTGCAGCAAAGTGCGACCTCGATAACCACCAATACTTACTGGCCTGAAAACTTTAACGATGACAACTGGTTGCTGGCACGCAAAGCCACTACGACGGTGCAGAACACGGTATCCAGCACTGCTGCTCTGGCAACCAGCGCGGGCACGGCGGCGCATGCCTCGGATTTTGCGGGCACCCCACCGACTTTAGCGGTGAGCGCCAGCCCTGCTAGCGTCAATCTTAGCCAGCCCACTCCGGGTAGCTACACCCAAACCATAACCATTGCCGCTAGCGGCACCTCCTTGGTTGCGCCGCTGAGCTACACGCTGACGACTGATAAAGCTACCGCAATCGCGGCTTCGATTAGCGGCAATACCGTGACGTTCACCTTTACCCCGACTCAATACGGCCAGACCGAGCAAGCCAATTTCAAGATTGCAGTGACGGACTATAAGGGGCAATGGGGCAGTGTGACAGTGCCCGTAGCTATGGGGATCGGCAGGCGTGCCACCACCAGTACGGTAACGCCTTCGGTAACATCTGTGGCGCCCACGGTCGGCATGAGTTTTGCAGTGGCTGTTGCGGGGATTAATCCGACCGGATCAGCGACGTTCGCCGACAGCTTGGGCAATCCGATGGGCACGGTCAACCTCGTTAACGGAGCAGCGGCCTTCTCCTTCACAGGTTTCACATCGGAAGGCAACCATACTGTAACGGCAACGTACGGCGGGGACAGTGTCAACGCTCCGAGCACTAATGTAGCGCAGGTCACTGTTGCAAAGCTGGCCACCAGCACGAGCGTTTCTGCTTCCTCTACCAGCTTTCAGGTGGGCAATACCATCTCGTATACAGCCAACGTTGCCGGGGGCGCAGCGCCAGGCGGGCAGGTTGCTTTCTACGATAACGGTAGTGCGTTTGCCACCGTGGGGATGAATGGCGGAAGCGCGGTTGCGTCACGGTTGATGGGCGCGGCAGGAAGGCATGACATCACAGCTCAATATCTGGGCGATGTTAAAAACGCGATCAGTACATCCTCTGCAGCGACGGTGACGCCTTACCCCGCGACGCCAGGGACCAATTTCACGTCGATTCCGACCAATGTCGTTGTGGGCCGAACCTACTCGATGGCGGCCGCCGTAATCCTCGGGTACGGCCCCACCGGATCGGTCGATTTTCGCGATGCAACTACCGGAACAGATTTTGGTGCAGTGGCCCTCAATGGGGGTTCCGCAGCAATAAACTGGTCTGTCGGCAGCGCGCAAGCGCATCAGATACAAGCCATTTATAGCGGCGATGCCAATAACTACAGCACTAGCGCGGCTACTAATATCAACGCTTATAACGTTTTGGGGATTGGTGTTGCCGGTACAAGGAAAACGCTCTCAGGTACTCAGTCTAGTTACAACTCGGGGTATTGGAATTTGACCAGTTCCAAAGGGTCAACGGTCTGCTACGGAACGATCTATCTCACTGCGGCTGCGGGTGGCGGGTCGGGCAATTACACCTATTACTGGACGAATTCTACGGCCGCGAGTGGCGTCAGTGGTTCAGGTTCCGGTAACACTTTTACGGTCAATATCGCTGTACGCACCGGCCAATATGCTTCGGCTGTTTATACCGTGGCGGTAACTGACGGCATCCTCGATGGCAACAATAACTGGCTGCAAAATCCGTCGGTTACAGCGCCGATTAATATCCAGTGCAGTAGTGGCAGTGCTTGATCATGCGCAAACAACAATTAAAAAATCCGGTTCAAACCGAGGCCAATGACGTGGCAAATAAAATCAAAAGCAAGCAGTTCTGGGTGGGGCGTGGAATCGCTGCGGGGATGTTGGGCGTTGCCCTTGCTGTCATAGGAATGGGCAGCGCGATAGCAACGGTGCCGACTGACCCGTCCAACTACACGCGAACAACCAGCTATGCCTATGACACCACCTATGGCGAGCTGGTTACGCAAACGGAGGAGCCCTCGGTGGCCGACCATTGCGTTGCTGCGACCATCACCGGCTGGGACGCCTATGGCAATCGTCCATCTCAACAGCAGGCCAACTGCGCCAGTGCGCCGACGGCCGCGACGTTCGCCACGCATCTGACCACCGCCACTTACACGGGTGGCGCAGCGGTTACGATCAATGGTGTGTCGGTGGTTGCAGTGCCGGGCGCGTTTGCCTACACGGTGACGAAAACGCTGCCGCGCGCTACGGTCGCCAATCAGCCGCTTTCACAAACGGTGACCACCAGCTACGATCCGCGCTTTGGCGTGCTACTGAAGCAGACCGACACCAACGGCATCACCAGCAGTTGGGCAGTGGATGACTTTGGCCGCACCACGCTCGAGATCCGTCCCGACGGCACGCGCCTCGCGCATTACTACTGCACGTTGGCGACGGCGGGTCTGGACACCAGTGGCAACACCGCAGGCTGCCCGACGCCCGCAGCGGGCGAAGCACCCGCTGACGCAATCAGCATGGAACATCGTGAGCTGCGCAGCGCCGCGGGCGCAAAGATCGGCGCCTATACGCGGGTGTTTTATGATCGCAACGGGCGCGAATTGCGCACCAGCACCGAAGCATTTGATGGCGCCAGCCAGCCCGGCACGGCCAGCCTGATTGCCACCGATACGATCTATACCAACTACGGCCCTAAATACATTCAGAGCCGGCCGTACTTCCTCGGCAACAAGTCGTCCACCACTGGCGGCAGCAACGACGTCGGCCTGGTGTTGTTTGGCTATGACGCGTTAGGGCGTGTGATCACGGTCGTCAACGCCGACAACAGCGCTCCGGCGCAAGCGGGCTTCGGCCCCAACTTTGGGGCGCGCAACGCGGCATACACGTCCACGGTGTACTCGGGTCTCAAAGTGACGACTTACGATGACCAGGGCCACATCAAGATTGAAGAAAAAGACATCACCGGCCGCACCGCCCGCATTACCGATGATTACGGCGCGCAGATGTCTTATGGCTATGACGCGTTCGGCAACGTGTTGCTGGTGCAAGATGCCTTGCATAACCAGATCACGGCGAAGTTCGATATCCGCGGCCAGCGGGTCAGCCTGAATGATCCTGATGCCGGTACGTGGACCTATTGCCATGACGCGCTGGGCCAACTGACCGCGCAACAGAACAGCACGATGCGGGCAACATCTGGCGCCAGCAGCACGTGCCCGTCGCAAACCGCGGACGCCACCAATGTAGCGGCAACCAAAGTGACAGGCTGGAGCACATTCGCCTATGACGGGCTGGGCCGGCTAACGCAACGTTACGATCCCGAATCACTGGCCAGCTGGAGTTATGACGTCCACCAAGATGGCAGCGCCTGCGCAGGCGGCATCGGCCAGTTGTGCAGCAGCACCAGCAATACCGGCAGTGCAAAGAACTTTGCCTTTGATGGTCTGGGCCGCGTGGTGGCCGAACGCGATGACACCGGCACCGGGCAAGACGCATTCATACTGGGCTATGGCTATGACGCCACCACCGGGTACCTAAGCACCAAAACGTATCCTACCGGCTTGCAAGTCAAATACGCCTATACCCCGAGGGGCTATACCGAAAAGCTGTTGTTGAATACCGCCGCCACGTTGACGCCATTGCCGAATGCGCAAGGCACGACGGCCAGCAGCGCATCGTTGCCCGCCGGTTCGGTGCTGTGGCAGGGCGCCGTGCGCAATGCGTGGGGCGACTTCGAAAAGCAGACGCTGGGTAACGGCACCATCGCGTCCACCGCATTTACGCCCAGCCGTGGCCAGGTCAAGTCGATTGCCGTCGCGCTCGGCGCGGCTGCCCCCACAATCATGAACCAGAGCTACAGCTGGGATTCCGTCCGCAACCTGACCGGCCGTACCGATGCGCTGGGCGACGGCAAGAACGGTGCGGTTACCGAAGCGCTGCTCTACGACCACCTTAACCGTCTGGTGGACTACAAGGTCTCCGCCGTCAACGTACCCAACCAGAACCGCGAAGTATTGCTGAACTACAACGCGGTGGGCGATTTGCTCTACAAGAGCGACGTGGGCGCGTTTACCTATGGCAATGGCAATGGCCCCGGCGTAATCCGGCCGCATGCCGTCACCGACCTGTTTGATTCGACCAATATCGATCACAAGTTTGGCTACGACAATAACGGCAACCTGGTAACCACCTCGGCGGAAAAATACGCCTCGGTGGCCTACACCAGCTTTAACCTACCCGATGGCAGTGCCGGTATCAAAAGCAAAGACACCGGTCTGCAATACACGTACGCCTATGACGTCGACCACGCACGCATTTTCGAAACCCGCATTTCACCGCAGGGCACCCGCACCACGCGTTACGTAAACCCCGACAACGCGGGCGGGCTTGGCTTTGAACGAGAAGTAGACACGGTCTCCGGCGCCACTATCCAGACCAACCGACATTATCTAAGCGTGAATGGCGAAGCCATCGGCATGCTGGCCAGCACGGGTGCGGTGCCCGCTTTGGTCGCAGGATCGCTGTCGGTACCTTCGATCAGCAGCATTGCGCTGAACAAAGTGGAGTACTGGCACAAAGACTTCCAGGGCTCGATCGCCGCGGCCACCGACCAGGCTGGCACTCTGACCGCCGCCTATGCGTATGACCCGTTTGGCAAGCGCCGTTACACCGACGGCAACTACGATGCCGCCGGCAAAATCGTGGTGGACTGGAGCGATACCACCAATGCTGGCACGGGTCGTGGCTACACCGGCCACGAGCAGATGGACGACATCGGTCTGGTGCACATGAATGGGCGGATCTATGACCCGAATGTGTCACGGATGCTGCAGGCTGATCCGGATATCACGGATATCACCAACCTGCAGAATACGAACCGGTATAGCTATGTGTTGAACAACCCGATGCGGTGGGTTGACCCGACTGGATATTCAGCACAGCCGGAAATTATTTATAACAGCGGGGTAGCCGGCAGCGACGATCTAGAGGGAAAACCAAGCGGCTCTGCAAATGGACGGATTGATTTCCAGATTCAAGCCGCTATAACGGCAGCTTCTACGCCATACAGCAGTAACAGCTACAATAATTACGGATGGTCATCGCTGGCATATTCCGGCCAGACAAGCGTCGGTGGTGGAGCGGGTGTTCCTTCAAGCTTTACCATGCTTGCGGGTGATTATGGCATCACGGATGCAGTTCGCACGGCATGGCGGGCGGCGCTGGCAGGAGAGGAGTTCTTCGACGGTGGGTTTGGAGCGCGGGCCGCCGCCGCATATGCCCGCGGCGAGTACACGGCCACCGCAGTGTATGAGTTGGCGGGAACCGTTTCAGTGGCTCAAACGATGCTGACTGATGGTTTGACCGGTGTTGAACGAGCCGTGGCGGCGATAGGTGTAGAGGCTGCCGCAGCGAAAGTCGCGGCAAAGACAGCAGAAGCAGGTTTTGCCAGTGAGGCAAAACTATTAAGCCACTTTGAAAAGCACGGAGCGGAATTTGGTGCAAAGAATGCGAATGATTATTTGCAGATTGGGAAAGACATAATGCAGTACGGCGATGAGATTCAATATGTATACAAAGGCGAAACTCGCACTGGATTTGCGCAATTTATGGGAAATAGGGCAAATGGCGCGTCCAAATTTGGGTTCGTTGGAACGAACGCAGATGGTGCGATAACGACGATTCATACCGAGAGCGGTAATAGCTTTTGGAAGATGCTTAATGGCAGTCTCGACAAGACGATATATCCCGTACCATGAATTATTTGGCGAAAATAAAGCGACTGAGCAGCGACGTAGAAGAAGAAGTGGTTCTTTGTATTAACGACATTGAAATCACATGCTTTGCAAACGTCTGCCCTTACACACTAGAGGATGGTGAGGCGTATCGCGTTGAGCTGACTCCGCAAGTTTTTAATGACTATGTGGTAAGTGAGACCAACGAAGGCGTTACCTCCGCGATTAACCGAGTAGGCAATGGCTTTTCGTATATCCTTAAAGGAAGGCTGGCGGGAAATAAATTGGATGCAGGCGGAATTGTGTTTGAAGACGAGATGCTGCTGAGCCAGTTTGGTTATCTTGACGGAAAATTTATCTCATGGAATGTTGACCGGATAGATGTCGAGTTTCTCTCAAATGATTAGGTCTTTGTATTTGTAAGCAATTATCTTTCATGGAAGAGCTGGTGCTAAGAGATTCGCGCCGGCTTTTTGTTGCCGAGATACTAAAGGCACTGACATTTATCCAGGAATTTTGGCAACTGCACTGTGCAAATATCGTCAAGGTGTGTGGCCTTTGATTGAAGAATTCGTTAGGGACATTGATCGTCTCGATGTGCCGGAAGCGCGCGTCCGGCTTTACGAAAAGGCACAAAAAAATCAGGGCGGCTTGGTCCGGATTTTATTGGTATGAACACCCAGTACCTTGGGCTATCTAGCAAAATTAACGTATTTGGACGATGACACCACAGAAGTGGTTTTGCTTGCCAATGACATTGAGAGCACCTGCTTTACCGATATATATCCGGGATGGAAGAGGTGTGTGGCGGCTATCTGGCACGTTCATACGACAGATTTCAGCGATGATGCGGTTAGTGAGGTAAATGGCAACCGATTTTTCAATTACCAAGTTTGGTGATGAATTTTCGTATGTGCTTAAGCGAGGCTCTCCGGGAACCGAATCGATGTCGGAGGTGTGTATTCTGAAGACGATTTTTTGTTAAGTGGATTCGGCGGTCTTAAAGGTAAGTTTGTTTCTTGGGCTGTGGACCAGACCAATGTCGGGGTCTTATCGAGCCAGTAAGCCTGGTCACGGGTCATCCGTTTGCCTTACTGCCTCCGTGCCCGTTGACGACGTCCGACGGTTTTCTTGGTCGGGGCGGGTGCCGGACCAAAAGGACCAAAAGGAACAAAGGCCGAGGCGCGGGCCAGATCCAAGCGCATTCGTTCGGATGAAATTAGATTTTTGCTAACGTGAGGCGCCGCCGCACCGCCCACCCCACCAACCCCAAAACCAGCGCCGGCCCCCAAACCCAAACCGCCTCCGACCCCAGCACATGCGCGAAGCGCTCGGTAAACACCCGGCTAACGCCAATCGGTGACACCGCGATCACCTGCCACGGAAAAAACACCCGTTCATTCGACAGGGGCCAGAACAGCGCGACGCCGCTGCCGCCGTCGGTGCACATATCCAACAGTGGGTGCGATACCGTGGCGATAAACACGAACAGCGCAGCGCGCAGGCGCGTGGTGTGCAGTTTGCGGGCGGCCCAGAGCGCCAGCAGCGCGATCACCAGTGCAAAGCAGATCGAATGCGTAAAGCCGCGGTGGCTGTAGGGGGTGCCGAACGGGATGCCGAACAGCAGGCCCGCGGTGTCGGCGTCGGGCAGCATCGAGGCGGCGATGCCGGTCAGCAAAAGTCTGCGCGAGATAATGCGGCGGCCGAGCGCGATGCCGGTGGTGAGCGGGACGGCGGCGTGGGAGATGATGGTGGGCATGCGGCGGCGCGGACCTTGGGTGGCGTTGGCGCAACATACCATGCGTCATAGAAAACGCCACGCGGCTGGCGTGGCGTTCTCGCGGGCGGGCGGACAAATCAGAACAGTCGCACCCCGATTTTTGCGGGTTTGCTGCGATCCGTTCATTTTGACTAATAGGGCATCCCCGCCTGCCTCATCAGATCAATACAGCGGCGTGCCCGCCGCGTAGGCCTTCTTGAACGAAGCCCAATCCAGGTTCACCTGGTCCGCATACCCAAACGCAAAGTTCACCAGTTCCGTCTTCAAGCCCGCCTGGCTGGTCACCGCGTTCAGAATCTCGGTTTCGATGGCGTACGGCACCACGCTGCTGTCGTAATCCTGGTCGGCGAGGGCATGCGCGCTGGCCAGGGCCTGGCCGATATAGGTCATGGCGGTGTTCAGTTTGCTGGCGCTAGACAAATCGGTGTAGTCGAAGTCTTCAGCAAACGGCGATTTCTCGTGCACATAGTACGGCACGCCATTGATGCTGGTGTAGCCGATCAGTACATCGGCGTTCAGCACGAGCGCTTTGGCGGTGCGGGCTACTCGGTCGCCTTCATTGTTGGCGTAGTCGCCGGTGCTCAAGCCGGCCGGGTTGGCGATGGCGACGTCGCTGGTGGCTTCCTGTTTCAGTTCGATAATCACGTCGTCCGAGGTCGATGTCGACGGGCCTTCCAGCAGAGCGTAGTAACGCAAGCGGCCCAGACTGCCGGTGCCAGAGCCCAGTTTTTGCCGTACATCTTTCACCGTGTAAAAGCTGGCGGCGTATTGCTTGCCGCTGGAGATCGTCGACACATAGGTCGCCACGGCCGCGACCACCGCGTTGTAAGTGGCGGTGCCTGGTTTCACCAGCGTGGACGAGGTCAGAAAAGTGCGTTTGCTGCTGCTCACCGTGCTGTATTTAGCCAGCAGATCGCTGCGTTTATCTTCCGCCGCGGCGCTGATGACGTCTTTAACCACGCTGCTGGTATTGCTGGTGGTCAGCTGGAATGTCTTCTCGGTACTGCTGCCGTTAAACGCGCCCAGTTGCGTCAGGTAGGCCGTCACCAGCGTATTGATGGCGGTGGTGATATCAGCGTCCTTGATGCCGTTTTCGCGGCCGGCCAGTACTACGCTGGTGGCGGCGCGGCGCAGGTCCCACACGTATTGGCCCAGATAGCCGGTGTCGTAATCATTAACGCCAAATACGGCTTTGCCCGCGCTGTCTTGCCATGCGCCAAAGTTGCCGATGTGGGTATCGCCGCCGATCCACGTATGCGCCGTGGCGCTGTTGGCATAGGCCGAGGCGGGCAGGGTGGTCATGTCGTGAAAGAAGATGTCCGCGGTGCCGCGATAAAACGAATAGGCGCTGCTGTTCATGGTCGACATTTTGGTGGCCAGGTCGGCGCTGTCGGTGGTCGCGTAAATGTGGTTGTAGTTATAAACGTCATTCACCACCCATGTGTCGCGCGTGGTGGCGGCGTGGCTGGCGGCCGCCAGGGTCAGCGCCAGCAGCGCGCTCAATGTTTTGATTTTGTTCATGCAGGTCATCTCCATCGTGTTCTTGTTGAGTTGGGCACCCGTTGCTGGGCGGCGCTATTACGCCCTGGGCAGATGACAGGCTGAAGACGTCCGGATGGTCAGTTGTACATTTGTATTTGCGCACACAGGCTGACGCGATGCTGGTTTTGCATTACGCTGGATTTCACTCGCTATAACTACAAACAGAATCTGCTTACATGGGCAAATCTTCGCGTCGCAAGGCGCAACGGGCCGACGCCCCCGTTGCGAACGCACCGCTGGAGTCAACCGACACGTCCGCCACGCCCGCGCCACCGGCCGCGGCGGGCAAGGCGCGTTGGTGGTTATGGCTATTGGCGGCGTTGGTGCTTGCAGCGCTGGCGGGCTTCTGGGTGCATCAGTTCCGCAGCCAGGACAGCGGCCCCGCTGCGGCTATGCCCACGTCCGCCCTGCACGCGCAGTTTGTGGACGAGCAAAAATGCGTGGCCTGTCATAGCGCGCAATTTGGCCAGTGGAAAGATTCGCACCACGCCCAGGCCATGAAAGTGGCCAGCGCGCAAACCGTGCTGGGCAATTTCGATAACGCCACCTTTGATTACAACGGCGTCACCACGCGCTTTTATAAAAAAGGCGCTGAATTTCGCGTGCAAACCGATGGCCCGGATGGCAAGCCGGGTGACTTCAAAGTCATCCACACTTTTGGCCTCGCGCCGCTGCAGCAATATCTGATCGAAATGCCCGGTGGCCGTATGCAGGCGCTGGGGATTGCCTGGAATGTCGATAAAAAACAATGGTTTCACCTCTATCCGCACGACAAGCTGACCGCCGCGGATGAGCTGCACTGGACGCGCCCGGCGCAAAACGCCAACTTTATGTGCGTCGAATGCCACGTCACCAATATGAAGCGCAATTACAGCGCGGTGGATGACAGTTTCAAATCCACCTGGAATTCACTGGGCGTAGGCTGCCAGGCCTGCCACGGGCCGGCCTCCAATCATCTGGCCTGGGCTGCCAAAACGCCGCACGAAACGGTTAAAGGCGCGGGTTTTGATGTGCCGCTGAAAAACGCGCCGCAAACCACCGTGCTGGAAACCTGCGCCCGCTGCCACGCCCGCCGTGCGCCGCTGGATGATGGCTTTAACCATAAAAACCGGCTGGCCGATGATTATTCGATGAGCTTGCTGACCGCGCAGTTGTATGAGGTGGACGGGCACTTTAAGGCCGAGGATTTCGAGTCCGGCTCGTTTGCGCAAAGCAAGATGTTTATGAAGGGCGTGACTTGCGTCGATTGCCATAATCCGCATACCGGCGAATTACGCGCCCAAGGCAATGCGGTGTGCCTGCAATGCCATAACGCCAGCGGCCCCATCCAGCGGCCGGGTCTCGATACCAGCACATTGCAGCGCAAGGATTACGACACGCCCGAGCACACGCATCATCCCAAAGGCAGTCCCGGCGCGACCTGCGTGGCGTGTCATATGCCCGGCAAGTTCTATATGGAAATCGATTTCCGCCACGACCACGCGCTGACCATTCCGCGCCCCGATCTTAGCCGCGAGCTGGGCACGCCCAACGCGTGTAACGAATGCCATAAAGACAAGACGCCGGAATGGGCCGCCAAACAAATCGAAAGCTGGTTTGGCAAGCAAACACATCCGCCCAGCTTTGGCGAAATGATGTCCAGTCTGCGCCACGGCAAAATCGGTGCGGCCGATGTACTGAATACGCTGGTGCTGGACCCGACCATTCCGCCGCTGCGCCGCGCCACCGCGTTGGAAGAAGCGGCGCGCTATCCCGGCAACGCTACGACGCGCGTGGTAACGCTGGCGTTGAAAGATGCGGACCCACTGGTGCGCAGCGCCGCCGTGGACGCCAGCGGCATGTGGCCACCCGAAGCGCGCCAGCCCTTGCTGACGCCCTTGCTCACCGATCCGGTGCGCCAGGTCCGGATCAGCGTGGCGCGGCAGTTGGTGGACGTGCGCGATCAACTGGGCGCGGCGCGGCCGCAGTGGGACAAAGCCATCGCCGAATATCGCGCCGTGCAGAATGCGCTGGCTGAGCGCGCCGAAGCGCAGACCAATCTGGCCAGCCTGGACCGCGACCTGGGCCAGCACGATGCCGCGCAGCAGGCGCTGGCGCGTGCGCTCAAGCTCAACCCCGACTTTTTGCCGGCGATTACGCTGCAGGCCGATTATTTGTCGGCGGCGGGGCAGGATCAGCAAAGCGTGGCGGTACTGCAAAGCGCGCTGGCCAAACATACCGATTCGGGCTTGCTGTATCACGCGCTGGGGCTGGCGCAAATCCGCGCCGGGGATCGCGTTGGCGCACTCGTTTCGCTCAAGACGGCGTGGCAGAAATCGCCTGATGACGCGTTGTACGGCTTTGTCTACGCGGTGGCTTTGCACGATACCGGCGACGTGAAAGGCGCAATCCGCCAGCTCGACGCCGTGATGCAAAAACATCCCGAACATCGGGACAGCGCCATGACGGCCGTGCGCTATCGCATCGAAGCCAACGACACCGTCGGCGCGCAGGCAATTGCGCAGCATTGGCTGGAAATCAACCCGGGCGAACCGTCGCTGGCGCGCACCGGCAAAGCCAGCGCCCCGGCGCAGGGCGGTTAAAACACATTGAAATTGGCGCTGCATCAGCCAGGATAAGGCACACCCTTTACGCGAGGAAACGCACCATGCAACGCATATCCGGTTCTCTCTGGCGCTGGTGGTCTGGCCTGTTGTTGTGCCTGACATTAAGCGCGGTGGCGCAGGCCGACAGCGTGTTGCCGTCGTGGCGCGATCGCACTGCACGTACCGCGATCATTGCGTTTGTGCAGGCCACCACCACGCAAGGTTCGCCCGATTTTGTGCCCCCCGCCGAGCGCATTGCCGTGTTCGATAACGACGGCACCTTGTGGAGCGAACAGCCGTTGTATTTTCAGGGCGCGTTTGCGTTTGACCGCATCAAGGCCATGGCGCCCGACCATCCGGAATGGGCCAGCAAAGAGCTGTTTGCTTCGGTGCTGAAAGGCGATTACAAAACCGCGCTGGCCGGTGGCGAAAAGGCGCTGGGCCAGATCATCCTGACCACGCATGCGGGCATGACGTCGGACCAGTTCAATGCCATCGTGGCCGACTGGCTGCGCACGGCAAAACATCCGCGCTTTAAACGGCCGTACAACGAGCTGGTGTATCAACCGATGCTGGAAGTGCTGGGCTACCTGCGCGCCAATGGTTACAAAACCTTTATCGTTTCGGGTGGCGGCGCGGAATTCATGCGCGTGTTTGCCGAGCAAACCTACGGCGTGCCGCCCGAACAAGTGATTGGCAGCACCATCAAAACCCATTTTGAATTGCGCGATGGCAAGGCGGTGATCGTGCGCGATCCGGATATCGACAGCATCGACGATGGCCCGGGCAAGCCGGTGGGCATTGCGCGCTATATCGGTCGCGCGCCGATCATTGCGTTTGGTAATTCGGATGGCGATTTGCAGATGCTGCAATACACCACGCAAAGCAGCAGCAAAAAGCGGCTGGGCGTGATCATCCACCACACCGATGCCGATCGCGAATTTGCCTACGACCGCAAATCCATCAACGGCAAGCTGGATAAAGCGCTCGATCTGGCGCAAAGCAGCGGCTGGATCGTGGTGGATATGAAAAACGACTGGTCGCGCATTTATCCGTTCGAGCAATAAACCCAGCGCATTCCCAACCTGCACCCGGAAACCCGATGGCCCGACGTTCTGCCCGCACCGCCCCACGCCAGGTTGAGATTGCGCTTGAAGCTGGCGTTAACGCCACGCCACGTTCGCCCAGCACCGCGCTGCCGCTGGAATGGCTGCTGGCCGCGCTGTTGCTGGTCTCCGGCCTCAGCGCGCTGGTGTACCAGGTGGTGTGGATCAAGCAACTGGCCCTGGTGGTGGGGGTGGATGTGTATGCGGTCACCACTGGCGTCAGCGCGTTCTTTATGGGCCTGGCCTTGGGCGGCGCGCTGTGGGGGCGTTGGGCGGACCGCAGCGCGCGGCCGTTGTGGCTGTACGCGGCGCTGGAGCTGGCGGTGGGCGTCACGGGCATGGCCGCCACGGGGTTGCTCGGCCAGGCCGCGCCGTGGTTTGTGGCGCTGCAAAGCCATGTCGGCCCGCTGGCGTGGGCCTTGCCATTTGTGTTGATTGGCGTGCCCGCGCTGTTAATGGGCGGCACCTTGCCCGCCTTGATCAGCGCCGCCGCGCCGCTGGCCGGGCGGCTGGCGCATGCGGGTGGACGTCTGTATGCGGCCAATACGCTCGGTGCGGTGTTCGGCGCGCTGGCCTGTACCTTTGTGCTGATTCCGGCTTTGGGCGTGCAGGGCACCGCGCTGGCGGCGGCGACACTGAATGTGCTGCTGGCATTCGCCGCCTATGCGCTGACTTCGCAGGTGCCAGTCCGTACGCAGCAAGCCAGCGCCATCCCGACGCCCACCCCAGTCAGCGCGCAACAACACCTGGCCGTCGGCCTCTACGCTGTGGCGGGCGGCGTGGCGCTGGGCTACGAAATCATCTGGTCGCAAACCATCGTGCAATTTATGAGCACGCGCAGCTTTGCCTTCAGCATCGTGCTGGCCACGTATCTCACCGGCCTGATGCTGGGCAGCGCCCTTTACGCGCGCCATGCCGACCGCGTGCGTAATCCGTGGCTGTGGTTTGGTTTGCTGATTGCCGCCGCAGGCTTGCTGGCCTTGCTGCAAGTGGCCGGATTGGGCGGCTGGTTGCTGGCCGCGCAATCGTCGGTGGCGGCATGGGTGCGCGACAGCGGCGGCACGGATCTGCAAGTAATGTGCGCGCGTTTTTTACTGGCGGCGGTGTGCGTGGTGTTGCTGCCGACCATTCTGCTGGGCGCGGCGTTTCCGGCGGCCTTGCGCTTGTGCGTGCAGCCGGGACAGGTCGGGCGCGATGTTGGGCGGGTATTGGCGCTGAATACGGCGGGCGGCATCGTCGGCACCTTTGTCACCGGCTTTGTGCTGGTCCCCGGATTGGGTCTGGTGCACACGCTGGCGGTGCTGGCCGGCGTGGCCGTCGCGATCGCCTTGCTGGCGGTGTGGCAGCAACCGGCGCGCGGCCCACGCCTGGCTGTGGGGACGCTGGCGCTGCTGGTCATCGGCCTGGGCGTGCTCACACCGGCAGATAGTCTGGCGCGGCTGCTGACGGTGGCGCGCGGTGGCAAGCTGGTGTCGTTTGAAGAAAGCCCGGGCGGCACGGTGGCCGTGCTGGAGCAGGGCGGTTTTCGGCGTCTGTATATCGCGGGCGTATCCAATTCGGGCGATGTGATGGCGTCGCGGCGCTATATGCGGCTGCAGGCCCTGCTGCCGCTGCTGGTACACCACGGCGAGCCGAAATCTACCCTGGTGATTGCGCTGGGCACCGGCATTACCGCGGGCGCGATGACGCAATATCCAGGGTTGCAACATCGCGTCACCGCCGAGCTATTGCCCGCTGTGGCGCGCGCGGTGCCGCTGTTTAAGGGCAACTACAACGTCACGCACGATCCGGGCAGCGAAATCCGCATTCACGATGGCCGCCACGAACTGCTGCGCAATCCGCAGCGCTATGACGTCATCACGCTGGAGCCCCCGCCGCCGTCGGCTGCAGGCGTGGTCAATCTGTATTCGCGTGATTTTTACGCGCTGGCACGCAGCCGCATGCAGCCCGACGGCGTGTTTGCGCAATGGTTGCCGATTGCCACGCAAAACGACGAAGACACCCGCTCGCTGGTGCGCAGTTTTATCGACGTGTTTCCCAACGCGTCGCTGTGGACCACCGAGCTGCACGAGATGTTGCTGGTGGGCTCGGCCGAGCCGATGCCGTTAAACGCCGCGCAGATCAGCGCGCGCTTTAACCAGCCCACGGTGCGCCAGGCGCTCGGCGAGGTCGGCATCGACTCACCCGCCGCGTTGTTATCCACCTGGGTCACCGATGCGGATGGACTTCGCCGCTACGTCGACAATGCCCCCGCGGTGACCGACGACCGACCGTTGATCGAATACGCCACGTGGGTGCGCCCGCGTGAAATCAGCCGGGTTTTGCCCGCCTTGCTGGCGTTGCATGTGGAGGTGCCACTGCCCGACGCCACCCCCGCACTGCGTAGCGAGATTGAGCAGCGCAGGCTGGCCTTGATGGATTTCTACGCTGCCGGGCTGGCGGCCTATGCCGGTGACCGCGAAAGCTGGGCCAACGCGCTGCAGCGCGCGCTGGCAGCCGATCCGGACAACCGATATTTCGTACAATTTGAAGGCGGCAAGTAGATATCCGTGTGCTATAGACATCTGACAGTCAGTATTTGTCAGACTAAAAACCACGCCCGAGTTCGAGGTCTCTGACAGCAACTGGCGACGACAACCGCCCGGCGCATTTAGCCGAAACAACCGCCTTGCTGGGCGGTAGATGCTGTTAATCCACACTCGGGAGAACCTGATGCATAGCACTGCGTGGTTCAAGCAAGGACTGGCCGTTCTGGCCATGGCGACGGCGGGCTTGTTAGCCGCATCGCCCGCTGCGCAAGCGGCGCAAACCGCCAAGCCCAATATTCTGGTCATTTTTGGTGACGACATCGGGCAGACCAATATCAGCGCCTATTCGCACGGCGTGGTCGGCTACAAAACGCCCAATATCGATCGCATGGCCAAAGAAGGCATGATGTTTACCGACTATTACGCCGAGAACAGCTGCACGGCCGGGCGCTCGTCATTTATTACCGGGCAAACGCCATTGCGTACCGGCATGTCGAAAGTGGGGGCGCCAGGCGTGGATGTGGGCCTGCAGAAGACCGACATCACCATCGCCCAGGCGCTCAAGCCGCTGGGTTATGCCACCGGCCAGTTCGGCAAAAACCATTTGGGCGACAAAGACCAGTACCTGCCCACCGCGCATGGTTTTGATGAATTCTTTGGCAACCTGTACCACCTTAACGCCGAAGAAGAACCCGAGCGTCCGTACTGGCCCAAAGATCCGGCCTTCAACAAGCAGTTTGCCCCGCGTGGCGTGATCCACTCGTACGCTGACGGCAAGATTGAAGACACCGGCCCGCTGACCGCCAAGCGCATGGAAACCATCGACGACGAAACCACCGCCGCCGCCATCGCGTTTATGGACAAGCAGGTCAAAGCCAACACGCCGTTCTTTGTGTGGATGAACACCACGCGCATGCACGTGTTTACCCATGTGCGCCCCGAGTTCAAGGGCAAGAGCGGCATGCCGGGCAATGAGTACGCCGACGGCATGTACGAACACGATCAGGATGTGGGTAAGTTGCTGAAGGCGGTGGATGACCTGGGCATCGCCAACAACACCATCGTGGTGTACACGACGGACAACGGCCCCAACCAGTTTAGCTGGCCTGATGCCGCCACCACGCCGTTTCGCAGCGAGAAAGACACCAACTGGGAAGGCGCTTTCCGTGTACCGGCGTTTGTACGCTGGCCGGGGCATATCCAGCCGGGCCAGGTCTCTACCGAAATGTTCTCGGGCCTGGACTGGTTTCCCACCTTGCTGGCCGCTGCGGGCGACACCGGGGTTAAAGACCGTCTGCTGAAGGGTTGGGCGCCCAAATCGGGTGGCCCGAGCTTCAAGAACCATCTGGATGGCTATAACCAGCTGCCGTACCTGGAAGGCAAACAGCCCAAAGGCGCGCGTGACGAGTTCTATTACTTTGACGATGACGGCGTGCTGGTGGCCATGCGCTATCAGGACTGGAAGTTTGTGTTCTGCGAACAGCGCGAACCCGGCGGCATGCAGGTCTGGGCCAATCCGTTTGTTTGCCTGCGCCTGCCCAAGATATTCAACTTGCGCATGGACCCGTACGAACGCGCCGATATCGTCTCGGACCAGTATTACGACTGGCAAACCAAAAACGTTTATCTGAACGAGGTTGCCATTGCCAAGACGGCCACCTTCCTGCAGACCTTTGTGGCGTACCCGCCCAGCCAGAAACCGGCCAGCTTTAGCGTGGACCAGATCCGTGCCGGGGTGGATGCCGAAATCGAACGTAACCGTAATCGCGCCAGAGCCGTCTCTGGTGGCAAAGACTAGGCTGTAGTGGCTGTAAACGCGGTGCGTTGCCTGAGCAGGTAACGCACCGTTTTTTCTGGCAGAGCGCCGCGAGCGCCGGAGCGATGATGAGTGCACGTGATGTGGTGTTGCAGTTGCAAACGCAGATGGCGCAATCAATCAAGGGGCAGCCGCTGCTTATCCGCCAGATTCTGATTGTCTTGCTGGCCAATGGGCATGTGCTGCTGGAAAGCCTGCCCGGCCTGGCCAAAACCCGCACCGTTAAAACGCTGGCCGCGAGCCTGGATGCCAGCATGAGCCGCATCCAGTTCACCCCCGATTTATTGCCCGCCGATATCACCGGCTCGGACATGCTGTATCAGGACAACGGCCAGAACAGCTTCCGCTTTCAGGCGGGGCCGATTTTTGGCAATTTGATATTGGCCGATGAAATCAACCGTGCGCCGGCCAAAGTGCAATCGGCCTTGCTGGAAGCGATGGAAGAACGCCAGGTGTCCGTGGGCGGCAATACCCACGCCATGCCGGAATTGTTTATGGTGCTGGCCACGCAAAACCCGATTGAACAGGAAGGCACGTATCCGCTGCCCGAAGCGCAGATGGACCGCTTTCTGTTCAAGATACTGGTCACTTATCCCGATGCCGCGGCCGAACTGGAGGTGCTGCGGCTGGTGCGCGCCGAAGAAGCCGGCGTTGCCGTCGCCGGTGCGCCCGCCATCGAGGCGTTGCCGCAAGCGGCGATCTTTACCGCGCGCAGCGAAGTGCACGCCATCCATGTCGCGCCCGCCATCGAACAATACATCCTTGATTTGCTGAAAGTGAGCCGCGCCCCCGCGCAACTGGATGCCGATCTGGGCCGCTGGCTGGCCGTGGGCGCCAGTCCGCGCGGTGGCATTGCGCTGGACCGTGCCGCGCGAGCGCATGCCTGGCTGGAAGGGCGCGACCATGTCACGCCCGATGATGTGCGCGCCATCGTGGCGCCCGCCTTGCGGCACCGGCTGATCTTGTCGTACGACGCGCATGCCGATGGCGTCAGCGCCGACGCGGTGCTCGACAAGCTGGTGCAGGTTGTGGCGATTCCGGCCTGAGGCGGCCATGCGTCACGCCTCCACCTCCGCCGCCGTCTTGCAAGCCGCCGATATCGGCAGCAGCTGGGTGGATTTGCCGTGGCTGTTGCGCCAGGAACAACGCGCGGCTGGCCTGGCCTTGCACGCCTATCGACCGCGCTCGTCCATCCTGGCTGGTCGCCAGGCTTCGCGCGTGCGCGGACGCGGGCTTAACTTTGAAGAATTACGCGGCTATCTGCCGGGTGACGATGTACGTCATATCGACTGGAAAGCCACGCAGCGCAGCGGCAAGCCGCTGGTGCGCACCTATACCGAAGAACGTGACCGCCCCGCGCTGATCGTGCTGGACCAACGCATCAATATGTTTTTTGGCTCGCAACGCGCGCTGAAGTCGGTGGCGGCGGCCGAACTGGCGGCGCTGGCCGCCTGGTTGTCGCTGCAGTCCCATGATCGTGTCGGTGGCATCGTGTTTGAAGATGTGGCCATCCATACCATCGCGCCCTTGCGCAGTCGCCAGCGTGTGCAGGCCTTGCTGGCGCAAATTGTGCGCAGCAACCAGGCGCTGAATGCCGCCAGCAGCGCGCGCCCGCAAGACGGCCAGCTGGATAAAGCATTGGAGGCGGCCTTGCGTGTGGCGCATCACGATCATCTGGTGTGCGTAATCAGCGATTTTGCCGACGCCAGCGGCCGCACGCGCCAGCTCTTGCGCGCGCTGGCCGAACATAACGATGTCGTCGCCGTGCTGGTGTCCGATCCGCTATTGCAAAACCTGCCCGCACGCGCCGGGCAAATGGTGCTGACTGAGGGCGAGTTGCAGATCGAACTGGATATGCGTCGCTTGCGCCAACCGGTGGAGCAGTACTTTGCGCAACGCCAGGCCGATGTCGCTGCCTTGCTGCAACGTAGCGGCGTGCCGTTGCTGCCGCTGAGCACGCATCTGGACGTGCTGGAACAACTGCGCGGCTTTATCGCCCGCAACGCCGCGCCCGCGCGCAGTGTGCCGTTATGAGTGCCCTGGTCCACAGCGTAGCGGCGGACCCGACGCCGGTGCCGGTGAATGCCTCGGCGGTGTTGGCGCAGTTGCAGAACGCGGCGATGCCCGCGCCGGTGCCGTATACGCCGCAGACCTGGGGCTGGGCGGTGCTGGCGGCGTTGCTCGTCATCGTGTTGGCATGGCTGGTGTGGCGCTGCATCCGCCGTTATCGCGCCTTGGCATGGCGGCGCGCGGCGCTGGCCGAACTCAGGCAAATCGAAACCGAATGGCAGCACTCGCAACCCGAAGCGTTGCGGCGGTTGCCCGCCTTGGTTAAACGCGTGGCATTGCAGACTGCGCCACGAGCGCAAGTGGCCAGCTTGTCCGGCACGGCGTGGTTGGCATGGCTGGACGGGCATGATCGGCGCAAGCGCTTTAGCACCGGGCCGGGGCAATGGTTGCTGACGCTGACGTACTCCGCCGAGACCCCGCCGCAGGCCGAAGTCAGCGCGCTATTGCGCCAGCTGCGCCATTGGATAGGACGGCAACATGCTGGTGTTTGATCACATCTGGCTGTTTGCCGCGCTGCCCTTGCCGCTGCTGATGTGGCTGCTGCCCGCTTGGCGCGAAACCATGCCTGCCGTACGCATGCCGTTTTTTGCGCAACTGGTGCGCCTATCGGGCCAGACACCCACAGCGGGGGCGGTGATCATGCGCGCCAACTGGTTGCAGTTTGTGCTGGCACCCCTGTGCTGGGCGCTGCTGGTGACGGCGCTGGCCAAGCCAGTGTGGGTGGACCCGCCCATCGAACGCATCGAAGCCGCGCGCGATTTATTGCTGGCGATTGATTTGTCGCAATCGATGGAAGCCAAAGACTTTGTCGATGCGCAAGGACGGCGGCTCAACCGTTTGCAAGCGGTTAAACAAGTGGTGCGCGGCTTTATTGATCGGCGCAAGGACGACCGTCTGGGCCTGATCGTGTTTGGCGCTACCGCGTTTCCGCAGGCGCCGCTGACGCTGGACCATGACAGCGTGAAGGCCTTGCTGGATGAGCTGCAGATCGGCATGGCCGGGCCGCAGACCTCGATTGGCGATGCGATTGGCGTGGGCATCCGCATGACCGAGAAATCCAGGGCCAAAGAAAAAGTGTTGATCTTGCTGACTGATGGCAATGACACCGCCAGCAAATTGCCGCCCGAGCGCGCGGCCGATATCGCCAAAGATAACGGGCTGATCATCCATACCATCGGCATTGGCGATATCCGCGCCAGTGGCGAAGACAAAGTCGATCTGGGCGCGTTGCAGAAAATTTCCGCGGCCACCGGCGGCCATAGTTTCAGAGCGGAGAACCTGGCTGGGCTGGAAAACATCTATGCCACGCTCGATCACATCACGCCGGACAAGGTAAAGCGCCAGTCGCATCGGCCACGCCGTGATTTGTTCTGGCTGCCTTTGCTGGCGTGTGGCGCGCTGGTGTTGGGCTATCACGTCTTGATGTTGCTGATTACGCTGGCGCGGCGACCGTGGCGCAAGCCGCTGGTGTTGGCCGACAAAGCCACGCTGACGGCAAAGGCGGCGCGCTGATGGATATCAATCTCGACGCCTTCCATTTTTTGCGGCCGTATTGCCTGTATCTGATTCCGGCAGCCTGGTTGCTGGTGATCTTGTGGCATTTGCTGTCCGACCCGCGCCGGCGTTGGCGCGGCGTGATTGCGCCGACCTTGCTGAATAACTTGCTGGTGGACCGGCATCACCCGTGGCGCTTGCGCCCGATGCATGTGACGGCACTGGCGCTGAGCGTGCTGGCGCTGGCGACGGCCGGGCCGACATGGGAACAGGAACCACCGCCGTTTTCGCAAGACACCGCGCCGCTGGTGGTGTTGCTGGATCTGTCGCGCAGCATGGATGCGGTGGATATTCCGCCGACCCGGCTGGAGCGCGCCAAGCAAAAAATCCGCGAACTGATGCAGGCGCGCGCCGGTTCGCGCACGGGGCTGGTGGTGTATGCAGGCAGTGCGCATCTGGTGGTGCCGCCGACGGATGATCCCGAATTCATGAATACCTATCTGGATGCGCTGGACACCAGCCTGATGCCCAGACAAGGCAAGGCGGCGTGGAGTGCGTGGCAGATTGCCGGGCGCTTGCTGGCCAAAGAAAGCGCCGCGGGCACAGCGCTGATCTTGAGCGATGGCTTTGAGACCAAACAGATCGAGGATTTTGCCAAGCGCGATACGCGTACCCAGTTGCTGGTGCTGGCGGTCGGCACCGAGCAAGGCGGGCCATTGCGCAGCGCCGGCGGGCGCGTAGCACTGGATAGCGGCGGTCGGCCCATTCAGGGGCGCTTTGATCTGGCCGCCTTGCAGCAATTGAGTAGCAAAGCCGATATCCTGCTGGCCAGCCTGACGCTGGACGACGCCGACATCAAATGGGTACAGCGTCGCGCCTTGAGCCATATGCAGGCGGCCGAAGAACGCAAGGCGCAAGTGCGTTGGAAAGAGGCCGGTTATTACCTGATTTATCCGTTGCTGGCGCTGGCTTTGTGGTGGTTTCGCAGGGGTTGGGTGGTGCGCTGGTTGCCGGTATTGCTGGCGCTGGGTTTGGGCATGGCCACGCCACCGCGCGCTTATGCGCTGGAGTTGCCGCTGCTGGATGGCCATCGCCTGAAAACCTGGCTGGCCGATGCCTTTTTGACGCCGGATCAGCAGGGCCGCTGGCATTACGAGCACGGCGAATACGCGCTGGCGGCCACGCATTTTAGCGACCCGACGTGGCAAGGCTGGGCGTGGTATCAGGCCGGCGATAACGCAGCGGCGCTGACCGCGTTTGCGCATCTGCAAACGCCAGAGGCGTACCTGATGATGGGCAATTGCTATGCGCGTTTGCGTGACTATCCGCATGCAATCGGTGCGTACGACAACGCGCTGAAACTGCAACCGGATTTTGCCGCCGCCAAGGCCAATCGCGCGCTGGTGCAAGCGCTGATCCCCAAACCCAAAAAAAGCAAAGACGAGCCGCAAACCGACCAACCCGATCTGCCGCCCGACGATATCAAGTTTGATAACAAAGGCGACAAGGGCAAGGTGGTGAAGCTGGATGCGCGCCAGATGAAAGCGCTGAATGCCGAGCTGTGGATGCGCAATCTGCAAACCACGCCTGCCGACTTTTTGCGGCAGAAGTTTTTGATTGAGGCGCAGCAACCGGCCGCAGGAGGCAAGCCATGATGCGGCTGCTGCGAGTGTTACTGGTGTTGCTGTGGCTAGGGCTTGCGGGCAGCGCGGGCGCGGCCGGGCAGGCGATGGCGCGGGCGCATCTGGAACCGGCGGGCCCGGTGATGCCGGGGCAACCGGTCAAACTGGTGGTCGACGCCATGACCAGCAACTGGTTTACCGCTGCGCCGGTGTATCCGCCGCTGGATATTCCGGGCGTGATTGCCAGCCCACCCGGCGACGACGCCACCAATTTCAACGTCGAGATTGGCGGAGTGAAATGGTTTGGCATTTCACGCACCTATCAGCTGACGCCGCAAAGCGGCGGCACGATTACGATTCCGCCGGTGGTGCTGCAACTGCAGGTGGGCCAGGTGGGCGCGGTCAAGGCGCAGACGCCCATACTGCATCTGAGCGTCAAGGTGGTGGCGCGGCCACCGGGCGCGGAGAACGCGCTGGGCACCACGCGGCTGGACATCAAACAGACGCTGGACCGGCAACTGGTGGGGCTGAAGCAGGGCGACGCGTTTACCCGCACAGTGACGATCAGCGCCGACGGCGTGCAGGCCATGCTGCTGCCGCCGACCGTGTTTGGCGCCGTCAAGGGGCTGTCGGTTTATCCCAAGCCACCCAAGCTGCAGGACATCACCAAAGAACGCGTGGGTTTTCTGGGTAGCCAACGCACCGATGCCGCAACCTATGTGCTGCAACAGGCGGGCGATTACACGCTGCCGGGGGTCGAGATTGCGTGGTGGGATACGCGCGGCAACCAGCTGCGTAAAGCCACGCTGCCAGCACTGCACTTCAGTGTGGCGGCGGTGGCGGCGTACAAGCCGCTATTGGCGCTGCCGCAGGAGGCCTCGGCGCCCAAACCTGATCGCATCAAGCACATTGATGTGTGGACGCTGGCGCGCCAAGTGGCTTATGCGCTGATCGGCGTGTTGATTGCAGCGTGGTTGCTGCCGCGAATATGGCGACTTCTACGCAGGCTATGGCGCGCCGGGCACAGTCAGCGTCATCGTCACACCCTCTCCGAAGCCGCCGCTTGGCGACGTCTGCAGCGCGCATTGCGCGGACGCGATCGCGGCGCGATGGTGACGGCGCTTTACACATGGCTGGCGCTGGCCGCGCCGGGGCAAACTGCAGCGCAAGCGGGCATCAACCTCGACCCGGCCTTCACCGCATGGTACGGCGCCACCGCCGGCAACGCCGACATCGCCGCCCTGCGCCAGGCCACCCGCAGCGCCCGCAAACGCTTGCTGCACCCGGCCACAACCGCAACGTATTTACCCGCGCTGAACCCATAGGGTGGGTCAAGACCCACCATCCCAAGCCGTTGAGAGATTTGCCATCGCATACTTCTCGGCGGCTTTGAATGGTGGGTCTTGACCCACCCTATGCACTTACTGTTCGGCGTCGTAGTTACGACGGCATTGTTCTATGCGCGGCCAGTTATCGCGGATCCATGAAGTAAACCCTTCCAGCGCCGGCAGCATGCTCGCGCCCATCTCGGTCAGCTCGTATTCCACGCGCGGTGGTACTTCCGGGTAGTAGTGGCGCAGCAACAAGCCGTCGCGTTCCAGATTGCGCACCGTTAGCGTCAGCATGCGTTGGGTAATGCCCTCGATACCGTGTTTGAGCTCGGAAAAGCGCAGCCGGTAACCGGGCGCAATGGCCAGGTGCGACAACACCAGGATGGTCCACTTATCGCCCAGCCGCGCCAGCACGCCGTTGGGCGCACACGGTTTAAAGCGCGGGCCGTCCTCGGTTTCGGTGTACGGCCGCCCGTTAATCATCTTCTGCATACGTATCATCCTTGTGCCTGAGGCTAAGAAATGTGCCGTCTTCCGGCCGGTTTTTCGTGAGTATATATTCGTAACCCTTATTCAGCGCAGGGGTGTGACATGACGGAAAACAAGCAGCCGATTCTGGTTTTTGGGGCAACGGGGCAACAGGGTGGTTCGGTGGCGGTGGCGTTGTTGCGGGCCGGTCGGCCGGTGCGCGCGCTGGTGCGCGATCCGGCGGCGGACAAGGCCAGCGCCTTACGCGCCGCCGGTGCGGAAATCGTGCTAGGTGACTTTGCCGATACGGCCTCGCTGCGTGCGGCAATGACCGGCGCGTATGGCGTATTCAGCGTGCAGCCGAGTTCGGGCATGGGGCCGTTGCTGGGCATTAGCGACGAAGAGGAAGAGCGCTACGGCTGCGCCATCGCCGATCTGGCGCTGGAAGCGGGCGTGCAGCATCTGGTGTATAGCTCGACTGACGCAGTCGGCGATACGCCCACCGGCATGGGCCATTTCGACAGCAAGGCGCGCATCGAGGCGCATATCCGCACGTTGCCGATCACCGCCACCATCGTGCGGCCCGCTGCATTTATGGAAATGCTGGTGATGCCGGGTTTTGGGCTGGACCAGGGGCAGTTCAACTTCTTTGTGCAGCCGGACCAGGCGATGCAATTGCTGGCGGTGGCCGATATCGGCAAATACGTGACGGCGATCTTTGCCGACCGCGGACGCTGGGCCGGCCAGACGCTGGAGATCGCCAGCGACATGTTAACCGGCCGCGATCTGGAAGCCGCGTTCACCGCCGCAGCCGGCCATCCGATCCGCTATGCGCGCTTCAGCGAGGAGGTGTTGGCGGGGAATGCGTTTCTGGCGAAATTGACGGCGCTGGTGGATAACGGGCGTCTGGTGGGGCGCGCTGATCTGGCAGCGTTGCGGGCGTTGAACCCGCAGCAACAGTCGTTTGCGACGTGGCTGGCCGGGGATGGCAAGGCAGCGTTCCACGCAGCGTTGGGGCAGGCCGGGCGGTGGGGCTACGGGCACGGCTAGGCTGGAGCATAACGGGCCGCCGTAGGGTGCATTACCCCGCAAGGGGCAACGCACATTCTGGTTATGCCCGGGCCGCTGGATGCCCGAACGGGCCAGGGCGGGCCGCCCCAAGCGGAGGTTGCCCGCGCATTCGCGGACTGGAGCGACGGCTAACGCGCTATACCAAAGTTTTTTATCGGGGCGCATCAATCACGTTTCGGCCCCCAAAAAAATGCCCGGGGGTGAGCCCGGGCATGGTTGGCGTCCTGCCGCGATTACATCGCAAACCGCGTTCTGGCCTCGCGCAGCGCCGCGGAGATCATCGCCAGGTCCGGGGCGCTATCGCGCAGTTCCTGCAGCATCTTCTGCCATGCCGCCAGCGATGCGCCTTGCTGCGCAATCCAGGTTTCCAGCCGCGCTTCAGTTTCGCCGCTGCCTTTACTCCACACCGCGTCGACCAGCCCCGCATGCAGCCGCTGTAGATCATCGCGTGCGGCCAGGCGGGCCAGTGCTTGCCAACGGTTGTCGCGCGGCAATTGTTCGATGGCTTGCGCCACCCAACTCAGGCCCAGCGCGTCGCCCGATTGCAGGAACAACTGCAGCCGCTCGGCCAGTGCGCCACGCAGTTCGGCATCGCGCGCCAGTTCCAGCACCGGCCCGGCGTAGGCCAACGCCAGCACTTGCGCGGCCAGACCAATCGGCACGCCCGCGCTAAGCCATTCATCACGCAGTTCGTGATTGTGCTCAGGATGGCGCAGCCAGTCGGCCAGGCCTTGCAAGGCGTGCGTGACGGCCTCGATAAACGCGGCGTCTTGCTCGCCCGCTTGCAGCACCCAGCGCGTGGCGCGTTCGGTTTGCCGGCGCAGCAATTGCAGCATGGCGTATTGCACGCGCGTCGGTACCGCAGGCGGCAATTGCTCCACCGCGCGCGCCAGACGTTCGCTATCGAGCAGCGCCTGCGCCTGGCTAAAGGCGTCGATGACGGCGGCCGGATGGCGTTCGGTTTCTTCGCTGAGGCGGAACACAAAGCTGATGCCCTGGCGATTGACCACGTGGTTGGTCAGCACCGTGGCGATGATTTCGCGGCGCAGCGGATGTTCACGCAGGCGTCCGCTAAAGCGTTCGCGCAGCAAGGCGGGGAAATAATCCGCCAGCAGTGCATCCCAGCGCGCGTTGTCGGGCAGGTCGCTGGCCAGCAGATCGTTATTGAGCACGATCTTGGCGTAGGCCAGCAGTACGGCCAGCTCGGGGCGCGTCAGGCCTTGTTGCGTTTGCTGGCGCTCCAGGCACTGGCTGTCGGTGGGCAGATATTCCAGACGCCGCGACAATTTGCCCGCGGCTTCCATGCGCTGCATAAAGCGTTGATGCACGGGCAACAGCGAGCGCGCCTGATCGTGCTCCAGCGACAAGGTCAGCGTTTGCAGTTCGTTGTCGCGCAACACCAGGCGGCCGACGTCTTCGGTCATATCCGCCAGCACGCTATTGCGTTGCTTTTGCGTCAGATCGCCGCCCGCCACAATGCGGTTGAGTAGAATCTTGATATTGACCTCGTGATCGGAGCAATCCACGCCCGCCGAGTTGTCAATCGCATCGGTATGGATGCGGCCGCCGTGCAGCGCGTATTCGATGCGACCCGATTGCGTCATGCCCAGGTTGCCGCCTTCGGCAAAGACCTTGCAGCGCAGCTCGCGGCCATCGATGCGCACCGGATCATTGGCGCGGTCGCTGGCGTCGGCGTGGCTCTGGCTGCTGGCTTTGACGTAGGTGCCGATGCCGCCGTTGTAGAGCAGATCAACCGGTGCTTTCAGGATGGCCTGGATCAGCAGGTTGGGTTCCAGCGCGTTATCTTCGACTTGCAGCAACGCCTTCATCTGCGGCGACAGTGGAATGCTTTTGGCCGTGCGCGGCCACACGCCACCGCCTTCGGAAATCAGCGCGGCGTTGTAATCGGCCCAGGACGAACGCGGCAGCGCAAACATGCGTTCACGTTCTTTAAATGAAAGCGCGGCATCGGGGTTGGGGTCGATAAAGATGTGGCGGTGGTCAAACGCGGCGACCAGTTTGGTGGCGGTGCTGCGCAACAAGCCGTTGCCGAACACGTCACCTGACATATCGCCGACACCGGCTACGGTAAACGCGTCGCGCGAGACATCCACGCCCATCTCGCGGAAATGCCGCTCCACCGACACCCATGCGCCGCGCGCGGTAATGCCCATCTTTTTGTGGTCATAACCCACCGAGCCACCGCTGGCGAACGCGTCATCCAGCCAGAAGCCATATTCGGCGGCCAGGCCATTGGCGATATCGGAGAAGGTGGCGGTGCCTTTATCGGCCGCGACCACCAGGTAGGGATCGTCTTCATCGCGACGGCGCACCAGCGCGGGCGGCACGACTTTGCCTTCCACCAGGTTGTCAGTCAGATCAAGCAGGCCGCGGATAAAGGTCTTGTAGCATTCCACGCCTTTGACCATTAGCGCATCGCGCTCGGCCGGGGCGTTCTTGACCACGAAGCCGCCTTTGGAACCGACCGGCACAATCACCGTGTTCTTGACCATCTGCGCCTTGACCAGGCCCAGCACTTCGGTGCGGAAATCCTCGCGCCGATCGCTCCAGCGCAAGCCACCGCGCGCCACTTTGCCGCCGCGCAAATGCACGCCTTCGACTTCGGTGCCGTAGACAAAGATTTCATACAGCGGCACCGGTTGCGGCATGCCGGGCACGCGCGCCGATTCCACCTTGAACGACAGCCATGCTTTAGGCTGGCCGTGCGCATCGCGCTGGAAGTGGTTGGTGCGCAAGGTGGCGTCGATGGCGGCGACAAAGCCGGTCAGGATTTTTTCTTCGTCCACGCTGGGCAGCGCGCTGATGGCGGATTGCAAGCGCGCCTTGATCGCTTCGGCGGCCACGTCATCGGCGGTTTCGGGGTTCAGGCGCGCATGGAACAGCGCGCTGAGATCCCGTGCGATATCGGCGTGATGCAGCAGGCAATCGGCCAGTGTTTCAATCGCATAGCGCAAATTGATCTGCTTGAGATAACGCGCGTAGGCGCGCAGTACGACCACGTCGCGCCAGCTGAGGTCGGCCTGCAGCACCAGTTTGTTGAACGGATCGTTTTCGCAGGCATTGGCAAACGCGGCGCGGAAGGCGTGCAACACGCGATCGCGCGCGGCGGCGTCTTCCAGCGCACCGGCGGCGGGCAACTGGATGCCAATATCGATAATCCACGCTTTGCGGTCTTGCTCCAGTCGCAAAACATAGGGGCGCTCGTCCAGCACGCGCACGCCCATGTTTTCCAGCAGCGGGGTGTAATCGGAAATGGCGATATCGCTGTTATTAAATAGCTTGAGCCGCCACATGCGCGTGTCGCTGCTGCTGGCCGGGGCCAGCGAGGCCTGCATCGCGCCATGGCGTTCAGCGTTTTCCAGCATATCGATGTCGTACACCGCGACGCGCGCGGCGAAGTCGGCCATATAGCCCGCCGGGAAAGCGCGTTGATAGCGTTGGTACAAGGTCGAGCCGCGTTCCTCGCCGCTGTGTTGCAGTAATTGCGCGCGCAGCTCGTCGGGCCAGCGCTGTGCGATGACGGCGACTTCGGCTTCGATTTCAGCCGGGTTGTAGTCGGCCGGGCCGGCGTGGCCCAAGCGCACGATAAAGTGGATGCGCGCCAACGGGCTATCGTTGAGCAGCACATTGAATTCGCAGCTTTCGCCACCGATTTTGTCCAGCAGCAATTGCTGCACGCGCATGCGCACTTCGGTGGTGTAGTTGTCACGCGGCACATACAGCATCGCAGACACATAACGGCGATAGATGTCTTCGCGGAAGAACAGGCGCACGCGAGCGCGTTCGTGCAGGCCGACCACGGCAATGGCCATGCGCAGCAGATCGGGCTCGCTGGTTTCCATCAGCTCGTCACGCGGATAGGTGTCGAGCACATTCAATAACGCTTTGCCACGATGGCCGGCCAGATCGGCGCCACTGTCTTGCAATACGGCATCGATTTTGCGGCGCAATACCGGCACATCGCGTGGCGGCTGGGTGTAAGCGCTGGCGGTGTACAGGCCGATGATGCGCAATTCGCCCACCACACCTGACGCGTCGATCTGCTTGATGCAGACCATATCGAGGTAAACCGGCCGATGCACGATCGAGCGGGTGTCGGCTTTGGTCAGGATCAGTTGCGACTGTGCGGTATAGGCCACCTGGCGCAGTTCGGGCGTGAGCGCGGCATAGGTGCGCGACGGGCCGCCGACGCCTTCATCGCGCAACAGGCCGAGGCCGGAGCCGGGTTCGATTTCCAGCGTCTGGCGGTCATCGCTAAAGCGGTAGTCGCGGCAGCCCAGGATGACGAAATGATCGTCCAGCAGCCAGTCGATAAAGGCGAGGGTTTCGCCCGCGTCGGCGCTGGGTAGCGGCGGTGGGGTGTGCTGCAGTTGCTGGCGGCATTGGGCAATGCGCGCCGTCATGGCGGGCCAGTCGCCCACCGCGGTGGTCAGCGCTTCGAGCGCCATGCGGATTTCTTGTTCGATCTGCCGTAAAGCGGAGGCATCGCTCTCGCGGTCAATCTCAAAATGCATCCAGGATTCGGGTTGTCCGGCCTGCGTGTCGACTACATCACCTTGTGCGTTGCGTGTTAGATGCAACACAGGATGTAGCACCAGATGCACGGTATAACCCAGCCGGGCTAATGCCATGCCAACGGTATCTACCAGGAACGGCATATCGGGCGTAATCAGCTCCACCACCGTGTGGCTGGACTGCCAGCCGTGGTCGGGCGGGGTGGGGTTGTAGACGCGCAGCAGCGTTTCTTGCGGCTGGCGTTGTTGCCCCAGTCTGATATGCGCCTGGAATGCCCCCGTCCAGTCGACGGGCTGACGAGAAGAGTAATCTTCATAGGGCAAATCAGCGTAATATGCGAACAGCAATTCTCGCAGTTCACTCGGCACCAATGCGCCGAGGCTCTCCGGGGTGGCGATGTGTTGCGCCGGGAGAGGTGTATTCGTGGTCATTTCAGCCTTCCTTGATCGAAGCAGAGCTGTCGTGTAACGAGGTATTTTTGTGATGTGCCGTGATGCCAGGCCGACTCTATACCCGCCTTTTAAAGCGCGCCAACAGGTGGAATCCCCATTAGGGAACATCCTGAACGGCTGTACTTTGCCGGGCGTGCTAGGGCATGGCGACGGCCGTATGACCAGGTGGTACCCAAGGCGGCAAAACCAGGTGACGACCTGGTTGCGCCCGGGGCCGCAATCGGACACCGATGAAAACACCATTCGGCGCGCCAGGCGGTATGGCTTTCCAATATCACTAGCCGCTAATATGTGGCGTAACCTGCCTATAGAACGTCCAAACGGAGAGTTGCATGACCCCCGCCCGTAACTACAAGACTACTGCGCCGCCAGGCGACACGCTGGTAGCGTGCCGCGACCTGGCGCTACAGCTGCTTACCCAGTCACTGGAAGGGTTCTTTACGCAACTTGAAGCCACCTTTTTTGATCTGGCCGAAGACACGCATGACATGCAGTTGCGTGATACCTACTTTGCCGCCCGCGCTGAAGCGCAATCGAAAAAGAACGCCATCCTGGGCGCTTTCCGGCAGCAGTTTCTGGAAACGTTTAACCAGCGCTTGCAGGGTAATCACAGTAAGGCGGGTTTCTATCCGGTGAACAAGGCGCTGGGCGAACTGAGCCTGGTGGCCAATGACGATTACGAAGAAAGCCTGACCGCCAGCCACGTGGCGGATTCGCTGAAGAACAAGGGCGGCGATACGCTGCACCAGCTGGAACAACGTCTGGCGCGTTTGATGCCGGACAGCCGCGACGCATCGGCCAGCAACCCGCTGAGCCCCGATGCGATTGCGGAGGCCGTGATGGCCGCCTGCCGCATGTTTGAAAGCGGCATCGGCGCGCGTCTGGCCGCCATGCGTGCCTTTGAGACCGAATTGTCGGATCAGGTAACGCAGGTTTATCAGCACCTCAATCAATTCCTGATCCAGGAAAACGTACAACCCGTCAGCCACCGTGCGGTGCTGAACCGCGGCCGTGCGCCGGGCCAGGCGCCGTACGATCCGAATGCGCAACAAGCGAATGCCGATGCGGGTATGGCGGCCGGGCAGGGCAACGATCAATTCCAGGGTTATGCGCCCAATCAATATCCGGGCCAGTACGGCGCCAGCAGCCAGCAAGGCCAGCAGGGCTACATGATGACGCCCGAGCTGGCGGCGCATTTGCAGCAGCTGGCCGCGGGCAATATGCAAGCGCAAGCGCGCTCGTCGTTGCGACCCGAGTGGTTTTCGTTTCTGGATAACCTGCAGCGTGATCCGCCGGGCGCGGCGCAACAAGGTACCGGCCTGCCCGAAAACCTGTTGTCGGTACTGCGGAGCACACGCTGGGTAAATGAACTGAACCGCGTCGACACCATGACGTTTGATCTGGTGTCGATGCTGTTTGACCGGCTGTTTGAAGACGAACGTCTGCCCAACGCCATCAAGGGCTTGCTGGCGCGTTTGCAGATTCCGGTACTGAAGGTCTCGTTGCTGGACGGCAGCTTCTTTGCGCGTAAATCGCATCCGGCGCGGCAACTGATTGACTTGCTGGAAGATTCGTTCCGCGACTGGCAGGGCGAGCCGGACGATACCGATCCGACCTTTGCCAAGTTCAACGATGTGGTCAGCTGGATCAACACGCACTTTGAAGACGAAGTGGGCGTGTTTGATACCGCGCTGGCCGATATCAAACGTTTTCTGGCCGATGCCGACGAGCTGGCGCAATTGCGCGCCAACCAGGCGGCCGAAGATCTGCTGCGCCACGAAGTCTCCGAGCTGGCCACGGCCACCGCTGAAAGCTTGGTGCAGGCGCGACTGGCACGTGCGGCGGAAGTACCGCTGCTGGTGTCCGATTTTCTGGGCACGTGGTGGTCTGCGGCGCTGGCCAATGCCTGGGGCCCGCATGGCGAAGCGGAAGCAGAATTCGTGCTGCGCCAGAAAGCCATGGACGATCTGATCTGGAGCCTGGCGCCCAAGCGCGGCCCGGAAGAACGGCTGCAACTGGTCAATCTGCTGCCCAGCATGCTGAAAGTGCTGGAGCATGGCGCGACGTCGGCAGGGATGCCGTCGGATGCGTCGAAAGCGTTTTTCTCCGAGCTGGTGAACTGCCACGCCGCGGCCATCCGCAACGGTTTGCGTCAGGCCGCGCTGGACCCGCTGGCGCCGGCTAATCCCGCGCCGGGTTCGGCCGCTGCGGCAGCGCTGGCTCCGGCTGCAGCGCCACCGGCACAAATTTCGCCGGTGGCGGCCGTGGCGGCGCAACCTGCTGCTCCGCTCAATGCGGCGGTGCCTGGCCAGACGCTGGCTGGCGCCCCGGTCACCACCCCGGCCTCGCCGATTGTGGCGGCAGTGGTGACGCCGGTGTCGGTGGCGGCGCATGACGTCGTGGCGTCGGGTACGGTGGAATATGAAGAGCCTGCCGAAGACCTCGATAGCCATATTCCGGCGCGCGGCGAGTGGGTGAACTGGCTGGATAACGATGGCCACGAACGCCGTCTGCGTCTGTCCTGGATCAGCCCGCTGGGTACGCGTTATCTGTTTACCAATCGCCAGGGTGAAAACGGCCTGGCGCTGACGCGCCCCGAAGTGGAAGCCCATCTGGCCAGCGGCCGTTTGCAACGTCTGAATACCGACGAATCGGCCACCGAGCGCGCACTGAACCAGCTGAAAGAACAACTGGTGCAATAAGCCAATCGCAATTCAACGGCCCTAGCGTTAAAAACGGCGTCCTGCCTGGGGCGCCGTTTTTGTTTGCGCCGCGCAGGCCGCGTTTTTATCGGCAAAACGGCCTTCGCGTCGGCCTGGCCGCGGCGGCCTTCCTGTATCATGCGGCCCATGATTCGACTTAAATCCCTCACGCTGCGCCGTGGCACCAAAGTTTTGCTCGATCGCGTTGATCTGACGCTTTATCCCGGCAGCAAAGTTGGCGTCGTTGGCGCCAATGGCGCTGGTAAATCCAGCTTTTTTGCGCTGCTACGCGGCGAATTGCATCCCGATGCGGGCGACGTGGAATTGCCGCCGCGCTTGCGCATCGGCCACGTGGCCCAGGAAACCCCATCCTTGCCCGTCAGCGCGTTGGAATACGTGCTGGATGGCGATACCGAATTACGCGAAATCCAGCGTCAACTGGACCTGCATGGTGCGGAAGACGGCGACGGCATGCTGCACGGCGAATGGCTGGCCAAGCTCGACGCCATCGACGGTTACACCGCTCAGGCGCGTGGTTCGCGTTTGCTGTCGGGGCTGGGTTTCTCGCAAGCCGAAATGCAAAAGCCGGTCTCGGATTTCTCGGGTGGCTGGCGCATGCGGCTGAACCTGGCGCAAGCGCTGATGTGTCGTTCTGACTTGCTGCTGCTGGATGAGCCGACCAACCATTTGGACCTGGAAACGGTGGTCTGGCTGGAAGACTGGTTGCGCACTTATCCCGGCATGCTGCTGGTGATTTCGCATGATCGTGATTTTCTGGATTCGACCATCAACGGCATTCTGCACGTCGAAAACGCACAAGCCACGCTGTACACCGGCACTTATGCCGACTTTGAAAACCAGCGCGCGCAGAAGCTATCGCAACAACAACAGGCTTACGAGAAACAGCAACGCGAAATCGCCCATCTGCAATCGTTTGTGGATCGCTTTAAGGCTAAGGCTTCCAAAGCGCGCCAGGCACAAAGCCGCGTCAAGACGCTGGAGCGCATGGAAGTGATTGCAGCGGCGCATATTGATTCGCCGTTTCACTTTACCTTTCGCGAGCCCGTCTCGACGCCTAACCCCTTGTTACGCATCGAAAATGCCGCTGCCGGTTACGCGATTGAATCGCCGATTCTGCAGGGCCTGAATCTGAGCCTGGAAAAATCCGCACGGATTGGTTTGCTCGGCGTGAACGGTGCGGGTAAATCCACGCTGATCAAAATGCTGGCGGCCGAAAACGCCCCGCTGGCGGGTGAACGGGTGGAAGGCAAGGGTCTGAAAATTGGTTACTTTGCCCAGCACCAGGTGGATGCGCTGCGGCTGGATGAATCGCCGCTGTGGCATATGCAAAAGCTGGACCCGATGACGCGTGAGCAGGAATTCCGCAACTTTCTGGGTGGCTTTGATTTTCACGGCGATATGGCCTCGGCCCCAGTGGCGCCGTTTTCAGGTGGCGAAAAAGCACGCCTGGCACTGGCCTTGCTGATCTGGCAAAAGCCCAACTTGCTGTTGCTGGATGAGCCGACCAATCACCTGGATATCGAGATGCGCCAGGCGCTGACGCAAGCGCTGCAGGATTTTGAAGGCGCAATCATTCTGGTATCGCATGATCGGCATTTGCTGCGCGCCAGCGTGGATGATTTCTGGTTGATCGAAAACGGCAATGTGCGGCCGTTTGATGGCGATCTGGACGATTACACGCGTTACAGCCAGGAAAAACGCAGCGAGCAGGCAAGCGCCTTGCGCGAATCGGAAGGCTTTGTCGACCGCAAAGCGCAAAAACGCGCGCAGGCAGAAGCGCGGCAGAAACTGGCCTCGGCACGCAAGCCGCTGGAGCAGAAACTGGCCAAGCTGGAAAAACAGATGGCGCCGCTGCAGGCCGAGCACGCAAAGCTGGCGGCCACGCTGGCCGAAGAGACCATCTATTTGCCCGAGCGCAAAAATGATCTGCAAAGCGCGCTGAAACGCGAAACCGAAGTGAAAGCACAGATGGATGCGCTGGAACTGGAGTGGCTGGAGATCACCGACGAGATCGAAGCGCTGGAAGCGGCCGCCAACGGCTGACGCCGCATGGGGTGGGCCTGACGTCCCCGTCACGACCCACCCTCCAAAGCCGTTTGCCCGT
Organism: Amantichitinum ursilacus; assembly: GCF_001294205.1. Lineage (GTDB taxonomy): Bacteria > Pseudomonadota > Gammaproteobacteria > Burkholderiales > Chitinibacteraceae > Amantichitinum > Amantichitinum ursilacus. The sequence goes on from NZ_LAQT01000001.1 coordinate 451,733, forward strand.
TTTGCAGTACGTGGAAATCAGCGCTTTGAGGGGTGGCTTGATCGCGCCAGATAAAGCCGTGGAGAAATGTCCGGCTGTGTGCTTCTCCTTGGCTTTGAGGGGTGGGTCTTGACGGGGACGCCAAGTCCCACCCTATGTGTGTCTGGCGACACGGCGTCGCACATTTTGTCACATTGCGGTGACATCGCTTACGCTTTTGTCATCTACCGCACGACAGAAGCGGGCGTTTAATAGGCATAGCATCCACTGCATGAGGTGCCTTATGCCGAAAACTACATCTACAAAGTCCGGACCTTTTTTACGTCGCCTGCTGCTGGTCAGCAGCGTGCTGCTTGCGCTTGCCCAACCCGCAATCGCCGATGACCCGCCCGCCGAAGTGGCGCGGCTGAATGAAGTGCAAGGGTCTGTCACCTTTGCGCCGGCGGGCAGCAATGATTGGGCCTACGCGCCATTGAATCGACCCATGACCGCCGGCGACCAGCTGTGGGTGGATCAAAACGCGCGGGCCGAATTACATGTCGGCTCCACGGCCATCCGCTTGGGCGCCGACACCAGCGCCGCCTTTCTCGCATTAAACGATCAGGCATTACAACTACGGCTGAACCAGGGCAGCGCGCAGTTTCGCGTGCGTGCCATTTACGAAGGCCAGCATGTCGAAATCGCCACGCCCGACCTGGCGTTTGTGATTGAAGAGCCGGGCAGCTATCGCGTCGACGTCGACCCCGCGCATCTGACCACGCGTATTACGGTGTGGCAGGGCAGCGGCACGGCGGTGGGGGCGGCCAGCAATAGTTATCAGCTGCGCGCCGGTGAACGCGTGATTTATGCGGGGCAGGATCTGGCGCAGCAGGCCGTGGAAACGCGCCCGCCGCTGGATGGTTTTGACCAATGGGCTGCGCAAAGCGACCAGCGCGAAGAGGCTTCGACCTCGGCGCGTTATGTATCGCGTGAACTGACGGGCTATGAAGCGCTCGATAGCAATGGCACATGGCAAGACACGCCCGATTATGGGTCGGTGTGGGTGCCGACCACGGTGGTGGCAGGCTGGGCGCCGTATCGTTATGGCCGCTGGATGTGGGTGAACCCGTGGGGCTGGACCTGGGTGGACGATGCGCCCTGGGGTTTTGCGCCATTCCATTATGGCCGCTGGGCTTACTGGCATAGCCGCTGGTGTTGGGTGCCGGGTCCGCGCGTGGTGCGGCCGGTGTATGCGCCCGCATTGGTGGCGTTTAGTGGACATTCGCCGGTGCACGGGCGTGATCCGCACGGTGGCCCGGGCGTGGCGTGGATTCCATTGGCACCGGGCGAGCAATGGCGTCCGGCTTATGCCGCTAGCCCGCGCTATATCGCCAATGCCAATCGCAACGTGGTGTACAACCACACCGTGCTGAACCAGAACATCAATCAGCCGGTGTATATCAACAGCAATATTCCAAACGCGATTTCAACCGCAACGGCCGCTAATTTTGCGCAAGGACGGCCCGTGCAGGGCGGCTATCGCCCAGTGCCTTTGCATGATCTGGGCGGTGCGCGCTTTGGCAATGCGCCACAAATCCGGCCGGGCAACGACGCCATGCGCGGTGGTCGGCCGGCGCCGATGCCCGTGGTGGCACATAATCCGCCGCCCGTAGTGGTGTCGCGCCCCGCACCGCAGGCGCCGCGCACCGTGCAAGCGCCGCCACCGGGGCAGGTGCAGCAGGGCGGGCAGCCGCAGCGCGGGTTCGAAGGGCGGGCGCCGCAACGTGGGCAAGATGAGCGTGGGCAGGGGCGCGGTCAGGAACGTGGCCAGCTCGAACCGCCGCCGAATCAACCCAACCAGACCACGCGCACTCAACCGGCGGGCTGGGTGAATCCGCGCGTGCTGCAGCCGCAACAGCAGCAACCGCAACAGGTGCAGCAACCGCAGCAAGTGATACGCGAACAACCGCAGTCGCAGCAAGCCGCACCGCAGGCCGTGCCGCATCCGCCGCAACAATCGGGCTTCCAGCCGGGGCAGCCCGTGCGTCAGGGCCAGCCGCAGCAAGTGGGTGAACCGCAGCAGCAGCCCATTCGCGTGCACCAGGGCGGGCCGCATCCGCATGTTCAAGAAGCGCCGCGGCAGCCGGCCAATGTGCAGCAGCCGCAGCAACAACCACAGCAACAACCACAGCAACAACCGGCCGCGCGCCAGCCAGAGGCGCGTCAGCCAGAGCGCATGCAGCGCCCGCCTGAGCCGGTGCGGCAAGCCCCCGCTGCACAACCGCAGCGCTCACAAGCGCAACCGGTGCAGCAACGTATGCCTGCGGAAACGCGCCCGCATAACGAGCCGCCGCATCCGCATGTTGAACGTCAGCAACATGAGGAAAGACGCCAGTCACAATGAACTCGCTGAGCGGAAATCCAGGCGTAGACGGCGCGCGCTCAGCTGCGAGCGGGCGCCGTTTTTACCGCCAGCCACACGCCAATCACGGCTAGCGCGGTACCGCCCAACATGGGCAGAGTGAGTGGCTCGGCAAACATCAGCCATGCCATCAAGGTGGTCGCTGGCGGCACCAGGAAGAACAGACTGGCCACTTTGCCCGCTTCGCCATGGCGTAACAGCCACAGCAAAATGCCAATCGCGCCGATCGACACCACCAGCACCAACCACGCCAATGCCAGCCAGAACGCGGGATGCGGATCGAAGCGCGCGGCTTCGGTGGCCCATGCCAACGGCGCAATCACGGCCAGCGACACCGCGCACTGAATCGCCGACGCCGCCAACAAATCCACCGAGGCGCAAAAGCGCTTCTGATAGACCGTGCCCGCGCTGATCGAACACAACGCCGTCACCGCCGCCAAGACGCCACCCAGCGTGAGTACGCCGCTGCCCAGCTTGTTACCCACCACCAGAAGCACGCCCAGCAAAGCCAGCAGCAATCCAGCCCATTGCCGCGTGCTGCGGCGCTCCGGCAGCCAGAACGTAGCCAGCACACTAACGACGATCGGCTGCAATCCGGCAATCAGCGCCATGGTGCCCGCCGACATGCCGACGCCCAAGGCGGTAAACACGCCGACAAAGTACAGCGTTTGCGTTAACAACCCGGCGATGCCGGCATGCATCAGCAAACGGCCACGCGGCCAGCGTACGTTCAGTAGCGGTGCCAGTGGTAGCAAAATCAGCAGCACCAAGGCAAACCGCAGTGCCAGGAAATGAAACGGCGCGATATAGCGCAGACCCAGCTTGGCGGCGATAAAGCCGCTGCTCCATAGCAAAACAAACAGCATGGGGGCGACGGGCGCGAAGCGGGACAGGATCATGGCGGTGGCGGCGTGGCTAAAGCGCAGCATGCTACCGGCATCGTCCGGGGTGCGGCCAGCCATAAAAAACGCCCCGAATAGATCGGGGCGTTTGTGTTGCCAGTTTTGCTACACCTTGCTGCTTATTTGGCGGCAGCCTTGGCAGCGGCCTGGGCCTTGGCCACCACGGCTTCAACCTGCTCGCGTTCGTAGCTTTCTACATAAGTGCGGCCGTAGTAGCTATCCAGCAGCAGTTGCTTCAGCTCGGAGATCAGCGGGTAGCGCGGGTTAGCGCCGGTACACTGGTCATCAAAGGCTTCTTCTGCCACTTCATCCAGCTTGGACAGGAACAACGCTTCCGGCACACCAGCGGCCTGGATCGAAGCGGGGATGCCCAATACGTTTTTCAGCTCGTTCACCCATGCGATCAGCGCTTCCACCTTCTCGTCGTCATCCTTGCCACCCAGGCCCAGATGCTCGGCGATATCGGCATAACGGCACTTGGCTTGCGGACGATCGTACTGGCTGAATGCGGTTTGCTTGGTCGGGATATCCACGGCGTTATAGCGGATTACGTTGGTAATCAGCAGCGCATTGGCCAGACCGTGCGCCAGATGGAACTCGGCGCCCAGCTTGTGCGCCATCGAGTGGCACACACCCAGGAAGGCATTGGCAAACGCCACGCCAGCGATGGTGGCTGCATTGTGCACTTGCTCACGAGCACGCGGATCGTTGGCGCCATTGGCATACGACGACGGCAGGTACGCCTTCAACAAGGTCAGTGCTTGCAGCGCTTGCGGGTCGGAATACTCATTGGCCATGACGGACACATAAGCTTCCAAGGCGTGAGTCACCGCATCGATACCGCCAAAGGCTGTCAGCGACTTGGGCATATCCATCACCAGATCGGCGTCGATAATGGCCATGTTCGGGGTCAGCTCGTAATCCGCGATCGGATATTTGGTACCGGTTTTTTCATCGGTAACCACGGCGAATGGGGTGACTTCGGAACCCGTGCCGGACGTGGTGGGGATGGCCACCAGTTCTGCCTTGATGCCCATTTTCGGGAACTTGTAGATGCGTTTACGGATATCCATAAAGCGCAACGCCAGATCTTCAAAATGGACTTCCGGGTGTTCGTACATCACCCACATGATCTTGGCCGCATCCATCGGGCTGCCACCGCCCAGCGCGATAATCACATCGGGCTTGAACACATTCAGCGCATGCACGCCTTTACGCACCACTTCCAGCGTCGGGTCAGCTTCCACTTCGAAGAAGACTTCCACTTCCATACCCATTTGCTTGAGGATGCGGATGGTTTCGTCGCAATAACCGTTATTAAACAGAAAGCTACCGGTTACGATGGAAGCGCGCTTTTTGCCTTCCAGATCACGCAGCGCAAAGGGCAGACACCCGCGACGGAAGTAAATGTTCTTCGGCAGTTTGTGCCACAGCATGTTTTCGGCGCGTTTGGCCACGGTTTTCTTGTTGATCAAGTGCTTGGGCCCCACGTTTTCCGAAATCGAGTTACCACCCCACGAACCGCAGCCCAGTGTCAGCGACGGCGCCAGCTTGAAGTTGTACAAGTCGCCAATCCCGCCTTGCGACGACGGCGTGTTGATCAGAATGCGCGCGGTTTTCATCTTGTCGCCAAAGTAGGCGATGCGTTCATCCTGCATGTCCTGATTGGTATACAGCGCCGAGGTGTGGCCGATGCCGCCCAGGGCCACCAACGCGACGGCCTTTTCGACCGCATCGTAGAAATCCTTGGCGCGATACATTGCCAGCGTCGGTGACAGTTTTTCGTGCGCAAACGCTTCTTCATCGCCCACGCTAGCCACTTCGCCGATCAACACTTTGGTGTATGACGGCACGGTGATGCCGGCCATTTCGGCAATGCGTGCAGCGGACTGGCCGACGATATTGGCGTTGAGCCCACCGTTAACCAGAATGACCTTGCGCACGGCTTCGGTTTCTTTTTTGTTGAGTACATAACCGCCAGCGCGCACAAAGCGGTCTTTGGCCTGTTCGTACACTTCGTCAACGATGATCACCGACTGTTCGGACGCGCAAACCACGCCATTGTCGAAGGTCTTGGACATCAGAATCGAGGCCACCATGCGCTTGATGTCGGCGGTTTCGTCGACCACAACCGGCGTATTGCCTGCGCCCACGCCAATGGCGGGCTTGCCCGACGAATAGGCCGCTTTAACCATGCCGGGGCCGCCAGTGGCGAGGATCAGGTTGGTGTCTTTGTGATGCATCAGCGCGTTGGACAGCTCCACCGACGGCGCGTCGATCCAGCCGATGATGTCTTTGGGCGCGCCTGCAGCCACAGCAGCTTCCAGCACGATGCGCGCGGCTTCGCAGGTGGATTTGCGGGCGCGGGGGTGCGGGCTGAAGATGATGCCGTTACGGGTTTTAAGCGAAATCAGCGCCTTGAAAATGGCGGTGGAAGTGGGGTTGGTGGTGGGGACGATACCGCAGATAATGCCGATCGGCTCGGCGATGGTCATGGTGCCAAACAGCGCGTCAACTTCAAGCACGCCGCAGGTTTTTTCGTCTTTGTAGGCGTTGTAGATGTATTCAGAGGCGAAGTGGTTTTTGATCACTTTGTCTTCGAGTACGCCCATGCCGGTTTCGGTGACGGCCATGCGGGCCAGCGGAATACGCGCATCAGCGGCAGCCAGCGCCGCGCAACGGAAAATCTCGTCCACCTGTTCTTGCGAAAAAGTGGCGAATTGCTGCTGCGCCTTCTTTACCCGAGCAACCAGTGCATCCAGTTCCTGAACATTCGTTACGGCCATGATGAGCTCCTGAGACTTGAAAAGTGATTGCCTTGAATTATCGAGACTTATGCTGTTGGCATCTGTCAACTAGTGGCGGCGTAAGTTGTTGAATAGTGGCATTCCCATTTACGCGCCAGCGGTGTCCGACAAGCAGAGCGGGATGAATGGCAAGGTAGCTTACGAATTCGGCCTGGATGTTGATCTGGAGCAAGGCCCTTGAGATGTAGCCGCTGTAAGCCCGGCTACATTTTTTGAGCGCATTGCCGCATGGCGGCGTGCTATCGCAAAATCGCGCATCTGTGTTTACAAAACTCGACGGGGACCCACCGCATGATCGATATCCGCGCAATGACCGCACAGGACTGGCCCGCCGTCGAGACCATCTATCGCGAAGGCATCGACGCCGGCACCGCCACCTTCGAAATTGCAACGCCCACGTGGCCCGCATTTGATGCCGCGCATTTGCCGGGCTGTCGGCTTGTCATTTTGCATGACGGGGTACTGCAAGGCTGGGCGGCGCTATCGCCGTACTCGGCACGCCACGTGTATCGCGGTGTGGCTATCGTCAGTATTTATATCGCCGCCGCCGCACGCGGCTTGGGGCTGGGACGAAAACTGCTGGACGCGTTGATCGTCGAATCCGAAAACGCGGGGTTGTGGACATTACAGGCTGGCATTTTCGAATCCAACGCCGCCAGCTTGCGCCTGCACGCCAATGCGGGCTTTCGCATTGTGGGCGTGCGCGAGAGGCTAGGGCAGTTGCACGGACGCTGGATCAATGTGGTGCTGCTGGAACGGCGCAGCTCGGCGATCTGAGCGGCAATCAAAATCAAAGGCCCGTACGGGCCTTTGATTGCTGACGGTTTAAACGTAATCGATATAGAAAACCGAATAAGCCGGAATATTGAAAATCAACGGGCCACCCAAGCGTTGTTGCGTGCTGTCATAGGGGCCTAGCGTGCTGATCGCAACGGCAGGAGAGGCTGCCGGGTTGTCTCGGTATTGATCCAGCCCACTGACCACATGTACGGTAATTGTTTTCGCACTGGAAGTCGGAATGAAGCCCGCAACGCTAAGGTAGGCGGGCTGGTCCATGCGGTTAACGCCCAGGATTGTGCCTTGGGTCAGGTCATCCTTCTGTGTGCCGATCAGGCGGTATTTATATGGATATCCGCCCCCCGTAACGCCAGGCAAATACCAATAGCCGCTTGTTACAGGGGTGCCCCATGTGCCTACCTGGTCGTAACCAGAGGCCCAGCCCGTGGCCTTGATCATCTGGCTGCGCATGCCCTGTCGCAAACACAGCAATGCAACATAAGTCGCCGATGGAACGAACGTGTTATTGGCGCCGAAATGAATCAATTCCCACGGGCCGCCTTTTTCCAGCGCGTGATAAGTGGCGGAACGGAAAATGTTCTTCTCGGGATAAAGATTATTGTTGATCAAATCAAGCAGGAAATCCGCAGTCGCTATGGCACCCATGCCTGCGCTGCTTAGCGGCCAATACGGCACGTCGGAAGAGGCACCATAACCTTGCAGCCCATGCTCAGAAACGGCAAATGGAATGATTGGGTCAGTGGAACCTGCTGGATTCCAGGCGTTAACTGACTTGGCCAGCACATTGTTGACGGCCGGAATCGACAAGCCGGTCCAGTTACTCGAACTGGGCGCGCGGTCGTAATAGGCATGGATTGCCACGCCATCGGGCGTCACCCCGTAGTTGGTTTTTAGCAGGTTTTTTACATCGGCATCCCAAGTGCCGCGCCATGTGATGCCGCTGTTGCCTCCGTCAGTGATGGCTTGTACATACACTTTGGCGGTGGGGCGGATCTGCTTTATTTTCTGGAAAATCGGGCCCGCATAAGCGGCATAATTTTGCGCCGTCCAGAAGCTCTGGCTATACGTGTATTCCAGCTCGTTGCCCAATTCCCAGTAGTCAATCAAATCGCCATGTCCCAGTGAATCCATATAGTCGTACATGGCCTGTACTTGTAATGCGATGTCATCAACACGGTTCTGCACCGTGTCGGGCGTGCTGCCGTAACCGGGCAAATTAAGCGTGTAAATCAGTTTGCCACCCACCTGAATGACAAAATCAATCAATTCGTGAATGCCAAACAAGGCCTGACCATTGCCCACCCCTGGGCAACTTTGGGTAGCGCGCGATGCGCCCCACGCCTGATTCCAATTGAAATTGTTGGAAGGTGTACCACCCGGATAGCGATAATTGGCGCCAGGGAAATGGCTCAACATATCAATAACATCTTGATAAACGCGCTGCTTGCCGGTAGCGGTGTCAGTGTAAGTGAATCCGTTTTGAAATGAGAGCCACGGCATATTAAAACCAAACATGCTGTCGGGAATGGGGCGCAGGTTAGTGCTTGTGTTGACGCCTACGGTCCAGTTGGCCACGGTGCCTGCAGGAATGTCCTGCGGGCCAGTTGCGGCAAAGGCATGTTTGGAAAAAGCGGCGGCTATGGCTGCCGCAGGCAACGCTTTCAATAGGGTACGACGGCTGGTCATGATGAAATTCCGGAAAAGAATGGAGAATCCGCCGTCTGGCAGCGGCGCCCGTCGAGCAGGTTCAATTAGTTGTGCTACGTGTTATCGGAAAACCTGATGCTGAAGTCAAGCTGATGCAGGCATTTTTAATTTTGTAAGTAATTTTGATGCTGCCCGACTGCCCCCGCCTGGTCGCGCGGAGGAGGCATGTCTCGGCCGTCGACGTTATATTGCTGGCTTTGGTGAACGAAGAGAGAAGGTGTAGATGGGTAAAGGCAGACTGGAAGCATTCAGCGATGGCGTCATCGCCATCATCATTACGATTATGGTGCTGGAACTGCACTCGCCACATGGCTTTGATCTGGCAGCGTTGCGCTCGCTGATTCCTGTGTTTCTGGCTTATGTGCTCAGCTTTATGTACGTCGGCATTTACTGGAACAATCATCACCATCTGTTCCACACTGCCAAATCCGTCAATGGCGCGGTGCTTTGGGCCAATCTGCATTTGCTGTTCTGGCTGTCGCTGCTGCCCGCAGTAACGCGCTGGGTGGACGAAAGCGAAATGGCCGCGTGGCCGCTGGCCAGCTATGGTTTTGTACTGGCGATGTGCGCCATTGCGTATTTCATCCTCACGCAAATCCTGATCCGTCTACATGGCCAGGAATCAACACTGGCGCGGGCTGTGCGTTGCGACGTGAAAGGAAAAGTCTCGGTCGGCATCTATATCGCCGGCATTGTGCTGGCCTTTGTCTGGCCGCTGGGGTCGGTACTTTGTTACATCGGCGCGGCAGCTTGGTGGCTGGTGCCGGACCGGCGCATCGAGAAAATTCTGAGCGAACATGGCGCGCTTTGAATGGTGAGAATACTGATGGCGCGTAAGCCAGCGATGCGCCTTCGAATGAATGCATGTTGTATTTGCGGCTGATGCACGGTCTGGCCATTTATGGCAGATGGGGTGCTTTGATAGGCTTTCGATACTCATAACCACAAGAGCCTGTTTATGAAAATATCCGCCGTCCTGCTGGCGCTAGCCCTCGTCCTGCAACCTGCATACGCCAAGGCGCCTCCTAAACATCATGCCGCCTCGCAATCCGCTCAGGTTGGCGCTAACAATCAGCTGATCGAGCAAGGCAGCTACGTCAATAAGGCCGGGCAGACTGTTCATAGCCCGGCGCACACAAAAAACGGCGAGGCTCCGGACGGCGCAACAGCACGCTGTGAAGATGGCTCGTATAGCTTTAGCCAGAATCATCGCGGTACATGCAGTCATCATGGTGGCGTGAGCGATTGGCTTTGAGCGGAAGCCCGGATTGAGATGGTTTGTAGCAAGAGCCGCAAGTTCTCATTGGCTGGGAACTGCGGCTTTTGCTTTCAAAGCAAACTAATACTTAGTTCCTATAATGTATATTATGTAAAGTCATAGCCGTATTAAGCAACCTCAGCAAGGTTTGCATGAAGCCGCTGGGAGTGCCAAAACCACACCGGTCGTAGTTCCCCATACCAATCCGTCCAAGCCGTTTGATTGCCCTTCAACCGCAGAAGGATTCTTTACGATGCAATGTCCCAAAGAAACGTGTCTGGCCTACAGCGTCATTCCATCCTTCGCCAATAAATCCGCAAACATCGCCCGCAAATCAGCAGCGGGTGGTACGTGATAAAACCGTCGGGTGGAAATCCCCGCCTCTGCAAGAAAACCATCGCGAGTTCGGTCTTTTTCCTCTTTGCCGATATGCGTCACATCATCCAGTTCAATGACAAGAACAATATCCAGATTGCGGTTGCAGATCGACACCTGCACAAAAACAGCCCACTCTGGCGGCGCCAACTCAGTCAGCAGTCGATACATCTGGCGTTCATGCAAAGACAGCCATTTCTTTCGCATGAAATGCATTCGGGCGTCTGGCCCGGCTTTGCGGCGACCTGTTTTCCAGGGATTGCGGTTGGATCGCTGGCCAAAAATTCCAATCGCAATAGTGATTCCGGAAACCACTAATAAATAGGGTAGCAACGGTTTGATGAGTGAAAATGCATCGATCCGCACACTGCCAGGATGCGCCGTATTGACCACAGGTCCTGCATTTGCAGCAGGCAGTACCGGCGCGGCAGAGATTCGGGTGTCCGAATTGTTCTGCGGAAATCGTTGAGGAATAGACACGTTTTGCGAATTGACCGAATGGTTATCCGTATCATTCAAACAAGGTTTGTCCTGGAATACATGCACGCCATTGGGCGCGACGCATTCCCATACTTTGACCGCAAATACCGGTGTGGAATAAAGACTAATTAACGCAAGGAATAAGACGACAATTGATCGCATAACGCCCCCAAAGAGGGCGCTAGCATATCAAGCGATGGTTAAAGAAGGCTACGGAAGCCCCGCCCTGCGCCAATTGCAAGCGCGCCAGGCGCGTTTTGATCTGATTGCCGTGTACGCTGTTTGATGCGGCTGGACATCCTTGAGGGCGACCGCCGTGATAACACCGGACCCGCCAGGAGCCCGGTTCAAGGCGACGCAATTAATTGCTGGCTGCAGCCGAAGCGGCGGGCGTTTTGGTTTTCTTGTGTTTTACGCGTTGTTTTTGCGTTTTTTGGACGGAGTCCGGCGTGGCCTTCTCCGGCATTTCATCGGCAAACGAGACGCCTGCAAAGCAGAAAGCGACAGCGGCGGCGATCAGATATTTCATTGGGTGTGCTCCAGTCAGATTGAGTGCGGTTTGCGCTTTAACTTTAGTCATAAAAATGCCGCAGACAAGACGATAGGTAGATACCAGCGCGAGCGCCCTCTTCGCGTCGCGAGGTGGTTAACGCCCAAAGCAATTGCTACTGGCGCAGTAGCGTGGCTACGCCTATACCGAGAACGCCTCTTTTCAAAATCAAAAGGTTAACGCCATGCTTAGCGATACTTCGCCGGTACTTGATCGTTTTGAATTCGGTCGTTCAATTCGACAAACCATCAAACGATCCAGCCATACCCATACCGGCAACACGCGGCGTGACGTGATTGAACTGCTTAAAAGCAATAGTGAAGGTCGGGTGGAAAAACTGGTGCCGCTGCGTTATGCGCGCATGCTGGTTTCACCGTTTACGTTTTATCGCGGCAGCGCAATTATTCAGGCGCACGATCTGGCGGGTACGCCGGATAGCCAATTGCATTTGCAGATTTGCGGCGATGCACATTTGTCCAACTTTGGCGGCTTTGCCACGCCCGAGCGCAATCTGATTTTCGATTTGAATGACTTTGATGAAACCCACCCCGGCCCGTGGGAATGGGATTTAAAACGGCTGACGGCCAGTCTTGCCGTTGCGGCGCGGCACCTGGGCCATGGCGAGCGTAATGCGCGAGAAGCCGCGTTTGAAGCCGCCGTCAGCTACCAGGAAAACATGGCCAAATATGCGCAAATGGGCGTGCTCGATATCTGGTACGAGCGCATTACGTTTGAGCGCCTGGTCGACAGTGCGCGCACGGAAACCGGCAAAAAGATGGTGCGCAGCGGTATCGAAAAAGCGGGCAAGCGCACCTCGGCCGAGTTGCTGCCCAAGCTGGCGGGCCAGGCCGACGGCGCGTGGACGATCCGCGACACGCCGCCCGCCGTGTTTCATATCCACGGCAATACCACGCTGTTTGAGGCCGACGACGACTGGATGTTGCTGGGCAGCGGCGAGGCCTTGCTGGAGCGTCTGCGCAAGGAATATCTGGGCACCTTGTCCGGCAGCCATCGCAAGTTGCTGGAGCGATTTACCGTGCAAGACGTTGCCTTCAAGGTGGTGGGCGTGGGCAGTGTCGGTACGCGTTGCTTGATTGCCTTGATGATGGATAGTCAGCATCAGCCGCTATTCTTGCAGATCAAAGAGGCGCGCCCATCCGTACTGGCGAAATTTGTTAAAGAACGTAGCGGTTTTCAGCACGAAGGTCGGCGCGTGGTCGAGGGCCAACGCCTGATGCAGGCCTCCAGCGATCTGTTTCTGGGCTGGTCGACCGGGCCATCCGGGCGGCACTTTTTTGTGCGCCAGTTGCGCGATATGAAGGTCTCGGCCGAGGTGGAGTTGATGGATGCCACGCGCCTGCAAGGCTACGGCCGGATTTGCGGCTGGGTGTTGGCACGGGCGCATGCGCGGGCCAGCGGTCTGGCGCCGGAAATCAGCGGCTATATCGGCGAAAGTGACCGCTTTGCCGCCGCCCTCGCCCGCTATTCCACCGACTACGCCGACCAGGTTGAGCGCGATTATCAGGTGTTTGCCCAAGCCTGCCGCAGTGGCAAATTAAAGGCCCGCACCGACGCCGATTACGCGGCGGATTTCTCGGTCTAGCCACGGTGACATTGGTTGCCCGGAGGGGCCTTCAGCGCCTCAAGTGTGGGCAGAAATCTCCGCCTGACCAGGGCGCAGACACGTTAAGCATGAAAAAAGCCATCGACGGTGCCATGAAGAAGATGGAACAAGCGAACGGCAGCAGCAATTAATCCTTACCGCTCGCGCCGCCCATGGTCTGGCCTGCCCCGCTGCGTGCGCAAAGGCCGGGCTTCAACAAACAGTGACACGGTCAGTTGTTGTGTCGGGAGAACCATCGTGGAACGTCGTTATTTTGTAGGGCTGTTACTGGCCGCATCAATGCTGGCCGCAACGGGTTGTAGCACCACCAGCGGCAGCAAAGGCAGTGCGGCGGACAAGCGCACCGCAATCGATGCCAACGTCGATAGCGCACTGGCCAAACTGTATGCGTCGGCCAAAGGCTCGAAGGAACTGGTGGCCAAATCGCAAGGGGTGCTGGTCTTCCCCAGTGTGCTGGCAGCAGGCCTGGTGGTGGGCGGTGAATACGGCGAAGGCGCATTGCGCACCGGCGGCACCAGTAGCGGCTATTACAGCACGGCAGCAGTGTCGGTCGGCCTGCAGGCCGGGGCGCAGTCGAAAGCGGTGATCTTCTTGTTCATGACCAAAGAAGCGCTGAACAAATTTACTGCCAGCAAGGGTTGGACTGCGGGCGTGGATGGCTCGGTGGCGTTGGCCAAAATCGGGGCCAATGGCGACGTGGACACCAGCAGCGTATCCGCGCCGGTGGTGGGCTTTGTGCTGACCAATGCCGGCTTGATGGCCAACCTTAATCTGGAAGGCACCAAGGTCACCAAACTGGATCTGTAAACGACATCGGGCCGCTTTAATTGCGGCCCGATTCAAGTTACAGCGCCAAGAGATATTTAATCGCGCGCTGGAATCGCAATTCCTTTCTGCACCGCCGGACGCGCTTCAAATGCCTGCAATACCCGCAATACATTCGGATAATTGCTCAGGCCCACCACTTCGGCCGCATCATAAAACCCGCCAATAATGCGCACCCACGGAAAAATGGCCATATCCGCAATGGTGTATTCGCTACCCATGATCCAGTCGCGGTTTTGCAAACGTTGCTCCAGCACATTCAGCAATCGCTTGGTTTCGTTCACATAACGCGTTAGCGGGCGTTTATCTTCGATGTCTTTGCCGGCAAAGCGATGGAAGAAGCCTAATTGGCCAAACATCGGGCCGACACCCCCCATCTGGAACATCAGCCACTGTATCGTTTCATAACGCGCGGCCGGGTCGCTTGGCAAAAACTGGCCGGTTTTTTCCGCCAGATAAATCAGGATGGCGCCCGATTCAAACAAGGCCAGCGGCTGGCCATTGGGCCCATTCGGGTCAAGAATGGCCGGGATTTTATTATTGGGATTCAGCGACAGAAATTCTGGCGACATCACACCCTCCTGGTCCAACGTCACCAGATGGGGCTCGTACGCCAATCCGGTTTCTTCCAGCATCACCGAAACCTTGATGCCATTGGGTGTGGGCAAGGAATACAGCTGGATCTGGTCAGGATGCGCTGCGGGCCATTTTTGTGTGATGCGAAAGCTGCTGAGATCAGGCATTGATTGCTCCAGTAAAAACGCAAAATCAGACCGCCCAGAGCCTGCCATCATGCAGCCCGGACCGCAACGGTGCGGTGCAATCCGCCGAATATAAAAAGGCAAAGGCCGCCTTGATGACGGTCTTTGCCTTGATTTACCTCGCGTGAGCCTAACCCATGCCCAACGCGCTTATTGCGTGGAATTTTCCTGCATATGCACTTCTTCGTGCACGCCCTGCACGTCAATTTCCACGCGGCGATCGGGCGCCAGACATTCGATCAATTTCTTGCGATTCTTGATCTTGGCGCAGGTATCACCGGTTACCGGATCGGCCTTGCCCTTGCTTTGCGCGTCGATCTTGTCGGCCGGCACCCCTTTGGTGACCAGATAGTCCACCACCGCTTTGGCGCGACGATAACCCAGGTCCATATTGTATTTCTCGCTGCCGATGCGATCGGTATAGCCCACCACGATGGCCTTGCCTTCTTTCGGATCGAGACCTTTTACCTCGTCGTACAGCTTGTCGAGCTCATCCTTGCCCTCGGGCTTCAGCGCGTTTTTGCCAAAGGCAAACAGCACGTCGGTCTTCAGCGAGAAGTGTTTGGTCACCACTTGCGGCTGTGGTGCGGGCGCGGGCGTGGGTGCGGGGGCAGGTTCTGGCGCTGGAGCCGGTGCGGGCGCCGCTACCGGGACGGGCGCAGGCGCCGGGCTGCCAAAGTAGTAATTCAGATTAAGCGTATAGCTGTTGCTTTTGAATTTGACGCCGTTGTCGCCAACGCGCATTTGCGTCCATTCGGCCGCCAGACCCCAGTGTGGCGCCAGTTTGTATTCAAGGCCTGCGCCGCCATGAAAATCGTTGCCGCCAAAGTTGTTGATCAGGCCATCCCCGCCCGACCCTTCCAGCCGGCCATAACCCAGCTTGAGGTAAGGCAGAAATTTGTTAACCGGCACGCCCAGTTTGAAATCAGCGCCGCCCAGGCGCGCGCCGTAATTGCTGGTCAGGCCGGTGGTCAGCAAATTGTGGTCGGATTTATCGACGTAATCGTAAAACCCGCTCAGGCCAATCAAAAAGCTGTCCCATTGCACGTTGTAGCCAATCTCGCCCCCGGCGGTCACGGCGTTTTTGCTATCGGTCTGGAAATTACCCGAAGTGCTGGAACGGTTATCGCCGGCTTTAATCCCGACAAAGAAGCCGGCAAAGTCGTCGGCGGCAAGGGCTTGGGTACAAATCAAGGCAGTGAGTATCGACAGGCAGAGTCGCTGTTTAATCATTTTTTAAATCCCCTTCTCCAGAAACATAGCGGCCTGCATTCCGTCTTTTGACAGAATGCGCAGCGACGGCATGGGTAATACCGCCCGCGGCCACACAGATTGCGACTATAGGCAATGGGATTTATGACTGATTGTTACAGGTAGATGTGTTCTGATGTACGGTAGTAGAAAGCAATCTCGTTGCCTGGAAGCAACACGAATGGGTCACGCTAATCGCGCGCCCTTGACCCGGCGCCAAAACATACCGGGTGAATTCAATGGCTTGCGCAATCGAAATCCACCCGGCCTGATCCTTACGCTACTCAAGAATTGACGTTAATGCCCGCCGCGGTTGCCCGTGCGGTATGCAGCTTTTTATAGCTATCGATCAGCCGCTGATGCCGATCCAGGCCTTCCAGTTTCATGCTGGTGGGCGTCAAGCCGTAAAAGCGCACGCTGCCATCCACCGAGCCGAGCACCGCATCCATGCGCTCGTTGCCAAACATGCGCCGGAAATTGGCTTCGTAATCGGCGATATCCAGTTCGTCATTCAGCGTCACTTCCAGCACCACATTCAACGCTTGATAAAACAGACCGCGCTCTAGTGTGTTGTCGTTGTATTGCAGAAAAGCGCCCACCAGATCATGCGCGTCATCCAGGCGTTTTAACGCCAGATTGATCAGCAGTTTTAATTCCAGCACATTCAACTGGCCCCACACCGTGTTTTCATCGAATTCGATGCCAATCAGCGTAATGATGTCGCTGTAATCGTCGAGTTCGTTGTTTTCCAGTTTGCGCAGTAGAATCTTGAGGCCCGCGTCATTCAAGCGATGGATATTCAGAATATCTTCACGGAACAAAAGCGCTTTGTTGGTGTTGTCCCAGATCAGATCTTCCACCGGATAAACCTCGGAATAACCGGGCACCAGAATGCGGCAAGCGGTGGCGCCCAACTGGTCGTAGACCGCCATATAAGATTCTTTGCCCATGTCGTGCAGAATGCCAAACAGGGTGGCTGCCTCATCGGCATTCGAGTTTTCACCGTGCCCGGAGAAATCCCATTCCACAAAGTCGTAATCTGCGTTGGCGCTAAAGAACTTCCACGACACGATGCCGCTGGAATCAATAAAGTGTTCGACAAAATTATTCGGCTCAGTCACCGCCTGACTTTCAAAAGTAGGCTGTGGCAGATCATTCAAACCTTCAAAACTGCGGCCTTGCAGCAATTCGGTCAGGCTACGTTCCAGCGCCACTTCAAAACTCGGATGCGCGCCAAAAGACGCAAAGACGCCGCCGGTGCGCGGGTTCATCAACGTCACGCACATCAACGGATATTTGCCGCCCAGGGATGCGTCTTTAACCAGAACCGGAAAGCCCTGCTCTTCCAGGCCCTTAATGCCCGCCACGATGCGCGGATATTTGGCCAGCACGGCTTGCGGTACTTCGGGCAAGGTAATCTCGCCTTCCAGGATTTCGCGCTTGACCGCACGCTCAAAGATTTCCGACAGGCATTGCACCTGCGCTTCGGCCAAGGTATTGCCCGCGCTCATGCCATTGCTGACGTACAGGTTTTCAATCAGGTTGGACGGGAAATACACCACGGCGCCGTCCGAATGCCGCACAAACGGCAGCGAACACACGCCGCGCGCTTCGTTGCCGGAATTGGTGTCAATCAAATTGGATGCGCGCAATTCGCCATCGGGGTTGTAGATATCCAGGCAATATGCGTCGAGGATTTCGCTAGGCAAGGCATCGTGCGGCCCCGCTTTAAACCAGCGTTCATCCGGGTAATGCACAAAAGGGGCATTCGCGATCTCTTCGCCCCAATAATTGCCGCCATAAAAATGGTTGCAATTAAGCCGTTCGATAAACTCACCCAGGGCGGATGCCAGTGCGCTTTCTTTGGTTGAGCCTTTGCCATTGGTAAAACACATCGGCGAATGCGCATCGCGTATATGCAAAGACCACACATTGGGGACGATATTGCGCCACGATGCAATTTCAATCTTCATGCCCAAACCGGCCAGCACGCCGGACATATTGGCAATGGTTTGCTCCAGCGGCAGATCTTTGCCCGGAATATAGGTGGCAGCCTCGGCCGCGGGGTTCAGCGTCAGCAGTGCCTGCGCGTCGGCATCCAGATTCTCGACTTCTTCGATTACAAATTCCGGACCGGTTTGCACCACTTTTTTGACGGTGCAGCGGTCGATTGAACGCAAAATGCCCTGGCGATCTTTATCGGAAATATCGGCGGGCAATTCCACCTGGATTTTAAAGATCTGCTGATACCGGTTTTCCGGATCAACAATATTGTTCTGCGACAAGCGGATATTTTCGGTGGAGATATTGCGGGTTTCGCAATACAGCTTGACGAAATACGCCGCACACAACGCCGATGAGGCCAGAAAATAATCGAACGGGCCTGGCGCCGAGCCATCGCCTTTATAGCGGATGGGTTGATCGGCGATGACCGTGAAATCATCGAATTTGGCTTCGAGCCGAAGCTTGTCGAGAAAGTTGACCTTAATTTCCATAGCAAAAATCCAGATAGTGCCCAGTTGACTGGCCGCCATTATCCGGGTTTTTGCGGCAGGCAGCCTGCGCTTGTACATAAGCGCCGCCAACCGGCCCCGGCGCGGCATCCCGATGCGATCGCGCAGCCGCACATCGGATGCCGATTCTGTGGTCATGCTTTCACGACATGCGGCAAAACTTACTTCACGCTGTGTACTAAGGTGGTGATGCTGTACTCATCCAGCCCTCCGCAGGAACACCGTCATGCGCCTCACCCTGATTGCCTTGTTGTTGGCATCCGCGCCAGCGTTCGCCTTCGTCACGGTTGGCTACACCGGCTTTTTGGCCACTTTCAGGCATAGCCTTACGCCGACCGCGACGGGCGATGTGATTTCGGGAGGCCGCATTTCTGCCGTTAATGCGAGCGAGCTGTTTACGTAAGTGCAATTCGCTGCTTAGAACCCACCGTGCAACCGCTCTCGGCGGTGCCCGGGTGGGAAACCTGAGCGATGCCGGGCCGCGGTTTTGTTGCGCTCACCGCCCGCGATATCCGTGGGCGTGCACGCGGATTAATTGAACGCCTCTTCTTATTTGATCCAGCCAGGAAATCACCATGAGACTTGCCAATCGATGGGCCGCAATCGCGGCATTTTCCGTTGTTGCGACCAGCGCGCACGCAACCGCTTTACAAGCCAATTTCAGCGCCACCATTACCTTGAGCGGAGATATCAGCTTTGGCGCGTTAACCGTGTCGACGGAAGCCTATGTGGATGACGCTTACTTTACGGCGCCGGTGGCGTCGCTGTTTGACCAGTCCTACCACGGCGCCACCATGCTGGCAGAGACCAGCCATGACGCCAGCGGGTCACACCTCACCTTCAACGCATCTTCGTTTCAAACCTACCTGAGCCTGAGCGGTACTTTCGCGCAAGCCCTCCAAGTTGGCACGGGCGGCGGCACGATCAGCATTGCTTATACCTTTGATGGCGCATCGCCCGACACGGGCTACGCCGCCGGCTCCGTCACCAACTCGGGCTACATCATCGGCACGATAGGCGACCAGTACAGCCTGCCGTTGTCGTGGTCCCTCGGTAGCAAAGGCGATTCGCGGTTAACCAGCGATGTGTTCAGCTATACCCTTGCGCCGGGCCAGAACGTGGGACCGAAGACGTTTTATCTGGACATTCATGAGGGTCTGATCGACGAGGCGCCGCCGGCCGCAGTGCCGGAGCCGGAAACCTGGGCGCTGATGGGTCTCGGGCTGGTTGCTCTGGTCGCGGGCGCTGGTCGTAAACGCAAAGCGCGGCGCTAAGCCAGCACGCCACACCCGGTGCGGCCTGCAGCGGGTGTTTTTGATGATCAATACGGAGCGTTTCATGAACCGACTTGCCAAGTCAGTTGCCGCAGCCCTTAGCCTGACCGCCGCCAGCGCATTTGCCGATGTACACCTGCAAAGCGACACTGGGGTGCTGATCACCGCGTCGGGAGACGTCGTGCTGGGCGCGCCCGCGTTTTCGAATATGTATTCGGTGATCAATGAATTGACCGGAGCTCCCCAGCTCACCAACCAGAGCGGTAGTTTTGATTACCAGACTGCTGCGGGCAGCATTGCGCTGACCACCACCGCCGACGCTACAACGCAACGTATCCAGCTGGCCAGCACCGCCAAATTATTGGCGGGTAAGTCGCTCGGCAGCGCCAGCGGTTATTTTTCGTTTGAAGAGATCGTCAGCGTGGGCGCGGGCGGCGGGACCATCAATCTAAGTGACTGGTTTAACGCCAACCTGCCGGACACCGGATTCGGTCCCGGCTCGGTGTATGCGTCCAGCAGTTTCTTCGTGTTCACCATCGATGACGCGGGCAACCAGTTTCCGCTCAATTACAGTTATCACCTTACAGAGAAAGGGAGCTCGGCTGCATTGGGGGATGCCGGCGTTATCGATCTGGCGGCAGGCGATCCTCGCACCTTCAAGCTCGAATTCAGCCTGGTCAGCGAGCTGACTGATAGCCGTACCCCACCCACCTTGCCGCCTGCGGTGCCGGAGCCGGAAACCTGGGCGCTGATGGGTTTGGGTTTGGTGGCCAGCGTAGCGGCGGCGCGGCGCAAGCGCGTTCAGGGTTGATGGCGGGCCAGGTGATGACCTGGCTACGGACAAAGCAAAACGGGCGGCCCGCATCTGCGGCACCGCCCGTTTTTATGGCCGATCAGATTGAAATCAGACCGGCGTGGCCGAGGTCGATTCAGTCTTTTCCTTAACCAGTTTCTTCAGCAGAACGCCCATCACCAGGCCCGCAATAGCTGTACCAATCAACGACTTGATCATTGTGTTTCTCCATGAGCGAATGTGCTGACGCTAGTTTTGAGAAAACGCGTCCAGGCCGTTAGCAGGACAACGCCTAAAGCCGTGTAGTCGCTGTTCCGATGCCGCGTCATGCGAGTCCGCGTTGTCTTGATACACAGCGTTGCAACTTACAGTGCGCCGCATGGTTCCCGGCTGGCCCGGATTACGCCACACTGGGTGTCCAGCGTCAGCCGCACGGACCTGGCCCTCTGCATTTTCTGGAACCCCTCTCCTTATGAATAGCCCGATTCACGATCCGCGCGAAGCGGTCGGCAGTGTTTTTTCGCTTGATGCGATGCTGCATGCACGCGCCCAAACCATGGACGCCGTCCAGCGCATCGCCGCCGTGGTTCAACCCGGCATGACTGAACAACAAGCCTGCGATGCCGCTAAAGACATCCTCGACGGCATGGGCATGCAGCGCATCTGGCATCAGATCATCGTGCGTTTTGGCGAAAACACGCTCAAAACCTTTAAAGAGAAAATCACGCCAGAACAAACACTTGGCTCAAACGATATGTTCTTTATCGATTTGGGCGTGGTGTGGGACGGCCATGAGGGCGATGCCGGCGACAGCTTCTCGGTGGGCGATGACGCCGAAATGGCCGCCTGTGCCGAGGCCGCGCGCGTGCTGTGGCAGCAGACCGGTCAGTACTGGCATCAACATCGGCCGTCGGGCGAAGAATTGTATCGTTATGCGCAAACGCAAGCCGAGGCCGCGGGCTGGAAACTGAACCTGGATATCAAAGGCCACCGCGTCTCGGATTTCCCGCACGCCATTTACAAGGCAGGCAGCCTGGGCAGCTTTGATGCATGCCCCAATACCGGCTTGTGGATTCTCGAAATCCAGATCGCCCACCCCACCCGCCCGTTTGGCGCGTTTTACGAAGATTTGCTGGTGGCGGGCGAATGGCCAACGCGCCAGGCCTCTGCAGATGTACCCGCTGTGACTGCGCTCACGCAGCACGCGTTTTAGCACGGTGGCGCGCAGTGAAGATGCCACAACGCTTCATCGCATTGTAATCATGGCTTACTAGTAACTGATAAGATGACCGCGATTTACCCGCACAATATCTTACCTATTACGGAAAAGATCATGAGACTTGCCAAAACTCATTGGGCTGCAGCTGCGGCCCTACTACTTACGTTCGCGGCGCCTTCGCATGCTGCCGTGCAACTCAGCTACCCCGGCTTCAATCTCTATTTTGGTTACGGCGTTACGGCCGACGCCAGCTCAGGCACGCTGACGACCAGCAGTGGCCTGACTGGCGACTACGGCGGCTATCAATATCATTACGATAAAACTACGGTGTCAGGCATTACCTATACCGCCCGGGATCAAAGCAGCACGGGTGCGCTTTATACGCAGTATTCGCTTGCATGGCTGGCTGACAGCGGCTGGCAATTGAGCTCTTTTACCAACGTGACCACAGGCTTGGTAACGGGTGCCACGAGTTGGGCATCAGGCAGTTTTGTATCTGTGACGGGGGCCACGACGGTGGGTAAGGATACGGTGACGGTGTCGCCCCGCCAAGGTGGCCAGTCTTCGAGCTGGACTGAATCGTATAACAATACGATCGCCTCGGATCCATCCCAAGCGGGCTGGGTGGGCACGAACTGGAGCGGGGGTTCCCGGTTTGACGGCTATGGCAACGGCAACGTGCCGGTCGTAGCAACGGATATTAATGGCATTGCCAGCTTCACCGCTTACCGCTTCTACGACCCCATCCCGACGGCTGCCGTGCCGGAGCCGGAGACCTGGGCCATGTTGGGCATGGGCCTCGTCGGCGTGGTTGCCGCAAAGCGTCGTCGCGACCCACAAAGCCCCCGCGCCTGAGCATCAGGGCGTATACGGCTAGACAGCCGGGTGATGTCGCGGCGCAGCATCACCCGCAGCCTTTATTGCTTATGCAGATCGCCCGGCTTCCACGTCTGGTCAAAGAACGCCTGCTTGGGCCCATACAGCCGCACGATCACCAGCACGCCCTTGCCTTTGACCGTCTGAATCCAGTTTTTGCCCGCGCCGGGCGAGGTCGGGCCGAAATAGATGTCGGTTGAGCCATCGGCGTTCTGCACCGGCTTGTCCATCTGGTTCAGCGATGGAAACGCCTGGCCATTGGGCATGCCCGATGCGCTCAGGCCGTCGTACGCCGTCACCGACCAGAACAATGCCGCGGGCACGTCGGCGGGCAAGGTCATTTTGTAGCTTTTGCCGCCATCCAGATAATTGCCGTCCGCATCGCGTGAGGTGGCCGGGTATTTAGCGCCAGCGCCGACGATATTCATCACCATGCCCGGGCTATCCGAATACGCCGAGGTAAAGAACGCCACGCGTTGTTCCAGATTGGTATAGCTGCCGCTGGACTGGAATTCGGTGTTTTCGCCGGCAAAGGTATTCACGTATTGGCGATCTTTGTAATACAAGCCGCCCGCTTCATTGACCAGCAAATCATTGCTGATGACCTTGCTCATTTTAAAAGCGGTGCGTGCCGCCTGATCGAGCAATTTGCGACGTTTGGCGTCCGGGGCAAATGGTTTGCCTTTTTCAATGCCTAATGTATGCAGAAAGCCGCGCATATCCATATCGGCCGGGTCCACCGCTTCCGCTTCGATAAAGCGCGACAACATATCAAAGTAAGCGCCGTCATGCGGAAACAGCATATTGATTTGCGCGCCGGTCGCATCGGGAAATTGCATCGGCAAGGCCGTGTCTTTCTGGCCCAGCGGATAGATGTGCGTTTGCTCCACTTCAGCCACCGGCGTGGTCAAATCAGCCGGGTTTTTAAAGAAGGTGCGCCAGAACAAAAACACATTGTTGGTGCGCGATCGATAAACAAAGCCTTCCTTGGGCTCCGGGCCATTGTAGTCCGGCGGCAGCAGCACATAGGTGCCGCCTTTGCCTTTATCCGGGCCCGCCAGGCCCACATCGCCGCGCCAGGTTTTGCCCTCGATGGTCGGGCCTACCAAGGGCCTTTGAAAGAAATCATCAAACATACCCTGCACGCCCGGTGGCGCTTCCACCACCAGGGGGCCGTATTTTTTCAGATCCAGATAACTCATGGCGTAAACCAGATCGGAATTAGGCGTGGTGACCAGGGTTTTGGCGTTAATGCGCCCTTTCCAGGTTGGCAGAATGTTATATCCCGCGCCAAATTGCTTTTCAGAGGCCTCTTTCATGGCCCAGATATTAATGGCCGGTAACGACCATAAATAAGCTTGCGTTGCCCGCTGGAATATCAATTCATCCGCCAGTTTCTGGCTGGATGCTTTGGTGGGAAAACCGTTTTTAAAAGGCAGATTGGCTAGTTCGTCATAACGTGATGCGGCATACGCCTGGCTGGATAAAGCAATTGCCAACGCAATGGCGGTGACTTTGGGAAAGAATTGCGAACCATGCATTCGACGTTCCTCGCGATCTGTAGGGGCGGTTAAACCGCCCTGCGATTTGCGCGCAAGGACAGCCAACCGAAAGGTCAGCATAGTTGCGACGGCAGAATTTGCAAGAAGCGTGCAAATCGAGCTGACGTCAGTAGCGAGTTATCTGCCCGAGCTTGTTCGGATAGTGTCTGCGTATCGTAAGTCGATGCCTTGAGTATCGAAACGTTGCATGGTTGCATCGCCACCCGCCATTTCGTAGTAGCCCGCGCTGCGCCTGGGTAAGCTGCCGCTTCCACCATGTCGCCACCGATGAGTGCTCATGAACTATTTCGAGATGTTTTTCTTTGCGCAGGGCCGCATAACGCGATTGACCTATGCGTGGCGCTTGCTGGTCCTGGCCATCGCCTGCACCGCCTTGGGCAGTTTGTTTGGCGATGTTGCGGGCGCGCTGCCTGCCGCGTTGTTTGCGGCGATTTTTGTTTACGGCGCAGTCGCGCTCAGTGCAAAGCGTTTGCACGATATCGGCCGTGGCGCGTGGATATTGCTGGTGGCGGTGGTTCCGGTACTGGGCCCGCTGTGGTTGTTATTCCAATTGCTGCGCGCCGGGGTGACGGGCAGCAATCGCTTTGGCGCAGATCCGGCTGCCCGCGCGGGTTATCTGGTGGTGGAGCTGGGAAAATAACCATGACCACTGTCAATGACGTGACCGGCCTTAATCGCATCCCGGTATTTGCCATTACGCGCCCCACCAGCACCGAAGAAGTCGCCGCCGCAGTCCGCAGCACCACGCTGCCGGTTTCGGTGGGTGGCGGGCATTTCAGCATGGGTGGCCACACCGCCAGCCCCGGCAGTCTGCATCTGGACTTGCGCGCCCTGAATGCCATCCTCGCCTTCGAACCCGCGCGAGCCCTGTTGCGCGTGCAAGCGGGCACGCGGTGGTGCGATATCCAGCGCTTTATCGATCCGCATGGATTCGCCGTCAAAATCATGCAGACCTATGCCAACTTTACGGTGGGTGGTGCGCTGTCGGTTAACGCGCACGGGCGCTATATGGGACTGGGGCCGGTGGTGTCGTCGGTGCGCGCGCTAACGCTGGTGCTGGCCGATGGCCGCATTGTGGTCGCCAACCGGCAACAGAACGCCGAGCTGTTTCGCGCGGCGATCGGGGGCTATGGCGCGATTGGCATCATCACCGAAGTGGAGCTGGAACTGGCCAGCAACCGCCGCGTGGAGCGGCAGCACAAAACCCTGCCGGTGGCGCAATACCGTGCGTGGTTTGATGCCCATGTCGAAGGCCGCGCCGACGTGGTATTCCACAATTTTGATCTCTACCCGCCGCACTATCGCCATGGCCGCGCCGTCAGCTGGGTGCATACCGACAAACCCGCCAGCGCACCGCGATTGCAACCGTTGGCGCGGCGTTTCTGGCTGGCGCGCTATCTAATGTGGGCCATTACCGAAACGCCGATGGGCAAGCTGCGGCGGCAGCATGTTTATGATCCGGTCTTGTATTTGCGCAAGCCGGTGCACTGGCGCAATTACGAAGCCGGCTATGACGTGGCCGAGCTGGAGCCATTGGATCGCGAGCGCCGCACCTATGTGCTGCAGGAATATTTTGTGCCGGTGGCCCGCTTCGAGCAGTTTGCCGCAGCGCTGGGCGCCACGTTGCAGGCGCATCGAGTGAATGCGGTCAACGTCTCAGTGCGGCACGCCACTGGCGATGACACCACGCTGCTGAACTGGGCACGCGGCGACACCTATGCGTTTGTGCTGTATTACAAACAGCGCACCCGTGCCAATGCCCAGGAGCGCGTGGCGGTCTGGACGCGCGAGTTGATCGAGCACGTGCTGGCCGCGGGCGGCACTTACTATCTGCCGTATCAATTGCATGCGACGGCGGATCAGTTTCATCGCGCTTATCCCCGCGCTCGCGAGCTGTTTGCGCTCAAGCAACAACTGGATCCGGATTATCGTTTGCGCGGCGCGTTGTGGGATCGCTACTACGCGCCACAGCGCCAGGCCGAAATCCAGCCCGCGTCGGCGCCGGCCCAGCGCCCGCAGCTGTTTGCCGCGGTCTACGATCAGACCGAATCGGCCGATCGTTTTTATCGCTTTTTGCAGAACATCTTTAACGTGGTGCCGGAAGACCGCCTGCACACGCTGATCAAACAAGCGTTAACGCAGCATCGTGATGATGAAGCTATCTATCGCGCCATCCAGTCCGGCTTGCCCGCGATCACGCCCAGGCTGGCGGCGCTGACCCACGCCTTGCCGTCGCTGGCCACGCAAAAACAAGAGATGGGCCGCCAAACCGCGCAACTGATTGCGCGGCGCGATCTGGTTGATTACGTCGAGATTGGTTCCACCGGCCGCTACGTTAATGCGCTTAAAAAACATCTGCGCTTGCGTGGCCGCGTGACTCTGGCGCATGAGCTTGCACCGGGGATGTCGCCGGTAGATATCGTCGAACGCGGTCAGATTCGCCCCGTGGGCGAGTATGTCCCGATGCGCGCGTTTGAGCCCTTGTCGCTGCCCGACGCCAGTGCCGATCTGGTCAGCTGCTTTGTGGGTTTGCACCATATGCCCACCGCCAGACTGCAGCCGTTTTTGCGCGCGATTGCCCGGGTGTTGCGGCCTGGCGGTTATTTTGTGGTGCGCGACCATGATGTCACCACACCGGAGATGGACCAGTTTGTGGCGCTTGCGCACACCGTGTTCAACGCGGGCCTGGGCGAGCGCTGGGAAACCAATCAGGCCGAGCCGCGCTTTTTTAACAGCGTGCAGTACTGGGTCGAACAGATCGAGGCCGCCGGCTTGCGCCACACCGGTGACAAGTTGTTGCAGGCGGGCGATCCGTCGCAAAACGTGCTGATGGCGTTTGTTAAAGCGGAGTCCGTCTGATGTTGCGGCTACTTAAATATGGCGTGCTGAGCGGGCTGTTCTGGATGGCGGTGGCGCAAGCCAGCGCGCCCAGTCTGGTGCCGTCTGACCAGCAACGCAGCGCTGAGCAAACGTTGCTGACCTATCCCGAGTGGTTTCTGGTGCACAGCCCGGCGCAATACGCGCGCACCTTGCGCCAACAGCCCTCGCAGGATTTTCCGTTTGTGGCGCATGTGGGGCAGCTGTGGTCCAGCTATTACCTCGCCACGCGCGAACAATGGCGCGGCCACTATCCGTCCAACCCCGGCTATCACGTGATGATTGTGGTGTTGGCCAGCAGCACCACGCTCGAATACGGGCTGCGCGCCGCTTACGAAAACACCCTGGGCCGCATCAGTTGGGCCTTGGGCGGCAACCAGATGACGGCCGAAGATCGCTTTGCGGCGCAAGCGGCACAGGAATACGTCGACTTTATCCGGCAACAGCCGTGGTATCTGTTTGATTTCCGCAGCCGCCTGACCCGCCTGTGGCGCGATGTGCCGCTGACCGGGCCGGGGCTGCTGCGCAAATGGGAGCGGCGCTATGCGCTGACCACCGAATACCTGATCAAAGCCGCCTACGGCAAGCTGATCGAAAAAGCCACGCGCGCCACGTACGAGGTGGCATTGATGAATACCGATGTGGTGATTGCCGCCCCGCCCGCGCCGCTGCATCTGCCCGCCCGCGTTGACGTGCTGAAGAATTATGCCGATGGCCGCCAACTGTTAAGCCTGCCGCGCTATTTTGATTTTCGCATTGCCGCGACCGCGCTGGCGCAGCAAGGCGTGCGCTTTGACGATATTGCGGGCAATCAGGGCGACATTCTGGTGACGCTGTGGCAGCCGGATCAGCAGCCGTTGCCGCTGGACGCAGGGCGCATCCTGTTTACCCAGGCCATGGCGGAGCCGCGCCATATCCGCCGCGTGGGCGTGTTGCTGCCGGTGGCGCAACTGGCGGATCTATTACGCATTGCGCCCGCCCGCGGCTGGCAGATCGAACACGTGCACGATTACTGAACTCGATCCGCCCGTGCCGTCGGGCGCCGACAACAGGCGGCCCGGCGGCGGCACACCGCATGGCAGCGTTGCGACGCCACTACAGCGCGCCCCTGATGCGGAAACTACCTGGATACGGCGTTTCAAACGCAAGTTAATGTAGTTAATATTCCGGCACTACAAGACCGGTCGGTCGCACTTATAAACCCGAAACTTGCCAGCAAGCGATGGAGCGAATACGGATGAGGCAATTACATAAATCGTTGTATTTCTGGGTGGTGCTGGCCATTGTGGCCGGTGGTTTGATTGGTTATTTCGATCCCCCATTGGGCGTGGCGCTTAAACCCTTGGGTGATGGTTTTATTGCGCTGATCAAAATGCTGATTGGCCCGGTCATTTTCTGCACGGTGGTATTGGGTATCGCCAATGCCGGGGATATGAAAAAAGTGGGTCGCGTGGGTGGCAAAGCGCTGTTGTATTTTGAAGTGGTGTCGACCTTTGCCCTGGTGATTGGTTTGTTGGTGGCCAATATTCTCAAGCCCGGTAAAGGCTTTAACGTTGATCCGCATACGCTGGACCCCAAACTGGCGGCCGAATACGCGCAAAAAGCGCATGAGCAGCATGTGGTCGATTTTATTCTGCATATCATTCCCAAAACATTTGCCGATGCCTTTAGCGGCTCAGGCGATTTGCTGCAGGTGTTATTAGTGGCGGTGTTGTTTGCGTTTGCGCTTAACAAGATCGGCGCCAAAGGCGAACCCGTCCTGCGTTTTGTCGAAGGCCTGTCGGATATCTTTTTTGGTATGGTGCGCGCGCTAATGTGGCTGGCCCCGCTGGGCGCGGGCGGCGCAATGGCGTTTACGCTGGGCAAATATGGTCTTAAAGCGCTGCTGCCGCTGGCCAGTTTGATGGCGTGCTTCTATCTAACCTGCGTGTTGTTTGTGCTGGTGGTGCTGGGAGTGATTGCGCGATATCACGGCTTTAGCATTATCAAGTTTGTGATTTATATCCGCGAAGAATTGCTACTGGTATTGGGCACGTCTTCTTCCGAAAGCGCGTTGGTACAATTGATGCGCAAAATGGAAAACGCGGGTTGTCCCAAAGCAGTGGTGGGCCTGGTGGTGCCAGCGGGTTACAGCTTTAATCTGGATGGCACCAATATCTATCTAACGCTGGCAGCCTTGTTTGTGGCGCAGGCCATGAATATCGATCTTAGCCTGTGGCAGCAATTGTCGATTTTATTGGTGGCGATGCTGACGTCCAAAGGCGCATCGGGCGTGACCGGCGCGGGGTTTATTACGCTGGCCGCCACGCTGGCTGTGGTGCCCGATATTCCGGTGGTGGGCCTGACGTTGATTCTGGGCGTAGACCGTTTTATGTCCGAAGCCCGCGCGCTGACCAATATCGTGGGTAATGGCGTCGCCAGCATCGTGGTGTCGCAGTGGGAAAAAGAACTGGACCACGACAAGCTGAAACAAGCGCTGGGCTAAGCGAAAGCCTGCAGATTAAAACGGCGGTGCTGAGATTATCAGCACCGCCGTTTTTATTGCCGCGTGATCAACGCGCCCTGCCCGGCCAACAAACTGCCAAAGCTTAAGCCGCGCTATCCAGATGCAGCGTCAGGCCGGTCGCGCTATAGGTTGGCGTTGCCTTGAAGCCATTGACCGTGATGCTGCTGAAGGTGCCATTCAACGCCTTGGCATTGATCAGCGTCAGCGTGCTGCCCACGCTCGGCGTATAGCCGCTGGCGAAAGTGATATTGAGCGTGCCGCCGGCAAGAGTGACATTGCCGCTGGCCTTGATCTGGCCTTGCGTGCCGCTGCCCATCACCAGTTGCGACGCGCCGGTGGCCAGTTGCGTGTAGTTGGCCACGCTGAGCGCGCTGGCGGCGGCGATCACGGCCGTGCCCTTGCCCACATACACATCGCCATTGCCAAAGCCACTGACGCTATCCGCTTGCAAGGTGCCGCCTTCGATATCGGTGCCGCCGGTATAGCTGTTGGCGCCCGCCAGATGTAGCGTGCCGGTGCCTTTCAGCGTCAGCTTGCCGGCGCCCGCGATGTCGTTGCGCCAGGTGTCAGCGGCGTTGTAACCGCCCAGGGTGGCGTCCATGGTAACTGCCACGTCGCCGTTGAATGCGCCAAAGCCATCGCCCGCCTTGAACAGATCAATCCGGCCCCAGCCTTCGGCGTCGTCCATGACCGGATAGCCCGATGTCAGTGCGGTGGTTTTTAGCACCACGCGGCGCTGGCTGTAGGTCAGGTACGGGAAGCGCGTCTGGATCAGGATTTCCGCGCCCTTCGGCACCGTGGCTGGTTTGGTGGCATCACCGATCTGGCTAAAGCCATAGGTCAAACGGCGCGCATTGTTGGCCTTGTTGGTGGCGTAATCGGCAAAGCGGTCGGTACTGCTGCTGGCCGAATGCGCATAGCTGATGAAATCGGCTTCGGTGCTGACACCGGCCGCCGCCATCAACGTGCTGTGCGCCTGGGCATACGCCACATCGGCCACGCCGGTATTGGCGCGCAGGTTGGCGGCCACGGTGGCCAGCGCCTGGATGCGGCCGCCGATCACGTCCAGCGGCGAATGCATGCCGGCCAGAATGCGGTTTTCCCCGAGCTCCAGGCCGCGCGAAACCATTTCCTGGAAGCGCTCCGGCACCAGCCACGCCATGGTGAACGCATCGCGCCCGGCTTCGGCCGAGTGGCCGCTGGGGAAGCCGCCATCGGTGTTGGGCGTGCTGCTTTCGGCGGGCACCAGCGCGGGCACCACCACCACGCTGCTGCTCCAGCGGAACGGCCGTGCGTATTTAAAGAAGCGCTTGGCCGGTTCGGTCGAGGCATTGGTGCCCACGGTGGTGCCCAGCAGATCCACCACATTGCCAAAGCGGGTGTTGCTGGCTGCGCCCACGCCGACGTTATTGCCGCTGTCGTTGTAAACCACGCTGGTGGCATCGGCCGCCACGCTGGTGATGCTGGTGGTTTGTTGCGCGGCGGTGCGCCAGGCCGTGGTCAGCGGACCCATGCCATCGGTCACGCTATAGCCCTTGCCGCGGCGGTCATCCAGATACGCCGCCGTGGCCTGGTCGGCGGTGCGGCCGGTGGTGGCGGTGACCACGTACTGGATGTTTTGCGCCAGCACTGCGCTGTTTACCGCTTTGCCGTCGGTGCTGTCGCCCGGTATGCCGGTCCAGCTGCTGGCGACCACGGCCGGAAACGTGCCATAGGCCGCAGCGGTGACGCCCGCATCCACGATCAGCGAGCTGGGTGTCCACAGATCAAGGTATCGGGCCAGTACACGTACGCCCGCGTTGGTATCAATAGTGGCGTAACGCGCATCGCCGCGCTGGTTGGTATACGCGTAATCCACAAACGGCAACACGGTGGATACGTCTTGTACGCTGGCGATGTCCTCAGCACCGGTGCCGGTGGGCGCGGCCGGAATCGTCAGCGTGGGGTTGGTGACCACAGGCGTGCTGGTTGACGCATCGCTATCGCTATCGCCGCCGCAACCGGCCAGGGCCAGTGCCAGCGCCAAAGGCATGACGGCGAGGGTGAAAGATGTTTTTTGCATTATGAGTCCGTGTCAGTGAAGGAGTCGGCAGACCCCGGCTGTGTGAAAGCGGACTGAATGCTAGAGAGGCAACATGATCGAAAGATGACGGTTTTGTATCTGTATCGACCGGCACGGATACGTTTCCGCTGGGGTACAGCGGGCAAAGTCGCGCCAGCGCTGGGTTTGGCGCGCACAACGGCTTGCCGCAAATCAAAGCAAAAAAGTTAAACGCTTAACCCGCGTCGGCAGTATTGGGGGTGGATTCGCTGCTGGCGGAGGCAGTCGCCTCGGCCCGGCGCGCCGCCAGCTTCTGCTGCAGGCTCTCGGGCATGGGCCATTGCTTGAGCACCCATTGCAGCGCGGCGGTCAGTTTGGCGCGGTCGTAATCAAGGCTGAACACATGCAGGCTGGCGCCGTGCAGCATCAAGCGCCAGGCCAGCAAATCGGGTTCAAACGGGGCGTCGGGGGCAAAGCCGAAGATGCGGCGATCGGCGCTATCCATGATTGGATTCAGCCGCTCGGCCAGGCGTTCGTCCCCGCGCGCGGCCATCCACAATTCCAGCACCGCCAGCGAATCGGTCTGCCCTTGCGCATGCGCCAGGCCATACAGCGCCAGATACATGCGTTCACGCGGGTTAAACAAGCCGGCGGGGTCGATCTTGCCGCCTTCGATGTCGATCAACTCGTCCAGCAAGGCGGGCAATAAATCGAGCAAGCCTTCAGGAAAGTGGTAGCGCAATGCACCGCGACTGACTCCGGCACGGTCGCATACGCGCGTTTCGGCCAGCCGGGCATAACCCTGCTCGATCAGAAGCTGGCGGGCGGCATCGAGCAATGCCTGGCGGGTCTGGCTGGAGCGGCTCTGGCTATTCATGCGCGCCATTCTAACGGGCCACGCGCCCGCTGCCACGTCATAAAAAAGACATACATGTATGTTTACATGTGCGCCCCGATACACGATCAAAACACAGGGACACAACACGATGAGCATCAACTTAAAACGCTGGCTGACGGCGGCTCTTGGCGGCATCGTCATGGCCGGCGCGCTGGTGGGCTGTAACAGCGGCGACGACAGCGCAAGCGCCACGCCCACCATCAACAGCATCAAGCACGTTTTTGTGCTGACGCTGGAAAACGAAAACTACAGCACCACGTTTGGCGCCAATACGGTGGCCAAATATCTGGCGCAAGATCTGGCCAGCCAGGGCGCGCTGCTGCAAAAGTATTACGGCACCGGCCACGTTAGCCTGGATAACTACATCGCGATGATCTCGGGCCAGTCCGGCAATCCGGTCACCAATATGGATTGCCAGTCGTTTAGCGAATTTGCGCAAACCGGCACCGATGCGGACGGCCAGGCCATCGGCAGCGGCTGTGTCTACCCCGCTTCGATCAAAACGCTGCCGGACCAGCTGACGGCCGCAGGCCTGACGTGGAAAGGCTACATGGAAGACATGGGCAATGACCCGGCACGCGAAAGCGCCAGCTGTGGTCATCCGGTGATCGGCGCGGTGGATTACACGCAATCGCCCGAAGCCTCCAGCGTGGCCGTGGCCAAGGGTGACCAGTACGCCACCCGCCACAATCCGTTCATGTATTTCCATTCCATCATTGATAACAACGCCGATTGTGGCAAACACGTGGTCGAGCTGAACACGCTGAAGGCCGATCTGGCCAGCGCCGACACCACCGCCAACTTCAACTTCATTACGCCCAATCTGTGCCATGACGGCCACGATGCGCCGTGCGTCACGGGCGAAGCCGGTGGGCTGACCTCGGCCGACGCCTTCCTGAAAACCTGGGTGCCGATCATCACCAACTCACCCGCGTTCAAGAAAGACGGCCTGCTGATCATCAACTTTGACGAAGGCAGCTATGCCGCCACCACCGTGGCCAGCGGCGTCATGAAGCTGACCTACGCCGGCGAAACCTGCTGCAACCAGAAGAAAGGCCCCAACCTGGGCGACTATCCGCAAACCTCGGCGCTGGGTACGTACAACGGCCTGCAGATTCAGGTTTCGTACAACAGCTTTGGCGGTGATAACACGGGCGCGGTGTTGATCTCGCCGTTTATCAAGGCGGGCACGGTCAGTACCACCGCCTACAACCATTACTCGCTGCTACGCAGTATTGAAGACATCTTCAAGCTGGGGCATCTGGGCTACGCCGCGCAAGACGGGCTGACGCCATTCGGCGCGGACATCTTCACCAACCTCAAGTAGAGAGGACCACCGCAGCGCGACCCTCTTGCGACCCGGCGGTACTCGGAACCCTCACGTACAACACGTACGCTGCGGTTCCGCCGTTCCGGCGGTTCGCAACCTGGTCACGCTGCGCTGGCCCCGACACGGCTGTGGCAACCCATCGCAGCGCGGGGTTGCGCGCCGTTTACCTTTTCGCGAATCCAGAGCTCATGAACCTTATTTCTCGTCGTAATGCCTGGCTGGTACTGTTGCTGGCGGGCATGGCAGCGGCCTCGATCTTGCTGCAAGCGCGCGCTCGCGCCACCAACTCCCCTGCTGTGGCCGCTGCGCCTGCCGCCACAGCGACGCCGGACAAAGCGGCATTGGCCGCACTGGGCCGACAATTGTTTTTTGATCGCGGCTTGTCGGCATCGGGCCAGCAAGCCTGCGCCACCTGCCACGCCGCCGCGCGCGCCTACGGCCCACCGAACGGCCTGCCCGCGCAGTTTGGTGGCGCCGACATGACCCACCAGGGCATGCGCGCCGTACCGTCGCTGCGCTATACGCTTAACAAGATGCAGGCGTGGCACGTGGAAAGCCCGTCCAGCATGATGGAACGCGCCGAAGCGCAAGAATTGCCGCCCACGGGCGGACTGACGTGGGATGGGCGTTTTGATGCTTTGCACGAACAAGCCACCTTTCCGCTGCTTAACCCCGATGAGATGGCCAATGGCACGCCACAAGGCTTTGCCGAGCGCCTGCGCCACAGCAGCAGCGCCAGCGCGTTTAACCAACTATTCGGCCGCGCCATTCTCAATAACGATAAGCAAGCGCTGCATTACGCGGGCCTGGCGCTGGCGCAATTCCAGCTGGATGACGCCAGCTTTCATCCGTACAGCAGCAAGTTCGACGCGTGGATGGATGGCAAAGCCACGCTGACCCCGCAAGAAGCGCGCGGCAAGCAGTTGTTTGACGACCCGAAAAGCGGCAATTGCGCGTCTTGTCACTTTGATAATCAGGGCGCCAACGGCGCGCATCCGTTGTTTACCGATTATCAGTTTGAAGTGCTGGGCGTGCCGCGTAATGGCGAACTGGCGGTCAACAAGAATCCCCGATTCTTTGATATGGGTTTGTGCGGCCCGCTGCGCCAGGACCAGGCCAAACAAGACGGCTATTGCGGCATGTTTCGCACGCCCACGCTTCGCAATGTGGCAACGCGCGAAGTGTTCTTTCATAACGGCAAATTCCACGATCTGAAAACCGCACTGCAGTTCTACGTGCAACGCGATACCGCACCGCAAAAGTGGTACTCCAGCGTGCATGGCAAGGTGCAGAAGTTTGATGATCTGCCTGCGGACAAGCGCGCCAATGTCGATACCAACGACGAACCGCTGACACGCAAACGCGGCGGCACGCCTGCGTGGAATGAGCAAGATGTGGATGATGTGATCGCGTTTTTGAATACGCTGACCGACCGCGATGCGATGGTGGTTGCGGCGAAGAAGTGATTGCGTCAGGCGCGGCGATGCGACGGCCTGGATTGCCGCCGCCCACCGCCGCAAGCCGGGCTAGCGTTTAGCGATTCACCGTTTTCATCATCTCGGCCGGATAGCGTTCGCCCTGCACCGGTACGCGCGCCAGCATGTCGTTCAGCTCGCGCACTTCATCGGGCGAGAGCGTCAGCGCCGCCGCGCCGATGTTCTCTTCCAGTCGTTGCAGTTTGCTGGTGCCGGGGATAGGCGCGATCCACGGCTTTTGCGCCAGGATCCACGCCAACGCCACCTGCGCAGGCGTGGCCTGCTTGCGCTGGGCAAATTCGCCGATGGATTGCACCAGCTTGAAATTGGCAGCGCGCGCCGCGTCATCGTTAAAGCGCGGCAGTTTGTTGCGCATATCGTCGCTGTTAAACGTGGTGCTGGCGTCAATGGCGCCGGTTAAAAAACCACGCCCCAGCGGGCTGAACGGCACAAAACCGATGCCCAGTTCTTCCAGCAGGGGCAGGATTTTGTCTTCGGGCTCGCGCGTAAACATCGAGTATTCACTTTGCAGCGCCGATAAAGGTTGCACGGCATGCGCGGTGCGGATGGCAGCCACGCCCGCCTCCGACATGCCAAAACCGCGCACCTTGCCCTGCTGGATCAGATCGCGCACGGCACCGGCCACGTCCTCCAGTGGCACTTCGGGATCGACGCGATGTTGGTACAGCAGATCGATGTAATCGGTTTGCAGATGCTTAAGCGATTTCTCCACCACCGCACGAATGCGCTCGGGATGGCTGTCGAGCCCTTCGGCCGGATTGCCATTCTTGAAGCCAAACTTGGTGGCCACCACCACCTTGTCACGAAACGGCGCCACTGCCTCGCCGACAATTTCCTCATTCAACTGGCCATACGCTTCGGCCGTATCAAAAAAAGTAACGCCGCGTGCATACGCGGCGCGGATCAGCGCAATGGCGTCGGCCTTGGCGGTGGCGGTGCCATAAGCCATGGTCAGCCCCATGCAGCCCAGCCCGATGGCGGAAACCTCGAGTTGGCCCAGATGACGTGTTTGCATGATGGTGCTCCTGTGTAAGTAGCGGGCCGCACGGCGGTCGCAGCGCGGCGTTGCATGCTCAGAGTACACATTGCACCAGGTGTTCCTGGCTTTGTCGGATCAATCTCATAAAACGAACTGCGTGCCCCGCGTGCCCGCCCCAGTTCGCGCTAAGCAGCGTTGCCGTTATTCCAGTCGCGCACCGCCTGGGCAAACAAACGCAACACTGTGGGCGGATGCCGATTGGCCGGGTAATACAGGCACAGCCCCGGCTGGGCCGGGCTCCAGTCCGGCAAGACTTGCACCAGCTGCCCACTGGCCAATGCATCCGCCACCAGCGCCTGATTAACCCATGCAATGCCGATGCCGCGCAGCGCCGCTTCCACCGCCAGCCGCATGCTGCCCACGGTCATTGGTCCGTTTACATCCAGATTGATCGGCCGCCCGTGCAGTTGCAGATCCCAGCGATACAGCGCGCCGCTTTCAAAACGAAAGCGCACGCAGCGATGGTGCAGCAAATCCAGCGGCACTTGCGGTGGCGCGTGCCGGACAAAGTAGTCGGGCGAACCCACCGCCACAAAGCGCAAATCCGGGCCGAACTTGACCGCAATCATGTCTTTGGGCACGGCCTCCTGGATGCGGATGCCGGCATCAAAACCGGCGGCCACGATATCGACCATGCGGCTATCGACCACAAATTCGACGTGGATGTCCGGGTATTGCTGGAGAAAGCCGGGCAACACGTGCTGGATTAGCGGCAGCGCCGCCGCTTCTGAACTATTGATGCGCAGCGAGCCCGACGGCCGTTCGCGCGCGTTGGTGACTTCCTGCAGCGCCTCGTCGATATCGGCCAGGGCCGGGCGCAAGCGGTTGAGCAGTTTTTCGCCCGCCTCGGTCAGCGCCACCGAGCGGGTGGTGCGATTGAGCAAACGCGCACCTAGCCGTTCTTCCAGCGCGCGCATGGCGTGGCTGAGCGCGGACGGCGATACATCCAGCAAACGCGCCGCCGCGCGAAAGCTGTGCTGTTCGGCAATTACCGCAAAGGCCGTCAATTCCGAAATGCCGGTTTTTAACATTGATGAATTTTCCTCAGGAGCAGATGCAATCCACGCTGGATTGTTGAGGATATCACCCGCTTTTAGACTGTGCTTCATTCTGAATGCACGCTCGCGGAGCCATCCATGTTGTTACTTGCACGCTCAACCGGCCTTCAACGATGACGGACCCTCGCCAGCAAGCCGCTGCCCACAGCCTGCGCTTGATGCTGCTACTCAGCGCGTTGATGTCGTTTTCATCGATCGCCACCGATTTGTATCTGCCTGCCCTGCCCACGCTGGTACGCGATTTACATGCCGATATCGGCCGGGTGGAACTGACCATTTCCACTTTTCTGATCGGCTTTAGCCTGGGGCAAGTGTTATGGGGTCCGATCAGTGATCGCAAAGGTCGGCGCGGACCGATCGCGGCCGGGCTGCTGCTGTTTGCCATCGGTTCGATCGGCTGCGCCAGCGCCACCAGCATCACGCAGTTGCTGGTCTGGCGCGTGATCCAGGCCGTGGGCACATGCGCCGGGCCGGTGCTGGCGCGGGCGATGGTGCGTGATGTGTATCCGCGCGAACGCTCGGCGCAGATGCTGTCGTTGCTGATACTGATCATGGCGGTAGCGCCGTTGGCCGGGCCGTTGCTGGGCGCGCAAATCCTGCAGCGATCGACATGGCGCGCCATTTTTGGCGTGCTGGCCGTGTGTGGCGTGGCCGCGCTGGCCGCGTTGCGCTGGCTGCCCGAAACGCTGCCGGCCGAGCTGCGTCATCGCGCCCCGTTGCGCAATACCTTCGCCGAATACGGCCAGCTGCTGCGCGATCCGCGCTTGCTGACCTACGCCCTGGCGGGCGGCTGTTATTACGGTGGTTGCTACGCCTTTATCGCCGGCACGCCGTTTGCCTATGTTGGCTACTACCACGTCGCCCCCACCGCTTTTGGCTTGCTGTTCAGCGTCAACATCATCGGTTTGATGGCGATGAATTTCCTGAACACGCGGCTGATTCCGCGACTGGGCAGCGAGCGCCTGTTCCAGGTTGGCGCATTGATCGTCGCAATGGCGGGCGTGGCCCTGATCATCGATGCGCGCAGCGGCTGGGGCGGCGTGGCGGGCCTGGCGGTGCCGATCTTTTTCTTTATGGCGCCCAGCGGTTTTATCGTCGCCAATTCGGTGGCCAGCGCGCTGTCGTTCTTTCCGCGTCAGGCCGGCGCGGCCTCGTCGCTGCTGGGCGCGGTGCATTACGGCAGCGGCGTGCTGACCGCCGCGCTGTTGGGCTGGCTGGCCGACGGCACGCCGTGGCCGATGGGGCTGATCGTCGGCGTGGCGGGCATCGCCTGCCTGGCCATCGCCTTGTTGCCGCGCCTGCACCCGGCGTTCTCATCCCGGACCGCGCCAGCGCGTTCCTGAGCTTTCCACATCACACAGGAAAATATCAAATGACCCCACGTACCTGGCTGATCACCGGCATCAGCAGCGGCTTTGGCCGCGAAATGACCGAGCAATTGCTGGCTGCGGGCCACCGCGTCATCGGCACCGTGCGCGATCTGGGCAAGGTGGCTGATCTGAATGCGCAATATCCGCAAACCTTTAGCGCCGAATTACTCGACGTGACCGATACCGACGCCATCGGCAATCTGGTGGAACTCAGCTTTGCCCGCTTCAAGACCATCGATGTGGTGATCAGCAACGCTGGTTATGGCCTGTTTGGGGCGGCGGAAGAGCTCTCAGATAGCCAGATCGACCAGATGATCGCCACCAACCTGGTGGGCTCCATCCAGCTGATTCGCGCGGTGATTCCGCATCTGCGCGCGCAAGGCGGTGGTCGCATTATTCAGCTTTCTACTTACGGCGGCCAGGTGGCGTTTCCGGGCAACTCGCTGTACCACGCCACCAAGTGGGGTATCGAAGGCTTTGTCGAAGCGGTAGCGCAAGAGGTGGCGTCGTTCAATATCGGCATGACGCTGGTGGAGCCCGGTGGCGCGCGCACCGAATTCCGTTATGGCAGCGCCCAGGTGGCCAAACTGCTGCCGATTTACGACGGCACGCCCGCGCATGCGTTCCTGCGCATGCTCGACCCGGCCAACGGCCTGGCCCCGGGCGACCCGGCCCGGATGGCGGCGCGCATCATCGAAAGCGTGGAGCAGAACCCCGCGCCGTTGCGCATGGTGCTGGGCTCGCAAGCGCTGCACAGCACGATCAGCACCTTGCGCAAACGGCTGGCTGATTTTGAGACGCAAACGGCGCTGGCGGCGTCAACCGATTTTCCAGCGGGCGAATGAGCGCCCGCTCGCGTCAGCGCCCGCTTCCATCCATTGTTAAACCGGGCCCGCTGCAGCGTGCAGTGCGGTCCGACAAGGAGCCAACCATGCAATATCGTCAATTAGGTCAGGGTCTTGAAGTCTCGGCATTAGGCTTGGGATGTATGAGCATGAGCAGCGCCTACGGCCCGGCCGCTGAGCCCCAGGCCATGATCAAACTGATCCGGAGTGCGCACGACCTCGGCGTTACGCATTTCGACACTGCGGAAGCCTATGGCCCGTTTGCCAACGAACAACTGGTGGGCGAAGCCTTGCAGCCCATCCGCCATCAAGTGGTGCTGGCCACCAAGTTCGGGTTCGACATTGATCTGGCGACAGGTGAGCGCCGCGGCGGCACCAATAGCCGACCTGAACATATCCGCGCCGTGTGCGACGCGGCATTGCAGCGTTTGCGTACGGATTACATCGATTTGTTTTACCAGCACCGCGTTGACCCCGCGGTGCCGATTGAAGACGTTGCAGGCGCGGTGAAAGACCTGATCGCTGCGGGCAAGGTTAAACACTTCGGTTTGTCCGAAGCCAGTGTGCAAACCCTAAGGCGCGCGCATGCGATCCAGCCGCTGACCGCGGTGCAAAGTGAATATTCGCTGTTCTGGCGTGGCCCCGAAGCTGAACTGCTGCCCACCTTGCAGGAACTGGGCATCGGCTTCGTGCCGTTCAGTCCGCTGGGTGCGGGGTTTTTGACTGGCAAGATCGACGAAACCACGCAGTTTGACGCGAGCGATTTTCGTAATAGCGTGCCGCGGTTTGCACCCGCCGCGCGCAAAGCCAACATGGCGCTGGTGGAAGTGATCAAGGCCGTGGCAGCGGGTAAAAACGCGACGCCCGCGCAGGTGGCGCTGGCGTGGTTGCTGGCGCAAACGCCATGGATTGCGCCTATTCCGGGCACCACCAAACTGCATCGGTTGCAAGAGAATCTGGGTGCGCTGGATCTGGTGCTTGCCGATGCGGAGCTGAAGGCCATCACGGACCAGATCGCCCGGATCGAGGTGCAAGGCGCGCGCTTGCCCGAAGCGGTGCTGAAGATGACCAATCTGTAAACGCTACCCCAAAAAAACGCCCCTCGCGCGCGCTGCACGAGGGGCGTTTTGCGTGGCCGGTTACGCTGCCGGCAGCGACGCCATATCGATCACAAAGCGATAGCGCACATCGGCTTTTTCCATGCGCTCAAACGCTTCGTTAATCTGGTCCATACGGATCATTTCGCAGTCGGGCAGGATATTTTTTTCGGCGCAGAAGTCGAGCATTTCCTGCGTTTGCGCGATGCCGCCAATCGGCGAGCCCGCCACACGGCGACGGCCCAGCAACAACGGCACCGTGCTGGCTTCTTCTATCGGGCCCACCTGCCCGACGATGACCAGCGTGGCATCCACATCCAGCAGCGGCGTGTACAGGTCGAGGTTATGTTTGACCGGCACCGTATCGATAACCAGATCAAAACTGCTGCCCGCCTTGGCCATTGCATCGGCGTCCGACGACACCAGCAAACGCGCCGCGCCCAGCTTGAGCGCATCGGCTTCCTTGTCGGCGGTGCGGCTGAGCACGGTGACATCCGCGCCCATGCCCACGGCCAGTTTCACCGCCATATGGCCCAGCCCACCGAGGCCGATCACGCCCACGCGGCTGCCGGCCTTCACGCCCCAGGTGCGCAGCGGCGAATAAGTGGTGATGCCCGCACACAACAGCGGCGCGGCTTTTGAGATGTCCAGACCATCGGGCATGCGCAAACAAAACTCTTCGCGCACCACCAGATGTTTGGAATAACCACCCTGCGTGTTTTCGCCGGTGATGCGATCGCGGCCCGCGTAAGTGCCGGTATTGCCCTCGCGACACAACTGTTCTTCGCCTTTTTTGCATTGGTCGCATTCCATGCAGCTATCGACCATGCAACCGACAGCGACATGGTCGCCCACTTTGTAGCGCTTGACTGCCGCGCCGACGGCCAACACGCGGCCCACGATTTCATGGCCCGGCACGATCGGGTAATAACTCCAGCCCCAGTCGTTGCGTGCGGTGTGCAAATCGGAATGGCACACGCCGCAATACAGAATTTCCATCGAGACATCATTGGCGCGTAATTCGCGGCGCTGAAACACATACGGCTTGAGCGGGGTGTCGCGGGTATAAGCCGCATAACCTTGGGTCTGCATGGACTGACTCCGGTGAAGGTGTAACAAGAGAAAACAGCACGCCTGGGCTGATCATAGAACGTTGTGCCGCCCGCGCACGGCTGCTTGCCGTCATCAAATAGTAAGCGGCCACGGCGGCCGTCCTGCGGTGCTTGCGGGCGTTTATTGTTTCGCGCTGGCGGCCAGATTTTTTTCCAGCGCATCGCGCATGCGCTGGGCGGCGGCATCCTGGCTGGCATCACTCAGTCTTTGCGCCACCTGACGGATCTGCGCCGCGCTGATGCCCACATGCAGGCTGATGCGAACATGCGATTGCAGTTGCGATTCCACACCGGTCAATGCGGCCAATGCGCCGATGGTGGCCAGTTCGCGGCTGGGCCAGTCCAGGTTGTCACGCGCAAAAATATCGCCAAACAGATGCGCTTTTAAAAACTGGTCGATAGCGGGGGCAAAGTCGAACAAGGGGCCTTTGACGGGCGCGCCGGTCAGTTGCGTCTGGTTGGCTGTGCCTGCGGCCAAAGCCTGATCGCCCGCGGGCACCGGGCCCGGCTCGCGCCCCGGCGCATCGCTTATGCCGCGCTGCTTGCGCGCCTTCAGTACTTTCATCAATGCACTCAAACCGTTCAGGCTGCGCGGAAAGCCGGTGTAGGCATACATCTGCACCAGAATTTCTTTGCTCTCGCTGATCGTCAGACCCGCATCGAGCCCGCGATTGAGCGCGGCATCCAGCGCGGGCATATCGCCGATGGCCGTCATCGCAGCGATGGGGGCGATGGCGAGTTGCTTGTTGGAAAGCGGGCTTGCGGTGTGTTCGGCAGTCATGGTCGTGGGGTCTCCGGAATTCGTGGCGGCAGCCGGGCTGGCGGACGCATTCACCACCCCTGCCGCCGCCAGAGCGAGGGCGACGCCCAGGCGTTGAACAAACGTTGATGTGCGCATCAGTCAGGGCTCCCGCCGGGGTAAGGGTCGGTCGCCTATTCTTCCGGGTTTGAGCCAGCGCGATAAGCCGCATAAACGGCATGGGCTTATGCGGTTTATTCATCAATGCCGCGCGCCGCTGCGGTTATGCGTGATACCGCAGGGTTTCGATGACCAAGGCCAGCGCAGGCGAAGCCTGATGCCGATTGGCGTAATAGATGTGCAGCGCGGGAAACGTCGGGCAAAAATCGGGCAACACCGTCTGCAGGTGGCCGCTTTCCAGCGGCGCGCGCACCAGGGCCACGGGCACGTAAGCGAGACCGCAGCCGGCCAGCGCGGCTTCCACCGCCATGCTGATCTGGTTAAATACCCACGGCCCGTCCACGCGCACTTGCAGGCTGCGGCCGTCTTGTTGCAGCTCCCAGGCATATAAGCCGCCGCGCAGGGCAAAACGCAGATTAATGCATAGATGTCGGGTCAGGTCGGCGGGGGTTTGGGGCGTGCCGTGTTGTGCCAGGTATTGCGGCGTGGCCACGATGCACACCGGCGTTGCCGCGGAAATCGGTATCGATGTCATGTCTTTGGCAATCTGGTCGCCAAAGCGCACGCCTGCATCAAAGCGTTCACTCACGATGTCGGTCAGGCCTGTATCGATATTCAATTCGATCCTGATATCGGGGTGTTGCCGCTGCAGGCCGGACAGTTTCGGCCACAACACCGTCTGTGCCGCAAAATCCGAGGTGGTGATGCGCACGGTGCCTGCGGGTTTGTCACGTAATTCGCCCAGCGCGGCCAGTTCGCGGGTGATGGTGTCAAAGCGCGGCGTGACGCTGGCGATCAAGCGTTCGCCCGCCTCGGTGGGCGCCACGCTGCGTGTGGTGCGCGTGAGCAAGCGCAAACCCAGTCGGGCCTCTAACGCCCGGATCGCGTGGCTTAATGCCGATTGCGATACGCCCAGTTGGGCCGCAGCGCGCGTAAAGCTGCGCTCGCGCGCGACCACCAGCAGCGCATAAATGTCTCGAAGGTTTTCGCTGGACATGTGCTGACGCTCCTCGCTCAGGCGTTGTAGCGCAACGCGTCGATCAGCAGGCTCATCGCGCGCGAAGGCTGGCGTCGGTTGGGGTAATACAAATGCAAACCGTCCCAGGTTGGGCACCAGTCTTGCAACATCGGCGCTAACAAGCCGCTCTGGATGTCGGCCGCCACCATGTCCGCGGGCAGGTACGCCAGGCCAAAGCCGGCTCGGGCGGCGTCGAGAATGTCGTAGGCGTTATTAAAAACCAGTTGCCCCTCCACCCGCGCACCCAACGCCCTGCCGTCGTTGACGAATTCCCATTCATACAGCCCGCCATAGGTAGAGGTGCGCAGATTGATGCAGGTGTGCGCAGTCAGGTCGTGTGGTGTTTGCGGCAGTGTGCGCCCGGCCAGGTAAGCGGCCGCGCCGACCACCACGTTGCGAATATCGGGGCCGATGCGTACTGAAATCATGTCCTGCGCCAGTTCCTGGCCAAAGCGCACGCCCGCGTCATACCCCTGCGCGACGATATCGACGCTGGCGTATTCGTTGATCAGCTCGACTTTGATATCAGGGTATTGCGGCAGAAATGCGGCCAGCCGCGGCCATAGCGTGCTGCG
Source organism: Amantichitinum ursilacus (assembly GCF_001294205.1). Lineage (GTDB taxonomy): Bacteria > Pseudomonadota > Gammaproteobacteria > Burkholderiales > Chitinibacteraceae > Amantichitinum > Amantichitinum ursilacus. The sequence continues at coordinate 495,869 of NZ_LAQT01000001.1, forward strand.
AATCGCGTAATCAATGGCGGTGATGCGCACCGTGCCGGTGGGCTGATCGCGTAATTCGCCCAACGCCAGAATATCAGTCTCGATGCCGTCGAACTCCGGCGCCAGTCGGTCGATCAAGCGTTGCCCGGCTTCGGTCGGGGCCACACTGCGCGTACTGCGTGTGAGCAACTGCACGCCCAGCCGCGCCTCTAGCTGGCGCACTGTATGGCTAAGCGACGGTTGCGACACGCCCAGTCGAGCCGCAGCGCGAGTAAAGCCGCCGGCCCGCGCCACGGCAAAAAAAGCCAGCAAATCGCCGAACTGATCGCGCGCCATTAATGAATTTCTCCTATAAGTGCATGCCCATTCTAGCGACTAGTGGGGGTGAAGGCGACTGCGTAAAGTGCAGCCTGAACCCGAGCCAGCTGGGCCGCCGTTGCCGTCGCCTGCGGGCCTGTCCCACTCAACCCATGGATTTTCAAGTATGGATAAAAGCAGTAACGCGCTGGTCTGGAAGCTCACGTTTGGCGTGTTCGGCATCCTGACCACCGAACTCGGAATGGTCGGCATCTTGCCGCTGGTGGCCAGGGTGTTTCAGGTGAGCGTGGCCCAGGCGGGGTGGACGGTCAGCCTCTTTGCGCTGGGCGTGGCGGTGGCAGGCTTGTTTATGCCGGCGGTGTTTGCTGGCGTTAACCGCAAATACGCAATGTTGCTGGTGCAGGCGATTTTTGTGCTGGGCAACCTGACCGCGATGTACACCAACGACTTTAACGTGCTGCTGGCCAGCCGACTGATCCCCGCGTTGTTCCACCCGATTTATTGTTCGGCGGCCTTTGTGCTGGCCGCACAAGCAGGTGGCGCGAAAGAGGCGCCCAAAGCGGTGGCGCGCGTGATGATGGGGGTATCGGCGGGCATGGTATTTGGCGTGCCGGTGACGAGCTACATCGCCAGTCTGTCGTCATTTAAAACCGCGATGCTGTTCTTTGCGGCCGTCAACGGCATTGCGTTGCTGCTGACCTTGCTGACCGTGCCGTCACTGCCGGTCGCGCAACGCGCGTCGTACGGTGCGCAATCAAGCGTGCTCAAGCGCGGCGTGACCTGGGTATCGCTGGCCACGGTGGCTTTGATTGCGGCGTCCATGGCCAGCGTGTACAGCTATGTGGCGGATTATCTGCAAAACATTACACATGTGTCGCCCTCCATGCTGAGCGCCATGTTGTTGCTGTTTGGCATCGCCAGCATTTACGGCAACCCGGTTGCCGGCAAAGTACTGAGCAAATACACCACGCGCCCGGTGCTGCTGTTTCCGTTTGCGCTAGGTGCCATCTACCTGGCGCTACTCGCGCTGGGCCACTACGCCTTACCGATGTGCGCGCTGATCTGCCTCTGGGGCGTTATTTACGGTGCCGGCAATAACTTCCAGCAATACTGGATCAGCTCCGCCCTCCCCACCGCCCCCGACCTGGCCAATGGCTTGTTTTTGTCGTTCGGCAATATCGGCATCGTGCTCGGCACCTCCATCGGCGGCGCATTAATCGCAGACCGCGGCGTGCAATCCATCCTCGCAGGCGGACTGGCGCTGCTGGTGCTGACGTTTGTTTCGGTGGTGATGCGGTTGCGGTGGTTCAACCAACCCGCGTGATATCGCGCCCGACTGTGCAGCGGCTTTGAATCGCAAGCGTCCAGCGACCATCCGAACGAAGCAGGCCGAGACGCCAGCATCCCCCTTTTGCTCCGGCCACTTTGGGTGGTGGGTCTAGACCCACCGTATGGGACCGCCGCGTAGCAAGCCCAAAGCGTTAAGCAAGCGCACCACTCATTCACAGTCACGGCCCAGCCCCCACGCCCACCCGATGTTGCGCAGCAACGAGGCAGCAATCGTGGCTATGCCGCGCCATCTCCTGAGCGCGCGAAGGTAGGAGACCAGCTTTACCGGGCTCCGACTGAGCGTCGCGTCCGCGGAGCGGCAGCTATGCAACCCAAAGGATGTGCTTGAGGCTTTTGACCTACCCCCGCATTGCGGCAGCTAAGGGCGGCCTCTTTGGTTACTTTCTCGGCTGTAGGAGAAAGTGACGTGCTCCCGGGCACCCCCGGGTATCAAAACGCGCCGCAGGCTACGCGTTTAAAGGTTTTGACCGCCAAAACCCAAAACCCAAAACCCAAAACCCAAAACCCAAAACCCAAAACCCAAAACGCGAGCACCCGAACACACGAACACCGAGACACCTCAACACCTCAACACCCGCCACAACACTCAAACATTCACAGCCCGCCCACCCAATCCCACCCGATCAACCCCCACCAACGCCAGCAAAACCGCCATCGGCAAAACCAACCCGACAAACCCGAACTCCATCCACGCATAAGCGCCGCCAATCGCCCCGCCCGCAAACGCCACCACCGGCCAGAAAAAGTGACTGATACGCTTCTTCACCTCCGCCGACGCCGCGCAGCGCAGCACGTCCACCACATCAATCACCAGTTGCGTCACATTGCCCGTCATCACCGTGGTCGGCGCAATGCTCGGCAACAAAATCCGCGATACCGCATTCTGCACCGCCATCGCCGCCGCCCCGGTCGCACCACAAACCAGCGATAGCGGCGCGTCCAGTTCCAGCCCGCGCGACGCGATGCCCAAAGCCATAAACCCCGCCAGCAACGCCACTTGCAACACGCGCGTAAACGTCAGCGCGTGCGCCGTGGGCACCGCCAGTAGCAGCAGCCGCGTCAGCGCCACCATCAACACAAACGCGGCAAACGCCACCAGCTTGAGCAGCACGCCATGGCCAAAGTGCGCCAACGTCGCGCCAATCAGCACAAAGTTGCCCGTTACATGCGCGGTAAACAAACCGCTAAGCGCGATAAAACCCAGCGTGTCGACATAGCCGGCCACAAAGCCATAACTTACGCCCAGCGTGATGTCTCGTTCGGGCAACTTCATGCGATTTCCTTGTGCTTATGCGCTGACGCGCGCCAGCCGCGCGTCCAGCGAAAACGCGCCTGGTCCGGCCAGTGCGATGGTGCCGTAGATGATGAGCAACAGCCATGCAAACTGGCCATCGGCAATGCTCCAGTCCGCATGCACAAACACCAGCGCCACGCCCAACACCACCAGCACCGGCAAGGTGGCTAGCCGCGTCAGCAAACCCAGCGCGATGCCGATCGGGCACAGCACTTCGGCCAGCACGGCAAACCACAGCGAAAACTGCGCGCCCAGGCCAAACGGATCTTCGATATGTTGCAGCTCGCTGTGGTAGTGGATGATCTTGGGCCAGCCGTGCACGTAAAACAGCAGCGCGCTGCCCGCCAGCCGCAAGAACAGCAAACCCACATCCAGGCTGATGGGCGAACTGATCAGCGCCCGCTTCAAACTATTCATAGATGCACCATCCCTGCCAGTACAAAGCCCAAGGTCATCGCCACCACCAACGAAGCGCCGATCGGCGACGGCGGCGCGGGTGACGGGATATCCAGCGCGCGGCACAACGCGCCCACGGCAAACGACAGCACGATGCCCACAATCAGCATGGTCATGGCCGCGCCTCCCGCGTCAGATCATGGCCGGCGCAGTTTTTCTTTTGCTCGGCCGGATGCTGCGCCAGATATTTATCGACCAGCCAATAACCCAGGCTCATCACAAACACCAACAATGCGCCGGTTAACACCGGCGGCGACGGCACCGGAATGCGCGCCAGCTGGCAGGCCACGCCAACGATAAACGACAGCAACAGCCCACCCGGTACTTTAAATTTATCCATGTACACGCTCCTTAAACCGCAAAACAAGAGCAGCCCAATGCGCCCCAGAAACCGGTGAAATCGCGCACCGGCACGTTTGATTTACGCGCCACGTCGTGCGTATGCGCATGCACCTGGCACGGGCCGCCGCATTGATGCGCGATGGCTGCGCTGGCTGTCTGCGGCGCGGCCCGATAGTGGCCCGGCACTTTCTGCACCGGCGACCAATCCGGCATCACCGGCAAGGTGGGAGGTGCAAGCGACCGAAAGCGATCGGCCGCGTACACAATCTTGCCGTCGACCACGGTCAGTACGGATTCGATGGCCTTGATGGCGTCTTCCGGCACGGTAAAAAAATCTGCCGACAACACCGCCAGATCGGCAAATTGCCCCACTTTGATCTGACCCTTTTTGCCTTGCTCGCTGGAGAACCACGCGCTGCCCGCCGTCCACAGGGCCAGGGCGTCTTCGCGCGTCAGGCGGTTGGCGTCGTCATACAGCTGGAGCCCGCCCACGGTACGGCCGCTCACCAGCCAGTACAGCGCGGTCCACGGGTTGTAACTGGCCACGCGCGTGGCATCGGTGCCCGCGCCCACCGGCACGCCGGCGCTACGCATTTGTTGAATGGGTGGCGTCAGTTTTGCGGCCTCGGCGCCGTAACGCTCGGCAAAATATTCGCCCTGAAAAGCCATGCGGTGCTGGATGGCGATGCCGCCGCCCAAAGCTTTGATGCGATCGATATTGCGCGGCGTGATGGTTTCGGCGTGGTCGAAAAACCAGTGCAAACCATCAAACGGCATGTCGCGATTCACCTTTTCGAACACGTCCAGCATGCGGCTGATCGATTCGTCATAAGTGGCGTGCAAACGGAATGGCCAGCGCTGGCTGACCAGATGGCGCACCACTTGCTCCAGCTCGGCTTCCATGCCCGCGGCCAACTCGGGGCGTGGTTCCAGAAAATCTTCGAAGTCGGCGGCGGAGAACACCAGCATTTCGCCTGCGCCATTCAGTCGCAGAAAGTCGTCGCCGCCGCCGATGCGCGCGGTGTCGGTCCAGTGCTGGAAGTCGTCCAGTTCCTGGCCTTTGCGCTGGGTGAACAGGTTATAGGCGATGCGGATAGTCAGTTGCTGCTCGCGCGCCAATTGCTGCACCACCGCGTAATCGTCGGGGTAGTTCTGAAAACCACCGCCGGCATCGATGGCGCTGGTCAGGCCCAGCCGGTTAAGTTCGCGCATAAACTGGCGCGTGGAATTGACTTGATACTCCAGCGGCAGCTTGGGGCCTTTGGCCAACGTGGCGTACAGAATCATGGCGTTGGGGCGCGCAATCAGCATGCCGGTGGGGTTGCCGGCGGCGTCTCGCACAATTTCGCCACCGGGTGGATTGGGCGTGTTTTTGTCGTACCCAACCACGCGCAAGGCGGCACGGTTGAGTAAGGCGCGGTCGTACAAATGCAGAATAAACACCGGCGTATCAGGCGCGGCGGCGTTGATCTCGTCCAGTGTGGGCATGCGGCGTTCAGCAAACTGGAATTCGCTCCAGCCACCCACCACGCGCACCCACTGTGGCGCGGGTGTTACGCGCGCCTGTTCTTGCAGCAGGCGCAGCGCATCGGCCAGCGACGGTACGCCTTCCCAACGTAATTCCAGGTTGTAGTTAAGCCCGCCGCGGATCAGGTGCAGGTGCGAATCGTTTAGGCCTGGGATGACAGTCTGACCTTGCAGATCGATTACTTGCGTGGCGTCGTCGCGCAGCCGCATGACGGCCTCGGCATCGCCCACTGCCACAAAGCGGCCTTGATCAATGGCGACGGCGCTGGCCTGCGCTTGGGTCGGGTCTACCGTATGAAAACGGCCGTTTAACAAAATAAGTTGCGCGGGCATGGCGGGCTTGGCTCCTTGCATGCAAGCAACGCGCCCGCGTCAAAACGATGCGGGCCACGTGGTGGAAATGACGAGTTACATCGGTTGCTCGGTCAGCGCTTAGTGGCCTTCGGAGGCACCGAACATGGTCTTGGCGTAGATCAGGCCCAAGCCATAGGCGCCGCCATGTTCAATCGCGGTGGCAACGGTCTGGTTATAGGATTCGCTGCGTGACCAGTCACGTTGCAATTCCAGCAGGTATTGCAGCGAGGTCATCGGCTGCGCGCCGGCCTGGATCATGCGTTGCATGGCGCGTTCGTGCGCTTCGTCGCTGACGTCGCCGCAGGCGTCGGCAATCACATACACCTCAAAGCCTTGTTCGATGGCGGACAGCATCGGGCCGACGATACACACGCCCGTCCACAGGCCCGCCAGCACGATCTTGTTTTTGCCTGCGGCGTTAACGCGCACGGAAATGCGCTCGTCTTCCCACGTATTCATGCTGGTGCGGTCGATGACCACTTCATCGGGAAACACGCTTTTGATCTCGGTAAAGATCGGACCCGAAAAGGTCTTTTCGGCCACCGTGGTCAGAATGACCGGCACTTTGAATTCCTTGGCCGCTTTGGCCACCAGCGCGGCGTTGTTGCGCAGCGTAACGGCATCAATCGACTTGGTGGCAAACGCCATTTGCGATTGATGGTCGATCATGATCAGCGTGTGGTTGCTGGGGCTTAACAGTTTGGGGCCGGCAACGGCCTGGGCTTTGGACATGGGGTTCTCCGGGGACGGTAGGTGGGTTTGCCAGACGCTCAAGGTGGCGTCGTGGGGTGAGGCAAACTGTACGCGGCGGCCCCGCGCGCCGAATCGCCGTTGTGGCCATGCGGCGTGTTACCCGGATGGGTTAGGCGCTTCCCTGCCCGACTGGCGCGACGGCATCCCGTGCTGACGATGCGGGTAGTTACGCTGACCAGACGTTCCGACACGCGCATCCCTCCATCGGGTGACTGCCAGCGGGCCAGGTGCGCGATATGCTGGCAGCACCCTCGCCCCCGGAGTACCGCTATGACTTTGCTACAGCACAATCGCCCGATCTCGGTGCTGGCGGTCGACGACCACCCGCTCATCCTGGAAGGCATTGCGGCGGTGTTTGAAGGCATGAGCGAAATGAATCTGGTGGGCGCGTGCGACGGCCGCCAGGCGCTGGCACTGTACCAACAGCATCTGCCCGATGTAACGCTGATGGATTTGCAAATGCCGGGCGTGAGCGGGCTGGAAGCCATCGAGCTGATCCGCCAATACGATCCGCACGCGCGCATTGTGGTGCTGACCACCTACAAAGGCGACGTGCACGCTTTACGCGCCATCAAGGCCGGTGCGGTGGGTTATGTGCTGAAGAACATGATGCGTACTGATTTGCTGGAGACCATACGCGGCGTGCATGCCGGGCATCGGCGCATTCCGGCCGAGGTGGCGATGGAGCTGGCGGAGTATATGTCGGAGGTGTCGCTCACCCCGCGTGAAACCGAGGTGTTAAAGCTGGCGGCGGTGGGCAAATCCAACAAGCGCATCGGTGCGGGGCTGGATATTTCGGAAGACACCGTCAAAGTGCATATGAAAAACATCCTGGCCAAACTGCACGCCGCCGACCGCACCCACGCGGTGACCATCGCGGTGCGGCGCGGCATTCTGCAGTTTTGACTGGCGCAAGCGCTACCACAGCAGCTTGAGTTCGGCGCTGGCGTAGTTGCCGTTATGCCCACCGAGATCGCGCAACGTGCCGCCGATGGCGTAATGCACCAGCTCGACCGCGCCGGTCAGATTACGATTAAAACGCGTGTCCAGACGCAGCTGGTCATACGCGCCAGTCCAACTACTGCCCGCCCCTGCGCTGCCAGCCACCGCGATGTTGGGCTGTGTGTAGATGGCGTCGGCGGTGCTTTGCCGCCACAAGCCGCCCACCGCCAACTGGAGTGTGGCGGCTGGTGCAACGGTCAGCGTCACCGATGGCTTTAGCTGGTACAGGTTGGCGTAACCGGTATAACCCGCCAGCGCAAAGTAATTGCCGTTGGGAAAGAGCGGGTTGAACGTGCCGACCGTGCCGTCGCCGGCTTTGTGGTCTCCCGAGGCGGCATCCAGTTGCAGCCCGACTCGCGGCTTGAGCGCTACGTCGCTCCAGCTATAACCGACGCGGCCACCCACGGCCCATGCACGAATAGTGGTGTTGCCCACCCAGCCGAGCTGGCCCATGGCTTCCAGATCCCAATCGATGGCACCGCGTTTGCCGGCGAAACGCGCATCCAGGATATGCCGGGTTTCATCGCCTTTGGCATCGCCATAACGCGCGCTGTCACGGGCATAGCGCGAGTAATAGGCGGACAATTCGTTGCCACCGAGCACATGGCGCTCCATGCGCAAGGTATCGAAGCGGAAGTGCCGGTTGGAGGTGTCATCAAATGGCGCATCGGCCGCGTACTGCACGGGCTGGCTGATAAAGCCGATCAAGCGCCAGTCGGTGGTTTCCCAATCCAGCCATGCGGCGTCAAACGATTGCCGCACATTGGGGCCGTCACGCGAAGAGACAAAACGCTGCAAATCAAAGGCGAAATCCTGACGGCCGACCCGGGCCTTGAGCGTGCTGCCATCGGGCAAGGGCGTGGTGTATGCGACAAAGGCCAGGCGCAAATCAAGCGGGTTTTTGTCCGCGCCGCCGACGGCTTGCTTGCCATAGGCGCGGTCGTCTTCCAGCTGGATAAACGCTTGCCAATGCGTGCCGAAACGCGCATCGGCATGCACTTGCGCGCGCTGCAGCAGCCAGCTATCGGGCTGGCCGCCGCCGATGCCAAAGTTGGCGGCGTTGTTGTATTCAAAGCGCTCGCGCAAGGTAAGACCCAACGACAACCACGCCGCGTTATCGTCAGCCAGCGGCAGATATTTGAGTCGGTCCAGCGGCTGCGTGCGCAAGGCCGGGTCGGCCAGCGCGGACCAGTCTTCCATCCAGCGATTGCTGTTAAGCGACGGCCGCGCGGACGTGTCGTCGGCATAGGCGCAGGCGCTGATCAGCCCGCCCGCCGCCGCGCTCAGCAGCAGCGTCAGGGCGGCAACCGGTTGCGACGCGCTCATTGCGCTTCCTGATGAATTTCAGCGATATAGCCGCCGGGAAATTGCACCATCGCCGCAGTGCGGCCATCCACGACATAGGGCGCAACCAGCAATTGCGCGCCTGAAGCCTGCGCTTTGCTGAGCGTGTCGCGTAATGACGGCACGGCATAGCCGGCCATTTCGCGGCCATATGGCCAGGGTAGATGGCCATCGGTGACCAGCACGGTCATCCGCCCGAACGTGGAGCTGATGCGCACGCGCCGGTAGCTGCCACTGCTGCGGCCGATTTCGGTGGCGGGCGCAGTGGCGCTGTCTTGCGTAATGGTGCCGTGGGCGAACTTGATAAAGTCGCCGATAAATTCGTCGGCTTTATCGGGTGAGACATACACGCGGTTCTCGGGAATCAATGCGAAGGGCGCGTAGTGTGGCGCGGTGGTGTGCCAGTACAGCTGCATATTGACGCCGCCCGGCCACTGGATGACCACATCGCGGCCAATCGGATCATCAAACGGCGCCACCACCACCGCGGCGCCCGCAGCCTGGGCCGCTTTGACCGCGGTATCGAGATCGGTGACCAGATAGCCCGTGCGCTCAGAACCAAAGCCATACGGAATCGGCGTTTTAAAGCCAAACAAGGACACGGTGCCATACGGCGTTTGCAGCAATTGCGTGGTGGTGCTGCTGGCGGTGGGCGTCACCGTGGCGACGCCTTGAGGCGTGCTCTTGCCGCCAAAGGTGGCGACAAAACTACTGGCAAATTGATTGACGTCGGCCAGCGGCACATACACGTGGGTGGTGTCATATTGCGCGCCGACGGCCACGCTGTTGGCGTCATCGGCGTAAGCGACGCTGATCAAAGCGCTGGACAGCACGGCGGCCAGCGCGCTCGCGCGCAGCGTGGGCAATAGCAAAACAGTATGAATGCGCATACAAGATCGTCCCGAGCAGGAAAGCCCTGACGATAGTCCGATGCGCGCCGTGCCGAATCATGGAAACGGCCCGGCCAGGGCTAACCCGAATGGGTGGGTCGGCTTATTCGGGCTGGCAGCTGATGGTGGCCATGCGCTTGATCATCCAGTCGTGATCGGCCTTGAGCCAGGCATCCGGGTGCGTGCGCATTTTTTCTTCGTTGCGTTTTTTGTCTTCACGCAGCAAACGGCATTCGGAAGACGTGGGATCGACGGGCTGGGCCGAAGCCAGTTGCACTGCGCTGGCCGCGGGCTGGTTAAGCCGTGGTGGCGCGGTGACGGCTTTGACAAAACGGCCTCCGCTGATTTCACAGGGATCGCTTTGATACACCGTGCGCCCGCGCGCATCCTTGCATTTGTTGACGCTATCCGCCTGCGCGCCGGCCGCGAGCACACACAGACCCACCACACCAATCACACTTAACAGCCGAACCATAATCACCCCGAAGAAGATTGTGTGAGCATACCGTGGGCTTGGTGACATATGTATACGGCATAGAACGGAATGAGGCGAAAGGCACACACCGTGTGGCGTCCGCGCTTACGGACGCCACATTACACAGCGTTTAAGCAGCGACTACGGCCTGTTTGTTAAGCGGCGGCTTCAATACAAACAACGCCAATGCCGTTACGCAGGTGCCAGCCAGCAAAGCAACCACATACATGCCCAGGTGGCTGATCGCATCGGGAATCGGCAGCACAAAGATGCCACCGTGCGGCACTTTAAGCGCTGCGCCAGACGCCAGCGAAATCGCGCCGGCCACGGTCGAACCCAATACGCACGATGGGATGACGCGCATCGGGTCGCGTGCGGCATACGGGATCGCGCCTTCGGTGATAAACGCCAGGCCCAGCACGGCGGCGGCTTTAGCGGCTTCGCGGTCTTCCGCGCTAAAGCGGTTTTTGAACAACCAGCATGCCAGCGCGATCCCTAATGGCGGCGTCATGCCCGCAGCCATGACTGCGGCCATCGGTGTGCAAACGCCAGTCACCACCAGCCCGGTACTGAACGCGTAAGCCGCTTTGTTGACCGGGCCGCCCATATCGATGGCCATCATTGCGCCCAGAATCGCGCCCAACATCAGCGCGCTGCTGCCTTGCAGACCTTTTAACCAGCCCGACATGGCCTGCAGCACCACTGCCACCGGTTCGCCAATCACATACAGCATCAGCAGGCCGACGATCAGCGTGGAAAGCAAAGGCAGAATCAGCACCGGTTTCAGCCCGGCCAGATTGCGCGGCAAACGGATGTACTGGTTGAGATAACGCGTGGCATAACCAGCGATAAACCCGGCTACGATGCCGCCGAGAAAACCCGCGCCGGTCGTGTTGGCCAACATGCCGCCAACCAGGCCAGGCGTGAGGCCCGGCCTATCGACGATCGACCACGCGATGTACGCCGACAGCACCGGCACCATCAAGGCAAACGCGCCCTTGGCGCCGATCTGGAACAGCGCCCACGCCAGCGTGCCTTTGTGGCTGTCGTCGTAGGCGTAGATGCCGCCCACGGCAAACGCCAGCGCAATCAGCAAACCGCCCGCCACCACCAGCGGCAACATATACGAAACACCGGTCATCAGATGTTTGTACGGGCCATTGCCTTTGTTGCTGGCAGCGCTTTCTTTACTGGCGGATTCGGCCGGGCTGCCGGCGGTGTCGCTTTGCCACACGCTAGCCTCGGCGGCGGCCAGTTTGATCAGTGCCTGACCATCGTTGATGGCGGCCTTGGTGCCACTGCGATATACGCGTTTGCCGGCAAAGCGCGCCTGATCGACCTGGGCGTCGGCCGCAATGATCACCAGATCGGCATCGGCAATCTGTGCGGGTTTGAGCGCATTTTGTGCGCCGACCGAACCTTGCGTTTCCACATGGATGGCGTGACCCAACTGGCGTCCGGCTTGTTCCAGCGCTTCGGCCGCCATAAAGGTATGCGCGATGCCGGTGGGGCATGAGGTGATCGCGATAATGCGCAGTGGGTTTTGCCCCGGACCGGCGGACATTGCGGGGACGGCCGATGCGACGGCGCTGGCGACAGGCATGGTGTGGTCGACGTGCACGGTGCTGGCCATTTGCTGGATGTGCGCGCGTTGCAGCGGCCATTCGCGGTTGAGCGACAAGCGTGCGCCCGCATAGGCCATGGCCTGGCACAAGGCCGAATCAGGCGGCAGTTGCGCGATTTGCGCGGCGACAAAGCCCGCCAGCATCGCATCGCCGGCGCCCACCGTACTGCCACTGGCCAGCGCGGCAGGTTGCGCCCACCAATGGCCGTCGGCGGTGACCAACAAAGCGCCTTCCGCGCCCAATGACACCAGCACCTGGGCAATGCCGCTGCGCTGTAAGGCTTGCGCGGTTTCCAGCACCAATGCAGCGGTCGGCAACGGTTTGCCCGCCCATTGTTCCAGCTCGTGGCGGTTGGGTTTGATCAGGTCTGGCAGACCGGCATCGCCTGCGGCCAGACTGGCTTGCAGCGCTGCGCCACTGGTATCCAGCGCCACTTTCACGCGGTGCTGATGCAGCATCGCGGTCAGATAGCGATAAAACGCGGCCGGCACGCCCGGCGGCAGGCTGCCCGACAACACCACCCAGCTTGCATTGGCGGCGTGCACATCGATCAGTTGTTCCAGCGCTTCTTGCTGGCTGGCGGCAACGGTAAACCCGGGCAGATTGATATCGGTGGTGCCTTGCGCGTCTACCAGTTTGATGTTGGTGCGCGTGGCGCCGGCAACTTCGACCAGCGCATGCGCGATGCCGCGTTGCTCCAGCCAGGGCACAAATTGCGCCAGATTGTCTTTGCCAAACAGACCGGTCAGCGTAACCGCATGGCCCGTTGCGGCGAGGCCCGCCGCCACGTTGACGCCCTTGCCGCCCGGCTGCAGCACGCTGTTTTCGGCTTGCTGCACTTCGCCGGGCTGCAATGCGGATACGGTGACGGTCTGGTCGAGCGCGGGATTGCAGCTAACCACCAGCACCGCGGCGGAGTCGCTCGACGGGCCTGCGCCTTCAACAGTGCGCAGTGCGCTGGCTTCATGCAGCAAGGCTTCGACGGCTTGCGGGGCATCGGGCCCGACCGCGCTGAACGTGACCAGCGCGCCGGTTTCCAGACCCAGTTGCAGCAAGGCCAGCATGCTTTTGCCATTGGCGGTCTGACCGGCGTGGCTGACGTCGACCGTTGCCTCGTAACGCTTGGCCGTTGCCGCCCACACGGTAGCGGGCCGCGCATGCAGGCCGGTGGCGTAATCCATGATAAAGCTGGCGCGCACACTGTTCGGGTCGCCTGTTGCCACGCCCACGCTGTTTGTGGCTTGGGGTGTAGCGATATCCGCTTGCAACGCATCGATAATGTCTTGCGGTTGCAAGGTGGCGGCCAGGCGATCGATCAGCGCGCCGTCGCCCAGAATGCGTGTGAGCTGGCGTAGCACACCAATATGTTCATCGCCACGTGCGGCAATGCCGATGATCAGCCGGGCGCGTTCGCCCTCGGCCGACCACGCCACACCCGCAGGCACTTGTAAAACCGCAATCCCGGTCTTGAGGACGAGATCGCGCTGGGCCGGACTGCCGTGCGGAATGGCCACCGCATGGCCGAGCCAGGTATTGGCTTGTTGCTCGCGGCTGAGCATGCTTGCGGCATAGCCAGCTTGCACATGGCCCGCACGTTGCAGTAGCGCAGCCAGCATCTCGATGGCGTGTTCTTTATGTGTTGGCGCGGCGGCCAACTGGATCAGATCGGGTGTAAGGGCTAAGGGCATGGATGGGGCTCCGGTCAAAAACGCACCCATTTGCTTATGTGCGCCAGGCATGGTCAATAGGCCCTCAGCCCCATTTCAACCTGCCTTGATCCAGATCGAATTCCGGCGAAATCAGCCCGAAATAAAATCTGCCACGACGCGCAGTGGCCCTCGTATAGTGACCAGCGTCCTTTCTTTTGCTCGCGGAGTTACGCATGTCCCCCAAGCCCAGAAATGCCCTGTATGCCCAGTCTGGCGGCGTTACCGCCGTGATTAACGCGTCCGCCTGGGGCGTGATCAGCGCGGCGCAACAGCACCCCGACCGCATCGGCACGGTGCTGCTGGCGCGCAACGGTATTCTGGGCGCGTTGCAGGAAACGCTGATCGATGCGGCCACACTCAGCCCGCAACAACTGGGGGCGCTGCAAACCACACCGGCGGGTGCATTTGGTTCCTGCCGACACAAGCTCACGCGCACGCAAGAATTTGATCGGCTGGTGGCCTTGTTTGCTGCGCACGACATTGGCTATTTCTTTTACAACGGCGGCGGTGACTCGGCCGACACCTGCCTGAAGGTGGCCGAACTCGCCCGCCAACGCGGGCTGGACCTGACCGCCGTGCACGTACCCAAGACGCTGGATAACGATCTGCCACGCACCGATTGCTCGCCTGGCTTTGGCTCGGCGGCGCGTTACGTGGCGACATCGGTGCGCGAGGCCGGGCTGGATGTGGCCTCAATGGCCAGTACCTCAACACGCGTCTTTGTGATGGAAGTGATGGGCCGCAACGCGGGCTGGCTGACCGCCGCCGCGGGTCTGGCCGCCAGCGATGCCACCACGCCGCCGCATATTCTGCTGGTGCCCGAACGCCCGTTTGACCGCGGCCATTTTCTGGACGAAGTGCAGAAGACGGTGGCGCGCATTGGCTATTGCGTGGTGGTGGCCTCGGAAGGCTTGCGTTCCGCCGACGGCAAACTGCTGGCCGAAAGCGAGCACAAAGATGCCTTTGGTCATGCGCAACTGGGCGGCGTGGCACCGTTGCTGGCGGGTTTGATCAGCGACCAGCTGCAGTTAAAAACGCATTGGGCCGTGCCGGATTATCTGCAGCGCGCGGGCCGCCATCTGGCGTCGGGCACCGATCTGCAGCACGCCATCGCGGTGGGCCAGGCGGCGGTGCAATTTGCGCTGGAAGGCAAGGCGTCGGTCATGGCGGCGATTGTGCGCGAGCAAGACGCGCCGTATCGCTGGCATATCGATGCAGTGCCGTTGGCCCATGTGGCGAATCAGGAAAAGAAAATGCCGCGCGAGTTTCTCGATGAATCCGGCTATCGATTGACCGACGCGGCACGCGCTTACTTTGCGCCGCTCATTCAGGGTGAAGCGCCCATCCCGTATGTGGATGGCTTGCCTGCCCTGCCCGATTGGCGCTTTGACGACATCCCGCAACGGCTGCCGCTCTGGCACGGCTAAACCTGCACGCCGACCAGAGCGACTGCGACGCGCTGATTACGGTGTGCCGCGTACCGTCTGGCGCAGGCTGTTGCCTGCGTAGTCCTCGGGCGGATTGCCCATCGCATCGTACAAGGTGGCGGTATCGGCCAGGCGGGCGGCGCGCGCGCGGATGCTCTGCACTTGCGCGTTCTGATATTGCTGGCCCGCCGTCAAGGTGGCGTAGAACGGCAATGCCCCCAACTGATAACGCGATGTGGTGTTGCTGGCGGTTTGCTGCGCCGCCGCGGCCGCGCGCTCGGTCTGGTTGAGCGTGTTGGCATCCTCTTCCAGCGACACCAGCGTATCCGCGACATTCTGGAATGCGCTCAGCACGGTTTGCTTGTACTGCGACACCGCCGCGGTATAGCTGGCTTCGTACTGATGTTTACGCGCCACCAATGCGCCGCCATGGAAAATCGGCTGCGTCAGCGAAGCGCCCACACCCCAGATCACGCCCGCAGGCGACGTAAAGGTCGACCAGTCGAAACCACCCCGACCATAACTGGCCGACAGCGTGAGCGACGGAAACATCGATGCCGTCGCGGCGCCTGCTGCATCGGCCGCCGTGCGTACCGCGGCTTCGGCCGCCAGAATATCGGGGCGCTGGTGCAACAACTCGGTCGGCACCGAAACCGGCACTGCGGTGGGCAAATGCAGATCGCTGAGCGCCACCACGTCGGGCGCCTGGTCCGGCGTGCGGCCCAGCAACACGGCCTGCGCATGCCGCACGGCCAGCCATTGCGCGCGCAAAGTCGGCAAGGTGGCGGCGGCATTGGCAGCGTCTTGCTCGGCTGCCAGTGCGTCATCATGCGATGCACTGCCCGCTTGATAACGCTGCTGCATTTGCTCGGCGCGTGCTTCGCCTAAACGCACCAGTTCAGTGGTGGCATCCAGTTGCGCCTGCAGCGAGCCGACGTTGATGGTGGCCGCCACGATGTTGGCCGCGATGGCGCGGCGCGTGGCTTCCAGCTGGAAGGCCTGCTGTTGCACCTGCTCGGCCAAGGCCCGGTCTGCCAGCAATGCCGCGCCAAAAAAGTCGAACGTATACGAGGTTTGCACCTGCGCGGCAAACACGTTCTCGACAAAGGTTTGCTGCGGCAAGGTGGGCAAGGCCAAGGCACGCTGACGTTGCGGCTTGAAACCCACGTCCACCGCCGGATACAGATTGTCGCCAATCTGCGAACGCAATTGCTCGCGCGCGGCCTGCAGATTGTGTCTGGCAGCGGCCAGCGACTGGTTATGCGCCAGGCCTTCTTCCACCAGCGCGTTTAGCGCCGCCGATTGGTAGGCCTGCCACCACGCCGGCACGGGCGTTATATCGTGGCGGATTTCTTGCGTAACACCGTCGGCGGTGGGCAAGGCAGAAGCTTGCACCGCGTAATGCTCGGGTGACGGCATGGCGGGCGGATTGCGTTCGGGGCCAAAGGCGCTGCACGCAGACAGCGTCAAGGTCGCAGCGCTGGTCAAAATCAAAGCGGCGCGGGTCATGGTTGGGCCTCCGGTTGAGCGGATTCGTCGCGTTTAACGCGGAACCACAAAGCGTACAAAGCAGGCAGATAGAACAGCGTCAGCACGGTGGCCACCGTAATGCCCCCCATCAACGCCGTGGCCATCGGGCCAAAAAAGTTGCTGCGCAACAGCGGGATCAGCGCCAGTACCGCAGCGGCTGCCGTTAAGGTAATCGGGCGGAAACGGCGCACGGTTGCGCCAATAATCGCCTCAAAACGACTATGCCCGGCGCGGATATCCTGCTCGATCTGGTCCACCAGAATGACCGAGTTGCGCATGATGATGCCGAACATGGCAATCGTGCCCAGCATCGCCACAAAGCCAAACGGCATATGGAACAGCAGCAAGGCAAACACCACGCCGATCAGCCCCAGCGGCGCGGTCAGCACCACCATCAGCACGCGGCTAAAGCTCTGCAACTGCACCATCAGCAACACCAGCACCACAATCAGCAAGACCGGCATCTGCACGTTGATGGACGCTTGCGCCTTGGCGTTTTCTTCCACGGCGCCGCCGATTTCCACGCGATAACCAATCGGCAATTCGGCGCGCAAGCTGGCCAGTTGCTTGTCCAGCGTGTTGGTGACATTGATGCCCTGCGCGCCATGCTGCACATCGGCTTGCACGGTAATGGTCGGCTGACGGTCACGTTCCCACACCACGCCGTATTCCAGCCCGTAGGTAAAGTGGCCCAATGCAGCCAGCGGGATAGCGTTGCCATTGCCGCCCGGCAAAGCCAGCCGTTCGATCTGGCCCGGGTCGATGCGGTCGTGTTCCGGCGCGCGCAGATCAACGCCGATCAGCTTGTCGCGTTCGCGGAATTGCGTAACGGTGTAACCCGTCAGCGACATCTGCAGATAATCGGCCACGTCTTTCGACGACACATTCAGCGCGCGCGCTTTCACCTGATCAATCTCGAAATGCACCGAGCGCTCGGCCGGTTCGTCCCAGTCAAATTGCACGTGGGTGGTGTCGGGATTGGCGCGCATCACGTTGGCGACTTTCTCGGACCATTCGCGCACCACGGCAATTTCGGGGCCGGTTACGCGGAACTGCACCGGAAAGCCAATGGGCGGGCCGTTTTCCAGTCGGCTGATCCGCGTGCGCAGGGTCGGAAATTGCTCGCGCAATACGGCGTCCAGCGACTTGGCCAGCGCCTCGCGGTCTTCGATGGTTTTGGCCGTAATCACCACCTGCGCCAGATTGGGCGATGGCAATTGCTGGTCCAGCGGCAGATAGAAACGTGGCGCGCCAGAACCGACAAAGTCGATGAAATGATCAATGCCGTTCTGTTTGGCCAGGATGGCTTCAAAGCGCTGCGTTTCACGCAAGGTGGCGGCAAAGGAGGCGCCTTCTTGCAAGCGTAGATCCACCAGCAGTTCAGTACGGTCCGAGCTGGGGAAAAACTGCTGCGGCACCAGCGTAAACGCACCCATGCTGAGCAGAAACACGGTCAGCGTGACCAATAGCACGGTCTTGCGCCGGGTAACGCACCAGCCTATCCAGCCACGCAGACGTTTGTAGAAGCCGGTGTCATAGATATCGTGATGCTGCGCGTTAGGGCCGTCGTCATGCTGGCCGGTCGCGCGCCGGGTGGGGTGTTCGGACAGAATGCGATAGCCCAGCAACGGAATGACGATGACCGCCGCCAGCCACGACAACAGCAGGGCAATGGCCGACACCTCAAAGATCGAGCGCGTGTATTCACCCGTGGCCGATTCGGCCAGCGCAATCGGCAAAAAGCCCGCGACCGTGACCAGCGTGCCGGTCAGCATCGGAAACGCCGTGCTGGTATAGGCAAAGGCGGCAGCGCGCATCCGGTCGTAACCTTGCTCCAGCTTAACCGCCATCATTTCGACCGCGATGATGGCATCGTCTACCAGCAAACCCAACGCCAGAATCAGCGTACCCAGCGACACTTTGTGCAAGCCGATGCCAAAAAAATGCATCAGCAAGGCCGTGCCCGCCAACACCAGCGGAATCGACAGCACCACCACCATGCCGGTGCGAAAACCCAGGGTGATCAGGCTGACCACCAGCACGATGCCAATGGCTTCGGCCACCGCTTCGACAAACTCATCCACCGACAGGGACACCGCGTGCGGCATGCTGGCCACCGGCACCAGCTTCAGGCCAGCGGGCAACAGTTGCTGCAGATGGGCGGTTTCGCTATCGAGCGCTTTGCCCAGCGCAATTACGTCGCCCGACGGCGCCATCGTCACACCGATGCCCAGCACAATCTGATTGTTATGCCGCATGTATTCAGTGGGCGGATCGGTATAGCCGCGTTTGACCTGCGCGATATCGCCAAGCCGGATGACGCGACCATTGACGCGGATCAGCGTATCGGCCAACTGGTCCACCGATTTGAACTGGCCGCCCGGGCGCACATAAACGCGGTCATCGGCCGTGGTAAACACACCTGCCGCAGCCACGCTGTTCTGCGCGTTGACCGCATTACCGATCTGTTGCGGCGTCAGTCCCAGTTTGGCCAGTTGCGCGTTGCTGATCTCGATATAGATGCGCTGCTCCTGATCAGCAATAAAGTCGACCTTGGCGACACCCGCCACGCGCAGTAGCTCCGTGCGCAAGCGCTCGGCATAGTTGTGCATTTGCGCAAACGAAAAGCCGTCGCCTTCCAGCGCATACATATTGGTGTAAACGTCGCCAAACTCGTCGTTAAAAAACGGCCCCTGCACGCCGGGCGGCAAGGTGTAGCCGATATCTCCCACTTTTTTGCGCACCTGATACCAGGTATCCGGCACGTCTTTAGGTGGCGCGGCATCCTTGATGGTAAAGAACAGTTGCGATTCGCCGGGGCGCGAATAACTGCGCAAGTAATCGACGTTGGGCGTTTCCTGCAATTTGCGCGCGATGCGGTCGGTGACTTGTTCCTGCACCTGGCGCGCCGTGGCGCCGGGCCACAGTGTGCGGATGACCATTACTTTGAAAGTAAACGGGGGGTCTTCCGACTGCGCCAGTTTGCCGTACGACAAGATGCCGAAAGTGGTCATCAAAATCAGCAAAAAGATCACCAATGCCTGATGCCGCAAGGCCCAGGCGGACAGATTGAAGCGGTGCTCTTTTTCCGAAGGCGTCAGTGCGGGCTCGCCGGGCGGCGCCTGGTCGGGGCCGTGCGGGTCGGAATAATCAGAATCGGGCAGCCGGCTCATTGCGCGGCCCCTTCTGCGGCTTGCTCGGCGGCAAACAGCGGCTTGACTGGCTTGACGGCCTGGCCAGCGAACACGGTATGCACGCCAGCCTGCACCACTTGTTCGCCATTCTTGATGCCGCCGCTGACGGTGGCCGAACGCTCGTCATAGCGCAGTACATTCACCTTGCGTAGCTCCAGTTTGTTGCTGCCATTCACTACCCACACGGCGGGATCTTTGCCTTGGTGGAAGATGGCGGTGGCAGGCAACTGGAACGTGCCGCCATCGGCATTGGCGCTGGCTGGGCTATTGGCCGGTTGCAACACCGCATCGCCAGTCATACCAAATTTAACCGCGTCGCCCGGCTGCACCAGCGTCAGTTTGACGCGCCACGTGCGGCTTTGCGCATCGGCCGCCGGCGCCACTTCGCGCACCTTGGCGGCGAAATGCTGGCCCGGCAATGCGGGGAAGGTAATCGTGGCGTTCTGGCCCACCTTGATGCGTGCCAGATCTCGCTCGGAGGCATCCAGATACAGATCGGTATCGCCGCTCCACGCCAGGTTGTAGATGGTCTGCCCGGCCGATACCACCGCGCCGGTATCGGCGTTTTCGCTGGTGATGACGCCATCGTGGTCGGCCACCAGCGTGTTGTACTGCAGATTGTTTTGCGCCAGCAGCAATTGCGCCGCAGCTTGATCACTCCCCGCCACGGCGGCGGTGTAATTGTCCTGGCTTTGTTCCAGCTGATTGGCGGCAATCAGGTTCTTTTGCGCCTGGCCCTGGTCACGCTGCAATTGTTGCTGCGTAAACACAACTTTATGTGCGGCGGCATCCAGCTGGGCTTGTGCGCTGGCGACTTGTTTTTGCGCATCGACCGCATCCAGTCGCGCCATCAACTGCCCTTTGCGGACGCGATCGCCCAGTCGTACTTTGCGTTCGATGATCTTGCCGGCGACGCGAAAAGACATCGCATTGGTGTAACGCGACGCCACTTCCACCGGATAGCGCAAAGCGTCGCCGGCTTGCGCGGTACTGGATTGCGCGGGCATCGCCACCACCAATGTCGGCGGCGCGGGCGGTTCTTCGTGGCGCTGGCATGCGGCCAGTGCGCCCGCCAGCATAAACGCCAACGCGGGTAAAACAAACGAGCGGCGTTGGCGCAGGGCAACGCGGCGGATGAGGCTGGGCTTCACTTCGAAACTCCTGATGGCTGATCGGATGGGTAGATCCGTGATCGGTCCGCGGCTGACGTAAGCGTTGCGCGGATCTTGTCTGATGCGACGTCGCATCCTAATACACACCTGTATCTGAATACAACCCGGTTTTTCTGAGCAATAGCCCGTGCTAATATTGCGTTCATGACCCGCAAACGCCTCACCCGTGAAGAAAGCCGTGACCAGACCCGCCAGCGCCTGCTGGATGCCGCCTTGGCGCTGATCGCGCAAAAAGGCCTGGCCGCGACCAGCGTCGAAGATATCGCTGAAGCCGCGGGCTATAGTCGCGGCGCGGTGTATTCCAATTTTGGCGGCAAGGGTGATCTGTTTATCGAGCTGCTGCGGCGCGACCATCAGCAGGCCACCGCCGAATTTGATGCCGTGTTTGATGACGCCCTGCCCATCGCGGAAATCCGTGAACGCATGCGCGAGTTGTACGTCAGCCTGTATGCCGACACCGCCTGTTTTATGAACTGGACCGAAGCGCGCATGCTGGCCGCGCGTGATGCCGATTTCCGCGACAAATTTGCGGCGCTGATCAGCGAGAAATGCGGCCAGGTGGCCGGTTACGTGGGGTACTTCTATCAGCGCCTGGGTGTTGAGCCGCCCGCTTCCCCCGAGGTGATCGCCATGGGTTTTATGAGCCTGATGGAAGGCGTGAAATTGTTCATGTTGTCCAGCCCGCTGGAAATGCGCGCGCAACACGCTGAAGCGGCACTGGCCGTGTTTATGGATTCGATCACCGAGCTGGCTACGCTTAAATCCACGCCTTGATCACGCGCGGTGGCGTTATTTGCCGCGCCCAACGCTGCGCGGTAAGGGTCCTGCCCCAGCCTGTTGCGCCAGGAGCCCTCCTGGCTTATCCGCTGCTTGCGCGCGGCCCACAATAGCGGCCATTCGTTGCAACCTGCCGCCATTTCCTTCGATGTTCACGAGCCCGTTCATGCCAGCAAAAAAACGACTGCTATGGTTCGCGCTAGCCCTATGGCTGATCGCGTCGTGCGTCACCTTGATCAAGCTGGACGCGGATTCGATGTTTCCTGGCGGCTTCTGCGGAACCAGAAAATGACCCAAAACAGCGGTATTTCCCTGTCCACCAGCGGCATGACACTCTCCCGGCGCGGCCCGGATCTGATCACAATGTTGCGCGGCACGGCCGATCGCATGTTCGTGCCGATCAATACGCTGTACTGGCTGGTGTCGGTGGTCGAGTCTTTTGTGACCGGACATATGCTTGCGGTATGGCTGATTGGATTGCCTGCCGTCATCGTGCCCGCCTTGCTGGCGTGGCGCGACGCGGGCGCTTTAAGTACGCGGCTGGTGGTGGCGTGCGCCTTGATGATTCAGGCCATCGTGTCGATTCTGACGTCGGGCGGCGCCATCGAGGCGCATTTTGGTGTGTTTGTCGTGCTGGGTTTGCTGCTGATTTATTTTGACTGGAAACCGATCGCTGCCGCTGCGGTACTGATTGCCGTACACCACTTGGGGCTGAATTTTGCCGCCGGGATGGGTGCGGGGTATTTGTTTAAAGAAGGCCCGTCGCTGAGCCGCGTGATGATCCATGCCGCTTATGTGGTGGTGGAATCGGGCATGTTGGGCTGGCTGGCTTTCAAGATGGAAGGCGCCTTGCGCGCCAGTGGTTCGATGGGGCGCTTTGCGTCGCTGGCGGCCGAGGGCGATCTGACCATGGAATTTCCGGCGGATTTGCTGGAGCTAAGCCCGATGTTGCGCGCCGCCAGAACCATGCAGACGCGGATGACCGATGCGCTGCACAGTGTGCAGACCAGTGCCAGCACGCTGGCCGACGTGGCGGGCAGCCTGAGCAAGGAAAGCGCTAATCTGCAGGCGGGCATTGAATCGCAAGTGAATGAAACCCGCTTGATGGCCGATGCGCTGCAAGACATCAGCGCCGGCGTAGGTCGCGTGACCGAGGGCGCGAATGCGGCCAGCGCGGCCATTGCCGAGTCGGTGCGCATGGCCGCCGAAGGCGACGCCGCCAGCGTGGGTGTGAACGCTGATCTGGACGCCATTAGCGGCACCATTCAGGGCTTGTCGAGCAATATTGAGGTGCTGAATACCCGCACCACCGAGGCCATGGCCATCGTTGATCTGATCAAAGCTATTACCGACCAGACCAATTTGCTGGCGCTGAATGCGGCGATCGAAGCGGCGCGTGCAGGTGAGCACGGTCGCGGCTTTGCTGTGGTGGCCGATGAAGTGCGCAAGCTGGCCAATAAAACCAGCGAAGCCACCATCTCGATCCGCGACACCATGAGCACGATTGCCGGCAGCATGGATGGCACGCATCAGGCGGTGGGCCAGGCGCTGGAGAAAGTCTCCGCCGGGCTAGAGAAATCGGCGCGGGCACGGACGACGATTTCGGAGATGGCGCGCATGACCGCGGCCACCGGTGCGGGCGTGCAGGAGATGACCGAATCGCTGGAGCGCCAGTCGCGCAGTAGCGCGGATGTGGCAGACCGTTTGCAGCGCGTGGTGTCGCAAGCCCATGCCGCCACGGACACCTTGCGGGACGTGACGGAACAGATTGCGCGGCTGAAGTCGCAGGCCGATCGCATGCAGGACAGTAGCCAGTTCTTTACGATCAACCGCAATTGATGTCAGCAGAAACATGGCTTGACGTCAGGCCGGCACAGTCTGTACGGTAAAGGCCATGCGTTCCTTAGTCTTCGATTTTGCGACTACCACGACCACCACGACCGCCATGGGCGGGCTGTGGTGCGAATCGGTGTGGCGCAAATAAACGCAAGCGACGCAAACCGATTTCCACTCGCCCCGCCCGCTCAGGACGGGGCTTTTTAATGGGCGTCGTCCGCGGGTATACCCCGGAGTAATGCCATGTCTGATGCTTTGTCGCGTAGTGCCTTGTTGATTATCGATATGCAGGTGGGTCACTTGCACGGCCCTGAAGTCGCGTTCGAGGGTGATCGGGTGGTCGCCAATATCAATGCGCTGATCGCCCGCGCCCGCGCCGGCGATAGTCGGATCATCGCCGTGCGCCATACCGGCCCGGACGGTTCGCCCATCGCCAAGGGCAGCCCGCTCTGGCAAATTGCGCCGGAACTGGATATCGACCCGGCGCGCGATCTGATCATTAACAAAACACGCGCCAGCGTGTTTGTCGGCACCGGTCTTGCCACGCAACTGGCTGATTTGGGCGTGGGTCGGGTGCTGGTGACGGGCATGAAGACGCAATATTGCATCGACACCGCCTGCCGTGCTGCACCCGAGCATGGCCTGCAGCCGGTGCTGATCGCGGACGCGCATACCTGCATGGACACGCCGGAGTGGTCGGCGGTGCAGATGATCGCGTATCACAATCGCGTGCTGGCTGGGCCGGTAGTGCAGCTGGCGACGACGGCGGATGTGCAGTTTTAAGCGGCAGAAACGACAAAGCCGCGGCCACATCTTGCGATGTGGGCGCGGCTTGTTGGCTTGATCCCGACGCCCGCCGCCAAGCGGGCATATGGTTTAGCGCAGGTGCGTGCGGATGACTTGCAGCATCTGGCCGAACACGCGCGGCGTGCCGCAGATGACGTCGCCGCTTTGCAGGAAGTTTTCTTCGCCCTTCATGTCGGTAATCAGACCACCGGCTTCTTGCACCAGCAGCGAACCGGCGGCGATATCCACCGTTTTGAGGTCGAATTCAAAGAAACCATCAAACTGGCCCGCCGCCACATACGCCAGATCCAGTGCAGCCGCGCCCGGACGACGCACGCCAGCAGCTTTTTGCGTCATATCGCGGAAGATATTGATATAGGTTTCCAGATTGCCGAACTGGGTGTACGGAAAGCCGGTACCGATCAGCGCATCCGACAGTTCCCGCGTGCGCGAGACGCGCATACGGCGGTCGTTGCGGAACGCGCCCACGCCGCGGGTGGCGGTAAACATGTCGTTGCGGTTGGGGTCGTACACCACGGCCTGAGTAACCACGCCTTTGTGCGCCAGCGCAATCGAAACGGCGTATTGCGGAAAACCATGCAGGAAGTTGGTGGTGCCATCCAGAGGATCGATGATCCATTCGAATTCGGACTCGCCGGTCTGGCCCGATTCCTCTGCTAGAATCGCGTGCTTGGGATAAGCCTCAAGGATGGTTTCAATAATGGCTTGCTCTGCGGCACGATCCACTTCCGACACAAAGTCGTTGTGACCCTTTTTTTCGGGTGTGATCAGATCAAGATTATTGGACGCGCGCTG
This sequence comes from Amantichitinum ursilacus, assembly GCF_001294205.1. GTDB lineage: Bacteria > Pseudomonadota > Gammaproteobacteria > Burkholderiales > Chitinibacteraceae > Amantichitinum > Amantichitinum ursilacus. Next base: position 520,825 of record NZ_LAQT01000001.1, read on the forward strand.
AATGACTGAAGCGGCGCGGCGAGCGGCACGAACGGCCGTATTGAGCATCGGATGCATGGCTTACCCCTGATTGTAAAAGGCTGACGGCAAAGGTGAGCCCCGACCCTGGTGGTCGGGCTGCGATACGATGCGGATTGTCACCAACCCGGCGGCGTGTGCGCCTGCCCGGTCAGCCTTAAAGAACGAAAAATACGAATAGCGCGCATTCTACTGATTTTCCGGCATTTTTGCATGACTACGACACAGAACCCTTCGCAAGACCCCGCTTTGCTGGCCGGCCTGGCCGCTAACGATGCCCTCGACGTATTTCGCGTGGTGCTGTCGCATACCTCGCACCCCGGCAATATCGGGTCCACCGCCAGAGCCATGAAAAACATGGGCTTGCGCCACCTGGTGCTGATCAACCCGAAAGAATTTCCGTCCGAGGTGGCGACCTCACTGGCGGCGGGCGCGGATGATGTGCTGGCCAACGCGCGTGTGGTTTCGACCATGGAAGAAGCGCTGGCGGGCACCACGTTGCAAGTGGCAATGACAGCGCGCCGCCGTGAACTGGTGCTGCCGCTGCAAACGCCGCGCCAACTGGCGCCGGAGCTGCTGCACGAAGCGCGCCAGGGCCAGCAGATTGCCTTGGTGTTTGGCACCGAAATGAGCGGCCTGACCATCCCGGAAGTGGCTGCGTGCAACCGGCTGGTCACCATCCCCACCAATCCGGATTATTCCAGCCTGAATCTGTCGCAAGCGGTGCAGGTGCTGTGCTACGAGCTACGCGCCGCGCAACTGGATGACGTGAGCTATCTGGAAGAAAAGCGCGAACATGCCACGCATGAGCAACTGGAGTTGTTCTATACGCATCTGGAGCAAACGCTGACGGATATCGGGTTTTTAAAGCCGCACGCGCCAAAGCGGCTGATGGCGCGTATGCGCCGGATGTTCCAGCGCGCCACGCTGGAGAAAGATGAAGTGGATATCCTGCGTGGCGTGCTGCGCGCCGCGCAAGAATATCGCGGCCCCAAAGCGGATTAACGCTAACCCATAGGGTGGGTCGAGACCCACCATCCAGAGCCGTACAGAAGATACAGAAGAACGCAGCACGCGGACCAGTTCTTCTGCCCGGCTTTGCTGGGTGGGTCTAGACCCACCCTATTTCGCCTGCGCGCATTCATGCATGATCCGCCCGATTCGCGAGCGGCTATTTGAGATAGTGCTTCTCGCCATAGCCCGAAATCGCCATCAAAAACCGCACCACCCCGTGGCTTAGCCATGGCACTGCGCGCTGATACCATGGTGCGGCCAGCCATTTTTGCGGGTCGAGCGGCCGCGCGGCGTGTTCCAGTGTGTCCAGCACATCGCGCCGCAACTGGCTGGCAAACGCTTCATCCTGCACAAACACATTGCCTTCGCGCGCCAGCAACAAGCTGAACGGATCGATATTGGACGAACCGACCGTGGCCCATACGCTATCGATAATCGCTACTTTGGCGTGCATAAAGCCGGCGCTGTATTCGTGGATTTGCATGCCTGCCGCCAGAAATTGCCGATAAAAGCCACGGCTGGCGGTTTGCAGTAAAGCGTGGTCGCGCAAGCCTTGCAGCAATAGCACCACGCGCACGCCCCGTTCAGCCGCATCCACCAAGGCATGGCGAAAGCGAAAGCCGGGCAAAAAATAAGCGCAGGCGATGATGATTTCTTCCTGCGCAGCCTCGATGGCGGTTAGATACTCATGTTCGATATCGTGCCGTCGGCGGAAGTTGTCGCGCACTTCAAAGCGCGCCGCCGCGCCGCCCGCCATCTCGACCGGACCACGCAAGGCGCTCGGAATGGCCCAGTTTTGCTCAAGCTGCGTCCAGGCCGTCTGGCGCCAGAGCCGGTCCGCCGCGTCGTGCATCTCGGCCACCAGCGGACCACGCACCGCCACCATATAGTCGTAGCGTGGTTCGGGTCCGGGCTGACCCGTAAAGTCGGAGACGATATTGATGCCGCCGGTATAAGCCACTTCGTGATCAATGACGGCCAGCTTGCGATGCATGCGGCGCAGCCGCTGCCGGTTAAATGACAGCGCTTTGACTTCGGGGCGAAAGAACAAAACGCGCACGCCGGCATGCAACAGGTTCTGTTGCCACTGCGGGGGAAAGCGTCGCACACCAAAGCCATCCAGCAGCACATTGACTTCCACACCCCGACGCGCTGCAGCGATCAAGGCAGTGACGACAGCCAGGCCAATTTCATCGCTCGCGAACAGATAACTTTCGAGAAAAATCTCATGCCGGGCGTGATCGATCGCGTGCAGCAAGGCGGGGAAATACATCTCACCGTTCTTAAGCAGCGTGAGGTGATTGCCCGCCATATAGCCCGGCATGTCAGGTTTTCCGCAAAACCGTATACAGCGGCGCGTGGTCGGATAAACCCGTCCACGGCGCGCCGCCCAGCACATTGGCCAGCTCGATATTGAAACCGCGCACATAAATGCGATCGAGCGACAGCACGGGCATCTTTACCGGAAAACTGCGCGCGGGTGCGCCATGCAGCGCTTCGAAGGCCTCGACCACGTGCACGTCGTGCTGCAGCACGTGTGTGGCCTCGCGGCGCCAGTCGTTAAAGTCACCGGCAATCACCAAGGGCGCATCGTCGGGCACTTCGTGATGAATCTGGCTGACCAGCTTGTTGAGCTGCTTGCGACGATCCCGCCCGAGCAGGTTTAAATGCACGCAAAACGCATGCAACGGTTGTTGCCAACCCGGCACATCCAGCACGCAGTGCAACAGACCGCGTTGCTCAAAACGGTTGAGCGTGATGTCGTGATTGCCCCAGCGCACCACCGGAAAGCGGCTAAGTAGTGCATTGCCGTGGTGGCCTAGCTTGTGCACCGCATTACGGCCGTACACTGACTTCAGATCACCATGCTCCAGAAATTCATGCTGCGGCGACTCTGGCCAATAGGTAAATTGCTGCGCCCGGCGCTCGTGCGAGCCCTGCACTTCTTGCAGGAATACGACGTCGGGCTCCAGCGCTTCCAGCGCCTTGCGCACGTCGTGCACTACCAGCCGCCGGTTGAGGGCGCTCATGCCTTTGTGGATGTTGTATGAGGCGATTTTTAGTGTTTTTGCCATGAATCCAGTCACTTACGTTGCTTGATCAAGGCCGCGCCAGCACGCGGGGATGCTGCTGGCGCTTGATACCTTCAGGCAGGTTAGCACGTAGCAAGGGTGGCTGAAGCAGGCGAACGGCTGACTTTCTGTAAGGACTGTGCCCGGCACGCCAGACTGAACGCATTTCGCCGACGTGGCGACCGTCAGCATTCACATCCCACGCCGTAAGAAATGGGTTTAGCCTAAGCATTTTCTTAAGCAGCACTGGCTGCGGTAAACGGATGTGAGAACGGAAATGACCCCAATGGCGCTCGGATCGCCCCTCTATCGAAAACTTTCCGGCGCGCGCGACGCCAGCGCCGACGCGCCATGTGATTGCACGCATTCCCGCTACGTGCCACGCGCCGAATTCAGCTCGCGCATCGATGCCGTCGAGGCCAGAACTGATGCGCGCATCGCATCCATGCAAACCACGACCAGCAGCATCCAGGCGGAGATGCGTACGTTTCGCGAGGAAATGCGCACTTTTCGCGAAGACATGCGCCGCTTGCGCGAGGAGATCAAGGAAATCTGGACCACCATCGCCGAGCTACGGCGCGATATGAAAGTGGAAAGTCGTCAGCTCAAGTTCTGGATGGTGGGTACGGGGATAGGCGTGGTGCTGGGGATTGCGGCGTTTAATGCCACGGTGCTGTCCAGCATGGTGGCTTCGTTTGAATCAGGCAAAAACCTGACCGCCGTGCAAATACAGCTGCAGCAGCAAGGCGCAGAAAATCAACGGATGCTGGAACGCGTGCGAAACCAGCTGGAACTGATTGAAGCGCGCACCGCAGCACTGCACACCGTGGCCTCTTCCGCGCAATGACCTTACGCTCAGCGCGCCCCAGGAACCGTCCTGGCTGGCAGCGCGCGTGGTCGATGGCACTATGTATTCAACGCGCAGGCAGGCGCGTTATCTCCGTGTAAGAGGTTGGTTAGGCCCGTTACTTTGGTAACGGGCTTTCTTTTTTGCGCCCGATCAACGCCCGGATGGCTGCGGCATTCGACGGTGAGAACACGGCGTCCGCCGCCTGCTGCCACGGCATCCAGCAAAAGCGCGTGTGCTCGGCCGGGGCCAGCGTTACCGGGATGTCCGTGGGTACTTGCACGCTAAACACATGTTCGGTGTTGTGCGTGACGCCCGGCGCATAACGATGCCGCCAGCGCTCAAAAATCTCGTACACATTTTGTTGCTGCCAGTCTTGCAGGCCGAACTGCGCGACGGTGATCCCGGTTTCTTCAAAAACCTCGCGCGCGGCCACTTCAGGCAGCGCTTCATTGTTTTCACGACTACCCGTCACCGATTGCCAGGTGCCGGGATAATCTTTGCGCTCAAGCAGCAGCACGTGCAGGTCGGCCGTATGGATCACCACCAGCACGGAGAAGGGTTGTTTGTAGGGCATGGCGGCATTATACAATCGAGCGTCCGCCGCCAGGCCCATCCCATTAGAGCCCGCTATGTCTGTCTGGTCTGCCGCCCAACCGCGCGCCTGCTTTCCCTTGTTGACGCAACAGTCAGAACTGATCTGGCTGGACAGCGCCGCCACCACGCAAAAACCGCTGGCCGTGCTGGATGCCGAGCGTGCGTTTTATGAGCAGATCAACGCCAATGTGCATCGCGGCGCGCACCGTCTGGGGCATGCGGCCACTGAGGCGTTCGAGGCCGCACGCAGCAGCGTTGCCCATTTCATTAATTCCCCGTCGCGCCAGCAGGTGGTGTTTACGCGCGGCGCCACCGAGGCCATCAATCTGGTGGCGCACAGCTGGGGCGGCAGCCAGTTGCAAGCTGGCGATGAAATTCTGATTTCGATGCTGGAGCATCACGCCGACATCGTGCCGTGGCAGATGCTGGCGGCCCGCACCGGCGCGATGGTCAAGCCGATTCCGCTGACCGATGCGCTGGAGCTGGATCTGGATGCGTTGGCCGCAATGCTGAGCCCACGTACGCGGCTCGTCTGCGTCACCGCCATGTCGAATGTGCTGGGCACGCGCCCGCCCCTGTCCCGCATCATTGCCATGGCCCATGCCGTCGGCGCGCGCGTATTGGTGGATGCGGCACAGGCGCTGGCGCATGACGTGATCGACGTGCAGGCGCTGGACGCGGATTTTCTGGTGTTTTCGGCGCACAAGGTGTTTGGCCCTACCGGCATCGGCGCATTATGGGCGCGCATGGAATTGCTGGAAGCGATGCCGCCGTGGCAAGGCGGCGGCGAGATGATCGCGCGCGTCTCGTTTGACGGCACCACTTACGCGCCACCGCCATTGCGGTTTGAAGCCGGAACGCCTGCCTTCGCCCAGGCCGTCGGCTTTGCCGCAGCGCTGAACTGGCTGCAACAGCAAGACCGCAGCGCGATCGCGGCGCACGAAACTGCGCTATACCAACAGCTCGCTGCGGGCATTGCGCACATCGACGGCGTGCATATTCTGGGGGCGCCACACGACAAAGGCCCCATCGCCTCGTTGGCCTTTGCCACGGCGCACCCCTACGATGTGGCGCAATTTCTCGATAACGCCGATATCGCGGTGCGCGTCGGCAATCATTGCGCCGAGCCCTTGATGCAAGCGCTGCAACAGCACGGCACATTACGCGTCTCGATTGCCGCGTATAACAGCGCGCACGACATTACGCGCTTACTGGCCGTGCTGGCCGAAACCCTGGAGCTATTGGCTTGACCACACTCAGCATTCCCGCACTGCCCGCCTCGCTCGAACTGACCGCGCTGCGCCAACGTCTGGCTGACGCGCAGGGTTGGGAAAACAAAAACCGCACGCTGGTGCAACTGGCGCGCGATCTGCCTTCCTTACCTGAAGCATTTCGCACCGAGGATCATCGCATTCAGGGCTGTGAGGCGCGGGTGTGGCTGTATACCGACGACCAGAACGGACAGATAGCGCTATGGGTGGACAGTGATTCGCGCGTCGTGAAAGGGTTGCTGGCGCTGGTGTGGTCCGCTTACGCGGGCCGCAGCGCGGACGAAGTTCGCAATTTCGACTTCGCCGCGCTTTTGCAGGAGCTGGGATTAAGCCGCTTTTTATCCAGCTCGCGCGTCAGCGGGCTGAGCGCCATTGTTCGCGCAATTCAGCGCGCGGTTTAATCCCCGCCTGGTTTATTTGGCGTCCCCATTGGGCGTCAGCGCCAATAACGTGCCATTGCGATCTTCCGTCACCCAGATTGTGCCTTTGTTATCGGCTTTAAGATCGGTGGGCGCGCCCATGGGATGTTTGCCCGGCGCATCGGCCCAATCGCCAACCAATTCCGTATAGTCGCCTTGCGGCTGGTTATTCGCATCAAAGTGATACGCCACAATACGATGTCCATTATTGCGATAGCCATGCCAGCCAATAATCAGGCTATTGCGCCACGCGGCAGGCGCTGCATCGCCGCTGTAAAACAGCATGCCTAATGGCGCAGCGTGGCCCGGCATCAGGCGCACCGGCTTGCTATAACGGCTGCAATCGGCGTTCGGGAATTCCGGCGCGGCCATATTGTTGTCATAGCAATAGGGCCAGCCATAATGCGCGCCCTGCTTCAGCAAATTCACCTCTTCATGCGGCAGGTTTTCATCGTTTTCAAGGCCCGGCATTTTGCGATTGATATAGTCGCGACTATTTTCCGCTTGCCACACTGCACCACTGACCGGATTAACGGCCAGCGCCATCGAATTACGTAAACCGCGCGCAAAAATCTCGTCCTGCCATTGGCCGTCTTTAAAGGTGTAGTGATGCACTACGCCACGTGGCTGATCTGACTCGGTTTCGCTGCAGGATTGATTGGCCGGCTTGCCCGCTTCGATATGGCCATCGCAATTGTCGGTTGCGGAACCAAAATTAACGTACAGGCTACCGTCTTTGCCGAACACAAAGGTTTTAAGCGGGTGGCGGCCTTCATCGGGCAGATTGGCCAATACTGTTTCCAGCTTAGGTTTCGCGGCGTCGGCTTTGAAGCGGCTAATACGGCCCGCCTCGCCCAGATACACCAGCCCATCTGGCCCCAATTGCAAGGCATGGGGGCGATCCAGTCCTTCCAGTAAGACCTTATTGCTATAGCCGTTCGGGCCCCGCGTTAATTGCAATAACCTGCCTTTGCGTTTGCCCCAGCCGCCCATATCCGTCACCAGGATATGGCCATCCTGCAAAGGCAATACGCCGCGCGGCATGCCCAGGCTGCTGGCCGCTAATCCAACGCAAAAGCCCGCTGCCGTTTTAACGGGTAATTGCGGCAAACCGCCGCATTGCCCGTTGGTCACATAACCGGCCCCCTCTGCGGCAAAGGCAGCCCCGGTCATCAAAAGGCCCGCAGTGGCCGCGGCGATGCAGGTCTTATCAAATGCGCTCATACGGTTTACTCACAAAAAACAATGGCCTGATTGTAGCCGCGCCGCGCTGCCGCATTGCTACATTCAGGCCATTCCGGCAAACCGGTCACTCATACTCAGAAGAACCCGCCGCGTTTTTCCATTTTGCATTCATACGACAAGACCACTTCGCCTTTATCGTCGACGCTATCGAGCCGCACCGAAAAGCCCCACAGCCGTGCAATATGCTTCAGGACCTCATGCACGCTATTGGCCAACGGCCGGCGTTGATGTTGGAAATGCCGCAGCGTAAGCGATCGATCGCCGCGCGTATTGACGTCGTAAATCTGGATATTGGGTTCGCGATGCGCCAAATTATATTGCGCCGCCAGCATCGAGCGAATATCGGCATAACCTGCATCGTCATGGATCGCTGAAACCTTGAGTTGCGGATTCTCGTCATCATCCAGAATCGCAAACAAGCGAAAATCACGTATCAGCCGCGGCGACAGGTATTGCGCAATAAAACTCTCATCCTTGAAATTGCGCATGGCAAAGTCCAATGCTTTGCGCCAGTCCTTACCGATCAAATCGGGAAACCAGCGTTTGTCTTCATCGGTGGGTTCTGTGCAAATGCGCTGGATATCGCGGTACATGGCAAAGCCCAATGCATAAGGATTGATGCCGCTGTAATACGGACTATCCACGCCGGGCTGCATGATGACGCTGGTGTGGCTATGCAGGAATTCAAACATCGCGGAATCGGTGATTTTGCCCTCGTCATACAGCTTGTTCATCAGCGTGTAATGCCAGAATGTGGCCCAGCCTTCATTCATCACCTGGGTCTGGCGTTGCGGATAAAAGTATTGCGCCACTTTACGGATAATGCGGACGATTTCGCGTTGCCATGGTTCCAGCAAGGGCGCGAATTTCTCGATGAAATACAAAATGTTTTCTTGCGGCTCAGCCGGAAAACGTGACGGCGCATCGGCTTGCGCTTCTTCAGCGCGGCGCGGCAAGGTGCGCCAGATATCGTTGATTTGCGATTGTAGATAGACCTCGCGCTCGGCCTGGCGTGCCCGTTCTTTTTCCAGCGACAATTTCTGCGGCCGTTTATAGCGGTCAACACCGTAATTCATCAAGGCATGGCAAGAATCGACCAGTTCTTCGACTTTGTCTTCGCCATACCGCGCTTCGCACTCGGCGATATAGCGTTTGGCAAACACCAGATAATCAATAATGGCATCGGCTTCCGTCCATGTGCGGAACAGATAATTGCCTTTAAAAAAGGAATTGTGCCCAAAGCTGGCATGCGCAATCACCAAAGCCTGCATCGTCATGGTGTTTTCTTCCATGAGATACGCAATGCAGGGATTGGAATTGATCACAATTTCATAGGCCAGCCCCATCATGCCGCGCTGGTAATTCTTTTGCGTCGACAGGAATTGTTTGCCAAAGCTCCAATGATTGTACATTACGGGCATGCCGACGGAGGCATACGCATCCATCATTTGTTCGGCAGAAATAATCTCAAGCTGATTGGGATAATAATCCAGACCAAACTCATCGGCGATGCGTTTGATCTCCTGGTAATACTGATCGATCAGCTCAAAATTCCATTCCGACCCGGTCGATATTGGCTGCCGTACCGGTGCTACCGGTTCTTCACGGGGCGTACTGGGGCGCGTTGAAGTGGCCATATTTGTCCTCTCGCACGGTGGCCCGATCAGGCGGCGGCCTTTTCGGGATGCTTGCTGAACAGATCGCGGAATACCGGCCAGATTTCGCTCGGATCCTTGATACGGCGCATCGCAAATTGCGCGTGCGTTTGCGCGATCATTTCGTATTCATACCAGAGGTTTTGCGGCTCCCCTTCGGTGATTTCGACATAGGCGTAATACTGCAACGCGGGCAATAACTGATTGGCAATAATCTCGCGGCATTGTGGAGAATCCGAATCCCAATTATCGCCGTCCGAAGCTTGCGCCACGTAGATATTCCAGTCGGACGAAGGATAGCGCGCTTCAATAATTTGCCGGGTAAGCTTGAGCGCACTGGAAACCACCGTGCCGCCAGTATCGCGGGCATGGAAAAATTCTTCTTCGTCCACTTCAAATGCCTGCGTATGGTGGCGGATAAATACCACTTCAATTTTTTCATACACGCGCGTTAAAAACAGATACAGCAGGATAAAGAAACGCTTGGCGATATCCTTTTTGTTCTCGTCCATTGAGCCCGATACATCCATCACGCAAAACATCACGGCTTTGGTGGTGGGCAATGGCACGCGGATACGATTGGAGTATTTAAGATCAAATGGATCAATAAATGGAATGCTGCCTAGCCGCGCTTTCAAGCCATGGATCCGCTCCATTGCCGCTTTGACCACCGGATCGTGTTCGTCGCGCGTTTCCAGTAATTGATCGAGGTCTTCCTGCGCTTCATTCAATTCACGTAGCGGTTCAGCAGTCAACGCAATACGGCGACCCAAGGCGCTGCGCAAGCTGCGCAAAACATGAATGTTGGTGGGCGTGCCATCACTGGTGTAGCCCGCACGTTGTGGCTTGAAGGTAATCGTCTCGCGTAATTGCCGCTTGATCAGATTGGGCAATTCCAGATCTTCAAAAAAGAAATTGAGGAATTCATCGCGTGATAATTCGAAGGCAAATTCGTCCTCACCGCCGCCGCCATTGCCGGAGCCGCCATTGCCTTGCCCGCCGCCACCGCCATCAGGTCGATCAATGCCATCGCCGCGCAGATATTCCTTGTTGCCCGGAAATACGCGTTCCCATACGCCGCCCTGGGCATGGCCCAGCGTCGGTTCGTTGATGTCACGTACCGGAATCGAAACTTTTTCTCCCCGTTCTATATCGGTAATGGAGCGGTCTTTAACGGACCGGGCCACCGCGTCGCGGATCTGGCTTTTAAAGCGTTTTAAAAAACGCTCCCGGTTTACCGCCGATTTGTTTTTGCCGTTCAAACGCCGGTCTATCAAATGATGCATAGTACCCCCGAGCGGACAAGCCGCTTGCCGCGCCAGCGCTGACGCAGCAAGACGGCTCGTATTGCCTTAAGACGACTTGCGAACGCGCAAATACCATTCGCACAACAAACGCACCTGCTTCGGTGTATAGCCTTTGGTCACCATACGGTTAACAAAGTCTTCATGCTTTTTCTGGTCCTCTGCGCTGGCCTTGGCGTTAAACGAAATCACGGGCAACAATTCCTCGGTGTTCGAGAACATCTTCTTCTCAATCACCGTGCGCAATTTTTCATAACTGGTCCAGGCGGGGTTTTTGCCATTGTTATTGGCGCGTGCCCGCAGCACAAAGTTAACGATTTCGTTGCGAAAGTCTTTCGGGTTAGAAATGCCGGCCGGCTTTTCGGTTTTCTCCAGTTCGTTATTCAGCGCGTTACGATCAAAACTCTCCCCCGTATCCTGATCGCGGTATTCCTGATCCTGAATCCAGTAATCGGCAAACGTCACATAACGATCAAAGATATTCTGGCCGTATTCTGAATAGCTTTCGAGATAGGCGGTCTGGATTTCCTTGCCGATAAACTCGACGTATTTAGGCGCCAGATATTCCTTGATATACGCGATGTAACGTTGCTCGGTTTCTTGCGGAAACTGTTCGCGCTCCACCTGTTGTTCCAGTACGTACAACAAATGCACCGGGTTGGCCGCCACTTCTTGATGATCAAAGTTAAATACGCGCGACAAAATCTTGAAGGCAAAGCGCGTTGACAAACCACTCATGCCTTCATCTACCCCAGCAAAATCGCGATATTCCTGCAGTGATTTGGCTTTGGGGTCGACGTCTTTCAGATTGTCGCCATCGTAGACCTGCATTTTAGAATACGGGCTGGAATTCTCCGGTTCGCGCAGTCGCGACAAAATGGCAAATTGCGACATCATTTTCAGTGTGCCCGGGGCGCATGGCGCGTCAGACAATGAAGAATTCCGCAACAATTTATCGTAGATTTTGACCTCTTCTGTCACACGCAAGCAATACGGCACCTTGACGATATAGATACGATCGAGGAAGGCTTCGTTGTTTTTATTGTTGCGAAATTGTTTCCACTCCGATTCATTCGAGTGAGCCAGAATGACGCCTTCAAACGGAATGGCGCCAAAGCCTTCCGTGCCTTTGAAGTTGCCTTCCTGCGTGGCCGTCAACAATGGATGCAGCACCTTGATCGGCGCTTTGAACATTTCGACGAATTCAAGCAAACCCTGATTGGCCAGGCATAAACCACCGGAATAGCTATACGCATCCGGATCATCCTGCGCGTATTTTTCCAGCTTGCGGATATCCACCTTGCCGACTAGCGAGCTGATATCCTGGTTGTTTTCATCACCCGGTTCGGTTTTGGCAATGCCCAATTGCCGCAAGACCGACGGATACCGTTTGACGACGCGAAACTGATTAATGTCACCATTAAATTCATGCAACCGTTTAACGGCCCATGGGCTGGGAATGGTTTTTAAATAGCGCAGCGGGATACCATATTGTTCTGCAAGGATGGCGCCGTCTTCATCAGGATTAAACAATCCTAATGGCGATTCATTAACCGGCGAACCCTTGATGCAATAAAACGGCACTTTCTCCATCAATTCTTTCAGTTTTTCGGCGATCGACGATTTGCCGCCGCCGACCGGGCCGAGCAAATACAGGATTTGTTTCTTTTCTTCCAGACCTTGCGCGGCGTGGCGGAAATAAGAAACAACTTGTTCGATGACCTCTTCCATACCGTAAAACTCACGGAATGCCGGATACAGCCGGATCACCTTGTTCTGAAAAATGCGCGAGGCGCGCGAATCGAGCCGGGTGTCGATCATTTCCGGCTCACCAATGGCCATCAACATGCGTTCAGCAGCGGTGGCATACACCGAAGGATCCTGGCGACATAACTCCAGGTACTCTTTGAGGGTTAGTTCTTCTTCGCGGGTGCGCTCGTAACGCGAGGCGTAATGATTGAATACATCCATGACGCATCTCCAGACAGCGGTGGGAGGGGCTGCAACGGCATTGCCGAGTTCGTGTTGCGGCACGGCAATGCAGGTGAGACGACCAGGAATCGTCCCAGTTCTCGTTATAGACGAGCTAATTTCGAGAAGAGATATAAAATGTGACCGGGTGTACTGTCGCGGCGTGGATGCAACACTCGGCCAGGCCGTCAAAACGCGACAGGGCAAGCCCGAGCGCAGCGCAGCAAAAGCCGTGCTCCGGCAGATGCGGTACGCCCGCGGCGCAATAAAAAAGAGCCCATTGCGGGCTCTTGTCGTTGCCGGCGTCGCGCCATCTGGCGGCCGGACTTTACGTGTTACAGATGTGCCTACGCGGCTTGCGAAGCCTCGTAAAAGGTGACGCGATTGCGGCCGCTGCGTTTTGATGCGTAAAGCGCTTCGTCAGCCTGTTGTTTGACTTCTTCCACATTCTGCGAACCGGGCACGTACACGGCCACGCCCAGGCTGGACGTCACACGGATTTCGGTGTCATTAAACTGCACCGTCTCAGAGCCAATGGCGAAGCGGATCCGCTCGGCCACCACCATCGCGCCTTCGCGATTGGTTTGCGGCAGCATCAGCAAAAATTCTTCGCCACCGTAGCGGCCAAACACGTCGGTATCGCGCAACACGCCGCGCACACGGTCGGCCACGACGCGCAATACCTCATCGCCGCCGAGGTGGCCGTAGGTGTCGTTGACTTGCTTGAAATGGTCCAGATCCAGCAAGACCACGCTGAACGGATCGTGGTGATAGCGTTCCACACGACCGATTTCGTCGATCAGGCGCGCTTCGGTAAAACGGCGGTTGTACACGCCGGTCAGACCGTCGCGACTTGAGCTTTCTTCCAGCTTGGCCATCGCCTGCTTCAGCATGCTCTGGTACACGGCCGCATCAGTCACATCAAACAAGGTGACCGCCACGGCGCTGACCTCGCCATCCGCATCGCGCACCGGCATGAAAGTGGCGTTTTGCTGCATGTAATCGATGCCGCCCGTAATCGGCCGGTTGTGCCGGAACGGGAACAGATAGGGGCGTTGTTCCCACGAGGTAAACGCAAAATTGCGCAGCACAAAAACGCTGTCGATTTTTTTCGACAGCCATTTTTGCGGCAGCTCGGGAAACAACTCGAACAGGTTGCGCCCGATGGCGTTCTCGGCCGAAATTCCGCTGTGGTCAGCCATAAAGCGGTTCCAGACCAACACGTTATACGTCTTGTCGAGCGCGAAAATGCCGACACTGACTTCGGTTACGATGAAATCGCCAATCTCACCGAGCATCACAGGTTATCCATGAAAGTATCGAGCGCATTTTTGAGCTGGATAATTGATTCTTCGGGCATCAGCGTCAGCAGATGACAGGTGAAATCACGAATTTCGAGCGTAAAGCGTACTTCGACCAGCAGCGCGTAATTCCACGTCAGCTGCTGCGTATTGATCAGCCGATCAACGCCGGCGTTTTCTGCAATCAGCGTCGGCGCCGAGAACGACAAGGTGGCGTTGAGCAGATCGGCCACGCCATTCAAGCAAGCCCCCACCAGCACATTGCCGACATCGAGCAGCAGTTCGCGCTCTTGCGCCTGGCCCATGTCGTCTTCGTAGCCCATCAGGTCGGCCAGATTGCGGCAGCCCAGCTCGTCGTACACCACCATTGCTTCGCCATGCAACGTGCCGCCAAACGATTGGCGGATGGCGGTAATGCTGGCGCCAGAGCCCACCATGTGCTCGATGGCCTGAGTAATCTGCGCCGAGCCGGTGATATTGATGCGCGGCACAGACAGATGCACGAAGGTGTCGAGAATTTGCGCCAGACGCGCGCCCGCCTGCCCCATGGCGATATTGGTGACTTCCTGCAGCGCGTCGCGCTGATCTTCGGAAAGCAGCAATTCGGCAGTCATAGTTCGATTCCGTACTCGCGCAGCACGCGTTCGATCTGAACCGCGTCGACCGGCTTTTTGATAAAGGCAGCCGCGCCCAGTGCCCGCACGCGCTCGCGCGCCAACGGCTGGATATCGGCCGAAACCACAATCACGAACGAGTCGAGGCCTTCGTGCTGCAAGGTTTCCAGCACCGCGTAGCCATCCATTTCTGGCATGGTCAGGTCCAGAAACATCACATCGGCCTTGCCGGCATGATAGGCGGCCACGGCTTCACGGCCATTGCTGGCCTGCGTGATTTCGACATTCCAGCTAGCGGGTAGCGCCTTGATGAGCATTTTCCGCGCCATGGCGGAGTCATCTACAACGAGAATGGGCGTTGGCATACGTCGGGTTGGGTTCCGGATTAAACAATGCTAAAGGCATAAACTGACAGAGTTTAGAACAACCCTGCATTGCTGAACAGGGCTTTCAAATGAATGTCTGATTGAAGCCCAGCCCCTGTATTAGTTGATAGAGCGCAAACAGGATTAGCAATATTCCTGCCGCACGCCTGACAAATTGCTTTCTAAGTAAGGAGCCTGTGGCGCTCGCGGCAAAGCCGATCAATAGCAGATTGGGCAATGTACCCAGGCCAAACACCAACATGGTTAATGCACCGCGGCCCGGGCTGCCGCTGGCCAAGGCACCCAGACTGGCAGTGTAGACCAAGCCACAGGGTAGCCACCCCCACAACGCGCCGATCAAAGGCGTCTGATACCAATGTCTGACCGGCAGCAGACGCGCCAGCAGCGGTTGCACCTTGCGCCAGACGGGCCGCCCGGCCATCTCCAGACGCGCCACCCAGGTCGACCAGCCAGCCATATACAGGCCCATGCCGATCAATAACAGATTAGCCAATACAAACAGGGCCGTTTTCAGCCCTTGTAATGAGATCAACGCAGGAATGGAACCGAGCGCGCCGGCCAGCACGCCAATCAAGGCATAGCCAGCGATGCGGCCGAAGTTAAAGCCGAGGTAATACTTGAGGCGCGGCCCGGGCGGCAGTTGCAGGCTAAAGGCGGTCACGATGCCGCCGCACATGCCAAAGCAATGGCCGCCGCCCAGCAAGCCCGCCAGGAAATACGCAAATAGATCAAGGTTGTGCAACATCAGGCCCTTGGGTAATACGCTCCGCGGCGTCAGTGCCGCGCACTTTACCTCAAACCAGGCGGGAATATCTGGCCTGGCTGCGCCCCAGTTGCAGGTGACGATCAAATACCATCGCAATCGAACGGATCAGCATGCGACCTTTGGCGCTGACCTGCAGGCTGCCTTTGGGTAACGGCAATGCCGAGATATTCAGCAGGCCATCTTCGGCGAGCGGCAGCAACGCCATCAGCTCGGCGGCAAAATAATCGGCAAAATCAATCTGCCATTTTTGCTCGAACGCGTTGACGTCCAGGCTGAATTGACACATCAGTTGCTGGATCGCATCGCGCCGCACCTGGTCGTCGTACGTGAGGGTGTAGCCACGGACGATGGGCAGCACGCCTGCGTCGAGTTTTGCGTAATACGCTTCCAGCGATTTTTCATTCTGCACAAAGCCCTGCGCCGGCTTGCCGATAGCGGAGACGCCGAAGGCAAACAGATCACAGTCGGCATAAGTGGAATAACCCTGAAAGTTGCGCTGCAAGGTGCCATTTTGCTGGGCTCGCGCCAGGTCGTCTTCGGGCAGCGCAAAGTGATCCATGCCGATATAGACGTAGCCCGCGTTGGTCAGCAGATGGATGGCGGCATCCAGAATGTCGAGTTTGGCCGCGGCAGGCGGCAGCGCCGCACCATCAATACGCCGTTGCGGCATAAAGCGTTCGGGCAAATGTGCGTAATTGTAGAGTGCGATCCGGTCAGGCCGCAGTGTCAGTACACGCTGCAATGTACGCGTTACGCTGGCGACGGTTTGATGGGGCAAACCATAGATCAGATCGATGCTGACCGAACTAAAACCGGCCTGACGGCCCGCGTCGATGACCATGCGGGTGATGTCTTCGCTTTGCACGCGATTGACGGCTTTTTGCACGATCGGGTCCAGATCCTGCACGCCCACGCTCATGCGGTTAAAGCCCTCGTGCGCCAGATGTTGTACACGTGCGGCCGTCAGTTCTCGCGGATCCAGCTCAATTGAAAACTCGCCGTCATCCTGCAAATCAAAATGCGTGCGCAGGATATTCATCACTTCGGTAATTTGCGCATCGGACAGAAAGGTGGGCGTGCCGCCGCCGAAATGAATCTGGCTGACGCGCGGCTTCTGAGGCAAAATGGCGGCCTGCAATTCAATCTCTTTGCGCAGGTATTCGATATAGATGGCCGCCCGGCTGCGATCCTTGGTGGCCACCTTGTTACAGCCGCAATAAAAACAGACCGTGTCGCAAAACGGCACGTGGATATACAGCGATGCCGGCCGCCCTGCACGGCTCGCCAGCTCGAGCGCCGCGCGCGCCAGCAGATCAGCGCCCTCTGCCGCGCTAATGGGTCCAAAGCGGTCTGCGGTGGGGTATGACGTGTAGCGCGGCCCATGACCATCGTATTTTTCGATCAGCGCGCGGTCGAATTCCACGCGCGACGTACAGGCCTGCGATTCCATTTGTCTCATCCACCTTGCATAAGCAAGCGATTGTGTCAGGATCAAACCAGAATTTTTTTGATCTAAATCAACAATTGCCAATTGTTCACTGTTGAATGTTCGTAAGTCGCGGCAGAATGCCATGTAGGGTCTAGTCCTACTTCGACCCGACCGCTAACCGAACCTCATCGACGAAGGCACTTATGCTCGCCCCCATCAAAATTCGTGACGCCAGCCTCAAGCAGATCCGCCACGCCTGCTCTAATTGCAGTCTGCGCGAACTATGCCTGCCCGTCGGACTTTCGCGCGACGAGATGAAACAAGTTGACCAATTGGTCACTCAGGGTCGCCCGATTCGTCGTGGGGAATATCTGTATCGGGCGGGCCAGCGTTTTCATTCCATCTACGCGGTACGGTTGGGTTTCTTCAAGACCAGCGTGATTTCGGAAGACGGGCGCGAGCAGGTCACCGGCTTTCATATGAATGGCGAGCTAATGGGGCTGGATGCGATCAGCACCACGCGCCACACCTGCGATGCAGTGGCATTGGAAGACGGGGAAATCTGTGAATTGCCGTTTGATGATTTCGAAAGCCTTGCGCGGCGCATCCCCGCGTTGCAGCACCATTTGTATCGGATGATGAGTCGCGAAATTGTGCGCGACCATGGCGTGATGCTGTTGCTAGGCAATATGAAGGCGGAAGAACGCATCGCGGCTTTCCTGCTAAATCTGTCGGAGCGTTTTGAACAGCGCGGCTATTCGCACAGCAGCTTTCATTTACGCATGACCCGGGAAGAGATCGGTAGCTATCTGGGGCTGAAACTGGAAACCGTCAGTCGCACCTTGTCGCGCTTTCAGGAACAAGGATTGGTGAAGGTGCAAAACCGCCTGATCAATCTGACTGATGAAGCCGGCTTGCGCCAATTGGTGTCGAGCTGCGTACGCGACTAGGCCTGCCGGACAGCCCGGGCGGTTGGCCCTCGTCCCGCGCCGCAAAGCAAAACGCCCCGTGCTGACGGGGCGTTGTTGTTTCTGGGGTAACCCGCGCGAATGTCGCCGGACTCAGGCCTTGGTATCGACCGAATTGCCCAGATTGGACGGATTGTTGTACTGCGGCTGCGGAATGGATTGCAGCAGGCTGACCGCGCCTTGTTGCTGCAAATCAAGCGCTTTGCGCAGCACATTGGTGCTGACCGATTCGCGCAAGGTCTGCGACGGCGCATCGCTTGCGGCGCTGGCTGCAGAACTAACCGCGGAGGACAAATCCATAAGAGGTCTCCCAAATGAGTCTGTAACAGTAAATGTCTTGGCAAACAGCCGCAAGTGCTTGACGACAAAGGGGCGTACACAGAGGTTGAAGTGCAGTGCCAACAGTACCCGCCGCCAGTGGTAAAATGCGCCGCATGAATACGCCCGCCTTTATCCATCTCCGCTTTCACTCCGAATTTTCTGTCACCGATGGCATCGTGCGCATCGATGACGCGGTGGCCCGCGCCAAAGCGCTGGGCATGCCCGCGCTCGGGATTGCCGATCTCAGCAACCTGTTTGGCTTGGTCAAACATTACAAAGCCTGCCGCAGCGCGGGTCTGAAGCCCATTGCCGGCGTTGATGTCTGGATCGAAAACGACGAGGACCTCAACAAGCCATTCCGCGTGCAGTTGATCGCCAAAGATCGTAATGGCTATGGCCGTTTGTGCGAATTGTTAACCCGCGCCTTCCTTGAAAACCAGAGCCGCGGCAAGGCCGAAGTGCGCAAGGAATGGTTGGATAGCGGCGACAACAGCGGTCTGATCTGCCTGTCGGGCGCACACATGGGCGAAGTGGGTGTGGCTTTGCTCAACGGCAATTACGAGCAAGCAAAGTTACTGGCGCAATGGTGGCAGCGCCGCTTTGCCGGCGCCTTTTACCTGGAACTGCAACGCACCGGTAAGCCCGAATGCGAGCCGTCGGTGCAGGGCCATCTCGACTTGGCGGTCGAACTTGATTTGCCCGTCGTCGCCACGCATCCGATCCAGTTTATGGATCAGGATGATTTCAAGGCGCACGAAGCGCGCACCTGCATTGCCGAAGGTTATGTGGTCAACGACAAACGTCGTCCGCGTCTGTTTACCGAAGAACAGTATTTCAAGACGCCGGAACAGATGGCGCAACTGTTTGAAGATGTGCCTGAAGCGCTGGCCAATACGGTTGGCATTGCACAGCGCTGTAATTTGCAGATTGTGCTGGGCAAAAACTTCTTGCCGCTGTTCCCCACTCCCGACGGCATGACGCTGGACGATTTTCTGGTGCATCAGGCCAAAGAAGGCCTGGAGCAACGTCTCGTCGCGCTCTACCCGGACGCCGCCCAACGCGATGCCGAGCGTCCGCGCTATCAGGATCGGCTCAAGTTCGAGACGGACACCATCATCCAGATGGGCTTTCCCGGCTACTTCTTGATCGTGGCGGACTTTATCGTCTGGGCCAAACACAACGGCTGCCCGGTTGGGCCCGGCCGGGGTTCTGGCGCTGGCTCGCTGGTCGCCTATTCGCTGGGCATTACTGACATCGATCCAACGGCTTACGCGCTGCTGTTCGAGCGGTTTCTTAACCCCGAACGCGTTTCGATGCCCGACTTCGATATCGACTTTTGCCAGGATAACCGCTGGCGCGTCATCGAATACGTGCGCGGCAAATATGGCGCAGAGGCCGTCAGCCAGATTGCCACGTTCGGTACGATGGCCGCCAAGGCCGTAGTGCGCGACGTCGGCCGCGTGCTCGATCTGCCGTATATGTTCTGCGACGGCCTGTCCAAGCTGATTCCGGCCGCACCAGGCAAGCAATACAGCCTGGATGACGCGGTCGAGATGGTGCCCGAGCTGGCCGAGCGCGTTAAAAACGAAGAAGAAGTGTCCGAGCTGTGGATTCTGGCCAAAAAGCTGGAGGGCTTGACGCGCAATATCGGCATGCACGCGGGTGGCGTATTGATTGCGCCGGGCCAGATCACCGATTTCTGCCCGGTGTACCAGGCGGGAGGCGCCGATTCTTCGCCCGTCTCTATGCTGGATAAAGACGACGTCGAGCAAGTCGGCCTGGTCAAATTCGACTTTTTGGGCCTGCGCAACTTGACGATTATCGAGTTGGCGCTGCAGTACATCAAACAGCAAACCGGCGAATATCTGGATTTGATGAGCCTGGGCTTTGGCGATCAGGCGGCGTATCAGGTTTTCCGCGACGCCAACACCACTGCGGTATTCCAGGTGGAGTCGGACGGTATGAAACGGCTGCTGGAAAAACTGCAGCCCGACCGTTTTGAAGACATCATCGCTGTGCTTGCGCTGTATCGGCCGGGCCCGTTGGGCTCGGGCATGGTCGACACGTTTATCAACCGTAAAAAAGGTCTGGAGCAGCCGGACTACTTCCACCCCGATCTGGAAGCGTGCCTGGAGCCCACTTACGGCGTGATCGTGTATCAAGAGCAGGTGATGCAGATTTCGCAGATTATCGGCGGCTATACGCTCGGTGGCGCGGATATGCTGCGCCGGGCCATGGGCAAGAAAAAGCCCGAAGAAATGGCCAAGCACCGCGTTACCATCGCGGAAGGCGCCGCCAAAAAAGGCTACGACCCGCAGCTGGCCGAGCATCTGTTCGATTTGATGACCAAGTTTGCCGAGTACGGCTTCAACAAATCGCACACGGCTGCTTACGCCGTTGTCTCGTATCACACGGCCTGGCTAAAGGCGCATCACACCGCTGCATTTATGGCCGCCACCATGAGTTCGGAACTGGATAACACCGACCAGCTCAAGGTGTTTTACGACGATTGCGTCGAGAAAAACAAACTCGAAATCCTGCCGCCTGACGTTAATGCCAGCGTCTATCGCTTTGTTCCAGTGGGCAAAAAGCAGATTCGCTACGCTTTGGGCGCGATCAAGGGCGTGGGTGAAGGCGCGGTCAATATGATTGTGGCTGAGCGCACCGAGAACGGTCCGTTTAAAGACCTGTATGACTTCTGCATGCGTACCGACAAGAAGGAAGTCAACAAACGCGTGATCGAGGCCTTGATCCGCGGCGGCGCATTCGACGCGCTGGAACCCAACCGCGCACAACTGCTCGCCAACGTCGAACAAGCGATGAGCCTGGCCGAACACGCGGCCGCCAATGCCAATCAGGGCAGCCTGTTTGATGTGTTCGAGCCGTCGGCTGCGCCCACCGTGGAATGGATTACCGCGCCCGCATGGGATGACAAAACGCGGCTGGCCGAAGAAAAGCCTGCGATTGGCTTCTATCTATCGGGCCACCCGTTTGATGCTTATGCCAAGGACGTCAAATCATTTATCAAAACACGGCTGGATCGCTTGCAGCCTACGCGCACCAAAGACACGCAATTTATTGCCGGGATCGTGATCGGCGTGCGCGTCAAAAATGGTGATCGCGGTCGCATGGCGTTTGTGACGTTGGATGACGGCTGGGCCAAGCAGGATGTGACCGTGTATTCCGAGGTGTACGAGGCCAACCGCACCAAGTTCACTGAAGACGCCCTGCTGGTGATTGCCGGCAAGATCAGCGAAGACCGCTTTTCGGGCGGTTTGCGCGTGATTGCCGATGGCGTGATGGATATCGCCGAGGCGCGCAGCCAGTTTGCCCGCGCGCTGACGCTCAAGTTCAACGGCAATGCCGATGCAGCGCGTTTGCAGCAAGTGCTCGATACTCACTCGGGCGGCCAATGCCCGGTGGAAATCGAATATCACAACGCCAACGCGCGCTGCAAACTGGAGCTGGGCCGCAGTTGGCAAGTTACCTTGCATGACGAGTTGGTCGACAAGCTCAAAACATGGCTGGGCAACGATGCGGTTTCGGTGCGTTTCCAGTAAACCAAAGCACAAAAAGGGGACGCGCGTCCCCTTTTCGTTTTGCGATCAAAGACTCAGTTTTTTAAATCGATGCACCAAATGGACGCCGCCATCATCCACGCAAACCTGCCATTCCGGCGCGCCTTACACGCCGAAATAAACGCTGGCTACACCGGTTTCCCTATTCGGCAAAACCCTGGCTTGTATTGGCCACGCCGCGCGTCCAGCATTCAGCACAAATACAACCATCTCACGCAATCCGTCGGAGCCAGACATGGATGAAGAACTGAAAAAACAAGCCCTCGATTATCACCGCTGGCCCCGCCCCGGCAAGATCCAGGTCATGCCCACCAAAGGTCTGGCCAGCCAGCGGGATCTGGCGCTGGCTTATTCGCCCGGCGTGGCGGCGGCATGTATGGCCATCGTCGAAGACCCGGCCGAAGCGCGCAATATGACTGCCCGCGGCAATCTGGTGGCCGTGGTCACCAACGGCACCGCCGTGCTGGGCCTGGGCAATATTGGCCCCCTTGCCGGTAAGCCGGTAATGGAAGGCAAAGGCGTGCTGTTTAAAAAGTTTGCCGGTATCGACGTGTTCGATATCGAAATCAATGAAAACGACCCGGACAAGCTGGTTGAAGTCATCGCCGCACTCGAACCTACGTTTGGCGGCATCAACCTTGAAGACATCAAGGCACCGGAATGCTTTGTAGTCGAAAGCAAACTACGCGAACGCATGAAGATTCCGGTGTTCCATGATGACCAGCACGGCACCGCCATCATCGTGGGCGCCGCGGTCAAAAACGGCCTGCGTCTGGTTAGCAAGAAAATCGAGGAAGTAACGCTGGTGTGTTCCGGCGCGGGCGCTGCAGCGATTGCGTGTCTGGATTTGCTGGTCTCGCTGGGCATGCGCCGCGAAAACATCCTGGTGTGCGATTCCAAAGGGGTGATCTGGCAAGGCCGTGACGAAAAAATGGACCCCACCAAGGCCCGTTACGCGCGCGACACACCGCATCGCAGCGTGGGCGACGCCATGGACCAGGTGGATATTTTCCTCGGCTTGTCTGGCCCGGGCGCGGTGTCGCAAGACATGATCAAGCGCATGGCGCGCCAGCCGCTGATTCTGGCGCTGGCCAATCCCGACCCGGAAATCACCCCGCCCGACGCTCACGCCATCCGCCCGGATGCGATTGTGTGTACCGGCCGCTCGGACTATCCGAACCAGGTTAATAACGTACTGTGCTTCCCGTTTATCTTCCGCGGCGCGCTGGATGTCGGCGCCACCACCATCAACGAAGAGATGAAGCTGGCTGCCGTGCACGCGATTGCCGATCTGGCGCACGCCGAGCAATCCGATGTGGTAGCGGAAGCTTATGCCAACGAAGACCTGCATTTTGGCCCGGATTATCTGATTCCCAAGCCGTTTGATCCGCGCCTGATTATCAAGATTGCCCCGGCTGTGGCGCAGGCCGCCATGGATACCGGCGTGGCCAGCCGCCCGATCACCGACATCCCCAATTACGTGGAAGAGCTGACCCAGTTCGTCTACAAATCCAACTTGTTCATGCGCCCGGTATTCAACGCCGCGCGCAAGGCCAGCAAGCGCGTGGCGTATTGCGAAGGCGAAGACCAGCGCGTGCTGCACGCCGCGCAAGAAGTGGTGGATATGAAGCTGGCGCGCCCGATTCTGATCGGCCGTCCGCAAATCATCCTCAAGCGCATCGAGCAGCTCGGCCTGCGTATGGTGGAAGGCCGTGATTTCGAGATTTGCAACCAGGATAGCGATCCGCGTTATCGCGATTACTGGACGCAATACCACCAACTGATGATGCGCAAAGGCGTATCGGAAGAACAAGCGCAACTGGAAGTACGCAGCAAGCCCACGCTGATTGGCGCGCTGATGGTCAAGCGTGGCGATGCGGACGCCATGATCTGCGGCACGCAAGGCCGTTATCACATGCACCACTGGTATGTGCAGAACGTGCTGTGTCCCAGCCAGGGCAAAGCCACCACCGCCGCGATGAACGCGCTGCTGCTGCCCACCGGCAACATCTTTATCGCCGATACCTACGTCAACCAGGATCCGACCGCTGAACAGCTGGCCGATATCACTCTGATGGCCGCCGAGGCCGTGCGCAACTTTGGCATCGTGCCAAAGGTGGCGCTGTTGTCGCACAGCAGCTTTGGCTCGGTGGACTCACCGTCAGCGCACAAGATGCAGCAAACGCTGACCTTGGTGCGTGAACGTGCGCCCGATCTGGAAATTGAAGGCGAAATGCATGGCGACGCCGCATTGTCGGGCGAGGTTCGTAATCGCGTGTTCCCGCAGTCGCAGCTGAAAGGCGAAGCCAATGTGCTGATCATGCCTAACCTGGATGCCGCCAATATCTCGTTTAACCTGCTGAAGATGACCGCGGGCGAAGGCGTAACGGTGGGCCCGATCCTGCTGGGTATTGCAGCACCGGCCCACATCCTGACGCCGACGGCATCGGTGCGCCGTCTGGTGAACATGACTGCGCTGGCCGCCGTCGAGGCTGCCAAGCACGAACTGGCCACACCGCAAGTGCGTTAAACCCGGCGGGAACGAAACACGGCGCGATCCGCTCAACCGGACTCGCGCCGTTTTTTTTGAAGCGTAGCGTGTAGCATGCGGCGCAGACGCAGCGAGGAGACGACAAACCATGAGCGAATTCAATCCGGCCGATCCATTCGGCTTTTTTAGCCAGTTTCTGAACCCCGGCGCGGCCCCGACCACGCCCAACCCGTTTCTGCCCCCGCTGAAAGAAGAAGAGATCGAGCAAAAGCTGGCCGAGCTGCAAGTGGTGGAGCAATGGATGACCATGCAACTGGGCATGCTGCAAATGACGCGCAAGACGCTGGAAATGCAGAAAGCCGGGCTGGCCGCGATGCGTCAGGGGCTTGATCCTAACCCATCTTCCGGAGGGCGTTGATTTGCCTGCTGTATTAACGAAGTCCCTGCCCGGCTGGTGCATTGTTGCGCTGGCTGGACTATTGATTCTGGCGGGTTGCGCCACGCCGCCTGCCACTCCACCGACGCCCACGCCCACGCCGACCGAGCCCACCAAACCCGCGCCGTTAACCTACCAGCCCGGCAACTGGACCGATTTGCCCGCCGCCAGCGACGCCGATCTGGTCAATGGCTTTGCAGCCTGGCGCAATGGTTGCAGCAAGCTGGCCCGCAATGAAGTCTGGTCCGCGCCGTGCAAAGCTGCGGCCGAGGTCAGCCTGGATGCCGTCAGCGTGCGCGCCTTTATGCAGGCCAATCTACAACCGTATGCCCTGCAAAACCCCGACGGCAGCCAGAACGGTTTGATTACCGGTTATTACGAACCCATCTATCCAGGCAGCCTGACGCGCACCGCCAAAGCCGTGGTGCCGGTGTATGCGGTGCCCGATGATCTGATCACGGTGCAGCTGGACGACGTGTACCCCGAGCTGAAAGGCAAGCGGCTGCGCGGCCGCCTGCAGGGCAAAAAGCTGGTGGCATATCCTGATGCCGCCGCCATCGGTGCGAGCGGTCTGAACACCGCGCCGGTATTGGCATGGCTGGAAAATCCGATGGATTTACAGTTTCTGCAAATCCAGGGTTCGGGGCGCGTGCGGCTGGCCGATGGCAGCCAGTTGCGTCTGGCCTATGCCGACCAGAATGGCCGCCCGTTCAAGCCCATCGGTCGCTGGCTGATTGAACAGAAAGAGCTGAAGTCCGGCGAGGTTAGCATGCAGGCGATCCGTGGCTGGGCGCAGCAGCACCCGGATCGCATCAACCAGATGTTGGGCAGCAATCCTAGCTATGTGTTTTTCCGGACGCTGCCGCCCGCCAATGAAGGCCCGCAAGGCGCGCTGGCGGTGCCGTTAACCGCAGGCTATTCGGTGGCGATCGATCCGAAGGCGGTGCCGCTGGGCAGTATGTTGTGGCTGGCGACGACGCGGCCGGATACCGGTGCGGCGCTGCAAGGGCCGATGGCGGCGCAGGATACCGGTGGCGCCATCAATGGCAATGTGCGCGCGGATTTGTTCTGGGGCACCGGCGACGCGGCAGGGGAAGTCGCGGGCAAGACCAAACAGAGCGGCAAGATCTGGTTGTTGTGGCCCAAGGGAGCGGCGTTGCCGCTGGCACCTTCGGTTAATTGAGGGTCCGTTGTTGCATGGGTCGGCCGCCAGATGTGCGCTGCTCTAAAGTAGTCGTGCTGCATCGAAAAGTACGCCGTCCTGTATCCGGCGACAAACTCCCTCCGACAGCGCACTCGCGCCGCGCGCCCGTTGAGCGCGCGGCGATTTGAAATGCGCTCAAAGGCATCAAAAGGCGCGGCCAGCTTGACCGTCGCGTCCGCCTTGGGCAAGATTGACGCCACTTTTCCAACTGCTCACGCACCCTCCTTTCAAAATGGCATTTCACTCCAACGAAATCTGGCTCGAATGGCGATGGCGACGCTGGTGAACCCGGCCGCAAGCCCATTGCATTGTTCATCCCATTGATTCGTTCGGAGTTGCATCATGCTCACGCGTGACCAGTTTGCAGCGCTCGCTGCGCAAGGCTACAACCGTATTCCCGTCGTTCTCGAACTGTTTGCCGATCTCGATACCCCGCTGTCGGTGTATCTGAAGCTGGCCAACAAGCCGTATTCCTATCTGCTGGAATCAGTAGTCGGCGGCGAACGTTTTGGCCGCTATTCATTTATCGGCCTGCCCGCCCGCACTCGCCTTACCGTCACAGGCGAACACGTGGACGTCATCCATAACGGCAAGGTTGTCGAACAACACGACGGCAACCCGCTCGATTTTATTCATAGCTATCAGGGCCGCTTTAAAGCCGCCGTCCCTACCGGCATGCCGCGCTTTATGGGTGGCCTGGTTGGTTATTTTGGTTATGAAACCATCCGCTTTATCGAACGCAAACTGGCGCATGTCGAAAAGCCCGACGTGATTGGCGCGCCTGATATCCAGTTGCTGCTGTCCGAAGAACTGGCCGTGGTCGACAACCTGTCGGGCAAGCTGTTGCTGGTGGTCTACGCCGACCCGGCCCAATCTGAAGCGTACGAGAAAGCCCAAGCGCGCTTGTGGGAACTGCGCATGAAGTTGCGCGAACCCGCGCCGATGCCGCTGCAAGGCCCGGCCGAACGCGTGACCACGCCCAATTCTGAATTTGGCGAAAGTGCGTTTAAAGACGCCGTACTCAAAGCCAAGGATTACATCAAAGATGGCGATGTGATGCAGGTGGTGCTGTCGCAGCGCATGCAACTGCCCTTTAACGAATCGCCGCTGTCCTTGTACCGTGCACTGCGTTCGCTGAACCCGTCGCCGTATATGTTTTTCTATCACTTCGACGATATGCATATCGTCGGCGCGTCGCCCGAGATTCTGGTGCGCCTTGAGGGCGAAACCATTACCGTGCGCCCGATTGCCGGCACCCGTCCGCGCGGCAAAACGCGTGAAGAAGATGTGGCGCTGGCCGAAGAATTGCTGGCCGACCCCAAGGAAATTGCTGAACACGTCATGCTGATGGATCTGGGCCGTAACGACACCGGCCGCGTGGCGCAAACCGGCAGCGTGAAAGTGCAAGATCGCATGACCATCGAACGTTATTCGCACGTGATGCATATCGTATCCAGCGTCGAAGGCAAGCTCAAACCTGGCCTGAGCGCCATCGATGTGCTGAAAGCTACCTTCCCGGCTGGCACGGTATCGGGCGCGCCCAAGGTGCGGGCGATGGAGATCATCGACGAACTAGAACCGAGCAAGCGCGGCATCTACGCCGGTGCGGTCGGTTATCTCGGCTTTAATGGCGATATGGATGTGGCCATTGCGCTGCGTACCGCCGTCGTCAAGAACGACACGCTGTATATGCAGGCTGGGGCAGGCATCGTGGCCGATTCGGTGCCTGAGAGCGAATGGCAAGAAACGCTGAACAAGGCCCGCGCCGTGCTGCGCGCCGCCGAGTTGGTGCAACGCGGGCTGGACGCATGATGCGGCAATTTGCGGCGGCGGCCCCAACCCACCCATCGCGCGTGCCCGCGCCGCGATGGCGGGCCTGCGCCTGATTGTGCCTTGCCGCATCGCGCCGCGATGTGGCACTTGCTCGCGGTCGACCCCTACGACTGCCCGTTCCGGAATTTGCTAGAAAGGTGACCAGCCATGCTGCTGATGATCGACAACTACGACTCTTTTACTTACAACCTGGTGCAATACTTTGGCGAGCTGAAACAAGACGTTGTGGTGCACCGCAACGACGAAATCAGCCTTGCGCAAATCGAAGAACTCGACCCGCAATACATCGTCGTGTCACCCGGCCCGTGTTTTCCGCATGAAGCCGGTATTTCAATCGACGCCATCAAACACTTTGCCGGCAAGAAACCGATCATGGGCGTGTGCCTGGGTCATCAAGCCATCGGCGAAGCCTTCGGCGGCAAGATCATCCACGCCAAAACGCTGATGCATGGCAAGACGTCGCCGGTGGAACACACCGATGTGGGCATGTTCCACCAACTGCCCTCGCCGTTTATTGCCACGCGCTATCACTCGCTGGTTATCGAGCGCGAAAGCCTGCCCGATTGCCTCGAAGTAACCGCCTGGACCGACGACGGCGAAATCATGGGCGTGCGCCACAAAACGCTGCCGATCGAAGGCGTGCAATTTCACCCCGAATCGATCCTGACCGAACACGGTCATCAAATGCTGGAAAACTTCCTGCGTGAGTGGGCCTGACGCCACTGCCTGCGCGTCGCCTCCACTCCAACCAGGAAAAACAAAATGATTACCGTACAAACCGCGCTTAACCGCCTGATTGATAACAACGAATTGTTCTATGACGAAATGCTGCATCTGATGCGGCAGATCATGTCGGGCGAAATGCCGCCGGTACAGATTGCCGCGCTGCTAATGGGCCTGCGCACCAAGGTCGAATCGGTCTCCGAGATTGCCGCTGCCGCCACTGTAATGCGTGAATTCGCCACCCCGGTGGCGGTGCAAGATCGCAGCCATCTGGTCGATATTGTCGGCACCGGGGGCGACAAAGCCCACACCTTTAATATTTCGACCACGGCGATGTTCGTCACCGCTGCCGCTGGCGCCCGTGTGGCCAAACACGGCAATCGCGCCGTGTCGTCCAGCAGTGGCAGCGCTGATGTGCTGGAAAAACTGGGCTTGCGGCTGGATCTAACGCCGGGCCAGGTGGCGCGCTGTATTGATGAGGTCGGCGCCGGCTTTATGTTTGCGCCCAACCACCACAGCTCGATGAAGCACGTGGCCGCCGTGCGCAAAGAAATGGGTGTGCGCACCATCTTTAATATTCTCGGCCCGCTCACCAACCCGGCGCAGGCCGATAACCAGTTGATGGGCGTGTTCCACCCCGATCTGGTGGGCATTCAGGCGCGCGTATTACGCCAGTTGGGCGGCAAACACGCACTGATCGTGCATGGCAAAGATGGTCTGGATGAAATCAGCCTGTGTGATCGCACGCTGGTGGCCGAGCTGAAAGACGGCCAGATCACCGAATTTGAATTTGATCCGCGCGAGCTGGGATTCGCCTTCTGCCAACCCGTCGACTTGCAAGCCAACAGCGCCGAACATTCGCGCAGCATTGTGCTGGCCGTGCTCGATAATCAAGCTGGGCCGTGCCGCGACATCGTGCAGCTGAATGCGGGCGCCGCCATCTATGCCGCCAATGTCACCAGCACGCTGGCCGATGGCGTCAAGCTGGCGGGCGAAACGCTTGCAAGCGGCATGGCGCGCGCCAAACTCGACCAGCTGGTCACCTTTACTCACCAGTTTTCTACTCAGGCCGAGGCGTAATCATGTCGGACATTCTTAACAAGATCCTGGCCACCAAGGCCGAAGAAGTCGCCGCCGCGCGCAAACTGATTCCGGCCGCCCGCATCCGTGCCGAGGCCGAAGGCAACCGTGATGTACGCGACTTTGTTGGCGCAATCCACGCCAAACATGCCCAACAGCAAGCGGGGGTGATCGCCGAAGTTAAAAAGGCCAGCCCGTCCAAAGGCATTATCCGGCCCGACTTTGACCCGGCCGCAATTGCCGCCAGCTACGCCGCGCATGGTGCTGCCTGCTTGTCGGTGCTGACGGATGTCGAGTACTTCCAGGGCCACGCAGACTATCTGAAAGCCGCACGCGCCGCGTGTGATCTGCCTGCGTTGCGTAAAGACTTTATGATCGACGAATACCAGGTCTTCGAAGCCCGCGCATGGGGTGCTGACTGCATTTTGTTGATCGCTGCGGCGCTGACGCTATCGCAGATGCAAGACCTGGAAGCCACCGCGCATGCGCTTGGCATGGCTGTATTGGTGGAAGTGCATAACGGCGCGGAGCTGGAACAGGCACAACGACTGAAGACGCCGCTGATTGGCATCAACAACCGTAATCTGCGCACGTTTGAAGTGAGTTTGCAGACCACCATCGATTTGCTGCGCGATATCGACGGCAACCGCACGGTTGTGACGGAGAGCGGCATCGTTACGCCGGATGATGTGGTGTTGATGCGGCAAAACCAGGTGCATACCTTCCTGGTGGGCGAGACCTTCATGCGGGCGGACAACCCCGGCGCGGCATTGCAGGCGCTGTTCTTTTAAGCCGACCGTCTGGCTAGCAAAGTAAGCCTTCCCTGTGGAAGGCTTTTTTCGTTTTTGCTCGCCGCAATGCGGCTTACAGCTCGCTAGCGCCTGCGCGGCACGCCGGTCTGGCCGCTCATCTTGCGCGCATTAATAGCGATGGCAATATATTCAAGTCAGGCTATGTATTAATTTCCATACATGGAGACTTGCATGAAACCAACTCTAATTGCAATCGCACTGGCCGTCAGCGGCTCTGCCCACGCCGATATCCTGACTTTTGACAACTACGACGGCAGCGGCACCTACCCGATCTACAACACGCTTACCATCTCCGGCTTGGGCGTGCTGAATTCCGGCGATGGAGGCACCACACCCCTACCCAATGGCACCACCAAAGCGTTGGTCGGCGCTGCGCCCGATTATCCGGCTACCTATAGCGGCAGCATCAGTTCGCAATTCGGTTTTATTTTTAATGGCGCGTATATCGCCGGGTATTTCTCTGATGGCTATCCACTGAATGCAGATTGGGTGGGCATTACCGGCTATTACAACGGCCAGTATGTGGGCCAGGTGTCAATCAATCCGTACGAAGACTTTAAATGGACTGGCGGTATCAGCGGCGTAGTCAATCAACTGGTGTTTGATGCCACGCCGTCGCGCCAGATTGCGCGCGGCTGGGTGCTGGACGCCATTGATTACCAACTGACCCCGGTGCCCGAACCGGAAACCTGGGTACTGGCTCTGGTCGGTTTGGTGGGCATTGCCAGCCGCTCTCGCGCCAAGGCGCGGCGCCAGGGGGTTGTGGTTTAAGACTTGCGCTGCGGCCAAAACAAAACCCCGCTGCGGCGGGGTTTGCACTTGTTTTGATCAAGCCGGAGTCAAGCTGGATTGGTCACGGCCTGTTCTTCGCGCGCGGGCGGCGCTGACATCGCCCATACGCTATTGCTCTGGCCGTGCAGCAAACGCAGTCGCGTCAGCTTGGCCAGCCACAGAAAGCCTGCGCCCAGCACCAGCCCCATCGCATCGACACTAAACACCTGCCACTGGCCGTGCCACGGCGTCAGCAACATATGGTCGCCCGTCGCCACGCCATTGGCGACCGGAATCAGCATCGTCAACACACCCGCCACGCGCAACAACATGATCGCCGCCACAGCGGGCGGCCGCACAAAGGCGAAGACCACTGCCAGTGCAAAGGTCGAGTACGCCGCGACGCGCTCCCAATGCGGGATATCCAGCGCGCCCATGGCATGCGCCGCTTGCGTGGCCACAAACGCGGCCGAGATGCCGATGCAGGTACCGATGCAAATGCCGACGGTGGCTTGCGCCATGCGATAGCTGGATGTGGTTTGCCGGTTTTGCCGCGCTTTGCGGCGTGATTCCACCCAGAGCAGATTGCCGGAATAAAACAGAAACGCCCCGCCCAAGCCCAGGATGAAATACAGCCACTTGACCATATACGCGCCATAGCTGCCGAAATGCAGGCTGTACATGCCCGACATGGTGGCGTGGTTGGCATCCCGTTCGCGCGCGGCTTGCACGTCGGTGATCACTCCATCCGCCATGCGGATGCCGACATTGCCATACGGCGCCAACGATCGATCGCTATCGCCGCGCACGGCCATTTCAGCATTGGCGTCACCGTAATTAAGGATGGTGAGTGAGGTCGGCTCAAACCCTGGCGCGCGTGCTTCGGCCTTCTTGAGCAATACGTCCAGCGGCAGCATCGGCGCGGCTTTATTGGCCGGTTGGACTTCGCCGATCACGTCCAGCGCCATATTGACCTTGGGTTCCAGCTTGCCGTCGAAACCCAGCGTATTAAAGCCGGCCAGCAGCAGCGCATACAGGCAGAACACTGCGCCGGTAATGGCAAAGATCAGGTGGAATGGCAGGCTGACAATGCCAATCAGATTATGCGTGTCTTGCCACAGTTTTTTCAGGTTCTTGCCGGGCCGCAATGACAGCAGATCTTTGGTCAGCCGCGGCAAATGAATAATCACCCCCGACACCAGGGCCAGCCCGTACAGCACGCTCACCACGCCCATAAAATAAATGCCGCCCGCGCTGATGCCCAGCGAGTAATGCACGGCGTTTACAAAACTGGTGAGATCGGCGCGGGTGCCGCCTTCCGGGCCATCCAGCGTGGCCAGCGAGGCATTCGACCACGCTTTCTTCTTCAGGTCGTACCACCACGCCACATAAGCGCCGCCAGTCTCAGCCGGCAATTGCAGGCTGACGCGCGATTTGATTTCGGGATGCGCCACCAGCACGCGTTCCAACAGGCGTTCGCCGTCTTTGGGCGTTTCTTGTGCCACGTTGCGCGTACTCGGATCTTGCCAGGCGCGGATGTCATCCTGGAATACCGTAATCGCACCGGCATAAAACGCGACAAACAAGGCAAAGCCCGCCAGCAGGCCAGTCCAGGAATGCAGCGCGGTGTACAGACGCAATGTCAGGCCGCTTAACGACGAAATCTCAGACCAACGCATGGCGCGTACTCCACAAAGCCAGAAAAATCACCGCATTGAACACGAGCAGCACGCCCCACACTGGCAGCGTGCGCTGCACCCGGGCGCAGATGATCATGATGGCCACCCACAGCGGAAAGAAAAATGCGACGGCCGGCACCAGCAACGACGGCCACGGTGCGGGCCACAGGCGCATGACGGCGCTAATCAGCGCAATACATAAAGTCAGACCCAAAGTCGCCCCGGCGGCGACGCGCGACCACATCATGATGCGGCTCCCTTGCGGGCAAACAACGCCAGTACCGGCAGCGATAAGGTGCTGAGCATGGCGCAGGCCAACCAGCCCGAGATGCCCGCGCCGATTCCTTCCGCCCATATCCATAACGCAGCGGCCGGCAATAACAATCCGGCAGCCAGCCAGCGATGACTGCGGTGAAGCGGCACGCTGCGCAGACGCTGGTTGGGCGAAGTTAAATACATCAGCGCCATGCCTGACCAGGTCAGGGCCAGTGCAATCAATTTGATCATTCGGTCGACAGTTCTTGTTTTTTGATAAGGCTTACAGATGCACGAGTTTATTTGATAACCGTTATCATTACCAACTGATTTTTTTGTGTGGAAGTCTGACCGCCCGGGTGGCTGCCTGACGCGCTTTGCGCTACGCTGCTGCGCATCGTCAGCCAAGGAAGCCCGTTCATGATCATCCAGAGTGCAAGCGTCGATCTGCAAACCCCTACCGGCACCATGCGCACCTATGTGCATCGCCCCAAAACCGATGGCAAAGTGCCCGCCATCCTGTTTTATTCCGAGATTTTTCAGCAGACCGGCCCGATCGAGCGCGCTGCGCGTTTTCTGGCGGGCCATGGCTACGCGGTGTTGGTGTCCGAGGTGTTTCATGAGCTGAACCCGATCGGTACGGTGCTGGCTTATGACGACGCGGGCCGTGACAAGGGAAACGCCGACAAGATGGCCAAGGATGTGCAGGGCTACGACAGCGACAATCGCGCCATGATTGAATGGCTAAGCCAGCAAGCGTGGTATGACGGCAAGTTGGGTGCCATGGGTTTCTGCATTGGCGGCCATCTGGCGTTCCGCGCCGCACTGCAACCGGAAGTGCGCGCGACGGCCTGCTTCTATGCCACTGACCTGCACTCGCAGGTAATTCCCAACCAACCGGGCCAGCACAGCATGGAACGTCTGGCCGATATCGGCGGCGAACTGCTGATGCTGTGGGGCAAGCAAGATCCGCACATCCCCGCCGCGGGCCGCGCGCAGGTTTATCAACGACTGGTGCAAGCCGAACGCAACTTTACCTGGCACGAAGTCAACGGCCAGCATGCATTTATGCGTGATGAAGGCGACCGCTATGACGCGCAACTGGCCAGCATCGGGTATCAGCTGGCGTTTGATTTGTTTGATCGTAATCTGCGCATCGGCTGATGCCCTGATCCAGCCAGGCGGGTTGGCAAAAGCACGGCTCGAACTTCTGGTTCGGGCCGTTTTTGTTTGTGCATGATCGCGATCGACTAATTAATAGGCAAAAACTAACAAACCGCTCGGCAAATACAATTTCTCTTGTTGAGAATGATTCGCAATAATGCAAGTCACGCTCAAAAGACCACAGGCATAGCGCCATGACCACGCTCATTCTCGATTTCGGCCAGAAACTGACCCAACCCGCCCCGCCCGCGTGGACGCGCCGGCATTCGCTGTTGGCGGTCATCGCCGCCGCAGTGGTTGCCATGTTTTATTTCGCCACGGCTCACAGCTTGCGCGCAGGCTGGATTGCCGGTGCGGGTGTGGCGCTGGCCACCAGCGTGGGCGCGGTGCCGGTGGCTTTCGCGCGCAAGTTGCCGCGCTGGCTGGCCGATGGATTGATGCTGGTCGGCAGCGGCCTGATGGCGACGGTGGCGGTGGCCTGGGTGATTCCGGATGCGTATCACAGCATGAGCAAGCTCGTCGGCAATACGCAGGAAGCGGCGTATGCCATCGGCACGGTCGTGCTGTTAGGGGCGATGGTGTTTGGCCGTTGGCAGGCTGGCGCCGAGAAAATTGCACAGACCAACTCGGGCAATCGCGAACAACTGGGTTTGCTGATGTTTGCCTTGGCCATTACCTTGCATAACCTGCCGGAAGGTTTGGCGGCGGGCATTTCGATGGCGAGTCATGGCGCGGGCTTGACGCTGGGCATCGGCTTGCAGGACGTACCCGAAGGCTTTGCCGTTGCGACCGCGTTGTGGCGTGCTGGTGTTAGCCCGGCCCGGGCGGCCATGGGCGGCGTAGTCAGCGGCCTGGTCGAATGGGCGGGCGCATTGCTGGGTGCTGCGGCAATTTCGGTCTCGGTGAGTCTGTTGCCGGTGCTGACTGCGTTGGCGGCGGGCGCCATGCTCTGGGTGATCGGCAAAGACGCCTTGCCGCGCCTGCGGCACGGCCGGCCGCGCGATCTGGCCTATTTTGCAGTGGGTGTTGCGGTGGCTGTGGCGGTGCAGTGGTAATCGCGCGCAGCGACTCAAATCAAACCGAAGTGTGGAGCACCGAGCCGCGCTGATAGTCATCAAAGCCGGTTTCCTGGCCATTGGCGGACACAACCGTCAACGCCACGGTCAGATCGGGGCTTTTCTTGACGCTGATCCAGCCGCCACTGCCTTGATTAAGTTGTGCAATGGCCGCTTGCAGATTGCCGCCCTGCCCGCCGCTAAACTGATCCGCCGCCGCGTCTTCAGTGGGTGTGGCCGGGGGCAAGCGTGACGTCGCCGGCGTGTCAGGCTTGCTGGACGGCGGCTGATAAGCCAGCGCCTCAGCCTGCAGACTGGCCGGGGTGTAAGTGAGCGCCGGGCTGCTGGTGGCGTTTAACATGGCACGTAAACCCTGTAATTATCAATATGGGTCGTAAGAACTTTCCGGGATTTTAATCGCCCCGGTGCGCCGTTGCCAGCCCCGCCTGCGCCGTCTGGCGGCCGCAATCGCGCTGATGGCAAGGCGCAAGAGTGATCGCGTTATCCGAGCTACGCTTACAGCGGCCAGCTCCATATTCCCACCCGACTGTCGCTATATTTATGTCATGCTGTCGCCCGAACTGAGCGCCCTGAGCCATGATCGATAGCCATTTAATCGCCTGCCATGACTGTGACCTGCTACTGAAACCGCCTTCGCTGCGGCCCGGTGCGGTCGCCTGCTGTCCGCGTTGCGGCGCCACGCTGTACCGCGAAATCAAACATGGCCACGAACGGGTGCTGGCGTTTGCGCTGGCGGCCGTGGTGCTTTATCTGTTGGCCAATTGCTTTCCGATCATGTCGCTGGAGATTTCTGGCACCAAGGTCTCGTGCACGCTGGTGGGCGCGGCTTTGGCGTTGTGGAATCAAGGCATCCAGACACTTTCCATTCTGGTCATGGCCACCACCGTGATTGTGCCGGGCCTGCAATTGCTGATCCTGCTTTATCTATTGATTCCGATGCAATTACGCCATATGCCACCCTATGTGCCCGAACTGTTGCGCACGCTACAGTTGCTGCGGCCGTGGAGCATGATCGAAGTGTTCATGCTGGGCATTCTGGTGTCGCTGTCCAAGCTGGCGGCGATGGCGCAGGTGATTCCCGGCATCGCCTTGTGGTCGTTTGCCGTGCTGATGTTCATGATGACGGCGGTGTTTGCCGCGTTTGATGCACGCCGCGTGTGGCGTTTGCTGCCGGTGATGCAATGAGCGCCGATCAGCCACACATCAATTCGGATGCCGACAGCGCAACTGCTAAAGCGCCGCTGACCGCAGTACGCGCCGGGCTATTGAATTGCCACGCCTGCGGCTTGCTAAGCCGACCCACCGCACACGAGGCCAAGCGCTGTCCGCGCTGCGGCGCGCATCTGCATTCACGCAAGCCCGACAGCATTACCCGCACCTGGGCGCTGCTGGCAGCGGCGTTCATCCTTTATATTCCGGCCAATCTGCTGCCGGTGATGCATACCTCGTCGATTCTGTATTCCGAGGACGACACCATCATGAGCGGCGTTATTTATTTGTGGACCTCCGGCTCGTGGCCGCTGGCCATTCTGGTGTTTTGCGCCAGCATTACCGTGCCGCTGGCCAAGCTGATTGCGCTGACCACACTCAACTGGTCGGTGCAGCGCAGCAGTCGCTGGAAGCAGCAAGAACGCGCCAGGCTGTATCGGCTGGTAGAACTGGTCGGGCGTTGGTCGATGCTCGATATCTTTGTTGTTGCGTTGATGGTGGGGCTGGTGCATTTCCGGGCCCTGGCCACCATCACCGCTGGCCCGGGCGCGATTGCGTTCGGTGCCGTGGTGGTTATCACCATGTTTGCCGCCATGACGTTTGATCCACGTTTGATCTGGGACCCCGAGAATAATCAAGATGAATGATCCCCAAACACCTGCCGCACCCCCGCCTCCGCCTCCACCCGCGCCTGCCCCGGCCGGGCAAGGCCCGGTTATTCCGCCTGATGTGCCGGTTGCACGCGTCAAACCGCCGCGCCGTTGGCCGTCACTGGTCTGGCTGATTCCGATTGTGGCGGCACTGGCCGGTGGCTTTATTGCCGTGCGCGCCATCATGCAGCATGGCCCCTCCATCACCATTACCTTTGAAAGCGCAGAAGGCCTCGAAGCCAACAAAACCAAAATCAAATACAAGGATGTGGATATCGGCAATGTCACCGCCGTGGCGCTGACTAAAGACCGTAAACATATTCAGGTAACGGCGGAGCTGTCGCATAACACCGATGATCTGTTGGGCAAAGACACCCGCTTCTGGGTGGTGCGCCCGCGTATCGCCGGGGGCTCGGTCAGCGGGCTGGGCACTTTGTTGTCCGGCGCGTATATCGGCATTGATCCGGCCCGCACCGCAGGCGATGAGCGCGACTTTACCGGTCTGGAATCGCCCCCCGTGGTCACCGCCAATCAGTCTGGCCGCGAATTCATCTTGCATGCCGACGATATGGGCTCGCTCGATATCGCCTCGCCATTGTTCTTCCGCCGCATTCAGGTCGGCGAAGTGACCGCGTATTCACTCGACAAGAATGGCCAGGGCGTCACCGTCAAAGTGTTTGTGCATGCGCCGTTTGACCAGTACGTGACGTCCAATACCCGCTTCTGGCACGCCAGCGGCATCGACGTCACCATGGATTCGGGCGGCCTTAAAGTAGACACCCAATCGCTGGCGTCGATCGCGATTGGTGGCATCGCCTTCCAGGCCCCGCCTGATCAGCCGGTCGCGCCGCGCGCCAATGCGGATAGTCCGTTCAAGCTATCGGCAGATCGCAACGCCGCGATGAAAGAACCGGATCGGGAGCGCACGCCGTTCGTGCTGTACTTCAAGGAATCGCTGCGCGGTCTGGCGGTGGGTGCGCCGGTGGATTTCCGCGGCATTACCATCGGCGAGGTCAAATCCATCAATATCGAGCTGGTGCGCAAAACGCGCGAACTGCTGATGCCGGTGACGATTGATCTGTATCCGGGGCGCTTACGCTCGCGCATCAAAGAGCGGGCCCAGCCGGAAGAAGAAGTCAACGCGGAGAAAGTGCTGGATGCCATGGTGGCGCATGGTCTGCGCGCGCAACTGCGGACCGGCAACTTGATTACCGGCCAGTTGTATGTGGCGCTTGATTTCTTCCCGGGCGCGCCGGAAGCCAAAATCGACTGGAAGCAAGACATGCCCGCGTTGCCGACCATGGCCGGTAGCCTGACGCAGCTGCAACAGACGATGATTTCGATCGCCAAAAAGCTCGATAGCTTGCCGCTGGAATCGATGGGCCAGCAAGCCGACAAGGCGCTGCACAACATCAACAGCACGCTGGACAACACCAATGTGTTGATCAAACGGCTGGATGGCGAAATTTCGGCGTTGTCGCCCGAAGCCCGCGCCACGCTGAAAGACGCGCAAACCGCGATTGATGCCGCGCGCAAAACGCTGCAGCCCGATGCGCCGGTGCAGCAAAACCTGCAAGACACGCTGCAGGAAGTCTCGAAGGCCGCGCAATCGATCCGCGATTTGTCCGACTACCTGAGTCGCCACCCCGAAGCCTTGATCCGGGGCAAAAAGGAAGACCAACCATGATGCGTCCGCTGTGTTCTGCCTCTGCGGTTGCCGCGCTGTTACTGTTAAGCGCGTGCGGCTCCGTCCCGCCGGATCATTTTTACGCGTTGAACGCGGTCGATCCTGGTGTCGCCGCGCCCACGTTGGCCAGCAAACCGGTGGTGGCGATCAGTTCGGTGAATGTGCCGGGCACGGTGGACCGTCTGCAACTGGTCATCAGCCAACCCGATAACACCATCGCCTTGCTGGAGCACCAGCGCTGGGTGTCGCCGCTGAAAACGCAAATCGCCAGCGCACTGGCATTGGATCTATCACGGCGGCTGGATAACGCAGTGGTCACCACGTGGCCGCAAGTGCCGCCGGCGGGCACGGCCTTGACCATCAATGTGGGCGTGCAACGGTTTGAATCGCGCCCCGGCGTTAGCGCCACGCTAGAGGCCGTGTGGCAGTTGCTGGACGACCAGGGCAAGCCGGTGCAAAGCGGGCGCAATCTGATCATCGAGCCTACCCAAGGTACCGATTACGTGGCCTTGGCCGCCGCGCATGATCGGGCCATCGCGCAACTGGCGGACCAGATTGCCGCCGCGATCCGCGCCGCGCCTGCGCCAGGTACCAGTCCGACGCCGCTGGCGGCATCCACGCCCGTGGCCGCTAACCCCTGATCGCACCGCCCATAACATCACAAGCGAGTGCGCCCTTGATTCGCCTGGCCACGCCCCCACGTGAGGGGCGTGTATGCACACTCACAGTGTGCCTATGCCGTCAGCCGCCATGGCGCGGTCGGCGTTATCACAGCAAGCAGATTCGGGCTCAACCGCCCTGGAGGTAACACGATGCGTTGGATAAACAGTGTGTTGTTTGCGGTACTGACCACAACCGCCGCGTTGGCGTTGGCATTGCCGACGCTCAAAGACGTCGAGGCTACGGTGCGGCAAGGCAATTACACCGAAGCCCAGCAGATGATGCAGCAAGTGGTCGAGGCCAAACCCGGCAGCGCCAAAGCGCATTACATCTATGCCGAGATCCTGGCGCACAACGGCAAATTTGAAGACGCCACCGCGCAGGCGCTGCAGGCCAAACAGCTGGACCCGAAGATTACGTTTACGGATCCGCAAAAATTCCGTCGTTTTGAGGCGCTGCTGCTTAACTCGTCGCAAAAAGTCCCGGCGCCGCAGTCCACCACATCGGGTGCGCGCGCGCCGCAGAGCACCATTGTCAATGCGCCCGCAGTGCCGATGCAGCAGGCGCGGGAACAACAGGCAGAACAACCTCGTGGTGAAAACACCGGTTTTAGCTGGGCCGCGATCGGCCTGATCGTGATTGCGGCCGTCGGCATCTGGATGATGGTGCGGCGGCGTCGCCAGGCGGCCGTGGTGTACCCGGCAGGCAACTACGGCCCGGCGGGTAGTTATGGCAACGGCGGCAATTACGGCCCAGCGGGTGGTTACGGCCCTGGTCCGGTTGGCAATCCAGGCGGCGGTAGTGGCATCGGTACCGGCATTGCAGCGGGTGTCGGTGGCTTTGCCGCTGGCATGTTGGCCGAAGAGCTGCTAAGCCGTCATAACGGCGGTGGTGAACGCATCGTCGAGAACAACACCACCTACATCACCGAAAACAACAACGGCGCACCGTATGGCGCCGACGCTGACCAACAACTGCGCAATGACCAGATCGACTTTGGTAACGGCAGCGACTGGGACAGCGGTGGCGGCGACAGCGGCGGCGGTTTTGATTCGGGTAGCAGCGACGACAACTGGTAAACCGCTGACCCGGCTAACGACAAGCACGGAGATCACGGCATGCGCACGCAACAACAATGGTTCGATGGCTACAGCGCAGTGCACCAGCATCCGCGCAATGTGGCCTTGCATTGGCTGTGCGTGCCGTTGATTTTGTGGAGCGCCATCACCTGGCTCACGCTTGCGCCGGTGGGTGTATTGGCCACCGCCTTGTTATTGGCGGTGGCTTTTTACTGGACCTTGTCCGCGCCCATTGCGGCCAGCATGTTGGCGTGGTTGCTGGCTAATATTGCGCTAAGCCATATGCTGATTACCGCGCAGGGCACGCAACGCGCTGCGGTGATCGCGCTGGCGGTGTTTGTTATTGCCTGGGTGGGCCAGTTTATCGGCCACGCTATTGAAGGCCGTAAACCGTCGTTTCTGACTGACCTGGCCTATTTGCTGGTCGGCCCGGCGTGGCTAATGCACAAGTTGCTACGCCGCAGCGGTCTCTATCGCAAAGAGCTGGCAGAAACCGCCGCGCCATAGGTTTATTGCTGTTGTTCCAGCGCGCTGCGCAATGCGGCCGCCACCTTTTGTACCTGCTCTGCACCCACTTGCCAATGCGTTACCAGGCGCATCAAGCCCTGATCCGGCGGATTGGCTTTCACGCCCTGTTCGGCCATCGCTTCGACCAGCGCGTTACCGTCCACGGCGCGGTTAAAACGCAGAAAGACCATATTGATGTCCAGCGCTTGCTGGTCGACCACCACACCGGGAATCTCGGCAACCAGGCGGGCCAGCGTCTGCGCATTCAGATGATCATCCACCAGGCGCGCGCTCATCTCGTTCAAGGCCAGCAAACCCGGCGCTGCCAACACACCCACCTGGCGCAAACCGCCGCCCATGAGCTTGCGTTTCTTGCGCGCGATTTCGATAAAGTCGCGGCTACCCACCAGCATCGAACCAATCGGCGCGGCCAGGCCTTTGCTCAGGCAGAACATCGCACTATCGGCGTATTGGGCGATTTCGCGCGCGGGCACTTGCAGATGCGCAGCGGCGTTAAACACGCGTGCGCCATCCAGATGGACCGGCAAGCCGGCGTCTTGCGCGGTCTCCCACACGGCGCGCATATCATCCAGGCTAACGACGTGGCCGCTGGAGTACGCGTTCTCCACGCAGATCAGCGCGGTGCGCGGCAAATGGATGTCGCCCGACGGCCGAATCCGGGCCTTGATTGCCTCGGGGCTCAGCACGCCTTTGGGGGCCGGAATCGGGCGCAGATTAACCCCCGCAATCACCGCCGCCGCGCCCACTTCGTGCCAGACGATATGACTGTCTTCGCCGGCGATGACTTCATCGCCCTGTTGGCAGTGCGTAAACAAAGCCAGCTGATTACCAAAGGTGCCGGAGGGAACAAACAGCGCGGCTTCTTTACCCAGGCGTTCGGCCGAGGCGCGTTCAAGTTCTGCGGTGGTGGGGTCGTCGCCGTATACATCGTCGCCCACTTCAGCGGCTTGCATGACCGCGCGCATGGCCGGAGTGGGATGAGTAACGGTATCGCTGCGGACGTCAATCCAGGACATGAAGGGTTCTCCGTGTAATTGCAGCGCAGTTTACCCGCCCGCACGCCGGAAGTGGAACGCCCTGGCTTATGTCGCGTGTAACTGCCGCAGCAAGGCCGTCACGATATCGCTCTCGGCAATGTGGTTCACGCCGCGCTCATCACGCAGGCACACGGCGCGTTCACTCATGGGCGCCCATTCGGTGACCAGCGTGCTGCCAAACACCACCACCTGCGGGATATCCAGCGCGGCCGCCATATGCATGATGCCGCCATCGCCCACCAGCACCAGATCCATATCGCTCAGCGCCGCCATAAATTCACCCAGCGACGGCGTATCCAGCACTTCCGCCGGCACCGGCATCGCGGCGGCCAGTTGCACCGCCTTGGGCTGGTCCTGGCCCAGCCAGCACACAAACACCTGCAGCGGAATCTGCTCGGCCAGCGCACCAATCACGCTGATCAGTCGCGCCGTATCCATACGGGCATCGGCGCGATTATTGGTGGCAGAAATCAACAGCCGCACCGGCTCATCGGGCTGGCGCGGTTGCGTGCGTGTCAACGCGCTGGGCGGTATACGGAATACGCGACGCACATCGTCAAAGCGCGGAAACCGGCTGGGGTCGACCACGGCATCGGGCTCGAACACGCGCAAAATGTATTGCGCATGCCGCATCTGCCGCATGGCCGGAATATCAAATTTAACCGGTTGGCTAATCAGGCGGCCGTGCCAGTTGTCTTCCACATAAGCAATCGTGGGCGCGCCCAGTACGCCAAACAGGATATGGTCCACCTTGCGCGGTTCCAGCCCGCACACCACCAGATCAAACTGCTTGCGATAGCCCCAGCCATAACGCAGCACCGCCAGATATTTCTTTTTGCCGACAAAGTCCGGCATCACCACCACGTGATCGCATAAATGCAGTAGATACGGCGCCAGCTCGCGGTTACGCCATGCCAGAAACGCCGTAATCTCGGCCTGCGGATAACGCTTGCGCACGGCGGCAAACAGCGGCCAGTTGCAGATTAGCGTGCCGATGTGGGTGTGGCTGAAGATGGCGATTTTCATTGCGCGGCAGGATTTCGATAATTGAAAGTTGCGAAGGCCGCAAATCTTAGCATTTGCGCCGCGCAATTTTCTCAGAACCTATGTATCTGCCTTACAACTTGCCAAATATGCACACATCCGCTGCGCCAGACGTGCCGAAGGCCCGCAAATTCAAGCTGTTGCGGGCCTTCTGGGGTGTTACATGGATTGTCGCACGCTTACAACGCGTTCAGGTCGATCTCGCCGACGTTGTTGAACACGTGGTCAGGTTTGTACGGAAAATGCTCAATCGATTCCCGCGTGCTAACGCCCGACAGCACCAGCGCCGTGGTCATGCCCGCTTCCATGCCGCCCACAATATCGGTGTCCATACGGTCGCCCACCATGACCGCGTTGTCCGGGTGCACGCCCAGCTTGCGCGTGGCCAGCGTCATCATCAGCGCGTTGGGTTTGCCTACGATATACGGCTGCTTGCCGGTGGCCGCCGCAATCGCCGCCAGGATGGTGCCGGCGGCTGGCTCGTTACCCCCTTCCACCGGGTCGATCATGTCGGGGTTGGTGCCGATGAATTTGGCGCCGCCATCAATCAGGCGCACGGCTTTTTTCATTTGCTCAAACGTAAAGCTGGTGCTTTTGGCCACCACCACATAATCAGGGTTGGATTCCGAAATCGAATAGCCGACGTTATACAGTTCGTTGATCAGACCGCCG
The DNA here is from genome assembly GCF_001294205.1 of Amantichitinum ursilacus. Lineage (GTDB taxonomy): Bacteria > Pseudomonadota > Gammaproteobacteria > Burkholderiales > Chitinibacteraceae > Amantichitinum > Amantichitinum ursilacus. The sequence continues at coordinate 564,691 of NZ_LAQT01000001.1, forward strand.
CCGCCCACCACGTACACCGTGGCGCGTTCTTTCTGGTTTTTCAGGAACATGGCCGTGGCCATGGCGCTGGTAATAAAGTTGTCTTCCGTCAGACCTTTAATGCCCAGATGTTCCAGCTTCAGTTTCAGGTCCAGCGGCGTTTGTTCAGCGTTGTTGGTCAGAAACAGAAATGGTGCGTCGCCCGCCAGCAAGCGGTCGACAAACTCGGTGGCGCCCGGGATCAATTGCTTGCCCCGATAAATCACGCCGTCCATATCTGAAATAATGCTTTTAGTCATGGGTCTTTCCGTTCAGAGATACAGGCAGGATGCGGGCCAGGCCCGGATTGAAGACAGCATGACGTGAAAGCGTGGCGCACTGCAAGCGGCTCGCAGCTTTAGCGCCACACTGGCATGATGCGGGCATGACTTCAGAAACCGCAGCACCGTCCCTTCCGCCCTTCAGCGGCCTGACCCCCGATTGCGTGCTCGACGCCATCGAATCGATTGGTCTGGCCGTCGATGGCCGTCAGCTCGCGCTCAACAGTTTTGAGAATCGCGTTTATCAAATCGGCATCGACGATGGTCCGATGATTGTCGCCAAGTTCTATCGGCCGCAGCGTTGGTCCGACGCCGCCATTCTCGAAGAACACGCCTTCAGCGCCGAACTGGCCGATGCCGAAATCCCGGTAGTGGCCCCCACCATTATTGATGGCCGCACCTTGCACCAGCACGCGGGCTATCGCTTTGCCGTATTCGCCCGCCGCGGTGGCCGCGCGCCCGAGCTGGATGATTTTGAAGTACTGGAATGGTTGGGCCGCTTTATGGGCCGCATTCACGCCATCGGCCAGCTCAAACCGTTTACGGATCGCCCCGCCATCAATCCGGAGACCTTTGGCGTTGCGCCGCGTCAATGGCTGTTACAGAACAACTTTATTCCCGCTGATTTGTTGGCAGCGTGGGAAAGCGTTAGTGCGCAGGCATTAGAGGGCGTGCAGCGTTGCTTTGAGCGCGCTGGTGACGTCAGCGCCATCCGCCTGCATGGCGATTGCCACGCTGGCAACATTTTGTGGACGCCCGATGGCCCGCATTTTGTCGACTTTGACGACTGCCGCAGCGGCCCCGCCATTCAGGATTTGTGGATGATGCTGTCGGGCGAGCGCCAGGACATGGCCTTGCAACTGGACGCCGTACTCGAAGGCTACGAATCATTCTGTGATTTCAACCCGCGCGAATTACATCTGGTCGAAGCCTTGCGCACCTTGCGCCTGATTCATTACAGCGCATGGCTGGCGCAACGCTGGCAAGACCCCGCCTTCCCGGCTGCATTCCCGTGGTTTAACTCGCAACGTTATTGGCAAGACCGGGTACTGGAATTGCGTGAGCAGATTGCATTAATGGACGAACCCCCGCTGGCCCGCCCCGGCTATTAAGGCCCGGCCGCCACGGCTGGCCTCATTAACATCGACAGAGACCGATGCTTAAACTATTTGCCTTGTTATTGCTTGCCAGCGCGCCCGTCTGGGCCGCACCCGCGCCGGCCGCCGCAGAACCTCCGCCGTATCGCCTGGGCGCGGACGACATCGCGGTGGTCATCAACCGCAATGACCCGTACTCACAAGAAGTCGGCGCGTATTACGCCAAAGTGCATCAGGTGCCGGCGGAAAACATCATCGAGATTGATCTGCCGGTGAAGGCCGAAATCACGCCGGCCGAACTTGAGAAAGCGCGTACGCAACTCAATAACCGGCTCGGCCACAACATTGAGGCGCTGGCCTTGGCGTGGACGCAGCCGTGGAAAGTGTCGTGCCAGTCCATCACCTCGGCGTTTACTCTGGGCCTGACAACGGGCGTGTGCCAGAACAGCTGCGCGCCCACGCCGCCCTCCGCGTATTTCAATAGTCCCAGCGTGCGGCCGTGGCAGGAAGTCGGCCTGCGCCCCAGCATGTTGCTGGCGGCGGACAACGTCGCCAATGCGCGCGCCATGATCGACCGCGGCGTGGCCGCCTGGGGTACGCAACCGCGCGCCAATGCATGGTTTGTGCAGACGGCGGACAAGGCGCGCAGTGTGCGTGCGCCGATGTTTCCGCGCGACCAGTACATCGCGCAACTCAAGCTGACGGTGCATCGCGTGCAGGCCGAATCCATCAGCAATCAGAAAGACATTGTGGTTTACGAGACCGGCCGCGCCACCGTCGACGACATCAATACGCTAGGCTTTGTGCCCGGCGCGCTGGCTGATCATCTCACTTCGTACGGCGGCGTGATTACCGGACCCAACGGCCAGATGTCGATCCTGCACTGGCTGGATGCGGGCGCGACCGCCAGCTATGGCACCGTCAGCGAACCGTGCAGCCATCCGCAGAAATTTCCGCACCCGCAAGTGTTGCTGCTGCATTACCTGGCGGGCGCCACGGCGGTCGAGGCCTATTGGAAAAGCGTGGCGTGGCCGGCGCAAGGTTTGTTTGTGGGCGATCCGCTGGCCGCGCCGTATCGTCGTTTAAGCGCCTTTAAATAAGCGCTGGCCGTGCGCCAGTCAAAAATGTCATCCGCATAAAATGCTTGTCATCGGCAGACTTGCCTGGGCATCATCGCGCACTAGACCGATCGACTACTTTTTGCGAGATTAAACATGCAACAGCTGCTGGTGCGCCGCCTGCCCCCCAAGGTCCATTACGCCTGGGTCGCCATTGCCGTGGTGTTTCTGGTAATGCTGGTCACCGCGGGCATGCGCTCCACGCCCAGTGGGATGATGCAGGCGATGGAGCACGACCTGGGCTGGAGCCGCGCCACCATCTCGGCCGCCTTGTCGATCAATCTGGCGCTGTTCGGGCTTACCGGCCCGTTTGCCGCCGCGGCCATGCAACGCTTTGGCATCCGCCCCACCGTGCTGACCGCGTTGTTGATTCTGGCCGGCAGCATTGGCTTGTCGAGTTTGATGACGGCCAAATGGCAGATGCTGCTGATCTGGGGCGTGGTAGTGGGCCTGGGTACCGGCGTGACGGCCATGACGCTGGGCGCAACCGTGGTCAGCCGCTGGTTTTCCGCGCGCCGTGGCTTGGCAATGGGCTTGTTGACGGCCAGTTCGGCTACGGGCCAGTTGCTGTTTCTGCCCGTATTGGCGGCGGTGGTGGAACATCACGGTTGGCGGCCGGTGGTATTGATTGTGGCGGCGGCCGCCACGCTGGTGCTGATTCCGGTAGCGCTATTGCTGCCCGAGCAGCCCGAGAACGTCGGCGCGCGCAAATTTGGCGAAGCCGCCGACGCACCCCTTGCGCCAGCCACGCGAGCCGGCAATCCGATTGCGGTGGCGTTTAACGCTTTGAAAGAAGCGGCAAAAGTGCGCGATTTCTGGCTGCTGTTTTTCAGTTTCTTTGTTTGCGGAGCCAGCACCAACGGCTACATCGGCACGCACTTTATCGCCATGTGCGGTGACCACGGTCTTAACGAAGTTCAGGGGGCCAGCATTCTGGCCACCATGGGCGCGCTTGATCTGGTGGGTACCACCGCATCCGGCTGGTTGTCTGATCGCTTTAACGCGCGCGTGCTGCTGTTCTGGTATTACGGTTTGCGCGGGCTGGCGCTGATGTTTCTGCCGTGGGCGTTTGGCATCGAATACTTTGGGTTGCCGGTGTTCGCGCTGTTCTACGGGCTGGACTGGATTGCTACCGTGCCGCCCACCGTGCGCCTGACCACCGACATCTTCGGCAGCCAGAAAGCCCCGATCGTATTTGGCTGGATTGTGGCGGGCCACCAACTGGGCGCGGCGTTTGCGGCGCTCGGCGCGGGCTTGCTGCGTTCCAGCCTGGGCAATTACACGCTGGCGACCATGATTTCCGGCGGCTTGTGCGTCATCAGCGCCCTCGTGGTGCTGCGCATCTACCGCCAACCCGCGCTTGCCACCGCGTAGGGTGCGTTACCCCTTTGGGGCAACGCACCCTACGCTGATCGCCGCCCGGGTCCCC
>NZ_LAQT01000002.1 GCF_001294205.1 Amantichitinum ursilacus
TGGTGCTGCCGCTGGCGCTCTGGCGTTGGCCCACGGTGGTTTCGGCCACGGCCATCAACAGGCCACGGGTGCGGTTGAAAACAAGACGATACAGGCGCTGGTTCATTGTTTTTGTGCTCGGGCAATGCGAATCGGGTCAGATCAAATCAATCGGTACAACGCTTCAGAACGACCAGTTCAGGCTGAAGCCTGCGGTGGTCGGGTCGGTCTCAAAGCCGGTGGGTTTGCTGATGGGCTGGCCGACAAACACGTCGTAGCCAAAGCCGCGATAGCCGCCGCGCAGGCCCAGCACATAACCGGCCAGGCGTTGGCCTAACAGTTGTTGCGCGCTGGGGCCGCTGACCTTGCCCATATCCGCGCCCACATACAGTTCTTGTCCGCTGCCGCCCAGCGCCCAAGCCAGATCGTTGCGCCACAACCAGCCACGCTCGGCCGACAGCGAGTTCTCGCCATCAAAGCCACGCACGGTGTAGCGGCCGGCAATCGAAAAGCGGTCTTGCGGCACCAGCGGCGTGCGGTTCCATTGCGCGCGCCAGCTGGTGTTAAAGCGCAGGTTCTGGCCCAGCCACTGGAACGGCGCATTCAGTTGCGCATCGGCGTTCAGGATGGTGGGGCGCGCGGTGCCTTCGCCAAATGCTTCTTCCGGCGCTTGCAGCGAGCCATGCGCGCCGGTGCCGCGTTTGTAGCTGCCGTTAAAGTCCAGGCTGGCGTTGCCCAGCAGTTCGCGATGGCTGAAGCCAGCCTCCCACCCCGCCATCACGCGGCGTTGCACGCCCACTTCGGTGTCGTCGATATAGTTGTTGGAAGAACGCGTCCAGCCACGCGCATACAGGCTGGTTTTGCGGCTGGCGTCGCGGTACACCAGCCGGCTGAGTTTGATTTCGTTGTTCAGGCTGGTGCCGCTGTAGATGTAGGTCTGGTTGGCGCCGGCCACCGACTGGAAATAGTCGTAGCTGCTGTTGGTGAGCCCCAGCATCCAGTAGCCGTAGGGAATCTCGTAATGCACGGTGTAGCCGTGCGTGCCACGGCCACCCGCACCCACGCCCAGGTCGTGGTTGTAGGTGACGTAAAACAGATCGTTTAGCGTCCACCAGTCGTCGTACGACACGGTGATGCTGCCCTGATATTTGCCGGTGCTTTTGCTACCGGAATCATCGGCCGACAGGTTGACCCGAAACGGAAACGCCTGCTGCCAGCTGATCACCAGATCGCTCTGGCCCGGCTGCGCGTCGGCGCCATCGGCCGGGGTAATCTGAATATCGGCCTCGGCGGTGGGCACGCGTTTGAAGTTCTCCAGCGCTTGTTCGATATCGCGCAGGTTCAGCAGGTCGCCGGGCCGGGCGGGCACGGCGTTGAATTGCGTGGCGCGTGGGTTGCTACCTGCGGCAAAGCGGATGGCGCGGATGCGGCCTGGCATCAAGGTCAGCACCAGCTCGCCGGATTTAAGTTCTTGCGGGCCCGCCAGCACGCGGGTGGTGACATAACCGCGCGCCACAATGGCGTTCTGGATGCGCGTCATCGCCACATTGACGCCCTGGCTGCCCAGGCAACGGCCGTCAAGATCATCCACCGCATGCAAGGCCCACTGAAACTGCTCGGCCGCATCACCGACCAGGCGCACGTGCTGAATGGCAAAGCACGGCGTTTCGTGTTCGGGCCAGGCGTCGGGCGTGGCGGTGGGGGCAGGGCGCGGCAGGCGCACGTCGGGTTGGGTTTCCAGCTGGTCGCGCAGGGCGCGTTCGCGCTCTTGCTGGCGGATCAGCTCATCGGCGGCGGTGTCGGCGCGCACGGGCGCGATCAAACCCACACTCAATGCAGCGGCGAGCAAGCTTGCGCTCGCGCGTAAGGGCAACCCGGAAATACGACAACGCATGCGGCGTCCAGATGTAAGGCAATGGAAGAGCGCGCAGGCTACCGGGCCGTTGAACGGCGCGACAGATGGTTAAATTCACGTTCTGATCAACGTTTGCCAGAACGTTCAGCTTAAAACTTACGGCTTTGAAATGTAGGGTTGGTCGTGGATAAGGATCGCAAAATGACGGTGGTGTCAGATTGGCGGGCCACCCGCGCCAGTCGTCGCGCTATTTAAGAATTTGCTTACATTGTGGCCACGGCCGATGGCGCGCCAGCACGCGATTGCCCTCCGCCAATGCGCTGATCTTGAAAGGTTTTGTCCTACATCTGCGGCGGAATCCGCCGACAAACGGTAAATGGTTTGTATCGCAATGTGGACAGGTGTATCTGCCGCAAGCGCAGCGCAGCAGGCCTCAACGCCCCGGCCAGCGCCGCCACGGCCAGGCGCGTGGCAGATAGGCGGCGCGGGCGGGCAGCGTCACCACAATGCGGGTGCCGCGCGTGGGCATGCTGTCGATCTGCAGCGTGCCGCCGATCTTGTTGGCGCGTTCGGTCATGCCCGGTATGCCCCAGTGCCGGTCTTTGTGGCCGCGTTGCAGGATTTCGGCGTCCAGGCCCCGGCCGTCGTCGCACACGCTCAGCACAAATTCGCGCCGCTTGTAATCCAGGCGCAGTTGAATATGCCGCGCCTGGGCGTGCTGATAGGCGTTGATCATGGCTTCGCGGCCCAACTGAAACAGATTGTCGATCACGCCGGGCGACAACGCGCGGATGCTGCCGCAGCGGCGCGCTTCAAACGGCACGCCGTGTTGCAACATCAGATCGGTGCCCACCTGGCGCAGTGCTTCAAACAGGCCTTGCTGCATCCGGCCTTCGCTGCGCAGGTTCATCACCTGATCGCGGCCTTCTTCCAGCAGTGCTTCGGCGCGTTCCATGGCGTCGTCCATTTGCGGATGCAAGGGGTGGCCGGGCGGCAAGGACAATTGCACAGTCTGAAAACGCAGCGTCAGCGCGTACACCGCTTGCAAAAACGTGTCGTGCAGGGTGCGCGCGATATCCTGGCGTTCTTGCAGCCGCGTGTTCATCTGCGCGTAGATTTGCCGCGTCAGATAGCGCACGCGCCACCGGTACAGCGCCACCAACGCGCCGCCCAGCAGCAACAAGCCCAGCAAGGCAAACCAGCCGGTCTGATCAAATCGCGGCGTAATCCGGATATGCAATTCAGCGGCGTCTTCGGGCCAGGCGCTACCCGGCGTGATGGCTTGCAGGCGAAAGCGATATTCGCCCGGACCCAGGTTGGTGTAGTTGGCATCGCGCCGCGTGCCGACGCTTTTCCAGTCGGGGTCGACGCCTTCCAGTTGATAGCGAAAGCGCACCTGTTCGGGCACGCGGCTGCCCAGCGCGGTATAGGCAATCTGCAACTCGCGCGTGCCGGCGGGCAGCGTAACAGGCTGGTCGGTGGACCAGCGTTGGTCGTTGACTGCCACCTGCAAAAAATCGGCGTGCGTGGGCGCGACGGGCGCCAGTTGCGCGGGGTCGAGCTGCAACAGGCCATCGGACGAGGCAAACCACAGCAAACCATCGGGGCTAAGCGCGGCGCTGGGCAGCGGGAACGGCGCGGTGGCCTCGCCGCGGTACCCTTCGTGCGCGCCCAGCAGGCGGTAATGCAGCGGCGTTGCCGGGTTATCCAGAGCGGCTTGCCACTGGGTCGCGCTGATGCGCAATACGCCGCGGCGGCCGTTAAGCCACACGCTGCCATCGGGCGTCCGCAGCAGTGCGGTAATGCCGTTCAGCACGCCGGGCTCATCGGCGTACAAGGTTTTAAACCGATTGCCCTGCAGCACCTGCAGGCCTTTTTCGCCCGCAATGACCAGCTCGCGCCCGGCGGAAACGAAATTGATATTGAGCACATCAATGCCGTCGGCCGCGCCCCATTGCGTGATCTGGCCGTGGTCATAGCGCAGCAGCCGGTTGTGCGAATAGCCCAGCCAGACGCGTTGCTGCGCGTCGAGCGCCAGCGCCACCGGGCCCGCGCCATCGGGCAGGCCCAGACTGCTGGCGCGCAGCCATGTGCCTTGGGCGGACGGCATGCCCAGCAGCGCCGAATCGCCCGGCCGCCGCCACAATCCGCCATAGGAAAAGCGCGCCCAGATACCGCTGCCATCGTCGAGCAAGGCGCGTGCGCGGCTGGCGCTGTTGGCGGTCTGGATTTCGGGCGGCATGGGCGCGGCGCGGACGCCGCTGGCGTCATAGCGTTGCAGCACTGTGCGTCCGCCCGCCAGCAGCGCACCGTCATGCGCCACTGCGAGCGCATGCACCAGCGGATCAACCCCGGGCACCGCCTGCACGCCCTGGTCGACGCGCCACAAGTGGCCTTCGGGTGAGCTGAGCGTGCTGGCCCAGACCTTGCCGTCGGGCTGCGCGGCGATGCCGATATAGCTGCTGAAGTCGGGCAAGGGCACGCGCACAAAGGCGTTGGGCCGATAGCGATCGAGGCCGAGCCGCGTGGTCACCCACAGATTGGACTGGCGGTCTTCCAGCATCACCAACGGCTCGGCGCTGGCGGGCGCTTGCTGGCCCGCGGTGACGGCCGCCTGGCGCGTGGCGGCATCAATGCGCGTGCGCCCGCGCCAAACGGCCGGGGTAAAGCGGCACACGCCAGGCGGACACAGTGCTTGCCACAAATTGCCTTGGTGGTCGAACAAGGCGCCGTCCGAATTATTGATCGGCGGCCGCGCGGGCACCGGGCCCTCAGCGTGGCCCAACGGGCCGGGTAGCGCGCTGGTGCCGCCCGGGCCCCACAGCCAGATCTGGCCATCGGGCGCTTGCATGACGGTGTGCTGATTGCTGTGCGGCCCGGCGTCGATAAAGCGTTGCTGGGCGCGCTGATACAGATAGACGCGCTGGGCTGTCGTCACCCACAGGCGGCCCTGGCGGTCCAGATTAAGCCCCTCCGGCAGCCCGCTGCCGAAGCCTTGCGCGGGGCCCAGGCGCGTCCAGCGACCCGCGCTAAAGCGCATCAATCCATCCGAGCCCGCCACCCACAGGTTGTTGTCCAGATCGCCGGTGATCCCCAGCGCGCATGCGCCGCCGTGGTAGCCGTTCTGTTCGGTGTAATGCAGCAGATGTCCATTGCGCAGCAGCGACAATGCGTGCCCTTGCGCATAACAAATCCACAGATCGCCATTGGGCAGCGCCGACAGCGCGCCGATTTTTTCACTGAGCAAGGCTTCGCCCGGCGCGGGCTGAAACGGCTGCACGTGGATACCATCAAAGCGATACAAGCCGGCCATGCTGGCAATCCACAACCAGCCCTGATTGTCCTCGGCCAGACTCCAGATATCGGCGGGCATGCCGTCGTTGGCGGTCCACATATCGTGCTGATAATCACGCAACGTGGGCGTATAGGCAGCCGCGTGGCCGGGCGCCGCGCACAGTAGCCACAACAGCGCGATGCCGCGCATGAACCCTCGCACCGCTGCGCTCATTGCAAGGCCAGCGTGGGTGGTTCGTTGCCGCGTTCGCGCAGCAGGCAGGCTTCGATGGCGTGGCCGACGGAATACTGGATCTGATCCAGCATCGCGGCGGCGGCGGCATCGGGCGGATCAATAAACGCCAGCTCCAGCACGCCGGTGGGGCCGCTGGTGCCGCGCAAGGGCAGCGCGATAATGGACGCGGGCGTGTCTTCGCCCAGCATGGCCGCCAGCGGCACATATTCTTGCGTGTCATCGCACAACCAGTTGGGCCGCGCAGCCGTGCGCGCGGCATAACCGGTGGGATAGCTGGAGGTGGCCACCGCGCCTGCTTGCGTGCCAAAGGTGGCCACGCGGCGATAACGCGCATGCTCGGTAGCCACATACAGCGCCCCGGCCAGAGCGCCAGTCCATTGCGCCACCAGATCCAGCAAGGGGTGGGCCACGCCTTTAAAGTTGTCCGAATCGGCAAACAGATGGGCGATGCGGCCCTGCGCCTCGGCGATGCGGTCTTGCAGCGTCAGTTCGCCCGATTGCGCCGCCCGGGTTTCGTCGGCCTGCGCTTTCACCCGCGCCAGATAGCTAATCTGCTGGCGACCACGCAACACAAACAGCACGGCCAGTCCGGCAAAGCCCAGCGTCAGGCTGCCCAGCAAAGCGGCAATGGTGATGCCCATGCGCGAATAGTTATCCGCACGTTGCTCGCGCGCCCGGCTGGCGATGGCGGCCAGATCGCTGGCCAGCGCCACCACCGAGGTCGGGCCACCGCCGCGCTGTAGCATCGGCACCACATCAAAGCCGTTGCGGCGCTGCGCCAGTAGCGGGTCCATCTCGCTGCGCCAGTGCGTCCAGGCGTTCAATACGTTGTTGGCGCGCGCCACCTGATCGGCATCGGCGCGCACCAGATCGCGCAATGCACGCAGCTTGCCGGCGGTGCGCTGTATCTCGCTGGCGTCCTGCAGCGGCGCGGGGCCGCCGGTAATCAGGTAATCGCGTTCAATATTGTCGAGGTGGTACACGTGCACCGAGATATTGGTGGACAGCCGCGCCACCTCGGTGGCCTGGCCCACCACCACCAACGAAAAATACAGATAACCCGCCACCGCCATCACGCAGCACAGCGCCACACTGGCCACCAGCAGCGGCAGCACGATCAGATTGCGAAACGTGGTGTTAACAAAGGTGTAGGCGGCTTTAGTCATCAGTGGCGCAGTAGCGCCGCGCCTGGCTCAGGCTGCGGACGGTGTTGTACGGAAATGTGGCCTAAGTCTACAGCCCGGATATGCCAATGGGTTGCGGGCAATGTAACCGTTTTGAGAAAAGCCTCTGCCAAAAGACCGACACCCCGGAGCGGTCCTGGCTGTGTCCGATGCTTGTCGCTGGCAACATCACGCGGTCAAAGTGGCCTTGTTGCGTAACGCGGGCCACACATCCGGTGCGCATCGCGTGCGATCGCACCGGGCTGGTAAAGAGGAAACGCACGGTGCTGGATCGAATCCGCCGGCTATGGGCCGGGCTGCGCGATGGTGAACGCAGCAATGAAGAAATTATCCTGTTGAGCCTGTGCGCCATCAGCATTCCCAGCATCCTGCCGTTTGGCATCGTGCGCCTGCTCACCGCCAGCTACGCCGCCGCCGTGGTCGATATCGGCATCGTGCTGAGCATGATTGCGGTGATGTCGCATGTGTGGCGCACCGGCCGCACGCGCCTGGCCAGCCTGGCGATTTCGGGCATCTATTCCACCGGCATGGTGGTCATCGTTTATCTGCACGGCATCAGCCTGGTGTACTGGGCTTATCCGACCATGGTGGCGTCGTTTTTTACGCTGCCACCCAAACGCGCACTCACCATCAATCTGACCGCGCTGGCCTGTATGGTGGGTTTGCTCAGCCACGCCCATGCCACGCCGACACTGACGCTGGCCACCTTTAGCGTTACCGTCGCGCTGATCAATCTGTTTTCGTACATCGTGTTTTACCGCACGCACCTGCAAGTCAAAGAACTCAACCTGCGCGCCGAGCGCGATTTTCTCACCGGCGCAGGCAACCGCCGCGCACTGCAACGCACGCTGATGGAATGCGCCAGCAGCAGCGCGCCGTGCAGCTTGCTGCTGCTGGATATCGATCACTTCAAACGCATCAACGACCAGTACGGCCATTCGGTGGGCGATGCGGTGCTGGTCTCGGTCAGCGCGCTCATCCATGCCCGCATCCGCGCCAACGACCGGCTATTCCGCTACGGTGGCGAAGAGTTTCTGATCGTCGCCAAAGGCACGCCCGCCGGCGCCGCCAGTTGCCTGGCCGAAGACCTGCGCGCGCTGGTCGAACGCGCCGCGATGATCCAGCAACAAACGGTGACGGTATCAATCGGCATCGCCACCCTGCGCCCCGGCGAACCCATCAGCGAATGGGTGGCCCGCGCGGATGAACGCCTGTACGCGGCCAAGGCGGCGGGGCGCAATTGTATTCAGACGGGGTAAGGCGCGGCTGGCTGCGTAGCGCGTTGCGACGCAACCTGGCACTTGGCGCGGGCATGCCATATAAACAAAGCCCATCCTGCCCTGGCGGTTGTCATGCATCGCGCTCCTGTTTTTTCGTCCTCCAATCCGCCCACGCCGCACGATCATTGGGGAGAACACGCTGCGCAGTGGCAGCGTATTGGCGCGCCGTTGCGGCCGGGGCCGGAGGATGTGGCGTTGATGCGTGCGGCGCTGGAGCCGCAGGGCAATCGCGGTTTGTTGTTGGGGATGACGCAGGAATTGTGGGGTCTGGGCGATATGACGGGCGTCGATCGCGATCCGGCCATGGTGCAGCGTCGGCGTGCGCAGGCGGGCAGCAATGGCCAGGAAGTGCAGGCTGACTGGCGCGATCTGCCGTTTACCTCGGCGCGTTTTGATTTTGCGGTGGGCGATGGCTCGCTCAACAACGTTGATTACGTTGATGAATATCGCATGGTGTTTGATCAGCTCGACCGCGTGTTGCGCCCGCGCGCGCGCGTGGCGCTGCGTATTTTTGTGCGGCCCGAAGTGGCCGAAACCCCGCGCGCGGTGGTCGATGCGGCGTTGGCGGGCGAAATCGGTTCGTTCCACGCGTTTAAATGGCGGCTGGCCATGGCTTTGTGCAGCGCGCAAAACAACGCCAATATCGCGGTCGCCGATATCCATCATCACTTTGAACAGCTGATCCACCATCGCGATGAACTGGCGCAGCGTGCTGTGTGGCCGCGCTCCGTCATCGAGACCATCGATGTGTATGCGCAATCCACGCTGGTCTACAGCTTTCCCACGCTGGCCGAAGTGCGCGCCAGTCTGAGCGACAGCTGGCAAGAAATCAGCGTGGCATATGGCACGTACGAACTGGCCGGGCGCTGCCCGGTGCTCACTTTGCAAAAGCGCCGCTGAGCATGCAGATGCGTGCGCAACTGGCGGCGCAGATGCAGACGCTGGCGCAGTCCGAACGCTTTGGCGCCGAGGATTTGCAGGCGCTGCAATCGATGCGGCTGCGCGCGTTGCTGCAGCATGCCTTGGCGCAAACCGATGAGTTGCGCGAGCGTCTGCACAGCGCGGGGCTGGCGCTGGCTGATATCGATACGGCGGCCACGCTGGCGCGCTTGCCGCTGCTGCCGCGTCGCACTTTGCAGCAACAATCCGCGCGCTTGACCAGCCACGCGCTGCCACCCGGCCACGGCCCGACCGGCGAGGTTAAAACCTCGGGTTCCACCGGCGAGCCCGTTACCGTAACGCGCACGGCCATCAACCAGTTGATGTGGATGGCGTTTACGCTACGCGAGCATCTTTGGCACCAGCGTGATTTTAGCGGCCGGCTGGCGGCCATCCGCGCCAATCTGGCGGGCAGCGCGCCCATCCAGGCAGCGGATTGGGGGCCGCCGGTCAATCTGTTGTATGCGTCCGGGCCGGGTTTTGCCATGCCCATCAATACCGCCATCAGCACGCAAAAAACATGGCTGGCGCAGGTTAAACCGCACTATCTGCTGACTTATCCCAACAATCTGGCGGCTTTGCTGGACGGGCCGGACGACGGCGGGTTCAGCGCCGTACGCCAGATCCGCACGGTGGGCGAAACCTTGAGCCCGGCATTGCGCCAGCGCGTGCACGACCAGTTGGGCATCGGCGTGGCCGATACCTACAGCTCGCAAGAACTGGGCGTGCTGGCCATACAGTGCCCCGTCAGCGGGCTTTATCACGTGATGGAAGAAGGCTATATCGTCGAGATTCTGCGGCCCGATGGCGCGCCGTGTGCGCAAGGCGAAACCGGTCGCGTGGTGGTGACGGATCTGCATAACTACGCCATACCGTTGTTACGCTACGACATTGGCGATTACGCCAGCGTCGGCCCGGCCTGTCCGTGCGGTCGCGCGCATAAAACGCTGAGCGCCATTGCCGGGCGCGAACGCAATTTATTACGCATCGGCAAGCAACGGTATTGGCCGCTGGTGGGGTTTCATTCGTTTCGCGATATTGCGCCGATTATTCAGTACCAATTGCTGCAGCATAGCGAGCAATTGATCGAAGTCCGGCTGGTTTGCGCCACGCCGTTAAGCCCCGCACAACAGCAGGCATTAACTGCGGTCATCCAGTCCGCTTTGGGCCATCCATTCCAGTTGCAATTCGTGCAATTTGCAGATCGTTTGCCTTTATCAAGTAATGGCAAATTTGAAGAATTTGTCTGTTTGATGCGTCAGCCAGACTAGCGGTAGGCGGCGACTTGGCGAACTTGAAATTTGTCGCTAATACTCCGGTACACAGCCGTACATAAGAAAAAGCCGTTACTGCATTTCCTTGCATTCTGGGCGTCGGAAATCCCTTGTTTTCTACGTAGAGAGAAGCCATGAGAACCCGCACGTCCGCGTTTCGGCTATCGCCGATCAATTCCGTTTTGTCCGCCGCTTTTGTCGGCCTGGTTTCCACCGCCGCCTATGGCGCGCCTTGCCCGGCTCCAGCTTCCAACGATCTGTCGTTAAATAATGTGACCACCGATGCCGGTTGTACGGTTGCGCCCACGGATGTCACTTCGGTTGAAATCACCAATGGCAGCGTGGTGCAGGGTGATCTTAACAACGGGGGCGAAATCTCCAGCGTGGGCCCCGATCTGGCGTTGATTGTCGATTCGTCGCAGATTCAGGGCAGCGTGATCAATAACGGCAATATCACCGAGCGCAGCGGATCTTCCAGTTCGGGCGGTGGGGCGCGCATTACCAATAGCCAGATTGGCGGCAATATCATCAATGGCGGCAGCATCCACACCACATTTCAGGCCATTAACATCAATGACGATCCGGCTGGCCTGCTGATCGACAATTCGGCAGTTACCGGTGATTTTTCCAATAGCGGCTCAATGACGCAGGCCAATAACGCCGATACGCTGCATATTGCCAACGGCAGCACCATCGGCGCAGTGCGCAATGAAAGCGGTGGCGTGATCGATAACGCGTATATCGCCGTGCATGTTGATTCCAATTCCACCGTGCAAAACGGCTTTTATAACAACGGCTCGATACACGGGCAGGAAGCGGTTTATTTTGATAACGCCACCATCAGCGGCGGCGGCTTGATTAATGACCTTAATGGCCAGATCAACGGCGATTCGCACGGGTTTTATCTACTCGGCAGCACGATCACCGGCGACGTGATCAACCACGGCAGCATCGATGGCTCGGAAGGCGCCATCGTGTTGAACAACAACACGGCCTTGCACGGCGGCATTACCAATACCGGATCGCTGCATTCGGACTGGCCAGGTTCGGCGGCGGTGCAGGTGGATAGCTCCACTGTGGATGGCAATATCGCCAACTCGGGCACGATTACGGCGCTGGATGGCGCGGGCATTGCCGTTACCGGCCAGAGCACCACCGGGGTGATCAGCAATGCGGCCAACAGCGCCATCAATGGCAACAGCAACGGCATTTACGTCAACAACAGCACCACCGGCAATATCGATAACAGCGGCAGCGTCGTCTCGGGCAATGGCGCGGGCGTGTATTTGCAAAACAACGGGAACGCCAGCCAGATCCTTAACCGCACGGGCGGCAGCATCACCGGCTCGGATTACGGCATTCAACTGGCGCAAAGCCAGACCGGCTCCATCGAAAACAGCGGCACCATTTCCGGTGGCAATGCCGCCATTCTGTTGAGCGACAATTCCACCGTGGCGGGCGGCATCCTCAACAACGGCACGATCAACGGCGCCGGGCGCGGCATCATGGTGGACACCTCCGCCACCGGGGCCATCGACAACCTGTCCGGCGGCACCATCGCCGTCACCGACTACGGCATTCTGGTGACCGGTACCGGCGCAACGGTCACCGGCAATATCAGCAACGAAGGCCATATCAGCGGCAGCAGCGGCATCTGGCTGGCCGACGGCGCCACCCAGACCGGCGATATCAACAACAGCGGCACCATTGCCATCACCCATACCGGCAATAACAACAACGGTTTCTCGGCCACCGCCATTGAAATCGGCGGGGTCAGCAATCAGGCCGTCACCCTGGACGGCAGCATCAACAACAGCGGCCAGATCACCTCGGACCAGGCCGGCATCTTTGCGGTGGGTGCGGCCACGGTCACCGGTTCGATCACCAATAGCGGCAACATCAACGCCGCCATCGCCGGCATGGGCGCCACCAGCAGCGTGGTGAACAGCGTGGCCAACACCGCCTTGATTCAGGGCG
Source organism: Amantichitinum ursilacus (assembly GCF_001294205.1). Taxonomy (GTDB): domain Bacteria; phylum Pseudomonadota; class Gammaproteobacteria; order Burkholderiales; family Chitinibacteraceae; genus Amantichitinum; species Amantichitinum ursilacus. Next base: position 12,018 of record NZ_LAQT01000002.1, read on the forward strand.
ATGTGGTCAACACCAGCACCGGCACCATCCAGGGCACCGGCTACGGCATTGCGCTGGTGCAGGCGGGCGTGGATGGCAACGTGCTGAATCAGGGCACCATCAGCGTCGGCCAGGGCGGCATGTGGCTGGGCGGGCATGTGGGCGGTACGGCGTCCAATAGCGGCAGCATCACTTCCACCAACGGCCCGGGCTTGCTGATCAGCAATAACGCGGTGCTGGACCATAGCTTTAGCAATACCGGTTCCATTACCGGGGCGGAGGGCGCGGAGGTGGGGCCATCCACGCTCAATGGCGATCTGGTGAATAGCGGCAGCATTACCGGCACCGCGGTGGGCCTGGATATCAACGGCGCCACCATCAACGGCCATGTGATCAACAGCGGCACCATTACCGGTACGCAAGCGTTGGTGATCGCCAGCAGCAACACGCCGCTGACGGTGGACAACACCGGCACGCTGGCGGGCGCGGTGGAGCTGGGCAATGCCACGCTGAACCTGAACGCCGGCGCGGTGACGGGGGCGATCACCGGCGTCGGTTCCACGGTCAATATCAATACCGGCTACGCCGCGCAAAACACCATCAGCACCGGCACGCTGAATGTCGCCAGCGGCCAGTCGCTGACCACGGGCTTTGCGCTGGCCGCTACCAATGGCGTCAACAACAACGGCACGCTAAGCAGCAGCGCGCTGATCGATGCGGCGGTCACCAACGCCAGCGGCAGCGCGCTTAATCTGAATGGCGGCAGTGCGCGCGTGACCGGGGCCATCAATGGCGGGCTGGTTAACGTCAACGGCAACTTCAGCACCGAAAACATCATTAACGCCGACGACATCACCGTCGCCAGCGGCGCAACGCTAACGCAAGCCAATGCGATCGCCACACCGACCTTGCATAACAGCGGCAGCGTAACCAGCACCGCCTTGATTGATGGCGCAGTCGCCAACGCGGATGGAGCGAGCCTGAACCTCGGTACCGGCTCTCGCGTAACGGGCGCGGTAACGGGCAGCGGCGCGACGGTAAATGTGCTGGGCGATTTCGCCAGCGAAAACACCCTCGCCGCCAACGCCGTCAATGTAAACAGCGGCGCTACGCTGACGCTGGCCAATGACCTGACCGCAACCAGCGTGAACAACAGCGGTACCATCGCCAACGCCGCCACCATCAATGGCGCGCTGGTGGGGGCGGATGGCAGCACGCTGACGCTGGAAGGGGCCAACAGCCGGGTGACTGGCGCGATTACCGGCGCGGGTTCCAGCGTGCTGGTCAACGGCACGTTCGCCAACGAAAACACCATTAATGTGGGCAACCTGAATGTGGCCGCGGGCGGCGTGTTTAACGCCAACCAGAGCGTGACCACCGCCAATGGCATCAACAACGCGGGCACGCTGAACAATAATTCGGTGCTGAACAGCGCGGTGGCGCTCAATGGCGGCACGCTGAATCTGGCCAGCAACGGCGCGCGCGTAACCGGCGCGGTAACGGGCACGGCGGGTTCGGTCATCAACGTGAACGGCGACTACACCACCGAAAACGCGTTTGGCGCGGACACGCTCAATATCGCCAACGGCGTGTTGTTTAAAGCACGGCACGCCTTGGGCGCAACCACGGCGTTAAACAACAACGGCACGCTGGATGTGCGCGCCGCCACGCCCATCACGCTGACCGGCAACTATGTGCAAAGCGCCACCGGCGTTTACAGCATGGAAGCGCAATCCAACAGCCAGTACGGCAAGCTCAACGTCACCGGCACGGCGGCGCTGCCTGCCAATGCCAATATCTTTGTCGATGTGACCTCCGGCGCAAGCCTGACCGATGGCGTGTTGCCGGGCGTGATTACCTCGAACGGACTGACCGCATCCACGTTCAATGTCACCGATAACAGCGTGCTGTTCGACTTTACCGGCGTGATCAACGGCAACAATGTCGATCTGGATGTGAAGCGTGGCTTGTCGGTGACGCAGGTGGCGCAAAACACCAGCAATAATCCGGCGCTGGGTGCCGCCGGTGCGCTGGACGCCATCATCACGCAAGGCGGCGCCACCGGCGATATGGCGCATGTGATCAACCAGTTGGGCACGCTGACCAGCATGGACCAGATCAGCAAAGCGGTGACGCAAATGCTGCCGCTGGTGGCGGGCGGCACCACCTCGGCCACGGCCATGACGCTTAATCTGACCGACCGCGTGGTGCAGGCGCGCATCGAAAGCCAACGTGGTTTGTCGGCAGGCGATGGCTATGTCACCGAGCGCGAAATGTGGGTCAAGCCGTTTGGATCATGGGCGGACCAGAAAGGTGATTACGACATTGCCGGCTACAACGCCGACAGCGCCGGTTTGATCATCGGGGTGGATGGCGGTGTGAGCGACAAGGACCGCGCGGGCGTGGCGTTTACCTATGCCCACACTCACGTCAGCGGCGACAGCACCGACGCGCCGCAATCGGCCAGCATCAACAATTATCAGTTGATGGGCTACGGCAGCCACAGCATCAAACCGGGCACCGATCTGAGCTGGCAAGTGGACTACGGTCGCAACCATACCAGCGGTAATCGTGGCATTTATTTTGGCGATATCAACCGCACCGCCGACAGCAGCTATGACGGCTGGAACGCCCACGTCGGCGCCGGTATCGGCCAGAACATGCCGTTGAACGCCAACACCAACATCACCCCGTCCGTGCGGCTGGATTACCGCACCGTGCATAACGAGGGTTACACCGAAACCGGGGCCGATGCGCTGAACCTGCATGTGGATGACCAGAGCACCAACGAGCTGCTGCTGTCCACCGACGCCAAGCTGTATCAAACCATCAACGACGAACTGTCGTGGACGGCCAATATTGGCGTGGGCTACGACTTGCTGTCGAAACAAGCGCAGATAACGTCAACGTTTGTGGGCGGCGGCCCGGCGTTTGTCACCTACGGCCTGAACCCGTCGCCATGGCTGTTCCGCGGCGGCGCAGGGCTGGTGCTGCATCGCTCCAACGGGCTGGAAATCACCGCGCGGTATGACGGCGAAGGGCATAAGGACTTCTACAACCAGACGGTATCGCTGAAGCTGCGCAAGGACTTTTAAGCGCAGGGCAGGGCGGTTGCTGCGCCCCGCAGTCAAGGCAGGAAACGGCCCCCGCGGCTCCGGATGATTGGAGCGCGGGGGCCGTGTTTTTGTGGCGTGTTGCGGCGCAGTTGGCTGCGAGGGCGCTGGTTGCGAGGGCGCTGGCTGCGAAGAGGCTGGCTGTTGCATGCTTGCGCGCCACTTTGGTGGGTGGGTCCAGACCCACCTTGGCAGAGCGCAGACATAGGGTGGGTCTAGACCCACCAGCCAAAGTCCTGGGCCCGAACGCATCGGTATCGTCGGCGCAAGCGATCAAGGGTCGTCGCGTAATGCGCTTGCGTACCACAAGCCTGTGAAACTGCGACGGTTTTTTATTGATCCGGCCCGCTGCCCTACTTCTCGTAAATCGGCCATCACGACGAGGACAAAAGTTGCGCCCGGATATTTCTGAACACATCCTGATTCGATGCATCTGACCGCTCTCACGGTGGATCGCACATTGAAAAGCGCGCCCGATCTGCGTGTACAAATCAACGCAACGGAATATATAAAATCTTGTATATTGGCACTCAGCCGCCACTCAGGCGCATCGCATTTGTAGGCAGCGCATTGAAAGACCTGCGCGATTTTCCACAAACGGCACGGCGTGACGCTGGCCAACAACTAGACCAGTTGCAACGCGGGCTGGAGCCGGACGACTGGAAGCCGATCAGTACCGTCGGTAAAGGCGCACGTGAAATCCGTTTACACGACGAGACCGGCGCGTACCGCGTCATCTACGTCGCGCGACTGGCGCATGCCATTTATGTGCTGCATTGCTTTCAGAAAAAGAGCCAGAAGACTAGCCGGCCCGATCTGGAACTCGCTGAAAAACGCTACCGGGAACTTATGAAGGAGCAGGAAAAATGACTGTTCAGCAATTCGACAGCATCTGGGATGCCATTGAAGATTCGCCTGCCGAGGCCGCAAACATGAAGCTGCGTTCCGAGCTGATGATTGCGCTTAAGGCGCACTTGTCCAAGGCCGAATTGAGCCAGAGTGAAGCGGCCAGGTTGCTGGGCGTTACTCAGCCGCGAATTTCCGATTTGATGCGCGGCAAGATCAACCTGTTTGCGCTTGATGCGCTGGTCAATATGGCGGTGGCTGCCGGTTTACGCGTCGAACTCAAGGTAACGTCGGCGGGCTGATTTCCTTCTCGTTTGATATTTTTGAACGCTATGCGGGCGAAGTGCTGCGCCGTGCACTGCCAGCTGAATGCCCCGCTAAAGCCTGATCTGACCAGGCACCGTTCGACGTAATGCGGCGCGTTTTTGTAGGGTGCGTTACCCGTAGGGCAACGCACATTTCGATTATGCCGTGGACGCCGCATGTGCCCCGCATGGGCCGGAGCGTTCGGCCCCCCAAAGTGCGTTGTCCCGCAAGCGAAGACAAGATCCCCACCAGGTCGTGCACCCGACGGCGGCTCTGTCGGCAACGCGCATTGCCTTAGCGGCTAGTCGCCTCATCCCCCTGCGCATCGGCCCCGCCGCCGAACACCTTGTACAGCGTGACGCGGTTGGTGGCTTCGCTTAGTTGCAGCGTAATCAGCGCTTGTTGTGCGCTATACAACGCGCGCTGCGCCGTCAGCGTCAGCAGATAGCTGTCCACGCCGTTCTGGTAGCGCGCCTGCGCCAGGTTGTAGGTGCGGGTTTGCGCGGTGATCAGTGCGGTTTGCGCGTCCAGGCGTTGGTCCAGGCGCGCGCGCACGGCCAGTGCGTTGGCGGTTTCGCTAAACGCGGTCTGGATCGCTTTTTCGTATTGCGCCACCGCGATGTTCTTGCTGATCTCGGCGCTATCCAGCGAGGCCTTCAGCGCTCCGGCGTTAAAGATCGGCACGGTAATGCTGGGGATAAACGACCACGTGCGGGTGCCCGCGCTAAACAGCGTGGACAGCGCGTCGCTGCCCACCCCGGCGGCCCCGGTCAGGCTAATGCCCGGAAAGAACGCTGCACGCGCCGCGCCGATGTCGGCGTTGGCGGCTTGCAGTGTGTGTTCTGCCGAGAGCACATCGGGCCGCTGCAATAACAGGCTCGATGGTGCATTAGCGTTGACGGGGGCCAGCGCAATGGCGGTGTTGCTGTCGTTGGCAGACGGCAGCAATGCCGCAGGGACGGCGGTGCCCACCACCAGATCGAGCGCGTTGCGTGCTTCGTCCAGTTGCGTGGCGTAATTGGCGACGTCGGCGCGCGCGCTTTCGACGGTGGATTGCACGGCGGACAGATCGGTGCCCGAGGCCGAACCCGCTGCGTGCATCTGTTCGGTTAGCGCCAGCGTCTGGCGTTGGCTGGCCAATGTTTGCTGCGCCAGCGCCACTTGTTTCTGGTACGCCGCCACAGTCAGCCAGTCACCTGCCACTTCGGCCAGCAGACTCATCCGCGTGCTGCGCTGGGTTTCTGCGGTGGCCAGCAGCGTTTGCCGGGCTTCGTTGCTCAGGCTGCGGATGCGGCCAAACAGATCGAGTTCCCACGCGCTAAAACCGACCGTGGCCGACGCGCTGCGGCTTACCGTATTGCCATTGCCGCTGGTGGTCTGGCTGGCCCCGGCGCTGACGGCCGGAAACAGATCTGCCTGATCAATGCGGTAGGTAGCGCGCGCCTTTTCGATATTGAGCACGGCCACGCGCAGGTCACGGTTGTTGTGCAGCGCCAGCGCAATCACCTGGCGCAAACGGTCATCCAGAAACACACTGCGCCAATCCAGACTGGCCACGGACGGCGTGGCCGTGGCCGGGGCGCTGGCATCCGTGCCGTTAAATTGCGCGGGCACCGGCGAGGCGGGTTGTTGATATTGCGGGGCCATGCTGGCGCAACCGGCCAGCATGCTGGCGCCAAGCAGGCCCAGCGCCAGGCGCGAAGAAAATGTATTAAGCGTCATGTTGATCATCCGTAGGCGCAGTCAGCGTCTTGCTCTGTTTGCCCGGTGCCACGCTGCGCACGATCAGGTAGAACAGGGGAATAAAAAAGATGCCCAGTGCGGTCGAGGCCAGCGTGCCGCCGAATACGCCGGTCCCCAGCGAATGGCGTCCGCCCGAGCCCGCGCCGGTGCTAATCACCAGCGGCAACACGCCCAGCAAGAAGGCCAGCGAGGTCATCAGAATCGGGCGTAACCGCTGGCGGGCGGCTTCGACCACGGCGTTGAATACGCTCGCGCCTTGTTGCTCCAGTTCGCGCGCAAATTCGACGATCAGAATGCCGTTTTTGGCAGCCAGACCCACCGTGGCGAGCAAGCCCACCTGGAAATACACGTCGTTGTTCAGCCCGCGTGTGGCGGTAAACACCAGCGCACCGACAATCCCGATCGGCACGGCCAACATCACCGAAAACGGAATCGACCAGCTTTCATACAGCGCGGCCAGGCACAGAAACACAAACAGCAACGACACGGCATACAGCAACGGTGCTTGTGCCCCGGCCGCCTGTTCTTCATACGACAAGCCTGACCACGAATAGCCAAAGCCCTGCGGCAACTGGCCCACCAGCTTGACCATCTCGGCCATGGCCGTGCCTGAGCTGACGCCCGCGGCGGGCGAGCCACTGATTTCCATCGATGCCGTGCCGTTGTAGCGCGCCAGCGTGGCCGGGGCGTAGCTCCAGCCGCTGCTGGCAAAGGCCGAGAACGGCACCATGGCGTTGTCGCTGTTGCGCACGGTCCATTGGTTGATGTCTTGCGGCAACATGCGCGCGTCGGCCTGGCCTTGCACGTACACCTTTTTAACGCGGCCCTTGTCGATAAAGTCGTTGACGTAGGTGCCGCCAAACGCGGTGGCCAGCGTGCTGTTGATGTCGCTCTGGGTGAGGTTGAGCGCACCGGCTTTGGCGTCGTCGATCTTCACATCAAAGGTGGGCGCGTCTTCCAGCGCCGAATAGCGCACTGCGCTGAGCAGCGGATCTTTGGCAGCCAGATCCAGCAACTGTTTGCGCGCCGCCACCAGCGCATCGTGGCCCGCGCCGCCAAAGTCCTGCAGTTCCAGCGTAAAGCCGCTGGCCTGGCCCAGACCGGGGATGCCGGACGGGGCGAAGGCAAACACTTGCGCGTCGGCAAAGCGTTTCATCATTGCGCCGGTAATGCGGTTGCCGATGCTGGCGGCGTCGGCCTTGCGGTCTTTCCAGTTCTTGAGCTGGATAAACGCCATGCCCGCGTTCTGGCCCATCGCGCCCATGGCAAAGCCGCTGATCGCCATCACGGTGTTTACTTCGGGCTGGGCGCGCACAAAGTCAGACACCTGGTTCACCACCGTCTGGGTTTTTTCTTTGGTGGTGCCGGGCGGCAGTTTGATCGACACCATCAGCGTGCCCTGGTCTTCATCGGGCAAAAACGAAGTGGGCAGATGCCAGAACAACAGGCCCATGCCGACGACCAGCGCCAGATAAATACCCACGCCCAGGCGACGATGGCCCAGCACGCGCTTTACGCCGCGCTGATAACGCTCGGCACCGCGGTCAAAGCGCTGGTTAAACCCGCCAAAAAAGCGCCCCAGCAAACCGCGTTGGGTAACGTGGCCGCCTTGTGTTACCGGTGTGAGCAAACTGGCGCACAGCGCGGGGGTTAGCGTCATCGCCACCAGCACCGACAGCAACATGGCCGAGGCGATGGTGACTGAAAACTGCCGATAGATGACGCCGGTAGAACCGCCAAAAAACGCCATCGGCAAGAACACGGCGGTGAGCACCAGCGCAATGCCCACCAGCGCACCGGTAATCTGCGCCATCGATTTGCGCGTGGCGTCGCGCGGCGACAAGTCTTCTTCGCTCATCACGCGTTCGACGTTTTCGACCACCACAATGGCATCATCTACCAGCAAACCAATCGCCAGCACCATGCCGAACATGGTTAACGTATTGATCGAATAACCCAGCGCCGCCAGCACACCAAAGGTGCCCATCAGCACGACGGGGACGGCGATGGCCGGGATCAAGGTCACGCGCCAGTTCTGCAAAAACAGATACATGATTGCGATCACCAGCACCACGGCTTCCAGCAGCGTTTTGACCACTTCTTCAATCGAGATTTTTACAAATGGCGTGGTGCTGGAGGCGATCTTGTAGCTCATGCCCGCGGGAAAATACGGCTTCAGTTCATCCAGTCGCGCTTCCACGGCTTTGGATACCGCCATGGCATTGGCGCCACTGGCCAGTTCGATGCCGATGCCGGCGGCGGGCTTGCCGTTAAACAGGCTGGTGATGGTGTAATCCTCGCCGCCCAGTTCGATGCTGGCCACGTCGGACAAATGCACCACCGCGCCGTTGCTGGCGGATTTGACGACGATCTTTTTAAACTGATCCACCGTCTTCAGGCGGCTGCGCGAGGTAATGGTGGCGTTCAGCGCCTGGCCTTTGCTGGCGGGCAACGCGCCCAGCTGGCCCGACGATACATCGGCGTTTTGCGCGGTGATGGCGGCGGTGATATCGGACGGCATCAGCGAATAGGTGCGCAGCTTGTCCGGCGCCAGCCAGATGCGCATCGAATACTGCGAGCCCATCACTTGCACCTTGCCCACACCGCTGACGCGGCTGATCGGGTCTTGCAACGTGGACGCCATAAAGTCGGCGATATCGGTACCGCTCATGCTGCCGTTGTCGGAGGTAAACGCCAGCACTTCAAAAAAACTGCCCGCCGAAGATTTACTGACGGTCAGGCCCGTGCTTTGCACGATCTGCGGCAACATCGCTTCGGCTTGCTGCAGCTTGTTTTCCACCTGCATCTGCGCGACGTCGGCGTTGGTGCCCGCCTTGAAGGTGAGCTGCACGCTGGCGCTACCGGCCGAGGTGCTGCTGGACGACATGTACATCAGGTTATCCAGCCCCGACATCTGCTGTTCGATGACCTGGGTCACCGAGTTTTCCACGGTCTGTGCCGAAGCGCCGGTGTAGGTGGCGCGGATCGACACCGTGGGCGGCGCAATATTGGGGTATTGCTCGACGGCCAGCTGGCTGATCGACAGCGCGCCTGCCAGCGTGATCACGATGGCGATCACCCACGCAAAGATCGGACGATCAATAAAGAAACGAGACATGGCGCCGCCTTAGCTTTGCTGGCCGGCAACTGCCGACGCGGAGTTGGCCTGGGCAGGCGTATCGGTGGCGGCGGGGTGGGTGGCCACGGTCTGGCCCGGCTGCGCCTTGCTGCCGCCTTCTACCACCAACTGGTCGCCGGCTTTCAGGCCCGCGCTGATCACCCATTGGTCTTTGATGGCGTCGCCGGTTTGCACCACGCGGTCGATCACCTTGTGATCCGCGCCCACCAGTTTGACGGTGGCCTCGCCCTTGGTATTGCGGCTGACCGCGCCTTGCGGCACCAGCATGGCGGCGTTATTAACCGCCACCGGCAACACCGCATGCACATACATGCCGGGCAACAACAGCTTGTCCGGGTTGGGCACCAGCGCGCGCAGCGTGACGTTGCCGGTGCTGGTATCAACCGCCGTGCCGACAAATTCCAGCGTGCCTTTTTGCGTGTACAAGCTGCCGTCTTCCAGCTGGATTTGCACCGGCACCTTGCCGTGCAGTGACGCCAACGCGCCGCTGGCCAATTGCTTGCGCAAGGCCAGGAGCTCGCTGCTGGATTGCGTGACGTCCACATAAATCGGATCAAGCTGCTGGATGGTGGTGAGCGCCGTGGTCTGGCTGGCCGTCACCAGTGCGCCGGGCGTGTAGGTGGAGGCGCTGATGCGGCCGGAAATTGGCGCGGTGATGCGTGTGTAATCGAGGTTGATCCGGGCCGTCTGCAATGCAGCTTGCGCGGCCACCACGGCAGCCTGGTTCTGCCGCAGCGTGGCGTTGGCATCATCCAGATCCTGCTGGCTGACGGCGTCCAGTCTGGCCAGATTGGCGTAGCGTTCGGCTTTGGGCTTGGCCGATAACACGGCCGCCTGGGCTTGTTGCAGCGTGCCGTTGGCGTTGTCATAGGCCGCTTGCGCGGTGGCCGGGTCGATCTGATACAACACCTGCCCCGCCTTCACGTCCTGGCCTTCGGTAAATAAACGCTTCTGGATGATGCCGCTGACTTGCGGGCGCACATCGGAGGTCATATAGGCCACGGTGCGGCCGGGTAGTGACTGGTTCATGGCCAGTTGCTGCGCTTGCACGGTCACCACGCCCACATTGGCCTGCATGGGGGGCGGCCCGGGTTGATCATTGCAGGCCGCCAGCGTTAACAACGCCGGGATGGCCAGGAGTCGCAGAGGCGCGAGTGGGGCTGAGAAAAGCATGAGCGAGATCCGCCGGTTGTATAAGAATCAGCGTCTACGCTAAGCACATAATGTGGAGTGAATATGGAGTTTGGCCCGCAAGCCGCCTGGCGCATGGACTTGCAGCCGAATGCGCGGTATTCATTAAAAACACGTCACGACTCACCCCCGGCCCGCCATGAAACTCGGTATTACCGCCAAATTGTTTATCGCCATCCTGGCGTCTTGCGCCGTGGTACTGCTGGTTAACGGCGTGGCCGCGCGCATCAGTTTTCAGCGCGGCTTTCTGGGCTATCTGAACGAGCAGGGTGTGGAGCGCATGCAGGAAGTGATGCCGCATATCCAGGCCGCGTATCGGCAGCATGGCAGTTGGCAATTTCTGCACGGCGATATGGAAGCCTGGTTTCATTTGATGCGGCCCGACCCCGACCCGGGCCGCGCGCTAACCGGGCCGCCGGTATCGGACCAGACTGGCGCGGTGCCGCGCTTTGGCTTGCTGGATACGCAGTACCAACAGGTGGTGGGCAACCCCACCGTCGGGCGCGAATCCATCCTGCGGCCGGTGGTGGTGGAAGGACGCACCGTGGGCTGGCTGGCGATGGTGCCGTTTCAGAAAGCCATCGCCGCCGGGGATGTGCGCTTTTATGAAGCGCAAATGCAGATGTGGTGGCTGATCGGCGTGTTTTCGGTGCTGTTTGCCGCCGCTTTAGCGTATTTGCTGGCGCGTACGCTGCTCTTGCGTCTGCACGGATTGACCGGGGCCACGCACCGTCTGGCCAGTGGCAATTACGGCAGCCGCGTGCCCGAAAACAGTCGCGACGAACTGGGCGCTTTGGCGCGCGACTTTAACCAGCTGGCGCAAACGCTGGAGCATACCGAACGCGCACGGCGCAATTTTATGGCCGATATTTCGCACGAATTGCGCACGCCGCTGGCCGTCATGCGCGCCGAAGTCGAAGCCATCCAGGATGGCATCCGGCCCTTGTCGCAAGCCGCGCTGGAACCGATCGCGCAGCAGATCGGGCAACTGGGCAAGCTGGTCAACGATTTGCACGATTTATCGCTCACCGACGTGGGCGCGCTGACCTATCGCCGCGCGTCGCTGGATCTGGCGCTGCTGCTGCAAGCCTTGCTGGGCAGCATGCAGGCGCGTTTTGCCGCGGCCGGTTTGCAGCTGAACTGGACGCTGGATAACGCGCCAATCCGGGTGGATGGCGACGAACGCCGCTTGCAGCAGCTGTTTGCCAATCTGCTGGAAAACGCCGTGCGCTACACCGATGCGGGCGGCGAAGTGCGCGTGACGTGTGAACGCACGGCGGGGCAGATCAAAGTGCGGTTTGACGATAGCCCGCCCGGCGTCGACCCCGACAAATTGCCGCGCTTGTTTGAACGCTTTTATCGCACCGAAGGCTCGCGCAACCGCAATAGCGGGGGCAGCGGCCTGGGCCTGGCTATCTGCCGCAATATCGCCGAGGCGCACGACGGCCAGATCGAGGCGGCTGCGTCACCGTTGGGTGGCGTGCGCATTGTGGTGACCTTGCCGGAGGCTTTATGACCGATCAGCCCAACGCACACGTCCTGATTGTTGAAGACGAGCCCAGCTTGTCCGCCATCGTGCGCGATTATCTGCACGCCAGCGGCTATCGCTGCACGCAAGTGCTGGATGGGGCCGCGGCGCTGCCCGCGTTTCGCACGCACGCGCCCGATCTGGTGATCCTGGATTTGATGCTGCCCAACGTGGATGGCATCAGCATCTGCCGGGATATCCGTGCGTTTTCCGACGCGCCGATTATCATGCTGACCGCGCGCGTGGAAGAGGTGGACCGCTTGCTGGGGCTGGAGGTGGGTGCGGACGATTACATCTGCAAACCGTTCAGCCCGCGCGAAGTGGTGGCGCGCGTCAAAGCCGTCTTGCGGCGGCATCAGCGCGCGCCCGGTGACAGCGTGGCCAGCGGCCTCTTCATCGACGACGCGGCCGCGCGCGCCAGCCTGTTTGGCCGCGATCTGGCGCTGACGCAAGTCGAATACCGGCTGCTGAAAACGCTGGCGGCCGAGCCGGGGCGTATTTTTTCGCGCGACCAGTTGATGGACCATTTGTATCTGGATCGCCGCATCGTGACCGATCGCACCGTCGATAGTCACGTCAAAAACCTGCGGCGCAAGCTGGGGGAAGTGGGCGAGGAATGGATCAAATCTGTGTATGGGGCAGGGTATCGATTTGAGAACTGAAGATGATCTGACCAACCCGGCGGAGCAAGACCCGTCACTGTGCCTGGCAGTGGATGCAAGTCAGGACAACCCGGTGTACGTGCTGCAACACCCGCTGGCGGCGCAACTGGCGGCGGCCGCGTTGGAATGGCCGTGGTCGGGCGGCGATCGCAGCGGGATGACGGCCGCTGCGCTGACGCGCTTGCAGCAACGGCGGGCGGCCTGTGAGTGTGCGGGCGCGTACTGGCTGCTCATCGGGCATCGCGCGTGGCAACCGGATAACCGGATCTTCCGGCATCGCTTCAAGGATGTCGCAGCCGGTCTGGCCGAGCGCGGGGTGGTGGTGGCGAGCAGCGTAGCGACGGCGAGCGCGGTATTTGCCTGCGCGAATGGCGTAAAAGCGGCGGCGCTGCTACGGCTGGACAATCTCGATGCCGCCACGGCGATGACGGTTGCGTCCTTGCTGCGCGGCGACTGGGCCTGCGAATTGATCGTCGGCCCCGAAACCGCCGCGCGCGCTTTGTTTGACGTATTCGCATCGCCCGACTGGCACCAGCAAGGCCGCGCACCCGCCGCTGCGCTGATCGAGTTATTGGTACGGCATCCCATGCTGGCGTTGTTGCCGCTGGGGTGGTTCGACGACGCCGAGGTCGGCTGCGCATCGCTAGGACAGCGGGCGCTGCTGGGGCGGGTGTTTCCACAATTACTTGCGTCGGCTTGACCTGCACGCCCGCTTAACGCGAGCCGGGCTTGGTAGAGAACGCCGAATCCTGATCAACATAAGGGTTGGCTTTTGCGCGCTTGGGCTTGGCATCCGACAGTTTGTGTTCGGCCAGTATTTGTTGTCTGGTCGCCCGGCCCATGCGCTTGCCGCCGGCGATGGCCGCTTTGCCCTCCGCCCACGCGACAAGCATGCGCTTGCCGGTTTCACGGAAGGTATCGGGATAGCGCGCAATCATCGCCTCCAACTGGGGCACGGTCGCGTCGATGGCGTTTTGCACGCGCGCGATAGCAGCGGCCAGATCGGTGGGCGCCAGAGCCAGTCGCTGCGCCAACCGTTCCATGCCCTTGCCAGGCCACCAGGTTTTGCGACCTTCCAACGTGAGCGCTGGCGCATCGGTCGTAATATGCGCTGTCGTGGTGACGATGTCATACGCGGGCGCCAGCCTCGCATCTTCCTGGCAGGTATAGACCAGCGCAAAGTTCTTCAGATGCGCATCGCCATTCTGAAGCGCGTAATTGACCAGGCACAGCGTCAACAAACGAAGCGAGCTGGCGTACAGGTGGGCTTCGCCGACGTATTCCTTGTGCAGATTGGCGATGTGTTCGAGCGAGGAATCGTATTTTTCCAACGGACTGAAACCTGCCAACGCGCAGAAGTCTTCAAAGCCCAGGCGCAAGCCGTTGGCGGCCTTATCAAAGCGCGCGACGGCAAGCACCTGGCCGTCCTCCGACAAGCTGGCCGCCGGCACATCCAGCCCTGCGGCGCGCGCTACCTGCAGGCACAGATATTCGTTGATGGCCAGACCGCTATAGTCGTGTGAACCCGTCTTGAGGATGAAGTCATCAAACGGCATCGCCGCTTTATCGCCTTCGCCCAGCGCTTTGGGCATGACGCCGGAAATACCTTTTAGCGGGTGAGTGGCAATTTGCGCCAGCAGTGCATTTTGCGAATCGGGGCTGGCCAACAGGCGCGCCAGATCAATTGGCAGATGCGGGGCGTGTGGGTCCAGCTCGGCGGGCACCACGCGATTGCGCCCGATCTGTGCGTTGCCGGTGATCTCGAGCAAACCCCAATCAGTGAGCCGGGCCAGGCCGCCCAAGCGTTGCTGCAGCACCGTCTTTTGATAACCTTCGGGCAAATTCATCTGGAAAATCGGGGCCAGATCCCGTGGGCTGACGTAGGGGGTCGGGCGTACCGGCATCAGCAATGAAATCAGATTGGCCGGATGGGTGTCGCGCAGATAGCTGAAGGCAAAACCCTGGGCTGAATCCGCCAGCCAGCCCACCAGGGTGTCATTGACATACACATCCAGTCTGTCGCTCATTCGGCCGCGTCCTTCTTGCTTTTACGTACGCGCTGGCGCGGGTTGGCGCTGCCGCGCTGATACAGCGTGCCGGGCTCTTGCAGCGTGCCGCCGTTGGCCATGCGCAGTCGTCGTTCTTCGTACGCGTCGTCCAACGTACGGCGCTGGCCGCGCGGCTTGACGGTCAATTCCATATTGGTGGCGCGAAACAGCTGGCCGAGTTTGCTGGCGCCGATTTCGCCCAGGCTGCCGCGTTCCAGCGCCGAGATGGTCGACAGGCTGACGCCGGTACGGGCAGCCAGTTCGGCTTGTGTGATTTCCGTTGCGATGCGCGCGGCTTTCAGCGCCGCACCCAGTTCGAAGATGTCCATAAAAATTGAAATACCACGGGTTATGGGGCTAATGCACTATAACACGCAGTAAATTACCAGTTACGGGTATTTGCTCTGCAGCGCTCAATAAAACCGCCATTCCTGCTCGCCCAATGCACCGCGCTCCACCAGATAGCCTTCGATATGGTCGTAAAACACCAGGATGCCCACCACGCGTTCGCTGGCTGATTTGGGCAGATGGCCTTTTACCGGTGCGCGTGCGCTGTGTTTAACACCATCGGGCGTTTGCCAGCTGATGCTGAATTCGTCCGGAATCCGCATCGGTGCAAAGTGGTTTTCAAAGTTGTTGATATCGCGCGCACTGGCGATATAACCCGCGGGCACATCGGGGCCGTAGCTCCAGTGGATGTCGCTGGCTTCTTTCAGGCTTTTATCCAGCCGGATTTCGAGCTTGTGATAGACCTTGGGGTCGGCGTTGCCGGAATCGGCACAACCGGCCAGCGCAAGGGCGGCCAACAGGGTGAGGCTGGTGACGAAAGTGCGGCGTGAGTACATGGCAAATCTTCGGTCGTCGGGGAAACGTGATTTGACCTGTTTTAACGTCGAGATGCCACAAACCCTGCAAATGCGTGGTGCGTATTAAAGGTTTCTAGCAGAAAGCTTTAATGAGCCACCTCGTTATCAACGTTTTCTGGTCCGCCCATTCTCCACGTTACAGCGCCTTGGCATGCCTGGCGGCCCGATTTGCCGCCTGAGCGGCATTGGGATTACAGAATCTGCAAGCTAGTATCCAGCCACGGGATACAAAAGACGCCCCGCAGCCCCCTAGAGCCGCAAAGGCCGATTCGGCGCGCCATCGCCCGTGGGCTTAACCCAACCTGAGGATGTGGACAGATGCAACACAGCAAACTATGGATGGTCAGCGCTGCGCTGGCCGTAACCGCCGCGTATGCCAGCGCGGCCACTTATCCGGCATGGCAAGAAGGCACCACGTATGCCGTGGGCACCATCGTCAGCTACAACGGCCATGATTATCAGGCGCTGATTGCGCATACGGCTTATGTGGGTGCGGGCTGGAATCCGGCAGTGACGGCGGGCTCGCTCTGGAAAGATCTGGGCGTGGATACCGGTAGCGCCACGCCGACGCCAGCCCCCACGCCAGCGCCGACCCCCAAGCCGACGCCTGCGCCCACCCCCGCGCCGACCCCGGCGCCGACGCCCAAGCCGACGCCCGCGCCCACGCCAGCACCCACGCCCAGCGCGTCGTGCAACTACGTGGTGTGGACTGCGGGCGTTAACTATCCGCTGGGCACCATCGTCAAATACACGCCCAACGGCCTCTACTATCTGGAAAAAGCCGTCGGCACCAATGGCAGCGACGCCACCAATCCCACCATCAGCACCTATTACTGGGCGCAAACCACTTGTGGCAGCGCGACGCCCACCCCGACGCCTTCCGGCGGCTTGCCCGCGCATGTGGTGGGCGGCTACTGGCCGCGTTGGCTAAGCGATCAGGTGCGCGTTGCCAACGTGAACACCAACTACAACGTGATCTATCTGTTTGCCGCCACGCCGGTGGGGGGCCAGCCCGGCAGTACGGGCGCAGTGGAATGGATTGCGCCTGAGAACGCCACCGCCGCCGCCAATCTGGTGGCCGATATCGCCACGGTGCGCGCACAAGGGCGCAAGGTGATCCTCAGCATTGGCGGGGCTAACGAGAACGTCACCTTTGAAACCCGCGCGCGCTCGCAGGCGTTTGTAAACAGCATCATCAGCATCTACAGCCAGTTGGGCGGTTTTGACGGGATTGATTGGGACAATTACGAGGCGTCCGACAACCCCAATACCAGCGAAATGGTGTGGATCGGCCAGCAACTGAAGGCGCGTTGGCCGGGCTTTATCATCACGTCCGCACCCGCGCCGTGGAGTGCGGTGGACCAGACCTTCTGCCAGCAACTGCTGCAGGGCAACGCGCTGGATTATTGCGCGCCGCAGTACTACGACGGCCCCAACCTGGCGGACCCGAGCTATGTCCAGAGCAATATCGCAACCTGGATGACGTTGCTGGGCCCCAGCCATGTGGTGGTTGGCTTTGGTGTTAACCCGGGCGTGACCAACTATATGAGCATCGGCCAGGCCACCAGCACGTGGAATGCCATCAAGGCGGCGTATCCGGCCACCCTGGGTGTGTTCGATTGGCAGATTGATACCGATTACGCGCAAGGCTGGCCGTTTGCCAATCAGATGAAGCCGTTGGTTAATCCGTAATCGACCCGGCGTTCAGATCGGTCGCTGTAATGCAAAACACCCGGCTTTGGCCGGGTGATTTATTTGCGCCTATAACTATCGAAATCCCACTATTTAAGCGCGGTTACTCGCATAAATAGCAGGAAAAAGCGTTTTAAGCGGTCTGCAGCGTGCGCCGTTCCAGTCCAAACGACCACAGCACCACAACGATCCCCAGCACTGCCAGGATCGCGCCCACCCAGCCCGTCGAGGTCCAGCCCAGACCCGCCGCAATCGCCATGCCGCCCAGCCACGCGCCCAGCGCATTGGCGATATTGAATGCGCTGTGGTTCAGCGCCGCCGCCAGCGATTGCGCGTCGCCTGCCACATCCATCAGCCGGGACTGGAACGCCGGGTTACATGCCGACGCCACGCCGATGCCAAACAGCACTGGCAGCACCGCCCACAAATGCGGCGCAGCCACCACGAATACCAGCAGCATCACCACCGTAAAGCCGTACCAGCCCAGCATCGTGCGTTCCAGCCAGCGGTCGGCAAACCAGCCGCAAGCGATGTTGCCGACGATCATGCCGACGCCCAATAAACCCAGCGCAAACGGCACGTGTTGCGCGCTCATGCCGGTGACCTGGGTCAGTGTGGAGGCCACATAGCTGTACACCGAAAAGATGCCACCAAAGCCGATGGCGCAGGCCAGCAGCGTCAACAACACTTGCGGACGTTTGAACGCGCCCAGTTCGGTTAGCGGACTGGCTTTGCGCGCCATCGGCAACGGCGGCACGGTGTACGCGATCATGCCTGCGGTGAACAAGGCAATCAGCGCCACGCCGGCAAAGCACGCCTGCCAACCCAGCGCCTGGCCCAACCAGGTGGCAGCGGGCACGCCGATGACGTTAGCGACGCTCAAGCCCAGCATCACTTTGCCGATGGCCGCGCCGCGTTTATGCGGCGGCACCAGCGCGGCGGCGGCCAGGGCGGCCAGGCCAAAGTACGCGCCATGCGGCAAGCCAGCCACAAAGCGGCTGACCAGCATCAGGCCATAGTGGTGCAACAACGCGGTGGCGCCGTTGCCCACGGCGTAGAGCAACATCAGCACGATCAGCAAAGCGCGGCGCGGCATGCGCGCCAGCAGGATGGTGATCAGCGGCGCGCCCACCACCACGCCCAACGCATAGGCGCTGATCATGTGGCCGGCTTCGGGGATGGTTACGTGCAGGTCGCTGGCGACTTCGGGGAGGATGCCCATGGCGGCAAATTCGGCTGTGCCAATGGCAAAGCCGCCCACCGCCAGTGCCAGCTCGGCAAGCGCCAGACCATGCGGTGGCTGGACCAGAGCGGTCGTGGTGTGGGCGGGGTGGGCGGCAAGCTCATGATCAAGGGGGTCAATCTTCGATTCCATCAAATGTCTCGTGGATTTGCTGACGGGAAACGGCGTTGCGCAAGTGTTATGGCGCTCGGGTGAAACCGGGCGCAAGCCTTGGCTAACGCGTCATCAGCGGCGGGGTCAGTGGATAGGCCGACGGTATCATGCGAAACCGCATTTTGCGCAGCGCAGCACGCGTTTTTTTGCCACGGGGACGATTGGTTCAGGGCGGGGGATCACCCAGTCTGGCGCGCTGGGATTGCAACAGTGCGATGGCGGCGTGGGCGGCGGGCGTATCGATGCGCCCCAGGGTTTCGAGCAAGGGCGCAATCCAGCGCACGGTGCGCGGCTTGATGCACAGGTCGATCAATTGCGCGACGGCGCTGGTATGGGCCAGTTGTTCGGGCCGCAGAAATTGCAGATCAGCCCATTGCGGCAACCATGCCGAGGCGTTGCCGCCATGCATGCGATGGCGCAGCAGCGGCGGATCGATAAACGCGCGTTGTTGCAGCGCCGTGCCCAGAAAGGCAAACCAGAAATCATGCGGCATTTGTGCCGCCGGGTCGGGCCAGCCATGTTGCGCGATGAATTCGGCGCGCACCGCCAGCGCGCAGCCTTTCAGGCACACCGCGCGGTCCAGCCCAAGTTGGTTGAGATAAGCAAAATAGGATGGAATGGCGGCGGGGCGCTCGGCGCTAAACCAGCTCAGATCATGCGTAAACACCTGCGCGGACGACGTCGCCGCCTGTGCCTCGATCTGCGCAATCTTGTGCGGCAACCACACATCATCCTGATCGCAAAACAAGATCAGATCACCGCGCGCCTGGCCCGCCGCAGCGGCAAAGTTATGTGCGTAGCCCACACGTTGCGCCTGGCGAAAGTAATGCACGGTAAACGGCAGCGCCACGCTTTTGGCGATGTCGAGACTGCCGTCGCTGGACGCGTCATCCGCAATGATCAATTCATCGGGCAGCCGCGTTTGTTGCGCCAGACTAACCAGTTGCTGGGGCAGGAAGGCGGTGCCTTGATAAGTGGCCATCACTACGGAAATGCGCGTCATGCTGCGCCGCCAGCCGCTATGCTGTTGCCATTAGCCCGCCCAATCCGCCGTGTGTGATAAGCCCGATGACTGTGCCGCAACCCCCTTTGCCCGATCAGCGCGCCGGTGGCGTGTTTTTTTCGCATATCGATACCCCGCGCGTGCGCGGGCATTTTGCGCGGCTGGCCGCCGAGAGCGCGCCGTGGGTGCAATGGCGGCTGGTGTTTAACCGCAGCCGCTTTGTCGATCTGGACAGCGATCTGGCCATCGCCGACCCGGCCACGGTATTGCCACAGCGCCATGCGCAAATGCTGCGCAACGACGGCGTGCAGCGCGGTTTGCTGGATGCCGCCATGCTGCCTTGTTTGCTGGCGCTGCCGCAGCCGCAGGTGTGGTTTATGGAATACGACGTCGATTTCGCCGGCAACTGGGCCGATCTGTTCAGCCAGTACCATGCCGAGCCGGCTGATTTGCTGAGCTCGTCCTTGCGCCCGCGGGATCGTGATATCGAGTGGTTTCATTGGCAGCAAGTCAGCGCGCCCGCAGCGGTGGACCCGCATTTGTTTTGCCGCGGTTTTCATCCACTGATTCGCGTTTCCAGAACCCTGGCGCTGGCCTACCAGCACGCTGTGGCCGACCCGGCCTGGGCGGGGCATTACGAATTCATCCTGCCCACCGTGGCCGCCGTGTGCGGCTTGCGTACGCTGGATCTGGCGCGGCGGCCCGGACAGCGGCTGGCGCGCAATTATCTGAATACGCCCAGCGCGCCCTTTCTCGCGCCCGGCACTTATGTGTGGCGGCCAGCGCGGCCCGCGTATTTTCATGAAGACCCGGCCAGTTTTGAATTGCCCAATCTGCTGTATCACCCGATCAAAACCGACAACGAAGCGTGGGGACGGCGCGACGACGCCTGACGCGAATGAAGCGGTCATTCACGCCGCCTCGGCGCACGCCGTGTTGAGCACCGCCAACATCTGTTGCAGCGCAAATTCATCGCGCCATTCGGCGTAACGCGCGGCCACTTGTTGCGCAGCGGCGCGATATTGCGGCGACATCAGCAGCGTAAACAGCACGTGTTCAAAGCTGCTTTCGATGTGAGTGGGAAACACGCCCAGCCCCGCGCCAGCGACGGCCACACGTTCGGTCACCAGCAGTTGTTCCATATGCTGCGGCAACATCAGCAGCGGCACGCCGGCGCGCAAGGCATTCAGCGCGGTGCCGTGGCCGCCGTGGCTGATGATCAGATCGCAGCGCGGCAACAAGGGCTCCAGCTGCACCGGCTGCGTGTAGATGCGCAATTCCGGAAACTGCGCCGCCTGCGCCAACGCAATACCGGGGACGACGGCGATGACCTCGGCTTCGCTATTGACCAGGCCTTCCAGCACCGTGCCCAGCCAGTCCCCGTTCTGCAAATAAACCAGGATGTGGGTTTTGTCGGTATGCCATTGCACCGCCTGGCCTGCGGGCGGCTGCGGCATGCCACCGAGAAACAGCGCGCCAGCGGGGCGCACCGTGGCGTAATGGTCGAGTTCGGGTAGCGATAACAAGCGGGTATGGTCGGCTTGCAAGGCGGTGGACAAGGGCATTTCGCAGACGCTGGCCACAGCGTGCTCCACCGCCGCCTGAGTGTGTTGCCGCGCCTCGATATCGCTGTCCCAGGCGCGGTAGCACGGTGCGGGCATCAGGCTGGGCGGGATGGCAAAGCCGGTGCCGATCTGCACGCTGCGTATGCCCGCCACGCGGCTGGCCATCAAGGCCGTCGGCGCATGGTCGATGACCACCACGTCGGGCTTGACCAGCTGATATAACTGCCGCCAGCCGCGCACCATGCCGCCGAGCAAATCCACATCGGTGGCGCCGTTCAGCGCCAGCACGTCAGCATAGGTGGACGGGTCGCGCCCCAGCGCGGGCACGTCATACGGATTGGGGCAGGCCATAAACGGCACGCTACGCGGCGTTAGATAACGTTGCGCGCTGCGCATGGCGCGCAGGGCAAAGCTGATGTCATGGCCTTGCGCGCGCGCCGCCAAGGCAATCGGCAACAAGCGCCACAGATGGCCGTGGTTGTCGCCCAGTTCCCACGCAAACAGGATGCGGCTCATGGTGTTTGCCGAGCTGTGAGGTTGTAGACCAGGCTGCGCTGCAGGCTGAAGCCCCCAAAGGCGGGAAATTCGGGTTGTTCGCCCAGCTTGATCGACAGCGGCGCGTTAGCCGCCAGCGCTTGCTGCGCCAGGCCAAATATCGTGCGCAGTTCGTCGGCGCTGAGCATGCGTTTATGCAGATCGATCAGATCCAGCTTGATGGTCCGGTACAGCAGAAACAATCGTCGATGTTGTTCCAGATCCTTGTCTTGGTAGAAGCGCAGGCGCGCTTCGGTATCGTGGCGTATCGGCGCCAGCCACGCGCCGTTAAACGCGCGCCGCGGCACGCCGATACGCAACAGGCGCGCGTACAGATCGGTGTCTTCGCCGCCATAACCGCGGATCAATTCGTCGTAGCCGCCGGCGCGTTGCACGTCTTGCACGCGACACAGCACGGTACCGCCGGTATCAAAATCAAAGGGATCGGGCCGGTAAAAGCCGGCCGGGTTGGGCTGTTCGGCAAACCAGCCCGCCAGATCGCCGGTGACACGGATATCGGCATCGATAAAGCACACCCAATCGGTGCGGATATGGGGCAGCGCGGCATTGCGTGCGCGCGCCAGACAAAAGCTGGCGTCGTCGTTAACGCGCACCACCGCTACCTGCGGATGGTGCGCCGCCACCCAGTCGCCCGCGCCATCGGGGCAGCCGTAATCCACCACGATGACGGCGCAGTCGCGTTGCGCCAGCCACGTCGGCAGCGTGAGTTGCAAATGGCTGAGACGGCCTTTGCACGTGGTTACAAAAGTCAGCAAAGCGGGGCCCGCCACAGGATTTTGCGATGCTCCCAGCATAGTGGAGGGTGCCTGGTTTGCCGCGTCAGCCACGGCAGGGTAAGCGCGTCGGCATTGACCTACAGCCGTGTCAGTTCCCGACAAACGTGGCGGTGGCGCGGTTTCCGACCTCTATATTGGGTGAGCAGAACAATTATCAGATCGTAACGATCATTGCGGTCCGACCCCGCCTGGCGCGCGGCCGAGCTGCTTGTTATGGGCGCAAATCTTCCCGCTTAGTCCGAAAGAGGCGCTTACTCATGTCTACAAAAATCCGCCAGCCAAGGCCTTCTCAACTTGCCCTTGCCCTTTCCGCCGCATGCTTTGGTTTGGCGGGCGCACAGGCATTGGCCACCTGCACCACCGCCGTTAATTCCGGCACCGGTTGCGAAGTCGACAGCGGCGAGGCCGTGGTCATCAGCCAGGGGGGCGGATGGTATAGCGCGTCTCCGCTGGTGCATTTGTCCAACGGCGTAACCGCCACCAGCATCGACAATAACGGCGCATTGCTTAATGCGCTGACCAATGCTGTGGTCATTAATGGCGTTCTCACCGGCCATGTTTCCAGTAGCAGCACCGGGCAGATTACGGCGTTTGGCGATGGCATCTTGCTGGATGGCGGCCAGGCCAGCAGCGTTAACAACGCCGGCTCGATCAGTGTGGGCGGCGTCGGTATCCGCGTGATTAACGGTGGCGCAGTGACCACCGAGGGCATCAGCAATACCGGCACCATCGGCACCACGGGCCTGGGCATCGAGGTGACCGGCACCAACATTACCGGCGGCATTTACAACAACGGCACGATGGTTAACAGCTACGGCGGCCAGACTTCGGATGGCGGCGGCATCAGCGTCACCAGCGGCGTGATTACCGGCAGCATCGTTAACGGCGCGCAGGGCAGCATTACGCGCGGCCAGGGTGTGGCGGTCAGCGTGGCCAACAACAGCACGGTGACGGGCACCATTACCAACTCGGGCCATATCGTGGCCAGCGGGGCGACGCAGCCCAATACCTCCAGCGGCATCGGGCTGGATGGCAGCACATCGGGCGGTGGCATCGTTAATAACGGCACCATCGATGCCGCAGGGGACGGCATCCTGGTGACCAATGGCGCCACGATCCAGAACGGCGGCATTACCGCCGGCCCCACCTCCATCATCAACGCCAACGGCCTGGGCATTAACGTCGCCGGATCTGCGGTCACGGGCGACGTCAAGAATGGCGGGCAAATCAATGTCGGCCCGGCCAACTATGGCGGCGGCATCGGCATCAGCACGTCGATTATCAGCGGCAACCTGATCAACACCGGCACCATCAACGCCACGCCCGGCGGCGGCAATGCAGCCGTCGGCAATGCCATTGCCGTGGTGAACAGCACGGTGACGGGCGCGGTGCGCAATGACCTCGGCGGCACGCTGAACAGCGATAGCGATTCGGGCATCAGCATTACCGGCAGCAGCCAGGTGGGCAGCATCAGCAACGCGGGCACCATCAACGCACTGGGCGCGAATACCTATACCGCCGCCTATGGCATCCAGGTGGACAACAGCACCGTGGCGTCGGGGATCAGCAACAGTGGCGCGATGACTTCGGCCATGGCCGGTATCGAACTGAATCACGCCACGGTCACCACGGGCGGCATTACCGTGGCCCAAGGCGCGGATATCGCAGCGTCGGGCGCGGCAATTGATGTGGTGGGCAATTCCGTCGTGACCGGCGACATTACCAATGCCGGCACGCTGCACAACAACAACGGCGAGTACGGCGGCAATATCAATATCGATACGTCTAACGTGCATGGTTCGGTGCTGAACACCGGCGGCAGCGTGTCTACGCCGGATTCGGGCCAGTACGCCAACGCCATCAATATCGCCACGGCCACGGTGGATGGCCAGGTGGGTTCTACGGGCGGCACGCTGACCTCATTGGTGGGCACCGGCATCAACGTCAACAACAGCACTGTCGGCAATGGCGTGGTCAATAACGGCGTGATCAATACCGGCGGCAATAGCGGCGTCGTTATCGCCAACAACAGCCACATTCTGGCGGGCGGCATCAACCTGGGCAGCGGCAGCGCCATCAATGCCAACGGCTACGGTTTGCAGTTGACCGGCAGCACGGTGGTCGGCGATGTCATCAACGCGGGCCATATCAACCGCGTTAACGGCGACGTGGATGGCGGCGGGTTCAGCATCGATACCAACTCAACCGTAACGGGCAATGTGCTGAACAGCGGCACCATCAACGCCGCGGGCGACGCGCTGGCGCTGAACCATTCCACCGTCAACGGCAATGTCACCAACAGCGGCACGCTGGATGCCATCAATAACAGCGGCATCAATCTGGACCAGGCCACGCTGACCGGCGCGCTGGTGAACAGCGGCACCGTCAATGCGCACGGCGCGGGCAACGCCCAGGTGGCATATGGCATTTATGTGCATGACGGCAGCAGCATCGCCCAAGGCATCAGCAACAGCGGCACGCTTAACACCGGCTCGGAAGGCATTTATCTGGATGGCGGCGTGATCGGTGCGGGCGGTATCCACAACACCGCCAGCGGCCAGATCAAGGCGGATTCGCTGGGTATCGACGTCAACAGCAATGCCAATGTGACGGGCGATATCAACAACGAAGGCTTGGTGACCTTTGGCTCGGCCGGGTATGGCGGCGGTATCTTTGTGGGCGGCGGCAGTACTGTCACTGGCAATCTGATCAACAGCGGGCAGGTGGTGGCCACGCAAGCGTCGGCCATCGAAGTGAGCAGTTCCAGCGTGACTGGCCAGATCAGCAACTCGGGATCGCTGCAAGGCGGCGGGGAAGGCGGCCGTGGCATTGATCTGCATGGCGGCAGCACGGCGGCAGCGATTATCAACAGCAGCACCGGCCATATCGCCGGGGACGCGGGCGGCATCGACATCAACGACGCCACGCTGGCAGGCGGCGTGCAGAATGCGGGCAGCGTGAGCGGCCCGACCGCATTGTCGGTCAACGGCGCGGCCACCATCGGCACCGGCATCAGCAACACCGGCAGCCTGGCGGGCGATGATACGGGCGTGTATTTCCGCAACTCCACGCTGAATGGCGATCTGAGCAGCACCGGCAACAGCGCCAGCATCAGCGGGGACAGCTACGGCGTGCGCTTGATCGACGCCACCATCAACGGCAATGTGATCAGCTCCGGCCAGATCACGTCCGTTAACGGCACCGGCATCAGCATCGATCCGACCACTATCAGCGGCACGCTGACCAACAACGGCACCATCACGGCCGGGCAGACCGGCATTGCGGTGGATGCCTCCACCATCAGCGGCGGCATCATCAACACCGGCACCATCAACGCGCCGCAAGCCATCCTGATCAGCAACCCGACTACGCCGACCACGGTGACCAACAGCGGCGTGCTGAACGGCGCGGTGGAGCTGGCCAACAGCACGCTGAACCTGAACGGCCCCAGCGGGCGCGTAACGGGCGCGATAACCGGCACCGGTTCCACCGTTAACGTCAACGGCACTTTCGCCACTGAAAACACCATCGACACCGGCACGCTTAACGTGAACAGCGGTGGTGCGCTGATGGTAAACAACGCCGTTACTACCACCGGCACCATCAGCAACGCCGGTACCTTAACCAACAACAACGCGGTGTTTGCCGCTGGCCCGATTGCTAACGCGGGCACCATCAACAATAGCGGCACGCTGGGCGTGGGCGTGGTGGGTGCGGCGGGCAGCGTGCTTAATCTGGATGGCAACAATGCCGTGGTCGAAGGCGACATTACCGGCGCGGGCTCCACCGTTAACGTGAATGGCAGCTATATCAACACGGGCCTGATCAACGTGGGCGCAGTCAATGTCGGCTCGGGCGGCACGCTGGAAGTGGTGGATACCATCACCGCGCCCACCGTGGGCAACAACGGCACGCTGAACCTGGACGCTGATGCGCGCGTTACCGGCAATATCACCGGCGGCGGCGTAGTTAACGTCAATGGCAATTTCGCCTCGGAAGGCACCATCACGGCGGGCACCGTTAACGTGGCCGCACCGGCCACGCTGACGCTGGATGATGATCTGACCGGCGCGCTGGTTAACGCGGGCAATGTGCAGAACACGGCGGTGATCAATGGCGCGGTGACGGCGCAAAGCGGCAGCGTGCTGGCGCTGAATGGCCTGGGCAGCCGCGTAACCGGCGCCATCAGCGGCCCCGGCACCGTGCAGATCAACGGAACGTTCGGCACTGAAAACACCATCAACGTGGGCAATCTGGACGTGGCCAGCGGGGGTGTTTTCAACGTCAAGAACACCGTGGCGGGCAGCGTGTTTAACGTGGCGGGCACGGTCAACAACTCGGCGCTGATCGACAGCGGCCTGACGCTGAATGGCGGCGTGCTGAATCTGGTTAACGGTTCGCGCGTGACCGGCGCGGTGGCGGATGGCGGTGGCGCTTCGGCCATCAACGTCAACGGCACTTACACCACCGAGAACACGCTGGCCGCCAACGCCATCAATATCAGCAGCGATGGCTTGCTGAACGCACGCCACAACCTGACCGGCACGCTGACCAACAGCGGCACGCTGGATGTGCGCTCGGCCACGCCGATTACGCTGACCGGCAATTACGTGCAGCAAGCGGGTGGTGTCTACAGCATGGAAGCCACGTCGCCCACGCAATACGGCCAGTTGCATGTGACGGGCACTGCCAGCTTGCCGGCCAACGCCAATATCGCGGTGGATGTGACGCAAGGCGCGACACTGGTTAAAGGCGGCGTATTGCCGGGCGTGATTACTTCAAGCGGGCTGACTGCCTCCACATTTAACGTGACCGACAACAGCGTGCTGTTCGACTTTGAAGGCGTTATCGACGGCAATAACGTGGATCTGAACGTGAAGCGCGGCGTGCAAGTGCAAACCGTGGTCAACAACAGCCCCAACAGCGGCGCGGCGGGCGGGGTGGCGGGTGCGCTGGATGCCATCATCAGCAACGGTGGCGGCAGCGATGACATGAACCACGTGATCAGCCAGTTGGGCCAACTGACCAACGATGCCGACATCAACAAAGCCGTGCATCAAATGGTGCCGCTGGTGGCGGGTGGGACGTCCAGCGCCACCGCCATGACGCTGAACCTGACCGACCGCGTGATCCAGGCGCGTGAGGAAAGCAACCGCGGTTTGTCGGCAGGTGATGGCTATGTCACCGACCGGCAAATGTGGGTGAAACCGTTTGGATCGTGGGCCAAGCAAGACCAGGAAGACGCCGTGGCCGGTTATGACGCCGACAGCGCGGGTGTGATTGTGGGTGTGGATGGCGGCATCACCGCCAAAGACCGCGCCGGTATCGCGTTTACCTATGCGCACACGCACGTCAGCGGCGCCAGCACCGACGCGCCGCAATCGGCCAGCATCAACAACTATCAATTAATGGGATACGGCAGCCACAGCCTGGCCCCGGCCACGGACCTGAGCTGGCAAATTGACTACGGCCGCAATCACACCAGCGGCAATCGCGGCATTGATTTTGGTGACGTGATCCGCACCGCCGACAGCAGCTACAACGGCTGGAACGCGCATGCGGGCGTGGGCCTGGGCAAGACGTTTGCATACAACGCCAACACCAATCTCACCCCGTCGATCCGCGCCGATTACCGCAGCGTGCACAACGATAGCTATAGCGAAACCGGCGCAGACAGCCTGAACCTGAACGTGGCGGAACAAAG
Organism: Amantichitinum ursilacus; assembly: GCF_001294205.1. GTDB lineage: Bacteria > Pseudomonadota > Gammaproteobacteria > Burkholderiales > Chitinibacteraceae > Amantichitinum > Amantichitinum ursilacus. The sequence continues at coordinate 40,130 of NZ_LAQT01000002.1, forward strand.
CACGCAAGAGTTCATCGTGTCGGCCGACGCCAAACTGTTCCAGACCATCAATGACGATTTGTCATGGACGGCCAACTTTGGCGCGGGCTATGACTTGATGGCGCGCCAGGCGCAAGTGACGTCGGCGTTTGTGGGCGGCGGCCCGGCCTTTGTGACGTATGGGCTGAACCCGTCGCCATGGTTGTTCCGCGGCGGCGCGGGTCTGGTGCTGCATCGCAGTAACGGCCTGGAAATTACCGCGCGTTATGACGGCGAAGGGCATAAGGACTTTTACAACCAGACCGTGTCGGTCAAGCTGCGCAAATCGTTCTGATGCGGCTGGCTGACGCTTAATCGTCTAACTTGATAGACAGCACGAGGGGCTTGCCATTGAGGCAGGCCCCTCGTTTTATCTGCACGACTTGCGGGCCCACTGATGATGCGGGGAGATATGGACGGCGGTTTTGCTTCGATCACGCTAAATGGCCACGCGCTGTACGTTAATGCGCACGATCAACGCGGCCAGCGGCTGCTGCAAAACGGCGCGCCATTCAGTCCGGTGGCACAAGCGCTGTGGCGCGATGTGCTGGCGCTGGCGGACTGGGATCTGATCGTCGATATCGGCGCCAATTACGGCGAAATGCTGCTGGAAATTGCTGACGACTTTCGTGGCCAGATCGTCGCCTTCGAAGCCAACCCGGCGCTGCTGCCGTATTTGCGCGCCACGTTGGCGTACCGCAACAACGTGACGATCGAGGCGATGGCGGTGTGCGAGAAGGTGGGCACCGCGCAACTGAATATCGATGCCGATTGGTCCGGCGCATCGTCCCTGGCGCTGCCACGCACGGCGGGCAGCGGCAACCGCATTACGGCGCTGCAGGTGCCGACGACGATGCTCGATGCGTACTTTGCCGGTTCTGCGGCCAGGCGCGCGTGCATCAAGATTGATGTGGAAGGGGTGGAACCATTTGTGCTGCTGGGCGCGCAACGCTTTCTGGCCGGGCTGGACAACTACGCAATCATGACCGAAATCCGCCACGCCACCCCCGCAGTGCTGCAAGGGCTGGCGCGCAACTGGCGGGTGTTTTTGCGGGAACTGGCGACGGGGCGGTGGGTGGCGGTGGATGAGACGAGCATCGTGGCGCGGCCGGACGGGGTGCATGGGGACGATGCAGTGCTGCTGCCTTTGGGCGGCCCCTGAGTTTGGCGGTGTGAGGGACTGCCGCAGGCTTAGGTCTTTTCAGGCCCACCGCTTGGGCGAACGCGGCGAGATATCAAAATATTGATAAAAAGCGGTCGGAAATATCAACCTATTGCTCATTTCGAACGTGAGACGACGGTATTCGTCTTCCGCATCACAACGGCCTGGTTCCGCCAGAGCGCCCCAAAACAAAAATCCCCCGAAAGCAAAGCCTGGCGGGGGATTCTGGACTGCGGTGTGCTGCGTTGTATTTGACCTGGTGCCCGGGATCGGACTTGAACCGACAAGGCGTAAGCCGGCGGATTTTAAGTCCGCTGTGTTTACCAATTTCACCACCCGGGCGGGGAGGTCGCGCATTGTAACAGGGGTCGGTGTGGCTGGGCGAGGGGTTCTTGCTCGCTTGTTCTCGCCCGGCGCTGTTACATCGAAAACGTCGACAGCAATTCTTTGTGCACCACCTTGATTTCTTCCATCTGGCCGGTAAACAGCGGGTTGCTCAGTTCCGGGCGGCCTTTGACTTCGCCCAGGTCCAGCCTTTCCATTTCAATCAGCCCGCCTGCCAGCAGATTGGCCACAAACAACACGTCGGTCAGATTGCGCACTTCGGTCACTTCGTCGCGCGGGTTGTCGTTTTCGCGCGTGGCTTCGATGATGTGCTCGGGGATGTCCAGCGCGTACATCAGCGATTCGCCGATGCTGCCGTGCCATTGCGCGATCAGGTACTCCACAGTGGTTGGGCGGGCTACCAGTTCGGGGTATTTAGCGGCGCGGTACAGCATGTAAAACGCGCCCAGATCATGGATCAGGCCTGCCAGCAGCGCGTCGTCCGGATTAACGCGGGTCAGCTTTTGCGCCAGCACGCGCGCGGCGGCGGCGGTGAGCAGCGAGTGATTCCACAGGTTGCGCGCCAGGTTGGAAAACACCACCAGCTCGCGCGAGCGCAGCAACTGGTCCATCGCCGTGGCCAATGCGACCGAGCGCGCCGAATCGATGCCCAGGCGGCCAATGGCGCTTTCCACATCGGTGATCTTGCGGTTGTTGCCTTGTGCGGCGGAATTGGCGGCGCGCAGCAATTTGGCCACCACCAGCGGTTCGGTTTTGATGACGCCGGCAATTTTGGGCAGCGACGCATTGGGGTCGCGCATGGCGTTACGCACGCGGATGGCGATATCAAAACACGTTGGAAAAACCACTTCGCCCGAGAGTTCTGCGGCGATGCTTTCCAGCATTTCAAAGCGTTGCGACTTTAGCTGGTCGTTGTTTTTATCAGCGGTGTCGGTGGTCAGGTCGTCGGTCATGTGCGGTGGCCAATTCAATAAAAAACGGGTGATGCCATTTGCATCACCCGCCAGTGTACTGCCCCTTACATTTCAAGCAAATATTAAAGCCGGAATTGCTCAACCAAAGCGTGCAAAGCACGGGCGCGTTGGTTCAGCGCGGCTACCGTGCCGGAGGCGTGCTGCACCACCGCGTCGGTCTCGGTGGACAGGCGATTAACCTGTTCCGCTGCCTTGGCCATATCAGTGGTGGCAATCGATTGTTCGCGCGTGGCATCGGCGATATCGCGAATGCTGCTGACCACTTCATCCATCTTCTCGTGGATGCGGCCAATCTGGTTGGCCACGTCGTGCGATTTCTGCACGCCACCCGCGACGGACGAGCGCGTGTTGTCCATATCGGCCAGCGCGGTCTGGATCTGGTCATCGGTCTGGCCAATCAGCGTGCCGATCTCGACGGTGGCTTTGCCGGTACGTTCGGCCAGCTTGCGCACTTCATCGGCCACCACGGCAAAACCGCGGCCTTGTTCGCCCGCGCGGGCGGCTTCGATCGCGGCGTTGAGCGCCAGCAAGTTGGTCTGATCGGCAATCTCTTTGATCACGCCGATGATGTTGGTGATCTGGCTGGAACGTTCGCCCAGCGCCGCCAGCGTGACGGCCAGGTGATCAACCGAAGTGGCGATCGAATCGATATCGGTGGCCAGTTGTTGCACTTCGCCCGCCGATTTAAGGCTGACTGCGCCGGTTTCGCTGGCAGTGGCTTCGCTTTGCGATGCGCCGTCGGCGATGTGGCTGATGCTGACCGTGATTTCTTCGATGGTGGCCGCAGTGGCGCTGGATACGTCGGCCTGGCGTTGCGATTCGCTGCTCAGGCGCTCGGTGACGTTATGCAGATCTTGCACGCCGCCCGACAGCTCGACGGCATTGTCGCGCACCTGAATAAACATGCCGCGCAGCTTGCTCACAAACTGGTTGAACGCTTCAGCGGTCAGGCCGATTTCGTCGCGATGGGTGACCGGGATGGTGCGGGTCAGATCGCCATGGCCGGACGAGATTTCAGTGAGGGCATCACGCAGACGCACCAGGCCGCCCAGCAAGCTGGTCAGCGCGATGGCAGCCAGGATGACGGCGATAATGCCCAGGGCAATGCCGCTGACCAGCAACATGGTCAGCATGCTGTTTAGCGGCGCCAGCATCACTGATTTGTCGGTGACGGTGCCCATGATCCAGTCGGTGCCGGGTACAGCGGTGGCGGTCACGTATTTGTCGTCGCCGCCAATCTTGATTTCAACCAGATCATGCTGCGCCACCGCTTTGGTCAGCGCGTCCATGGTCAGGCCGGGCATCACGTCACCCACCGGTTTGAGCGTGGATTCCGCCGCCGGATGCACCACAATCTTGCCGTCTTGCGTTACCAGAAATGCATAGCCATTGCCGCGCAGTTCGATGCCGCCCACCACTTTGATCACGCCTTCGAGCGCCACATCGCCGCCGACCACGGCCACCATCTGGCCGTTTTCCTGCACCGGCGCGGCAAAGGTCACGCCCAGCGCTTTGGTCGAGGCAAACACATACGGATCGGACACGATGGGCGCATTGGCCGCAGCGGCTTTTTTGTACCAGGTGCGCGAAGTGGGGTCGTAGCCTTCGGGCGCGTGTTTTTCTACCTTGTGATAAATCATGCGTTTATCGGCATAGCCAATAAACAGCTGATCAAACCCGGCGGCTTGCTGGCCGGTTTGCAAAAACGGAATCGGCTCGGCCACGCCGCCCAGATGGGCCGCCACGGCGGTGACGGAATCCTGGTGCTGGCTAAACCAGCGCGTCAGCGCCTGGCTGTTGCCACGCACCGAGGCCTGGATTTCATTACGCGCGCCAGCCACGATCTCGCTCTTCATACGGAAGTAAGCAACAGACGACAGCACAGCGATAACCACCGCCACCAGCAAGGCAACGGCGAACAGCAATCGGGTTTTAAGGGACATTTTTGTAGGCTTCGGATGTATAAGGCGTGGAGGCTGTATTAGACATCACTAACGCTGGGATATGCTATTCGGGTATTCCGTAAGAATGGCCGTTCGTCGAATGAAATCAACAGGTTGCAGCAGGCGTCAGACTACACGGTTAGTTAAAGGTCGCGTAATCGCTCAAACATGTCAGGAAACTTGTCCACCAGTTTGATCAGCAATGCAGCTTGGGCATTGGGCCGGGCTTTGCCTTGTTCCCAGCCTTCCAGCGTGCGCTCGTTAGTGCGCAAGTGCAGCGCCATCACCGCGCGCGACATGTTTAACCGCTGGCGCAATGCCACCAACTCGGCGGCCGTCACTTCGGGCGCTTTCGGCATGATGGTGGCTTTATGTTGCCGTAGCGTGATCTTGCCTTCGCGCGCCTGTTGCAGGGCGTCGAAGCCTTCGCTCAGTTCGGCGAACAGATTGCGTTTGCGGGTCATGCGTTGCTCCATGCGATAACTGCACAACTATACGTTAATTGCGTAGGGTTTTGATTCGCCGCCCCGGCAGCGCGCAAAAAAAACGCCGAGCCCAAGGCCCGGCGTTTGCTATGTCACTACCTTCCGCGTCACCACAGATTGCGTGACCCGAACATCCCTTGCAGGCTTTGGTAGCCGTCGCCGCCGTTCTGGAAGCCGACGTTAAACCACCAGCTCCAGTCCGGGTTTTGTTGGCGTTCAAGACCAAACTTGATCTCGTAGCGGTTGGATGGCACGCCGTTGTCGATGCGGGCGCCGTCCATGCTGATCGCACCCACTTTAGACGCGTGCAGCCAGTTGGCTTCCACAAACGGTTGGGTTTGCGTTTTGCTGTTGTCGTGCATGTTGCCGTACACGCGCACGCCCAGCCGCGATTGCAGACCGGTCAGATCGCTGCTATCAACCACGGTGCCGTTTTGTTCCACATGCGTCGATTGGCTAAACGCGGTGTAGATTAACTGGGCTTGTGGCTTGAGGAAGAACGAACCGCTTTCGCCATAGACCAGGGGCACGTCATAACCGGCTTCCACCGACGCGGTCCAGTTATGGCTGCGGTATTTTTCTTCCGGTAGGGCGTTGCCTTGTACCGAGTTGTCAAACCACGCGTATTGCAGCCAGCTATCCACGTACGGCCCAGTGCGGCGTGCGTTGCCTTGGCCATTGCCCAGCCACGTGGCATACACGCCCACGCTGTAACCGCTGGTTTCCGACTCGGCCTTGGCGTCGACCTTATAAGCCTTGCTGCTGCTCCTGGCCTTGGCGTAACCGGTCATGACACCGGCCACCAGGCGCTGCCCGTCGCGCTGGCCATCAAACAGGTCAACCCCCAATTGCACCAGCGAAGTGTCAGTGTCGGTGCTGATGCGATTGTGGGCGGCGTGGCTATCAAACTCGCCCCCCGCAATGCGCGCCCAGCCTGAGGATTGCGACGCGAACGGGCTGCCCGTTTCGTTAAAGCGGGTCTGGCCGGCGCGATCATGCAGCGTGGTGTTGAACAGCGTGCTGGCAAAGTACTGGTTGGCCAGATAGCCGCCCACTTCCGGGCGCACTTTTTCGGGGGCGGGTGGGACGGGTGGAGCGGGTGGTGCAGGCGGCACCGGATCGATATCCGGGTTCGGGCCGGTGTATTGCGAACGCAGATACCAGTTGCCATCGTTCTGCGTCGGCGTGCCCTGGTACAGATCGTATTCATACGCCCCAGCCACCGCGCGCCCGGCCAACTTGAACTGGCCTGCGCTATCGCCCTTCACCGCAATCACTTCGATGCCATTGACGGTTTGCGCGCCCGCGCCCTTGGCGTTGAGCACTTCCACGTTGGTGTTGCCGCTGCTGTTGCCGGTGATGATCAGCTTGTCGGTGGCCGAATCATCGCCGCCCAGCACGGTGTTCACCCGCAGCAGGCCGCCATTGCCGACGTAATCGCCGTTAACGGTTAGCGTGTTGCCCACTTGCTGGCCGGTCAGATCGATAACGCCGTTGTTGGTCAGCTTGCCCACGCTGAGGTTGCCCGCCGCGTTGCCGCCGTTGTGGGCCGCCAGCAATGCGCCATTCAGCGCCGCGATGGTGCCATCGTTGATGACCGCGCCCGCGATGACGCCATGGCCGCTCAGCGTCGCGCCACTGGCAACCTGCACGGTGCCGGTGCTGTCCAGACGGCCATTGGCATGGCTGGCGTCGCCCACGATCAGTACGCCGCTGTTGAGTTGCGTATCGCCGCTGTAGCTCAGGCCTTCGTTGACGATCAGCGCGCCCCCGCCAGTCTTGACCAGCGTGCCGCTGCCCGCGATGGCATTGCTTAGCGTCCAGTCCGCGCTGGTGTTCAGTTCCAGCTTGCCGTCGTTGCTGATGTGGCTGCTGCCCAGATTTTGCGCTGCTGCCGCGGTCATCTGCGCGTTCGGGTCAATCTTGATCTCGCCGCTAAAGCCGCTGTTGTCGGCGGTCAGATTGATGGCGGTGGTGGCTTCGCCGTGGATGACGCCCGCACCGCTGATGCGGTTGGCCAGATCACCTTGCGCCGCCGCACCATTGGCGGCAATCAGGCTGAGCGTGTCGGTGGCGCCGCTGAGCACGATGTCGCCGCTGCCCAGACCTTGCACATGTGCCATGCGCACTTCGGAACCATCGGCCAGCGTGGTCGTCGCGGTCAGGCCGCTGTTGGCGTCGGTAATGGTGACGACGCTCGGGTCGATATACAGATTGCCCGCACCGGTGAGCGTGCCTGCAATCAGGCCGCCATTGTTGCCGCCTGCCAGCCGCAGCGTATCGATGATCGACAGCGTGCCGCCGTTCAGATCCAGCACCGAACCCGCGACGCTGTTCAGCGCGCCCACTTGCTGCGTATTACCCGCCAGATCCACCTTGCTGCCGCTTTGCGACAAGGTCAGCGCCTGGGTGTTGCCCAGTGCGTTGTTGCTGCCGACCACCAGGTTGCCTTGGGTCAGCACCGTGTTGCCGGTGTAGTCGCTTTGCGCATTGGCCAGCACCACATCGCCGGTGGCATTCACGTGCAGATCGCCACTGCCGGTGATGCGCGCGCCCAGTTTGTTGTCTTGCGCATTGGCGTTATCCAGCACCAGCGCCTGGCCGCTTTGCAGATCAATCTGCGCCAGGTTGTAGCCCAGCGTAATGCCCGCATCCGCACCGTCACGCACGCTGGCGGTGTAGTTGTAGGTGCCGACGGCCACTTTCTGGCCGTCATTGAGTAGATCAACCTGCTGGCCTGCCAATGTCGAACCATCACGGCGGGTCAGCGCCAGTTGCGCGCCGGCGCCGGTCACCGCGCCGGTGGCTTTAACCACTTGTTGTTCGACCTGGTCGTCCTGATCAAACAACGATTTGTTGGTGGCCGCCGCTTGCGGGGCATATGACGTCGGCACATCAATCGCCAGCGTGCCGCCTGCGCTGGCTTGCAGATTGCCCACCGTCAGCACGCCAACCGGCACAAAGTCTTTGCTGGCGGTTTGCAGCGTGCCGCCGTTCAGGGTCAGATTGCCGATGCTGCGGTTGGTATCAAAGCTGGCGTTGCTGTCTGCATCCAGTTGCAGAGTGGCCTTGCTGAGCGCCGCCGCTGCATTGGTGCCCAGTGCCACGGTGCCGCGTGCGACGGCCAGCGTGCCGGCAAACTGATCGCCGACGTTGCTGCCCAGCACCAATGCATCGGTCTTGTTGGCCAGTTGCGTGGTCAGCGTGCCGTTGCCGCTTAGCGCATGGTTAAACGTCAGTGCGCCGGCGGTTGGCGCGATCGTCAACGCGCTGTTGGCGCCATCCAGTTGAATGGCGGCGCTGCCCAGATTGCTGTCGCTGCTGGCGCTGGCGCTGCCCAATACATGCAGCGTGCCGGTCAGATTGCTGTTGTTGCCGGCCAGTTGCAGTGCGTTACCGCTGACCTGCACGGTGCCCGTGCCTGACAACACGTTGTTATACGTTGCGTTGCCAAAGCCCAGATCCAGCGTAGCGCCGCGTTCGATATTGACGTTGCCTGCTGCGGGGGATGCAGCCAGCACGCGCAAAGTGCCGCTGTCCACTTGCGTTGCGCCGCTATAGCTGTTGGCGCCTCCCAGTTCCAGCACGCCGGTGCCGGACTTGATCAGCCCGCCGCTGCCCGACATCGCGCCATCAAAACGCGTATCCCACGCGCTGACCACTTTCAGCGTGGCGCTGCCCAGTTCAACCTTGCCCGCGCCGCTGAGGTTGGCGGCGGTCTGATCGAAATTGTTCAGCATCAAAGTGCCGCCGCTGGCGATGTCCAGCCCGTTGCTGCTGCTAAACGCCTGAGCAATGGCGGTTTTCAGCACCCCGCCTTCGATGCGCGTTGCGCCGCTGTAGCGGTTGGCTGCGCTTAGCGTCAGCGTGCCTGCGCCGGCTTTGGTCAGGCTGTGGCCGTCCCATGTGCTGCCGTTGGCGGCCTGGTTGTCGAGCGCGACGTCCACATTGAATGCATCGCTGGCATTGGCCAGGGTAAAGCGGCCATTGGCTTGCGCATCGCCCGCCAGCCATGCCAGGCCGTAGCTCAGGTTGTAATCTTTTTGATCGGCCGATTTGCCCAGTCGCGCGTTCAGATAATCGGGGCCATCCGCCATGGTGACGCTGGCATTGGCAAAGTCGCCGCTGATGCCGCTGGTGGTGTGGATCAGTGTGGTGTTCAGTGCGGACAAAGCGGTGGCGCTGGTGGGTTGCACTTTGGCGCTTTGGCTCAGCGTAACGCTGCCGCCCAGCCTGGCGCTGGCGGCGGTGATCACGGGCGTACCCGCGACTTTGTCGATGCTCATGGCCAGCGCGCTGTCGGCGTCCTGGCTAAACGCGCCGCCTACTTTGAGGGTGGAGCCCAGCGCCAGCGTGGTCTTGCCCTTGGCGTGCGTGGTATAGGCGGCTTGGGTGGTAAAGTCGCCTGCCTGGGTCAGATTGGCCTCGCCATCGACCACAGCATTGCGCACCTGGCTGCCTTTGCCACTGAGCGTCCACGCACTTTTGACTTCCAGATCGGCCTGGCCGCCAAAGCTGCCTGCGTACTGGCCCGCCGCCAGTGGGTCATCGCCCAGCTGCACCACGTTGCCGCTGCCGGTGGCGCTGATATTGCCGGTAATGTTGCTGCCGCCCACCAGCGTGGCGCGATTGTTTTTGCCCGCCATGCTGATGGCGTCGCCGGCTGAACCGGTCAGCTTGCCCGAGTTGATCAGCTGGCTACCGTCACCTTCCAGCATGACGCCAGTCGCGCCGCTGATTTCGCCGCTGTTGCGCAGCGTGGCCGTGCTGGTGCCATCGACCCTTACGCCAGCGGCTTGTACCGCGCTGATGCTGCCCGCGTTGTTCAGCGCCAGATCGCCCCCATTGATGACTTCGATGGCGTCACCGGAGCCGGTGGCCTTGATCACGCCGCTCTGGCGGTTGGTGACCGTGGAAACCGTGTTGGCGCGCACCGATAACGCATTGGCATTGGTGCCAACCAGCGTGCCCGCATTGTCAAGCATAAACGCGCCCTCACTGGCGCTGGCGTTGACGCTGACAGCATAAAAGCCGCTGGTGCTGGCGCCTGCTGCCTGGGTGAATGTGCCGCCCCGGTTGAAATGCACCCCCGACTGGTTGCTGCCGACAATGGCGCCCTCGTTGACGATGGCGGTGTCTGCGCTATCGGAATGAATACCATCCGACCCGCCAATGATGCTTGCGCCGGCCTGGTTGTGAACCATGCCGCCATTCAGCAAGACGACCCCGCCGCCGGCACCGGCAGCGCCAAAGCCTTTGCCTTCAATCGTGCCCGCATTGTCCAGGCGAGAGCCGCCCGCGCTTTTACCGCTGAGCGAAACGCCGATCGTGCTGCCGGTAATCTTGCCCGCGTTGGTAATCGTCCAGTCCCTGGATTTGTCCCCGCTCAGACCAGCGCCCGAGGCGCTGATGACCGTGTCGGCGGCAGCCGCAAAACTGGTGCTGCTGGCATCGAGATCAGTCAGTTTGACCGTGGTGGTGGCGCTGGGGATGGGCGTGGCGGCCTGTGCGGCGCCGGCCAGCATCATGCTGCTGGCCAGCGCCGCGCTACCCAGCACCGCGCACAACGGTTGCGCCGTGGTCGGGCCGCAGCCGCGCGCGAGTTCAGACGCAACTTGCCAGGCGTTATGGGCCTGGCTCCATACACATTTGTGAATCCGGTTCATTTGATGGCTTTCCTCTGGTGAAGCTAGTCGGGGCCACAAAACCGGAAATCGTTGGCAGGGATGCCATGACATGTCGGCGCAGTGCTACCCCGTGGGGTCACTGATGGGAGGGCATGACAAAGCGGGTGGAACATCCAGACCGGGCTGCCGCATCCGGTGACCGCCGTCAGCGTGGGGCGGATTTTGGTGGATGGCCCTGAAGCAGGGCCGTAGGAGGCTTCTGAGCTTGCGGGAATATCGCTGGCTATGAGCTCACACCAGGGGGAGGAGGCCGCGCCACTGTGAAGCAGGCAACAAAAAAGGCTGCCCGATTGGTGGCAGCCCTTGCTCGTGCGGGGGAATTCGGCGTCAGCGCGCCGGGCCGGTTCAGCCGTGCGTATGGCCCTGATTGCACGCCGCGCCATCGCCGGTCGGGCCGACGTTATATTCCGCGTCGGTCACCTTCTCCAGCCACACCACATTCACACCATCGAGCGCTTCGGTAATCGCCAGATGGGTCATCGCCGTAGTGGCTGATGCACCGTGCCAGTGTTTGTGGCCGGGCGGGCACCAGATCACGTCGCCAGCGCGGATTTCCACGATGGGTTCGCCTTCGCATTGCGTCCAGCCACAACCGGCGGTCACCAGCAAAGTCTGGCCCAACGGATGGGTGTGCCAGGCCGAGCGCGCGCCCGGCTCAAACGTAACCGCTGCAACCGAAGTGCGGGCCGGGGCGGGCGGGTTGTTGAGCGGATCGATGCGCACCGTGCCGGTAAACCAGGCTTCCGGGCCTTTGATGGAGGCTTGCGAGCCTACGCGTTTGAGTTCCATGGAGCGATTTTCCTTGCAGAGCGTCATAGGGGACGGCGGCATGGATCAATCGATCCTGCTGTCGTCAGCTTGTGGCTACTGTATCGTCGTGCCGCGCGCGCGATAAGATGGCGAAATCGGGATGCACTTATGCCATGGAGCATGAATCTATGATTCGCGAGAACCTCAACGATTTGCTGGCGTTTATGACGGTGGCGCGCGAACGCAATTTCACCCGCGCAGCGGCTCAACTGGGCATGTCGCAATCGGCGCTCAGCCGCACGGTTAAAGCACTGGAAGCGCGGATGGGCCTGGCGTTGCTCACACGGACTACCCGCAGCGTGGCGCTCACCGAGGCGGGGCGGCGTCTGCTGTCCGCCATCGCGCCGCGCTTTGAAGAAATTGATCTTGAACTTGAATCGCTCAGTGAATTACGCGATCAGCCCGGCGGCACAGTACGCATCACCGCCACCGATTACGCCGCCAATGCGTATGTCTGGCCGCGATTGCGCCCCCTGCTGCGGCAATTTCCCGATCTACGCGTAGAGCTGATCAATGATTACGGCCTGACCAATATCGTTGAGCAGCGCTACGACATCGGCGTGCGGCTGGGGGATCAGGTGGAAAAAGACATGATCGCTGCCCGCATCGGCCCCGACCTGACCATGGCCATTGTCGGTGCGCCGTCCTATCTGGCCACGCATGCTGCACCGACCACGCCGCAAGAATTGATGCAGCACAATTGCATCAATCTGCGCCTCCCCACGCACGAGTCATTAATGCCGTGGGAATTAAGCAAAGACGGGCGCGATGTGCTGGTGCGGGTGGATGGGCAACTGGTGCTCAATACCACGTATCAGATGCTGGATGCTGCCCTGGAAGGGATGGGGCTGGCGTGGCTGCCGCAAGAACTGGTGCAAGCCGAGGTGGCGGCGGGGCGGCTGGCGTGGGTGCTGCCGGGCTGGTTTCCCACCTATACGGGCCACCATCTGTATTACACCAGTCGCCGCCAGGCCTCACGCGCAGTCACGCTGGTGATCGAGGCGCTCAAGCGGTACTGAACCGCCGCCGCGCAAGCGCCCCGCATCGCCATTAATCGATTTCAGTGACAAACGCTTCGCGGGCGCGGCGCACTTTGGGCAGGTTAACCAGCCAGTCGCCTTCGGCATCGCGATAGCCCAGCGGCAGCAGCGCCACGCTGCGCAGCCCGCGTTGTTGCAGGCCCAGGATTTCATCCAGCGCGGTGGGGTCGAAGCCTTCCATTGGCGTGCTGTCGACTTCTTCATACGCCGCCGCCACCAGTGCCACCGACATGCCGATATACGCCTGGCGCGCGGCATGCTGGAAATTGACCTCGGCATCGCGTTGCGGATAGCTGGTCAGCAGTTTCTGCCGGTAGGCTTCCCAACCTTCATTGGTAAAACCGCGCACTTCGTTCACCAGATCAAACATATGGTTGATGCGTTCTGCGGTGTAGTTGTCCCAGGCGGCAAACACCAGCAGCTTGGTGCAATCGGTAATCTGGCTTTGATTCCATGCAATGGCCTGGATCTTCTGGCGGACTTCTTTGTTGCTGATCGCAAAAATCTCGAACGGTTGCAAGCCGCTGGAGGTCGGCGCCAGGCGCGCGGCTTCGATGATGCGCTCGATCTTGTCGGCCGGCACAACGCGCGACGGGTCCATTTTTTTTGCGGCATAGCGCCAGTCAAGACGGCCTTTAAGGCTGGAGGAATCGGACATGAATGTATTTCCTGGTAGGGTGGAATCGGGCTGATCGGCGCGGTCGCGTGTTTTATTGCCACCGCCGGGCTGCCGGGGGCAGGCCGTGCGGCGGGCGCACAGACCTCAATATTGCGGAGCACTGGCCAATTTCAATGGCTTGATGCATGGTGGCGGTTTTCATTCGTGCGGAATCGATCATGACCCAAGCCGCTGTATGGCTAGCCGGTGCCGGGCTGGCGCTGGCGTGCGCCACAGGCGTGGCCCAGGCACGCGATATCGAATTCTCCGGCTACACGTGGACGGTGCGCACGGGCAGCGGCGGCCCCGGACCCAATCTGTGGGATGAGCGCAATGTGTGGGTAGACCATGACGGTCTGCATTTGCGCATTGTGTATGCCGACGGCGCGTGGCGTTGCGCCGAGGTCACCTCAAAGCAGGCGCTGGGCTTTGGCCATTACCAGGTGGAACTGGGCGGCCGCCCCGATCTGTTTGATCGCAATATCATCCTCGGCTTTTTTAATTATGCCGGCCCCGATGGCACCAACGAGATCGACATCGAGTTCTCACAATGGGGCAAAGCTGATAACGCCAACCGGCTTAACTGGACCGTTTACCCCGCGCGCGGCGGCGCCAAAGCGGCGCACATCGGGCTGCCGCTGTTGCTGGAAAGCAATGCCAGCACGCACCAGTGGACGTGGACGCCCAAAGCGGTCGAATACGCCAGTTTTCAGGGCTGGCAATCGATCAACACCGCGCAAGCACCCATCGGCCGCTGGCACTACGCGCCGGGCAATCTGACCGGCGTGCCGCAGACACCGATGCCGGTGAAGCTCAACCTGTGGCTGGACCACGGCGACGCGCCCACCGACCACCAGCCGGTGGAGGTGGTGCTGCGCTCGTTTTCGTTTGAGCCATTGCAATAACGAGCCACGTATTCGCGCACGGCTGAGCATGGGCCGCATGCCCAGCCGGCGTCGTCATCAGCCTTTACGCGCTGGCGTCGGCATCCGCCGAATACGCCACATCACGCAATGCCTGCAGGGCGGCCAGCCTTTTGGCCAGTTCACGCGTGATGTTGTCATAGGCGGAGGAGCCCAGTGGCAAGCGCAGCGCGGGTTTGGCGGCATCGGTGGCGGCGATGATGGCGGCTACGGTGCGCTGCGCATCGCCCTTGATGGGAAACTGACGCGCCGAAATCATATTGGCGACCACGTCGGCGGGCGTGCCCGCATACGCCGCAATCGGCTCCGCCTGGTCCAGGTTGTTGCCAAAGCGCGTAGCGGTCGGGCCCGGTTCGGCAATCACAAAGTCGATGCCAAACGCCGCCACTTCTTGCGCCACCGCTTCGATAAAGCCTTCGATGCCCCACTTGGTGGCGTGGTACAGACTGAACGCGGGATAAGCAATCTGCCCGCCCTCGGACGAAATCTGCACAATGCGGCCGCCGCCTTGCTGGCGCAGATGCGGCAACACCGCGCGGATTAACTGGATGGAACCGGTGAGGTTGGTGGCGATCTGGCGTTCGATCTGCGCATCGCTCAACGCTTCGCCCGCGCCCAGCAAACCATAGGCGGCATTGCTGACCACCACATCGATACGGACCGCTTGCGCAAATGCGCTGGCCACCGTGTGGCGTATGGCGCGAGTGTCGGTCAGGTCCAGCGCCAATACGTGCAGGCGCTCGGCATATTGCGCAGCCAGGTCGTTCAGCGCGTCGACATTGCGCACCGTGGCCAGTACCGTATCGCCACGTTGCAATAGTTGTTCGGTCAGCTCGCGGCCCAGGCCGCTGGAGGTGCCGGTAATCAGCCAGGTTTTGCTCATGAGATAGCTCCGGTCAGTGATCAGAAAAAGGTTTCCGCAGACCATGCTAGGCCCGTAGCATAGTTGCGATAAGCCCCTATAAATCGCATGTTTCGGTGAAATAAAACCACCAATGGCCAAACCCACCCTCGCAGACCTGCGCGCCTTTATGGCGGTGGCAGAACACCGCAGCTTTCGGCGCGCCGCCGATTTGATGGGCATGACGCGCTCATCGCTTAGCCACGCCGTCCGCGGGCTGGAAGACGATCTGGGCGCACGGTTGTTACATCGCACCACGCGCAGTGTGGCGCTGACGGAGGCCGGCGAACGCCTGCTGCGGCGGCTTGATCCGCTGCTGCACGATCTGGATCAGGCACTGGAAGCGGTGGCGGGTGAGCACGGCCAGGTGCAAGGCCAGTTGCGTATCAACGGCAACGAAAGCGCCATCCGCCTGCTGCTGCACACCGTGGTGCCCGCCTATAGGGCGCGTTATCCGCGCGTGGAGCTGGACCTGAGTGCGGAAGGCCGCCTGGTGGATATCGTCGAGCAAGGTTTTGATGCGGGCATCCGCCTGGGCGAAGCGGTACCGAAAGATATGGTGGCGGTGCCACTGGGCCCGGAGGTGCGCTTTCTGGCGGTGGCCGCGCCCGCTTATCTGGCCATCCACCCCGCGCCGACGCTACCAGATGGCCTGGCAGAGCATCAATGCATTCGTCAACGCTTGCCCAGTGGCAAACGCTACCGCTGGGAATTCAGCAAGCGGGGGCAAGTAATGGAAATCGATGTGCCCGGCGCGCTGACGCTGGATCACAGCGGCCTGATGGTCGAAGCCGCCCTGCAAGGCCTGGGCATCACCTTTGTGCCCGAAGCCTACGCACGCCAGGCGCTGGACGACGGCCGCCTGGTCAGCGTGCTGGAAGACTGGTGCCCACCGATCCCCGGGCTGATGCTGTATTTTCCGGCCAACCGGCATATGCCGGGCAGCCTGCGCGCGTTGATTGATTTGATACGCGAGACGGCGGCCGGCGGCGCGCCATAGCATCCGCCAGCAAAGTGCGCGCCGGGATAAAGGCGGCTTAAACCTTCAGCACGCCCTTGGCCACCATGCTGCTGGCCGCTGCGGCCACGGCGATTTGCGCCCGTCGCGGTGCCCAGCCCAGCACGTTGCGGGCCTTCTCGTTAGACGTTTGTTTGATGTAGCCCAGGTCGTGCACGATATGACGCAGCTCGGGTTTAAACGGCGCGGCCAGACGGATAAACCAGCTGGGCAGCTTGCGCGTGGGCACCTTGCTGGCCGCTGCGCCGCACTCAGCCTTGATGATGTCGCCAATGGCCTGCATAGACAGCGGCGCGCCATTCGAGATCAGAAAACGCTGGTTGGCTGCGGCCGGTGTGGTCATGGCCAGAATGTGCGCGCTGGCCACATCGCGTACGTCCACCACCGGAATATACAAGTCGGGAAAGCCGGGCATGTCGCCATTGAGCATGCGCTGCACGATATGGTTGGCCCCGGAAATCGCGTGGCCGATCAGCGGCCCCATCACCGCCACCGGCAGCAGGGTGACCAGTTCCAGTCCCAGACCTGCGTCGGCGACGTAATCCCATGCGGCGCGTTCGGCTAGGGTTTTGCTTTTGCCATAGGCATCCACGCCCGGCCCGTCGATATTGGTCCAGTCGTTTTCAGTAAAGGTCTGGCCGCGCTGCGGGTGGCCCCAACTGACCGCATGGAAGGCTGAAGTGAGCACCACGCGGCGGATGCCCGCAGCCTGGGCGGCACGCAGCACGCGCAAGGTGCCTTCGCGCGCGGGGATGATCAGATCGTCTTCGTTTTCGATATGGCCGGGTTGTACCGGCGAGGCCACGTGCAGGATGGCATCGATCTCCGTGGTGGCGGCGTCCCAACCGGCATCGTCGAGCAAATCGGCCGTCACAAAACTGAGCTGATCGCCGTTGACCATGCCCGCATCCTGCAACGCTTTGCGGGCGGCCGGTTCTTTGCTGAGCGAGCGCAAGGTGGCGCGTACCTGATAGCCCTGTTCCAGCAATTGCAGAATGCAGTGGCCCGCGATAAAACCGCTGCCGCCAGTAACCAGAATGCGCTTGTTATTCATGATGTTGTCCAGAGGGTGCAGGAGGGGCAAGGCGCTGCGCCGCGTGTTGTTCGCGCCAGCGCTGCGGCGTGGTGTGTTCCCAATGGCGGAACACACGGGCAAACGAATTGGGCTCGGTGTAGCCCAGCAATAGCGCGACGGCGATGGGGTCGAAGGGGGTGTTGGCCAGCAGGCGGCACGCGGTGATGCGGCGCACGGCGTCCAGTTGCTGCTGGAAACTGGTGGCGCTGTCGCGCAAGCGGCGCTGCAACGTGCGGCTGCTGAGCCCCAGGCGGCGCGCGATGGCCGCCACCGTGCTGGGGCGGCCTTCGCTAAGTTGCCGCGCAATCGCCACGCGGATCTGGCCCAGCAACGCGGCATAACCTTCGCCGCTGTCCAGGCGGGATTCAAGACCCTGCAGCACATGCGCAAATGCGCCGCCATCGGCAGTCACAAACGGCGTTGCCAGTGCGGCTTGCGCAAACACCATCTGATCATGTGCGGCTTCAAAAACAATCGGGCAGCCAAAATGCTGGTGCAGCATTTCGCCATCCATCACGGGGCGCGCCAGCTCCAGCCGGATGGGCGCGATCTGGCCGGCGGTGCCACGCCGCACCAGTTCGCGCAACGAGGCCATCGTGGTATCGACCAACAAACGCGGCACCGGGCCGGTGGCCTGCAGCCAGCGATAGCGCACGGCCGCTTCGCCATGGGCCACTTCCACTTCGACCAATTCCGGGCAAGTCAGGCGCTTGTAGCGCGATAGGGCGACCAGCGCCTGGCCCAAATCCGGCGCATGCAACGCGACGATGGCCGCCACGCCATAACCGCGGGCCAGCCCTTCCGCGCCAAAACGCAAACCCGCCGCGCGATCGCTGATCTGCGCTTCGGCCGCCAGCCAGATCCGGAAAAACTCATCGGTATGCCAGGCATTCGACACCGGCACACCCGCGTGGGCGCACAGTTGTTCGATAGACACGCCCACTTTTGCGGCAATGCCCGGGGCGAAGGAAAAGGTGTTGGGGTAGGGCTTGAGCATGGCGCCAGCATAGGCGGGCGCACCGGGGTGGACAAATCAGATCGCGCCAAAATAGACGCGTGATCTGCCAGACGCCGAAGGTCCTGCCGAGGAACTGACGGCAGCGCAGAAAACAAAAAAGCCAACCCGGCTGGGTTGGCTTTTTTGCGGTAGCTACCTGAATCTCAAGCAGCGTATCTGGAGGCGCGAGCCGGAGTCGAACCGACCTACACGGATTTGCAATCCGGTGCATAACCGCTTTGCTATCGCGCCAATATGACCCGGTGGTGCTGACTAAAAAGGGAAAGTATTGGCACTTTCCCTTTTTATCCTGAATCTGGAGCGGGAGAAGAGTCTCGAACTCTCGACCTCAACCTTGGCAAGGTTGCGCTCTACCAACTGAGCTACTCCCGCAGCGGAGTGTGTTTGCGGGTTGTGTTCGACAATTTAACTGGAGCGGGAGAAGAGTCTCGAACTCTCGACCTCAACCTTGGCAAGGTTGCGCTCTACCAACTGAGCTACTCCCGCCCGGATAAATCATCTTGTACAACCGTTCTTGCTGTGTGCGTTCAGTGGAGCGGGAGAAGAGTCTCGAACTCTCGACCTCAACCTTGGCAAGGTTGCGCTCTACCAACTGAGCTACTCCCGCACTGCGTTCACCGCAAGAGCTGCGCATTATGGAGAAGGCCGCTGGGCGTGTCAACACCCTGATGCGATGAGCGTGGGCTCTGGTTTGCGGACAGCTGTGCTAATCTTGCAGGCTGGGTTGATGGCGGGAAACGCCATGCGGTGCAAGAGCCCTGATCTGAAAGCGTTTTTACGGTTTTAACTGTTTTTAATGTCTAGCCAGAACCGTTGTCGGGTGATCCACAACGTCTGCATGGAGGAATGCCATGTCCCGTCGCGTCGTCACGCTCGCGCATTACTATACCGAGCCCCACATCCAGCAAATGGCCGATAAAGTCGGCGACAGCCTGGAACTCTCGCTCTACGCCAAAGAATGCCAGGCCGACACCATCGTGTTTGCCGGTGTGCGCTTTATGGCCGAGACCGCCAAAATTCTTAATCCGCAAGCCGAAGTCATCCTGCCCGATCGCGGTTCCACCTGTTCGCTGGTCACGCAAACCGATGTCACCGCGCTGAAAGCCTGGCGCGAGGCCCATCCGGACCACGTGCACGTGTCGTACATCAATTCGTCGGCCGAGCACAAAGCGCTGTCGGACTGGATTGTGACCAGCCGCAACGTGGACGACATCATTGCCCACCTTTATGCCGACGGTAAAAAGGTCATCTTCTCGCCCGACCGCAATATGGGCGCTTATCTCAATTTTCAGTACGGCTACGACATGCCGCTGTGGTCGGCCGTATGCGAAGTGCACGACAAGTTTAACCAGGCAGCGCTGGACGAAGCGTTTGCCGGCATCAGCACCGCCAAGTATCTGATTGCGCACCCGGAAAGCCCGCTGCCGGTGTTGCAGCAGGCCGATTACGTGGGTTCCACTTCCGGCATGCTTAACTGGATCAAAAGCTACGCCAGCGAGCCCGATGCCACCATTTTTGTGGCGACGGAAGACGGCATTCTCTACAACATGCGTCTGGCGCGGCCAGATCTGAAAATCGAGCAGGCGCCCATTTACGCCGGTTGTCAGTGCAACCAATGCCCGTACATGAAGCTGAACACCACGCAGGCGGTGCAACGCGCGCAGGCGGGCGAAGGCATTCGCATCGATTATCTAAGCGAAGAACAGATGGATCTGGCGCGCCAGCCGATTGAGCGCATGCTCGAATTCTCGAAACGTTATTACGCGTAAATCGCGCCATCCGCACGGGCGGCTATTTTGAGAGATGCAGGCCAATCTCGGAATGCCGCCCGCGCCATTCATTGCCGAGGATGCACGCACGATGCAATACGACTATCTGGTGTTTATTGGCCGGTTTCAGCCGGTTCACCTTGGGCATTTAAAGGTGATCGAGGCGGCCATGCAGCAGGCGGCCAAATTGATCGTGATTTGCGGCTCGGCACGCCAGGCCTCCAGCCCGCGCAATCCGTTTACGCTGGATCAACGCGAAGACATGCTGCGCGCCGCCTTGCCCACTGAATGGCAAGACCGTGTGTTTGTGGTGGGTTGTTCTGACCGCATGTACAACGATCAGCAATGGGTGACCGAAGTCCAAAACCTGGTGGATAAGGTCATTGCGGTCGATACGCTTAGCCTCGGCAAAAGCGAGGCGCAATTCCGTATTGGCACCATCGGCAGTCCCTCACGCCGACATACCTGGTATCTTGATTTATTTCCGCAATGGCAGCGCGTGGAAGTGGCTGATGAACCCGGCATTGACGCCAGCCATGTGCGCCAATGTTTGTTTGACGATAACGGCGCCGGCTTTGCGCAATCGGCGCCGCGTTTGCCCCACGCCGTATATAGCTGGCTGCAGCAATTTCGCGATGGCGCGACGTATGCGCAATTGGCCGAGGAATATCGCTATATCCAGAATTACCGCAAAGCGTGGGCCAATGCGCCGTATCCGCCCACATTTGTCACTACCGATGCCGTGGTGATTCATTCGGGCCATATCTTGCTGGTACGCCGCAAAAATGTGCCGGGCAAAGGGTTATGGGCTTTGCCGGGTGGCTTTGTAAATGGCGATGAATTGGTGCGCGATGCGGCCATTCGGGAATTGCGCGAAGAAACGCGGCTGAAAGTGCCCGCACCGGTATTAGCGGGTTCGATCCGGGCGAATCGCGTATTTGATCATCCCAAGCGCAGTTTGCGCGGCCGCACCATTACGCATGCATTCCTCTTTGAATTGGTACCCACCGGCGAGGGCTTGCCCAAAGTGCGCGGCAGCGACGACGCCGACCGCGCGCAATGGGTGCCGCTGTTTGAATTCAACCGCATGGAAGCGCAATTGTTTGAAGACCATTTCTATATCGTGAACTGGTTTCTGGGCCAGATCTAAACGCATAGGGTGGGTCGAGACCCACCATTCAAAGCCGCAAACAAGAACGCAATCTATCCTTGTTGATGCCTTCGAATGGTGGGTCTCGAACCACCCTATGTTAGAAGCGGCGGGTCAATTCGGCTTCAACGCGTTGGCCAATGACTTCGGTATCGCCTTCGCTTTTTAGCCGCAGCAATTGCAAAGACCTGCCCGCCAGCGCAATCACATCTCCGCTCAAGTAATGCGGCAATTCGTCGGGCAGCGGATTTTCCGTATCGATCAAGCCCGTCCATTCCGACGGCCCCGATACCTCCGGAATCGTAAAATCCACCTGCTCGTAATGCGCATTCATCAGCAGCAGCAGCGTCGAATCACCCGCAGAACGCATAATCCCGCTGGCTTGGGCGCGGCCATCCATCAGCATGCCAAAGCATTTCATATGCGGATCGTGCCAGTGTTCCTGGCTAAGTTCGGTGGCGTCCGGGGCAATCCAGGTCAGATCGCGCACTTCCAGCTTGTCGTTCCACTCGCCCGTCAAAAAGCGCGCGCGACGTAAGACCGGCAGGGCATTGCGCACCAGCGTCAAGCGTCGCACAAACTCAGTCAGATGCTCACCGCGGGTATCGATATGTTCCCAATCCAGCCAGCTGATTTCATTGTCCTGGCAATACGCATTGTTATTGCCGCCTTGCGAATTACCGAATTCATCGCCCGCCAATAACATGGGCGTGCCCTGCGCCAACAAGAGCGTGGCCAACATATTGCGCTTTTGTTTCTCGCGCAATTCGTTGATGCTTTCGTCGCTGGTTTCGCCTTCTACGCCATGATTCCACGAGTGATTATTGTCGCTGCCATCGCGATTACCCTCGCCATTGGCTTCATTATGTTTGTCGTTGTACGAAACCAGATCATTCAAGGTAAAGCCATCGTGCGCGGTGACAAAATTGACGCTGGCCCAAGGCCGCCGCCCGCGGCGGTTAAACAGATCGCCTGATGCAGTCAAGCGCGTGGCCAATTCGGCGGCCTTGCCTTCATCGCCTTTCCAGAAGCAGCGCGTGGTATCGCGAAAGCGATCATTCCATTCCGCCCAGCCGGGTGGAAAGCCGCCCACCTGATAACCGCCGGGGCCGCAATCCCACGGTTCGGCAATCAATTTAACGCTGGAAAGAATCGGGTCCTGGCGACAGCTATCCAGAAAGCCGCCGCCTTCATCAAAGCCATAAGGTTCGCGGCCCAGAATGGTGGCCAGATCAAAACGAAAACCATCTACGCGCATTTCAGTCAGCCAGTAACGCAGGCTGTCGGTCACCATTTGCAGCACACGCGGGTGGCTTAGATTAAGCGTATTGCCGGTGCCGGTATCGTTGATGTAATAGCGGGGATTATCGGGCAGCAAGCGGTAATAGCTGGCGTTATCAATGCCTTTAAAGCTCAGCATCGGGCCCAGTTCATTGCCTTCAGCGGTGTGGTTGTACACCACGTCCAGAATCACCTCCAGCCCGGCGCGATGGAAGCGATCGACCATATTCTTGAATTCCGAAATCGAATTCGAAGAAAAGTATTGCGGATCGGCGGCAAAAAAACCGATCGTGTTATAGCCCCAATAATTGGCCAGACCGCGTTGCAGCAGATAATCGTCATTCACAAATGAATGAATCGGCAATAACTCCACTGAAGTTACGCCCAGGCTTTTAATGTAATCGACGATTTCGGGCTGGCTTAAACCGGCAAAAGTGCCGCGCAAATGTTCGGGCACATTGGGGTGCAATTGGGTAAAGCCACGCACATGGGTTTCGTACAGCACCGTTTTATCCCACGGCACCCGCACGCCACTGCCGATTTCCCACGAAAAATTGGAATCGACCACCACGCATTTCGGCACGTATTTAGCGCTGTCGCGTTTATCGAAACTCAGGTCGCCATCTTTGTGGCCCACGGTATAGGCAAATACCTCGGGCGCCCACACCAACTGGCCCACGTGGCGCTTGGCATAGGGATCTAGCAGCAATTTGTTGGGGTTAAAACGGTGGCCTGCTTCCGGGTCATAGGGTCCGTGCACGCGATAGCCATACACCTGGCCCGGCGCCAGATCCGGGATATAGCCGTGCCAGACTTCATCGGTGTATTCCGGGAGTTCAATGCGTTCCAGCTCGGTTTGTCCGCTGTCGTCGAACAGACACAATTCCACTTTGGTGGCATGCGCCGAGAACAGCGCAAAGTTAACGCCGTTGCCGTCCCAGGAGGCGCCTTGCGGCACCGGCGAGCCTTCTTTGATTGCGGCCAGATTGACTGCCATTCGTTTTTCTCCGCGTCGGGCGGGTGGTGTCATTGAGGTATAGACAGGATTTAATGCAACCCCAATACAGGGAAACCGCCAGATGTTGCGGCACAGCAAAACCCGGCCGCGCACGAGGGCGCAGTCGGGGCAATGCAATGCGTGAGTAGACAAAAATACGCTCGCAGAAAGCGAGCGTAGAAACGCTTGCGGCCCAAGTTACGGCGCGCGCAAACGCGAGGGTTGGGGGGTTGCAGGCTAACCGCGCCGGACGAAGACTCAATCCAGCGTGGTGGTTTGCGTTACGCCCGGCTTGGTGCCTGTGCCAGCGGGGGTCAGCGCGGTGCCGCCTTCGCTTTCCCAGTCGCTGATCGGCGTAGCGCCCGCAGCGCGGCCGGTATCCACCAGTTTGCTGTGGGCCTGCTGGTCACGCGCATTGCGATACAGCATGACGCCCAATCCGGCCACGGCGGCCAGCAATAATGATCGCTTCATGATGTGCTCCAGTCCCTGAGCCCGGCGCATACGCCCAGGCATCGATCGGGTTACGCCCCGTTCGGTTGAGCGGGGCGTGTGTTGGGTAATGCGGCTGTGGCGCTTACTTGACGGTGGTCTGATCGTCCACCGACTTCACGCCTTCCACCGCGGTGGCGACGGTCTTGATCTGATCCTTGTGCGCGGCGGTATCCACCGTTCCGGTCAGCGTGACTGCGCCATCCTTGGAGGTGACATTCAGCTTCAGCGTTGATAGCCCGGCATCTTTGGCCAGCGCGCTCTTCACCTTGGCGGTCAGGCCGGCATCGGACAACGCCGCGCCTGCCTTGTCGGAATTCTGTTTCAGCTTGTCGCCCGCGTCGGCGGTGGCGGCTTTGATCTTGTCGCCGGCTTCAGACGTGCCCGATTTCACCTTGTCGCTGGTGTCGGAAGTGGCAGCCTTGATCTTGTCCCCCGCCTCGGATGCTTCGGCTTTGATCTTGTCGCCTGCGGCGGAGGCATCGGCCGACAGCGTGCTGCCGGTGCTGCTGCTATCGGTGGCCGGGGCCACGTCGGTGGTGCTGGCCGGCGCCATCGGCGGCGACATCGCATCGGCGCTCGAAGCGGGTGCGGATGCGGTATCTGTCGATTCATTCTTGCTGCACGCGCTCAGGCTTAACGCCAGCAGCGCAGCGGTGATCACAAGGGTCGATTTGACCGGGGAGGGTTGCAGGGTCTTCATGTGCTTTTCTCCGTTGTTTGTTATGCGTGTTGTTGACTAAGGCAGAGTGCCGGGGAAGGCCAGGCTGGCCTTCCGGTTCCGGTTACATGAGAATTTTTATGTGTAGGCAGCAACCCGCGGCTTAATCCCAATACGGGCGGGCTTCGTAATGCTTGTGCGTGTCCAGTGCCCATTCCGGCTGGCTCATGTCGGGCAACTCGCCGGGATGGCAAGCCGGTGCGTTCACCAGCGTTTCTTCTTCCACATTCAGCGTAAAGCAGGCCTGATTGGGGTCCACCGACACCGAGTGCCACGGCACGATGCGCAAAGAACCGCTGTCGGTGCGCAGATCGGGGCGCAGCGACACAATCAGATAAGCCACTCGGCCCTGATAAACGTCGATAACCAGGCCTCGCACATCGCCCAGCGCCAGACCTTCAAAGTCCACCACTTCGCCACCGGCCATTTCGCCCGCGACGGCCAGACGCATGGTCGGGCATGCGGCGCGCCCGGCCGTGGCGGGGCGTTGGCTGGCATTGCTGCGCGTGGAGAAATGCGGGCTGTCGTGCGAGAAGTCGTTTTGCGCTTCGTGCACGTGCGGGGTATCAAATTCGATGCCGTTGTTCAGATTCCAAAGTGCCATGATTGCTGCTCCTGTTTCTGTGGTCATACAGCGGGGTATTCAGCGTGCGCGTTTGCGCTAACTTGCGGTACGGCGCGCTGTATTCCGCGTCGATCCAGTTCTTGTCGTGCCGCTTGATTTATCGGGTGGCCCGGGCGTTCAGGACGCCTGCGCCGCCCAGGCATTCAAGCGGTTGTAAAGCGTTTTAAGGCTCACCCCCAGCACGATGGCGGTCTGACGTTTGTCGCCATCAAAGTGCTGCAGCGTGGCCAGAATCGCGTCGCGTTCCATCTCGGCCAGCGACTGGCCCACGCGCCACGTCAGTGTTTCTTGCGCTTCGTCCTGCGGGCTCCAGCTGCTGAGCGGGGCCACCGAGGCGGCATCCAGCGCATGGTCGGCCAGGATGTAAGCGCGTTGCACGCAGTTTTTAAGCTCGCGCACATTGCCGGGCCAGTCGTAACTGGCCAGCCGGGCTTCGGCTTCGGCGGTAAATTTTTTGCTGGTGCCGTACTGGCGATTCATTTCAGCCAGAAAGTGGCGCGCCAGCATCAGCACATCGCCCTCGCGCGCACGCAATGGCGGCAGATTGATCGGGAACACGGCCAGCCGGAACATCAGATCGCGGCGCAATGCGCCGGCGCTGATGGCTTCAGCCGGATCACGGTTGGTGGCGGCCACAATGCGCGCCGTGCAAGTCAGTTCTTCGGTGCCGCCCAGGCGGGTAAATTCGCCGGTCTCCAGCACCCGCAACAGTCGCGCCTGCAAATCGGGCGACATGGCGGTAATTTCATCAAGGAACAAGGTGCCGCCCGCAGCGCGTTCAAACACACCGGCGTGGGTACGTTGCGCGCCCGCGAATGCACCTTTTTCATAACCAAACAATTCGGCTTCCAGCAATGTCGGCGAAATCGCGCCGCAGTTCACCGGCACAAACGGGCCCGCGCTCCGGCTGCTTTTTTCGTGCACGGTTTGCGCCACCAACTCTTTGCCACAGCCCGATTCGCCGAGGATCAGTACCGGCACATCGGTGGGCGCAACGCGTTCGATCATCGCAAACGCCTGACGCAACGATTTGCTGCCGCCAAACATCCGGCCAAATTGCTGGCCATCGTGGTTGGCAGCGTGACGCGCGCTGGCGGGCTGATCGGCATAGCCCAGCAGTGCGTCATCCATAAAACCGGCAATCCGTTCGTTATGCGTCTTGAGCATTTGTATGTTTTCTCCGCGATGCGTCGCTGATGCGAGTGGTGTCTGGCGCCGCCGGCGCGTGGTTGTACAAATTGCGCAGGCTGGCCATGCCAGAGTAAAGCTTGCAGCGGCCTGTCACATTTGGACCGCGTCCGGTTCTTTTGTAGGCGGGCGGCCACACGCTGTCGGCCGCCTGCCTACGTGCCCAAAGCGACCGTTACGCAGCCACCTTGTCCACGCCCGGACGGTCCCAGAAACGATGGAAACGCATGGCGTGCAACAGGTCTTGCGGCACGCTCTTGCCGGTGCTGTCGGCCACCACAATGCCTTGGTCTTTCAGCGCTTGCGGATCGGTGCCGATGTCGGCCAACGGCAGGTTGGCGTCGTCCAGCACAGCAGCGGCATTCACGCCCACGGCGATCGGTTTGCAATGCATGAACGCTTCGGCCACAAAGGCCTTGGCTTTACCCAGCAAACGCAGGCCGTCGATATGTTCTTTGCCACCCGGCACAAACACAGCGTCGTACAACACCGAGCGCGTGTTTTCCAGCGTGGCATCGGGCGTCACGCTATTGCCTTTGCTGTCTTTAACCGGCGCCAACGTCGGCGCAATCAGGTGCCAGCTGACTTGCTCGGCTTTCAGGGCGGCTTGCAGCGCAGCCACTTCGGCGGCGTCGTGGCCTTCGCCCGCGATGATCGCCACTTTGCGACCGGCCACCGAACCACCCGGATGCACCATCGACAATGCGGGCGACGGCTTGTATTGCGGGGCCAGCTTCGGCGCGGGAATGGCGGGGGCGACCAGGCCCAGGCCCTTGGCCACTTCGCCAGCCAGTTCGGCGTCGATATGCGCCAGGTTTTCTACTACACGTTCGCGCACTTGCAGCGTGTCGCACTTCGACAATTCAAACTTCAGCGCATTCTGCAAATGCTTTTGCTCGGCCGGGGTCAGGCTGACGTAGAACAGCGTGGCCTGGCTGTAGTGGTCGGCAAACAGTTCGGGCTTGGCGCGCAAGAACTCGCCGTCCGCCTTTTGCGGAAACTCTTCATAACCGCCGGGCAGCTTGCCGATATGGGCCGGGGCGTCGGTTTGCAGCGAGCTGGGCGCATAGGCCACGCGGCCCATATCCACGCGTTGCTGGCTAAAGCCATCGCGCTGGAAGTTATGCACGGGACAGACCGGGCGGTTGATGGGGATCTGCGCAAAGTTGGGGCCACCCAGACGCAGTAATTGCGTGTCGGTATAGGAGAACAGGCGGCCTGCCAGCAGCGGATCGTTAGTAAAGTCGATGCCGGGCACCACGTGGCCGGGGTGGAAGGCCACTTGTTCGGTTTCAGCAAAGAAGTTGTCCGGGTTGCGGTTGAGCGTCATCTTGCCCAGCTTGGTTACCGGAATCACTTCTTCGGGGATGATCTTGGTCGGGTCGAGCAAGTCGATCTTGAGCTTGGCCGCGTCGGCTTCGCTGATGATCTGCACGCCCAGTTCCCATTCCGGGTACACGCCGTTTTCGATGGCTTCCCACAGGTCGCGGCGATGGAAATCCGGATCTGCGCCGTTGGTTTTGAGTGCTTCGTCCCATGCCACGCCGTGCGTGCCCAGCAGCGGCTTCCAGTGCCATTTAATAAACTGGCTTTCGCCTGCGGCATTGATAAAGCGGAAGGTGTGCACGCCAAAGCCTTCCATCATGCGATAGCTGCGCGGAATGGCACGATCCGACATCACCCACATGATCATGTGGAACGATTCGGGCGTCAGCGAGATGAAGTCCCAGAACGTATCGTGCGCGCTGGCGGCTTGCGGAATCTCGTTATTGGGTTCCGGCTTTACCGAATGGACAAAGTCGGGAAACTTGATGGCGTCCTGAATAAAGAACACCGGAATGTTATTGCCCACCAGATCAAAGTTGCCTTCGTCGGTGTAGAACTTGACGGCAAAGCCACGCGCGTCACGCGCCAGATCGGCCGAACCACGCGAACCGGCGACGGTGGAAAAGCGCACAAACACCGGCGTTTGTTTGGCCGGATCTTGTAGAAAGCCGGCCTTGGTGTATTTCTCGTTGCCCGGATAGGCCTGGAACACGCCATGCGCAGCCGCGCCACGTGCGTGCACGATGCGCTCAGGGATGCGTTCATGGTCAAAGTGAGTAATCTTTTCGCGCAGCACAAAGTCTTGCAGCAGCGACGGGCCACGCACACCGGCCTTCAGCGAATTAGCGTCATCGCTTTCTTTAAGGCCTTGTTGCGTGGTGATGTTGACCGGATCGAATTCGCGGCGAGCGGCTTCGATAGCGGGCAGATCGGAAGGGGCACCGGGTTTTTGGGGCATGGCAGTTCTCCACGGTTAAGCGCGGCAGGCGCGAAGAGGGATAGGGGAATATCGGATCAACGAGACTGTAACCTTGCTGCTTGCACCAGGCTGTCTACGGTCGGATGAATAGCGGGTAGGAATTGGCTGGGAAAATGTAGGTGTGTTGCAAGAAACTGCGTGGCCTGCGCGCGGCGGCGCACGACGGAAAACGGCCCCCGAAGGGGCCGTTTATTGGCAAGTCGGATACGGGCGTTCAGTAACGATCAAGCGATCATCAAACCCGCGGTACTACGGTCTTACTTTTGCTTGCGACGGCGAGCCGCCACCAGCGCAACCAGACCCAGACCCATCAGGGCATAGGTTTCCGGTTCCGGGATCGGGGCCGAGACGTCCACCGTGCTCAGTTCCCACGAGAATTTGCCGCTGTAGTCAGCCGGATTGCACCAGCTGGTATTGCGATCGGCCAGCGCGATCAGACCGGCAAACAGGCGCACATTGGTAGCGCTGCTGAGGTCGAAATCAACGGTTTCAGACCAGCTGGTGCCGTTGACCTTGTCATACGAATAGCTGACCGGCTTGAAGATGTTCCAGTTTTCCAGCAGGGCGTAGCCCACTTTGAACGATTCAGCGGCCTTGCTGGTAAAGCTGAAGGTCAGGCTGTAATCGCCAGCGGCCAGCGAGCCAAAGTTAAGGCCAGTCCAGCCGGTGGTCCAGACGGTTTTGTTCTTGATGTTGGTGCTGCCCGAATCAATGACTTTGGCGCTGGCCATGCCAGACGCGAGTGCCATGCCCAGGAGTGCAACTGCGGCAAGTTTTTTCATGAGTAAGTGCTCCGAAGGTTTTATGATCGTTGTTCGCTACTGCTGACCCGGATATTAAATTTTCGGTCAGATAAGTCAATATCTTAAAAGCGGCTTAAGAAATCCCCGTCACAGCTATTTGTTTAAAAAACTGACGCAAGCCGCGCCGTTGCTTGTTCCTGACGGCCAAGCCCTGTTTTGCAAAAATGCTGAATGCCGACGAAAGGTAAATTCTTTCAGATTAAATCAAGTATTAGCTTACAGTGATATTCGAAAATAGCCCGGTAGATGGCGCTATGCCTGGCGTGTGGCCGGTTATGAAGGCGCAAGGTTTGCTGCGCGCAGCGGAATATGTTGCGACACGCTTGTAGGCGGAGTTGTCAGGTAGAAATAGCCATGCCGGAGGATGTGAGGAGAGGAGGCAACGCGCTGACGGGCCAGAGTGCACACCGACAAGAAGAAGTGGCGTCCGCGCGGCGCACGCGAGATGGGTGAGGCGGGTCACAAGGAAACGTCAGCATAGGGTGGGACTCGGCGTCCCCGTCAAGACCCACCACCCAAGGCCGCCCGCGCAGAACTGACAAGTTGGCACATCATCGTGAAGCTTAAGCGCAGCGGCATGTCGCTGATGGCTTTGAATGGTGGGGCCAGCCCCACCCTATGGCGAGAAACTTCAGCGCACGCGCCCGCCGCCGGTGGGCCATTGCGCAAACTTCCATTCCTGGTAGTTATCTTTGTTGGCAAAGCCCACATAGCTGGCCGGAAAGTTATCGCGCTTCAGCGGCTTGTCCATCGACTTGCTGTACACGCCCATAAAGCCGCCACCGGGCGCGGCGATATACAGCCAGTCTTCGCCGGTAATCGGGTCTTTATACGCATGGCGCAAAAACCGGCGTGGAAACGGCACGCGGTTATCGCTGATCAGATCATCCAGCGAATGCGGATATTGCATGGCATTGGCGTTGCCCTGCTCGGTGTAATGCTTGATGGCCATGCGGATTTCGTCGCCTTCGGCCAGCAATTGCGTTTCTTTCATGCGGCGGATGCGCGTTTGCCAGACGTCGGCCACTTCCGCCAGATAGATGCCGGTAATCAGCACCATCATCAATGCCCACGCGTAGGCAAAGCCGCGCTGGCGCGTGCCCGACGCCTGGGCGTGCTTACCAGTCTTTGAAATTGCTGCCGTCATGCGCCTGTCCATCCGCACCGCTTTTAACGTCGTACACGCCGGTGCCGTTTTCGGGCGCCGTCACCACCCAGCTATCGCGCTTGCCGGTGATGGGGTCCAGCGGCACTTCGCGCAGATATTTTTTGCTGACCAGTTCGTCCAGGTTATCGGGATAGCGGCCGGTGTCGGCATCAAACTTGTCGATGGCGTCGCGCATGGCGATCAGGTTGTGGCGCAGCACCACTTCTTGCGCGCGATCGGTTTGCTGAAAATAGCGTGGCACCACCAGCGTCAGCAGGCTGGCCATGATGGCCAGAACCACCAGCAATTCGATCAAGGTAAAGCCACGGCGCGAATTACGACACAACATCGGTCACCACTGTCGATAAGGCACGCCGTTAAGACCGACGCCCTCGGATAAGGAGTAAACATCGTACACGTCGCGTCCTTCTTGCGGCGAGTCGGGCGGGCTGGCGTAGCTGCGCTTGCCCCAGGTTTCTTCGTTGCTGCGACTGGCGCAATCGCAAAACGGATCACGCGGCAAGCGGCGCAAAAAATAAATCTTTTTGGCGGTCGGGTCTTTCAGGTCTTTTACGCCGTCCACTAGCAGGCTTAGCGTGGGCGGGTAGCCGGTTTCATCGATCGATTTGTTGATACGGCCATCGTCCACGGCTTGCTTGTACGCATCGATGGCGGCGCGAATCTGCAGCAGATCGCGCTGCAGTTCCTCTTCGCGATTACGCTGCGCGCCGATCTGCCACAGCGGCAACGCCACCGTGGCCAGTACGGCCAGGATGGTGAGCGTCACCATCAGCTCGATCAGCGTAAAACCGCGCGTGCGCCGGGGCAGCGACGTCATGATCGTCAATGCCGCCCCATGGTGCCGCTCTTGGGCAACTGCGTTTCTTGCGCAGGCGCGGGGGGCGGCGTGGGTTGGGCGGGGGGAGGATTGCCCCCTTGTTGTTGCGGCTGCGGTTGCGGCACTTGCGGTTGCGGCGCCGGCTGGATCGGTTGCTGCACAATCGCCGGATTTTGCTGAATACCCGGGTTGCCCGCGCCACTGCCCGAGCTATCGATATTGACGGTGGATTTGCTGCGCAAGCGTAGCGGCTCAGTGGAAATCGAACCCTCAGTGCCGCTATCAAATTGCGTGATATACGAACTCGGCAGCGGCAGATTGCGCACCACGTGCGGCGTAATCAACAGCACCAGCTCGGTTTTGCCTTTTGACGTCGATTTGCTACCAAAAATGCGATCCAGCACCGGCACTTCGCCCAGCCCCGGAATGGCGCTGCCGCTGACCTGATCATTGCGGCTGAGCAAACCACCCAACACCTGGGTTTCGCTATCGCGCGATGCCATCACCGTTTCGGCATGGCGCGTACCTACCTGGTACACGCGCAAGCCGGTTTGCGTGGTGATGGTGTCGACGATATTGGACACTTCCAGCGTCACTTTCATGCTGATATCGCCATCAATCGAAATGGTCGGCTCCACATTCAGCGTCAAACCGACGTCCTGGTAATTGACGTTTTCGCTGGTGACGCCATTGGACGTGGTATTGGTAATCACCGGCAAGCGATCACCAATCAATATCTTGGCTTTTTCTTTGTTTTTGACGCGGATATTCGGGCTGGCCAATACATTGGTATCGCCCTTGTCATGCGTCAGATTGGCGGTAATGGTGGGCGAGCCAAAATTGACCAGCACATTGCTGCGGTTAAACGCCGCCAGGTCGGCCAGACTCAAGGCGCCGCTATATGCGGTATTGGTGGTGGTCGTCGTGGTATCGGTGCCATTGGTGCCGACGGTAGCACTGATGGATTTGGGATATTGAATACCCAGATTCAACAAATCGGACGTGGTCACTTCGAGGATTTGCGCGCTGATATCCACTTCGGATTGCGGCAGATCAATCGCGGCAATCAAACGCTCGGCCACATCGATGGCTTCGGGCGTATCGCGCATCACGATCATGTTAAGCCGGTCATCGATATATACGTCGCGGGTTTTGACCATCTGCTTGAGCATGGCCAGCACTTGTTTGGGGTCGGCATTGCCGACATAGAACGTGCGCATCACCAGATCTTTGTAATCGCGATCTTTATCCGGGCGCTTGGGGTAAATCAGGATCGTGTTTTCGTTAAGGATTTTTTTGTCGAGCTGATTGGTGGCCAGCAACAGATTGATGACGTCTTCCACCGTGGTATCGCGGGCAAAAATGGTGGTTTTAAGTTGCGGCGACACATCGCGATCAAAAATGAAATTGACCTTGCCGATGCGCGAAATAATGTCGAACACGCTGGTTAACGATTGATCGCGGAATTGCAGGCTGATCGGCGTGCGCAATGCCGCGGCCAATTGTGGCTTTAAGTTGGTGCGATTAAGCCGTGTCTGGATTTCGTCTTTAAGCCGGCGTGCCTGCAGATTGCGCGGATTGTCTTGCAGAATCTGGTCGACCGTCACCATCGCGTCTTCGGGATGTTCGGTCTTGATCGTGCCCGCGTACTTGAGCATCGAGGCGTGGCGCAAATCCATTTCGATATTGCTGACCACTTCTTTGGCGCGCAGATTGCCGCTGTCCCATTGCAATACATGCTGGAACGACGCGAGCGCAGTGGCGGTGTCGCCGGTGGCGCGCGCGGCATCGCCCTGTTTGATCAGGTTCTGCACATAAAACTGACGCTGGCGCTCAAAGGTGGCGCGCAGTTTGATGTCGTCCGGATTGGCGCGCAACTGGTCTTGCAACAGCTTGAGGCCGCCTTCGGGGTCGCCTTGCAGAATCATTTGCCGGCCCATTTCGGGCGGCGATTGCATACATGCGCTCAGCAGGGCCAGGGGCAGCACAATCGCCAGCAACAAACGTCGCGGCGGGCTCGAAAACAGGGGTAATGACGCACGCTTCACGGCGTTCCTCCGACGGGCAGTGTCTGCACCTGATTCAGCGGTAAATAGGTAAACGTAATGGCATCACGCGTTACCTGATCGACGCGGTAAATCCCGAGCAGCACTTCTCCTTGTTGTATGCGGCCCAATGCATCGCAGCGAGCGCAGATCACATATTGCTGACCACCCACTTCCACCACGATGCGGTCGTTGGCGCCCTCGTGCCAGCTGGCGATCACCTGAAACGGCAACGGCGGCGCCACCGGCTTGGGTGTGGGCGTGGGTTTGGGCGTTGGGGTAGGGGGCGGTGGCGGCGGTTGCCAGCTCTGGCGCGGAAACAGATCCACCGCGCTGGCGGCGCTGGCGCCACTGGCGTGCGCCGCCGTGGCCGAGGCATTCATCACCGCGGCCACATGCGCCAGTGCGGCTTCGCTGGCGATGGACGCAATGGCGTGGCTGCGCGCGCGCACCGGCATCGCGCCCTCGGCGTTTTCATCTTCGTTACGGCCTTGCCACCACGCGTATCCGGTCAGGATGACGGTAATGGCCAGCACAATCTGCAGCGGGCGCGACAACATCAGCGCACCTCCGTCAGATAGCTCAGCGTGAGTTGCGCGGTCAGGTTGTCGTCGCCGATCTGGCTGCGACTGAACATCAGCGACTCAACGCGCACGCCGGGCAGCGCCTGTAGATCGGCAACCAGGCCGCGCAGGTCGGGGTAACGACCTTGCGCCGGAAACTGAATACCAAAGCGCATCAAGTGGCCGTCACCTTCGCTGACCGATTTGTATTCGCTTTGGGTGATGGCGACATGGTGCGCGTTGGCCATCTCGGTCAGCTGGCGCAGCATGTCGGTAAATTGATCGGGCGTATCCAGCGGCGCGGGCGCGGCGGCTGCGGCGGCGCTGGCCTGGGCTGCCAGGCGCAACTGATGGCGCGCGCTATCGATGGCGATTTCGCGCCGGTCCAAGTCCTGACTGACCGGCACCACTTGCTGCCGATAAATCAACCAGCCCGCCAGCATCAGCGCCAGGCCCACCCAGCCCAGCAAGCCGGCCTGGCGCGGCCATTGCCGCATCCACCATAACAAGCGTGCGCTGTTCATCGGCGCACCTCGCGCCAGGTAAATTCCAGCTGCGATTGCGTGGGCTTGAACGGATCAACCACCTTCAGGCCCTGATGCGCAAACGTTACTTTGCTCACGCGCGGATCGCTGGTCAGGTTGTCGACCAGGCTGAGCGTGTCTTCCAGCGTGCGCGATTCCAGCTCCAGCTTGATGTCATGGTCGGCGGTGACCACTTCGAGTTTGGTCAGGCCGATATCGTTGCTCCAGTATTCCTCCAGCAAAGCCAGCGCCGGGATCGGGCTGACCAACTGGCCTTTGCGGATGGCGGCGACTTTGTCATTCATCGGCGTTTCTTTGCGGGCGGCTTGTTGCGCCTGGTCTTGTTTCTTTTTCAGCCAGGCCACGTCGTCTTCGCGATCCGACACTTGCTGTTGGCGTTGCCGCACGATGTCTTGCTGTGCCAGCGCCCACAGGATGACCACCACGCCCAGGGCAACCAGCACCAGGCCGATCCATGGGGTGGTGCTGGGCTTGCGCTGGAAATCAAGTTGCACTGGCTTCATGCCGCCACCTCGACTGCGGCACGCAGATCTATCGGTTGGCTAAAGCGCGGATGCACGCCGCCCAGCCACTGGATCGGGCCTTGGCCGGACAAGCTGGATAGCGGGATATCGGACGAGCTGACGTAAATTTGCGCCGGCATGGTTTCGCCACCCAGCACCGCGGCGTCGCGCACCAGCGCGGTAATCTGATCGGCGTCGGGCGCGTGGTGGGGC
This sequence comes from Amantichitinum ursilacus, assembly GCF_001294205.1. Lineage (GTDB taxonomy): Bacteria > Pseudomonadota > Gammaproteobacteria > Burkholderiales > Chitinibacteraceae > Amantichitinum > Amantichitinum ursilacus. The sequence continues at coordinate 75,372 of NZ_LAQT01000002.1, forward strand.
GGCGTGGCGTACGGCTGGGTAATCACGCTGTGCCAGCCTTTGTTAAAGAACAAACAGGTGGCGTATTCGGCTTCCAGCAACACCAGTACAAATTCCCGCGCCTTCAGCCTGGCGTGATGTCGGTTGATTGCGGTAATCAGCAGCGGCTCGCACTGGCTTAGCCGCAATTTGCTGGCGCGCGCCATTTCGTACACGGTCTGGAACAAACCCTGGTCCACCGCCGCCGCCAGCCGCGCCTGGCCAAAACCGCCGGGGGCGACGCGAATGCGCCAGGTGTCGGTGGCCACGCCATATTGCTGCGCCAGCAATACGCGCGCGTAGCCTTCCCAATCGGCCTCGCGCTTGAGCGATGTTTGCCATGGCATAACGGCATAACGCACCCACGGTGCGCCCATCAACAAATGCAGTTGATCCAGCCCCAGGCTGCCGCGCGGCGCGTGCGCCAGCAATTGCTGCAAGCGCAACACGGCGTCATCGCCCACCGGTTGCACGGCGGCATGGGCGCGGTGCAATTGCGGCGTGCCTTTTTTCTGCCCGACGTTGATCCGTGGCCCGCTGGCGAGCAACACGTGGCGGCGGGTCAGCCAGGCGGTGTGCTCAATCCACAAACGTGACACGATTTACTTCCTGCAAAGTGGTTTCGCCGCGCGCCACAACGGCCATCGCGGCCTGGCGCATGCTTAAAAAGCCCAGACTGGCCGCCAGTTGTTTGACTTCGACCGCAGGCGCGCGGCCGGCAATCGCTTGTTTCAGTTCGTCGTTAAGGCGCAAGACTTCGGCGATGGCTTTACGGCCCAGATAACCGGTGCCACGACAATGGTTACAGCCGGTGCCTTTGCGAAAGCGCCAGTGCGCGGTTTGTGCGCGCGTGACGCCCGAGGCCTCTAACAGTTCGTCGTCGGGTGCATCGTCGGTGATGCAATGCGGGCAGATCTTGCGCACCAGCCGTTGCGCCACCACGCCAATCAGCGCATCGACAAAGCTGTTGGGCTCCACGCCCATATGCATAAAGCGGTCGAGTACGGAAAACACGTTGTTAGCGTGCACGCTGGTTAACACCAGGTGGCCCGTTAGCGCCGCTTGCACGGCGATATTGGCGGTTTCGCCGTCACGGATTTCGCCGACCAGAATCTTGTCGGGGTCATGCCGCAAAATGGACCGCAACCCACGTGCAAAGCTCAGGCCTTTTTTATCATTGACCGGAATCTGCAGAATGCCTTGCAACTGGTATTCCACCGGGTCTTCGATGGTGATGATCTTTTCTTCGCCGGTGTTGATTTCCGACAGCGTGGCGTACAGCGTGGTGGATTTGCCCGAACCGGTGGGGCCCGTCACCAGCAGCAGGCCATACGGCTCGGTGGCCAGGCCGCGGATATTGGCCATGGTGCTGTCGTCAAAGCCGAGAATATCCAGGCGCAGTTGCTTGAAGGCATCGCCGCCGTTTTGCTTGTCCAGAATCCGCAGCACCGCGTCTTCGCCATAAATCGACGGCATGATCGAGACGCGGAAATCCACATCGCGGCCATTGGCCAGCACTTTAAAGCGACCATCCTGCGGAATACGGCGCTCGGAGATATCCAGATCGGCCAATACCTTGATGCGCGAGATCACCTGTTCGGCGGTCTCGACGCCGTTGGCGCCGCCGATATGCAATAGCACGCCATCGATCCGGTATTTGATCGACAAGCCGGTGGCGGTGCTTTCCAGGTGGATATCGGAGGCCTTGGATTTAAGACCGTCGTACAGCGTGGAGTTGACCAGCCGCACCACCGGCGAGGCATCGCGCGCGATGGCGGCCAGCGAGATTTCGGTAACGCCTTCGTTGCCGGTTTCGGCATCGGGGCCCGCCTGCATCTGGTCCATGGCGCGATGCGAGGTCTCGAAACTATCCAGCCATGTGCGCACATCGGAGAAATGCGCAAACGCCGTCACATAGCTGACGTTAAGCCGCTGCTGCGCCCAGTTGCGCGTGATGCGATCAAACGGATCGCCCAATACCAGGCGCAGATGGCCTTCGGTGTCTTCGACCAGCACACATTGGCGGCCGACGGCTTCGGCATAGGGCAGCAGATCGTAGCGCGGAAACTGCGCGGTCAGCTCGTCGCGGTCCAGCGCAGGCAGGCCCAGAAAACGGCTGATTTCGGCGCGATAAGTGAGGTCATCCAGCCCCAGCGTTTGCTGGATTTGCAGCGGCAAGGCAGCGTCGGTCTGGGTCTGGCGCAGATGGTTGATCAGTTCGAGCGTTAGCGCGGTCATTGCATGCTCCCGGCTAGCTGGAAGATCGGCATATATAAAAGGAAGACGATGGAGCCGATCATCACGCCGATGATCAGCATCAGAATCGGTTCAAACAAACGGGTAAACATATCGATGGCGCGGTCGAGTTCTTCATCACAAAACTGCGCGGCGCGTTCGGCCATGGTGGCCAGCTCGCCGCTTTGCTCGCCCACGCGCAACAGGCGCTCGGCCACGGGCGTGGTCAGGCCATAACGCGGCAAGGTGGCGGAGACGGTCTGGCCCGCCTTGATATCGACCAGCGCACGCGTTAACGCCAGGCGCATCGGGGTGGGCAATAACTGCGCGGCCAGTTCCATCGCGGCTACCACCGACAAGCCGCCCGACAACAACAAGCCGACCGTGCGATAAAAGCGGGTGAGGGAAAACAGGCGACGATAGCCATCCAGGCTGGGCAAGCGCCAGAACGCTTCCAATAAAGCGGCCTGCACTGCGGGCGTACGCAACAACACAATCGCCAGCGCGATGGTGCCGACGATGCCGGCAAACAACACCGGGCCATGGTCATGCACCAGATTGCCCCACCACAGCAGCACGGCGGCGGCAAAGGGCAGGTCTTTCATGCTGGCGTAAATCTGGCTGAATTTGGGAATCACATAAAACAGCAAAAACAGCATGATGCCGCTGCCGATGCTGATGATGACGGCCGGGTAAACCAGTGCCGAAATAATCTTCTTTTTGACCGAAGCCAGCCGCGATTCGTAATGGTGGTAGCGCTTGAGCGCATTGGCCAGGTGGCCGGTCTTTTCGGCCGAGCCCACGGTGGCGATATACAGTGGCGGAAAATGCTCGGGCATCTGGCTGAGCACGCGCGACATCGGCAGACCTTGATACAACCCGTCAATCAGCCGCGACAACACCACGCGGTTGCCATCGGCGGCGGCTTTTTCTTTGAGGGTTTCCACCGCCTCGACCAGCGTCAGGCCAGCTTCGAGCAGCGCGATCAGCTCTTGCGTAAACAGCGAGAGCGCAAATTCACTTTTGCGAAAGCTGACCCGATGCTGGGCGTGCGCCGACACCAGCTCAAGCCCCTGCGACGACAGGCGCTGCTTGAGCTCGGCTTCGTTGGCGGCCTCCAGGTCCAGCTCTTGCAGCAAGCCGGCCTGGAGCGCTTTGACTTTGTAGCGCATGGCTAGGGGTCAGTGACGCGGGCTGCGTTACTGAAAATACGAGATATCGGCGTCTTCACCCGTGCCGCCTGGCTTGCCGTCAGCGCCATAGGTGATGAGATCGAAATCGTGGCCGTTTTCGCCAGGGCGGCGATAAACATAGGGGTGATCCCACGGATCGTTGGGCACGTCCTTGGTCAGATACGGGCCTTGCCATTTGGCTTCGTCGCCCGGTTTGACGCTAAGTACGGCCAGACCTTGTTCGGTGGTGGGGTAGTGGCCGACGTCCAGCCGGTAATGATCAAGCGCATCGGCCAGCGACTTCATCTGGCTGGCTGCGGTTTTCATCTTGGCCTTGCCCACTTCGCCGAACAGCTTGGGGCCGACGTAACCGGCCAACAGCGCAATAATCAACAGCACTACCAACAGTTCGAGCAGCGTAAAGCCGCGCTCGCGCAGATTGCTTCGTTGCATGGATCGAATCTCGGTTTCTTATGTATTTGTGGTAACAGCAGCCGCAGCCAGAAACGGCGCGGCGACTGCACAGTGACTGTGTTCGTTACGCGCGGGGTTGTTTGTATCGACTGTCGGTGCAGTTACTTGTTTGCGGTTACGCCTTTGTCATGCGCAACTCCATCCTCTGCGCATCCTATACGGCGCATTTTGACGCTGCAAGCGCATTCACGGTGGGGTGAGCAAGGCGCGCAAATGCAGCTTTACCGTAATCAGATCAACTGCATGCGGGGGATGCTTGCCAGATTGCCGTAACTTACGCCAGGCGGCTTAAAGCGACCTTCAAGCGGCGTAAATCAGCAGATTGGTGGGGTGTGACGGCGGTACGGATTGGTATCGTTGTAAGAATTTAACTGTCAATGATGTTGCACACCTGACGCAAAAAAACCACGAAACCGTTTGCGGCGGACGGCGGTTTTGCACGATACCGGTGCATGCGATGGCGGCAGGCTGACGCGTCAGCCATGCAACTCATAATCCAGCACATAACTGTGCCCACCATCTTGCAACACAATCTGGCAGCGCCCGCTAATGCCAAACAGATCGCCCGTGCCCGAATCCGGCACGATGGTGATCGATAACTGCGGCTGGCCGCGCGCCATGGTGCCGCTGTGTTGCAACACAAAACTGCCGCGCTTGCCGTGCAGACTGCCTTCGACGTGCTCGATGGCCACGTAGCCCGCCGAGCCTTCGACCTCCGTGGTGGCGGTCAGCATCTGGCCGCGCCCGGTGGCTTGCAGATCGCCGCTGTAGTACTTGAGCAGTTGCAGGCGGCCCAGCTGCTGCGGCAGCAACGAGGGGGGTGAGGCGTCGGCGTCTGGCGTGGTGGGCGTCATCGAAACCGAAAACGCGCCGGTGGCTTGGGTCATCATGAGCGGCTCCGCACGGATTAACCTGGCTGGTGCTGGGAGCATAGAAAGCGGTAGATGCAGCCGCCAGCAACATCGTGTATCTGGCGGGTATCGGCGGAAGGGCGGGGCGACGGCGCAAGCGTATCTGGCAAGTGCGGGCCATGGGCGGCAGTGTGGCCGGGCGATGGACGAAAAAAAAGACCCGCATTGCGGGCCTTTTTTCAGGGGACGATCAGTAATGCAATCGCTTAGCCGAAGCGCTTGCTTACGGAATCCCAATTCACCAGCTTCCAGAACGCGCCCAGGTAGTTGGGACGGCTGTTGCGGTAGTCGATGTAGTACGCGTGTTCCCACACGTCGGCGGTCAGTAGCGCAACGTCAGCGGTGGTGAGGGGGGTCGCGGCGTTGGACGTGTTGACGATGTCCACCGAGCCATCCGGCTTTTTAACCAGCCACGTCCAGCCCGAACCAAAATTGCCGGCGGCGGAAGCGTTGAAGGCTTCTTTGAACTTGTCGAAAGAACCCCACTTGGCGTTGATCGCGTCGGCCACAGCGCCGGTGGGCGCGCGGTCTGCGTCGGACGGGTTAGGCGCCAGGCTTTCCCAGAAGAAGGTGTGGTTCCACACCTGGGCGGAGTTGTTGAACAGGCCGCCGGCCGGGGCTTTCTTGACCGTTTCTTCGATGCTGAGGTTTTCGAACTCAGTACCTTCGATCAGCTTGTTCAGGTTGGTAACGTAAGTTTGGTGATGCTTGCCATAGTGATATTCGAGTGTCTCTTCGGACATGTGCGGAGCAAGCGCATTTTTTTCGTAAGGCAGGGGGGGAAGGGTATGTGCCATAGATGTATCTCCTCGGTTGGCGGGACTCGGTTTGGCTACTGCGAGGCCACTCGCGGTCGTTTCAAGATCCCGGAAACGGCTTATGCGGAAGTGCGAGTTTATAACAAATGGGGCAGCGGCCAGCGCATTTCAAGCTGGTTTTGCATAAGTCTTATGTCAGCGTAACGCGGCTTTAGTGCCATAGTAGGGCTGTGGTATCGTGCGTGCCTGGACTGGCGCTGCAAGGTGGCCAGGCCCGTTTATCGAATATGCATTCTGAAAACTAGCAAGCGCGGTTGCCACCAGCGCTTCCCGGATGGGTTTTATGACCTTTTTGTCGTTGATCATCGCCTTGGCTCTGGAGCAACTTCGCCCCATCAGTAGTCGCAACCCCGCCTATCTGGCTTTCGTGCGGCTAGCCAATAATCTGGAACGTAACCTCAACGCCGGCGAATACCGCAACGGCGTCTACGGTTGGCTGCTGGCCATGTTGCCGCCGCTGATCGTGGCGATTTCGGTTTATTTTTTGCTGGCGCGCCACAGCCCGCTGATGGCGCTGCTGTGGAATGTGGCCATCCTGTATCTGACCATGGGCTTCCGCCAGTTTAGCCATGCGTTCTCGGGCATTTCGCGCGCGCTGCAAGTAGACGACGTCGATTCCGCCCGCTTGCTGCTGGCCGACTGGACGGGCCAGCACACGTCGCAAATGGGCCCTGACGAGATTTCGCGCCTGGCCATCGAGCAGGGCCTGGTCGATTCGTTCCGTTACGTGTTTGGCACGGTGTTCTGGTTTGTAGCGCTGGGCTGGATTGCCGGGCCGGCGGGCGCGGTGTTGTACCGCACTTCCAGCCTGCTGGCGCAAAAGTGGGGCGCATTCGACAACCAGAATGCGTTTGGCCGCTTTGCCACCATGATGCACGACCTGCTCGATTATATTCCGGTGCGGTTGACCGCCGTCAGCTTTGCCATCATGGGCGACTTTCAGGACGCGGTGGATTGCTGGAATGCGCAAGCGCGCACATGGGCCGATTACACCAGCGGCATCTTGCTAAGCGCAGGCGCTGGCGCCATCGGCATCCGCCTGGGCGATGTGCTGCACCAGGACCACACCGTCAAATTCCGCCCGGAACTGGGCCTGGGTGAGGCCGCCAACCCCGATTATCTTGCAAGCGCGGTCGGCTTGATCTGGCGTTCGGTGTTGTTGTGGCTGGCGCTGATCCTGCTGTTCAGCGCCGCCATCTGGATACGCTAAGCCGGTGATCTGACTGTGCAAAACGGCTGGATAATGACTGGTGCTGACGGAGTAGGAAAAACGCCGACGTAAGATTTGCGTTGGCAGCCTTTGTCAGAATCGACGCGCTGGCGCAAAATTGCGGCTCAGTCACTTGGGAGTCCTTCGCCGTGCCGCAAATCCAGATTGCCGATCGCACCCTTACCGTTGCGAATATCTTTTGTGTAGGCCGTAATTATCAGGCCCATGCGGCTGAAATGGGCTCCAGCATCGGCGCGGAGCCCATGGTGTTTCTGAAACCCAATTCCGCCATCGTCCGTCCCGGCACGCCGCTGCAGTTGCCCGCGTGGTCCCACGAAATCCATCACGAAACCGAATTGGTCGTCGCCATCGGCAAAAGCGGTCGCCATATTGCGCGTGAAGACGCGATGCAATACGTGGCGGGCTATGCGCTGGGCCTGGATCTGACTGCACGCGATGTGCAGGCCGAAGCCAAGAAAAAGGGCCAACCGTGGACGCTGGCCAAGGGCTTTGCCGGCGCTGCCGTGTTGGGCCAGTTTGTGCCCGCCAGCGCCATTCCCAATCCGGCCGACGTCAGCTTTACGCTGCACATCAACGATGCACTGACCCAGCAAGCGCATACGCGCGACATGGCGTTTGATATTCCGGCGCTGATTGCCTGGATTTCCGACCGCTTTGGCCTGACCGAGGGCGATCTGATCTATACCGGCACGCCTGAAGGCGTGGGCCCGATTGTTTCGGGCGACCAACTAATGCTGCAACTGGGCAATGTGTTGCACGACCACTATCAGGTGGCCTGATGCTGATCCGACGGGCAGGCCCTGACGATCTGGCTGCGCTGCAAAGCTGTTTCTTTGCATCGGTGTCGGTATTGGCCGCGCCGCATTACACGCCCGAGCAACGGCGGGCCTGGGTGGAGCGCGCCTTGAGCGATGCGGCGAGCTGGCGCGAAAAGCTGGTCAGCAACACCGTCTGGCATGCACTTGAGGGCGATGTGGTGGCAGGCTTTTGCAGTCTGACCCACGCGGGTCTGGTCGACTGGCTGTTTGTGCATCCGGCGTTTGCGCGCAAAGGCGTGGCGCGGGCGTTGCTGGAGCAGGCCGAAACCATGGCGCGCTATGAAGGCCTGACGCGGATGGATACCTTCGCCAGCCTGGCGGCGCAGCCGGTGTTTGCCGCCTGCGGCTTTACGCTGGACTATCGGCAGGATGTGGACGTCAACGGCATCAAGCTCGAGAACGCCCACATGGTGCGCGAACTCGGCTGATGTCGCGCCGGAGGGCGATCGACGCTCAGCAGGCTTCCAGCGTCGATAGATCCCAGCGCGGGCGTGCCCCGTAGCTGTACTGCGGCGTGGCGTATTGCAGTCGCATCGCGCCAGCAAACGCAATCATCGCGCCATTGTCGGTACACAATTCCAGCGGTGGATAAAACACTTCAAATTTGCGACGGCGCGCGGCTTCGTTCAGCGCGTTGCGCAATTGTTTGTTGGCGCCGACGCCGCCCGCAATCACCAGGCGCTGCATGCCGGTCTGCTGCAAGGCTGCCACGCATTTCTTCAGCAAGACCTCCACCACTGCCTCCTGAAACGCCGCACAGATGTCGGCGCGCGTTTGATCGTCGATGGGCGCTTGCTGGTTGACCAGGTTCAGTACGGCGGTCTTGAGGCCCGAGAAGCTGAAGTCCAGATCGCCCGAGTGCAGCATCGGCCGCGGCAGTTTAAAGCGCGTGGCGTCGCCGGTATCGGCCAGCTTTGATAAGGCCGGGCCCCCGGGGTAGCCCAGATCCAGCAGCTTGGCGGATTTATCAAATGCCTCGCCCGCAGCGTCGTCCACCGTTTCGCCGAGGATTTCGTACTGGCCGATGCCCCGCACCGCCATTAATTGCGTGTGGCCGCCCGACACCAGCAAAGCCACAAACGGAAAATCCGGACGCGGCGTGGACAGTAGCGGCGATAACAAATGGCCTTCAAGGTGATGCACGGCGACGATGGGTTTTTCCAGCGCAAACGCCAGCGCATTGGCCACGCTGGCGCCGACCAGCAGCGCTCCGGCAAGGCCTGGCCCCGCGGTATAGGCAATCGCGTCGATGTCTTTGCGCGTGCGCTGGGCTTCGGCGAGGCACGCTTCGGTTAAGGGCAGCACGCGGCGGATATGGTCACGCGACGCCAGCTCGGGCACCACGCCACCGTATTCGGTATGCATGGCAATTTGCGAATGAATGCGATGGGCCAGCAGGCCCTGTTCACTGTCGTATAATGCGACGCCGGTTTCGTCGCAGGATGATTCGATGCCTAGCACTAGCATGGCGCGCCTCGTCGGTCTGGGTGGGCAAGGGCGCATCGTACCCGTTCATGCAACACCCGAAAAGCACAGGGTTTTGACACGAGGGCTCAGGTCGTGGATAATCCGTGGCTTTCTTCCGGGCACTAAGCCCTAACAACAGGATTTACGCTCGATGCCTTCTGTTCGCGTTAAAGAGAACGAGCCCTTTGAAGTCGCAATGCGCCGCTTCAAGCGCTCTGTAGAAAAAACCGGTCTGCTGACCGAACTGCGTAGCCGTGAGTTTTATGAAAAGCCCACTGCAGAACGCAAGCGTAAGCTCGCTGCCGCCGTCAAGCGCCACTACAAGCGCCTGCGCAGCCAGCAACTGCCCCCGAAGCTGTACTAAGCCGGGTAGGCTGCAAGCCAGATTATGAAAGGCCGCACACGTGCGGCCTTTCCGTCTTTGTGTTACGTCGCCGACGTAACGCTTCAATCGCCAAGAGAAACGGATCATGAGCCTTAAAGTACGCATCACGGACGACATGAAAACAGCGATGAAAGCCAAAGAGACGGATCGTCTGGGCACCATCCGCTTGTTGCTGGCGGCGATGAAGCAGCGTGAGGTGGATGAGCGCATCGAACTGGATGACGCCGCCATCGCCGCCATCATCGAAAAGATGCTCAAACAGCGCAAAGACAGCATCAGCCAGTTTGAAGCCGCCCAGCGCCAGGATCTGGCCGACAAAGAAAAAGCCGAAGTCGCTGTGCTGTCGGCGTACTTGCCTGAACGCATGTCCGATGCCGAAGTGGCCGCGATTGTTGATGCCAGCATCGCCACGCACGGCCAGACGCCCGCGGCCATGGGCAAGATCATGGCCGATCTGAAAACGCAGCTTGCGGGCAAGGCCGATATGGCCGAAGTCAGCAAGCTGGTTAAAGCGCGCATGCAATAAAGGAATGACGCATGATGCCGACCGCATGTACGGGCCTGGCATTGTGCGTTGTCGACCATGGCGCGCATCCCCGAGGCTTTCATTCAGGACTTACTGAACCGCGTTGACATTGTCGACGTGGTTGAGCGCTATCTGCCGCTCAAGAAAGCCGGGATGAACTACTCGGCCTGCTGTCCGTTTCACAAAGAGAAAAGCCCGTCGTTTACGGTGAGCCACTCCAAACAGTTTTATCACTGCTTTGGCTGCGGCGCGCACGGCTCGGCGGTTAACTTTGTGATGGAGTACGAAGCGCTGTCGTTTCCCGAAGCGATTCGCAAACTGGCCGAAAGCGTGGGTTTGCAGGTGCCCGAAGAAGCCGGCGGCGCAGCTGCGGCGCCCAAAGGCGAGCCGGGCGTCTATGACGTATTAAAGGCAGCCAGTGAATATTACCGGCAGCAACTGAAAACCGCGCCAGCGGCCATCAATTATCTGAAAGGCCGTGGCCTGGAAGGGCGCACCGCGGCACGCTTTGGCTTGGGTTATGCGCCGGGCAGCAGCGGTCATGGACTTAAAAAAGTATTCGAAGATTACGACTGGAATAAATTGCTGACCGAAGCCGGGTTGGTGGGCGAGGACGAAGAATCGCATCGCCGCTATGACCGCTTTCGTGACCGTGTGATTTTTCCCATTCTTAATCAGCGCGGTTCGGTGATTGGCTTTGGCGGCCGCATTATCGGCGATGGCAAACCCAAATATCTGAACAGCCCGGAAACGCCGGTATTCCAGAAAGGCAACGAGCTATACGGCTTGAGCCAGGCGCGCACCGCCATTCGCGACAACGGTCGCGTGCTGGTCGTGGAAGGCTATATGGACGTGGTGATGCTGGCGCAGCATGGCGTGGAATATGCCGTCGCCACGCTGGGCACCGCTTGCACCCCGGTGCACGTGCAAAAGCTGTTAAAGCTGGCCGACGAAGTGGTGTTCTGTTTTGACGGCGACAAGGCCGGTCGCAAAGCGGCCTGGCGCGCGCTGGAAAACAGCCTTGAATATCTGGTGGATGGCAAACGCCTGGCATTTCTGTTTTTGCCAGAAGAGCATGATCCGGATAGTTATGTGCAGCAGTTTGGCCGCGAACGGTTTGAACAAGTGCTGACGCAAGACGCCGTACCACTGGCGCAGTTTCTTCTTAGAGAACTGGCCGCGCAGGTCGAACTGGAAAGCGAAGAAGGGCGGGCCCGCCTGGTGCATCTGGCCAAGCCATTGATGAGCAAGGTCACAGCACCCGCCTATGGTTTGATGATCCGTAAACGTCTGGCTGAACTATGTCGGCTGGAGTTGTCTGAACTTGACCCGATTTTGTCAGGTCGCAACGAACCGGCCAGCGCGGCGGCGCCGCAAGCTTACGATGATCCGGGTTATCCGCCTGAATATGACGATGGCTTTGTGCCGCAGCGGCGCTTTAAACCGCGCGACGGTAACAACTGGCGCAATGACGGCGGCGGTGGTCGGGGCAACTGGAAAAGGAAAGGCAACTGGCGTGATCGAGAAGAAGAACGTCCGCGTTTAACGCCGCGCGTGCAGCCCGATATGGTGCAGGGGTTGTTGCAATTGCTGTTGTTTGAACCAGTGCTGGCCACCCGGTGCGAGCCGGTCTGGCTGACCTGGCCCGCGCATGGCGACGAGCTGCTGCAGGATGTGCTGCAATCGGCGCGCACGCATGGCGCGCGCATGAATTCAGCGCAGTTGCTGGAGTTGTGGCGCGATGAGCCGGTGTATACGCGGCTGGCGGCAATGGCCAGCGCGGGCATGGCGCGCTTTGAGCGTTGGTCGGATGAAGAGCGCGAGCTGGAGTTTGCCAACGCGCTCCAGGCGGCCGGGCAAAGTCTGATTCGCGCGGCTACACTGAACCGCAAGGCGGAACTCGAGTACCGCCAGGCACACGGAGGATTGTCTGATGTCGAACGGCAAGAATATATGGCTTTGCTGACGCAGTCCCGCAGCGTCACTTCATAGGCGAATTAACTGCCGATACAAATAAACGACGGCGGACAGCTTGAAATGTGGATACGTGACAATCACTTCCCACTATGAAACTTGATCTGGTTTCTGGCATCCAGAAGCCGGGTTATCTGATATAATCCTCGGTTTTTCCGAATCTTTCCGAGTCTCACGAGTCATGGCGGCAGAACACGATACTGACAAAGTAGACCTCACCCGCGGCACCGCTCCTGGCGGCAAGCACGGCGAAGAGGATCAGCAACTTGATGCTGAAGCCCGTAAGGCAAAATTCAAGTCCCTGATCGTGCTCGGTAAAGAGCGCGGTTATCTTACGTACGCTGAAATCAACGATCACTTGCCTGAAGACATGCTCGACGCCGAGCAGATCGAAGGTGTGATCAGCATGATCAGCAACATGGGCATTCAGGTTTACGACGAAGCCCCTGATGCTGAAGACCTGTTGATGTCTGATGCTACGCCGGCCGTCGCCGATGACGACGCCGTCGAAGAAGCCGAGGCTGCATTGTCTTCGGTCGATTCCGAGTTCGGTCGTACGACCGACCCGGTGCGGATGTACATGCGCGAAATGGGTACGGTCGAACTGCTGACCCGCGAAGGCGAAATCGAAATCGCCAAGCGGATCGAAGACGGCCTCAAGCACATGATTCAGGCGATCTCGGCTTGTCCGACCACCATCACCCAGATTCTGGAGCTGGTGGACAAGGGCCTGAACGACGAAATCCGCATCGACGACATCATCGACGGCTTTATCGACCCCAATGCAGTTGAAGAAGTCGCGCAACCGCCGGTCGAAGTAGTCGAAGAAGAAGAACTCGAAGACGCCGAAGAAACCGAAGAAGAAGACGAAGACGCTGATGGCAGCGCCGTCTCCGCCGCCAACCTGGAACTGCTGAAGGGCCAGGCGCGCGAGCACTTCGATGTAGTGCGCGAGCTGTATGCCCAGATGGTCGCCTCTTTGCAAAAAGACGGCGTGCAAGGCAAGGGTTATCAGGCCGCGCAACAGGGCATCGCAGACCAGTTCCAGAACATCCGCTTCTCGGCGCGTCAGGTGGAAGCCCTGTGCGACCAGCTGCGTTCGATGGTGGATGAAATTCGCGGTTACGAGCGCGAAATCATGGACCTGTGCACGCAGAAAGTCCGCATGCCGCGCGAACATTTCATCAAGACCTTCCCGGGCCGCGAAACCGATCTGGATTGGGTGCAAGAAGAATTGTCGTCGGGCCAGAAATACGCCGAAGTCCTGGAGCGCTATCAGCACGCCATCGTTGAAAAACAAGGCCGTCTGAAAGAACTGCAAGAAAAAGCGATGCTCCCGATCAAGGAGCTGAAGGAAATCAACCGCCAGATGTCCACGGGCGAAGCCAAGGCACGTCGCGCCAAGCGGGAAATGATCGAGGCCAACCTGCGTCTGGTGATTTCCATCGCCAAGAAATACACCAACCGTGGCTTGCAGTTCCTCGATCTGATTCAGGAAGGCAACATTGGCCTGATGAAGGCGGTGGACAAGTTCGAATATCGTCGCGGCTATAAATTCTCCACGTACGCCACGTGGTGGATCCGCCAGGCCATTACCCGCTCGATCGCGGATCAGGCACGCACTATCCGGATTCCGGTTCATATGATCGAAACGATCAACAAGATGAACCGTATCCAGCGCCAGATCCTGCAAGAGACCGGCCTGGAGCCGACGCCGGACGAACTGGCGACGCGCATGGAAATGCCGGAAGACAAGATCCGCAAGATTCTGAAGATTGCCAAAGAACCGATTTCGATGGAAACGCCGATTGGCGATGACGACGATTCGCATCTGGGCGACTTTATTGAAGATGCAGTGACGGTCGCCCCGGCAGAAGCGGCAGTGTATGCCGGCCTGCGCGAAGCTACCCGCGAAGTGCTCGACACCCTGACGCCGCGCGAAGCCAAAGTGCTGCGCATGCGTTTCGGTATCGACATGAGCACCGACCACACGCTGGAAGAAGTGGGCAAACAGTTTGACGTAACGCGTGAGCGTATCCGTCAGATCGAAGCCAAGGCACTGCGCAAGCTGCGCCACCCGACCCGTTCGGAACGCCTGAAGAGTTTTCTTGAAAGCGTGAGCAACGAGCCGTAATATCACGCCTCTTCGTGTGGGCCTGTAGCTCAGTCGGTTAGAGCAGAGGACTCATAATCCTTTGGTCGTGGGTTCGAGCCCCACCGGGCCCACCAGAACAGGTTGCAGATGTAAAAAAGCCAGACATTTCGATGTCTGGCTTTTTTGTTTTCTGGAGCGAAATGCTGCGTTGCAACTGCATAGGGTGGGTCCAGACCCACCAGCCCAAGGCGTACCGAAGAACGCAGACGTTTACACACTATTCCCTGGCTTTGATCGGTGGGTCTAGACCCACCCTATGCGAACAGCGCAGTTAACAGCCGTATTCTTAGTCCTTAACCGTCCGCCCCCATCACTGCTCCGGCACCCCATTCTCCAGCTCCTCCAGCCACAACCGCGCATTTCCATCCGACGGTGCGCGCCAATCGCCGCGTGGCGACAGCGACCCGCCCGCCACCACTTTCGGCCCGTTCGGCACTGCCGAACGTTTGAACTGGCTAAATCCAAAGAAGCGTTGCACAAACACCTGCAGCCAGCGGCGGATGGTGACTAGCTCATACTGATTACGCGCTTCGGGCGGGAATGCTGCGGGCCATTCGCCGGTGCTCGCATCGCCCCAGGCATGCAGCGCCATAAACGCAATCTTCGAGGGCCGGAAGCCGTAGCGCAGGATGTAGAACAGGTTGAAATCCTGCAATTCATACGGTCCGATTTTGGCCTGCGTGCTTTGCAGCGGTTCGCCTGCGGTGGCGGGCACCAGTTCGGGCGAGATTTCCTGGTTCAGGATTTCCAGCAGCGTGGCGTTGACGTCGCCTTCAAACTGGCGCGTTTCGATCACCCAGCGCAGCAGATGCTGGATCAGCGTTTTGGGTAGCCCGGCGTTGACGTTGTAGTGCGACATCTGGTCGCCGACGCCATAGGTGCACCAGCCCAACGCCAGCTCGGACAGATCGCCCGTGCCGATCACCATGCCGTTGTGATGGTTGGCCAGGCGGAACAGGTAATCAGTGCGCAGGCCGGCTTGCACGTTTTCGAAGGTCACGTCATACACCGCCTCGCCGCGCGAGTAGGGGTGGCCCATATCCTTCAGCATCTGTTCGGCGGCCGGGCGGATGTCGATTTCGTGGGCGCTGACGCCCAGCGCCTGCATCAGGCGATGCGCATTGGCTTTGGTGCCTTCGCCCGTGGCAAAGCCGGGCAGGGTATAGGCCATGATGGCGCTGCGCGGCAGGCCGAGGCGGTCGGCGGTCTGCGCGGCCACGATCAGCGCCTGGGTCGAATCCAGTCCGCCCGAAATCCCGATGACCAATGTTTTGCTACCGGTGCTGCGTACCCGTTGCAGCAAGCCCGCCACCTGGATGTTGTAGGCCTCGTAACAATCCTGATCCAGTTGCGCCTTGTTGGCGGGCACAAACGGAAAACGCGAAATCTTGCGCAGCAGACCCAGATCACGTGTCGGTGCATTCAACTGGAATTCAACGGTGCGAAACACGCGGCCATGCACGCGGCGATTGTCATCAAACGTGCCCTGGCGCGCACGTTCCTGGCGCAGCAAGTCCAGATCGATATCGGCGAGGGCAATGCGTTCGCCATCGGGAAAGCGATCGGTGGCGGCCAGCTCCGCGCCGTTTTCATAAATGGTGGCCTGGCCATCCCACGCCAGATCGGTGGTCGATTCGCCGTTGCCAGCCGCCGCATACAGATACGCCGCCAGGCAGCGCGACGACTGCGACTGGCACAGCTGATGGCGTGTATCGGCTTTGCCGACGGTGATATTGCTGGCGGACAGATTGGCCAGCACGGTGGCGCCCGCCAGCGCGCCGGTCGAACTGGGCGGCACCGGCACCCACAGGTCTTCGCAGATTTCGGCGTGCACCACCAGGCCCGGTAAATCGCGCGCAGCAAATAGCAGGTCCGGGCCAAACGGGGCGATCCGGCTGCCGACGCGGATTTCCCCGCCTTCGGTATCGATGCCCGAGGCAAAGTGGCGGCGTTCGTAAAATTCGCGGTAATTGGGCAGATGCAGCTTGGGCACCACGCCCAGCAACTGCCCGGCCTGGATCGCCAAGGCGCAGTTGTAGATGCGGCCGGCGTGGCGCAGCGGCGCGCCCACCAGCAGCAACGTGGCCCAGTTGCCCGAGGCACTGATCAGCCGCTCGATTTCGCGCTCCACGCTGTCCAGCAACACGTCCTGCAGCAGCAAGTCATCAATCGAATAACCGGACACACACAGCTCCGGAAACACCGCCAGCGCTGCGCCTTGGGCATGGCATTGCTGCGCCACGTGGATGATGGCATCCACGTTGGCGTGCGGATCGGCCAGCGTGCAGTTGAGAGTCGCGGCTGCGACACGCGCAAAGCCGTGGTGATAAAGCGAATAAAAAGCAGCGGAGCCAGTCATCGGTAACAGCCAGACAAAGAGGTTCGGCGCGCGGTGGCGCAAGGCTCCCAATATACCACCGGCCGCGCGCCAGGCCGCCAGCCTACTTGGGGCGCGGTGGCTGCAGACTGGCGTCGGCGCGTTGCTCGCCAGCGCGCGTGCGCTTGACGGCAATGGCCACGGCGCGCGCCAGATTGCGCGCTTCTTCCTGGATTGCGGTGTCTTTATCCAGCGTGTCATGGCTGGTGGCATACGGTTCGTAATAGCCGATATAGCGGTCCAGCCGCGCCATCGAACCCGATTCCACCAGGCCCATCCAGTCCAGCCAATCAGTCAGGGCGCGGCGCGAACCTTCGATGCCCGCGACGTCACCGTGCACCAGCACGCCATAAGCGCGGCCCGCCAGATGCTTGGGATAGTCCCAGCCGTCCAGTTCGATAGCCTTGGCTTCGGCATTCTTTTTGCCGTGCGTGCTGCTGGGGTCCGGATTGCCGCCATCGGCGCACACCAGCCGGTCCATCAGCAACTTGAGCGGGCTGGCCACCTGAAACCAATGCGTTGGCGTCACAAACACCACGCCGTGGCAGGCGGCAAAGCGTTCATACACATCGTTCATGATGTCGTTGACCTGGCCCAGCGAATGATTGGGATAGCAACTACAGGGCCAATGACACAACGGCATGGCGGTCGAGACACAGCCTTTGCACGGATAAATATGTAAATCCGGGTCTGACGTCAGCCGCGACAAATCCAGCTTGTCCACATGCATGCCTTGCAATTGCAGCGTTTGCTCGATCAGCCCCATCAGCCGATAGCTTTTCGACATCTCGCCGGGACAGGTGTAATCGTTGCGCGGCGATGCGTTGATAATCAGCACGCGTGACATCGTGGCCGGGTCTTGCTGGCGCTTTTGTGCAGCTTCGATGCGGTCGTGCGCAGCGCGCCATTCCACCGACAAATCGTAATCCGGGTCCTTGAAACCGGGGCCAGCTTTGGCAGTAATCGGCGATTTGCGACCTTCGCTATACGCTTGCCAGGCGATGGCTTCCAGTTTGTCGATTTCGGCCTTGGCCTCGTTAAACGCCGGGTCATAAAAACGCGCCAGATAACGTGCGCGAAATTGCTCGCGGGCAAGCGGTTGCGTCACCTGGCCGGTGCGGGCGGGAGGTACGGCGGCGGGCATCGCGGAAGTCCTTATCAGAGGGGGAGTAGGCTGTCCTGCAGCCTGCGCCGGTCAAATCCGCGCGCCCATCCGGCAACATCCGGCGTGCGCTGTAGGCGGCGCACTTATTTAAAAGACTTGCGACTCGTCCGATACTCGGCGAATACAAATCGCTGCACGCGCGACAAACTGCCGATACAGGTTTCGGTTGTAATACGCTGACCCGGATTGCGTTCCGGGATTACGGGCAAGACCGCCAGGCAAGGCCAACTCACGGCCCGCGCTGGCAACAGGGGAATCCGGATGTCCACCATCTCATCGTTATCGCAAATCGCGTCGTCGCTGGGGACCAGCAATACCGCCAGCAGCAACGCCACGTCCGCCAGCAGCGCCAGCAGTGCGGCTTCCGGTTCCAGCAGCGCCAACACCGCCGCCACGCCGTCCGCAGCCACGCCCAGCAGTACGGTCAGCATCGGCAGCGGCACCGCCGCCAGCGGTTCCACTTATACGTCGGCCGGTCTGCTCAATACGCTGAACACCATCAAGGCCGAAAACATGGCCAGCAACCCGCTGTACAGCCTGGGCGATGGCTCGACGGTGGACAGCGGCAATAGCGATAGCCTGATGAGCATGCTCGGTGGCACCAGCAGCAGCGATTCCAGCACCAGCCTCACCGACACGGTCAACAATCTGCTGGGCCAGATTGAAGACATTAAATCCAACGCGGCATCGACGGCAGCGGCGGCTACGGGCAGCAGCGCCAGCAGCGCGGCGTCCGGCAGCACCAGCACCGATGCGGCCTCGGGCAGCACCAGCACCGTCACCGACGCCACGTCGGCCGACGCGGTGTCCAAGCAGTGGGCCGCCATCCTCAAACAGAATCCGCAAGCCGCTGCGCTGGTCACCAAAAATTCGCTGGATCAGAACCTGATCAGCAACCTGCTTGCCACGTCTTAAGCCGCCAGCGCGGTGTCCTGGCGTTCGCGCCGGATAATCGGATTGAGCGTTTGCGGCGGCATGGTCGGTGGCGCCAGCAAACCGCGCGCCTGGGCAATGGCGGCTGCCTCCGTGCGGGTAGTGGCCTGCAGCTTGCCCAGGATGGCCGCCACATGCGATTTGGCAGTGCCCACCGAAATCCCCAGCATGGTCGCAATCGCCTTGTTGCACGCGCCTTGCGCCATCACCCCCAGCACATCCAGTTCACGCCGCGTCAGCGACACGCGCGACAAGCTGTCCACCAGCCGCTGCGACACCGAATCGCACACATAGCGATTGCCGCGTTGCAGCGCCAGCACGCCGCTCACCAGTTCGTGCCGTTGGCAGTCGGTCAGCACATAGGCATGCACGCCCAGATCCAACGCCTGACGCACTTCCCATTCGCGTTCTTGCGCCGTCACGATCATTAACCGCGGTGCGCTGGCGGGATAGTCGGACTGGCCGCGCAGGCGCGTCATAAACGCGATGATGGTGTCGTAGTCGCCCACCAGCACGTCCACGTTGCTAAAGCTGGTCTGGCCGATCTGGCTGGCGTCGGTGCGGGTTAACAACAGGCCGGGTTCTTCGGCCAGCAGCGCCGAGACACCGGCACCAATTACGGGATTACGGTGAGCCACCAACACCCGGGTATGCATTTCTTTGCTCATGTCGTTGCTCCAGATTCAAAAGGCAGTTTGAAATCGTGATCCCTGGCGTGGTCCGGATAGGTGTCCCGCCGGGGTAGCTGTTCTGTTCGGTCGAGGGATGGTCAACACGATAAACAACGCTGAACAAACGCAAATCCCTGATTCGTGATCCTGGCGTACTACCCGAAAGGGTAAGCGCCGATATTTAATGCCTGCCCTCATCGGGCGAGTGCGACAACACAATGCGGCGGCCAAACATGCGCGCATCCAGCGACCACGCCCCGGGCCCCAGCAGCGCCAGCGCCGCCGCGTTCATGGTCAGCAACAGCGCCATCGGCAGCAGTGGCGGCAAGCACCAGCGCAAGCCGGCCAGTTGCAGCAGCACGACCACGCCCGCCGTCATTGGCGTAAACAAACCCAGCGCCAGCAACGCCGCCAGCACGCCAACGGCAATATCGACGCCTGCCCATGGCGTGTTGGCGCAGCAGCCGTATAAGGGCAGCGCAATGGCCGTGGCCGCGCGCAACAACAGCAGGCCCACGCCGGGCGCACCAGCGGGAAACATGGAATAGAGTCTTTGCATCGGGCCAGCTTAGGCAGCCCGCACGCAACCCACATCCTTCGATCCACGCGGCTTGCGCTCACCCGGTCGGGTTAGTCGCGCCTACGCTGTGCGCCGGTGAGGCGCATCGAGATAGTTGTAGGCGGTGGCCGGACAAGATGCAAATGACAATGGCGTTGCCCTGCCGTCGCCACGTCAGGAATTGCCCATGGTTGAAAGCACCGCGTTTTTAACGATAACGATGCACCTGGGCACTAGGGCAGGCCGCGCAAATGCTTTAAAGTGTGGGCCCGCGCGCGTTACGGCACATGCGGGCATTGCTTCCGTCTGTCGGTTATGCTTCCGCCAATTATCGTATTCACCACAATTAGCCTATCACTAGCCATTTCCATTTTTGCTACAAAATTACTTTATGAGTAAAATTGCCTGCCAAAATGTCAGTTAACGATGGCGGGCGCAAACGATTCCGGCTGCTTGCCTTTTTCGCGCGCTCGCACTTTGCGCGGCATTCCTCGCTTCAGGACCTGACCTATGTTCACCACCGCTGAAACCGCCATCACGCCGCGCCCGATTACCGTGCTGGCCGTCGACGACCACCCGTTGTTGCGCGAAGGCATTGGCGGCGTTATTGGCAGCCAGGCCGATATGCATCTGGTGGGCGAAGCATCCAACGGGCGCGAGGCGGTGGAGATGTATCTGGCGCATCGGCCCGACGTCACGTTGATGGACATCGTGATGCCCGAAATGGACGGCATCGAGGCGCTGACGCAAATCCGCCGGCAAGACGCCAAGGCGCGCATCGTGATGCTGACTACCTATCGCGGCGACGTGCAGGCGCTTAACGCCATCAAAGCGGGCGCCTCGGGTTATTTGCTCAAAAGCATGTTGCGCAAGGAACTGCTGGAAACCATACGCTCGGTGCACGCGGGCCAACGCCGCATTCCGCCCGAGGTGGCGATGGAATTGGCCGAGCACGTCAGCCAGGACAATCTAAGCCAGCGCGAGATCGAAGTGCTGCAACAAGCGGCGGCGGGCCGATCCAATAAGCGCATTGGCGCGCAGTTGTCGATTTCGGAAGAAACCGTCAAAGCGCATATGAAAAACATCCTGGCCAAATTGATTGCCAACGACCGCACGCACGCGGTGACGATTGCGCTCAAGCGCGGGATTATTTCGGTGTAACGGGTCTGCGTGATGCGCCTGGCCCACCATAAAAAAACGCGCCTGTAACAGGCGCGTTTTTGTTGCTGAACACCGGTGCGATTACAGCTGCGACAAGGTGGTGGCGTTGAATTTCTGCCCCAGCGTGGTTTCCAGATTATTGATCGCGCCTTCCAGAATGCTGAAGATTTGCGCGCGATCGCTGGCTTTACTCAAGTCCAGCGTGGCATCGGCCGGCACGCTGACTTGCGCGCGTGCGGTATCGAAGGCAGCACGTGACGTCGCCGCCGGAATAAACGCCGCCTTGCCCGTGCTATCTACGTACGACAAGGTGCCAAACACATTGGCAAACACCGTTTGCAACTGCGTCAGATTGAACGCGACGTGGTTGTTGGGCGTGACCAGCGTGGTTGCGCTGGTGGTCGGGATCGGATTGCCATACAGCTGATCCAGGTAATAACGCACCTGATACGGATATTGCGCGTAGGTATCGGTCTTGCCCCACACCGAGCTGAAATCATTGACCGTGGTCACCGTGCTGGCGGTAGCCGTTGCGCCCAGCTTGCTGTAGCTGGACATCAACGGGCCATAGAAGCCCTGGTTGTAGGCCACGTTCAACAACACATCAAAGAAGTTGTTGGGCAGCGTTTTAAAGGTCACCAGCGCCTGGTCAAACGCCGGTTGCCACGGTGTGGTCCAGCCGCCGGTGCCCTTGCCGGTTTCCACCAATGCAACAAAATCGTTGTAGTGGAAATAACCCGTCAGCATCGGGCCGTAATACTTGTTGTTAAACGAGGGCGGGGTGACCTTGGTGTATTGCGTGGCGGCATCGGCCATCGAGTAGCCGATGTTTTTTTGCAGCGCCACGTAATTGATCAGCGAATGCCCGGCAGGCGCATAACCGCCCGACACCATATCGGCCGCGTAATTGTTGATCTGATACGGGCCGCCCTGGCCCTGGCCCATCACGGCTTGCTGGTCGGCGGACGGATCGATCAGATCGCCCGTGGCTTTGTACAGGCCGGTTTCGATGTTCTCTTGCAGCAACTGGCCCAGGATGGAACCGTAGAGGAAATCCTTGTTGAACTGGATGCCGGGGTAGTACGTCTGCACCAGATGGCCTGTCATCACGCCAGCAATGATGTTGGACATGAACAGATCGGTGTAATTGTCACCATCCAGCGTCAGCGTATCTTGCGCAGTGCCTGCGCCCAGCAACAGATGGAAGTTAAGCGTGCCGCTGCTGACCAGGCTGCCGGACGGGGTTGGCGCGGGTGTCGGCGTCGGTGTTGGAGCGGGCGTTGGAGCGGGTGTGGGCGCCGGCGTTGGAGCTGGTGTCGGCGCCGGCGTTGGTGCGGGAGTTGGTGCGGCGTCGGAGCCGGGTCGGCGTTGCGCCGCCACACGTGGCTTGTCTGGTCCACGGCTGGCCGCTGCCATCGCTGCCGTTGTTGGTGGCCGGGTTCACGCCTTGAGTCCACCAGTTGGCCTTGTAGTTAACGCCGCTGACGCTAACGATGGCGCCAGCGGAATACGCGGTGGTCGCGTTCCATGCCGCCGCGCAGCTGCCCGCTGGCGTCGGCGCCGGAGTGGGTGCCGGGGTCGGGGCGGGCGTTGCAGCAGGGGTTGGCGTCGGCTTCGGCGTGGGTGCGGGAGTCGGCGCAGGCGTAGCGACCGGTGTCGGTGTCGGCGTGGCGGCGCCGGTATCCGCGCCCAGGTCCTGCCACAGGCTCGGTGTGCTGGCCGGGTTCCAGTTGGCGCCCACGTAATCGGTTTGCGTCACCAGCGCTTTGTAGTCGTGGCCGTTGTACAGCACCACGGTGCCCGCGCTATAGGTGCCGCCGTCCACCCAGGCCGGATAAGCCATGGCGACGGTGCTGGCGCCACCAAAAATCAGCGCGCACGCGCCCGCCAACCGGCGATATGTCGGTTTTTTCATCGTTTCCATCCTCTATCTTCGTGTTTGTTTTATCGCCCCTTGAAACGGGGCTGCTGCAGTCTAGTTCAGCTTTTTATAATGTGAAGCCGCACGCAGGATGAACGCGAAGGCCGATAAGACAACTGGTGCGCCAGATCACGTCGCGGCACGGTTTTGCTGCCCCATTGCGGTGCCCAGACGCTGCGCGCCCAGCCACAACTGCTCGGTTTGCAGCGGGCCAAAGCCCAGCCGCAAGCCATGCACCGCGCGCTGGTCCGCGGCAAAGCTGGCGCTGTCCGGCACGCGCACGCCCAAAGCCAGGGCATCGTGCTGCAAGCGCGCCATATCCAGCCAGTCAGGCAAACGCAACCACAAGGCCAGACCGCCATCGGGCAAATCAAACTGCGCCTGGCCGCCCACATGCTGGCGCAGCGCGTGTTCAAATTCGGCGCGGCGTTGCTGGTAGATGCGCAGCGTGCGGCGAATATGGCGTTTCAGCTCGCCGCTTTGCATCAGATCAGCCACCGCCAGTTCAGTCACCGCATTGCCTTGCCGATCGATGGCCATCACCTGCGCGGCGCATCGTTCAATCAAGGCCGTAGGCCCCGCGATATAACCCACGCGTAACCCGGGAGCGAGCACTTTGGACAGCGAGCCGATGTACACCACCTGGTCGGGCGCGGCGCTGGCCATGGGGGAGGTGGGGTGATGGGCGAACTGGAATTCATGATCGTAATCGTCCTCGACGACGGCAAAGCGATGCCGCGCCGCCAGCGCCAGCACCTGCAAGCGGCGCTCGGCGCTGAGCAAGGTGGTGGTGGGAAATTGATGATGCGGCGTCAGATACACCGCCTTGATCGCATGCGCCTGGCACAGGGCCTCCAGATGTTCGGGCCGCATGCCGCCCGCATCCTGTTCAATGCAGACTATGCGCGCACCCGCCGCAATAAACGCCGCGCGTGCGGGCGGGTAGGTCAGCGCATCCATGGCCACCACATCGCCCGGCCGCACCAGCACGCGCGCCGCGACGTAAATGCCCATCTGGCTGCCGCGCACCACGCACAATTGTTGCGGGCCAAGGCTCAGGCCGCGCTCCAGATTCAGCATCGCGGCAATCTGCGCACGCAGTTCCAGCTGGCCGCGCGGGTCGCCATACGCCAGTTGCCCGGCGCGCGCCGTGCTGATCAAGGCGCGACGATAGGCGCGGCCCAGCACATCAAACGGGATCAAGCGCGAATCGGGCACGCCGTCGGAAAACTCGATCACTCGGGCCGCGCTGGGGGCGGGCTCGCTCCAGCGGGGGCCATGTAACGCGTATTGCGCTTGCTGCGGTGGCGTCGCCGTCAAGACGCTCACGCCGCGCGCCTTGTCTTGCGCCGTCAACAAAGCGGGCGCCACGCGCGTGCCGCGGCGGCCTTCCGCCACCAGCCAACCTTGCGCCACCAACTCGTCATAGGCCTCAACGACGGTCTTGCGATTGATGCCCAATTGCTGCGCCAGTTCGCGCGTGCCGGGCAAGAGTGCTTTGCCGGGCAGCCGACCCTGGCGTATCGCCACCGTCAATTGGTGCACCAGCTGCAGATGTAACGATTCAGCGGCGGCACGGTCCAGGCTCAGTTTGAGTTTCCACACGCGTTGCATTCAGGCTCCGGACCAGTCTGGACCAGTGAAGTTTAAAAAACTGGCGGATTTTACCCATCCAGAAACTGGCTAGCATCCTGCTCCTTAATCGCTCTTCAAGGAAGCCCGCATGCCCGCCCCTCAGCCCTTACCCGCCCCGTCGTCCTGTCGGCTTACCGTGCTTAAGGCACAGCGCCTTGCGCCGCACGTGCTGCAACTCTGGCTGCAAGCCGAAACCGCATTCCGGTATCGCGAAGGCCAGTTTTTAAGCCTGATGCTGCCCGATGGCGCGTGCCGCAGTTATTCGATGGCCAATGCCTACCACTCGGCCGGGCGCATCGAGCTGAATATCCGATTGATTGAAGGCGGCCAGGTCTCGGGCTGGCTGGCGCAGCATGCCGCGCCGGGGCTGGCGCTCAGCGCCACTGGGCCATATGGCGATTGTTGCTGGCAAGCGGGTGCGGCCAGCGTGGACATCATGCTGGCCACCGGCACCGGTATTGCGCCGATCAAGGCGATGATCGAACAACGCCTGCAATCGGGCCTGACGCGGCCGCTGATCGTGTATTGGGGCGCGCGCCACGTTGATGACCTGTATCTGCAGGAGCTGTTTGCGCAGTGGATGTTGCTGCACCCGCTGTTGCGTTTTGTCGGTGTAATTGACGACAGCGCCACGCCTGCGCGCACCGTGCAAGGCTGCGCCGCGCAAGACCATCCCGATCTAAGCGCCGCCCATGTCTACGCCTGCGGCGGCCCGGCCATGGTGCACGCGGCGCAACAGTTGCTGACCACGCAATGCGGCTTGCCGCTGGAGAATTTCCACGCCGATGCCTTCGAACCCGCCAGCGTTGCTGCCACGAGTGCGCCGACCGCTGGCGTCACCCTGCAGGTAACGGATCGCGCCGGGCAAACGCAGCCACTGACCGTGGCGGTGGGCCAATCGCTGATGCAGGCGTTGGCGGCCGCGCAAGTGTTGCAAGGCGTGTGTGGCGGTAAAGCATCGTGCGGCACCTGCCGGGTGGCTTTGCCCGAACCATGGTTGGCGCGCCTGCCCGCGCCCGCGCGCGCCGAAGCCCGCTTATTGCGCGCGCTGGAACAGCCTCAGCCCAACCAGCGGCTCGCCTGCCAGATTGCACTCAACCCCGAGCTGGATGGCTTGCAGGTTTCGTTATAAAGCCCGCGCCATCGGTACTTATTGCCCATTACTTATTAACTCGACAAGGAAACCTGATATGAACGCGCCAACCCAATTTACCGCCGAACAAGTCGGCGCCGCCTACGATCCCGAAAAGCTGCTGCTGGTGCGCTCCAAAACGCGCGACGCCATCCTGCGTATCGCCGCGCAGGTCAAGCCGGGCATGGTGGAAGAAGACGCCGTCGAAATGGCCAAGGACATTCTGGAAGAATGCGACATGCTGCGCGGCTGGCACGATGTGTATGTGCGCTTTGGCACCAATACGCTCAAGACCTTCGGCGCGCCGTCCGACCCGGGCATCGTGCTGGGCGAGGATGATATTTTTCTGCTGGATATCGGCCCGGTGTGGCAGCAATGGGAAGGCGATGGCGGCCAGACCTTTGTGACCGGCACCGATCCGGAAAAAAAACGCTGCGCCGATGACGCCTGCGCCATCTTTCATGAAGTGCGCCAGCATTGGCTGAAGACCGGCGCCAGCGGCCGCGAGCTGTATGAATTTGCCACGGCCTGTGCCGAAAACCGCGGTTGGGAACTGAACCTGGATTTGTCGGGCCACCGCATCAGCGATTTTCCACATGCCGCCATCCACGAAGGCCCGATGGCCGAAGTCGAATTCAAACCCTCGCGTTTGCTGTGGGTGCTGGAAATCCACATTCGCCATCCGGACCACACGTTTGGCGCGTTTTATGAAGACATGCTGCTGGAAGACAGCTACTTCTAATCTCAGCGGCGGCCACACCCGCACAAAGAAAAAGCCCACGCAGAAGAGGTACGTGGGCTTTTTTGGGTTGCCTGCCAGGCCGGAATTTCAAAGCTTAAATCAGCGCATGCGCCAGTTGATCCTGCTGCAGCCGTACCAGCACTTCGGCCAGCGAGTCGGCCACTGGCAAATCGCCCGCCAGCGCCACGGTGGTGGGGGACGGACGCAGCAGGTAGCCATATGTTGCGGCTTTCAGCATGCCGATATCGTTCAGCGCATCACCCACCGCCAGCACATCTATGCCATCGCGAATAAGCGTATTCACCACATCCTGCTTGCCTTGGCGCTGGGCAAAGCGGCATTGCGTGATAAAGCCATCGGCATCGGTGTCCAGCCGGTGCGCCATCAGACGCGGATAGCCCAAGCCCGGCAAAAAGCTTTCGGCCAGTTCTTCAAAACAGTCGGACACGATAAACACCGCGCGATCACGCGCCAGCACATCCAGAAAACGGCGCGCATCGCGGTAGGGCTGCAGCATCGACACAATGGCGCGCACGTCCGACAGGCGCAGATTGTTTTCACGCAGGGCCTCGATGCGGGCGCGCATCAGTTTGGGGTAGTCGGGCTCTTCGCGCGTGGTGCGGTTCAACGCCGCGATGCCGGTGTGGCGGCTGATATGCGGCCACAACTCGGGCACCAGAACGCCTTCAAGATCGATGCATGCAACTTTCATGGTATTGGCTCCAGATCGGGCAATTTGCGATTCATTAAGCGGCACGGGGCCACGACGGCGTAACGGTGGGTTGCTCATCGTCCTACTCCCGAAAACAACAGCGAAAAGCCCAGACCCACCAGCGCTGAGCCAATCGCACGGTTAAGGATGTACTGGCGTTGCAACATCAAAGCGCGCAGGCGCGGGGACGAGAAAAACAGCGCCACCAGGCTAAACCACACCCAATGCGCAAACGACATGAAGCCGCCCAGCAACAGACTGGTGCCCAATGAGGTATTGGCGTGCATCACCTGGGTGTAACAGCTGACCACAAACAGCATGGTTTTGGGGTTGAGCGCATTGGTCAGAAAACCGGTGCGAAACGCGGCGCGCAACGATACGGCAGCGGCTTCGCGCCCGCTTTCAGTCGCCTCGTTGGCGGCGGCCACCGGGTGGCTGAAGATCGATTTAAGGCCGATGTACACCAGATAGCCCGCGCCGATGATCTTCATCACCATAAACAGCGCCGGCGTGTGCTGCACCAGCACGGCCACGCCAAAAATCGTATAGAACACATGCACCTGCACACCCAGCCCCACGCCCAGCGCGGATAACAGACCGGCGCCACGGCCTAGTTGATAGCTGTTGCGGGTCACCATGGCAAAGTCAGCGCCGGGGCTGATGACGGCCAGGATGGTAATGATGGCGACTGCGGCAAATTCATTCATTGTGTAGTTCTCCCAGGCAAAAAAAGGCGCGCCGACGCTCGACGACGCGCCACCGAGGTCGACGCGGTTATTTCTTGCTGAACGTCACCACCAGCACGTCGCGATACGCTTCGCGCGTTTCGTCCAGTTGCACGATGGGCGTCACGCCATGCATCACGCGTTCGTCATTGACGATGGCGGTATCAAACGGCTGCATCAGCGTGAAATCAGTCAGAAAGTGTTTGTTGCGGTCATAGATGCGCGTGGTGCCGTTCACCACGTTCTGGCGATGCACCATCATCATGAACACATAGTTGACACCGTCGCGGTGCACGCCTTCCGGGGTGGGGTTGCCGGCTTGCGCGCCCTGGGCGTAAATGCGGAACTGATGCGCTTCGATGTGCCAGGCAAAGTAGGGCGACAGCGCGCCAAACGTTTCGCAGCACAAGCCCAAGATGGACTGCATGACTTCGCCGTGCACCGTGGCGTCTTCAAACGGCGCAAAGTCGCGCGCAATGCCGCCGTTGAGGCTGTTGTAATCCACGCTCTGGTAATGCGGCTGATGTTTTTCCAGATACGCCTGGCGGCCCGAAGGCAGCGCGCTGAAGGTGGCATGGCGACGATAGCGATAGGTGCCGCCATCGCGCATGAACTGATCTTGTTCCAGCCGGTTCCAGCTATCGGCAAATTCGGTCCAGGCCTGGCTGTCGTGCTCGATATCCAGACCCAGCAGTTGTTGGGTTTTCTGCGCGTTCAGAAAGCAAAAGTCTTTGCGGGCGACCAGATTGCATAGTCGCTCCACATCGGTGCTCTGGCTGTCAGGGGTTCTCGTGTACAGATCTTGCGCATGTTCAACGACAAGTTGTTCCATCGGATTGCTCCAGATCGCAGTCAAATTTTTAAAGCGCACGTGTGCGCCGTTCTCACCGAATGCACAGATGTATGCGCCTGCTGGCATCATGCAGTTTGTGCTGTGATTCGGCTTGCAGAGCCCGTAGGCCGTGATGCCGAAGTCATTATTGACAGCTTCACGTCAAGAAAAAAGCGATTAAAATGCAGTTTTTACGTGAGGAATATTCACAGATGCGTTTGCCTCCGCTTAACACATTGCGCGTATTTGACGTGGCCGCCCGCACGCTCAGCTTTGTAAAAGCTGCGGAGGAATTGCACGTTACGCACGGTGCCGTCAGCCGCCAGATCCGCCAATTAGAGGAAGCGCTAGGGGTGGAACTGTTCCAGCGCCGCAACCGCGCGGTGTTCCTCACCGACGCCG
This sequence comes from Amantichitinum ursilacus, assembly GCF_001294205.1. Lineage (GTDB taxonomy): Bacteria > Pseudomonadota > Gammaproteobacteria > Burkholderiales > Chitinibacteraceae > Amantichitinum > Amantichitinum ursilacus. Next base: position 104,523 of record NZ_LAQT01000002.1, read on the forward strand.
GGCTGGCGCTACAGGCCGCCACCGCCTCGGCGTTTGCGCAGCTGATTACTGCCATCGGCAAACTGCAGTCGGACGAAACCGGCAATGTGATCGTGGTGTCGTGCGAACCCACCATCGCGATGAAATGGCTGATACCGCGGCTGCCACGATTTCAGCAGGCCTATCCCGAACTGCAGGTGCATTTGTATGCCGCAGGCGGGCCGATTGATCTGGTGCGCGCGGGCGTGGATGTGGCCTTGCGGCGCAATGATTTTCAGTGGGATGAAACCTGGGACACCTGGCGCGTGGGCGAAGAATCGGTGGGGCCGGTGTGTGTGCCGCAACTGGCGCCGGGCGAGGGGCCATGGCAGGGCAAATTGCTGCATACGCTATCGCGACCCAATAGCTGGGCCAATTGGGCCAAAGCCACCGGCCACGAAATCCGCGCCACCGGCCGCATCAATTACGAGCACTTTTATTTATGCGTGCAAGCGGCCGCGGCCGGCATCGGTGCGGCCTTGGCGTCGTGCTATATGGTGGAAGAAGAACTGGCGGGCGGACGGCTGATTGCACCGTGCGGCTTTGTGCCGGATGGCTCCGCCTATTATTTGCTGTCGCCGCGGCGTATCCACGACGACAGCCGTTTGCTGCGCTTTGCCGAATGGATTACCGCCGAAATGGCGGCCACCCGTGACAAAGCGCGCACGCTAACGGCTTAGGCTAATCCGGCCCGCAGCCACACGCCCGCCAACGCACGGCTGCGGGCGCGCGATCAGCCGGCCAGCGCCTTCAATGCAATGCGCGTGGCTTCGGCCAGCACCGTTTCGGGCGGATCGGCGTCTTTATGTTTGCTGCCTACGTAGATGGCCATGCAGATTGGCGCTGCGCCGTTGCCGGGCCACAGCACCGCAATATCGTTGGTGCTGCCATACGCCCCGGTGCCGGTTTTATCGCCCACCATCCAGCCCGCAGGCACACCGGCGCGAATGCGCTTGTCGCCCGTGGTATTGCCCTTCAGCCATTCGGACAGCAAGCCGCGTTCGTGCTCGGGCAAGGCCTCGCCCAGCACCAGCGTTTGCAGGCTGCGGGCCATATCCGCCGGCGTGACTGTATCGCGCACGTCGCCCGGTATCGAGGTATTGAGTTCGGGCTCCATGCGATCCAGCCGGAAACTGGCATTGCCGGTTTTGCGTGCAAACGCCGTCACTTTGGCCGGGCCGCCCAGGTAACGTAGCAAGGCATTGGCCGCGCCGTTATCGCTGTATTCAATGGCCGCTTTGCACAGATCGCTGACGATCATGCCGTCGGCCACATGCTTTTCGGTGATGGGCGAATGCGCGGGTAGCTGCTTGTGCGTATACAGCAGCCGCTCCTGCAACACACGCGGTTGGCGCTTGCGTTCGTTCAGTACGGCGGCGGCCAGCATGAACTTGAAGGTACTGCAAAAGGCAAAGCGTTCGTCGGCGCGCCAGTCAAAGCGTTTGCCGTTGCCGGTATCAAAGGCGCTGACGCCAATGCGGATGTCGGAAGCGTGTTCCAGCGCGGCCATTGCAGCGGCCAGATCGGGGCTGGCGCTGGTGGCGGCAGATGCGGCAGCGGCCCATGCTCGGCCGGGCAGCGCAAAGGCCAGCGGCGTAAGTGCGGCTATCTTCAGCAAATTACGGCGCGTGGCCGAAAGGCCGGGCGCGGACGGCTTCTCGTGGGATCGGTTCATTGCGGTCATCTCGGTAGTGGGGTCGGGTTGAATGCAGCCGGTGCAGCTGGCGACTATCCACTGCTTGCGCGGGCATGACAAACGAGGATATTTTTAGCCAGCCCCCACAAAATCTATGGTCTGCGATGAACAACCCCCATTTACCGCTGAACGCTTTGCGCGCGTTTGAAGCCTCGGCGCGCCATCTCAACTTCACGCGTGCGGCGCAAGAACTGAACGTGACGCAAGCCGCCGTCAGCCAGCAAGTGCGCGCGCTGGAAGAGCGGCTGGGCGCGGAATTGTTCAAGCGGCTGCCACGTGGTCTGGGCTTGACCGACGAAGGCCGCGCCTTGTTGCCGGTATTAACCGACGCCTTCGGCCGCATCGCGCAGGTGCTTAAGCAGTTTGAAGGCGGGCATTTTCGCGAAGTGCTGACCGTGGGCGTGGTCGGCACCTTTGCCATAGGCTGGCTGATGCCTCGGCTAACAGCGTTTGCCCAGGCGCACCCGTTTATCGAACTGCGGTTGCTGACCCATAACAACCTGGTCGATCTGGCGGCTGAAGGGTTGGATCTGGCGATCCGCTTCGGCGATGGTGGCTGGCCCGGCACGCAGAACGAACTGTTGCTGCAAGCGCCGCTCACGCCGCTGTGCGCTCCCGCGGTGGCGCAGCGCTTGCGCAGCCCGGCCGATCTGGCGCGCGAAACGTTGCTGCGTTCTTATCGCGCCGAAGAGTGGCACGACTGGCTGACCGCCGCAGGTTTGACACCGTGGGCGGTGAGCGGGCCGGTGTTTGATTCGTCGCGTTTGATGGTGGAAGCGGCCCTGCAAGGCGCGGGCGTGGCGTTGGCGCCCTGGCAGATGTTTGAGCGCGAACTGGCGGCGGGCCAGTTGCTGCGGCCGTTTGCGCTGGAACGGGTGGAAGGCGCGTACTGGCTGTCGTGGCTCAAATCGCGCCGCATCACGCCCGCGATGCAGGCGTTCCAGACGTGGATTTGCGCGCAGCTGTAATCAACTGTGGAATTCGATTTCGGCGCTGTTGAGCGCCAGGATCGGCACGCCAAAGCTCTCGATATTCTGCAGCGTGGCGTTGTGGTGAGTGCGGATCAGCTCGGCCGAGGCGTGCGGCTGATCATGCGTGGTATGCGCGTCGGCGGCCAGCGTCACGTAATAACCCAGCCCGGCCGCGCGCCGCGTGGTGGTATCGACGCAAAAATCGCTGGCATAACCGCAGATGACCACATGCTTGACGCCCAGCGCATCCAGTTGCGCTTGCAGATCGGTGCGCAAAAACGAATCGGGCGTGGTTTTGCTGATGCGCAGATCACCCGGTTCGGTTTGCACGTTGCGTTGCAATTGCCAGCTATCGCTGCCCGCCGACAACGGCTCATCGGCGCGGGTGTGCTGGATGAAAATCACCGGCACCTGGGCGGCGCGGGCCCGCGCCGTCAGCGTATTGATGCGCGCGACCACATCATCGGCCTGCCACGGGCGTGGCAGCGGATCAAACAGACCTTGTTGCACATCGATAACTAGAACAGCGGTTTGCATGACAGGGGCTCCAGGTGCGAAGCCGGAAGTTTACCAAGATGCAAGGCGGTGGGCGGCGTTTCATAGCGGCGCGCTAAAGCCGGGCAGGGCGACGAGGGCGCGGGCCAGATAATCCAGCAACAAGCGGGCGCGCAAAGGCTGATACCGGCGCTGCGGATACACCAGCCACGCGGGTTGCGGCTGCCCGTTCCATTCCGGCAACACGCGCATCAGACGCCCCTCATCCAGCAGATCCTGCACCAGCCATGCGGGCGTTAAACACAAACCGGCGCCGTGCAACATGGCGTCGCGCAAGGCCAGCGAACTGTTGCTGCGATAGTGCGCGCTGGCCGGGATGGCCATGCGCTGCTGCGCCGGGCCCAGCAATTGCAGATCGCCTGCGCTGAGCCATGCATTGCGCAGCCATTGTTGCCCTTGCAGCAAATCGGCGGGTGTATGCAATGGCGGCGCAGCGTGCAGATACGTCGGCGCGGCCACCAGCCAGCGCGGGCTATCGGCCATGTGTCGCGCAATGGCATTGCCGGGCGGCGGCCCGCCCAGACGCAGTGCGATATCGACGTTTTCTTCGGTCAGATCGATAAAGCGATCGTTGAGCACCAGCTCCACCTCGATGCGCGGATGCTGCTGCATAAACGCCAGCAGCAAGGCATTCAGCCGCAACACGCCCAGGCTGACCGGCGCGTTGACGCGCAAGACGCCCACGGCGGTTTCGGCCTGGTCGCGCACATCGGCCAGCGCGGCCGCGTATTCCTCCAGCACGCCACGCGCTTTGGGATAAAAGCGCTTGCCCGCTTCCGTCAGCGCCAGGGTGGTGGTGCTGCGTGTCAGCAAGCGCGCGCCGACGTGCTTTTCCAATGCCGCCACCTGCTTGCTGGCGGTGGGTTGGGTTAATGCCAGTTCTCGCGCTGCAGCGGACAAACTGCCCAGTTCCACCGCGCGCACAAGGCACTGCATTGCTTTCAGATGATCCATACAGCCATTCCAATGTGGCATGAAGTGTATGCAGTTTAGCCTTCTACTCGATCCGGATGGCATGGGCCACGCTACGGCCTTCACCCCAACCGGAGCGATCCCATGCCGTGTTTTATGCGTAATACCTTGTTGAGTTTGACCGCCGTGCTAAGCCTGAGCGCCCTGCCCGCGCACGCGGACTGGATCACCACATGGACCGCCAGCCCGCAGCGCGCCTGGCGCGCCGACGAACTGCCGCTGCCCACGCGCATCCCGACTCAATTGCAGGACCAGACCGTGCGCCAGACGCTGCGCGTCAGCGTCGGCGGCAAGGCCGTGCGCATTGCGCTATCCAATTTGTATGGCCAGCAACCGCTGCAAGTGGCGGCCGCCAGCCTCGCCGCAGACCGCAATGCCGCGCCCATCCCTCTGCGCTTTTCCGGCATATCCGACGTGAGCGTGGCGGCGGGCGCGCAGGTGTGGAGCGATCCGCTGCCGCTGCCGATACCGGCGCTAAGCAGTGTGCAGATTGCGCTGTATATTCGCGCCGCCACGCCGCTGACCACCTTCCACTGGGACGGCAAACAAACCGCGTACATCGAAGCGGGCGACCAGACCGCGCACAGCGTGGCGCGCGCCAATGCCATGCCGATTGAAGCGCGCTTGTGGCTGACCGCGGTACAAGTGGATGCCATCGCTGATCCGGGTGTGGCGGCGTTGGGCGATTCGATCACCGATGGCAACGGCGTGCCGCTGGACAGCAATCAGCGCTGGACCGACGCCTTGGCCGCCGCCTTGCCCGGCCGCGCCGTCCTCAACGCCGGTATTTCTGGCGCGCGTTTGCTGCAAGACGGCATGGGCGAGCGCGCCAGCGCGCGGCTGCAGCGCGACGCGTTGGCGCAAGCCGGTGTGCGCGATGTGGTGGTGTTGCTGGGCACCAACGATATCGCCTGGCCCGGCAGCAGCTTTGCGCCGTCTGCCGCCTTGCCCGAACTGGCCCGCCTGCAGCGCGGCTATCTGGCGCTGATCGCGCAAACGCATGCGCGCGGCCAGCGTATTTTTTTAGGCACCTTGCCGCCGTTTGCCCATGCGCTAGAAGGCTCGCCCATCCTCCACTACGCCAGTCCCACTAAGGACGCCTTGCGCCAGGCACTCAATGACTGGCTGCGCGCGGGGCAGGGCGCGGACGGAGTGATCGACTTTGATGCGCTGTTGCGCGATCCGGCCCGGCCCACGCAACTACGCGCCGAATACGACAGTGGTGACCATCTGCATCCGGGCCCGGCGGGCAATGCGGCGATGGCTGCGGCTGCTGCCGCGATCCTGCAAAAATCGACGTCGGCTGATGCAAAATTTTGAGATATTTGAGAGCTGAATTTGCCGCTTAATCAATAGCTTGTGTGCGAGTTGCGGTGCTGCATCAAACATCAGTTAAGTAAACTCGGATTTGTCCTTTGCGCGACGTGGCGCGGGTGTCTCAGGATGCCAGGTTGATCAACCGTACGAGGACAAAAACAAATGCTACGCCTGCACCCACTCGCTTTATCTTTAGCCGCTGCGCTGTCGATATCAGCCGCGCTGGCCGCTACCGCACCCAAAGACGCCACCGCCCAAACCCGGGCCGCCAATGCCGCCGTGCTGCAACAATTGCCGTTTGCCGACCAACAGGATTTTGCAGACGCCCAACGCGGCTTTGTGGCCACGCTTAGCCCGATGACCATCAAAACCGACAGCGGCCTGGTGTCGTGGGACCTGACCAGTTACGACTTTATCAAGGGCGACGCGCCCGCAACGGTCAACCCCAGCCTGTGGCGGATTGCCCAACTGAACCTGGCCAATGGTTTGTTCAAGGTCACCGACAAGGTGTACCAGATCCGCGGCTTTGATCTGTCGAACATGACCATTATCGAAGGCAAAACCGGCCTGATCATTATCGACCCGCTGGTGACCGCCGAAGTGGCACGCGCCGGGTTGGAGCTGTATTTCAAGCACCGCGGCGTCAAGCCCGTGGCGGCCGTCATCTATACCCATAGCCATGCCGACCACTACGGCGGCGTAAAAGGCGTGACCACCGAGGCCGATGTCAAAGCCGGCAAAACGAAGATCATCGCGCCAGAAGGCTTTCTGGCTGAAGCCGTCGAAGAGAACGTGCTGGCAGGCAACGCCATGAGCCGCCGCACGCTGTACCAGTACGGCGCATTGCTGCCACGCAGCGCCCAGGGCCAACTGGACGCGGGCCTGGGCAAAACCACCTCGTTTGGCACCTTTACCCTGATTGCCCCCACCGACACCGTTAAAAAAAGCGGCGAAAAACGCACGGTGGATGGCGTGGAAATGGAATTCCAGATCGCGCCCGGCACCGAAGCGCCCGCTGAATTCCTGATCTGGTTTCCGCAGTTCAACATGCTGAACACGGCCGAGGACGCCACCCACACGCTGCACAATCTATACACGCTGCGCGGCGCTCAGGTGCGCGATGCCAATAACTGGTGGAAAACGCTGAATACCGCCATCAACAACTACGGCGGCAAAGTGGACGTGGTGATCGCGCAGCATCACTGGCCGACGTGGGATCGCGCGCGCATCAACACCTTTCTGAGCGACCAGCGCGATATGTTCAAGTATCTGCACGACCAGGTGCTGCATATGGCCAACCGCGGCTACACCATGACCGAGATCGCCGAGCGCATCCAGCTGCCGGCCAGTGTGGGCAACAAATGGGCGCAACGCGGCTATTACGGCTCGGTGAACCACGACGCCAAAGCGGTCTATCAACGCTACCTGGGCTGGTACGACTCCAACCCGGCGCACCTGTGGGCGCTGCCGCCGGCTGAAAGCGGCAAACGCTACGTCGAATTCATGGGCGGCGCGGACGCCGTCATCGCCCGGGCGCGGCAGACCTTTGCCGCAGGCGACTACCGCTTTACCGCCGAAGTGCTCAGCCACGTGGTGTTTTCCGACCCGACCAACCAGGCCGCACGTGAACTGGAAGCCGACGCGCTGGAACAACTGGGTTATCAAACCGAAAACCCCACCTGGCGTAATGAGTTTTTGATGGGCGCCTACGAACTGCGCAACGGCGTGCCGAAAGCACCGGGCGTCAGCACCGCCAGCGCCGACATGGTGGCCGCAATGAGCCCGGAACTGTTGCTCGACTACATGGGCGTGCGCCTGGACGGCCCGGCCGCAGTCGGCAAACATTCGCGCATCAACTGGCAACAACCGGACGGCAAAGTATTCGCGCTGGAATTGCGCAACGGCGTGCTGATCTACTCGGCCGATAAACCGTTCGACAAACCGGACGCCACTTTGCGAATCGACAAGATCGGCTTTGCCGAATTGCTGATGGGCGGAGCGCGGCTGGATCAGCTAACCAGTGCTAACAAGGCGACGGTGAGCGGGGATAGAGCGCAGGTTGAACAGATGTTTGCACTGCTGCAGACGTTTGATCCGATGTTCCCGATTGTTGCGCCGGATACTGTTCGGTAATTGGGGTTAATCAAGGGCCGCAATCTCTGGATTGCGGTTTTTTTGCGCCTGCTGATAACAGCGCGAATGGGGCGTGTGGATTTACCGAAAACCAATCCTGACAAGCCGTTTGGGCTGTGGCTCAAAGTAAAATAACAAAAATTGAAAGCTTATTCTTGTATTTAAGACAGTTTTATCCGATTGTTTTTAAGTGCCGCGTCGCCGGCAGCAATGGGCGGTCCTGTCCCTCCACTGATCACATCGGAGATTTATTTATGCGTTTGTCTTTCATTTTGTTGGGCGGAGTGTTGCTATCCCCACTAGCCATGGCCAATTCGTATGTCATTGATACTGCCGGGTACACGTTAACGATCGGCGGCATTGCTGATGCGCCCACGCTACAAAGCTATGATTTTTTCTCGCAGCGACCATTTGGCGAGCCTGGCGTGCAAGAAGCGCTGTCTGGCCAGTTCACTTTGCCCACTATTGATTTACCTGCAGGGAGCCAGTATCAGAATGAGTTCACCTTGAGTCTGGTGATCAAACCGGGCTGGGCCTTTAATTACCTGACCTTTAGCGCTTCAAACCTGACTTATCTGTCATCGGGTACCGAACCGCTTCCCACGTTCTCCGCAAAGTGGAACGCCACGGCCTACGGTAGCGCTGCAGCCGATACGGTGGAGCTTCCGATTACAGAAGGCTATCTGGAGCAGCCCGGTTGGAAGACCGGCGATCTGCGCTACGCCTACTACTGGGTTGACGAGCCCTCCGTTGGCGCCAGCAATTACCCGCTTGACCTCGCAACCCATCCTTATCAGGTCGATCTGAATAATTTACTGACTTTAAGCGAACCGGATGGAAGCACCGCGTTGGGTACATCCTTCACGCCGCTTGTTGATGTCTCCGTGATGCGCGCCGTACCCGAACCCGAAACCTGGGCGCTAATGGGGCTTGGTCTGGTCGGCATGGTGGGTGCACGACGCAGCAGGCGTGTAAACCGCGTGAGGTAACACCCTGGATTCGAAGCGCGAGGACGATAGCAGACGCAAATGTTGCGGACTGCAACGGCAGGCATCGGTGTACACACCGCAGCAAGCTTGTAAGCCAAGCGCACGAGCATCTGTGGGTTGTGGTCATTCGGAGCAGAATTGCGGAAAGGATTTGCAGTTGGCGCGGGCCAGATAGCCGGCCGACGAAAGCAAAAAAGCCCTGACTAATCAGGGCTTTTTGCATTCATTCTGGCGGAGGCCGTGAGATTCGAACTCACGGAGGACTCACATCCTCGGCAGTTTTCAAGACTGCTGGTTTAAACCACTCACCCAGACCTCCATTCAGACCGGCAGAGCGATCTGAGGCGCGTATTCTAGCCGCAAACGGCGCGGCTGCCCAGCCGGACTTGCGTCCTGGCTTTGGGGCTTTACGCGGCGATCTTTTCCAGGACTGAAAATTGCGCAATGGCAGTGCGCGGGCCGCGTTCGGTGGCTTGCGCCAGACGGATGCGGTAGGCCTTGCCTTGCGCCGAGAGCCGGAATTCGCGGTTCTCATCGGCGTGGTGTTGCGGCACGATCAAAAAGCGGCCGGGCGCGGGGTTGACACTGTCGGGGCAATACAGCGCCAGCACGCGGCGCTGGTCGGGCAGCGAGGTCAGTTCCACCGCCACCGGGCTTTGCGACAACGTTTCGATGCCCACGTGCACTTCGCCGTCGCGGCTGCGGTTAATGCGGCGGATGGTGCCGATGGTAAACGGCTTGTTGCCGATACCGCTCATGCACACGATCTCGCCTACCAGCAGCTTGTCGTCGTTGGCGATGCGATAAGTAATGCCGATGCCGCCGTCGCTTTCGTTTTCCAGTTCCCAACGCGCCACGCCCATGCCGCTATCGGGCCGGGTGCCACGCAGAAACTGGATGATTTCCTCCAGCCCGCGCACCACATGGATGGGCTTTTGCGCGATGCGGCGTTCGTATTTGCGGATCGGCGCGGGGATTTCGCGGCACCACATATTGGCCAGATGCGTCAGCAGCTGCACATTGGCTTCGGTGCCGGTATCGGCGCGCAAACCCATAGCCGCGGGCGAGCCGCCTTGTTCCAGTCGCTGCGCCGCCTCGCGCATCTTCAGCACCAGCGCATCGGTGCTCCAGTAGCGCCAGTTTTCGCCAACCATATCGCGGCGCAAGCGTTTGGGCGGCGTAGCGCCACCGATATTTACGCCAAACAGCTGATGGTTGGGCCGGATTTCGCTTTCGATTTCCAGCAGGCCGCTCCAGCGCTTTAAAAACTGCGCGGTCATGCTGATCTGCACGGGTTGCATTTTGTCGGGCTGCGCCAGCGACAGCATCATGGCTTGCAGGTATTCGCTACGCACATCGCTAAACGGGGCGTCTTCGTACGCAGCCAGGCCTTCGCCCACGTAACCGCCTTGTTCGGCATAGGTATACAGGCGATGCAGGCTGCGCCAGGTGCGGCTTTCCAGATCCAGATAACGCAAATAGCACCAACGCGCCTGGGCCACGTAATAGCTCATGCCCCGCAAGCAGAACAAATGCAGTTGTTTATCCAGATTGCGCGCCTTGGTGGCCAGCGCCTGTTTGATACAGACGCGATAGGCGTCGCCCATTTCCTGCCAGAACGCCAGCATGGTTGGCAGCACTTGCTGCGGGCTGGCGGTTTCATCCAGGATGTTGCCTTCGCACACGTCCACCAGATGGCGTTGCAGATGGCGCGCTTTTTCGTCCAGATAGGGCACGGTGCGCAGTCGTTCTTTCAGCGAGATATCGCCATTGGCATTCATTTGCCGCAGTGCTTTTACGATCTCGATCTGTGCTTGCAGGATGTCGCTTTCAGGCAGCACCTGCATCAGCTGCGTGGCCGACTGAAAGTCATATACACCGTCTTGTTCTCGACGGTTAAGGAGGGCGCCTACCAGCCCCTTGAAATCAAACATTGGATTGGCCTCATTGAGCGGATGCCGAATGCCCTTTGCGGGTCAGACTGCGCACAGTATGCGCGTGTCACGAATCTGGAACAACTGCCTGACGCAAGCGGCCAGCTTACGGATTGGCGACGTAAAACAAAGCGTTACGCGGTGTGCTGCGCGCCAACCCGCGAAAATTGTAGGCGCTTGTGTATGTGTATCGTAAGTATGTGTCTGGCACGAAGAGGGCGCTGACACCGCGCGCCTGTCATCTGGCCAGGCCGCTGTCACCGCGGGTCGCACGCGCCGCAAGCGCGCTATGTTAGAATCCGCCGTTTTGCAATGTCCTGAATTTGAATCGCTTTCGTCCCACCACGCTGGGGCGGCGAAGGAAAACGCCAGAGATGATCAGTACCTCCAATATTACGATGCAGTTCGGCGCCAAGCCGCTGTTTGAAAAAGTCAGCGTCAAGTTTGGCGATGGCAACCGCTACGGCCTGATTGGCGCCAACGGCTGCGGTAAATCCACCTTTATGAAAATCCTGGGTGGCGATCTGGAACCGACCGCGGGCAATGTGGCGCTCGACCCCGGCGTACGTCTGGGCAAATTGCGCCAGGACCAGTTTGCTTATGAAGACCAGCGCGTCATCGACGTGGTGATGCAAGGCCATGGCGAGCTGTGGGCGGCCATCGCCGAACGCGACGCGATTTACGCGAATGCCGAAGCCACCGAAGACGATTACATGCGCGCCGCCGAGCTCGAAGGCGTGGTGGCCGAATACGACGGCTACACCGCCGAAGCGCGCGCCGGCGCGTTGTTGCTGGGCGCGGGCATTCCGCTGGAACAACATAATGGTCCGATGAGTGATGTGGCGCCGGGCTGGAAGCTGCGCGTGCTGCTGGCGCAGGCGCTGTTCAGCAATCCGGACGTGCTGTTGCTGGACGAACCGACCAACAACCTGGATATCAACACAATTCGCTGGCTGGAAGACGCCTTGAACGAGCGCGATTCCACCATGGTGATCATTTCGCACGATCGTCACTTTTTGAACCAGGTATGTACCCATATTGCCGATGTGGATTACCGCGAAATCCGCATCTACCCGGGCAATTACGACGATTACATGCTGGCCGCCACACAAGCGCGCGCCCGTTTGTTGACGGATAACGCCAAGGCCAAAGAAAAGGTGCAAGAACTGCAAGCGTTTGCCCAGCGCTTTGCCGCCAACAAATCCAAGAGCCGCCAGGCCACCAGCCGTTTGAAGCTGGCGGACAAAATCAAAGAGAACATGGTCGAGGTCAAGCCGTCGTCGCGGCAGAACCCGTACATCCGCTTTGATGTGGAAGACAAAGCCAAGCTGCACCGCTTTGCTTTTGATGCGGCCAATCTGTCCAAGTCGTTTGACAAGCCGCTGATCCAGAGCCTGACGCTGATTTTAGAAGCGGGTCAGAAGCTGGCCGTCATCGGTGGTAACGGCGTGGGTAAATCCACGCTGATGAAATTGCTGGTGGGCCAGTTGGCGCCCGATGCCGGTACCGTCAAATGGGCCGAAAAAGCGCAGCCCGGCTACTTTGCGCAGGACCACGAAGCCGACTTCGAAGAAGACATCACGCTGTTTGACTGGATGAAGCAATGGTCGCAACCGGGTACAGACGATCAGGTCATCCGCGGCATCCTGGGCCGCCTGCTGTTTGGCGGTGACGATGTGCACAAGTCGGTGAAGGTGCTGTCTGGCGGTGAGAAGGGTCGCATGCTGTACGGCAAGCTGATCCTGGAAACGCCCAACGTGCTGGTGATGGATGAGCCGACCAACCATATGGATATGGAATCGATCGAATCGTTGAACCTGGCGCTGGAGCTGTACAAAGGCACGCTGATTTTCGTATCGCACGACCGCCAGTTTGTGACTTCGCTGGCCACGCAGATTCTCGAATTGAACGGTGACGGCAGCTACACGCATTACGTGGGTGGCTATGAGGAATATCTGCACAGCCGCGGCGTGGAATAAACCGACCGGCCCAGTCCACTGCTGCAGCTAACAAAAACGCCCTCCGGGGCGTTTTTTTTTGGTCCGCGTTTTAGCGGACTAGAAACAGCATTCGCTTATGTTTGAACCTGTATGTAAGAGCCATATTGTATCGATGTAAGATTTATCTTATAGTCGGCGTAAGTGCCCTTAGGCCCGCCCACCATCGACGACCTTGCTGGAGCTTGCTGTGGTTTTCAGTTCGCCCGTGTTTCTGTTTCTGTTTTTGCCGCTGACGCTGGCGCTGTATTACCTGTTGGCGCGCAGCTATCGCAACGTGCTGCTGCTCTGCGCCAGCTTGCTGTTTTATGCGTGGGGCGAGCCGGTCTATGTGTTGCTGATGCTGGCGTCGATTGCGTTTAACTGGCTGGTCGGCATCGCCGTTGAGGCCACGGCGGGCAAGCGTATCTCGGGCTGGATACTGGGCGGGGCAGTGGGCGTTAACTTGCTGGTGCTGGCGCATTACAAATATGCGTTCTTTCTGGCCTCGGCCTTTAACAGCGTGGCGATACCGCTGTTTCACTTTGGCTATACCCCTGCCGCAGTCACATTGCCTTTAGGTATTTCGTTTTTTACCTTCCACGCTATTTCTTACATCGTGGATGTGCATCGCAAACAGGCGCATGCGCTAAAAAGCCCGTTGGATATGGGCGTATATATTTCGCTGTTTCCACAATTGGTGGCCGGCCCGATCATTCGTTTTCATGATATCGCCGAGCAAATCCAGAACCGCACCAACACCATGGACCGGTTCTGTTCCGGCATCGAACGCTTTTCGTTTGGCCTTGGCAAAAAGGTGTTGATTGCCAACACCATGGGCCAGATCGCTGATCAGGCCTTTGCCGTTACGCCGGGCGAATTGTCCACGCCAGTGGCCTGGCTGGGCGTGTTTTGTTACACGCTGCAGATTTACTTCGATTTCTCCGGCTATTCGGATATGGCGATTGGCCTGGCGCGCATGTTTGGTTTTGAGCTGACCGAAAACTTCAACTATCCGTATATCGCTCGCTCGGTGCGCGAATTCTGGCGGCGCTGGCATTTGTCGCTGTCCACATGGTTCCGCGACTATTTATACATCCCTCTGGGCGGCAATCGCGCTTCGCCTGCGCGGGTTAAATTCAATCTGTTTACCGTGTTTTTTCTGTGCGGCTTGTGGCACGGCGCCAGCTGGAATTTTGTGCTGTGGGGGATTTTCCACGGCGCGTTGCTGGTGCTGGAACGCGGTCGGCTGGGGCGCTGGGTGGATGCCTTGCCGCGCTGGGCCGGGCATATCTACACGCTGTTGCTGATCATGTTTGGCTGGGTGTTCTTCCGCGCCGATACCTTGCCGCATGCGCTGGCCTGGATTGGCGCGCTGGTCGGCTTTAGCCACGGCCACGGTCTGCCCGCGGCGTTACTGGCCAATATCACCTCGGTCACGTTGGTGACGGCGGTGTTGGGCATGATCTTGTCCACGCCCATTGCCACCAGCCTGTGCCGCGACTGGAAAAGCCGCATCTATCCGCCGCATGCCGCCGAGCCCTATCCGCCGATGGTGGCGCGCGTGGGCAACGGTCTGGCCAGTTTGCCAGGCATGACCGTCAGCGCGTTTGCCTCGCTGGGCATTTTGCTGCTGTGCGCCGCGCAACTGGCCGCCAGCACGTACAACCCCTTTATTTATTTCCGGTTCTGATATGGCGCGCTATTACCTGAAGGCTAAAGATTTGCTACTGGCGGCTCTGTTCTTGCTGTTTATCATCGGCCCGGTGATCAGCATGAGCCACAAAAGCAGCAACACCACCGAAGCGCGCGAGCTGGCCGGCATGCCCGCGCTTGAATTTACTCGCGATTCCTTGCGCACCTATCCGTCGCGCTTTGAAGCGTTTTTTAACGATCACTTTGGTTTGCGTGGCACGTTGCTCAAAGTAAATGCCGTGTTTACCGATAAATTGTTTGCCACTTCAGGCTCCAGCAAAGTGTTGTTCGGCCAGCATGACTGGCTGTTCTTTGCCGCAGAAGACGAGCTATCAGACATGTTGGGCCAAAGCCCGATGAGCAATGATCAATTGCAGACCTGGGCGCGCTATATCAAAGACCGCGGCGACTGGCTGCAGGCGCAACATATCCCGTACCGCTTTGTGGTCAGCCCGGAAAAACACAGCATTTATCACGATTTCTTACCGTCCAATGTGCAATACGCGGGCAAACCGCGCGCCGATGCGTGGCGTGCCGCGGTTAACGGTTCGCCCTATGTGGTGGACTTGCAAAGCGGCCTGCAAGCGCAGCGCGCGGTGGCGGGCGACAAGCTGTATCTGCACACCGATACGCACTGGACCAGTTGGGGCGCCTACACCGGCTACCGTCAGATTGTGCAATCGCTGGGTGGTGATTACGCCCGCCATGCGCTGCAATTTGCGCCCGCGGATTTCAGCCAGCGTGATGCGGGGCGCATGCGCGATCTGCAACGCATGGCGGGCCGCGCGGGCATCGAGGCGGACTACCAACCTGACCTCAACAAGCTGCCCGCTTGCCGCGAAGTGCCGACCGGTTTGCTGGCGCTGGGCACCGAACACGCTGACCGTAATGCACTGATGAGCTTTATCACGCAAAGCTGCCCGGGCGGTAAAGGCACGGCGCTGGTATTTCGCGATTCGTTTGTGACTGCGATGATTCCGTATCTGTCGCAAAGCTTTGCCCGCATCACTTATGTATTTGGCGAGCCCAACGATGATCTGTTTGTGCGCATGGTGCAGCAAGAGCATCCGGACGTAGTGATCGAGGAGCGCGTCGAGCGGTATCTACGCGTGCCGTTGCAAGCGCAACTGGGCCCGGCGTTGCAACGCCTGAAAGACCCGCAAGCGCGCGGCTACACCACGGCCGCCTTTGATGCGCGCCAGAATGCCTATGCCTTGCTGACGCGCAATGGCCAGCTCAAGCAGGACAGCAACGGCCGCTATTTTGAAAGCGCGGGCCAACGTTGGGGCAATGTGGTCGATACACCCATCGCGGATGCGGGCGGCCGCGTGCAGACCGCCAGCAAGTTCTACCGCGATTACGACGGCAAGTTTCTCGGCTATCAGATTGGCGGCTGGGCCGTCATGCAACACGACAAGGTCAGCGCGGATTACGTGCTGGTGGTGGCCGATGGCTATGCCTCTTTCGTCAAACCGGTGGACCAGGTGCAGGCCGACGTGGCTAACCGGTTTGATTCGGCGGGCGCGGCGCAATCGGGCTTCAGCTTTGTGCTGCCCGCCACCTTGCTGGAAAAGCACCCGTGCGACGTGCAGTTGTACGCGCTGCATGGTCGCGCGGCGGCGGCTATCGATATGAGCGCATTGCGTAAACAGATGAAAGTGGACCGGGGCGATGCGTGCGCGCCATTAGCGCCGCAGGCGGGCTTCTACTTCTGACCTTGAAGTTAGCCCCCCAAAACAACGGCCCGCACCCTGCGGGCCGTTGTTTATGGCGCGACGGCGGCATTAGCCAAAATGCAACGCGTTGGTCAGATCGCCGGGCGGCTGCGCGCCGCGTGCGGCGAACGCGTCATCACGCAGCTTGATGCCTTCCAGTTTCGGCAAGCCGTGGATGCGCGTAATCAAACGCAGAATCGACGTCGTGTCGTAAAAGGTATGGTCCACCACGCCGCGCTTGGCAAAGGGCGAAACCACAATGGCCGGAATGCGCGAACCTGGCCCCCAACGATCGCCTTTGGGCGGCGCCACGTGGTCCCACCAGCCGCCGTTTTCATCGTGGGTAATGATCACCACCATGTTTTTCCATTGCGGGCCGCCCATCAAATGCGACAACACATTGGCCACATGGCGATCACCGGATTCCACATCCGAATAACCGGCGTGCATGTTCAGATTGCCTTGTGGTTTATAAAACGCCACCGCAGGCAATTTGCCGGCAATCGCGTCGGCAATAAATTTGTTGGATAAAGGGCTATCGCCCAAGCCGCCGTCTTTTAAATGCTGGTCGCGCGCGGCGGTGCCGGGGCCGAATTGTTTAAAGTAATTAAACGGCTGATGGTGGAATTGGAAATTGGGCGTATCCGGGCCGCCTTTGCCATCCAGCGCCGCTTGCCAGCTACCAGCATACCAGGCCCAGCTGACGTTTTTGCGGCTAAGCAAATCGCCAATCGTGTCGTAGCTTTGCGGCGGGCACACCGCGGCATCGGCCGGATCCGCGCTTTGGGCGTCACCGCCTTCGGCTGGCGCAATCCAGCTGGGCTGATAGGGCGGGGCCAGGGTGTTGACGGCATAACCATCGGGTGTAATCGCACCGTTATTCACAAACCTGGGCACGCCATCCAGCGCCGAGGCCGGGCTGTCCTTGGCGACGCTTAAACGCGTACCCTGCGGGCCATCGTCCAGCACGGCAATTTTCTTTTTGGCGGCGGTTTGTGCGGCATTGAAATATTCATTGGGGCGGCTGGCAATCAGGTATTGGTGGTTCATATAAGAACCGCCAAACGCCGCCATAAAGAAGCGATCGCACAGCACATATTTGCGCGCAATCTGCCACATATTCAGGTTTTCGGCCGATTTTTCGTAATAGCCCATCACCAGACCGCCCGAATCCGCCCACGCGGCAAACTGGTCATTTTTGCCGCCATTAATCTGCATCTGGTTTTGGTAAAACACATGCCACAAATCGCGCGTGACCACCGCTTCGGGCAAGGGTTGGCCTTCGGCGTCTTTAAGCGCAAACGGCGCATTGGGCAGATGGGTAATCTGGTCTTCCTTGATCAGATAATATTTGCCGCCCACGGTCTGGCCTTTTTGCACCAGCCCGCCCCAGATTTTTGGCAGCGTGGTCAACGCTTTGCCATCGCGATCCAGCTGCGTGTATTGCTCCGGCTTTAAAGATGACAACGGCTGTTCCACGCCCGGAAAATCGCCATACAGATTGTTAAAGCTGCGGTTTTCCAGATAGATGACCACCACGTTCTTGATATGCGCTTTCAGTTGCGCATCCAGCGATCCGCCCTGCGCGGCGGGCGTCGCCGCGGCGGCCTCTTCGCTGGCCAGCGCGGGCAGCACGCCAGCGGCGCTAAGCGCGGCCAGGCCTTCCAGCATGCGGCGGCGCGAGGGGTTGGTGGGTTGGTCATCCAGTTCGGCGGCGTTTTGGGACTCGAATTCAGACGGGGTCATGGCAGGACTCGCGGCGTGATAAAAAAAGAGGACTTCCGGGGTCGGGATGCGCGCTATTTTGCTCGCATGCACAGCGGGTATACGCGCCGATTGTTAAATAAATTTGTAACCTGCTTGCAGATACAAATGCGCGCCCTCATTACCGAGGCTGGCCCTCACTCTTGAAGCGTTGCCACGCTTGCTCTAGCCTTTGCCCATGTCCAAGTCTCAGCCCCTGTTTTTACGCCCGTATCGCGCGCCTGCGTGGTTGCCGGGTGGCCATCTGCAAACGCTGTATCCGGCGCTGGCCTTGCGTCGCGGCGGGCCGGCGTTCCGGCGCGAAACCTGGCAAACGCCCGATGCCGATCAGATTGTGGTGGACTGGATGGACGCCGCCGATGCGCAGGCGCCGGTGCTGGTGCTGTTTCATGGCCTGGAAGGCAGCTCGGCCAGCCATTATTCGCAATCGCTATTTGCTGCGGCACGCGCGTTGGGCTGGCATGGGGTAGTGCCGCATTTCCGTTCCTGCGGCGAAGTCGAAAATCTTAAATTGCGCGCTTACCACGCGGGCGATACCGATGAAATTGACTGGATACTGGCGCGCATTCAGGCCGCGCATCCGGGCGTGCCGATCTTTGCGGCTGGCGTTTCGTTGGGCGGCAATGCCTTGCTGAAATGGCTGGGCGAGCAGGGCGCCGCCGCCCACCAGCGCATCCAGGCGGGCGCCGCCGTGTGTGCGCCGCTGGATCTGGCCGCCTGCGGCGCGGTGCTCGATACCGGGCTGAACCGCCATATCTACACACGCGAATTCTTGCGCACGCTCAAAGCCAAGATGCTGCACAAGCTGACCTTGCATGGCGACACTCAAATCGATCAGGCCGAAGTGCGCCGCGCCACCACGCTGCGCGCGTTTGATAACCTGGTGACGGCCCCGATCCACGGTTTTCGCGATGTCGATCACTATTGGCAGTCTTCCAGCAGCAAACCGCACCTGATCAACATTTGCGTGCCTACACTGGTCATCAATGCCCGCAACGATCCGTTTGTGCCCGCCGCCAGTTTGCCTACGCAAGCCGAGGTATCGACGGCAGTGACCTTGTTGCAGCCCGAACATGGCGGCCATGTCGGCTTTGCCTCGGGTGGCTTTACCGCGAACAACGTGCCTGGCCGGCTGGACTGGTTGCCCGGCACGTTGCTGGATTTTTTTAAAAGCAATCTCCCGACTCAGGAGTACGCATGATGGCGCAGATCGATCGCACTCTGTTCAAGGCTTATGACGTCCGCTCCACCGTCGACAAACTCACGCCGCAAGCCGCGTATTACATTGGCCGCGCCGCTGGCACCATGGCCGTGCGCGCGGGCCATACCCGCTTTGCCGTGGGCCGCGACGGCCGTTTATCCAGCCCGGTGCTGGCCGACCAGCTGATCAAAGGCCTGGTGGAATGCGGCCTGCACGTGCTGGACCTGGGCCTGGCCGCCACGCCGATGATGTATTACGCGGCGCTCTACCGCGCGGACGGTTGCGGCGCGGTGGTAACGGGTAGCCACAATCCGCCCGATTACAACGGCATCAAGATCATGGACGGCGGCGTAACCGTTGGCGACGCAAGGCTGGCCGGCCTGGCCGATCTGATCGAAGCCGAAGATTTTGTAACCGCGGTAGGCAAGGTCGAGCCGCTGATTATCGCCACCGATTACATCAACGGCGTATGCGAACAAAACGTGCTGGCCAAACCGCTGACCGTGGTCATCGATTGTGGCAACGGCGCGCCCGGCGCGTTTGCGCCGCAGCTGTATCGCCAGCTCGGTTGTCATGTCATCGAACTGTTTTGCGAGGTGGATGGGCATTTCCCTAATCACCATCCCGATCCGCAAGTGGCGGCCAATCTGGTTGATCTGCAAGCGGCCGTGGCGGCGCATAACGCCGATGTCGGCCTGGCGTTTGATGGCGATGGCGACCGCCTGGGCGTGGTCACCCGATCCGGCCGCACCGTGCCGGGGGATCGCATTTTGATGCTGTTTGCCGCCGATTGCCTGAAAGCGCAGCCGGGTGGCCACGTGCTGTACGACGTTAAATCGTCACGCGCGGTGTCGGCATGGGTGGAAGAACTGGGTGGCACCAGCGAAGCCATCGCCACCGGCCACACGCATATGAAAAAACGCCTGAAAGAAACCGGCGCGCTAGTGGCGGGTGAATTGTCCGGCCATCTGGCCTTCGGGCAATGGAAGTTTGATGACGGCCTGTACGCCGGTGCGCGCATCGCCCGCATGATTGCCGGCGGTGTTGATCTGGACCAGTTGCTGGACGATATGCCGCAATACCAGTCGTCGCCCGAAGTGCAGGTGCACGTGGATGAAGATGGCCACAGCGTGGTGCGCCGCATTGCCACCACGGCGCAGTTTCCCACTGCTAAAGAAATCATCACCATCGATGGTTTACGTATCGAATATGCGGACGGCTTTGGCCTGATCCGCGCCTCCAACACCACGCCAGTGCTGACGTTGCGGTTTGAAGCCGAAACGCCCGAAGCGCTGGCGCGGATCCGTAATGAAATCAAAGCTGCCATCGCTCCGCTGCAATGGCCCGAGGACGCCGCATGACCGCTGTTTTGCCCGCTCGCCACATCATCGCCGCACAAGTGGCCGCTACGCTCACCGAAGACGTCGGCGCCGCCGATTACACCGCCATGCTGATCCCGGCCGACCGCCACGGCAGCGCCGCCGTGGTGGCGCGCGAGGCCGCCGTCATTTGCGGCCAGGCCTGGTTTGAAGAAGCGCTGCATCAGGTTAACCTGGCCTGCCAGGTGGCATGGCAGGTGGCCGAGGGCGATACCGTCGCGCCCAATACCGTGCTGTGCACCTTGCAAGGCCCGGCGCGCAGTCTGCTGACGGCCGAGCGCACCGCGCTTAACTTTCTGCAATTGCTGTCGAGCGTCGCCACCGAAACCCGTCGCTATGCCGAGGTGATCGCTGGTACCCGCGCCAAGGTGTATGACACGCGCAAAACCTTGCCCGGCCTGCGGCTGGCGCAAAAGTACGCGGTACGCGTGGGCGGGGGTGAAAACCAGCGCATTGGCTTGTACGACGGCATTCTGATCAAGGAAAACCACATCATGGCCGCGGGCGGCATCGCCCAGGCGCTGGCGGCCGCACGCGAGATTGCGCCGGCGCATGTCAGCATCCAGATCGAAGTGGAAAATCTGGACGAGCTGGAGCAAGCGCTGGCCGGCGGTGCGGTGTCGGTGTTGCTGGACAACATGAGCCTGGCCGATATGCGCTCGGCCGTGGCGCGCGCTGCAGGCAAGGCGGTGCTGGAGGCGTCGGGCGGCATTGACCTTGAACAGATACGCGCGATTGCCGAAACCGGCGTCGACCGGATTTCGGTGGGCAAGCTGACCAAGGACGTGCGCGCCATCGATTTGTCGATGCGTTTTGCCCTGTAAGCCACGCGCGGCGTACGGCGGTCACATCGTGATATGAAATCGGCGGGTGGATGGTTTAGGCTCAAGGCGGAATCGCAATTCCATGTTTTGCCCAAAGACCATAAAACCAGAAACCCAAAGAGGACATACCAGGATGGAGACCCGGCAACAGATGCAAGTCGATCATGAATGGCGCCGCTGGCTAGCGGAAAACCTGATTCTGGGCAGCAACCCTGCCGAGCTGGTGGGCATCATGATCCACGCGGGCGTCGACCCCGAAACCGCGCGCGCGGAAATTGATCAGGCTTTGGCCAGCCCTTATCTGGCGGGCGCACAGCGTTTAAAGAATCGTCTGGCCAAGCGCGAATGGATATTGAATAGCCAGCGCCAACTTAATCGCCAACGCCCGGCAGAAATTCCACGGCGGCACCAATTAAGCACCGATGAATTCTTTAACGATTTCTATACCACCGGCCGCCCGGTGATCATTACCGGCATGATGGACAATTGGCCGGCCATGCAGAAATGGAATCTCGATTATTTTGCCGAGCGCGCCGGCGACAAAATGGTGGAAGTGCAAGGCGCGCGCGAAACCGATGCGCAGTATGAAATCAACAAGTTGCAGCACAAGCAGACCATGCGCTTTGCCGATTATCTCAATCAGGTCAAACACGCCGGCCGCACCAATGATTTCTATATGACGGCCAATAACACCAGCCAGAACCGGCGCGAGCTGGCGGTGCTGTGGCAAGACATCGTACAGATCCCCGAATACCTGAATACCCGCAGCGCCGATCAGGGCTTTTTATGGATCGGCCCGGCGGGCACCATTACGCCGTTCCACCATGATCTGACCAATAACTTTATGGCGCAGGTGATTGGCCGCAAACACGTGTTGCTGATGCCCGCGTGTGAATTGCCCGCCGTATACAATCACGAACACTGTTTTACCCATGTCGATGGCCGCGATATTGATTACAACCGCTATCCCTTGATGCGCGGCGCGCAAGTGCTGGAATGCACGCTGAATCCGGGCGAGATTCTGTTTTTGCCCGTGGGTTGCTGGCATTTTGTAGAAGGGCTGGATATTTCGGTCACCGTGTCTTTTATCAACTTTAAATGGGATAACGACTTCACCAGCTTTTATCCCGAACAAAAAGCGTTTTAAGGCTCCGTTATGTTGCTTGATCCCACCCAGCTGTATGGCTTTCTGGCCGCCGCCCTGTTGATTACGCTGTCGCCCGGCCCCGATAACCTGATGGTGTTGGGGATGGGCATGGCGCGCGGGCGTAAACAGGGCATTGCGTTTGGCCTGGGCTGCGCGCTGGGCTGTCTGTTTCATACCGCCCTGGCCACGCTGGGTATCAGCGCGCTGATCGCGGCATCGCCGTTGGCGTTTACCGTATTTAAAGTGGCGGGTGGCTTGTGGTTGATCTGGTTGGGTATTCAAGCCTGGCGTAGCCGCGGTGGCGCGCATGCGGCGGCGCATGCCACCACCGAATCGCCATGGCGCTTGTTTGGCAAAGGCATGTTGGCCAATGCCATCAATCCCAAGGTGGTGCTGTTTTTTCTGGCGTTTCTGCCGCAGTTTGTGATTACCGCGCACGGCCAGGTGGCGTGGCAAACCGCACAATTGGGTTTGCTGTTTACGCTACAGGCGTGTGTGGTGTTTGGCGCGCTCGGATTTTTCTCGGGCGCGGTGGGGCAGTGGATTAACCGGCGGCCGCGCGCGGGGTTGTGGCTGGATCGCATCGCGGGCACCATTTTTCTGGGTCTGGGCGTGCGTTTGCTGGTTAGCCGCAGCTGAGCTGACTGTAAAGCGTGGCTTGCGGCGGCCCTGTCGCAAGCCACAGCCAGATGTCCGTCATTGACGCCCAAGCCGCGATTGGGCTAAGGTCGCGGGATTTTCCGCACGGTTTCCACCATGTCCAAAACCGTCAAACAGCCCGAGAATTTTGAAGCCGGGTATGCCGAACTCGAAACCCTGATTGCCCAGCTGGAATCAGGCAATCTGTCGCTCGATGCCGCACTGGCTGCGTATCAGCGTGGCCAGGGCCTGTTGCAATATTGCGAAGGCAAGCTGGCAGATGCTGAACGTCAGCTGAAAGTGCTGGAGGGCGAACGCTTGCAGCCACTCAATCCCGATACCGGGGATGTGGCATGAGCGATTTCAAACTCTGGATGAGCCAGACCCAAGCCAGCATGGAAGACGTGCTGGCGCAACTGCTGCCTGCCGCGCACCACGTGCCGTCGCGTCTGCATGATGCGATGCGCTATGCCGTGCTCGATGGCGGCAAACGCGTGCGTCCGTTGCTGGTGTTTGCGGCGGGCGAACTGGTTAACGCCGACGTCGCCTGTATGCAGCGCGCCGCCGCGGCGGTAGAGATGATCCACGCGTATTCGTTGGTGCATGACGATATGCCGCCGATGGACAACGACAGCCTGCGGCGCGGCAAACCTACCGTGCACGTTAAATACGACGAAGCCACCGCGCTGCTGGTGGGCGATGCCCTGCAAGCGCTGGCGTTCGAAGTACTGGCTGGCGCGCCGCTGCAGGGCCGTCCGCAAGAATTGGTGCAGATGCTGCAATTGCTGGCGCGCGCCGCCGGTAGCCAGGGCATGTGCGGCGGCCAGGGCATTGATCTGTACGGCGTCGGCCAGGCCTATACGCTGCCGCAGCTGGAGATGATGCACATCCTTAAAACCGGTGCGCTGATCCGCGCCAGCGTATTGCTGGGCGCGGGCTGTGGCGATGCCTTGAGCGATGCGCAGCGCCAGCAGCTCGATCATTTTGCCAAGTGCATGGGCCTGGCGTTTCAGGTGGTGGATGACGTGCTGGATGAAGAAGCCGACACCGCCACGCTGGGTAAAACCGCTGGCAAAGATGCCGCCAATCACAAGCCTACCTATGTGTCTTTGCTGGGCCTGAAAGGCGCCAAAGAAAAAGCGGCCGAATTGCTGGCCGAAGCACGCGCCGCGCTTGCACCGTTTGGTGAACGCGGACAGCGTCTGCAGCAACTGGCCGACTATATTGTCGACCGCCGCCACTAAAAGAACGCTCCATGACCAGTTTGCTTGATCAAATCAATCTGCCGGCCGATTTGCGCCGGCTGAACAAAGACGACCTGCCGCAGGTGGCCAGCGAGCTGCGCCAGTATCTGCTCGACTCGATCAGCAGCACGGGCGGGCACTTTGCCTCCAACCTCGGCGCGGTCGAACTGACCGTGGCCTTGCATTATGTGTTTGATACCCCGCATGACCGCCTGGTGTGGGATGTGGGTCACCAAAGCTATCCGCACAAGATTCTGACTGGCCGCAAAGAGCGCATGAACACTATGCGCAAACAGCATGGCCTGGCCGGTTTTCCCAAGCGCGAAGAAAGCGAATACGACACCTTTGGCGTGGGCCATTCCAGCACCTCGATCGGCGCGGCGTTGGGGTTTGCCGAAGCGGCCAAACTTAAAGGCGAACAACGCAAATCGATTGCCGTGATTGGCGATGGCTCGATGACCGCGGGCATGGCGTTTGAGGCGCTCAACAACGCCGGCGAGCGCGATGTTGACCTGCTGGTGATCCTGAACGACAACGAAATGTCGATCTCGCCCAACGTCGGCGCGCTCAACAGCTATCTGGCGCGGCTGTTGTCGGGCAAGTTCTACAACGGTTTTCGCAATGTGTCGGACCGCGTGCTGACCGCCGTGCCGCCGTTGCGCGAGCTGGCCAAACGCAGCGAAGAACACGTTAAAGGCCTGCTGACGCCGGGCACGCTGTTTGAAGAATTCGGCTTTAACTACATCGGCCCGATTGATGGCCACGATATCGACACGCTGGTTGCGACACTGTCGAATATCAAAAAGCTGTCGGGTCCGCAGTTTCTGCATGTGGTCACCAAAAAAGGCCAGGGCTACAAGCTGGCCGTGGCCGATCCGGTCAAATATCACGCCGTTAGCCCGTTTACGCCGGAGAACGGCATGCCGGTGGCCAAGGCGGCCAGCAAGCCGACGTACACGCAGATCTTTGGCGACTGGCTGTGCGATATGGCCGCGCAGGATGATCGCCTGGTGGGCGTAACGCCGGCCATGCGCGAAGGCTCGGGCCTGGTGCGCTTTGCCGAAGAACATCCCACGCGCTACTTTGATGTCGGCATCGCCGAGCAACACGCAGTGACCTTTGCCGCGGGCCTGGCCTGTGAGGGCATGAAGCCGGTGGTGGCGATCTATTCCACCTTCTTGCAACGCGCCTACGACCAATTGATCCATGACGTGGCGCTGCAGAATCTGCCGGTGGTGTTTGCGATTGACCGCGCTGGCCTGGTGGGCGCGGATGGTCCGACCCATGCAGGTGCTTACGATTTGTCGTTTATGCGCTGCATTCCCAACCTGGCCATTCTGGCGCCGGGCGACGAAAACGAATGCCGTCAGATGCTCTACACCGCGTACAAACACGACGGCCCCAGCGCGGTGCGCTACCCGCGCGGCAGCGGCAACGGCACCCCGATCGAAACCACGATGACGGCGTTGCCATGGGGCAAATCGGACACGCGCCGCGTAGGCAAGAACGTAGCCATCCTCAGCTTCGGCGCGCGCCTGCCCGCTGCGCTGCAGGCCGGTGAGGCGCTGGATGCCACGGTAGTGAACATGCGCTTTATCAAGCCGCTGGACGAAGCCCGCCTGCTGGAGCTGGCCGCCACGCACGATCTACTGGTGACGGTGGAAGACAACGCCATCATGGGCGGCGCGGGCAGCGCAGTGCTCGAAGTGCTGTCGGCACACCAACTGACCACGCAAACGCTGCTGTTGGGGCTGCCGGATGCCTACGTCGAGCATGGCGAGCAGGGCCAGTTGCTGGCCGATTGCGGACTGGACGGGGCTGGGATTGAAGCGGCCATCAAGGCACGATTGGGCGCTTGATCCGCTGAGACCGGAAGCGAAAAGCCAGGCTGGACGACAGCCTGGCTTTTTTTTACGCGACTGCCTGACGCAAGACCCGGCGCTCGAAGTCGCCGATTCGCGCCACGCGGTTTCAAGACGTCACTTTGGGTGGTGGGTCTAGACCCACCCTATAACTAACCGTTCTTCACGGGCTTTTCTGTGCGAGCGGGCTGCCAATAGGGTCGGTCGAGACCCACCACTCAAAGCCGCCGATTCGTGCCACGCGGCGTCAAGCCGCCACATCTGGACAAGAACCGCCGCGTGGATTGCGTTGCCTTGTGATCAACCCAACGCCTTAGTGCGCGCCAGCGTGGCGTTGACCGCCTCGAACCACGCGTTGCGCATGCCGGCTTTTTCCAGCGCCGCTACGCCTGCGATGGTGGTGCCGCCGGGTGAGCAGACCTGGTCTTTCAGCACGCCCGGATGCTGCCCGCTATCGCGTACCAGTTGCGCCGAGCCCAACACCGCCTGGCTGATCACGGCATAGGCCTGGGCGCGTGGCATGCCGTTTTGCACGGCGGCGTCGGCCATGGCTTCGATCATCATGTAAACCCACGCGGGCGACGAGCCGGCAATGGCCGAGAACACATCAAACTGGCCTTCAGCGATCCAGACCGCGCGGCCGAAGCTTTCGAACACGGCGGTGACGTCGCTGCGGCGCGCTTCGGGCAGGCCCGCGCTGCCACACAGCGCGCTCATGCCCGCGCCGACGCTGGCGGGCGTATTGGGCATGCTGCGCACAATATGCGTTTGCGTACCGATATGTGATTGCACGCGCGCAATCGTGTAACCCACCGCCACCGTCACCAGCGTATGCCGCGCCTGCAGTGGCGGGGCCAGCGTGGCCAGCATGGCGTCGTAGCCTTGTGGCTTGACCGCCAGCACCAGCACATCGGCGCGCGCCGCCAGATCTTCCAGCGATTGCGCAATCTGCAAGCCATAGCGCGTTTGCAGATCGGTCAGTTTGCCCATGGACCGGTTAAAGCCGTGGATTTGCCAGTCGGGATGGCTGCTGTGCAAACCGGCGATCATGGCGCTGGCCATGTTGCCGGTGCCGATAAAACCGATGTTCATGCGGGGCTCCGGAAAACGTCGAAACCGGCATCTTACCCAAGCGCTCAAAATGGCGCGCTGCGGGTTTTCCACAGTACGTTCGTTCTATATTCGGCGCGGGTTGCAGCCCGATCCGGTTATCCACCCACAAGCATGCACAAGCATGTGTACGGGCTGTGGACAAGCCCGTCAGAACGCTGATCCGATAGCGTTTTTTTGGGTCGCCTGTTTTTTGAACGATGGGCCCGGATCGGGCGTTATCGGTCGCAAATGGGGATAAAACGGCCGCATAAGCGCCGGCGCCACCGCCGGTGTGGGGAAAACCCACGTTTATCCACGCTGGCAACCGCACAAGGGTGTGTGCCGCCTGTGGATACGCCCGCTAACTGCCTGATGCGACGGGTTTAATTGGCGTTGCCTAAATTTTGGGCATGGCTCGCGGCTTTCTCACACTGGCGCAGGGTCGGGGTGTGTAGAGGCTGTGGACAAGCCAGCTAAGTCACCGGCCCGCCTGGGTTTTTTTGCGCTGCCTGTTTTTTAGGCGGATGGCGTCTGTCCACGCGGGTCGCCAAGCGGCGGTCGGAAAGTCGCGGTGGTTATCCCCGTTTATCCACCTGCTTGTTGCAACAAGTCTGTGTGAGGCTTGTGGATAGCCGGGGTAAAGCCTTGTTTGCATAAGGGTTTTAGACACTGCCTAAAACACGGGCAGCGTAAAAGCGGATATAATCGCGGCCATTACACCTTCGCCCCGCAGCGCCACCGAGCGGGGCTTTGCTTTTGCTGGATACCGCCATGACCCTGAAAGCCCCTGAGCTATTGCTCCCCGCCGGCACGCTGGACAAGATGCGCGCCGCCTATGACTACGGCGCTGACGCCGTTTACGCTGGCCAGCCGCGTTACAGCCTGCGTGCGCGCAACAACGAATTCAAGCTGGAACAACTGCAACAAGGCATCGAAGAAGCGCACGCCCGCGGCAAGAAGCTGTTTGTGGCGTCCAACATCCTGCCGCACAACGCCAAGATCAAAACCTATCTGTCGGATATGGAACCGGTTATCGAAATGAAGCCGGATGCACTGATCATGGCCGACCCCGGCCTGATCATGATGGTGCGTGAGAAATGGCCCGAAGTGCCGGTGCATCTGTCGGTGCAGGCCAATACGGTGAACTACATGGGCGTCAAGTTCTGGCAGAAGCTGGGCCTGACCCGCATCATCCTGTCGCGCGAACTGTCGCTGGATGAAGTTGAAGAAATCCGCCAGCAATGCCCGGATATGGAAATCGAAGTGTTTGTGCACGGCGCGCTGTGCATTGCCTATTCGGGCCGCTGTTTGCTGTCGGGCTACTTTAACCACCGTGATCCCAACCAGGGCACCTGTACCAACGCCTGCCGCTGGGATTACAAGGTGCATGAAACCAAAGATGACGACGCCGGCGACGTGCAAGTCATCAAGTTTGATTTCAACAAGGCGCTGGAAGAAGCCAACCAGGCGTTCTCGGCCTGTGGCGACGTGCCGCGCCATCCGGAAGCCGACAAGGTTTATCTGATTGAAGAGGGCAACCGCCCCGGCGAAATGATGCCGATCATGGAAGATGAACACGGCACCTACATCATGAACTCCAAAGATTTGCGCGCCGTGCAGCACGTGGAGCGCTTGGCGCAGATTGGTGTGGATTCGCTCAAGGTGGAAGGCCGCACCAAGTCGATGTATTACGTCGCGCGTACCGCGCAGGTGTATCGCCAGGCAATCGATGATGCAGTGGCGGGCCGGCCGTTTAATCCGGCGCTGCTGGCCGATCTGGATGGTCTGGCTAACCGCGGCTATACCGATGGCTTTTTGCAACGCCATCAAAGCCAGGAAACGCAGAACTACATCAAGGGCCATTCCGAATCCAAGCGCAGCCAGTTTGTGGGCGAAGTGGCCAGCATTCGCGACGGCTGGGCCGATATCGAAGTCAAAAACCACTTTGAAGTGGGCGACCAACTGGAAATCATCCATCCCAGCGGCAACCAGATCATCGATCTAACCTCGATGCGCGGCAAAGAAGGCGAGCCGGTGAAAGTGGCGGCAGGCAATGGCGTCAAGGTGTCGATTCCGCTGGATGCGCGCTTTGAGAAGGCCCTGATTGCACGTCTGATGTAAACAACCCTGGTATCACCCCGAACCCGGCCCTGCGCCGGGTTTTTTATGGCCGCGCGTTACAGCCCGCGCCACAGCCTTGCCCGCGGCGGTGACTGCATCGCGCGGGCGCTTTACACTTTGTGTCTGGGCCCCTCGGAGACACATCATGACAAACAGAGCCCGCGACCCGCACGGCGCCGGTATCCAGAATGCAGAATGGTTTCGCCTGACTTATGGCAACAACGCCAGCGCGCAATGCGAAGTCTGTGGCGATGAGCTGGTGCTGCGCGTCGCGCATCCGCCGCATACGGTGACGCACTTTGCGCATAAATCCGGCAGCCAATGCAGTTCGATTGAAAGCGCACGCCGACATTTTCTGGATCTGCCCCCCTCAGCCAAAGACCCGCAAAACGGCCGCCGCGTGCGCGAACATTTGCTGGCTAACCTGTACCCTATTTATCTGAAGGCGTTTTCGATTTCGGGGCGCAAGCTGGCGTGGGGTGATTTCCAGCGCGCGATTATCGATGCGCAACAACGCGGGCTGTTTGATTACGCCGGGCTGCCGGTGCATTACTTGCCGTATTTGCTGCTGTGCATTTGTCCGCAGAAGTTTCACGACAAAACCACCTACGACACGCGCGATGCTTATTTTGTGTTGCAAAGCGGCCTGAAGCATTTTGACGATCTGTGGAACAAGCCGGACCAGGTGGCGCAAACGCTGTGGAAGGTGTCGCATATCGAACGCCACGCCACGCGCGATCCGCAAGGGCCAGGCGAGTTGTTTACTGAACTGGAAGCCATCGCCATCGATGACGCGCCGTTTTATATCCCGCCGTGGCTGGACAAGGCGCACGCCAAGCTGGCGCCCCATCTGGGGCTGTAACCTCGGCCGGCTTTGCCGGTGTTGTCGTCTATCGCACCTTTGCCCGTATCAACACCTCTGCGCGCTGGCCCCGTATCGGGATCAGCGCGTAGCCTTGCGCGGTGCCAAAAACAAAAAAGGGGTATGCAATGAACCGTCCCGTACGACTGGGGTTGATCGGCTGTGGCGTGGCTGCGCGCGAGCTGCATTGGCCCGCCTTGCAACATTGCACCGCGGATATCGAGCTGGTAGCAGTGTGCAATCGCACCGCGCAAAAGGCGCAACACTTTGCCGCGATGGCTGGCGGCGTTGACTGGTATACCGATATCGCCGATTTGCTGGCACGGCCGGATATCGACGCGGTGGATATCGTGCTGCCCGCTACGGACAACCTTGGCGCCACCCGCATGGCGCTGGCGGCGGGCAAGCATATCCTCGTGGAAAAACCGCTGGCACCCGATGCCGACCAGGCCGCTGAGATGCTGGCGCTGGCGGCGCAATATCCGCAATACGTGTGCATGGTGGCGGAAAACTTCCGCTATGCCAGCGCGTTTAGCCGCATCCAGGCGTGGCTGGCCAGCGGCCGTGCGGGTGCGGTGTATGCGCTGAACTGGAACGCGCTAATGTCGATGCAGCCGGATAATCGCTATCTGGTGAGCGGTTGGCGTTCCGGCCAGGAATTCCCCGGCGGCTTGTTGCTGGACGCGGGCGTGCATTACGTGGCCGTGGCGCGCGATCTGCTGGGCGATGTCGTGCGCGCCACGCTGAGCCCGACGCAAACCAATCCGCAACTGGGCCGCTACGATGGCGGCGCGCTGACACTGCAAAGCGCGGCCGGCGCGACGGCGCAAATCAACCTGTATTTTTCTTCGCACACGCATCAGCAATGGCAATTGACCGTGCTGGCGGAAAACGGCGCAGCCACCTATGACGGCCGCACGCTGGTGCTGCAAGACCCGAGCGGCCAAACGCGCTGGGAACGTGACGATGACGACGGATATATGGCGGAATTCCGCGCCTTTGCTCACGCCATCCGCATCCAGCGCGCGCCGCGCAGTGACTTTGAACAAGCGTGGCGCGATATGCAGATTCTGACGGGCACGCTGGCGCAGCCGTGCACGTGGATTGATTTCGCTTAGGGCTGGGGTGGCGCGGCGTGGGCCAGCGCGCTGAGCTGCTGGCGCACGGTGGCGATGAACTCATCGGACAGCGCGTGCTCACCGCCCATGGCGCGCGCCATGGCCAACGCGCCCACTAGCGCGCTCTGAATCAGCATGCCGCGCGCACGGCGTTGCTCGGGTGACAACTCGGGCGGCAACAGCGCTTGCAACGTATTCAGATTGGCTTCCACTTGCGCTGCATACGCCGCTCGCGTGGGCGCGCCGCAACGGCCCACATCCGCCGCCAGCGCCGTCACCGCGCAACCGCTGGCGGGGCCATCCCGGTGTTCCGCATTCAGATAGCCCGCGACCAGATCTTCCATCGTCACGTCCGGCCGCGCCGCCAGCTTTTGCCGCAGCGCCTCGCCACCATTGCGCAGCGCGGAAGTTACCGCCTCGTCCACCAGCGCCTCACGCGATGCAAAGTGTTTATAAAAGCCGCCGTGGGTAAGGCCGGCCTGCCGCATTAAATCCGCCACGCTCAGGCCATCCACGCCCACTTCGCGAAAGCGGGCGGCGGCCGTTTGCACAATACGTTCGTGCGTGGCGGCTTTGTCGGCGCGTGATGTGCCCATAAGGTGTCCTTTGCGTGGATGTGGCTGGCAATGCGCCGCAGTATCCGCTCGTCTGCTTGCCACTGTCAAATTGTAGATTGTGTTTGACATCCTGATGGGTCGCCATTAACTTGCTCGTCAGATGACGGTCATCATCCTGATTGGCCCGAGACGCTAAACCAACGCAAAACGCATCGCAAAAGGAGCAACCCCATGGCTACCCAACAAGGCACAGCACTGATCACCGGCGCATCCACAGGCATTGGCGCCACTTACGCCCACCGACTGGCGCATCGCGGCCACGATCTGATTCTGGTGGCGCGCAACGAAGCCAAACTGCAAGCGCTGGCGCGGCAACTGGCCACCGAAACCGGCGTGAATGTGCGCATTGTGGTGGCGGATCTGACCCAGCCCGCCGATACCGCCAAGGTGGAACAGATTCTGGCCACCGATCCGGCCATCAGCGTGCTGGTTAACAACGCAGGTACGGCCACGCTGGAACCGCTGAAAGCGGCCGATGTGCACAAGCTGGAAGCCGAAATCACGCTGAACATCACCGCGCCTACGCGCTTGTCGCACGCGGTGCTGCCGGGTCTGCTTGCCCGTGGCCACGGTGCGATTATCAATATCGCCTCGGTGATGTCACAGATGGTGCAGCCGGGCAACACGGTATACGGCGGCACCAAGGCGTACCTGCTGCATTTCAGCCAGGCGCTGGCGAAAGAAGTGGAGGGCACCGGCGTGCAGATCCAGGCCGTGCTGCCGGGTGCCACGCGCACCGAAATCTGGAGCAAAGGCACCACGCCGCTGGACGCCTTGCCGCCCGAAATCGTGATGGAAGTGGATGATCTGGTCGACGCCGCGCTGGTGGGCTTTGATCAAAAAGAATTGGTGACGATTCCGTCGCTGCCCGATGCGGGCGATTGGCAGCGCTTGCTGGATGCGCGCAACGCGCTGCTGCCCAATCTGTCGCGTAACAAGCCGGCCGCTCGCTATACCCCTTGATCGCTTAAGGCATAAAAAAACACCGCCCGGTCCGGCCCGTGGCGGTGTTTTTGTTGGCGCTTGCAATGCGGAAGCGGAGTTACACGCGATAGCGTTCCACTTCGCGTTGCATTTCGCCAGCCAGCATATGCAGTTGCTGCGCTGAACTGGCCGTGGTGCGCGCCGAGGCGCTGTTTTCTTCCGACATCTGCGCAATGCGTTCCACCAGTTGCGCGATATTGTTGCTGGCCGCGCTTTGCTCGCTGATGGCGGTGCTGATGTCGTCCACGCGGTCGGCCATATCGGTTGCACCATGACGGATATCAACAATCGCCGCACCCGCGCCACGTGCCTGGCTCACGCCGTCTTCCATCTGGTTAACCACGGCCTGCATGCTGTTGACCGCGCGCACCGCGCCTTCCTGAATCGAGCCCACGGTGGCGGAGATTTCCTGCGTGGACGAGGAGGTGCGTTCGGCCAGTTTGCGCACTTCATCGGCCACGACGGCAAAGCCGCGGCCTTGCTCACCGGCGCGTGCGGCTTCAATCGCGGCGTTCAGCGCCAACAGGTTGGTTTGATCGGCGATTTCCTTGATCACCTTCACTACGGCGTTGATCTGCGCGCTCATGTTCTGCAGATCCGAGATCTGGCCCGCAGCCGAACGCACGGTGTCGGCGATGCCTTCGATCTTGTTGACCGTCGATTCGATCACTTGCGAGCCGGTTTGCGCCAGCTTGCCCGATTCGCGCGACAAGGTATTGGCTTCGTTGGCCCGGTCAGACACGTGATTGATGCTGACGGTCACTTCTTCCACTGTCGCGGCCATGCTGCTGGCGGCTTCGCTGGTGTGGCCGGCGTTTTGCGACATCTCGGCGGCGGCGCGCGACATATCGGTGGCTGCGGCAGACACCTGGCGGATTTGCGCGCTGACGCCACGGAAGCTGTTTTGCAGGTTTTCCAGCAACAGGTTGAACGATTTGACCGTGGCGCCGATTTCATCGTTGCGGCCCACCGGCGCACGCAAGGTAAAGTCGAGATTGCGACCCACATCGCTGACCACTTTCTGCATGGCATTCAATGGCTTGCGTATGGCGGTGACGGTAATCGAACCAAAGATGATCAGCGCCAGGCTGGCCAGCAATGCAATGCCGATAAACACCAGCCGCGATTGCTGTTGCTGTCGCACCATATCGTCCCGGCTGACCTTGGCCATCTTCACGTTGTAATCGCGTAATGCGGTCAGCGCTTTTTCGGTGGTGGTGGCCAGATCCACGCCCTGGCCATTGGCCAGCATCACGGCCGTGGCCATATCGCCCTGGTCGGTGGCTTTCATCACCTTGTCCAGCAGGCCATGCAGCGCGGCCAGTTGGGTGGAAAAATTCTCGTAATTGGCTTTGTCGGTGGCATCGAGGAAAGTCTCGGTGTACTTCTTGCTCGTGTCATCAATCTGCTTGCGCAGTTGCGCCACTTGTTTGATGCCGGCGGTGCGCGCATCGGGGTTTTGTTCAAGCAGTAATCGTTCAACCACGATCTGCTCGACCTTGTAATCATTGTTAAGCGCGCTTGCCAGGACAATGCCGTCAACATTGTTGTTCATTAGATCATCCAGGCTGGCCGCTTCGCGCTGAAACTGCACGATGCCTACCACGGAGATGACCGCCAGCGCGGCAATAGCGGCGACGATCATCGCCACCAGACGTTGTCCGATACTCATGCAAAGCTCCCTCGAGTTCCATTTACTTACGGCGTGTGCCGCGTTTGTGCGAGTGTGGTCTCGCTTATCCGTGCCCGGCCTTATGTATTTTTGTAGTGCAACGGCCGGTGTTTCAATATAAGCCAGTTCTACTGTAGCGCCGGTTGCGACCGCACAAATGGCAGATCGCAGACGACGCAAATGCAACATATCAGTACATGGCCGACACCAAACGTTGATGTCCGCCCGCTGCCAAGTCCTCTGTCATCATATGTAATCAATACAGCAAGACCGGCGCTTGCCTTACCTTACAGGCGCAAAGCATCGTGAAGCAGGCTCGCCAGACTGACAAGCCTGGGTTTAACCTTAGCGCGGCGGGCAAACTACGACGGCCCGACTCAGGAGCAAGGCATTGGAAAAACAATACAAACATTTCTCGATGATCCGCACGTTTCATCTGGCCGACTGGATTACGTTGGCGAACGCGTTGTGTGGCGTGGGCGCGGTGTTTTCGGTGATGACGTGGTTACAACAAGGCGTGGCGGTACATTTGCTGATTGCCTGCGCCTTGCTGCCGCTGGCGCTGGTGTTCGATATTGCCGACGGCCATGTCGCGCGCTTCCGGCATGCGCAATCGGCACTGGGCCGCGAACTGGATTCGCTGGCCGACGTGATTTCGTTTGGTGTGGCCCCGGCCGCCATCGCCTATGGCATGGGCATGGATGGTTTCTGGGATCGCATCGCGCTGGGTTATTTTGTGGCGTGCGGCGTGAGCCGGCTGGCGCGCTATAACGTGACCGCCGAATCGCTGAAAGGCGAGAGCGGCAAGGTTAAATATTACGAAGGCACGCCGATCCCGACGTCGCTGATCCTGGTGCTGGTGATGGCGATTGCCGCCTGGCAAGGCGCAATCGGCCCGCTGCTGTGGTTGGGCAGCATCGAAATCGGCCCGGGTTTTCTGCACCCGCTGGTGTTGATGTTTGCCTTGTCGGGCTCGCTGATGATTAGCCGCACGTTGCATATTCCCAAGCCTTGAGTCGAACGTGTTGCAGATTTCCAGGAGGCGGGCTGCGGTCCGCCTCTTGTCATTGCCGGGTGTCTGATCGCGTTGCCGGGCTGGCCTTGCCGGGCCGGTTTGCTGGTGCGCCTGGCCTATCCGCTTGAATTTGCTGCGAATGCACAGCATCTCATCCCACTGTTATAATCACTGCCTTTCGTGGGAGACCTCCATGCCTATTTACGCTTATCGCTGCGCCGCCTGTGGCCATCAGAACGACCATATGCAGAAGATGGCAGATCCGGTGCTGACCGAATGCCCGGTGTGTCATGCCGATGCGTATCAAAAACAAGTGACGGCCGCTGGCTTTCAGTTGAAGGGCACCGGTTGGTATGCCACTGATTTTAAAGGCGGAAGCGGCGGCACTGCGGTGGCTGCGCCGTCGACCACCAGCAGTGCAGACGCCTGATCCGCTGGCGCTGCGCGTGTGGTGGCCACTTGATTACCCATTCACCAAAGCTGGCACGAGGTTAGAGCCGTTACATGGCGAGTATGAAGAAATATCTGTTAACGGGTTTGCTGGTGTGGGTGCCGCTGGGTATCACGCTGTGGGTATTGCAGTTGATCATTGGCACCATGGATCAGCTGGGCGCTTTTGTACCCACGCCGTGGCGGCCTGATTACTGGTTGTTGCGTTTTGTATCGCCGTACGCGCCTTTTTTGAACGACGCGCACCATATCCCTGGTTTTGGCGTGGTGCTGACGGTGTTCGTGGTGTTGTTTACCGGCATGGTGGCCACTAATGTGCTGGGCCGGCGCTTGCTGCGCCTGGGCGAGCATGTACTTAACCGCATTCCGATCGTGCGTTCGATTTATTCGAGCGTCAAACAAGTGTCCGATACCGTGTTCAGCGATTCGGGCCAGGCGTTTCGCCAGGCGCTGCTGGTGCAGTTTCCGCATCAGGGCACTTGGGCGGTGGGTTTCATGACCGGCGTGCCCGGCGGTGAGATCGCCGAAAAACTCGATGCCGAACTGGTGTCGGTGTTTGTGCCGACCACGCCGAACCCCACGTCGGGGTTTCTGTTCATGGCGCGGCGCAGTGATATACGTGAACTCGATATGAGCGTGGACGAAGCGCTCAAATATGTCATTTCGATGGGGGTGGTGGTGCCGGCCAACCGCGCAGTGCCCGCCCCACAGATTGTGTTGCCCGATACGCTGTAAATGCGTGCCAGGTAAGACACCGTCTTCTGTGAAAGCCTTTTACAAAAATCTCGAATAGCAGGTTTATTTATGCGTACCGATTACTGTGGCTTGATTGACAAGCGTTTTCTCGGCCAGTCCGTAACCGTTAAAGGTTGGGCGCATCGTCGCCGCGACCACGGTGGTGTGATCTTTATCGACTTGCGCGACCGCGAAGGTCTGCTGCAAGTGGTCATTGACCCCGATACCCCCGAAGCCTTCGCCACCGCTGATGCCAGCCGCAATGAGTTCGTGCTGGAAATCACCGGCATTGTGCGCGAGCGCCCGGAAGGCACCGCCAACAGCAAGATGGTGTCTGGCGAGATCGAACTGCTGGCCAAGACCATTACGGTGCTGAACAGCGCGGCAACGCCGCCGTTCCAGATCGACGATGAAAACCTGTCGGAAAACGTGCGTCTGCAAAACCGTGTGATTGATCTGCGCCGCCCGGTCATGCAAAAGAACCTGCGTCTGCGCTACAAGGTGGCGCTGCTGGTGCGTAACTTCCTCGACAGCCGTGGCTTTATCGATATCGAAACGCCGATGCTGACGCGTTCGACGCCGGAAGGCGCGCGTGATTATCTGGTGCCCAGCCGCGTGCATGACGGCATGTTCTTTGCGCTGCCGCAATCGCCCCAGCTGTTTAAACAGCTGCTGATGGTGGCCGGCTTTGACCGTTACTATCAGATCACCAAGTGCTTCCGCGACGAAGATTTGCGCGCTGATCGCCAGCCCGAATTCACCCAGATCGATATCGAGACTTCGTTCCTGGACGAAGACGAAATCATGGACATCACCGAAGACATGGCGCGCCATGTGTTTATGGAAGCCATCGGTGTGGATCTGGGCAAGTTCCCGCGCATGAAGTACGACGACGCGATGTTCTACTACGGTTCGGACAAGCCCGACATGCGCATCTCGCTCAAGTTTACCGAGCTGACCGATGTGATGAAGGACGTGCCGTTCAAGGTTTTCAGCGGCGCGGCCAACATGGAAGGCGGCCGTGTG
This sequence comes from Amantichitinum ursilacus, assembly GCF_001294205.1. Lineage (GTDB taxonomy): Bacteria > Pseudomonadota > Gammaproteobacteria > Burkholderiales > Chitinibacteraceae > Amantichitinum > Amantichitinum ursilacus. The sequence continues at coordinate 142,246 of NZ_LAQT01000002.1, forward strand.
GTGGGCCTGCGCGTACCGAATGGCGCAACGTTCAGCCGTTCCGAAATTGATGCCTACACCCAGTTCGTGGCTATTTATGGCGCCAAGGGTCTGGCTTATATCAAGATCAACGACATCACCAAACTCAATGAAGAAGGCCTGCAATCGCCGATCGTCAAGAACCTGACGCCCGCCGCGCTGCAAGCCATCGTTGAACGCACCGGTGCGCAAAACGGCGACATCGTGTTCTTTGGCGCGGACCGCGAGAAAGTGGTGAACGAAGCCATCGGCGCGCTGCGTCTGAAAATTGGCCTGGAGAAGGGCGAGAAAGACGGCTACTTCGTACGCGAATGGCGTCCGCTGTGGGTGGTCGATTTCCCGATGTTTGAATACGACGACGATGGCAAACGCTGGAACGCCTGCCACCATCCGTTTACCAGCCCGAAGGCCGAGCATCTGGCACTGCTGAAAGAGCAGCCGGGTGCGTGCCGCGCGCGTGCTTACGATATGGTGCTGAACGGCTGGGAAATCGGCGGCGGCTCCATCCGTATCCACCGTGCCGACGTGCAATCCACTGTGTTTGAAGCGCTGGGCATCGGCGCGGAAGAAGCGCAGAACAAGTTCGGCTTCCTGCTGGATAACCTGCAATACGGTGCGCCGCCGCATGGTGGTCTGGCCTTCGGTCTGGATCGTCTGGTGACGCTGATGGCTGGCGCTGAGTCGATCCGCGACGTGATTGCCTTCCCGAAAACGCAACGTGCACAGTGTCTGCTGACTAACGCGCCGAACGCCGTGGATGACAAGCAACTGCGCGAACTGCACATCCGCCTGCGTAATCCGGCTCCGACTGCCTGACAATTAGTGTTGTAGATTACTAATTCCTGTTGCAAAAACGCCAAGATCGCGTAAGCTTTCTTGGCGTTTTTTTATGGTTTAGTCGTAGTATTTGTCAACAAACTACAAGCACAACAGGAACGGAGAAGCATGGATCGACTTGGCGTCAACATGGTGTACCGCTGCGGGCACAAGCCCCAGCCGGGGTTGCCAGTGCCAGACACCCACGATGCTTCTCTGATGCGCATCGCGTTTTCCTGTCCGCATTGCCTGTCCGAACTGGCACGTCGCTGTGTGCTGGATACTCGCATCTTTGTTAACCTGCAGCAGCTCTCGCAAGGTATGTCAGCCTTTGTGATCGAAGTGGCCGATGCGGTGGAAGAGGTGGGTGAGATGCTGGCTGCGGTGGGTTATGGCTGTACCGGCAAGTCGCAAGACGAGCTAACACCGGGGATGCAGACGGCAGTGATGGGCGATCAGGTGTGGCGCAAGGAGTTGTGGTTTGCCAATAACACCGATCCGCGGCACGTGGTCGCGCTGATCGCGCATGTGAAAGCCGAGATGGTGTGGCTTGAGCCATACCTCCCCATGGGCCAGGAAGCGATCGAGTACTGCACGTTTCCCGTCTGACTGGTGATGGGGCTCGGCGTCCTTGGCTGGACCCACTGCCCCAAGTGGCATCTTGGGCCGCAGCACTCCGAGTCACCCGCTTTGAAGGGTGGGTCATGACCCACCCTATGCCCGCGCCATTCCCATAGGGTGGGTCTAGACCCACCGCCCAAAGTGGCCTCTTGAGCCGCCGCACTGCGAATCATCACCCTTGAACGGTGGGTCACGCTTCGGCGTCGTCCTCAAACAGCGTTTGCCACAGATGGCGGATGCTCGCCATATAAGTTCCCAATCCTTCCAGCGTTTCCGCACTCGGCGTGGTGCCGCTCAAGCGGCTGGTGTGTTGCAGCCGGCGTAGCTCGCGATAGCCGACGCGCGCATCTTCGGCCGCCCATTGTTCGATCAGCCCGTGTTCCGCCGCTGTGCCCAGCAGCGCGATATTGCCGCGATTGGCGGTCAGGTCGACAAACTGATGCGCGTAGCCCAGCACCAGAAACTGCACGATAAATTCGACATCAACGATCCCGCCGCGGCGATGTTTAACGTCGTCGGGTTTGTCCGGATGCGTTTCACGCATACGTTGGCGCATATCACGCACTTCGGCGCGCAAGGCCACGATGTCGCGCGGGCGGCGCAGCACTTCGCAGCGCACGCGCTCAAATGCCTTGCCCACTTCGGCATCACCGGCGGCATAGCGCGCGCGGCTGAGCGCTTGGTGTTCCCACATCCAGGCCGCTTCGTTTTGATACTGGATAAACGCATCGATGCTGGACACCAGAAAGCCCGACGCGCCATTGGGCCGTAGCCGCAAGTCGATGTCGTACAGCAAGCCGGCCGGCGTGAGCGTAGTCAGCCAGTTCACCACGCGCTTGGCATATCGGCCGTAGGTTTCGCTGGCATCCGGATGTTCGTCCTGGTACAGGAATACCAGATCCAGATCAGACGCATAGCCGAGTTCTTTGCCGCCCAGCTTGCCGTAGCCGATTACGGCAAATGACGGCGTTTCGCAGTGCTTTTTATTCAGATCGCGCCAGGTTTGCTCCAGCGTCACCTGCAGACACAAGTCGGCCAGATCAGACAAATGATCCGACAGTGTCTCCAGCGGCAAATGCCCGGCGATGTCTTGCGCCACCAGGCGGAACACTTGCGTGTGCTGGAAATTGCGCAGCAAATCCATGCGCGCCTCGGTGTCGTCGGCGTGTTCCTGCATCTGCGCGCGTAACTGCCGGCCCAGCTCGGTCCAGTCGGGCGCCTGGTACAACAAACGCACATCAAGTAATTCATCCAGCAAGATCGGATGGCGCGTCAGATAGCTCGATACCCAATCGCTGGCGCTATACAGACTGGCCAGGCGCTTGAGCGTTTGCGGATGTTCGGCCAACAAGGCCAGGTAGGATTCGCGGCGGCTGATGGCTTCCAGCAAATCCAGAATGCGGCTCAGCGTTGCGTCCGGATTGGGGTAGCCGGCGGCCACTTCAATCAGTGGCGGCAGAATGCTGTCCATGCGCTGGCGGCTGCGTTCCGGCATTTGCTGATAACGGCCGCTGTTTTGCATCGCGGCCAGACGGCGGCGAATTTCGGGCGGGTCTTTGTAGCCGAGTTCCGCCAGTCGCGGGTCGATGCCTTCGCCTTCTTGCGCGTGCTGCCACAACGCGGCTTGCGGATGGTTTTCGTCCTCGCTTTGCGGCGCGGTAAACACTTGTTCAAAGTGACGGCTGACCAGGCTGCGCCAATAGGCCAGTGTGTTATAGAACTGGTCCCACGCCACAAAACCCATGCTGCGCGCCAGCCGCATGCTGTCATCGTCGCCGGTGGGCAGCGTCTGCGTTTGGGCGTCATCGATGTACATTAAACGGTGCTCGACATTACGCAAAAAGGTATATGCACCCAGCAATTCGCGCACTGCGTCGGCCGGAATCAAACCCTGGCGCGCCAGTTCATTGAGGATGGTGCGGGTAGGGCGTTCGCGCAGTGGTTTGTCGCGACCGCCGCGGATCAGCTGGAATACCTGGCCGATAAATTCAACCTCGCGGATGCCGCCCGGCCCCAGCTTGATATTGTCGTAACGGTCTTTGCGCAGCACTTCGTGGCGGATCTGGCTGTGCAGTTCGCGCATCGAGCGGTAAGCGCCGTAATCCAGGTATTTGCGATAAACAAACGGCGTCACCAGTTGCATCAGCGCATCGGCATCGCCGGTCAAGGCGCGGCCTTTAATCCAGGCATAGCGTTCCCATTCGCGGCCTTGGGTCAGCAAATAGTTTTCCAGCGCGGCAAAGCTCGACACCAGCGGGCCCGCATCGCCAAACGGCCGCAGTCGCATATCCACCCGAAACACAAAGCCATCATCGGTGGGCTGGGCAATCAGCTGGATCAGCGCCTTGCCCACATAGGCAAAGTATTCATGATTGCTGATCTGCCGTGGGCCAGTGGTTTCGCCGTCTTCGGGGTAGACAAAGATCAGGTCGATATCGGACGACACATTCAGTTCGCGCCCGCCCAGCTTGCCCATGCCCACCACAATCAGCTGTTGCGGCGTGCCGGTTTCCTCGCCGATTGGCTGACCGTAGCGTAATTCCGTTTGCGCTTGCGCATTGGCCAGCGCGGCGGCCACGGTGACTTCGGCCAGATCGCTGACGGTGCTGACGGCTTCGTCCAGATTGCTAAGACCCGCCAGTTCGCGGCAGATCAGCCGCGCCATCACTGCGGTGCGCAACGCGCGCAGACGTTGACGCGCCACGTTGTCGTCGTCGCGCGCCAGGCCTTCCAGCGCGGATTCCATGTCGGCGCGCGCAAACGGCTGTCCCAACGAGGCGGCGGTGTGCTCGGCCAGCGCGGGGTTGCGGGTAAACACACGTTGCAGATAGCGGCTGTGTTGCAGGCCGGCGTTAAGCGTGGGGTAATTCACTGGGTCCATCCTGACACTCTTGGTGGGGGCGGGTAGAATCCGGAGCCCGACTGCGCGTGGGCTGGATGGGCAAGATTGTAAACAGCCATCGCCTTGCGCGGCCATTGCCTGCATCATGCCTGCCGGTTGCGCTGAAACGTGACATAAACAAACCGGATACTGAATTTCTGCTGCACTGCACGGTCGCATCCAGGCACAATATCCCACGTCCGCACAACCGCGGGACATCCACTTTAACGTTCGCCAGGCCGCCGTTCCATCCATGCCGCGTCTTACCGCCCTTAAATCGGCCGCCCTGACCGCACGCCAGCGCGTATTGGCGTTTCTGCACTGGCACTATCGCCTGCTGTTGCGCTTGTTGCTGGGCGCGGGTCTGGTGTTGCTGACGGCCGCGCTGGGTTGGCAGTTTTATGTGCTGCCGCGGCTGAATGATTTTCGCCCGCTGTTGCAGGCGCGCTTTCACGCCGCGACCGGTGGCTATCTGGAATTCAGCCGGCTCTCCGGCGGCTGGCATGCGCTGCAACCTTCGTTCCGGGTAGAGAACCTGATCATCAGCAACCGTGATCACGTACCTGCCTTGCGGCTGGATGCGCTGGATGCCGAGGTCTCGTGGCTGTCACTGGCGGCATGGCAACTGCGCTTTGCCCGTCTGCAATTGCAAGCGCCCGCGCTGGATGTGCTGCGCGATGCGCAAGGCGTGTGGCATGTGGCGGGCTTTACCGTGGAGCCGCGCGCTGGCGGCGGCGATAACGGCCAGCTTAACTGGCTGCTTAATCAGCGCGAGGTCGACATCACCGGCGGCAGCGTGCGTTATCAAGATCTGCTGACCCAGGCGCCCGTGTTTGAGGCGCACGATCTGCATCTGCAGATCAAATCGTTGTTCGGCCGGCATCGCTTTAATCTGGCGGCCACCCCGGCCAGCAATCTGGCCAGAACGCTTAGCGCATCGGGCAGTTGGTATGGCAGCGATGTGGCCGACTGGCGCCATTGGTCTGGCCAGATGCAGCTGGCCTTGCCCGGTCTGGACCTGGGCACGCTGTGGACCTTGTTGCCGCCCGATGTGCGCCCGATTCCGCAGCTGGCAGGCAGCGCGCGCGGCCAGGCGCAGTTCAGTTTTGGCGATGGCCAGATGCAGGATGCCGATCTGGATATGCAGGTGGACAAACTGCTGGCCAGTTACGGCGGCCGCACTTTGTCGGTGCCCACCTTTGACGGCCGCTTGCGCTGGCACCAGCAGGACCGCAATCAGACCTTGCGTTTTGAAGGCCGCCAACTGGCCACTGCGGCCGGTACGGTGTGTCAGCCCTGTAATGCGCAATACACGCAAAGCGCCAAGGGTCTACGCACGGTGTCATTTGCCGGTTGGCAGCTGGACCATCTGGCCGAATTACGTGCCGGCTTGCCGCAGAGTTTGCTGGCGCGGATTCCCGATGGTTCGATGGCGGGCCAGGTCAGTACCGCCGAATTTGCCTGGCAAGGCGACTGGGATGATCCGCGCCAGTATCACGGCAAAGTGGTCATCAGCGGGCTTGCGCTGCAATGGCCGGGCGTGTTGCCCCAAGCCGGGCCGGTAAATGTCAGTACCGACTTTGATGACCAGGGCGGCCATGCGTCGGTCGGCGGCCAGCAATTTGCGCTGGATATGCCCAGCCAGTTTGTCGAGCCGCTGAAGCTGGACCGGCTGGACGTGTCCACCCATTGGCAACGCAAAGGCGCGGGTTGGGATATCGCGCTGGATTCGGTGCATCTGGGCAATCGCGATATGAGCATTGATGTGTCCGGCAAATACGCGTGGCCGGGACGCGGCGCGGGGCCGGGGCGGATTGATCTGGATGGCAGTATCAATAATGTGGCGGCCAATCGCGTGTATGCCTATCTGCCGCGCGGCGTGGGCGACGCCACCCTGCAATGGCTAAAAACCTCGCTGAAGCAAGGTCGCGCCACGGGCGGGCGCGCCACCGTGCATGGCAATCTGCATGATTTTCCGTTTGTGAATGACAAGACCGGCATCTTTCGCATTACCGCCAATGCGCAAGACACCACGCTTAATTACGCGAAAGGCTGGCCCGATATCAGTCATATCGATGGCACGCTCGATTTTCATGGCAACGCCATGTTGATCAAATCCACGCGCGGCCAAATCCTGGGCGCGCAAACCGGCAATGTGGCGGTCAGCATCCCCGACCTGGAACACGCGGTGGTGCTGGTCGATGGTCATGCCAGCGGCCCGACGCCCGAGTTCATCAAGTTTGTGCAAGCCTCGCCGCTGCAAAAGCTGGCGGGCGCGTATACCGACAATCTGCACACTTCGGGCAATGGCACGTTGGCGTTAAAGCTGGAAATACCAGTGGAGAATGTCGATGCCAGCAAGGTGGATGGCCATTATCAATTTGCGGGCAACACGCTGGACTTTGGCAGCGGCGTGCCCGCGCTCACCAACGCCAGCGGCCAGCTGGGCTTTACCGAAAAATCCATGACCATCAAGGATGCCGCGGGCCAGGCCTTGGGCGGCAACGTGTTGGTGAACGGCGGCACCGGCAGGGATGGCGCACTCAACGTCAGCGTCAGCGGCCGTACGCCGGTGGCCGAACTGGCCACGCATTTTGATCTGGCCGAAGTGGCACGCATTCGCGGCGCTGCGGCGTGGCAAGCGCAGATGAAAGCACTCGGCGGCAAATATGATCTGAGCGTGCAATCGTCGCTGGCCGGTGTATCGCTCGATTTCCCCGCGCCCGTGGGCAAAGCGACCAACAGCAATCGACCGCTGCGTGTACACGTGGTGGGCGACAAAAACGGCAGCAATATCGACTTTGATTACGACCGCACGCTGCAAGGCGCGCTGATGCGGCCTGCCAGCAATGGCCAGCTGATGGGCACGATCAGTCTGGGCGCGGCCGCACCGCCGCCTGCGGCAGGACGGAATGGCCTGGCGCTGGTGGGCGCTTGGGCCGAGATCAATCTGCAGGACTGGCTGGCGCTGCAACCCAAGGATGACGCCAACAACACCGGCACGCCGCCGATTACTGCGGTGGATGTGGCGTTCGAGCGTTTTAGTGGCTGGGGCAAGCAGCTCAGCGATTTCAAGCTCAAAGCCAACAGCAGCGGGGATAACTGGAACGGCGAGGTCAACGCCAAAGAAATGGCGGGCAAGTTCAGCTGGAATAATCAGGGCAAGGGCAAGGTCTCGGCGCGCCTGAGCCGCGTCTGGATGCCGCTGCCCAGCGTGGGCAATGCCCCCGCGCAAACCTCGCCGCTGCATTCTTTGCCCGCGCTGGATCTGACGGTGGACGATTTCCGCTATCACGATGTGTCTTTGGGCAAGCTGGCGGTCGATGGGGTGCAGCAGGGCGATAACTGGCGGCTGAATAACGTGTCGCTGGATAACCCGGACGGCCATTTCGCCATGAGTGGCTTGTGGACCCAAAAAGCCGGCCGCTCGCGCGTCAGCGCCAAAATGAATCTGGACAGCCCGGACTTTGGCAAGCTGCTGACGCGCTGGGGCTATCCGGACACGCTCAAGCGCGCACCCGGCAAGATCAGCGGCGATGCGGCATGGGATGGCGAGCCGTTTCCGCCCGATTTCAACAGCATGCAGGGTTCGCTTTCGATGGATGTGGGCGCGGGCCAGTTTGCCAAGATCGATCCAGGCGCGGGCCGTTTATTGTCTATCCTGAGCCTGCAATCGTTGTCGCGGCGCGTGCGGCTGGATTTTCGTGATGTGTTTTCGGATGGCTTTGAATTCGACAGCATCAAAGGCGATGCCAATATTGAACGCGGCGTGGCACGCACCAATAATCTGGTGGTGGCGGGTTCAGCCGCGCAGGTTTTGTTCCGCGGTGAAGCCAATTTTGAAGCCGGTACGCAGAACGTGCATGTACGGATCGTGCCGGTGATTGGGGACTCGGTGGCAGTAGCCACCACCATCCTGAACCCGGTGGCGGGCGCGGCGGTGTTCTTGCTGCAACGCGCCTTCAAAGACCCGCTAGGCCAGTTGATCGCCTATGAATACGACATCACTGGCACCATCAAAGACCCACATATTGAACGCGTGGCGGAAACCCGCCCCAGCATCGGCAATTTGCGTAAAGCCCAGTAAACGTTGTTTGCCCCCAGGAACCGCCATGCAGACATTAACCGCCGCCGCCATACAAATTATTTCGACACCCGATGTGGCGCAAAATCTGGCCACGGCTGGCCGCCTGATTGCCGAGGCCGCCGAGCGGGGCGCAACGCTGATTGCGTTGCCCGAGTACTTTGCGATTATGGGCCGCGATCCGCGTGACAAGATTGCGGTGCGCGAGCCGGACGGCCACGGCCCGATCCAGGATTTTCTGGCGCAAACCGCCGCGCGCCATGGCATCTGGCTGGTGGGCGGCACCGCGCCGCTGGTCAGCAATGTGGACCATAAAGTGCGTAACAGCACGCTGGTGTACAACCCGGCCGGCGAGCGCGTGGCGCGCTACGACAAGATTCATTTGTTTGGCTTTGATAATGGCGACGAAAAATTCGCCGAGGCCGATACCATCGAGCCGGGTCAGGACGTGGTGACATTTGATGCGCCGTTCGGCCGCGTCGGGCTGGCGGTGTGCTACGACTTGCGCTTTCCTGAGCTGTTTCGCTCGGCGGGCCCGGTGGATATCTGGTTATTGCCATCGGCGTTTACCGCCACCACCGGCCAGGCGCATTGGGAACCGTTGATACGCGCCCGCGCCATCGAAAACCAGTGTTTCTTTATCGCGCCGGGGCAGGGGGGCCTGCATGCCACCGGCCGCGAAACGCACGGCCACAGCATGATCGTTGATCCGTGGGGCGTGATTCTGGCGCAGCAAGACAAAGGCGACGGCGTGGTGCTGGCCGAACTGAAAGCCAGCCAGCAAGACCGCGTACGCCGGATTCTGCCGGCGCTGCAACACCGCATGCTATAAGCGTGGCTTGTTAAATCAGCGTGACGATGGCATGTTGATTGCTCGTCGTCCCTCGCAATTCTTTAAAAGTGAACCCCGGCATGAGCATTCTGCAAACCGCCCAATCGACCCTGCTGGCCCCGTATCAACTGGACGAAACGCAACTTGAGCGTGTGTTCGGTGAAATGATGCAGCACGATCTGGACTACGCCGATCTGTACTTTCAGAGCACACGCTCGGAAGGCTGGAGTCTGGACGAAGGCATCGTCAAATCGGGCAGTTTCTCGATCGACCAGGGCGTGGGTGTACGCGTGGTCTCGGGCGAAAAAACCGCCTTTGCCTATTCCGATGAAATCGGCTTTGCGCCGCTGATTGAAGCCGCGCGCGCCACTCGCGCCATCGGCCGTCAGGGCGGCAATGGCACCGCCGCGCTGGTCAAACAGGGCCAGGGCCGTGCGCTGTATCAACCGGTGGACCCGCTGGCCAGCCTGAATGCCACGCAAAAAGTGGCGCTGCTGGAAAAAATTGAGAAGATTGCGCGCGGGCTGGACCCGCGCGTGGTGCAAGTGATGGCCAGCCTGGCCTCGGAATTTGACGTGGTTTATATCGCGCGCCATGACGGTCATCGCGCCGCCGATGTGCGCCCGCTGGTGCGCCTGTCGCTGAACGTGATCGTCGAAGAAAACGGCCGCCGCGAACAAGGCAGCGCAGGCGGCGGTGGCCGCTTTGATTACGGCTATTTTACGGATGAGATTATCGAAACCTATGCGCGCGAAGCCGTGGCGCTGGCGACGCTTAATTTGATTGCACGGCCCGCGCCCGCGGGCGAAATGACGGTGGTGCTGGGCAATGGCTGGCCCGGCATTCTGCTGCACGAAGCCATCGGCCACGGCCTGGAAGGCGATTTCAACCGCAAGGGCAGTTCGGCGTTTAGTGATCGACTGGGCGAACGCGTGGCTGCACCGGGCGTGACGGTGGTGGATGACGGCACGATTGCGGATCGGCGCGGCTCGCTGAATATCGATGACGAAGGCAATCCAACCCAACGCACCGTGCTGATCGAAGACGGCATCCTGAAGGGTTATATCCAGGACAGCCTGAATGCCCGGCTGATGGACATGCCGCTAACCGGCAACGGCCGTCGCGAATCGTATGCGCATCTGCCGATGCCGCGCATGACCAACACGCTGATGCTGGGCGGGGATCGGGATCCGCAAGAAATTATCTCCTCGGTTAAACGCGGTCTGTACGCGGTTAACTTTGGCGGCGGCCAGGTGGATATCACCAGCGGCAAGTTTGTGTTTTCCGCGTCCGAAGCCTGGTGGGTGGAAGACGGCAAGCTGCAATACCCGGTGAAAGGCGCGACGCTGATCGGCAATGGCCCGGACGTGCTGACGCGCGTTTCGATGATCGGTAACGATATGGCGCTGGACCCTGGCGTGGGCACTTGCGGCAAGGAAGGTCAGAGCGTGCCGGTGGGCGTGGGACAGCCGACCATGCGCATTGACGGTGGTCTGACCGTGGGCGGTACGGCTTGATGGGGTGATGGTAGGTTTGTGGTGTGCCGCTCGACCAGATAGTCAGGACATGTGCATATTATTGATTTGAATACAGGGTCTTACGCTGTAATCAGATCGCACCGAGGGGCGGGATTTTGCTAGAATCCCGCCCCTTGTTTGTTTAAAAAAATCGATTGCTGATGACTTCTGCCCCCACTCCTTCCGCTGCGCCCACGCTGCATCGACAACTGAAAGCCCGCCATCTAAGCATGATTGCCATTGGTGGCTCGATCGGTACCGGGCTGTTTGTGGCCTCGGGCGCCACTATCTCGCAAGCGGGGCCCGGCGGCGCCTTGCTGGCCTATGCGCTGATCGGCCTGATGGTTTATTTTTTGATGACCAGCCTGGGCGAACTGGCCGCGTTCATGCCGGTTTCGGGCTCATTTGCCACTTACGGCGCGCATTACGTGGAAGAAGGTTTTGGCTTCGCGCTGGGCTGGAACTATTGGTACAACTGGGCGGTGACGATTGCCGTCGACCTGGTGGCATCGCAACTGGTGATGAACTACTGGTTTCCCGGCACGCCAGGCTGGATCTGGAGCGCGCTGTTTCTGGGCATCATGTTTGCCATCAACTATGTATCGGTCAAAGGCTTTGGCGAGGCCGAATACTGGTTTTCGCTAATCAAGGTGGTGACGGTCATTGTGTTTATCGCGCTGGGCACGGCGATGATCTTTGGCATTATCCATGGCGGCGAAACGGCCGGTCTGCATAACTTCAGCATTGGCGACGGCCCGTTTGCCGGTGGCTTTGCCGCCTTGATTGGCGTGGCCATGGTGGTGGGCTTTTCGTTTCAGGGCACCGAGCTGATCGGCATCGCCGCAGGCGAATCGGAAGACCCGGGCAAGAATATCCCCCGCGCAGTGCGGCAAGTGTTCTGGCGCATTTTGCTGTTTTATATCTTTGCCATTCTGGTTATCAGCCTGTTGATTCCCTACAACGACCCCAGCCTGTTGAAAAACGAAGTGAGCGATATTGCGGTCAGCCCGTTTACCCTGGTATTCCGCCACGCGGGCCTGGCGTTTGCCGCCGCAGTCATGAACGCCGTGATTTTGACGGCAGTGCTGTCGGCGGGTAACTCGGGCATGTATGCCTCCACCCGCATGCTGTACACACTGGCGCAGGACGGCAAAGCGCCGCGCATTTTTGCCCGGCTTTCGGCCAATGGTGTGCCGCGCAATGCGCTATATGCCACCACCATCGTGGCGGCGCTGTGTTTTTTGACGTCAATGTTTGGCAAGCAACAGGTTTATCTGTGGCTGCTGAACACCTCGGGCATGACTGGCTTTATCGCCTGGCTGGGCATTGCCATCAGCCATTACCGCTTTCGCAAAGGCTACGTGGCGCAAGGCCGTGATCTGAACGAGCTGCCGTATCGCTCCGGCTTCTTTCCGTTTGGCCCGATGTTTGCGTTTGCGCTGTGCCTGATCATTACGCTGGGCCAGAACTACCAGGCCTTTTTGCATGACAAGATCGACTGGATTGGCGTATTGGCCACCTATATCGGCATTCCGGTGTTCTTGCTGATCTGGTTGGGCTATCGCATTGCGCGCGGTGGCAAGCTGGTGAAGTACGCCGAGATGACTTTTCCGGATGCCAACCCGCGGCAGAAACGTTGATCCGGGTGCGAACTTGAGGCAAGGATCAAAGGGCGTTGGCACATGGCCAACGCCCTTTTTCTGGCGCATTTCCCGATGACATTGCGCTTCAAAACAACCGCGTGGGTAACTTCCCGGATGCACGCCGCCCGCCGGGCCGTTAAGCTGGACGCCCGTTATCCGCATGGCATTCTGGCTGCATGGTCCGCTTTGAACTGATCCCCACCCGCAACGGCGCTTTGATCGGCGAGATCCTGCTCGATACGCCGGGCACGCTCAACGCACAAAACCTGCAAATGGTGCTGGCCATGCGCCAGCAACTGGCGCAATGGCACGCTGACCCGACGGTGGTCGCCATCGTGATCCACGGCGCGGGCGAACGTGCTTTATGCGCGGGAGGCGATATCAAGGCGCTGTATTACGCGATGCTGGACCCCGAGCGCATCCACGAAGCGGATGATTTTTTTGCCAACGAATACCTGCTGTGCCGCGAGCTGCATCGCTATCCCAAGCCCGTGCTGGCGTGGGGCAATGGCCTGATCATGGGCGGTGGCTGGGGGCTGTTTGCCGCCAGCAGCCATCGCGTGGTGACCGAAACCGCGCAATTGGCCATGCCAGAGATTGCCATCGGCTTGTTCCCCGACGTGGGCGCAAGCGCCTGGCTCGGTGAACTGGCCGATGGGGTAGGGCGCTTTTTGTTGCTGACCGCATCGCGCCTCAACGCCACCGACGCCTTGGCTGCGGGCGCAGCCGACTGGGCATTGCCCGCCGCCAGTTTTGCCACGGTGCGTGAGGCGATGACGGAACTCGGCTGGTTGGGCCAACCGCATATTGATGCGCACATGTTGTCGCAACTGATCGACGCCTTGGGTGGTGCCTTGCAGCCGACGCTGCCTGAGGGCAACTGGCAGCCGTTGCGGGCACAAGTCACCGAGCTGGTGGCGGGAGATGATCTGGACACCATCGTGGCGCGGATTGATGCATTACAAAGTGACCATCCGTGGCTGCAGAACGCACAAATGCAGCTGCGCGCAGGCTCGCCTACGTCGATTGCGCTGGGTTGGGCTCTGGCGCAACGAGCGGTAGGCATGGCCTATGACGACGTAGTGGCTATGGAAACGCTGGCGGCGCAGCACGCGGTGCGTTATAGTGACTTCCGCGAAGGCGTACGCGCCCGGTTGATTGATCGGGATGGCGCGCCACAGTGGGCGGCGCGGCCAAAGGCATCTGACATCGAAACCTGGTTGGTTGCACGCAATCAGAAATAGCTGATTACGACAAATATTCACCCGGTTGCTTGAAACTTTTGCAACGCACGACCATCTTAAAAAACGAGCCTCTGAAGCTCGTTCATCATAACGGAGTCAACCACCATGCAATTCAATCCCGCCCAATACGGCGGCGCGGCCCACGCCGTCGAGCGCAACCGGGTATTGCGTAATACCTATTTCTTGCTGGCCCTGAGCATGCTGCCCACCGCCGCCGGTGCGCTGCTTGGAATCTCAATGCATTTCGCCATGACCCCGATGTTTGGCGTCATCCTGTTTTTGGGTATCAGCTTTGGTATGTTCTATGCCATCGAAAAAACCAAGAACAGCGCAATGGGCGTGGTGTTGTTGCTGGCTTATACCGGCTTTATGGGGCTGTGGCTGTCGCAAATCCTGCAAGTGGCTTTGCGTTTCAGTAACGGCGCTTCGCTGATCGGTACTGCTGCTGTTGGTACGGGCGCCATCTTCTTTACGCTGGCGGGTATCGCCACGGTGACCAAAAAAGACTTCTCTTTCATGAGCAAGTTCTTGTTCATCGGCGTGATCATGCTGATCCTGGCGTCGCTGGCTAACATCTTCTTCGCGATTCCGGCCGCATCGCTGGCTATCTCGGCCGTTGCCGTCATGATTTTCTCCGCCTACATCCTGGTGGACGTCAGCCGCATCGTTAACGGTGGCGAAACCAACTACATCACCGCAACGCTGCAGTTGTACCTGGACGTGTACAACGTGTTTATCAGCCTGCTCAATATCTTGATGGCCTTTAGCGGCAACAATCGCAATTAAGCTGAAGGCCTGATACGCGGCGTTGGCCGCATTACAGCGCGCTTCTTACGCGCCGACTGAAGTACCCGGTAGTGGGTTGTTGTTAAAGCAGTCTTTATCAACCGTCTTCAACCAGAGCTAGTGCTCGGTATGTGCTTCAAGCAAGTGCAGTTGTAAGTGTCTTAAGATGTGAAACACACAGCGCCACCTTCGGGTGGCGTTGTTTTTTTGTGCTGGCGCTGCCAACGGGTAAGTCTGTATAAGGCTGTCTGCACTAAAACGGTTATTCTCTCCGCCATGCGTCTTCCCCGATTTCTTCTCCCTTGGCACGCCATGTTGCCGTGGCTGGTGGCCCATATCGCCATCGGCCTGGTGATGGTTGCGCTGGCGGGTTACACCTGGCTGGACCAGCGCCAGACGCAGAACGCCCGCGAACTGACCATGGCGCAGGATTTGCTGTGGCAAGAGCAAGGCCTGCGCCTGCACCTGCAAACCAATCAGAACGTGCTGGAAAACCTGGCCTATGGTCTGGCGGCGGATGGTCTCACCGAAGCCGATTTTGCCGCGCGCGCCAGTCTGCTGATGAAAGAGAACCCCGAGCTACTATCGGTGGAATATCTCGACCCCAAAGGCAAACGCATCAGCGGCTTGCCGGTCTATTCGGGCCGTCCTAACAGCCTGCCGCCGCTGGATGACAGCCAGGTGCAGGAAGCCATCGATGGCGCCGCCACGCTGGGCTACGCGGTTTACAGCAATGTTTTGCTGCGCGAAGAGCCGCAAGTGGTGTTAGTGGTGCCGTTCTATCATTTGTCGGTATACGCGGGCGCGGTGGTTGCCGCGTATTCGTTGCCCGAGTTATTGCGTCTGCGTATTCCCTGGTGGATGGTGCAACGCTACGATCTGGCGCTGCTGGATGATCAGGGCCACGTGGTCGCGCCTGCTGATGCCACGTTAATGCCTGGCTCGTTGTTAACGCGCGAAGTGGGCGTCGATCCGTTGGGCCACGAGCTGAAGTTGCGCGCCAGCGTGCACGATAATCCGCGCGCCAGCCGGCAGGTGTGGCTGCTGGCAGCCGTGTTCTTGTTGCTGGTTTTGCTGTGGTGGGCCTTGGCCATGCTGCGGCGGCGCATGCTGGAACGCCAGGCCGCTGAAATCGCATTACGTGATGAAATGGGTTTTCGCTCGGCGATGGAAGATTCGCTGACCACAGGCCTGCGGGCGATGGATCGCGATGGCCGCATCATTTATGTAAACCCGGCGTTTTGCCAGATGATGGGCTGGAGCGCGTCCGAACTATTGGGCCATGTACCGCCGATGCCTTATTGGCCGCCCGAAGAACTGGCCAATTGCGCCGCAGCCTATCGCGCCATTATGGATGGCCAGACGCCGCAGAACGGCTATCAGCTACGCTTTATGCGGCGTAACGGCGAGCGCTTTGATGTGCGGCTGTACTCCTCGCGGCTGGTGGATGGACGCGGCGAATATCGCGGCTGGATGGCGTCGTTGTACGACGTCACCGAAATCCGCAAGGAGCGTGAAGCGCTGGCCGCATCGCGCAAACAATTGCTGACCGTGCTGGAAGGGCTGGAATCGGCAGTGTCGGTGACGGACGAATCAAGCGGCCAGTTGCTGTATCGCAACCGCCACCACGACGACTTATTCCCGCTCAGCGATGACGGCGTTTGTTGCCTGGTGCCGTTGATGCCCGCTGATAGTCTGGTAGCCGAATGCCAGGACCAGAACACCGGGCGTTGGTATCACGTGCAACGGCGTCGCGTGGAATGGGTGGATCGGCGCTCGGTGTTCCTGGATATCGCAGGCGATATCACTGAGGTGCGCCAGAATGCGGAAGACCTGCGTCTGCAAAACGAAAAACTGCAGCACACGGCGCGGCTGGTCAGCATGGGTGAGATGGCGTCGAGTCTGGCGCACGAACTGAATCAGCCCCTGGCCGCCATCAGCAGCTACGCCGCCGCCGCCGAAGACATGCTCAGCGCGCAACCGCCCATGCTGGAGCGCGCGGGCGAAGTGCTGGGCAAGATCGGCGGCCAGGCGCGCCGTGCCGGCCAGATCATCCGCGGCATTCGCGATTTTGCCGCCAAGCGTGCGCCGCGCCGCGAAATCTGCAACGTGGCCGATCTGATTTCGATTCCGGTGCAACTGCTGGAACCGGTGGTGCGCAAGACGCAAGCGCGCATCATTGTGCAGTTGCCAGAGGGCTTGCCCGATTTTCCGGGCGACAATGTGATGCTGGAGCAGGTATTGTTCAACCTGCTCAAGAACGGGCTCGAAGCAATGGCCGGCATGGCCAGCAGCGATAATCCGCGTGAAATGACCGTGAGCGCGCGGGTAATCCCCGAACAGAATGCACTGGAACTGGTGATTGCCGACCGCGGCCCTGGCATGGCGGGCGTCAATGATCTGTTCCAACCGTTTTTCACCACCAAACCCGATGGTTTGGGGATCGGCCTGAATATTTGCCGCTCAGTGCTCGAACAGCACCGCGGCCATCTGGCTGTTGAACCCAACCCAGGCGGCGGCACGCGTTTTATCTGCCGTCTGCCCTTGTTTTCCACTCAGGTACTGACCGAGGAAGCCCAGTAAATGCGACCGATCGCCATCATCGACGACGATATTGCCGTGCGCGATGCGCTGACCTTGCTGTTTGAAACGCGCGGCTGGCCCGCGATCACGTTTGAATCGGCCGAGAATTTTCTGCAAGAAGCCGAGGCGGTTGATTTTAGCTGCCTGGTTATTGATGTGCGCATGACCGGCATGAGCGGCCTGGAGCTGTTTACCCGCATCAAGCAAACCGAATATCTGCCCCCCGTCATCTTTTTAACCGGCCACGGCGATGTGGCCATGGCCGTGGCGGCGGTCAAAGAAGGCGCGGCTGATTTCCTCGAAAAGCCGTGTGATAACCGAGTGCTGGTAGGCAAGATCCAGACTTATCTGGATCAGGACCAGGCACAACGCGGTGAGTGGGAAGCCCGGCAATCGCTGTCGGACCAACTGGATAACCTGACCCCGCGTGAACGCGAGGTACTGCGCGAACTGCTGGCGGGCAAGCTCAACAAGCAGATTGCCGACACGCTGACGATCAGCATCAAGACGGTGGAAGTGCACCGCGCGCGCATCTATACCAAGTTGCGTGTGCGCTCAGCCGTTGAGTTGGCCGCGTTGCTGAAAGACGTGCCCCTGACGGCCATCAGCGGCAAAAACTAACCCCTCTGGTACGCCCGTCGCGACTACATTTGCCGCAGCTGCAGCGTGAGCAAACGTAGTCTGCGTCGGGCGTGCGCTGGTGGTTGCGCTGCCGTAGCCGGGCCGGTTATTTTTTCACCGGTTTGGCCACCGGCGCGGGTGCAGGCGCGCCGCCCACGGCGATGTCATTCTTGATCCGCACATACGTGGCGTTCTTGATGCCCGGCACCTTGGTGATGTCTTCCGGACTTTTAAACGGCGTGGTCTTGCGATACTCAATGATGGCCTTCGCTTTGCCCGGCCCGATGCCCGTGAGCGTGGTCAGTTGTTCCTGTGTGGCGGTATTCAGGTTAACCGTGGCCCAGGCCGAAGCCGTCAGCACAAACAAACTGCAAAATCCGATAATCCATTTTTTCATGGCGCAAATCCTCAGTAGTTGTAAAGCACCGGCGATGAGCTGGTGTAGGCGCATCCTGAGGCGCTGGCGCATCTACTGTCTGTCTGAAACCCGCCTATGTTTGATGTGACTCCTGGCCAGTCGGTCCAGCACTACGAGAACTTTCCGGTTGCATCGGTTTTGATGCCTGCGCGTTATCGCAAAGCTGTAGCCAGCGTTTATCACTTTGCGCGGCACGCGGATGATCTGGCGGATGAAGGTGATGCGACCCCGGGTGAACGTCTGGCCGCACTGGCACAATGCCGGGCCGAACTGGTGCGCATTGAATGGGGTGAAACGCCGCAGACCGCACGCTATCAGGCCCTGGCCATCACCATCGCCAGATATGCGGTGCCGGTTTCCTTATGCCATGACTTGCTGACCGCGTTTGAGCAAGACGTCACACAGACGCGCTATGAAGATTTTGGCGAACTGGTGCAGTACTGCCGACATTCCGCAGTGCCGGTGGGGCGCATTCTGTTGCATATTTTTGGCGCGGCGACGTCAGTTAATCTGGCGCAATCGGACGGTATCTGTACCGCCTTGCAGCTGATCAACTTCTGGCAAGACGTGGCGGTGGATTGGCAAAAAGGCCGGGTTTATATTCCGCACGCCGATTTGCAGAAGTTTGGCGTGACTGAAGCGCAGATCGCCGAAGGGCAGTGCGATGTGGCGTGGAAGCGGCTGATGGCATTTGAAGTTGACCGCACACGACGCATGCTCAAGGGAGGCGCGCCGCTGGCGAATACCTTGCCGGGCCGCATCGGGCTGGAATTGCGACTCACAGTGTTATCGGCCGACGCGGTGCTGCAAAAGCTGCAGCAGGTTGATTACGACATGTTCCGGCGGCGCCCCACACTACAGAAAGGCGACTGGCCCAAACTGATCTGGCGTGCGTTGCGGCGCAAATAACAAAACGGCGAGCACGCAGCTCGCCGTTTTTTTTGTGCCTGATTTCAGTCACGTAGCGGTTCGACCACTACCGCGCTGGCATCGGCGGCGCTGCCCGGCTGCTGGCTATACGGCGTCGGGCTGAACGGCGCATCAGGCGTGCCCTTACTGCGTGGGGCGCTGGCGACGGGGGCGCTGGCGGCGCCAGAGGCTTTGCCCACGCGGTGCAATACGCCCGTGGAGCTGGGTTTGCTTTGTTGTTGCGGTAAATACAGATTGCCTTTGAAGCCGCAGGCACCGAGGGCAATCACGGCAAACAGGCTGACGAATACGCGCATGGGAGAGCTTTGGTGGCAAAATCGCGATATTACCACCGCCCCAGGCCCGACTGATGACTGAAACCGAATTCCTCGCCTTGTCCGATGCCATTTTTGACCGCATCGAAGCCGCCTGCGATGACGCCGACGCCGAAATTGACCCGCTGCGCCAGGGCAATGTGCTCGAACTTGAGTTCGACGATGGCAGCAAAGTGATCGTCAACCGGCATGTACCCAATCAGGAGCTGTGGATTGCCGCCCGCCATGGCGGCTTTCACTACCGCTTTGTCGATCGCGCCTGGATCAATACGCGCGGCGACGGCGAATTTTTTGCCGACCTGGCCGAAGCGTTCCGGATCCACAGTGGTGAAGATTTCCACTTTCCCGAACTGCAATAGGTCGGGTTAGACTCCGGTTGGTTTTTGATACATTGGCGGCTGGCCAATGTTTTTCCGGGGATCTTTCTTGTCTGGTTTTTGTTTGCTGAAACGCCCGCTGACCGCGTTGCTGATGGCCAGCCTGCTGGCCGCGCCCAGCTTTGCCGACATCAATCTGCCCGAGCTGGGCGACGTGTCGCAAGAAGGCATGACGCCACGCGATGAGCACCAGGTGGGCGAGGCTGCGGTCATTGAAATGCGCCGTAGCGGCAGCATGATGGAAGATCCCGAAGTCACCACCTATATCAACCAGTTGGGCAACCGCCTGGTTGAAGCCAACGGCACCAGCCTGCCGTTTACCTTTTTTGTGATGAACTCGCCCGAGGTCAACGCGTTTGCGCTGCCGGGTGGCTTTGTTGCGGTGTATAGCGGTCTGATCGGCGCCACTCAGCATGAGTCCGAACTGGCGGCCGTGATGTCGCACGAAATCTCGCACGTTACCCAGCACCATATCGCCCGCTTGATCGACGCCCAGCGCGCAATGCCGTGGCTAACCATGGCGGCGATGGGGTTGGCGCTATTGGCGTCGCGCAGTGGCTCGGGCGATCTGGCCATGGGCGCATTGGCGGCCAGCAGCGGCTATGCCATTCAGCGCCAGCTCGATTTTACTTATGCATTTGAGCAAGAAGCCGACCGCATCGGTATGCAAACGTTGATCAAGTCGGGTTTTGATCCTTGGGCCATGCCGACGTTTTTTGATCGATTGCAGCGTTATAACCGGCTGGTGGAAAACAACGCGCCCGAATTCCTGCGTACTCACCCAGTCACTTATAAACGCATCACCGATGCGCAAGAGCGGCTGCAAGACCAACCGTATAAACAGGTGCCGGATTCCGCTGATTATTTGTTTGTGCGTGAGCGTGCGCGCGTTTTGCAGAGCGATAACAAAGCCACGGTGGACATGTACAAAGCCACCCTCGCGGGCAAACGCTACGGCAATTTGCCGGCGCATTTATATGGATTGGCATTGGCGCAATCGAAGGCACGCGATTTTGACGGCGCGTGGCTGACGCTGCAAAAAGCGCACGATGCGTTTGGTCTGGCGCGCTCGCATCCGGCGCTGGAATATCTGGGCGGCTCAATAAGGATGGGGCAGGGGCGCTATGACGAGGCCATCAAACTATTCCGTGAAGGTGAGCGCCATTTTCCCGGCAGCCGCGTGCTGGTTTATGGCGAGATCGATGCCTTGATTGCAGCGCGCAATTACCCCGATGCCTTGAAAGCCGCGCAATCGGCGCAGGAGTTGTATCTATCGGATGCGTGGCTATATCAGCGCCAGGCGCGTATTTACGAGGCGCAAGGTCAGTCGCAGCAGCGCCATCGGATGCAGGCTGAATACTATGCGCGGCTGAATGAATACGGCGCGGCGGTGGAGCAACTGGAACTAGCCCAGCGCGACCCTTCCAATGATTTTTATCTGGCCTCCAGCATCGATGCGCGCTTGAAAGAACTGCAATCGATGCGCGGCGAAGACAAGGATAAAAAGCGCTAACGCACGCTCAGGCCTCTGGCAATCCGGCCTTTTTGCGCAATATGCTGAGATACGTGGCCGGATCGGGTGGCAGATTGTAGCGCTGCGCTTGCCATAGCATTTCGCCCAGACCTTCCATCATCCAGTGCAGCGCGTCATGTTCATTGCCTGCGGCTTTAACCAATTGTTGATGCAGATCGCGAATACCAAACGGTTGGTCGATCGATAATTGCTCGGCGATGGCCAGATGCATGCTGATATGCAAAAACGGATTGGTTTCGCCATATTCCACCGGCCAGTCCTGATCAATGTAATCAGGGCTTAAAAACGGTTGATATTCGGGATGGCGGTCCAATACGCTGGCGGTGATCTTTTCGAGATCGGTCATCACTTCCTGGGCGCGGTATTTGCGCCAGGTCTCGATAAAGAAGTGTCGCGCTTCATCGCGCGAAGGGTTGAACAGCATAGAATCCGGTCTTCCAGTTTTTCAGCAATCAAGGAGTACATCTGCATGGCCGCCAGTCTTTACGAAATCCACGTCACCGATATTGCGGGCAATGATGTCGCAATGGAACGCTTTCGCGGGCAGGTGATTCTGGTGGTGAATGTGGCCAGCAAATGTGGGTTTACTCCGCAATATGAGGGCTTGCAGGCGCTTTACCAGCAATACCGTGATCGCGGCCTGGTGGTGCTGGGGTTTCCGTGCAACCAGTTTGGCGCGCAGGAGCCAGGTTCGGAAGCCGAAATCCAGCAGTTCTGCAGCACCAGTTACGGCGTGGATTTTCCCATGTTTGCGCGCGTTGATGTGAATGGCGAGCATGCTGACCCGCTGTTCCAGCATCTGAAGGCCTCGCAACCGGGGCTGCTGGGCACGGAAGGCATCAAATGGAATTTCACCAAGTTCCTGATCGATCGTCAGGGCAATGTGGTGGATCGCTTCGCCCCGACCACCACCCCGGACAGTCTGCGCAACGATATTGAAAAACGGCTGTAATACGGCGGATGTGCTTGATCTGGCGGGCTTTAACGCCCCTGCAAGCGGCGGGCACAACAGTAAGAAATGGCAGCCTAAGCTATTGAAACGTTGAAGCTATCAGTGGTTTCGGATAAACTCCGTAAAATTTTGCACACGAAGAACGGGCCAGGGCAACCTGTCCCGTTTTTCTACGTGTAGGGGAGCTTGAACCGCTCGACGGCCCCACACAGAAGGGGTGCGGCGGACGTATTTTCTCCCGTCTCTTTCCTCTATCTATGCGGGCGCAATGCCCAGGAGCCGCCAGTGTCCAAACCTGCTTTACTTGCGCTTGCCGACGGCACCCTGTTTCACGGTACTTCCATCGGCGCCGACGGTGAAACCATCGGCGAGGTGGTATTCAACACCGCGATCACCGGTTACCAGGAAATCCTCACCGATCCTTCATATTGCCGTCAGATTGTTACGCTGACGTACCCGCACATTGGCAACTATGGCGTTAACGCCGAAGACGCCGAAGCACGTGGTGTCTACGCCGCCGGCCTGATCATCCGCGATCTGCCGCTGCTACATTCCAGCTTCCGCGCCGAAATGAGCTTGTCCGAATACCTGGTCAAGAACAACACGGTCGCCATCGCCGACATCGATACCCGCAAACTGACGCGCATTCTGCGTGAGAAGGGCGCACAGCCCGGCTGCATCGTCAGTGGCGACAATATCGATGCTGCGGCTGCCGTCGAAAAAGCCCGTTCGTTTGGTTCGATGGCGGGCCAGGATCTGGCCAAGGTCGTCAGCGCCAAAGAAAAATTCGAGTGGACCACTGCCGAGTGGAAACTGGGCGTGGGTTACACCGTACAGTCCAGCCCGCGTTTGCGCGTGGTGGCTTACGATTACGGCGTCAAATACAACATCCTGCGCATGCTGGCCGAACGCGGTTGCCAACTGACCGTAGTGCCGGCGCAAACCCCGGCAGCCGACGTCCTGGCGATGAATCCCGATGGCGTGTTTTTGTCGAATGGCCCGGGCGACCCGGAGCCATGTGATTACGCAATCGAAGCGATCAAGGTATTCCTGGAAAAGAATGTGCCGACTTTCGGCATCTGTCTGGGCCATCAGTTGCTAGGCCTGGCCAGCGGTGGCAAGACCAGCAAGATGAAGTTTGGTCACCACGGCGCCAACCATCCGGTGCAAGACCTTGATAGCAAACGCGTGATGATCACCAGCCAGAACCATGGCTTTCAGGTGGACGAAACCAGTTTGCCCGCCAATGTCCGCGTAACCCATCGCTCGCTGTTTGACGGCACTGTGCAAGGGATTGCGCTGACCGATCGTCCGGCCTTCAGCTTCCAGGGGCACCCGGAAGCCAGCCCGGGCCCGAACGATGTGGCGTATCTGTTCGATCGCTTTATCAAGATGATGGAAGAACACCGGTCGTGAGGACGTAGTCCCGGCGGCGCCCGCGCGCCGCGTCACTGCCTTCTCACTTCATACAGGTAACCGCAATGCCCAAACGTACAGACATTAAAAGCATTCTTATCATCGGCGCTGGCCCCATCATCATCGGTCAGGCTTGCGAATTCGATTACTCCGGCGCGCAAGCATGTAAAGCGCTGCGCGAAGAGGGTTACAAGGTCATTCTGGTCAACAGCAATCCGGCCACGATCATGACCGACCCCAACATGGCCGACGTCACCTACATCGAGCCCATCACCTGGCAGGTGGTGGAAAAGATTATCGATAAAGAACGTCCGGATGCCATTCTGCCCACCATGGGCGGCCAGACCGCGCTGAACTGTGCGCTGGATCTGTGGCGCAACGGCGTGCTCGACAAATACAAGGTCGAGCTGATCGGTGCTTCGCCCGAGGCCATCGACAAGGCGGAAGACCGCCAGAAATTCAAAGCCGCAATGGACAAGATCGGCCTCGGTTCGGCCCGTTCCGCCATTGCGCACACCATCGACGAAGCGCTGGCGGCACAAGCCAACCTGGGCTTTCCGTCGATTATTCGTCCGTCGTTTACCATGGGTGGTTCGGGCGGCGGTATCGCTTATAACATCCAGGAATTCATCGAAATCTGTACCCGCGGTCTGGATTTGTCGCCGACCAACGAATTGCTGATCGAAGAATCGCTGCTGGGCTGGAAAGAATACGAGATGGAAGTGGTGCGTGACCGCGCCGACAACTGCATCATCGTGTGTTCGATCGAGAACCTGGACCCGATGGGCGTCCACACCGGCGATTCGATCACCGTAGCCCCGGCGCAAACGCTGACCGACAAGGAATACCAGATCATGCGTAACGCATCGATCGCGGTATTGCGTGAAATCGGCGTGGATACTGGCGGTTCCAACGTGCAGTTCTCGGTGAATCCGAAAGACGGCCGTCTGATCGTGATCGAAATGAACCCGCGCGTGTCACGTTCTTCGGCACTGGCCTCGAAAGCCACCGGTTTCCCGATTGCCAAGATTGCCGCCAAGTTGGCCGTGGGTTACACGCTCGACGAACTCAAAAACGAGATCACCGGCGGCAAGACCCCGGCCTCGTTTGAACCGTCGATCGATTACGTGGTGACCAAGATTCCGCGTTTTGCTTTCGAGAAATTCCCGCAAGCCAATGATCGCCTGACCACGCAGATGAAGTCGGTGGGCGAAGTGATGGCCATCGGCCGCACGCAACAGGAATCGCTGCAGAAAGCGCTGCGTGGCCTCGAAACCGGCATGTCCGGCTTTGACGAGCTGACCACCGACCGCGCGCAGATCGAATCCGAGATCGCCTCGCCCGGCCCAGAGCGCCTGTGGTACGTGGCCGATGCCTTCCGCGTGGGCATGAGCCTGGAAGAAGTGCATGCACTGAGCAAGATCGACCCGTGGTTCCTGGCGCAGATCGAAGATTTGCTGAAAGACGAAGCGCTGATTCGCGGCCGTGCGCTGGATAGCCTGACTGCGGCTGACCTGCGTCGCCTGAAGCGCAAGGGCTTCTCGGATCGCCGTATCGGCGCGCTGCTGGGCACTGATCAGAACGCTGTGCGTCGTGCTCGCCATGCCTTTGGCATCCGCCCGATCTACAAGCGGGTGGATACTTGCGCGGCCGAGTTCGCAACCGACACTGCTTATATGTATTCCAGCTACGACGAGGAATGCGAAGCCAATCCGACCAACAACAAGAAAGTAATGGTGTTGGGCGGCGGGCCGAACCGGATCGGGCAGGGGATCGAGTTTGACTATTGCTGCGTGCACGCCGCACTGGCGCTGCGCGAAGATGGCTACGAAACCATCATGGTCAACTGCAACCCGGAAACCGTTTCGACCGATTACGACACGTCGGATCGCCTGTACTTCGAGCCGCTGACGCTGGAAGACGTGCTCGAAATCGTCGCGGTGGAAAAACCGGTGGGCGTGATCGTGCAATATGGCGGTCAGACCCCGCTGAAACTGGCGCGTGCGCTGGAAGCCAACGGCGTGCCTATCGTCGGTACCAGCCCGGACATGATTGACGCCGCTGAAGATCGCGAGCGTTTCCAGAAACTGTTGCAAGACCTGAACCTGCGCCAGCCGCCGAACGCCACCGCGCGCAATGAGAAGGACGCGTTGGTGCTGGCAGCCAAGTTGGGCTATCCGCTGGTGGTGCGCCCGTCCTACGTGCTGGGCGGCCGTGCCATGCGCATCGTGCATTCCGAAGACGACCTGAGCCGCTACATGCGTGAGGCCGTCAAGGTTTCGAACGACAGCCCGGTGCTGCTGGACCGCTTTTTGAATGATGCGATTGAAGTCGATGTTGATGCGATCTCCGACGGTGAGAACGTGTTGATTGGCGGCATCATGGAACACATCGAACAGGCGGGCGTGCACTCGGGTGACTCGGCGTGCTCGCTGCCGCCGTATTCGCTGAGCAAAGAACTGCAAGACGAGCTGCGCCGCCAGACCGTGGCCATGGCCAAGGCGCTGAATGTAATCGGGCTGATGAATGTGCAGTTTGCGATTCAAGGTCAGGGCGAAAACGCAACCGTGTTTGTGCTGGAAGTGAACCCGCGTGCTTCGCGGACCGTGCCGTACGTGTCGAAGGCGACCAGCCTGCCGTTGGCCAAGATTGCCGCGCGCTGTATGGTCGGCCAGTCGCTGCCGTCGCAGGGCGTGACCGCAGAAGTGATCCCGCCGTATTACTCGGTGAAAGAAGCCGTATTCCCGTTCGTGAAGTTCCCGGGCGTCGACACCATCCTGGGTCCGGAAATGAAATCGACCGGCGAAGTCATGGGCGTGGGCGAGACGTTTGCCGAGGCGTTTGTGAAGTCGCAACTGGCCGCCAGCATCGTGCTGCCGACCAGCGGCAATGTGTTTATCTCGGTCAAGGAAAGTGACAAGCCGGTGGCGATTGAATGCGCCCGCGTGTTGCTGCAACTGGGCTTCAAGATTTTTGCCACCAAGGGCACGGCCACCGCGTTTGAAGCGGCCGGTGTCGAGGTGACTGCGGTCAACAAAGTGATGGAAGGCCGCCCGCACATCGTCGACATGGTCAAGAATGGCGAAATTGCCATGATCGTGAACACGGTGGAAGAGCGCCGTCAGGCCATTCAGGACAGCTACTCGATTCGTCATGAAGCGCTGAAGGCCAAGCTGCCGGTGTACACCACGGTGGCGGGCGCGCGCGCAGCCTGCATCGGCTTGCGCGACCTGGGCGAACTGAAGGTGTATGACCTGCAGGGCTTGCACCGTCAGCTCAAAGGCTGATAACTTAGCGCCTTGAAACGCCACAACCGCCGTCCTTCGGGTCGGCGGTTGTGCTTTTTATTGTCTGGCCGTTCCTCCGCTGTGGCGGAATCTGAAGGCCACAGGAGAGAAAAAATGATCAAGATCCCGCTGACCGTTGTCGGTGCGGAAAAACTGAAGGTGGAATTGCAACACCTCAAGAGTGTCGCTCGCCCCGAAGTGATCGCCGCGATTGCCGAAGCCCGTTCGCACGGTGATTTGTCGGAAAACGCAGAATACGATGCCGCTAAAGAAAAACAATCGTTCGTAGAAGGCCGCATTGCCGAGCTGGAAGCGAAACTGTCCAACGCCCAGGTCATCGATCCCGCTTCGCTGGCGCCTTCCGCTGAAGGCCGCATCGTGTTCGGCGCAACGGTGGATCTGGAAGATATGGATGCTGGCAACAACGTCACCTATCAGATCGTGGGCGACGATGAAGCCAACCTCAAGGAAGGCAAGATTTCGGTATCCAGCCCGATCGCCCGCGCCTTGATTGGCAAATACGCCGGCGACGTGTGCGAAGTGGTCGCCCCCGGCGGCATTCGCGAATACGAAGTGCTGGATGTGAAATATCTGTAATGCAATTCCCGGGCGTACTACCGGCGGCGTGATTCAATATCACGGCGCGGGCAGTGCGCCTTTGTCTTTTCAGCGGCTCCAATAACAAAGCGCGTAAAGCATGGGCAACGGACTTAAAAATATTCTTACGGTGCTGTGGATCGGCGGCATGTGGATTATCGGGCTGGCGGTGACGCCAGTGCTGTTTGCCACGCTGGACCGCGCAAGCGCCGGGCTGGCTGCGGGCAAGATTTTTCATCTGATCGGCTGGATCGGTATCGCAGCCGGTTTGTATTTGCTGATTTATCGCATCTGGTTTGAAGGCCTGCGGGCATTCAAAACCGGCGCATTCTGGCTATTGATTGGCATGCTGGTGTGCACGTTGATTAACCAGTTCGCGATTTTCCCGATTATTGCTGGCATCAAGAGCGCATTAAGCCAGAGTGCTCAAGGCGTGTTCGGCGGTGGCTTTGCCAATTGGCATGCCATTTCGACCGGCATTTATATGATCCAGTCGGCATTGGGTTTGCTGTACGTCTGGAATATGGACAGCAAATAAAAACGCGCTGCCGTGGCAACGCGTTTTTGATCGGGCAGGGGCTTTAGAGAGCCCCGCAATCTGATTAACCCTTGGCCGAACCTTTGGCAGGCTTGGCGGGCGTTTTATTCGCTACTTTGGCCACCTTGGCGGCGCCGGGCAGCGTAAAGCGGGTGCGGGCGGCATCAGCCTGGCGGAAGATGATCAACAGCTTGCCCAGATGCTGCACCGGCTCTGCGCTCAGATCGGTACAAATCTGTTGCAGAAACTGCTCGCGCAGCGCACGGTCATCACCGAGTACACGCACTTTGATCAGTTCATGGGCATCCAGATTGACCGCAATCTCGCGGATCACCGAGTCGGTCAGGCCATTGTTGCCGATCATGACAACGGGGTTGAGATGATGGGCAAGTCCACGCAGGTAACGGCGCTGATCAGCAGTGAGTTCCATTTTTAGCTTTTAATACCTTGAAAAAACAGGCGATTGTACTGTATGGCACGTTCCAACTCCAGTAACGCGTGGCTGAAAGAGCACGTTAACGATCATTATGTGCATATGGCGCAGAAGGATGGTTACCGCGCGCGGGCAGCCTACAAGCTGCTGGAAATCAATGAAAAAGACCGTTTGATCCAGCAAGGCATGTGGGTGGCCGACCTGGGGGCGGCGCCTGGCAGCTGGTCACAGGTGGCGGCAAAGCTGGTGGGCGGCAAAGGCCGGGTGCTGGCGCTTGATCTTCTCGAAATGGCTTACATCCCTGGCGTTGATTTTATTCAGGGTGACTTTCGCGAAGACGATGTCTTGCAGCAATATACGTCATTGCTGGGAGATCGCCAGGTAGACCTTGTGATTTGCGATATGGCCCCAAATATCACCGGTAATGCGGTCACGGATCAGGCCCGTTCCATGTACTTGTGTGAGCTGGCGCTTGAATTTGCCCGCGATCATTTGAAACCTGGCGGCAGTTTTCTGGTCAAGACGTTTCAGGGCTACGGCTATAACGAATACATAGCCGCAATGCGTGACACTTTCGCCACGGTGCTCACACGTAAACCCAAGGCCTCGCGCGACCGTAGCGCGGAAATGTATTTGCTTGGCAAGCAGAAAAAGGAATGAGCGGTTAATATTCCGCTATGCAGCAAGCGTTTATACAGAAGGGGCAAAGCGGTACGCGTTTTGCGGTTTCTCTTCTGTTGTCAGCCATCGAAGGGCTTGGGACATGAATAATCTGGGCAAGAACATCGCCATCTGGCTGATCATCGGTCTGGTACTGATGACAGTCTTCAATCAGTTCACCAAACGACAGGACAATGTCGGGCAGGTGGCCTATTCGCAATTTATGGCGGATGTCGAAGCCGATCGTATTTCGCAAGTCGAAATCGAAGGCTACCCGCTGCGTGGCCAATGGATACGCGGCAAGCGCAATGACGGCACCAATTTTTCGACTTACGCCCCGTTTGACTTCCGCCTGGTCGATACGCTGATCAAGCACAACGTCAAATTTGCGGCCAAGCCGGAAGAAGAACCCGGGTTCTTCACCAATCTGTTTATCTCGTGGTTCCCGATGCTGCTGTTGATTGGCGTCTGGGTCTTCTTTATGCGACAGATGCAAGGCGGAGGCCGTGGCGGTGCGTTCAGCTTTGGTAAATCCCGAGCGCGCATGCTGGATGACTCCAACAACAGCATCACTTTTGCCGACGTCGCAGGTTGCGACGAAGCTAAAGAAGAGGTCTCCGAGATCGTCGATTACCTGCGTGATCCGTCCAAATATCAGAGTCTGGGTGGCCGTATGCCGCGCGGTATTTTGATGGTGGGGTCGCCCGGTACCGGTAAAACGCTGCTGGCGAAGGCGATCGCTGGCGAAGCCAAAGTGCCGTTCTTCTCGATTTCGGGTTCTGATTTCGTTGAAATGTTTGTCGGTGTCGGTGCAGCGCGCGTTCGCGACATGTTCGAAAACGCCAAGAAAAACGCACCTTGTATCATCTTTATCGATGAAATCGACGCGGTTGGGCGTCAGCGTGGCGCAGGCCTCGGCGGTGGTAATGACGAGCGCGAACAAACGCTGAACCAGATGCTGGTTGAGATGGATGGTTTTGAAGGCAACTCCGGCATTATCGTGATTGCCGCAACCAACCGTCCTGACGTGCTGGACCCCGCGCTGATGCGTCCGGGCCGTTTTGACCGCCAGGTTGTGGTCTCGCTGCCCGATATTCGCGGGCGCGAACAGATCCTGGGTGTGCACATGCGTAAGGTGCCGATTTCCAATGATGTGGATCCTTCGGTGCTGGCACGCGGTACGCCGGGGATGTCGGGTGCGGATCTGGCCAACCTGGTCAACGAAGCTGCACTGTTTGCCGCACGCCGCAACAAGCGTCTGGTGGACATGGACGATTTCGAATCGGCCAAGGACAAGATTTACATGGGTCCGGAACGTCGCACCATGGTGATGACCGAGGACGAACGCCGCGCCACCGCGTATCACGAATCCGGCCATGCCGTGATTGCTGAAACGCTGGAAGGCACCGATCCGGTCCACAAGGTAACGATCATGCCGCGTGGCCGTGCGCTGGGTCTGACCTGGCAGTTGCCGGAGCGTGACAAGTTCTCGCTGTACAAAGACCAGATGCTGAACGAAATCACCATCCTGTTTGGTGGTCGCGTAGCAGAAGACCTGTTTGTGCATCGTATTTCGACGGGCGCTTCGAACGACTTTGAACGCGCCACACGCATGGCCCGCGATATGGTCACGCGCTACGGGATGAGCGACAAGCTTGGCCCGATGGTGTACGGCGAAAACGAAGGCGAAGTGTTTCTGGGCCGCTCGGTGACCACACACAAAAACGTGTCGGAAACCACCATGCAGCAAGTGGACGCGGAAATCCGTCGCATCATCGACGAACAGTACGCACTGGCCGTCAAGTTGCTGGATGAAAACCGCGATAAGGTCGAGAAGATGACCGCCGCGCTGGTTGAATGGGAAACCATCGACCGCGAGCAAGTGCGTGACATCATGGAAGGTCGCGATCCGCGTCCGCCGAAGGCTCCGCCGCCGACGCGTCCGACCGCGCCGACTGGCGATCGCCCGAGCGGTGATGCGCCGACGGCCACCACGACGCCGGCCACGGAAGGTTAAGGCGACATAGTCAGAATCAGGCGGCCCGGATCGGGCCGCCTTTTTATTCGGCCATGCCAAAAGCGTGGCGCCGTTGGAGTAGTTATGCAGGACTTTCAGTGCGGTCGGTTCCGGATGAGTCTGGCCAGACCGCTGGTGATGGGCATACTCAATGTCACCCCCGATTCGTTTTCGGATGGTGGCAATTTCGATACCTGTTCCAAAGCCGTGGCGCATGCCGAGGCCTTGGTCAACGCGGGTGCCGACATTATCGACATCGGCGGCGAATCCACGCGCCCCGGCGCGACGCTGGTAAGTGTCGAAGATGAAATCGCGCGCGTGGTGCCGGTGATTTCGGCGCTTAAATCGCTGAATGTCCCGCTATCTATCGACACGCGCCGCCCCGGCGTGATGCATGCGGCGCTGGAAGCTGGCATTGATCTCATCAACGACATTGCTGCGCTGGAAGAGCAGGGCGCGCTCGAAGCCGCCGCCAGCGCGCAAGTGGCTGTCTGCTTGATGCACAAACGCGGCGAACCTCAGTCCATGCAGACCGCCCCGGAATACGACGATGTGGTGGGCGAAGTAACGCGTTATCTGGCCCACCGCCGCGATATCGCCGAAGCCGCAGGGATTAGCCGTGACCGCATTCTGCTCGATCCGGGCTTTGGCTTTGGCAAGAATCTGGACCACAACATTGCGCTGTTTAAAGCAATGCATCAGATGATTGTCGAACTCGACCGCCCGTTTCTGATTGGCGTGTCGCGCAAAAGCATGTTGGGCCAGATTACGGGCCGCCCCGTGGCCGAACGTGTCATCGCAAGCGCCGCCGCAGCTTTGCTGGCAGCACAGGCAGGCGCCAGCGTGGTGCGCGTGCACGACGTCAGGGAAACTGTGGATGCTTTAAAAATACTTGCCGCCTTACAATGATTGCCGGTTTTGTCAGTACCGCTAGCGCCGCAAGAGCGCACGCGGGCTACGCATAAAGGACAGTAATGGCGCGCAAATATTTTGGCACGGACGGCGTTCGTGGCTTGGTGGGGGAGTATCCGATTACCCCCGAGTTCGCAATGAAGTTGGGCTACGCCGCGGGCCGCGTGCTGGCCACGGCAGAGCGGCGCCAACGCGGGGACCATGCCGCAGTGTTGATTGGCAAAGACACGCGCGTATCGGGTTATATGCTTGAAGCTGCACTGCAGGCGGGCCTGAATGCCGCAGGTGTGGACGTCCACCTCACTGGCCCATTGCCGACACCGGGCGTGGCTTATCTGACTCGCGCACTGCGCTTGTCTGCCGGCGTGGTGATCTCCGCCTCGCATAATCCCTACTACGATAACGGCATCAAGTTCTTCGGCGCGGGTGGCAAAAAGCTGCCGGACGACGTAGAAATCGCAATCGAAGAAGCTATCGACGACGCACAGCCCTGCGTGGGCTCCAAGCAACTGGGTAAAGCGTGGCGCGTGGGCGATGCGGCGGGCCGCTATATCGAATTCTGCAAATCCACCTTTCCCAATGAACTGGACCTGCGTGGTCTGAAGCTGGTGGTGGATTGCGCTCACGGCGCGACCTATCAGGTGGCGCCGCATGTGTTTCACGAGCTGGGCGCCGAGGTTATCACCATCGGCGACAAGCCCAACGGCTTTAACATCAACGAGGAAGTCGGTGCCACCCACGTCGAAACCATGCGCCAGAAGGTGCTGGCCGTCGGCGCTGATTACGGCATTGCGCTGGATGGCGATGGCGACCGCCTGATTATGGTGGATAGCGATGGTTCGGTGATCGATGGCGATCTGCTGATCTACGTGCTGGCCCGGCATCGCGCGGAGCAAGGCACGTTGGGCGGCGGGGTAGTTGGCACGTTGATGACCAACCTCGGCGTCGAGAACGGCCTTAAAGCGCGTGGAATTGCTTTCGAGCGCGCCAAGGTAGGTGACCGTTACGTGCTGGAGCGTCTGGCCGAGCGGGGCTGGTTGTTGGGCGGAGAGGGCAGCGGCCACATTCTGAGCCTCGATCGCCACACCACCGGCGACGGCATCGTGTCGGCGTTGCAGGTGCTCGAAGCGCTGATCGAACAAGGCAAGACGCTGGCCGCCTACCGGGCCGAGCTGGCGCTATCGACGCAGGTGCTCAAAAACGTGCGCATCGCCAAAGGCTTTGACGTCAGCAGCTCCAGCGCGATTCAGCAGTCGGTCAAGCAAGCCGAACAAGCCATGGGCGAACAAGGTCGCGTGCTGCTGCGTCCCTCGGGTACCGAGCCATTGATTCGCGTGATGGTTGAGCACGTCGATGCCGGCGTTGCGGGCAAATTGGCGGGCGATATCGCCGCAGTGGTCACGCAGGAAGCGTCGGCTGACTAACCGCGGGGTCTCAGCCCCCACGATGCGCAAGTGCAATCAGCGCCCACAAAAAAACCGCCTTGATGGCGGTTTTTTTATTGACTTTGACCCCCACGGCTCACGCTGAGAGGGCAGGGTATCGACTTAACCAAACTTGCCAGTAATGTAGTCTTCGGTGGCCTTCTTCTTCGGCGCGGTGAAGATATTGTCGGTTTCGCCCACTTCCACCAACTCGCCCAGATACATGTAGGCGGTGTAGTCGGACACCCGTGCCGCCTGCTGCATGTTGTGGGTCACGATGGCGATCGTGTAGTCCTGCTTCAACTCGTGCACCAGTTCTTCGATGTGCGCGGTTGAGATTGGATCCAGCGCCGAGGTCGGTTCATCCAGCAGCAGCACTTCCGGCTTGACCGCGATAGCGCGGGCAATACACAGACGCTGTTGCTGGCCGCCCGACAGGCCCAGGCCCGACTGGCGCAGCTTGTCTTTGGCTTCGGTCCACAACGCGGCCTTGGACAATGCCCACTCCACGCGGTCATCCATTTCCGATTTGGACAGGCTTTCGTACAGCTTCACACCAAACGCAATGTTGTCGTAAATCGACATCGGGAAAGGCGTCGGCTTCTGGAATACCATGCCGACCTTGGCGCGCAGCATGTTCAGATCGACACCCTTTTCCAGGATGTTGTTGCCGTTCAGCAAGATCTCGCCTTCCGCGCGCAGCTTGGGGTACAGCTCATACATGCGGTTAAAGGTGCGCAGCAGCGTGGACTTGCCGCAGCCCGACGGGCCGATAAACGCGGTGACCTTGCCTTCGCCAACCTGAAGATTGATGTTCTTCAGCGCATGGTAATTGCCGTAATAAAAATTGAGGTTTTTGACGGCCAGCTTGGGTTTCAATGCTGCATTCATGGTGGAATCCTGGAGTCGCATATCTTTTTTCTTCCGGCGGCTTAGTGTTGTTGCTGCGGCTTGACCAGCGCGCGGGCAACGATGTTCATGCCCAGCACAAACAGGCCGATCAACAGGCTGCCGGCCCATGCCAGCGAGTGCCAGTCTTCATACGGGCTCATGGCAAACTGGAAAATCACCATCGGCAGGTTGGCCATGGGCTGGTTCAGATTGCTGTAGAACTGGTTGTTGAGCGCGGTAAACAGCAACGGTGCGGTTTCGCCCACAATGCGCGCCACGGCCAACAGAATGCCGGTGACCACGCCCGCCTTGGCGGCACGCAGCGTAACCAGCAGCGTCATCTTCCATTGCGGCGCACCTAATGCATACGCGGCTTCCCGCATGCTGCTCGGCACCAGACGCAGCATGTTTTCGGTCGTTCGCACCACCACCGGGATCACCAGAATGGCCAACGCAAATGCGCCTGCCCAGCCCGAAAAGTGACCGGTACGCACGACGTACACTTCATAGATAAACAAGCCGACCACAATCGACGGCGCCGACAACAGAATGTCGTTGATAAAACGCGTCAGCGGCGCCAGCCAGCCACGGTCGCCAAATTCGGCCAGATAGGTGCCGGCCAGAATGCCAATCGGCGTGCCAATAACCGTGCCGCCCACCGACATCAACAAACTGCCGATGATGGCATTGGACAAGCCGCCCTGGCTGCCCGGAGCGGGCGTGGTCTGGGTGAACAGCGTCACCGACAAACCGCCAAAGCCGTTCTTGAACAGCGTGTACAGAATCCAGGCCAGCCAGAACAGACCGAACAGCATGGCGAAGGTCGACAGGCTTAGCGAGATGATGTTGACCAGGCGGCGGCGGGTATACGTAGAGGACATGGCGCTCATGATTGTTTGCCTTCGGCGCGTTGCATGCGCAGCAGCAGCACTTTGGACATCATCAACACGATAAAGGTGATTACAAACAGCAGCAGGCCCAGATAGATCAGGCTGCTGGTGTGCAACACGGTGGTGGCTTCAGTGAACTCGTTGGCCAGCGTGGCCGAGATCGACGTCGACGGATCAAACAGGCTGCTGATCGGCTGCTGTGCGTTGCCGATCACAAACGTGATGGCCATGGTCTCGCCCAGCGCGCGGCCCAGACCCAGCATTACGCCGCCGATGACACCGTTACGCGTGTACGGCAGCACCACGTTCCACACGACTTCCCACGTTGTGCTGCCGAGGCCGTATGCCGATTCCTTGAGCATGGCCGGAACCACCTCAAACACATCGCGCATCACCGACGACACAAACGGGATGATCATCACCGACAGGATCAGCCCTGCGGTCAGCATGCCGATGCCCATGGGCGGGCCGGCAAACACCGTGCCCAGCACCGGGATATTGGCGGTGCTTTCGGTCAGCCACGGTTGCACGTTATCGGCAAACCACGGCGCAAACACAAACAGACCCCACATGCCATAAATGATGGAAGGCACGCCCGCCAGCAGTTCGATGGCGATACCCAGCGGGCGACGCAACCACACCGGCGACAGTTCGGTCAGGAAAACAGCAATGCCCAGACTGACCGGCACACCGATCAACAGGGCGATAAAGGAAGACAACAAGGTACCGCGGATCGAGTTCCAGCCGCCAAACTTGCCGGTCACCGGGTTCCATTCGGTATTCACAATAAAGCCGAGGCCAAATTCCTTGATGGCCGGCCATGCACCGACCAGCAAGGACAGGATGATGCCTGCCAGCAGGGCCAGTACAAAGAAAGCAAAAAAGCGGGTTACACCGCGGAAAATGCGGTCTTGCAGCACTTGCCGATGCAGGCGCTGATCCGTGGAATTCATTCGCGTCTCCGGGCTCGCCGGAACAACAACAGGAGCCAGGGTGGCTCCTGTTGTGTCAGGCTTGTACTCGGGCTGCATTTTAACGTTCATGCCAGTCCTGTGTACCTGAGTTTTACGGCAAAGGTGTGGAGATTACTTCCAGACCGGTGCGTTGTTGGTGTCAGTGATCTGTTTCCAGGAGGTACGGATCACGTCCTTCACGTCTTTCGGCATCGGCACATAGTCGAGGCTGGACGCGGTCTGGTCGCCATTGGTGTACGACCAGTCGAAGAACTTGAGCACTTCAGCGCCTTGGGTCGGCTTGTCTTGTTTCTTCTGCATCAGCGCGAAGGTGGCGCCGGTAATCGGCCATGCGGTCTTGGCAGCCTGGTCGGTCAGAATCACATAAAAGCCCGGTGCGCTCTTCCAGTCTGCGCCCGCAGCGGCAGCCTTGAACGACTCTTCGGTCGGCGACACGAACGAACCGGCCTTGTTCTGCAGGTTGATGTAATCCATCTTGTTTTGCTTGGCATAAGCGTATTCGACGTAGCCGATTGCGCCCTTGATGCGTTGCACGTATTGCGCCACGCCTTCGTTGCCCTTGCCACCCACACCGCTCGGCCATTGCACGGTGGCGTCTTCGCCCACCTTGCTCTTCCAGTCGCCGCTTACCTTGGACAGGTAGTTGGTGAAGATGAAGGTGGTGCCCGAACCGTCAGCGCGGTGAACCACGGTGATGGCGTTTTCCGGCAGCTTGACGCCGACGTTGAGCTTGGCGATTTCCGGGTCATTCCACTTCTTGATCTTGCCCAGGAAAATGTCAGCCAGCACCGCGCCGCTCAGTTTCAGATCGCCGCCCTTGATGCCTTCCAGATTGGTTACCGGAACCACGCCGCCCATCGCAACCGGAAATTGCACCAGGCCCGACTTGTCCAGTTCTGCCTGGGTCAGCGGCTTGTCGGAAGCGCCGAAGTCAACGGTCTTGGCCTGGATTTGCTTGATGCCGCCGCCGGAACCGATGGACTGATAGTTCAGGCCCGTGCCGGTCTTGGCTTTGTAGGTTTCGGCCCATTTGGCAGCCAGCGGATAAATAAAGGTAGAGCCCGCGCCCGTGATATCAGCAGCCATCGCCTGGGCAGTAAACAGGCCAGCGGTCAGGCCAATGGAAACGAGCAGTGTGCGCCCACATGTCATGATTTTTCTCCGGTTGAGCAACGACGGGTAGTTCCCGACTCGGCGTGCATCATGGCGCATCAATATTTCCAAAATATTACAAGTCGTGGATGAGCGTGGCCGCGGGCGGTGTGTCCGGTTTTTTATTAACGTTGCAGGCGGGGCAGGGCAGGCGGCGTTGCGTCGAGGCCACAAAAGAGCGGCCATGCAAGCGTTTGATTTCCATCGAAATTAAAACAGCCCGACGCGAACGCCGGGCCGGTAGTCGCGTGATGTCGCTATTAATAGATCAGGCTTTACCCGCTTTGCGCCGGCCCGCGATCAACCCGACCAGACCCAGACCCATCAACGCCCAGGTTTCGGGCTCAGGGACGGGGCTGATGTTGAGCGCGTCAATCGACCAGTAGCTGCCCTGTGACCAGACCAGACCATCGGGATAGATCGCCAGCGCATCGATTTGCTGGTTGGCAAAGCTGCCGCCAATGTCGTACCAGCGATAGCTACGGTCGGGCACGTCAGGCGCCAGGTAATGAATGATGGAGACCGTTTCGGCGGCCACCTGAACGCCATCGAGATAACCGACAAAGCGTACATCCGTGGCGCTTAAATCCCACCATTCGTTGAATGCGGCAGGCGAGATGTCCGCGCCGCTAAAAGTAAATGGCGCCAACGCATGCAACACCGGCGTGTACTGCGCGTCTCCACGGAGGGCCTTGGTGCCGTAGGGCAGCGGTGTCAGGCTGGTGCTGCCATCCACCACATCAATGCCAGGCGTGATATCGAAGCCGTGCCAGATTTGCGGCTGATTGGTTGGCGTCAGGTCACTAAACGTCAGGATTTCGGCGTGTGCCGCTGCGCCGAAAGTAACGCCGAGGGTCAATGCGGCCAGTTTATTCACGACGTTCATTGCGCGGTCTCCTTGCGGTTTGCGCGACGGCGGGCAGCGGTGCGAGCCGCCAGCGCGCCGACGGCAGTCATCATCAGCGCCCATTCTTCTGGCTCGGGTACTGGCGCGGCGAGCGGCATAGGGGCGTCGGACAGATAGGTCAAGCCGATGTTATCGATCAGCCAGCGCTTTCCTGGCCCGCTGGACTGGATTTCAAGCCGATCGATCGGCGTGGTGGCAAAGGAAGAGTCAAACCAACTGAAGTGGGTATCGCTTAGATTGACGGTAAACGTGCCCACCACGGCGTTGTTACGATAACCAACGAGGGTGAGCGTGCTGCTACTGAAACTGCCATTGCCCAGACTAGCGGTAAACGCCGCAGCCTCCACGCCACTGAATAGAAAAGGCGTGGCTTCATGCAGCTCAAAATCCGCCATATAAAAGTTATTGATGCTAAGGGCGCTGGCAAGATAGTACGTGTTCGTCAGCGCATATTGCGAAGAGGGAAAAACCAGAGAAGCACCATAAACGCTCTGATAACCCGCCGCAGTGACCAGGGCATAGTTGGTATCGCCGAACTCACTCAGGCCCAGCAGATTCCAGTAACGCGTGTTACCTGCGGCATCGGTGCCCTGAAACGTCGGTTTAACCGCATTCCAGCCTGATGGCGGTGTGGAGGTTACCACCGCGCCATCAAAGGTTATCGCGTGCGCGCCAGCCGCTAACAGCAGGCTGGATAAAGCAAGGCAAGTCTTGTGTTGCAGCTGCATTTTGCTCTCCGTTCATGGTTGAAAAACGCTCCGCTTTTGCAGCGGGCTACGTTCTTATTAGTGATAATTTCATTTGGAGAAAGCAAAATTGGCATTTTAAAACAACAAAAACGCTGGGCGGTTAATTTTGATGTAAGTGATGAGGTTGGCCTCACGGTTTTTGTGCGATAGCCGTGGTATTTCCGGGCACAGACGTTCGGCCTTAGGGGGCAGGCTGCGGCAAAGGCGGCAGTGCCTCCGCTGCGATGCGCCGGGCCTCGCACACACGTCCATCCGCGGTTTGACTCGGCTTGGCGCGACGGCCTACAATCCCCCTCTTTTTGCAATTTGTGTCTGGTGCTTTGAGTGGCTAAACAGCTGGTCGTGGGTAACTGGAAAATGCATGGCAGCGTCGGGCAGATCCGCTCGGTATTGCCAGAGCTGGTGCGGGCTGAGCTGGGTGCCAACGTGGCGGTCTGTGTTCCGTATCCGTATTTGTCACTGGCCAAGAGCCTGCTGGCTGATACGCCGATCCAGCTGGGTGCGCAGGATTTGTGCGAACACCATATCGGCGCATATACCGGTGAAGTCTCCGGTGCCATGCTTGCCGACGTGGGCTGTGAAATGGTCATCGTCGGGCATTCCGAACGACGCAACTATTTTGCCGAAACCAGCGAAACCGCCGCGCGCAAAGTTAAAGCCGCGCTCGATGCCGGTCTGTGGCCGGTGTATTGCGTGGGCGAAACCCAGCAGCAACGCGCCGATGGCGTGGCCAGAGACGTAATTGCAGACGAACTGAAGGTTCTGGCCGGCGTACCCACCAGCCTGTATGCGGTTGCATACGAGCCATCGTGGGCCGTGGGTACGGGTGTGGTGGCCACACCCGAGCAGATCGCCGAGATGCACGCCTTTATCAAGCAGACGTTATCACCACACACTTGTGTGTTGTACGGCGGCAGCGTCAAAGGCACCAACGCCGCCCAAACCATGGCGACGGATGGGGTAGACGGCGTTCTGGTAGGGGGTGCGGCGCTTTCGGCAACCGAGTTTTTACGGATTTGTCGCGCAGCACATTAAAGAAAATGAAACCTTGCGCTGCATCAAAACAAGCCGCGTAAGATTGCAAAAATACCGCGTCGGCGCTAGAATTCGCGCCGCATTGAAGAGAAAAGATGGAAATCCTTAAAACCCTCGTTTTGATTGTGAACGTTGCATCGGCCCTGTCGATGATCGTTCTGGTCCTGATGCAACACGGCAAAGGCGCTGACATGGGCGCTGCGTTCGGTAGTGGCTCTGCGGGCAGCCTGTTTGGCTCGTCCGGTTCCGCCAACTTCCTGAGCCGTACCACTGCCGTGCTGGCAACCGTCTTTTTTGCAAGCTGTCTGGGTCTGGTTGTACTGATGACACCGGGTAAGTCTTCGTCGCTGGGTGTGATGGGTGATGTCAAAGCCGCAGCGTCCGCGCCGGCTTCCGCTTCTGCCCCTGCTCAGAACAAGATTCCTGAATAAGCGTTTTTGACGCTCTATCGGGTTGTAAAGCAGTAACTGGTCTGGCCGACATGGTGGAATTGGTAGACACGCTATCTTGAGGGGGTAGTGGCTGCGGCCGTGAGAGTTCGAGTCTCTCTGTCGGCACCATTAGATACAAAGAAAACGCGCTGGGAACCTGCCCGGCGTTTTTTCAGGCTTTATAAAATAATTAAAAAATTGATCAATTCAATCGCAAGCGCATTTTCTAATTCAATCTGTTGAGATTCTGCCGGGGATCGACATGCTACAGAATTACTTCCCCATACTGCTTTTCATCATCATTGGCACCGTCGCAGGTGCGGGTCTGATGACGTTGGGCGGTGTGTTCAGCAAGTTGTTGGGTACTGACAAACCCGATCCAGAAAAACTCTCCCCGTACGAGTGTGGCTTCGAAGCCTTCGAAGACGCGCGCATCCAGTTCGATGTCCGCTACTACCTCGTCGCCATCCTGTTTATCCTGTTCGATCTTGAAGTGGCCTTTCTGGTGCCGTGGGCGCTCGTGCTCAAGGAGATCGGCTCTTTCGGTTTCTTTTCCATGTTGATCTTCCTGGCCATCCTGGTCGTGGGCTTTGCCTACGAGTGGATGAAGGGCGCGCTGGAGTGGGAGTAAAGCGATGACTGCAGCAACGCAAAGCCTTGAAAAGGGTTTTATCACGACATCCGTCGACACCGTTATCAACTGGGCGCGCACGGGCTCGCTTTGGCCGATGACGTTTGGTCTGGCCTGTTGTGCCGTAGAAATGATGCACGCTGGTGCGGCGCGTTATGACCTTGACCGCTTCGGTATCGTGTTTCGTCCGTCGCCGCGTCAGTCTGACTTGATGATCGTCGCCGGTACGCTGTGCAACAAGATGGCCCCCGCGCTGCGTAAGGTGTACGACCAGATGCCGGAACCGCGCTGGGTGCTGTCGATGGGCTCCTGTGCCAACGGTGGTGGTTATTACCACTACTCGTATTCGGTGGTGCGCGGCTGTGATCGCATCGTTCCGGTTGATATCTACGTACCGGGTTGCCCGCCGACGGCCGAAGCGCTGTTGTACGGTCTGATCCAGATGCAGAACAAGATCAAGCGCACCAACACCATCGCCCGGGCGCGTCAGCTCGAGCAGGCGCACGGCTGAGGTACATCGTGGCTAAAACCCTGAATCAACTGATTGAAGACATCCAGCGCGTGCTGGGCGCAGAGCGTATCAATTCGCTCAAGACGCGCCTGGATGAAGTAACGCTGGAAGTGCCGGCTGCCAAGTTTATCGAGGCTGCAACGCTGCTGCGTGATGACCCCGCGCTGCGTTTCGAAGCCTGTGTGGACTTGTGCGGCGTGGATTACAGCGCGTATCGCGATGGCTTGTGGGAAGGTCTGCGCTTTGCGTCCGTGGCCCATCTGTTGTCGTACACGCACAATATCCGCCTGCGTTTGCGCGTGTTTTGCACCGATGATGATTTTCCGGTATTGCCGTCGCTGATCGATATCTGGCCGGGCGTTAACTGGTTTGAGCGTGAATCGTTTGACCTGTACGGCATCATTTATCAAGGCCACCCTGATCTGCGTCGTTTGCTGACGGACTATGGCTTTGTCGGCCATCCGTTCCGCAAAGACTTCCCGGTCAGCGGTTACGTTGAAATGCGTTATGACCCGGAGCAAGCCCGGGTGATTTACCAGCCGGTCACCATCGACCCGCGCGAAAACACGCCGCGCATCATTCGCGAGGAGAACTACGGTGGCGTCTGAAATCCGTAATTACACGCTGAACTTTGGCCCGCAACACCCGGCCGCGCACGGTGTGTTGCGCCTGGTGCTGGAGCTGGATGGTGAAGTCGTAGAGCGCGCCGATCCGCACATCGGTCTGCTGCATCGCGCCACCGAAAAGCTGGCTGAAACCAAGACTTATATTCAATCGCTGCCGTATATGGACCGTCTCGACTATGTGTCGATGATGTCCAACGAGCACGCCTATTGCATGGCTATCGAGCGCCTGTTGGGCCTCGATGTGCCGCTGCGCGCGCAGTACATCCGTGTGATGTTCGACGAGATCACCCGTATCCTGAACCACTTGATGTGGATCGGCTCGCACGGTCTGGATTGCGGCGCGATGACCATCTTTCTGTACGCGTTCCGCGAACGTGAAGATCTGATGGATTGCTACGAGGCAGTGTCCGGCGCCCGGATGCATGCAGCGTACTACCGTCCGGGTGGCGTGTACCGCGATCTGCCGGAAGAGATGCCCAAGTATCAGGCTTCCAAAGTGCGCAACGCTGCCGCCATCAAGCGCCTGAACGAAAACCGCGAAGGTTCGCTGCTCGACTT
The DNA here is from genome assembly GCF_001294205.1 of Amantichitinum ursilacus. Taxonomy (GTDB): domain Bacteria; phylum Pseudomonadota; class Gammaproteobacteria; order Burkholderiales; family Chitinibacteraceae; genus Amantichitinum; species Amantichitinum ursilacus. The sequence continues at coordinate 185,056 of NZ_LAQT01000002.1, forward strand.
TATCGACGACTTTACCAAGCGCTTCCCGGGCTACGTCGACGAATACGAAACCCTGCTGACTGACAACCGCATCTGGAAGCAACGTACCGTCGGTATCGGTGTGGTCACGCCAGAACGCGCCAAGGCGCTGGGCTTTACCGGCGCGATGCTGCGTGGTTCCGGTATCGAGTGGGACATCCGCAAAAAGCAACCGTACGAAGTCTACGACAAGCTTGATTTCGATATCCCGGTGGGCAAAAACGGCGATTGCTACGACCGCTATCTGGTGCGCGTCGAAGAAATGCGTCAGTCCAACCACATCATCAAGCAATGTGTGCAATGGCTGCGCGCCAACCCGGGTCCGGTGATTACCGAGAACCACAAGGTGGCTGCACCGTCGCGTGTTGGCATGAAAACCAACATGGAAGAACTGATCCACCACTTCAAGCTGTTCACCGAAGGCATGCACGTGCCCGAAGGCGAGGCTTATGCCGCGGTGGAGCATCCGAAGGGTGAGTTCGGCATCTACATGATCTCGGACGGGGCCAACAAGCCGTATCGTCTGAAGATTCGTGCGCCGGGCTATGTGCATCTGAGCGCGCTCGACGAAATGTCGCGCGGCCACATGCTGTCGGATGTCGTGGCCATTATCGGCACGCAAGATATCGTATTTGGTGAGGTGGATCGCTGATGTTGTCCAAAGAATCCCTCGCGAAGATCGACCGGGAACTGACCAAGTACCCGGCCGAGCAAAAGCGTTCGGCCCTGATGTCGGCGCTGCGCATCGCTCAACTCGAACACGGCTGGCTGAGCAACGACGTCGTCGAAGCCGTTGCCGATTACCTTGGCCTGCCCCCGATCGCCGCCATGGAAGTGGCCACGTTCTACGGCATGTTCAATCGCCAGCCAGTGGGCAAGTTCAAGCTCACGGTCTGTACCAATCTGCCCTGTGCACTGTCGGGCGGCGCGGACGCCGGCAAATATCTGCAGCAAAAACTCGGCATCGGCTACGGTGAAACCACCGCCGACGGCAAGTTTACGTTGCAGGAAGGGGAGTGTATGGGCGCTTGCGGCTATGCACCGGTGATGTTGTTCAACAATCACACCATGTGCAATCACATGACCCCGGAAGCCATCGACAAGAAACTGGCGGAGCTCGAATAAATGGCGACGTTTGCAAAAGGCGTGGTGTTTGAGGGCGTGGATTTTGACGACCCCAATAGCTGGCGTCTCGAAGAATATGTAAAGCGTGGCGGTTACGCCGGGCTGCGTCGCATCGCCGACGAAAAACTGACGCAAGACCAGATCATCGCCGAAATGAAACTGTCGGCGCTGCGTGGTCGCGGTGGCGCCGGTTTCCCTACCGGCCTGAAATGGTCGTTCATGCCGCGTAGCTTTCCGGGTCAGAAATACCTGGTCTGCAATACCGATGAAGGCGAGCCGGGTACCTTTAAAGATCTGGATATCATCTGGAACAACCCGCACGCGCTGATCGAAGGCATGATCATCGGCGGTTTCACCATGGGTGCGACCGTTGGTTACAACTATATCCACGGTGAAGTCTTCGAAGCCTACGAGCGCTTTGAAGAAGCCATCGAAGAAGCCCGCGCTGCCGGTTTCCTCGGTGCCAACATCCTCGGTTGCGGTTTCGACTTCCAGCTGCATGCGCACCATGGTTATGGCGCGTATATCTGCGGCGAAGAAACTGCACTGCTGGAGTCGCTGGAAGGCAAAAAAGGCCAGCCGCGCTTCAAGCCGCCTTTCCCCGCCAGCTTTGGTCTGTACGGCAAGCCCACCACGATCAACAACACCGAGACCTATGCGTCGGTGCCGTACATCGTGCGTAACGGCGGCCAGAAATTCCTTGAGCTGGGCAAGCCCAACAACGGCGGCACCAAGCTGTTCTCGATTTCCGGTCACGTCAATCGTCCGGGCAATTACGAAGTGCCGCTGGGCATGCCATTTGCCGAACTGCTTGAACTGGCCGGTGGCATGCGCAACGGCAAGAAGTTGAAAGCCGTCATCCCGGGTGGTTCGTCCGCCCCGGTGTTGCCTGCCGACATCATGATGAACTGCACCATGGACTTTGATTCGATCGCGAAAGCGGGTTCGATGCTGGGTTCGGGCGCGGTGATCGTGATGGACGAAGACACCTGTATGGTGCGCGCGCTGGAACGCCTGTCTTATTTCTACTTTGAAGAATCGTGCGGCCAATGTACGCCGTGCCGTGAAGGCACTGGCTGGCTGTATCGCGTGATTCACCGTATCGAACACGGCCATGGCCGTCCGGAAGACCTCGATTTGCTGCTGTCGGTTGGCGCCAATATCGCAGGCCGCACGATTTGTGCGCTGGGCGACGCCGCCGTGATGCCGGTCCAAGGCATGCTCAAACACTTCCGCAGCGAATTCGAATATCACATCGAAAACAAACGCTGCCTGGTGGACCACTGAGCAAGACCCGGCGCGCCGCACTCGATGCGCGCGCCGTGATGCCTTGTCGCTCAAGAATTTTTGAAGAATTAACTGGATCGATCGATCATGCTTGAAGTCGAAATCGACGGTAAGAAGCTGACAGTGCCCGGTGGCAGCACCGTGATGGACGCCGCCAACTCGGTTGGCGCGTACATCCCGCACTTTTGCTATCACAAAAAACTCTCCATCGCCGCTAACTGCCGGATGTGTCTGGTCCAGGTCGAGAAAGCGCCCAAGCCGTTGCCCGCCTGTGCCACGCCGGTGACGGACGGCATGAAGGTGTGGACTCACTCCGACTCCGCCGTCAAGGCGCAAGCGGGCGTGATGGAGTTTTTGCTGATCAACCACCCGCTGGATTGCCCGATTTGCGATCAGGGCGGTGAATGTCAGCTGCAGGATCTGGCCGTCGGTTATGGCAAGTCCGCTTCGCGCTACGAAGAAGAAAAGCGCTCGGTGGTCAACAAGAACCTGGGCCCGCTGATCTCCACCGACATGACGCGTTGCATTCATTGCACCCGTTGCGTGCGCTTTACCGAAGAAGTGGCAGGCTACCAGGAACTGGGTATGCCGGGCCGCGGTGAGCATTCCGAGATCATGTCGTTTATCGGCAAGACCGTTAATTCGGAAATCTCGGGCAACGTGATCGACTTGTGCCCGGTGGGCGCGCTGACGTCCAAGCCGTTCCGCTTCTCGGCGCGGACCTGGGAACTGTCGCGTCGCAAATCGGTAAGCCCGCATGATGGTCTGGGTTCCAACCTGACCGTGCAGGTGAAAGACCATCAAGTTAAACGCGTGCTGCCCTTGGATAACGAGTCGATTAACGAATGCTGGTTGTCCGACCGCGATCGTTTCTCGTACGAAGCGCTCAACAGCCCGGAACGCGTAACCAAGCCGATGATCAAGCAAGGCGGCGTATGGCAACAGGTGGAATGGACCGTGGCGCTGGAATACGTCGCCAACGGCCTCAAGTCCATCGTGGCTGACCATGGCGTCGACAGCATCGCCGCAGTGGCCACGCCGCAATCCACGCTGGAAGAACTGTTCCTGCTGAAGAAGCTGGCCAACGGTCTGGGCGTACAAAATACTGAATCGCGTCTGCGTCAGCACGATGCCAGCTTTGCCACCGCCGGCGTGCAGTGGTTGGGCCAGAGCATTGTGGAACTGGCAGAAAGCGATGCCGTGGTGGTAGTGGGTTCCACGCTGCGCAAAGAACACCCGCTGATCGCGCAACGTCTGCGCCAGGCCGTCAAGCACGGCATGAAGGTTGCTGCGGTTAACCCGCACGGCGACGACATGCTGCTGCGTCTGGCCGGTGAAGTGGTTACCCGTCCGGACCAACTGGTGGAAGGCCTGCTGGCCGTACTGAAAGCCACCGTCGAAATCAAGGGCGCAACCTGCCCGGCGCATATCGACACCAGCCACACCGAGATTACCGATGTCGCTCGCGGCGTGGCCAATATCCTGGCTGCGGGCGAACGTGCTTCGATCATCCTCGGCAACCTGGCCGTACAAGATGCGCGCGCCGCCGAAATCCACGCCGTTGCCGCCGCACTGGCTGCGCTGACTGGCGCCACCTTCGGCGTGCTGACCGCGGGCGCCAACACCGCGGGCGCTGAGTTGATCGGCTTTAACGCCGCAGGCGACGTATTTGCTACGCCGAAGAAAGCCTATGTATTGCTGGGCGCAGAGCCCGACTTCGATACCGCCAACCCGGTCAAGGCATTGGCTGCGGTTGAGCAAGCCGAAATGGTGGTGGTGCTGTCGAGCTTCCAGTCGTGCGCATACGACTATGCCGATGTAATCCTGCCGGTTTCGCCGTTCTCGGAAACCTCGGGCACTTACATCAATATGGAAGGCCGCCCGCAAAGCTTTAACGGCGTGGTGCGTCCGCTGGGCGATACCCGTCCGGCCTGGAAAGTGTTCCGCGTGCTGGGCAACTTGCTGGGTCTGCATGGCTTTGATTACGGCACTTCGGAAGAAGTCCGTGACGAAGCGCTGGCCGCTGGCGTCGAAGCCCGTCTCAACAACAACGCTGTAGCTCATGTGCACGTGAAAGCGCGAGCGGCCGGCAACGGTCTGGTGCGTCTGGCTGAAGTGCCGTTGTACCAGAGCGATGTGTTGTCACGTCGTGCGCCTAGCCTGCATGCCACCGTGGATGCGCAGGTTGCCGAAACGTTGCGCGCCAACGCGGCCACCCTGGCTGCACTGGGTGTAGCGGCCGGTGACAAAGTCAAAGTAGAGCAGGGCGGTACGGCTGAACTAGTAGTGGCGCTGGACGCCCGCTTGCTGGATCAGGTTGTGCGGATTTCTGCTGGCCACCCGCTGACCCGTGATCTTGACAGCGCCGCCGCGCTGCAAGTTGCGAAAGCATAAGGGCGACGAGAATGCTGGATCTATTCAAACAATTAATGGATTTCCTCCACTACAACATCCTCGGGATGGTGATTTACGCGATCATCAAGATTGTCGTGATCATGGTGCCGCTGATTCTGGGCGTGGCCTACATGACCTACGCCGAGCGTAAAGTCATCGGCTACATGCAGATCCGGATCGGCCCGAACCGGGTGGGCTTCTTTGGCTTGCTGCAACCGTTTGCGGACGTGTTGAAGCTGCTGCTGAAGGAAATCATTGCACCGTCCGCCGCCAGCAAAGCGCTGTTCTTTATTGCGCCGATCCTGGTGCTGATGCCGGCGCTGGCCGCCTGGGCCGTCATGCCGTTCTTCCCGGGCGTGGTGCTGGCCGACGTCAACGTGGGTTTGCTGTACGTGATGGCAATTACCTCGCTGGGCGTGTACGGCATCATCATCGCGGGCTGGGCGTCCAACTCCAAATACGCGTTTCTGGGTGCGATGCGCGCCGCCGCACAGGTGGTGTCGTACGAACTGGCGATGGGCTTTGCGCTGATCGGCGTGATGATGGTGTCCGGTAGCCTTAACATCAGCGAAATCGTAATGCAGCAAGGTCGCGGCATTGCCGGTGGTTCGGTGTTGTCGTGGAACTGGCTGCCGCTGCTGCCCTTGTTTGTCGTCTACTTTATCGCGGGTCTTGCGGAAACCAACCGCGCCCCGTTTGACGTGACGGAAGGCGAATCCGAAATTGTGGCGGGCCACATGATCGAGTATTCGGGCATGAGCTTCGCGCTGTTCTTCCTGGCCGAATACATGAACATGATCCTGATCAGCGCCATGTCGTCGGTCATGTTCCTGGGCGGCTGGTTGTCACCGTTCCCGGCCAGCATTCCGTTCCTGGGCGCCCCCAGCTTTATCTGGTGGTTCCTCAAGGTCGCGTTCATGTTGTTCTTCTTCTTGTGGGCCCGGGCTACTTTCCCGCGCTATCGCTATGACCAGTTGATGCGTCTGGGCTGGAAAGTGTTCATCCCCGTCACGTTGGTCTGGATCGTGCTGATTGGCGCCTGGATGCAGACTTCGTTCTCGCTCTGGAAGTAAGAAGTAGAGGATATAAAGACATGGATAGAATCAACCATTTTTTCAAAACGTTCCTGCTGGTCGAGCTCGTCAAGGGCTTGATGCTGACGGGTCGCTACTTCTTCCAGCGCAAGATTACCGTGCAGTTTCCGGAAGAAAAGACCCCGTACAGCCCGCGTTTTCGCGGTCTGCATGCGCAACGTCGCTACGCCAACGGCGAAGAGCGTTGCATTGCATGCAAATTGTGCGAGGCGGTTTGCCCGGCCATGGCCATCACGATCGAATCGGACGTACGTGACGACGGCACCCGCCGCACCACGCGTTATGACATCGATCTGACCAAGTGCATTTTCTGCGGTTTCTGCGAAGAAGCCTGTCCGGTCGATGCCATCGTCGAGACGCATATTCTCGAATATCACGGCGAGAAGCGTGGCGACCTGTACTACACCAAGCCGATGCTGCTGGCGGTGGGTGACAAGTACGAAAGCGAAATCGCCGAGCGTAAAGCCGCCGACGCCAAATACCGCTGATCGACAAGGGATCGTCATGACAACCGTAGTTCTCTTTTATCTGTTCGCGGTGGTGTTGCTGGGGGCCGGTCTGGCCACCATTACCGCCAAGAACCCTGTGCATGCCGCGCTGTTCTTGATGCTGGCATTCTTTTCGGGCGCCTGCCTGTGGATGCTGATGAAGGCCGAATTTTTGGCCGTGGCGCTGGTGCTGATCTATGTCGGCGCAGTAATGGTGCTGTTTTTGTTTGTAGTGATGATGTTGGACGTCAACTTTGAAGAGTTGCGTAAAGGCTTCTGGAAGCACGTGCCGCTGGCCGTGACCGTCGCCATCATCATGGCGGTTGAAATGGGCCTGATCCTGCATAGCCGCGCCGCCGAAGTGGTGGTGGGCGGTCTGCCGGAGCAAGCCGCGGGTTACAACAACGCCAAGGCGCTGGGCTATCTGATTTATACCCAGTACTTCCTGCCGTTCCAGTTGTCCGCCGCGCTGCTGCTGGTAGGGATGATCGCCGCGATCGCGCTCACCATCCGCAAACGCAAGAACACCAAATACATCAATCCGGCTGTTCAGATTGCCACCAAGCGCGAAGACCGCGTGCGGATCGTCAAGATGGCTGCCGAGGCCCGCCCCACTGTGGGCGAGGTCGTCGAAGAACAACCGAAAGCGTGATGGGGAGCGCACCGTGCTGACACTGACTCATTACCTTGTGCTCTCGGCGATCCTGTTTGCGATCTCCGTGTTCGGTATCTTTGTTAACCGCAAGAACCTGATCGTGTTGCTGATGGCCATCGAATTGATGCTGCTGGCGGTCAACATGAACTTCGTCGCTTTCTCGCAGTTTCTGGGGAACGCCTCCGGGCAGGTATTCGTCTTCTTCATCCTGACCGTGGCCGCTGCAGAATCGGCGATTGGTCTGGCAATTCTGGTCGTGCTGTTCCGTAACTTGCGCTCGATCAACGTCGAAGACCTGGGCAGCCTGAAGGGCTAACGAACAAGCAACGTCAGATATTCGGGTAACAATAATGGATATGAAAACAATCTACCTGCTGATTCCACTGGCGCCGTTGTTCGGTGCGCTGGTCGCAGGTCTGTTCGGTTGGGCCATCAGCCGTCGCGTGGCGCACACGGTCACCATCGCGGGTGTGGCGGTGGCGTGTGGGCTGTCGCTGTATACGCTCAACTACCTGCTGCATGGCGGCGCCAGCTACAACGAGCCGGTTTATAACTGGCTGACCATTAATGGCGTCGACTTCAATGTCGGCTTTCTGGTCGACAAGCTGACCGCAATGATGATGTGCGTGGTGACCTTTGTGTCGCTGATGGTGCACATCTACACCATCGGCTATATGGCCGAAGATCCGGGTTACAACCGCTTCTTCAGCTACATCTCGTTGTTTACCTTCTCCATGCTGATGCTGGTGATGAGCAACAACTTTGTGCAGCTGTTCTTCGGCTGGGAAGCCGTGGGTCTGGTGTCGTACCTGCTGATCGGTTTCTGGTTCAAGCGCCCGACCGCCACCTTCGCCAACCTGAAAGCGTTTCTGGTTAACCGCGTGGGCGACTTCGGCTTTCTGCTGGGTATCGGCCTGGTGCTGGGCCACTTTGGCTCGCTGGACTACGCCGCGGTGTTTGCCAAGGCGCCCGAACTGAAAGACGCCACCATCACGATCTTTGCCGGCCATCCGTGGTCGCTGCTGTCGCTCACTTGTATCCTGCTGTTTGTGGGCGCGATGGGTAAATCGGCACAGTTTCCGCTGCACGTGTGGCTGCCCGATTCGATGGAAGGTCCGACCCCGATTTCCGCACTGATCCACGCCGCAACCATGGTGACGGCCGGTATCTTTATGGTGACGCGCATGTCGCCGCTGTTCGAGCTGTCGGATACCGCGCTGAACTTCATCCTGGTGATCGGCTCGATTACCGCGCTGTTCATGGGTTTCCTCGGCATCATTCAGGACGACATCAAGCGTGTGGTTGCCTACTCCACGCTGTCGCAGCTCGGTTACATGACCGTGGCGCTCGGTGTATCGGCGTACTCGGTAGCCGTGTTCCATCTGATGACGCACGCCTTCTTTAAAGCGCTGCTGTTCCTTGGCGCGGGTTCGGTGATCATGGGCATGCACCATGATCAGAACATCCGCAACATGGGCGGCCTGCGTAAATACATGCCGATTACCTGGATTACTTCGTTGATCGGTTCACTGGCGCTGATCGGCACGCCGTTCTTCTCGGGCTTCTACTCCAAAGATTCGATTATTGACGCGGTGTCCACCTCGCATCTGCCGGGCGCGCACTTTGCCTACTTTGCTGTCGTGGCTGGCGTGTTCGTCACCGCGTTCTACTCGTTCCGCATGTACTTCCTGGTGTTCCATGGCCAGTCGCGCTGGATGGAAGCCAAGCCGCACCATGCTCATGCCGATGCGCATCACGCCCCGGCCGCGCACGGCGCGCATGCTGGTGACGACCATGCTGCGCACGGCGATGACCACGAAGAACATCACGGTCTGGGTCCGAACGACAAGCCGCACGAATCGCCGTGGGTGGTGACGCTGCCGCTGATTCTGCTGGCGATTCCGTCCGCGCTGATTGGTTTCTTCGCCATCCAGCCGATGCTGTTCGGCGACTTCTTCAAGGGCGTGATCTTCGTCAACAACGAAGCGCATCCGGCAATGGAAGAACTGGCGCACGAATTCGGCGGCGCGGCCGAAATGGGTCTGCACGCCTTCGCCGGTTTGCCGGTGTGGCTGGCTCTGGCCGGTGTGGTGCTGTCGTATGTGTTCTACATCCTCAAGCCGGAACTGCCGAAAGCCGTGGGCAAATTCTTCAGCTCGATTGGCGTGACCAAGCTGCTCGAAAACAAGTACTACATGGACTTTCTGTACATCAACGTGTTTGCCGCCGCTGGCCGCGCCTTGGGCACCGTGCTGTGGAAGGTGGGCGATGCGTTGCTGATCGACGGTCTGGTGGTGAATGGCGCTGCTCGCCTGGTTCAATTCTTCTCGTTCGTGGTACGCCGCGTCCAGACGGGTTACATCTATCACTATGCGTTTGCAATGATTCTGGGCGCGTTGGTGATGATTACCTTGTGGATCGGTATTCCGCTCTATGGCGCGATGCACTGATCCCACTGGATTCAGCGCTGTTTAAAGTAATTAAAAAACAAGCAGGTAGACTATGACGGGTAATCTTCTGAGCTTAGCGATCTGGGTACCGATCGCGGCTGGCCTGATCGTGCTGGCCACCGGGAGCGACAAGAACGCACCGATGGCTCGCGTGCTGGCTGTAATTGGCGCCTTGCTAGGCTTTGCGGTCACCATTCCGCTGTACACAGGCTTTGATCACTACAGCAGCGGCATGCAGTTTGTTGAGCTGAAGCCGTGGATCGAAACATTCAGCATCAACTACTCGCTGGGTGTGGATGGTCTGTCGGTGTGGTTTGTCATCCTGAACAGCTTTACCACGCTGATGGTGGTGATTGCGGGCTGGACCGTAATCCAGAAACGCGTTGCGCAATACATGGCGGCATTCCTCGTCATGTCGGGCCTGATCAATGGCGCGTTTGTGGCGCAGGATGCCATCCTGTTCTACGTGTTCTTTGAAGCCATGTTGATCCCGATGTACCTGATCATCGGTATCTGGGGCGGCCCGCGCCGCGTGTATGCATCGATCAAGTTCTTTCTGTACACGTTCCTGGGCTCGCTGCTGACGCTGGTCTCGTTTATCTACCTGTACTTTCAGGCCAACGGCTCGTTTGCCATTGCGGATTTTGCCCGTCTGCCGCTGGGCATGACTGCGCAAGGCCTGCTGCTGATTGCATTCTTCTTTGCGTTTGGTGTGAAAGTGCCGATGTGGCCGGTGCACACCTGGTTGCCCGATGCCCACGTTGAAGCGCCTACCGGCGGCTCGATGGTGCTGGCAGCCATTACGCTGAAGCTGGGTGCCTACGGTTTCCTGCGATTTGCGCTGCCGATCGTGCCGGATGCATGTCGTCAGTACGCCTGGGTGTTCATCCTGTTCTCGCTGATCGCCGTGGTGTACGTGGGTATGGTGGCGCTGGTGCAGACCGACATGAAAAAGCTGGTGGCTTATTCGTCGATCTCGCACATGGGTTTTGTCACGCTGGGCTTCTTCATGTTTACCGGCAACGGCAATCTGAACCAGTTTGCAGTCGAAGGCGCGTTGGTACAGATGATCTCGCACGGCTTTGTGTCGGCCGCGATGTTCTTCTGCATCGGCGTGATGTACGACCGCGTGCACAGCCGCAAGATTGCCGATTACGGTGGCGTGGTAAACAAGATGCCGATCTTCGCCAGCTTCATGATGCTGTTTGCGATGGCCAACTCGGGTCTGCCGGCCACGTCGGGCTTTGTGGGTGAGTTCTTTGTGGTGTTGGGCGCGGTGCAGGTTAATTTCTGGTACGCGTTCTTTGCTGGCACCACGCTGATCTTTGGCGCTGCCTATACCTTGTGGATGTACAAACGCGTGATCTTCGGCGAAGTCGCCAATCACCACGTGGAAGAACTGAAAGACGTGAACAAGCGGGAGTTGCTGGTGCTGGTGATTCTGGCCATCACCGTGCTGGGTATGGGTCTGTATCCGAAGCCCTTTACCGATCTGATGCACTTCTCTGTTAACGATCTGATCTGGCACGTGGCGCAGACCAAGCTGCCGCAGTAACCGAAGCAATCACAAGCAATGAATATAAAAGGGTTTAGAGCATGACCTGGACCAGTCTGAATGCAGGTGCGGCAACACCGGAGATTTTTCTCCTGATCGCGGTTTGCGCCGTCCTGCTGATCGATCTGTTTGTTAGCGACGCCAAGCGGCACGTCACTTATTTACTGACGTTGGGCGCACTGGCTGTCACGGCCTGTCTGCTGGTTAACGGCCTGGCGCAACCGCCGCAACTGGCTTTCAGCGGCATGTTTGTGCAAGACCCGCTGGCAGGCGTGGCCAAGCTGGCCATGGTGCTGGGCGCTGCGCTGGTGTTTATCTATGGCCGGGCCTATGCCGAGGCGCGCGGTTTGTTTCGGGGCGAGCTGTTTACGCTAAGCCTGTTCTCGCTGCTGGGCATGATGGTAATGGCATCCGCCATGAACTTCGTGACGCTGTACGTGGGCCTGGAACTGCAATCGCTGGCCATGTATGCCCTGATCGCGCTGAACCGCGACAACGTGCAATCGTCCGAAGCCTCGATGAAATACTTTGTGCTGGGCGCGCTGGCTTCTGGTCTGCTGCTGTACGGTATGTCGATGGTGTACGGCGCCAGCCAGAGCCTGGATGTACTGACCATTGCGCACAACATCACTGCTGGTGGCGCTAACCGTGTACTGAGCGTGTTCGGTCTGGTGTTCATTGTGGTGGGTATTGGCTTCAAGCTGGGCGCGGTGCCGTTCCATATGTGGATGCCCGATGTGTACCAGGGCGCGCCCACCCCTGTCGCGCAGCTGATTGGTACTTCGTCCAAGGTGGCTGCGTTTGTGTTTATCCTGCGCATCCTGGCCGAATCGCTGCAAGGCTTTGCGCCGGACTGGAGCCAGATGCTGATGTTGATGGCAGTGCTGTCACTGGCCTTGGGCAACATCACCGCCATTGCGCAATCGAACATCAAGCGCATGTTTGCATTCTCGGCCATCGCCCATATGGGCTTTGTGCTGCTGGGCATCATGGTCGGCAATCCGTACGGCTATGGCGCGGCATTCTTCTATTCGATTACCTATCTGCTGACCAGCGCGGCGGGCTTCGGTTTGATCATGTTGATGTCGCGCGCCGGCTTTGAAGCCGATCGCATTGATGACTTCAAGGGTCTGAATCAACGCAGCCCGTGGTTTGCTTTCATGATGCTGATCGTCATGTTCTCGATGGCGGGTGTGCCGGTGTTTGTGGGCTTCTTTGCCAAACTGGCTATCCTGAAAGCCGTTGTGAGCATGGGCCTGACCTGGCTGGCTGTATATGGCGTGCTGATGTCGCTGATTGGCGGGTTCTATTACTTGCGCGTGGTCAAGGTCATGTATTTCGATGAGGCGGAAGATACGCATCCTATTGTCGCAGGCATCGATGCCCGCGCCATCCTCAGCGTTAACTGCTTGTTGCTGCTGGTGTTGGGCCTGATGCCGGACCGCCTGATGTATCTGGTCACCGCGGCCATCACGCACTCCATCGTGCAGATGTAAGGACCGCATGCTCGAAGTCGTTTTGTTGTGTGTGTTGGGTGTGGTTGCCGCCAACCTGCCTTTCTTGTCGGACCGCGTGTTTCTGGTTGTGCCCAACACGCGTCTGCGCAAGCACTTCGGCTGGGAACTGCTGGAGGTGTTGGTGTTGTACGCTGTGGTATTAGGCATTGCGCGGGTACTTGAGGCGCGCGTCAGCACGGTGCAGCCGCAACACTGGTGGTTTTATGTCGCCACCCTGGCTTTATTTGTGGTGGTGGCGTGGCCAGGGTTTGTCTGGCGCCACTTCTGGCGCAAGCCTGGTATGTAACACACACCAGCTATCGCGAGGAAAACGCTACCTTTATGGTGGCGTTTTTTTTGGCTTGCGGCAGCGTGGATGTAGTCGCGGGGTAGCGTGGCGGCGCAAATAGTACGAAGAATCTACATTTTATGTAGGACAGGGCTTGCCAGGCACGGGCGAAGTCGCTAATATCGCCGTTCTTCGACAGGCACGTAGCTCAGCTGGTTAGAGCACCACCTTGACATGGTGGGGGTCGTTGGTTCGAGTCCAATCGTGCCTACCAACAGAATTTGATGAAAAGGAAGATCAAGCCATGTTCCGAACTACCACGACTACCGGTGTTAACTGAACGCGGTAGCCGTGCTTGGCTTGGTCTTGTATAAAAAAGTGCGGCTTCTGCCCGCACTTTTTTTTTGCCCCTGCGCCCTGAGCGTTGATCGCGAATGTGATTGCCGGGCCGGCAGAAAAATCTGATCGATAATATTGCGGCCCGCATGCCCCGAGTGGCGCGGCCCGACAAGAAGGCGAAAACCATGATTGCGATTACGCTTCCCGATGGCTCCAAACGTGAATTCGAATCCCCGATCAGCGTGCATGGCGTAGCGGCCAGCATTGGCGCGGGTCTGGCGCGTGCTGCGCTGGCGGGCAAGGTCGACGGCAAACTGGTCGACACCAGCTTTGTGATTAACCACGATGCCAGTCTGGCCATCGTGACGGACAAGGATGCGGATGGCCTCGACGTTATTCGCCACTCCACGGCCCACTTGCTGGCCTATGCCGTTAAATCGTTGTTTCCGGACGCCCAAGTCACCATCGGCCCGGTGATCGATGAAGGCTTCTATTACGATTTCAGTTATTCGCGCCCGTTTACGCCGGAAGATCTGGCAGCCATCGAGAAGAAAATGGCGGAGCTGGCCAAACAGGACATCCCGGTGGAGCGCTACGAACTGTCGCGTGACGAAGCCGTGGCGTATTTCAAAGGCATCGGTGAGAAGTACAAGGCTGAGATCATCGAGTCGATCCCGGCTGATCAAACGCTGAGCCTGTATCGCGAAGGCGATTTCACCGACTTGTGCCGCGGCCCACACGTGCCGTCGACGGGAAAGCTGAAAGTATTCAAGCTGATGAAGGTGGCTGGCGCGTACTGGCGCGGCGACAGCAAGAACGAAATGTTGACGCGCGTATACGGTACCGCGTGGGCGAAGAAAGAAGATCTGGATGCGTATCTGCATCGTCTGGAAGAAGCCGAAAAGCGCGATCACCGCAAGATCGGCAAGGCGCTGGACTTGTTCCATATGCAGGAAGAAGCGCCGGGCATGGTGTTCTGGCATCCCAAGGGGTGGCAGCTGTGGCAGTCCATCGAGCAATACATGCGCCGCCGTCTGGGCGTAGCGGGCTATCAAGAAGTGCGTACGCCGCAAATGATGGATCGCGTGCTGTGGGAGCGCTCGGGCCACTGGGAAAATTACCACGACAACATGTTCATCACCGAGTCGGAAAAACGCGTTTACGCGGTCAAGCCGATGAACTGCCCCGGCCATGTGCAGATTTTTAATAGCGATCTGCGCTCGTATCGCGATCTGCCGTTGCGCCTGGCCGAGTTCGGCGCTTGCCACCGCAATGAGCCGTCCGGTTCGTTGCATGGTTTGATGCGGGTACGCGGCTTTACGCAAGATGACGCGCATATTTTCTGTACGCCTGATCAGTTTATTTCGGAAGCGATTGCGTTCCATCAACTGGCCATGAGCGTGTACGACGACATGGGCTTTACGGATGTCTCAATCAAGCTGTCGCTGCGCCCGGACAAACGCGCCGGTAGCGACGAAGGCTGGGACAATGCCGAGAACGGCATGCGCGATGCCTTGCGTGCCTGCGGCGTGGAATGGGAAGAGCTGCCGGGTGAGGGCGCTTTCTACGGTCCGAAAGTGGAATACCACATCAAGGACGCGATTGGCCGTTCGTGGCAATGCGGTACGCTGCAGCTCGATTTTGTGCTGCCGGAGCGTCTGGGCCCTGAGTATGTGGCCGAAGACAACAGCCGCCAGCGCCCGATCATGCTGCATCGCGCGATCGTCGGTTCGATGGAGCGTTTCCTCGGTATCCTGATTGAAAACTTTGCCGGTTCCTTCCCGTTGTGGCTGGCGCCGACGCAGTTGGTGGTGATGAATATCTCGGAAGCGCAGGCTGATTACGTGGCTGAAGTAGCCCAAAAGCTGAAGGCCGCTGGCCTTCGGGTGCAATCAGACTTGAGAAACGAGAAAATAACCTATAAAATCCGCGAACATAGCTTGCAGCGCTTGCCGTACCAACTCATTGTGGGCGACAAAGAAAAAGCTGCAGGTCTGGTGGCCGTGCGTAGCCGCAGTGGTGAAGATCTGGGGCAGATGACGGTAGAGGCCTTGCTGGAACGGCTGAAACCCGAACTGCTGTAACGGATTACACCAAGCCGTTCGCACGGCTTTGCATTTGACTGACTGGAGAATCAAGATAGCTGCTCAAGACAAGGAGCCGCGGATCAACGGCGAGATTACCGCTCGCGAAGTCCGCTTGCAGGATGCCCAAGGCGAACAACTGGGCGTGGTGAGTCTGTACGACGCGTTGTCCAAGGCGGAAGAAGCCGAACTGGACCTGGTCGAGATTGCCCCCAATGCGACGCCGCCGGTGTGCCGCATCATGGATTACGGCAAGTACAAGTACGAAAAGTCCAAGAAAGATCACGCGGCCAAACTGAAGCAGAAGCAGATTCAGGTTAAGGAAGTCAAATTCCGGCCGGGCACGGACGAGAACGACTATCAGGTAAAGCTTAAGAACCTGATCCGTTTCTTGAACGATGGCGACAAGGCCAAGATTACCCTCCGGTTCCGCGGGCGCGAAATGGCCCACCAGGAAATCGGTATGGCCCAGCTCAAGCGGGTAGAAGCAGACCTTGGCGAAATCGCCATCGTCGAGCAGTACCCCAAGCTGGAAGGCCGCCAGATGATCATGATGCTGGCGCCGAAGAAAAAATAAGTAGCCGTGCGGCCTTCGGGCTGCGGGGTGTAGCAAACAACGGGGGCGCGGCTGCTCCCGTTTATGTTCTGTCGGGCCAGCAATGGCCGGGTGGAACAAGCAGCCGCAACAAAAGCGTGGTGGCGGGCCCAAAGTCCTTCGCAAGAAGGCGCCTGTTGCCGGATCTAAACATCATTGGAGTGCATATTCATGCCCAAGATGAAAACCAAGAGTGGCGCTAAAAAGCGCCTGAAAGTACTCGGCGGTGGTGGTGTCAAGCGCAGCAAAGCGTTCAAGCGCCACATCCTGACCAAGAAAACCACCAAGAACAAGCGCCAACTGCGCGGCACATGCATGGTCCACCCGACCAACATGGCCAGCGTTCGTGCAATGTTGCCCTACGGCTAACCAAGGAGATTATCTATGCCTCGCGTTAAACGTGGTGTAACTGCCCGCGCTCGTCACAAGAAAGTACTGGCCCTTGCCAAAGGCTATCGCGGCCGTCGCAAGAACGTATACCGCATTGCCAAGCAAGCGGTAATGAAGGCTGGTCAGTATGCATATCGTGACCGTCGTCAAAGGAAGCGTCAGTTCCGTCAGCTGTGGATTGCTCGTATCAACGCAGCTTCGCGTGAACTGGGTCTGGCCTACAGCAAGTTCATGAATGGTCTGAAGAAGGCCGGCATTGAGGTTGACCGCAAGGTTCTGGCCGATCTGGCCGTGTTTGACAAGCCGGCATTTGCCGCCTTCGTTGAACAAGCCAAGGCTAGCCTCGCTGCTTGAGCATGATCGTCCGCGCGGTCGTCAGACCGCGCGATGACGTGCCAATGAGCAATACAAGGGGGGCTTCCCGGCCCTCCTTTTTTATTGTCGCGCCCAACCGGGCCGACGGCAGAATTCCAGGCAGGAGCGCGCGATACGCGCGACATTTCAACATGGACGTACAAGCCCTCCTTGAGCAAGGTCTCGCTGAACTGAATGCAACCAGTGAAGCGCCCGCGCTGGAAAACGTAAAAGCTAAATATGTCGGTAAAGAGGGTGCTATCACCGCTTTGCTGAAGCAATTGGGCAGCCTGTCGCACGAAGAAAAGAAAACCTTCGGCGCCACGGTTAACCAGGCGCGCCAGGCATTTGAAGCCACGCTCAATGCCCGCCGCGAAGCCCTGGCCCAGGAAAAACTGGCGCGCCAACTGGCCGCTGAAGCGCTCGACATCACGCTGCCTGGCCGCAATCGCGGCACCGGCGGTCTGCATCCAGTCACCTTGGTGCAGCAACGCATCGAAGCGCTGTTCGCCTCGCTCGGTTTTACCGTGGCTGATGGCCCCGAAATCGAAAACGATTTCCACAATTTTGAAGCACTGAATATCCCCAAAGATCATCCTGCGCGCGCCATGCAGGACACGTTCTACGTGGATGGCGGCGCCAATGGCGAACCGCTGGTGCTGCGCACGCACACCTCGCCAATCCAGGTGCGTTACATGCTCGACCACAAGCCGCCGATCAAGATCGTCGCGCCGGGCCGCGTGTACCGTGTCGATTCGGATGCCACGCACTCGCCGATGTTCCATCAGATGGAAGGCCTGTGGGTGGAAGAGGGCGTGTCGTTTGCTGACCTCAAAGCCGTCATCACCGACTGGCTGCGTAACTTCTTTGAGCGCGACGATCTGCAAGTGCGCTTCCGTCCGTCCTTCTTCCCGTTTACCGAACCGTCGGCCGAAGTCGATGTGCTGGGCGAGCGTGGCTGGCTGGAGATCGGCGGTTGCGGCATGGTGCACCCCAATGTGCTGCGTAACGTCGGCATCGACCCTGAGGTCTACACCGGCTTTGCCTTTGGCTTTGGCCTGGATCGGTTTGCGATGCTGTATTACGGCGTCAACGATTTGCGCCTGTTCTTCGAGAACGATCTCGCGTTTCTGCAGCAATTCAAATAAGCCTGGGCTCCTGACATGAAATTCTCTGAACAATGGCTGCGCAGCTGGGCCAATCCTGCGCTGGCGTCAGAAGAACTGGCGCATTTGCTGACCATGGCGGGCCTGGAAGTCGAAGAATCCGACCCGGCTGCGCCTGCATTTACTGATGTCATCGTCGCCGAAGTGCTGACGGTAACCCGCCACGAAAACGCGGATCGCCTGAACGTCTGCTTGGTGAACGTGGGCGAGGCTGCGCCCGTACAAATCGTATGCGGCGCACCCAATGTACGCCCCGGCATTCGCGTGCCGTGCGCTCGCGTTGGCGCTGATCTGCCGGGCGATTTCAAGATCAAACTGGCGAAGGTCCGTGGCGTGGAATCGAGCGGCATGCTGTGCTCGGCCAAAGAACTGGGCATCGCCGAAGATGCTGATGGCCTGTTGATCCTGCCGGACGACGCGCCGGTTGGGCAGTCGATTCGCGACTATCTGAACCTCGACGACACGCTGCTGACGCTGAAACTGACCCCTAACCGTGCCGATTGTTTGTCGATCCGCGGTATTGCGCGTGAAGTCTCGGCGCTGACCGGCGTGGCGCAAGACGCCATCGTGCCGACGCCGGTGGTTGCAACCATCGCCGACGCATTGACGATCAAGCTGGAAGCGCCGGAAGCGTGCCCGTTGTACACCGGCCGCATCATCCGTGGCATCGACCGCACCGCGCCCACGCCGGAATGGATGAAGCAGCGCCTGGCGCGCTCGGGCATCCGCAGCATCAGCGCCGTGGTCGACATCACCAATTACGTGATGATCGAGCAAGGCCAACCGCTGCACGCTTTTGACGCCAACAAGCTGGGCGGCGATATCGTTGTGCGGCTGGCCCACGCGGGCGAAGCGCTGACCTTGCTGAACGGCAAAGAACTTGCGCTCGACGCCGATATGCTGGTCATCACCGACGGTGTTAAGCCTGTCGCGCTGGGCGGTATCATGGGCGGCGCCAATAGTGAGATCGACGACGAAAGCCGCGATATCTTCCTCGAATCCGCCTTCTTCAGCCCTGCCGCGGTTGCGGGCAAAGCGCGCCGCCTGGGCTTCTCGTCTGAAGCCAGCCATCGCTATGAGCGCGGCGTCGACTTTGGTCACACCCGCGCCAGCCTTGAACGCGCCACGCAATTGCTGCTGGAAATCTGTGGTGGCGAGGCAGGCCCGGTGGTCGAAACCGTCGTCGCGGACAAACTGCCAGTGCGCAACGCTGTCACGCTGCGCGTATCGCGCGTCAAACGCGTGCTGGGCCTGGATCTGACCGGCAACGAAGTGCTGTTGCTGCTGCAACGCCTGAGCCTGGATGCGCAACTGGATGGCGATGTCATCACCGTGCAACCGCCCAGCTTCCGCTTTGATATCCAGATTGAAGAAGATCTGATCGAAGAAGTGGCGCGCATGTTCGGCTACGACAACATCCCGTCGCGCCCGGCCGCCAGTCGCATCGCCATGCTGCCGCAGCCTGGCAATGCCCGGAACAAGTTTACGCTCAAGCAGATTCTGGTCGGCAGCGGCTACCAGGAAAGCATCAATTACGCGTTTGTGGAACAGAAGTGGGAAACCGAACTGGCCCACAACGCCGATCCAATCAAGCTGATCAATCCGATCGCCAGCCAGATGAGCGTCATGCGCTCGTCCTTGCTGGGCGGCCTGGTCAGCGCGCTCAAGTACAACCAGAATCGTAAAGCCGAACGCGTGCGTCTGTTTGAACTGGCGCGTGTGTTCCATGGCGTGACCGCCGAAGCGCAACCTGAGCGCATCGGTGGCCTGGCTTGGGGCAGCCGCGAGCCGGAACAATGGGGCCTTAGCGATGTGGCGGTTGATTTCTTTGACGTCAAAGCCGACGTTGAAGCGCTGATCGCACCGCGCGTGGCCACGTTCCGCCGCGCCAGCCATCCTGCACTGCACCCCGGCCGCAGCGCCGAAGTGTTGCTGGACGGCAAGGTAATCGGCTGGTTGGGTGAACTGCACCCGCAGTTTACGCAGAGCTATGAACTGGGCACGTCGCCCGTCGTGTTTGAGCTGGAAGTGGCGGCGTTGCTGTCTGTCCGGCCGGTCAAGGCGAGTGCCGTGTCAAAACAACAAGCGGTGCGTCGTGATCTGGCCTTGCTGGCCGAAGAATCACTGACGCTGGGTGAGTTGCAAGCTGCTTTTGCCGCGGCCAATCAGCCTTTGGTCACCGCCATCGAGCTGTTTGATATCTACCGTGGCAAAGGTGTGCCTGAAGGCAGAAAGAGCCTTGCTTTCAAGGTGTTGATGCAAGATACTCACAAAACTCTTACTGATGAGGAAGTCGACGCTACCGTGGCCGCGCTGATCGCAGCCGCTGCAGCGCATGGCGCCACACTACGAGCATGAGCTTACCCAGTAGCACCGACGCCAAGTCGTATCGTAATGAGATAACAACAATGACGCTTACCAAAGCAGACCTCGCCGATTTGCTGTTTGACAAGGTTGGCCTGAACAAGCGCGAAGCCAAGGATATGGTCGAAGCATTCTTCGAAGAAATCCGTGCCTCGCTTGAAGAAGGCGACACCGTCAAACTGTCAGGTTTTGGCAATTTCCAGTTGCGCGATAAACCGCAACGCCCGGGCCGCAATCCTAAAACCGGGGAAGAGATTCCGATCTCCGCTCGCCGTGTAGTCACCTTCCATGCCAGTCAGAAACTGAAAGGGCTAGTAGAACTGCACTATGCAAAACAGCAGCAACGTCATTTCAACCAGTGAACTGCCGCCAATTCCTGCCAAGCGCTACTTCACCATTGGTGAAGTGAGCGAACTGTGTGGCGTAAAGCCGCACGTTCTGCGCTACTGGGAACAGGAATTCACCCAGCTCAAACCCGTAAAACGCCGCGGTAACCGTCGCTACTACCAGCACCACGAAGTGCTGCTGGTGCGGCGGATTCGCTCGCTGTTATACGAACAAGGTTTTACCATCAGCGGCGCGCGCAACCAGCTGGCCCACGCCGGCGAAGAAGCCGCCAGCCCCGCCGCATCCATGCGCGAAGGGCTGCAAGCGCTGCTGGATTGGCTGGATGAATAAGCGCCCGGATGCGTAATGCGCTGAAGCAAATCAAAACGCCGGATCAGGTTTGATAGCCTGAGCCGGCGTTTTCATTGTTAGCCTGGCGCGGGCGGGGCAGGTTAGCGCCGGCATGCAGGTGTGGCGCTGTGGTTATGCCTACGCCGAGGCCAGCGCAGGCTTTGCCGGGATTGCTACTCAATTCAATTGCTTATCGACCGCGCAGTGAAAAAATGAGGGGTGATGCTAGGCAGGCCCGACAAAGCTGGTCTATAATCGCGTCTCTCTCGGAATGTAGCGCAGCCTGGTAGCGCACTTGCATGGGGTGCAAGGGGTCGCGAGTTCGAATCCCGCCATTCCGACCAAATCAAACAAGGGTTTGTAGACTTCGGTTTACAGGCCCTTGTTGCATTTCCAGCCTATACAGCCTATTCGGGTACACTTTCGAGTACTCCTTGGATACTGCTTGTTATTTCAAGGGGGTTTGAGTCTTGTTGTGTCAACCATTCACCCTCGATATTGAACTCTATTGAAATGCTGTTCCGGTGGACGGCCAATAGTTTGATGCAATTCAACCCAAGGTTGGTGGGCGCGTATAGCTTCTACAATCTGCGTAATGTGGGCTGGACTGGTGTTGTAGCCGAACGTAATGGATCTGAGGGCGCGTTCGTCAATCAGCAGTTTGTCGTCACGAAGTTCAGGGTCTCCCTGTAAGCGCGGCTGCTGAAGAACGTACCGATATTCTTGTTCCGGTGCCCATATCGTTGTTTTGGTCAATACACCCTTTTTGAGATCATCAAAGCTCATGCTGTCCGTGAGATCAATCGTGCGGATTTCATCGTGATAAATGACTTCTTGCGCTAACGCCAATTGATTCCGCAGGTCCAGTTCTATCGCGATGCCTTTGTGGTTACATGCGTACTCGTTCCACAGATGTTGGTTTTGGGCGGAGGTGCTGAGGCTCATGATCCGCATCTTGGCATCCAGCTCGCGGTGTATATCCGCATTTGCAGCGGGCAGCAGGGCGTCTAGTTTTTCTTGGGTTAACCCGTCTAACTCAACTTGCATTTCTTCTTCGCTAGGATGGGGTTCTCGACCAAGCATGCATCGTCTTGCCCAAGCGTGGACACGTGGTCGGTAGTCCGGATCCCCATAGTTTCCAAGAACATAGTTCGGTTTGCATTCTTCCGGATCATTGAGGATTGATGGCTTTGGAAAATAAAGAAGACGGTTCCGGATTAACTCCAGCACATGATGTATTCCGTTGCCGTCCAGGCTCTTGTATTTGAAGAGTGGTCCGTTCCAGAAATTCAAGGAAACTACACCGTAGTCGGTTTCAATTTCGATTTTTCTGACACTCATGTTGTGCCCTTAGTGAGTCTGGCCGTTGATGGTGAGCCTGGTCTTCGCGCTGTTCGATTCAGTTGAGTTAATTGCCGCTCTTGCTTTGTTGTGGGCTCAGTATGCTTTTTATTTCTGCGCGATCAACTCAAGAGCCGACGGTGGCTACGTAGGGTTTGAGGCCTACACTGCCCGTATTCGTTCGAATGGTAGTGTTTCTGATCTCCGAACAGCGGAGATGACGTTGCATAGCTTGGGTTGGAATTATGGCCAGCTTGTAGCGCTAAACAACCAAATGCAGGCAGACTGTCAGGGTGTCGTGGTTAACGGGGCTCCCCCGCTGATTCCTCAAGCTAGCTGACAATCACGCTCACCGGTGAATCGTAATCAACGGGTGCGGCAACGGGCTTTCATTGCTCCATACGCAGTGACCTATCCGGGATTACCGGTAAACTTGTCTAATCCGACTCTACAGAATGGCAAGATATGAAGATTGATCTTGTGTTGATCTCATCTCGGCTGGCGGAAGCGCGCCGACTTCAATCGGTTGAGCTGGTTGAGGCCGCTGCACAAACCGGAATCGCAACCGAACGGCTCGCAAGCATAGAAGCGGGAGCGCAGGTTCCCTCTGGTGATGAACTTCTGATTCTTGCCAACTACTACGCGAGAGACTTTCGGGATTTTGTTGATCCCAATCGCCCGGAGCCATTCAAGCAAACCGATATTCTATATCGTAGATTCGGGCCAGCATTTACCGGCAGTGATCGGCGATCAATTCAGGAATTTTTGTTTCTCTGCGAGATAGAAGCCAGTCTTGAAAAAGAGCTGGGGCGCACGCCAATTCCATTTAGCTTCACGCCGACCGGCACTTTCTTTAAACAGCAAGGGGAACAGGCTGCGCACGCTCTGCGGCAACGGTTGGGGTATACCTCGAAAAAGATTCAACTGGATATTTACTCGGATTTTCGAAGTATCGGATTGCACGTTTTTCGGCGTCGATTGGCCAACTCCGAAATTTCCGGTCTTTACATCGAGCATCCCATCGCTGGTCATTGCATCTTGGTCAATTATGAAGAGGACATCTACCGCCAACGGTTTTCGGTGAGCCATGAAGCTGCACACGCTATATTTGATTCCGCCGAGGCTGCCAGTGTCAGTTACCAGAGTAGTAGCTCCAACTACGATAGGAAGGACCGCAAAGAGATACGAGCGAATCGATTTGCATCGTGTTATCTGATGCCACCTGAGCTGTTACCCAGCATTAAGATCTGGGATACGGGACTGGCCCAGCATTGGGCAAAAAACTTCAAGGTCAGTACGGAAGCCTTGTCGTATGCACTCCTGGAGGCTCGGCTTGTTGATCAGGATGCCGCAAAATTAATCCGTTCTGTACGAGTGCCGATGGCTGAAAAGATTGACCCCGAAGCTCCTGACTACCTAAATGCCACTCAAATGCGCCGACGCCAGCAGCTTTTGGAGCGTGGCTTGTCTGATTACTATGTGGGGCTTTGTTTCGAGGCTCACAATCGAGGATTGATTTCGGCGGGCCGTTTAGGCGAGGCCCTGCTTTCGGATCACAAGGAAACTAGAGAGATCTCTGTTCTTTACGGTCGGAGCATCGTTCATGAGCTTTGATCCGGCAAAATTTGCGACTGTCTCGGTGGTAGATACTTGTGCGGTCTGGAATATGTTGTCTTCGTTGCGTCTGAATGAAGCCGCTGCTCAAGCAAAACTGCATTTCTGTATTACGCCGGTTGTTTTGTATGAGTGTCTGCAGCGGCCTCGTCCAAACGTTACACCTGAACAGAAAGTACTAATGGATCGTCTGATCTCCAATCGGGAGAGGGGAAGATTTCCGATTCAGGAATGCAGTTTGGATGATTTGCTCGCAATCTCTGAAAAAGCGCCTGGCAAACTTGGTTCGGGCGAGCTGTCATGCATTGCCACTGCTTATGGTATCCGTAGTATTGCGGTAATGACAGACGAGAAGCTCGCCAGAACATATGCTCAGAACGTGTTGGGTTTGCCAATTGAGACTACCCCTCGGCTTTACGGTTACCTGCACTTTCATATGCGTTTGGGACACGCGGACCATGCTGAAGTTATCAAGGAGCATGAGCGATTCGAGTCGCGACCTTTGACAGCCTTCTTTAATCAAACATTCGATGAGGCAATGCGCTGTCGACTAATGTTGGCAACGAAAGCTTCTCCGAAATAACCGAGCGAGATCAACGACGGTATTCGTCGCGCTTGCGCCTCAATGGCTGCACTGTTATATGGGCTCGGAGCATCCGATTGGTGTTTTCTAGGATTATTTGAAAAGGCCCTTGAGCATCTTTGCGATTTCATTGTTTGCATACTCGACTGCTAATGCTTTTCCTTCCTCGAGCCCAACCTCCATCAAAGAGTCGTAGTCATTAAACTCGCCACACTCTTGGCACTTGAGCATGTCTCCAGATTGATGCGTTTTTTCTGTATCGCCCTTTAGATCGCAACCGCAAAATAGACATTTCAGTGTGATTTTAAATTGCTTGTCTTCCATTACTTTGTTCCCAAGAATTTAGAAGCGAATGTGGCCACAGCGATGAGAAAACCAAAAAATATAAATAAGCCCTTGTGATCTTCGATGTAATCAGAGCATTTTTTGAGGCAACTACGCGATGCTTTGATTTCTTCAGCTCGTGCTTTCGAGCGTGCGGCACCTACACCTTTAAGCGTGATGCCAAGATGTCTTAATCTTTTGCCCAATGAGCGATGTTCTATCCACTCATTTGCTATGCACTTATCTGCCGCCTTCTCTAGGTCGGTAATGGAATAGGCAGTCCCATATTTCGAATTGATCTCATCAGCCAACGCTTGGTCAACATCGAAGGTAACTAGCTTTGCGGTAACGCCATTGGTTTCCATGTAGTCAATGATGTTGGTGAGGATCTTGAATTCGGGCACAGAGGCTCCTTGGACCTAATGTTTGAACTAACGGTAGTGCTGAGCGGTATCCGACCTTGCGAGACGTTGGATGCCTTTATTTTGGACTCACACGGAAGATACTGCGCTAAGAGCAACGATTAAAGTGGTGGTCGTTTCGTGGGTGAAAAATGACGCTCACACTTCGGTCCTTTCAGGCGTTCCGTGGGAGTTCTGCTTGCTGTAAGGTACAGCGGCTTCTTGAGAAGTAGGTGATCGCTAGTTTGCGGCCCAGGGCAGATCATCCTGAGTGTGCTCAGGAAGCTGGCCTTGGTAGCTGATTCGGCGTTTTGCATTTTCAGCCAACCATTTTTCTCGCGTCGGCAGACCAGGCGCATCCGGGCGAGGACGAAACGCACCATGTCGCCTCGCTCCGAAACGATCCACAACTTCCAATCGCCGCTCGCCGCGTTATCACGAAGCGCGATGACCCATCAGTGAGTGATGGGTGCGAGAAGTCGATGTGGCGCGTCTCTTCCACCAAACTTGCTTTAATTGCCTCCAAGCCTCCGACCCGGCCGCTAAGATCATGCATGTCGCAGGTTGCGTCGCCCGCGAAGACGCTGCCGAACCCCTCCGGGGCGCCAGCCCCGGTCGATGCAGGCGACATAACGGGCTGCCAACTGCCGGACATGTTCGATGTCCAGCAGCGCCGAAATGTCGGGCAATTACGTGGCGAAGAGACGACCCCTATATCAAGCCCTTGCCGCGATGAGCTGATCGATCGCGTCTTGCGCGACGGCGTCCGGCTGCGCGTCTGAGCGCCAGGCGATCACCCCATCCGGGCGGACCAGCGTGGCGCCAGCGTCCTTGATGTCGAATACAGCTGCGAAGGGCTGCTCGTCCGGAAAGACGAAGTCTTGTCCGACCAGGACGGAGACCACCTGCAGACGCTGCGCCAGCTCGATCCATGCGCGATTGGCGGACAACAGCACGTAGGCCTTGCCGAACAGGTCAAGCGTCGAGCGTGTCCCGCTCGCTCCCTGCTCCCACACGTGCGGAGCCCGCGTGCCGGGTTGGCCGGCCCATTCCTTGGGCGTTGCCGCCGCCGGCAGTTCCGGACCCGCGCCGACGACGGCCATCGACCGATTTAGCTGGCCGAACTCCATCGCATCGTTAGCAAGCAACGGCTCAGGCTTGAATGTCGCGGGGGCCCACTTCGCATAGTCGGGGCGCGAGAAGGTTTGCTGATGCCGCAGCCACCCGATCGCATGACGTTCGGCGTGGTAAGTGTCGAGGAGCCGGTCGGCGGCCATTCCCTGCAGAACTGCAGCCAATTTCCACGAGAGATTCCAGACATCGTCGATGCCGGTATTCGCGCCGAAGCCGCCTCGGGTCGGTGGCAGTTGGTGTGCGGCGTCGCCTGCCAGGAACACGCGTCCCTCGCGGTAGCGATCGGCGATACGACCGGCGAGTTCCCAGCGACCCGTCGTGATGATCTCGAACGGCAGTTCACGGCCAAGCGCTCTGAGCACCGCTTCTTTGAGCTCGTCCGTGTCACGCTCTTGATCGTCGTCGAACATCAGCACCCAGCGACCGTCCCCGTAGGTGGTGAGAAACGCATTGAATCCTGCCTGCTTGATCTCGAACTGCTGTGCGCCACGATCCAGCACGGCGTCAGCATCCGGGCAGTGAAACAACACGCTGCGCAATGTTCGCAGATGACCGACGCCACTCCGTGAGATGCCGAGACCGTCGCGGATCGTGCTATTGGCGCCGTCGCAGGCGATCACCCAATCTGCAGTGATTATCTCTTCAGCGCCGTCATTGCGGTTGCGCACCGTCGCCGTCGCACGCGCGTCGTCCTGAATCAAGGAGATCAGTTCGACACCGAGGTTCATCTCTGCGCCAGCCTCGAGCGCCGCTGCGCGCAGGATGGGCTCTAACTTGTCTTGTGCGATCGCCGCACCCGTGCAGGGCGACAGAGCTGCGCTGCGCTGGGCTGGTTCGCCGGGCGTCCACTCAGTTTCCGCAATCCAGTCGCCGAACAGCGTCGCGACAGTCACGCGGCGGAGGCGGGCGCCAGGATCGGCCTGCGGGATGCGATCAGCGATGCCGCAGGCGCGGTAGTGTTCCAACGTAGTTTCGGTGAAGCCCATGGCACGCGGATGAGAGGCGCTGCCGCGATGCTTGTCGATCAGAAGATGGGGGACGCCGTGATGGCGCAGAAACAGGGAAGCGGATAAGCCGACGAGGCTTCCGCCGACGATAAGAACAGGTACATGGCGCATGGTGAGCGTCCTTTGGTCAAAATGCCGAGGCAACGGCGCAAGGACGATTGTCGAACCAGCCCGTAAGGACGAGGCGGTAGCCACGATGGCTGCGTAACCTGATCTACGGGAGGAAGGCAAGCGTCCACCCGTCGTGGTCCGCGGCCCAACAGGGGCTGGAATTGAGCCTGGCGCTGAAGGCCAAGCCGACCGGGGCTCACCACGCCGGTCCACCTTTTTCGACGGCGCAAGCTTAAAAGATTATTCACCACTCTTCAAGGTAGGGCTGCGGCCCCCCAAGGGTCGTTAGGCGCCGACAGGCGAGCGCCCCAGCCGTAGTGATCAGGCGCATGACAAGCGCCACTGGCACAAATCATCTGGAACTTCGTCGGGAGTCGAAACCCAACGCCTGATGATGTATTCAAGCCAGGAATTTTTTGTTTTTGCGTAATATCAGGCGGCCAATTTTATTGGCGGGCAAATCGTGTTCCATGGCACGCGTCGAAATCCAGACCATGCGACTGATAACGGGCCTTATTGCCGAACCGCTACGGGCTTTGTTTATTCCGAGCGTGCCAAATCTGGTACCAAAAGCACTGCAGTGGGACCGCTTGAATGGAGATGTCAGTTCACGATGGACAAATTTCGAGTTGACTTTAATGAGATGGTTGAGCCGGATCTGGTGCTTTTTTCCGTGACGGATACCAAAATAAATGACCACGGAATGCCCGTCACGGTAGGGGCAGGAATGGAAGTGTATTTATTCATGCCGGATTCGAATGATTTGGGGGAGCCTGAAGACCTCGTTGCCACCGGGCGAATTGAAATCAATTCGATCCCAGGCTGGGGAAGCGATGTCAAATGGTGTTGCCGTATTGATTCGAAAGGCATAAGTCATCTGTCGGATGGGGACCAGATCGAGTAGTTATGTGTTCGGCGCAAAGCTTCGATCTGGGCGATGCGTAATGCAGTTTGTATTGCGCTGAAGCTCCACGTCCGCGTCGAACGCGTTCAACGTATTGCCTCACGCCCCTGCCCGGTCACGCGGCGGCTGGGTGCTCCGCTTCCCATAGAGCGTGCACATGGACAGCTTCCATGGGTGACATAAACGCAAAGGCGGTTAATGCGGGCGGCCGCCGCTGCGTATACAGCAAGTCGCTTCTGAAAGTCGGTGAGCAAGCCAGGTTCACACATTGCCTAAGCCATCTGGCCGAGTCAGACAGTCTTTTGACAGAATAATAATAATTTCATGAAAGCGTAAGTAACCCGCTCGAACAGGCCGGTTACTCGGCGTCTACTTGACAGAGTGTGAGGTGAGAAATGCGTAAAACGATTCTTTCGGCCGCTTTTGTCGGCGGTCTTTTGCTGTCTGGGTTCGCGAATGCTACGGTGTCTGGAGAAATTGATGGCGCAGAATGGGGTGCGTGGGAAACCCTTTACAATTATGAGGATGGCGATTACGGCTCCTATCAAGGTTACGACTATGCGCTTAATCTTTCGGATGCAGCGCCCGGTTATAACGTCACGATTAACTACCAAAGCCAGCCTTTGGGTTATCCCGATAATCAGGTCATTGATGGATTCGAGATTGAACAGTTAATTACGGTTTATCCCCCCGGCTATCCGGACGGAGTCCAGGTGATAGGTGGGTTTTACCAGATCTATGACGCAAGCGGATTTTCTGGTTCATTTACACAGTTTCTGAATCCTGGCACTTATCTGGTCCTTGTTGATACCCATAAGCCTACCTTTGGCAAGCTGATGTTGAACAATTCGATTGCCGCTGTGCCAGAACCAGAGACATGGGCGCTTTGGGGAATCGGTGCAATTGCGCTCATCGCACGCAATACGTCACGCAAAAAGCTTCGTTAACAGCGTAGAAAAAGGCCAAACATCGAACCGATGCTTGGCCTTTTTCATGGCTTGACGGTGATTTAGCAGGGCGGGCCTATAAGGACCCGTGCAATTCATTCAAGAACAAATCACTGGCTTTGTAGGAAAGGCGAGAAGGCTTATAGTAGGGATCTGCTAACCCATATATGTTTCGCAGGTTTTTGATATCTTTCGTACCCTTCATCCTGTAGACCCGTTGTAACCATGGAGACTAAGCGCTTGACTCGAGGCATGTTCAACTTCATACAAGGTGAACCTGTTTACAGAGAGTCGCCCAAAGACTGGCATGTAGAATTAACCCATTCCACATGTGTGTGGTATGACCTTCTGCTTAATCCGCATGAGAACTTCGATACGAGGCAACAAATAACGGATTACTTAAAAGGTCTGCAATCAATTGTTGAGAGCCAACTCGACAAACGCTTCATATACTTCCTCGCCGCAAGAACGAAGCTACGATTTTGTACGTCAAAAAATCCAAGATACTCCTTTCTTGGTAACGCCCTTGTTTTCTATATTGAAGTGGGACGAGAGAGGATACGGAGGAAGCTCGTCACAAAATTGTTCGACGCGCAAACTCTAAAGCCGATCAGGCCGCCAGTTGAAATCTCTGATCGCTTTATTACGTTTCATTACACACCAACCCGTAAGGTGTCTATGTCGATTCACGACTTTCTGCAAAGCAGCGCAATTGAATTAGGCATAAACACAGAAATTCATTACATAGGCTACACCAAGAATCCATCGGAGCGTCCAATCAATGGGGCGCATCGCGGTCTGTCTGACATGCTGTACCGGGTTTCTACCGAAGAGTACGACTTTTTTATTTTCTATAATTTATTCAAAGTGTTGTCCATTGGAATGAGTCCATCCACTGCGTTCAATTTCTGCTTCGCAAATTCAATGCTCGATGAAATAAACGTAGATGAGGAGGGGCGTATCATCGAGAAAGCACTGATCAAATATTTCAGCACTGAGACTCAAGAGCTAAATAAGAAGAACGAAGAATCTGAACTAGAAAATAGTCTGGAGCGACTGGGGATGAAAAACAATATCGGCTCTGTTTGCGTCCATATTGAGATGGAAGAACCACACGAGCTATACAGATTCTTCTCTCGTTCAGTAAAACCATCCGATAGGCATATTTTTACTTGCCGAATTGCAGGTAGTGGTGCCGAGATTATCGAGGGCTCAAAATTCTCGGCGCCTGCTACAAGTGGGGGAAATGCATGAAATCCGGCATGATTGGTGGCCTACGTGCATCCCGCTTACTCTCGGACAAGGAACGGCTATATGGATTTTGCTATGGACAAAGTTCTTTTCGAAATACAGGCGGAGGTGTGCGCACGGTATGGTTCGCCGTTCGTGCCGGCGCCTTCGAAATTAAAAGTCGGCATTTCAAAAAACGTTAGAGACGGTGTCCGGCCTCTGAATGGGATGAGGATTAACCCCGAGGACGGTACATCAGGTTGGTTTATCTGGGCCGGCGAAGAGCGGTCAGACGCTGCTGATTTTTTTATTCCTTTGCATATTGAACACTTGATCGAATGGGCTCCTCTCGTCATTCCATATCTTGCGTTATCGCCGGGGTGGAGGTTTTTGGTAACGGAAGCAGTTGAGGATGTGTGGCGCGATCCGCTGTTGCGTTTGTGAGTGTTTATGCAGCATTCAAGTAGGGTCGGCTAGCAATAGGGTGTTCTTTGAGGTCCGTAATCAGCTTAACCGTGGTGTCAATATAGAAGTCGACTGTTCCTGTTTTCTGGCCAATCTGGATGGCACGGCGCTTGCGCTCGCATGGCGGTTCTTGTTCCCGGCCACGGAGGATATAAGCTGGCGTTCTGCGTTTTAATTGTTTCGCTCGGGTTAACGAAAAAACTGCGACGAATCGTTCATCACTGGAATGTAGGGAGAATTTATGGATGATTGGGACGTTTTGACCGAAGCCACCATTGACGCTATTCGGATTGAGTCGACGAAGCAGGAAATCCGGATTGATGTGACATGTAGGTGGGAGGGCGAGAAGCGCAGGCAAATTGTTGCCCAAGGGGTTGATGATTTCGTGGTCGACGATATGCGGCTGTTAAACATTATTGACCGCGCTGCGAGACTCGATGCGAGCGGTGGTCAGGAGACAGAAACTGCAAGGCGCTTATTCTTTATGATGCGGGGGCGGGAGCCCGATACCAGCGATCTGCAATGGCCCGTGCTCCAGGAGAAACTGGACCGTATCCGGACGGGGGCTCTGTTTTTTATGGAACTTGAGCCTGTCTACGGCGCCACCGTGTTGGTGCTGGCAGAGCGCGTTCAATTGCTGGCAATTGAGGGCTAAATGCCTTGCTTGCGTCTGGACAAATCGCCGCGCCAGAAAATGATATCAAGATCAACCCGCCACACGCCTTCGCTCTTCGCCAACTTGTCTGCATAGTTCTGAAATTGTTTGCTCTGTGGCGCGTCAAGGCGACTTACTCCTCGCCAGCGCGGAAGTTTGCCTCGACCGGCCTTTTGCTTTAGTTCACGGGCCACATGGCTATCAAGCGGCACTTCAAAAAATTGACCGATCTCAGATAATTGAAAGTCTTCGCAAACCCATCGATTGTAGAGACAATCCCGCAAAAAAATATTAAGAAACTTACGTGCGGTGCCCCAATGCAGCTTGACCTCGTTGCGATACTGCTCTGTGATCCCATCCAGCAATTTTGCAAACTCCTCTGCATCGCAATTGATAAATTTGCTGAGGTCGATCTGCGCAAGAAAGAGGCGAGCAGGCGCAATGGTTCCTTTTTTAGCCATGCCGCGTATGGTGGAAGGTCCGATCGCTGAGTTCGCAATTCGGCAACGAAGTTTGTTTCGATACTCGTCTTTCAAGACGTACTTTTCTGTCAACGCATACTCCTCGAGTCAATGCCCACCAAGACATGATGCCTATCGTCGTCCGATGGGCAATTCCGGGACGATGCCACGCTTCAGGACTGGTATCAGTTTTGCCATCCGCCCATGCCAGACGACGATCTACACCTGAAACCGGGGTAACGGTGACGGTTAATAAAACTCGCAATGACCTCACCGTGTCATCACCGTTTCAATACTTTGCTCCTTGCGTGCATCCAACGGAAAATAGCTGATTTCACGCTTGTTGAAGTCAGTTTTCTTCAGATCAATCATTCTTAAAGACCGATTGAACATGGTGTGATAGTAATAGCGCAATGAAGCTGTATCCATTGCACTGCTCCATTGCGTGGAGCCTATCGTTTCATCTTTGGGCAGATTTGCTTTGGCATCCGTGGCGCCTAGTGGGATATCGAAGTTATCCAGAATCCGGAATGCTTCATTGACCGCTTTATATCCAGTATCCGGTTGGCGCACGGTATTGCGTAGCGCGGCGGCCCGGACAAAGCGCGAGGGCGGGGTGTAGTCGCCGGGCAGCCCGACCATGCCGTTGCCCGCGCCAAAAGGCGCCAATTCCAGATCACCCACTTTAATGGTCTGATTGGACTGCGGATGCAAACCGACGTAATTGCGCAGATTGGTCAGATGCCATGGAAACTCTGGCGAATTCGTCAATACCCCGACCGGATCGTCATAGATGTTGAGCGAGCCGTGGGTGTATTCCAGCACGATGGTTTTGCCGCTGCGGTCGGTGATCATAAAATGCACCGGCGGCGCGATACCATGAAACGCCTGCAGGACGACGTCGGTCACGATGACGTCAGGCATATTTTTTCGCACCTCTTCGGTGGTGGCGAAGTTACTCAATAGCCAGGTCGGGACATCGGTCATTGCAAGCGTCTGATCTGCCTTCGCGGGATCATATTTCTGGCCCTCTTCGTAGCCGGGCAAGTACAGCGAAGACACGGTCAAACCTTTCTCATTCATGCCATCAGTAATGACCGGTGTCTGTACCAGGTTCAAGCCGACGATGCCGTATTTGCCCGTCCAGGCCAGCCCGGCCTTGCCATCCGGGGTAGCTGCTTTAAAGACATGCTGGCGTGGCACCACCATGATCTCGGAATCAAGGAAAAACGTACCCCATTCCATGGTTCGTGCCTGGATCGCAGAACCATCTTTAGCGACTAGCGTAATGCCGGTGCATGCGGCGGCGATGTTCGGGAGGCCGATCGTTAGATTTGCAGCGAGGCACAGCCACGCGGCGACAGGACGGATTGTACGTTTCATGTTACAAGCGCTCCGGAACAAGGGCTGCCAAGGTTGGCGCCACCAGCTGCTCTGAAGTTGAGTTCACTACCTTGGCAATAGCAAGAATCCGAATTACCTGTTCGAGCATTATTTGATGCATATCAAATTTTCGCCAGGTCTCGACATCTTGCGGACAGCAATATCGGTTTCGCGGAAAGGTTCATGGGGTGGGCATGGAGGGGGCGCAGGCGGTAAGGCATGCTGGCGTGGCGGCTATCCGGCAACCGCAGCGACACTGGAGGCGGTAACGGCGTGCTTGACTGGCCGCAGCCCAGGAATTTCGGCCCATGTTGAGGAATTCCTACCCCAAGTTGTGAATAATTTGAGATAGATCAAATTTACTTGATATTTTCAAGTAAACCCGGCTGGTTTTGGCGCAGGCTGAATACATCCCCCGCGCTGCCGGTCATCGAGTACAGACCCCGAAATTTGAGCGACGGCGCCCCCGCCTGGCTTGTGAAGCCCGGCAAGCTCGCATCGGAGGTGTGTCATGAACTACACCGCAATCACCGTTTTGCTTGGAACGGCACCGTCCCACCATCGGCTGCTGGAAGTTGTCTCGCAACTGGCCACGACATTTTCCGCCAGCGTCACTGGCGTGATCGCCAATCAACTTGAGCCACCCTATGGCGACGGGTTGGGCGTCATTGATCCATTTGCCTGTCGGCGCGAGACGCGACATCGCGAAGCGGTCGAAGCCGAGGCCGAATTTCATCATGTGCTTGAAGAGCAGATTCCGCGTCGCCGCTGCTGTATCGAGCTGGATGTGCCCTCGGTGGCAGAGGCGTTGGTGCGCCATGCCACGGGTGCTGATTTGCTTGTGGTGCAAGCGGGCGATTTTGCCGGGTTCGGTACGGCGGGCCTCGTCCTCAGTGAGCTGGTGATGCTGGCAGGACGGCCGGTCCTGGTATTGCCGGCCGAATTGCCGCCGGTTTCACTGGAGCGCGTGTTGGTGGGCTGGAAAGACACTCGCGAGACGCGACGGGCGATTGCCGATGCATTGCCGCTGTTGCGCCAGGCCGGCCATGTCACTCTGGCTGAAGTGGTCAGCGATCAAGGTGTGCCGGCAGCGCGCAGCCGCTTGATTGACGTCGCTGCGTGGCTAAGGCCACATGGCGTCCACGCGCATTACCGCATCGTTTCGGCCAACGAACATCCATTACTGGCTTTCAAGGATTTGATCAAAGAGATTGACGCGACGCTAATCGTCGGCGGTGCGTACGGTCATCACCGAGTGCGGGAATGGGTATTAGGCGGGTTTACCCGCGACCTGCTGCTAAGTGGTGAACATTGCACACTGGTTTCGCATTAAGCCCGGGAGCCCATCATGACTTATACGTCGATCATGGTTCATCTGGCCGCAGGCCAGGACAATGCAGCGCTTTTGCAAGCCGCCGCTTCACTGGCCCGGCATTTTCCAGCCCGGTTGATCGGGCTGGTAACCGGCGTCAACCCGGTGGCTGTCATGGGCGGCCAAACAGTGGATGTACAGCCGTCTGCTCAAAAGAAAGCGTGGCTGGAGCAGCAGTTCGCCGCCTTGCAGGCGCAAATGGCCGCCCACACCGGGCTAGCCGCAGACCAGATGGAGCTGCGCTGCAATCACGAAGCGGTGCCGGCGCTGGAGTGGATTTGTCGCGAGTCCCGTGCAGCGGATTTGCTGATCTGTGCAGCGCCCAATCCCCGTAGCGTAGCCGCATTGGACCTGCCGCCGGGCGAACTGGCGATGCACGCCGGTCGGCCGGTTCTGATGGTCCCGCCCACGGTCTGCGAAATTGCGGTCAACCGGATCATGATTTGCTGGCAAGACAAACCCGAGGCGCGGCGGATTATTGCCAATGCCCTGCCGATTTTGTTGCTGGCCAATACCGTTACCGTCGTCGAAGTCGCCACCGAAGCCGAGGAGAAAGACGCAAGAGACCGCCTGCGCACCGTGACCCATTGGCTCAGAACGCATGACGTACGGGCCGAATACAAGTTGGATCATAGCGGCGCGCCGCACGCACCCACCCTGCGCAAGCTGGCACTGGATGTGGGCGCCGACCTGGTGGTGGCGGGGCTATATGGGCACAGCCGCGCCCAGGAGTGGGCAGCCGGCGGAGTAAGTCGCGACTTTCTTTTGCGTTGTGAGCAGTGTGTGTTATTGGCGCATTGAGTGGCACACACGGGCGCACAGGGCAGACTTGACCAGTTCAGGGATCAAACCATGAATCGTTTTTCGCGCTACATGCTTTTTGCCGCCGCGCTGTGCCTCGCAGGCCCCGATGCGCGGGCGGCATTGATCTCATTGGACAAATTCGCCCACGTTCCGCAGCAGCCGTGGACCGGCGAGCCCTATATCTACAAAGGACTGGCGTTCAGTTTTAGTGCGATGGGTTATGGCCAGGCGGGCGTTGACGGCTATTTTGGATACACGATTGTCGTGGACGTGCTGGCAGGACCAGTGGTTTTTGGTGGTGTCAGTCTGAACACCCAGCCGCTTGATGAGTATCAGACGCCAACCGATGCGGTTAGCGTCACCGGGTATCGCGACGGTGTTGCAGTTGGCAACGCTCGATTTGCGTTGCCGCCTGATCGCACTTTCCGTTTTTACACTTCGCCCTTTCGTGCAGCCATCGACCGGCTGGAGTTTGTGGGCGGCGACCGATTTGGCACCCGTTATTCGTATTGGGCCATGAATGCGCTGGATATCAGCCCGGTGCCAGAGCCGCCGACCTATGCGATCGCCTTGGCGGGCCTGGCCATGCTGGCAATCAGCCGGCGCGCCCGCTCCCGTCCCAGGCATTTCAACGGCCAGCACGCAGCGCCACCGCTGGAATAGCAGGTCGCCGATATCTGGCCAAGTGGAGCGTTGGCCGCTTTGCCTGCCGCATCCGGCATTTGCATGGCGAATCGTGGCAGGAATGCTATTAAGTATTAGCAACTTCTGATTAATTTCTTTTCGCGCACTGTTGCAGCGAAAAACAAGGGCATCCTATGCACCGTTCCACCCGCGTCTGGTTTGCCCTGTTGCTGCTCTTTATCTTCCGTTCAAGTGCTGCGCAGTGCATCGGGGTGGTCACCGCTGGCGGCGGAAACCAGTTTTGGCAAGAAGTAGGGCGTGGCGCGAAATCTGCCGGCGCGCATCTGGGCGTCGACATTTATTTCCGCGGGCCGTTGGACGAAATGCACCCGGAAGCGCAGCACAAAATCATTGAAGCGGTCAGAAAACAGAATTGCCGCGCCATCGTCATCGCGCCAAGCAGCAGCGCCGTCAACGCACAAGTCGAGCAGTTCAGACAGCAGGGCATCCCTGCGGTATATATCGACCGCGATCCCGGTGGCGCCGCAATTCAGGCCTTTGTCGGTACTGATAACTTTAAAGCTGGCACTCGGGCGGGTTTGATCATGGCGGACAAACTGCACGGTCGCGGCACGGTCCTGCTGTTTCGTATGCAAGACGAGGTTGCGTCCACCCGTGACCGTGAACGCGGATTTCTTGAAGCTGCACGCGCGAGCGGGCTTCGCGTCATCGTGGGGCCCTACATAGGTTCAGATATCGGGGCGGCCAGGGTGAGGGCGGCCAATCTGCTTTCGTCGCTGGCCGAGCCGGTCAATGGTGTGTTCACCCCGAATGAGTCCGTCACCTTGGCGGTGCTCTCCGCCCTGCGCGGCGAGGCTGGATTGCTGGCACGCCACGAGTTGGTCTTTATCGGCTTCGATATCAACGATGAACTGACACGAGCCGTTATCCGTGGTCAGATTTCCGCGTTATTTGTTCAGCATCCGTGGCTTATCGGTTATCAGGGGGTCATCGCCGCTTACCATGCGGCCGCAAACGATCCAGCGTCGCCGATGGTCCGTGTCGATACCGGCGTGAACGTCATTTATCGGTCAGACCTCATCCCGCACTGACCCCATGACGGGCAGCGATGTCGTGGGCGATTGTTTGAAGCGAGAGCCCGCCCGCCGGGTGATTGGATTCTCGGAATGATCAACTCGGTTCTGCACCCAGCGTGATTCCATCTGTATGAGATATTTCGCAAAGGTGCTATCAGTTTGCTGCGCGTCAATTCAGGCGTAACGCCTGGCGCAGATATTCAAGTCCCTTCACGAGCAAGAAGCGGGCTTCAAACATGGCACCCTCCAGAAGACAGTTTCTAACGGCAGCCGGCGCCACCAAGGTGGTGAGGGCGTTTGGTCGCACAGGTCGCGGCGATTATAGTTGGGTCAATTCCGCTACCACTGGCCGTCCAGGCATTGGATTGAGTCAGGCCGCTGTAGCAGATACCTGTCTGGCATCGTTGCGTATATGCGAGAACGCCGACGGTCCACCTCAGGCGTTCGAGCCACGGAAAATTACCCGCAAAGCCGTCAAATTCGACGCCAGATTCTACGGCCTTGATCGGTCATGGGCGCTGCGGCAAATAGAGACAGCCAATTTGGAAAATGCCAGGCATTAACACGAACAACAATTTTTCAGATGTTTTTTTATTTGAGGATATACATCATGTTCAAAAACGCATTTACATTGGTTTCGGCAGCGTCGTTGTTTTTGACGAGCTACAGTTTCGCCGCCACGCCGGCGGAAATCGCCAAGGCGAATAACTGCCTTGCCTGTCACAGTGTCGATCAAAAAATTGTCGGCCCGTCGTACAAGGAAGTGGCCGCCAAATACAAAGGCAATAAAAAAGCCGAAGCTTTATTGATCGCCAAAGTTAAAAATGGTGGCTCGGGCAGCTTTGGCCCCATGCCGATGCCACCAAATCCGCAGGTCTCGGATGCTGATCTGAAAACGCTGGTGAAGTGGATTCTGGCGCAGAAATAAATTGGCAAAAGCCAGCCCGGCGCTGCGTATTTAATACGGCAGGCCGGGCTTTTGATTTGACCGGATATTCTGATATTAACGCCGTTGCGGAAACAGCGTACGCAATAGAGAAAATTCGCAAAGCGCTAGCCAACTTGCGCCACATCAATGGATTTGTGAGGTCGTGCACGGATATTCAGGTCCTTCTTCACGTAGAGGGCGCACAGCATGACGATCTCCAGAAGGCATTTTCTAACTGCAGCAGGGGCGACCGGGGCGGCGGGTTTGTTCAGCCTGGGGCCGGTCTCAAGTGCATTGGCCAAAGCCATGGGGGGCCAGCTTCAGAACAGCATGGCTCACTTCACGGGCAAGGTGATGCACGCTTCACATTACGGCCCGTTTGTGGCAACGGTCAAAAACGGCAGAATCGAAAAGATAGATCCCACGCGCTTTGATGCGCGCCCCACCGAAATGCTCACCATGGGCATTCTGGCCCGCACCTATGACAAAACCCGCATCGCGGGGCCCATGGTGCGCAAGTCTTATCTGGAAGGCATTAGCGGCGACCGCAAAACTGAGCTGCGTGGCCGCGAAGAATTTGTGCAGGTTTCCTGGGAAGTGGCTTTGGGCCTGACCGCCAAAGCGATCCTCGATACGATTGAAAAACATGGCAATGAGGCCGTCTTTAGCAGTTCTTATGATGGTTGGTCACACGGCGGTATTTTCCGCGCCAATGTATTGCAGGGCCGGTTCTTTAATCTGTTAGGCGGGTGTTCCATTACCACCGGCGACTATTCAGGCGGCGCCGCACAAATTGCCATGCCGTATGTAATTGGCGATATGGAAATCTATTCCGCGCAAACGGCCTGGCAACAAGTGCGTGATAATACCGAAGTATTTGTTTTTGTTGGCTGTGACCCCAACAAGAATAACCGCATTGAATACACCACTGCGGATCATGAAATGTTTGACCACTGGGATGAAATCAAAAAAGCCGGTGTTAAATTTATTTCGATCAATCCGCAATTCACCACCACTGACGACAAGATGGGTTCGGAGTGGGTCCGCATTATTCCAAATACCGATACCGCCTTGTTTCTGGCGATGAGCTACGAGCTGTATATCACCGGTAAATACAATAAAGCGTTTATCGAAAAATACACTGTCGGTTTTGATCGCTTCCTTGCCTATCTGGTGGGTAAAGACGCTGACGGCACGCCCGCCAAGACCGCGGAATGGGCCGCGAAAATCACCGGGATTCCCGCCGAAAAAATCCGTGAAATGGCGCATCTGTTTGCATCAAAACGCACTCAGTTTGCAGGCTCCTGGTCTATTCAACGCGCCCATCATGGCGAGATGCCGTATTGGGCCATTATCAATTTCGCGTGCATGTTGGGCAGCATCGGCTTGCCGGGCCAAGGCGTTGGCTTTAGCTGGCATTACGGCGGCGGCGGTACCGCGCAATCGGGTGCAACGGGTCCGCTGGGGATATCGCAAGGGCGTAATGCGGTGAAGAAGATTTGTCCGGCATCGCGCATTACCGAGATGATCAATAACCCGGGCAAGGCATTTACCTATAACGGCAGCCATTACACCTATCCGCTGACCAAAATGATCTTTAATGCCGGCAACAACTTTATGTCGCATCAGCAGAACCTGCACGAGCTGATCAAGGCATTGCCCAAGGTCGATACCATCGTGGTGCAGGATTGCTGGTGGTGCGCGTCCGCGCGTTGGGCCGATATTGTGCTGCCGTCTACCACGCCGCTGGAGCGTAATGATATTTCCTCGGGTGGCACCTATAGCATCGACAAGATTTTTGCGATGAAGCAGGTGATCGCGCCCGTGGGCGATACGCTGGATGACTTCGAAATCTTTCGGCGCCTGGCCGTCCTGTGCGGCGTGGAGATGGGCTTTACCGAAGGCAAAACCCAGATGGATTACGTCAAGCTGGCCTATGCCGGGAGCTCGGCCGCAGCCACCACGCCGTTCGAAAAATTCTGGGCCGATGGCGTGGCGCTGATGAAGGTGCCGCCGGAAGCGCAACGTTGGGTTAGACACGGCGATTTTCGTACCGACCCGGTCAAACACCCGCTGCATACGGCGTCCGGTAAGGTCGAAATGTATTGCGCCGCCATCGACAAAATGGGCCTCGCAGATTGCCCGCCGATGCCCAAATTTCTGGAACCGGAAGAATATCTCGGCAATGCCAAACCCGGCCAATTGCATGTGGTTAGCCCGCATCCGTTTTATCGCGTGCATTCGCAAATGGATAACGCCGAGCCACTGCGCAAGCTTTACACCGTGCAAGGCCGCGAGCCCTTGGTGATCAACCGGCAAGATGCGCAGGCGCGCGGCATTGAGGATGGCGATATTGTTGAACTGTATAACGAGCGCGGCACGATCGTGGTGGGCGCGCGGCTTTCCGACAAGATCATGCCTGGCGTGGTCAGCATTCAGGAAGGCGCATGGCCACAACTCGATCGCAAAGGGCGCTGCAATAACGGCTTGATCAACTTTATTACCAACAGCCGCCCAGCCAGTGGATTAAGCCAGGCCACCGTAGCCGACACCTGCCTGGCGTCGCTGCGCAAATGTCTGGATCCCGAAGGCCCCACCCAAGCCTTTGAGCCGCCCGCCATCATTCGCAGAAAGGTCAAGTTCGACCCCAAATTTTATGGGTTGGAACGCTCGTGGGCCTTGCGGCAAAAAGCCACTGCCGATATGTCGCCCGGCGAAAAGATCTTTTACCAACGCTGCACCGTGTGTCACGGTCCGCGCGATCCGGCTCAGTTTAACCAGAAGCAATGGCTCGGCATCACGCAAAGCATGTTTCCGCGCGCGGGGCTAAACAAGGACGAGCAAAAGCTGGTGCTCGACTTCCTGTACGAAAACGCCAAGCAATAAGCGCTGGCTGCAACCCGGGCAAGCGCGGCCTTTGCCGCCGCGCTTGCCCGTTTTTATGGTTGCCGCCTTGCCGCTCCGGGCTTAAGCAGCACGTGAACGACCTCAATCCGTCTGGCGGCAACCCAGTCTGACCAGATACGCCACAAACATATCCGCCATCGCATCCGCATACGCCACAATCTCCGCCTGCGTGCGTGGGCTGCTGGAAAACGCCTTGCCGACCGCGCTCAAGGTCGTATTCAGCAAATCTCCCGCCAACGCCCGAGTGCTGTCCGAGCCATCCGGCAACGCCTCGCGCATAAACGTCAGCACAATATCTTCGCCGCTGGCCCGCACCGCTTGGGTCTCGGGCGCGTCGCGGTAGAGCGGGGCGCTATCGCTCAGCGCCACACGCATTTCCGCTTCATCACATTCTGATTTGATAAACGCATGCACCAGCGTGCGCACACGCTGCAACGGCGCTTGG
This sequence comes from Amantichitinum ursilacus, assembly GCF_001294205.1. Classification (GTDB taxonomy): domain Bacteria; phylum Pseudomonadota; class Gammaproteobacteria; order Burkholderiales; family Chitinibacteraceae; genus Amantichitinum; species Amantichitinum ursilacus. Next base: position 226,614 of record NZ_LAQT01000002.1, read on the forward strand.
GCCGGATTTTGCAATATTGAGCGCAGCATTTCGGTGGTCTGTTGCCACTCATCGCTCTGCAGCCGGAACAGGATCGCCGCCTTGTTCGGAAAGTATTGATAGACCGATCCGACACTGACACCTGCCTTCTCCGCGACGCGCGCAGTGGTAAAACGCGCCGCGCCTTCTCGCGCCAGAACCTGAATAGCGGCGGTGAGAATCGCGTCGACCAGTTCGGTGGAACGTGCCTGTTTTGGCTGTTTTCTTGAGTTGAGCGGGGTGGTTTTGCGGTCGGTCATGGGCTTGGGGAATGCGAATAGTAAAACGCGAATAATTCGTCGTATTCTAACTCCACCGTAACACGCCACTCAATCCCTGACTGGAGCACTCCATGAACACCTTGCTTAGCGCGCCCGTCGCGCCACTGCTTAAAAAGCTGTATGACCAGGCGGATGCCAGCGGCATGGCCATGAACTTTGCCATCGCGGAACTCAGCGACGAATTGCTGACCCGACTGATGCGCAGCAAAACCGAGTACACCGATTTTTATACGCGGCTCAAGGAAGTGCCGCTGGCCGTGTCGCGCGAAACCGGCCAGTTGCTGTACATGTTGGCGCGGCATAGCCGGGCGCAAACCATCGTCGAGTTTGGCACGTCATTTGGTATTTCCACGCTGCACCTGGCTGCGGCATTACGCGACAACGGCGGCGGCAAGCTGATCACCACCGAATTCGAGCCGAGCAAAGTGGCGCAGGCGCAAGCCAATATCAATGCTGCGAGCCTGGCCGATCTGGTGGAAATCCGCGCGGGTGATGCGCTGCAAACGCTGGCCGTCAACCTGCCCGACCGCATTGATGTGCTATTGCTGGATGGCGCGAAAGCGCTCTACCCCGAGGTACTGGCTTTGCTGGAACAGCGTCTGCGCCCCGGCGCGTTGGTGATTGCCGATGACGCCGATTACAGCCCCGACTATCTGGCGCACGTGCGCAATCGTGCGGCTGGCTATTTGTCGATGCTGCTGGGCGACGACGTTGAGCTCTCCATCCGCCTGGCCTGAACGCGTCTTCTGATCGTTCATCGCTTCCTGAAAACACCAAATAACATCCCCTCACACGGAGCAACACCATGCATGTATTCGTAACGGGCGCGACCGGCTGGGTCGGCCACACCGTCGTAGAAGATTTGCTGCAAGCGGGCCACGCAGTGACTGGCCTGGTGCGCAGCGCCGACAAGGCTGCCGCGCTCTCCGCCAAAGGCGCGCACGTGCTGCAAGGCACGCTGGATGATCTGGATATCTTGCGCCAGGGCGCCAGCGCCGCCGACGCGGTGGTGCATACCGCGTTTAACCACGATTTCTCGAAATTCTTGCAAAACGTCGAGCAAGACCGTATCGCCATCGAGGCCCTCGGCAGCGCGCTGCTGGGGACTCAAAAACCGTTGCTGGTCACGTCGGGCCTGGCGCGATTGGCGCCGGGCCGGTTGGCACTCGAAACCGATGTGCCCGACGCCAATTTCGCGCGCAAATCCGAAGCCGCCGCGCGCGCTCTGGCGGCCAGTGGAGTCCGCGCCGCCACAGTGCGGCTGGCCCCCAGTGTGCACGGTCTGGGCGACCACGGTTTTGTGCCGATCCTGATCAAGCTGGCGCGAGAAAAAGGCGTTTCGGCTTATATCGGCGACGGGCAGAATCGCTGGGCTGGCGTGCATCGCACCGACGCCGCCCAGGTTTACCGCCTGGCGCTGGAAAGCGGCGTGACCGAGGCGGCCTACCACGCGGTGGCCGACGAGTCGGTACCGTTCAAGGCTATCGCCGAAGTGATTGGTCGCCAGTTGGGCCTGCCGGTCGAATCGCGCGAACGTGAGCACTTTGGTTGGTTCGCCGACTTCGCCGGCATGGACATGGCGGCCAGCGCTGCGCACACGCGTCAGGTGCTGGGCTGGAGTCCCACCGGGCCGGCTCTGCTCAGCGATCTGGACCAGCCGGGCTATTACGCCGGCTAATTTAATAGCAACATGGCGGGCCCTTTCTTGAAGCCAGGACAGGGCCCGCACGCGTTTCCCGGCCTGTGTTTATCAATCGTGCTTCTATCCAGCGGCCCCGCGAGGTAGCGCGTCGCAGGTCTGTGGCACGCCTCACCCGATACAGATTCCTGCCGGTGCAGTGCAGCAAGCCGCCGCCGCATGTGCTAATTCCTATACAGACGCCCGCACAAAAAACCTATCCGTCAGCCGCAGGTGCGCTTCCGTTTTTTCTGGTTATTTCCGCTCATTACCAAGGACAGCCTCCATGCTAAAAACCGCCCGCTACGGTTGGATTCCCGATTTACCCGATCATCGAGACCACTTTTACGCGGCGCCGCCGTCGCATCTGACCGCGTTGCCCGCCAGCATCGATTTGCGCGGCCAGTGCCCGCCGGTGTACGACCAGGGCCAGCTAGGCAGTTGCACCGCCAATGGCATCGCCGGAGCCATCCAGTTCGATCGCAAAAAGCAGGGCGCCAGCAACGACTTTGTGCCGTCGCGCTTGTTTATCTATTACAACGAACGCGTGATCGAGCATTCCGTGGCGTCCGACAACGGCGCGCAAATCCGCGATGGCATCAAGAGCGTGGCCAAGCAGGGCGATTGCCCGGAAACCGAATGGCCCTATGTGGTCAGCAAATTTGCCGACAAACCATCCGCCAAGTGCTACACCGACGCCCTCAAATACAAAGCCGTGCAATACCAGCGCGTGCAACAAACCTTGGCGCAAATTAAAGGCTGCCTGGCCGAAGGCTACCCGGTGGTGGTCGGCTTTACCGTGTACGAGAGCTTTGAGAGTGACGCCGTCGCCAAGGACGGCGTGGTGCCCATGCCCACCAGCAGCGAAACCGTCATCGGCGGTCATTGCGTGTTGCTGGTGGGTTATGACGATGCCGATTCCACTTTCTGGTTCCGCAATTCCTGGGGCGATGCCTGGGGGCTGCAGGGCTACGGCAAGATGCCGTATGCCTATATGGTCGACACCAGTTTGTCTTCGGATTTCTGGACCATCCGCACGATTGCGGCGTAAGCGCAGCAGGCAGGGCGGGCTGCGTTCAGTCCCGCAAATCCGCCCATGCCAGCTCAAAACGCGCCAGATACTTGCGCAGGCGATCAGCATCGTTGGGCTGCTTTTTGCCTTCGCGCGATACGGCAAACAGCATGCGGCCCGCCTCGGACAAACTGCTGGCCCGGCGACACACGCGCACCACAGCTTCCAGCTGCGCACGGTCAAACAGGTCCAGCTGTGCGCTGCGTTCACCGAGCAAATCATCGAGCTCGGAAGCGCCGGCCGCGCTGCCCCAGCCATGCTGCAGCCGCGCAATTTCCTGCGCCACATTCTGCTCATCAATCCGGCCCGCATCGGCCAATGTGGCCATACGCGTTACCGATGCGCTCAGCTCGCGGAAATTGCCAGACCAGCGCGCCTGGGCGGAGGTGGCAAAATCCAGATAGCGGCGACGCGCTTCCACGTTAAAGCGCACTTGCTCGCCGTGCTCCCGCGCAAAGCGCGCCAGTTCGAAATCGAGGTTAGGTTCGATGTCTTCGGAGCGACCGGCCAGACCGGGCAATTCATAAGTCCACAAATTAATCCGCGCATATAAATCCTCGCGGAATTTGCCTTCGGCCACCCAGCGGCGCAAATCTCGATGCGTGCCCGCAATCAACTGAAAATCGCTTTCAACTTCGCGATCACCACCAAACGGAAAGAAGCGTTTTTCTTCAATGGCCTTGAGTAACATCGCTTGCTCATCCAGGCCCAATTCGCCGATCTCATCGAGAAACAACAAGCCGCCATCGGCTGCCCGCAGCAAGCCTGGGCGTTCGGTTTGCGCGCCGGTAAAAGCGCCTTTAACGTGGCCAAATAAAGCCGACATCGCACTATCGCCGCGCAAGGTGGCGCAATTAACTTCCACAAAACGGCCGCTGATTTGATGGCGCGCTTTTTTTAATTCATACACTTTGCGCGCCAGAAACGATTTGCCCGCGCCTGTCGGCCCCACCATCAAGATCGGCGCTTTGGAGCGCCCGGCAACATGCTCGATCTGCTCGATCACCCGATTGAAATGCGCATTGCGCGTGGCAATGCCGGACTTTAAAAACGACACCGTCTCGGCCGCATCGCGCTTGAAACGCTGCGCAATCTTGTTATAGCGCGACAAATCCAGATCGATGATGGTGTAGCTACCCGCGGCATTGCCGGTTTCGGCTTTGCGCGGCGGCGATGTCTGGATTAACCGGCCCGGCAAATAACGCGCTTCGGCCAGCAGAAACCAGCAAATTTGCGCCACGTGCGTGCCGGTGGTGATGTGGATCAGGTAGTCCTCGTTCTCGGTATCAAATGGGTAATCGTGGGCGAAATCATGCAGCGCGCTGTACACCTCCTCAAAATCCCAGGGATTACGCAGGTTGATTTCTACGCGACGGGTTTCGGTTTCGGGCGAAACGCTATGTAAATCGTTGCAGGTGCGCTCGGCCAGCCCGCGGCTGCGCTCGTCATGCAGTAATTCCAGCCGGTGCACGATCAGATCTTCTTGCTGACCCAGGCTGATGGTCGGCCGCCATTTCTCCCAGCGCTGACTACCGCGCCCGACATGGTCGAGCACGGTGCCGATAAAGCCAATGACGACGGTCTTGCGCATAGGGTTTATCCAGAAAGATAAAAAACTAGCTCAAAGTATATATAAATCACCGAGCGACTGGCCAGATTGGGTGCAATGAGTGGTGAGGTTTCCAATATTAATCCATTAAAAAACAATGATATAAATTAATTTATCGGGAGGTGGTCAGGCCTTGGCACGCCGATTGCAAAGTAGCTGGCATCAAAACGAAATCGCTGTGAGTACTGAAATGGCCAACCTGCAATTGTTCAACGCGCTGACTGCCAGCCTGCCGCAGACCAATACGCTCAACCGGAGCAACGCCGCGGCTTATGCCTATAAGCCAGAACACAAACTGGCGCAGTTGGTGATGACCGGTTGCCTGAACCAGACCTTCTATGCACAGGCCGAATTGCAACTGGCGGACGTGCTGACGTTGTGTGCTGGACTGGATGCGCGTTTTATCGCACAAGCTGCCATATATGGTCGTCAGCGTGGCCACATGAAAGACATGCCCGCGCTACTGCTGGCGGTGCTTTCACGCAAAGACGCGGCGCTGTTTGCGCAGGTGTTCGATCAGGTCATCGATAACGGCAAGATGTTGCGCAACTTTGTGCAGATCATGCGCAGCGGGGCCACCGGGCGTAAGTCGTTGGGCTCGCGTCCCAAGAAGGCAGTGCAGGCGTGGCTGAACCGTGCCACCGAAGCGCAATTGTTAAGCGCAAGCATCGGCAGCGCGCCCTCGCTGGCGGACGTCATCAAGATGGTCCACCCCAAGCCGCAAGAAGCCTGGCGCGAGGCGTTTTTTGCCTGGGTATTGGGCCAATCTTGTAATCGCGCGGCGCTGCCACCGCTGACCCAGCAATTGCTGGCCTTTCGCGCCGATACCGCGCTGGAGATGCCGAACGTGCCGTTCCAGTTATTGACCAGCTCGGCCCTGAATAGCGCGCAATGGGGGCGACTGGCCGAACGTATGGGCTGGCAAGCGTTGCGCATGAATCTGAACACGCTGGCACGGCAGGGCGTCTTTGTGCAGCCCGGCATGATCGACATGGTTGCGGCGCGCCTGGCGGACCCGGAACTCGTCGCGGCGGCGCGGGTTTATCCCTATCAGTTGCTGGCCGCATGGCGTATGACCGGGGGTGAGATTCCGGCGCAAATCAAAAACGCTTTGCAGGATGCGCTGGAAATCGCGTTGCGCAATGTGCCCGCGCTGCAAGGCCATGTGGTGGTGTGTCCGGATGTTTCGGGATCGATGTCGAGCCCGGTCACCGGTTGGCGGCCCGGCGCGACCACGGCGGTACGTTGCATTGATGTCGCCGCCTTGATGGCAGCGGCGGTGCTGCGCCAGTGCCCGCAAGCACGTGTTTTGCCATTTGAAACCAAGGTGGTGCAAGTGCGGCTGAATGCCCGCGATAGCGTGCTGACCAATGCCGAAAAACTGGCCGCAATCGGCGGCGGCGGAACGCGTTGTTCGGCTCCGCTGGCGCAGTTGGTTAAAGAAAAGGCCGTGGTCGATACCGTCATCCTGGTGTCGGATAACGAATCGTGGATTGATGCGCGCCGTCATGGCGCCACCGAGACCCTGCAACAGTGGCAGCAGATTAAACACCGCAATCCGCAAGCGCGCTTGATCTGCATCGATATGCAACCGTACGGGACGACGCAAGCGCAAGAAAGCCCGGACATCCTGAATGTGGGAGGCTTTGGCGACGCGGTGTTTGATGTGGTGGCGCAGTTTGCGGCGGGCAGTTTTGGTGCCGGGCACTGGGTCAACGCGATCAAGCGGACCCGCCTGGCCGGGGACGCCTGAAGTTGAGTAATCCGGCACGAATGTAAGACGGGTCTACATCTCCGAACCTTGCTGGAAGGTAATCCAGCCCGCACTGCGGTGCGCGCTGACTCGCTTGTTTTGTCGTGCCACTGTTTTATCCGCGCTGCTTGCGGCGTGGCCAGGTTTTTCGGCGAATGCGAACGGAACTACATCCTCTAACGATCGAGATACGGGTTCAAATCCCGTCGGCTCCAGCACTGTGGGGCCGTAGTTCAACGGTAGAACACGCCAACGTTTCGTTCATTTTGTCGCCGATCCTTTTGACCGGGTTTTGCGGTGAATGCGGTTGGAACTACATCGGGTAGAGCGCTCGCGGCAACGCGGGAGGCGCAGGTTCAAGTCCTGCTGAGTGCATCGACTGATAGATGCGCAAGATAGCTCAGTGCTTTTCTGTTTCAACGTCTTTGTCATCGCACCGTTTTTTAACCATCCATAAACATCATTTAAATGGCCCCGTCGTTAAACTGGACGGCGGGGCCGGGGGCCAGCAAAGGCCACATTAAAACGAGAGATAACAATGAGCACCAACGATTATCAAGTGCTGCAAGTCAGCGGCGGTAAGCCCATCAAACTGTGGACCAACGGCGTGCCGGTGGAAGACGCCGCGCAAAAGCAGCTGTTCCAGACCTCAAAAATGCCGTTTATTTTTGATCACATTGCAGTGATGCCGGATGTCCATCTGGGTAAGGGTTCGACCATCGGTAGCGTTATTCCCACCCAGGGCGCGATCATCCCGGCGGCGGTGGGCGTGGATATCGGCTGCGGAATGATGGCGGCGTGCACCACGCTGACGGCCAAAGACCTGCCCGATAACCTGGCGGGGTTGCGTAGCGCCATCGAAAAAGCGGTGCCGCACGGACGTACGCCGGGCGCGCGCGATAAAGGCGCGTGGTCCACGCCGCCCGAAACCGTCGATAGCATGTGGGCCGATTTGTTGCCCGGTTTCAAGCGTATTACCGATAAATATCCGCGCCTTAAAAACACCAACAACTACAAGCATCTAGGCACCTTGGGTACGGGTAACCACTTTATTGAGGTATGCCTGGATGAGGCGGACCGCGTGTGGTTCATGTTGCATAGCGGGTCGCGCGGGGTAGGTAACGCCATCGGCAACTTGTTTATCGAACTGGCGCAGGCCGATATGCGTCAGCACATCGCCAATCTGCCGGATAAGGACCTGGCGTATTTCGAAGAAGGCAGCGAGCACTTTGATGATTACGTCGAGGCCGTCGGTTGGGCGCAGGACTACGCACGCCGTAACCGCGCCGTGATGATGCAGAACGTGATCGACGCGGCGCGCACCGTGATTACCAAGCCGTTTGACGCCAGCATGGAAGCGGTAAATTGCCACCACAACTATGTGCAGAAAGAAAAGCACTTCGGCGCCGAAATTCTGGTCACGCGTAAAGGCGCGGTGTCGGCGCAAAAAGGGCAGTTGGGCATCATTCCGGGTTCGATGGGCGCCAAAAGTTTTATCGTGCGCGGGCTGGGTAACGAAGAGGCGTTCTGCTCGTGCAGCCATGGCGCAGGTCGCACCATGAGCCGTAACGAAGCCAGACGTCGCTTTACCGTGGACGACCAGATCAAAGCCACGCAACACGTTGAATGCCGCAAGGATAGCGATGTGATCGATGAAATTCCGATGGCGTACAAGGATATCGACGCGGTGATGCAAGCCCAGAACAGTCTGGTGGAAGTCGTGCACACATTGCGGCAAGTGGTGTGCGTCAAAGGATAAACGCGGTGGGCAAGGCTGCCTTGCTACAGCTTGCCCGGAGGCCATGATTAACGTTTTATCAGATCCGATCGCCCCGGCCATAGGCGCTTGCCAAGGCGGGGCAACATACAAAAGCAAAGCCAATGACAACAACAAAAACTGAATATCTGGAGCTGGATGGCTCCGTGGGCGAAGGCGGTGGGCAGATTCTGCGTACCGCGCTCACTTTATCGATGCTGACCGGCACGCCGATCCGCATCAGCAAAATCCGGGCAGGACGGCAGAAGCCGGGCTTGTTGCGCCAGCATCTCACCGCAGTGCAGGCGGCCGCGGCGATTTGTGGGGCGACGGTGGAAGGGGCCACGCCCGGATCGCAAGCGCTGACGTTTGCGCCTGGCCCGATACGCGGCGGCGATTATCGCTTTGCCATCGGTAGCGCGGGCAGTTGCACGCTGGTGCTGCAGACGGTGCTGCCGGCCTTGTGGTTTGCCGATGCGCCTGCACGCATTTGCGTGAGCGGCGGCACGCATAACCCTAAAGCGCCGCCCGCAGATTTTCTGATTGATGCATGGCTGCCGCTACTGCAGCGCATGGGCGTGCAGACGCAGATCGAGTTGGTGCGGCATGGGTTTTATCCGGCCGGTGGCGGCGAGGTGGTGGCGCACACGCAGCCGGTGCCTGCTTTGCAGCCGCTCGACTTGTCGACGCGTGGCGCGCACGTCGCCCTCAATGCCGTGGCCATGGTGGCGGGCGTGCCGGTGAGCGTTGCGCTGCGCGAGGTGGAATGCCTACGTGCGCGCTTGCCCGAGGTGACGGCTGCACACCGCGAGTTGTCAGATCGGATGGGGCCAGGCAATGCGGTGCTGGTGCGCGTACAGCACGAAAATGTCACCGAGCTATTTACCGGCTTCGGCGAAAAAGGCATCGCCGCTGAACGCGTGGCCGACCGCGTGGCGCAAGAAGCTTTGGGCTATCTGCGCCAGGACGCCGCAGTGGGCGAATATCTGGCCGACCAGTTGTTATTGCCGCTGGCGCTGGCGCGCGGCGGCACGGTGACGACCACGCATGCATCCAGCCATCTGACCACTAACGCGCAAGTGATCGAGAAATTTCTGGATGTCAGCATCCAGATTGAGCCCGAGCGGGGCGGCTATCGCATCACCGTCGCTTGATGGCTACACCGCATAACGCTGCTTGCGCTCCGCCGTATACGCCCACCAAGCCTGCGGTTCCGCGCCATCCATAAAGCGGGTCACCGAGATAAACGTATCGATCATGCATGGGTCATGGCGCGTGGCCGTGGCCGCGCACAGTTCGTCGTACAACGCGTACGGATCGCGGCCGCGCAGTTGCTCAGGCTTGTCGATGCCCAGCAAACGCAAATCTGCGGCGACCGCCGGGCCGACGTTGGGCAGATCAGTCAGTGTTTGCAGACGGCTGCGATTTACTTTGCTGGGGTGCATGGGCGGTTCCGGCGGCTTGCTGGTCAGATGCCATTAGCATAGCGCGGCCCACTGTCTGCGTTCCACTGGCCCGCGCGCCACGTGGCGTTTAGCAGGCGGTGCTGGCGCAATGCCTGTGGCATAGTCGCCATCCGGACCCACCCAACGAGCCTTTATGCGCCGCCCCTTATCTGTCCATGTCTTTCTGGTCTGCCAGCACGAGCAGCAATTGCAATATCTGATTTTGCATCGCAAACCGCGGCCGGAGCTGGATTTGCCCGCGTTCCATCAAGGCGTTTCTGGCGCGTTGGAACACGGCGAGCAGTTTGCCGATGCGGCCTTGCGTGAGGTGCGCGAGGAAACCGGTTACGCGCTGGACGAAGTATGGCCGACTGGCTATGCCCACGCGTTTGCGATCAAACCGCAATGGCGCGCGCACTACGGGCCGGGGCCGCAGCAAGTGGAAGAACACGTGTTTGTGGGTGATGTCACCGGCCGTGGCAATCCGGTGTTATCGGAGGAGCATGGCGCTTGGCAATGGCTGACGTTGCAGCAGGCACTGTCGTTGCTGGATTACGGCCATGTCCGCGAATGTCTGCTGCAGGCCGACCAATTCCTCAGCACGCAACGTGTGCCCACTGCCTGACGCATCCCCGCATTTGCTGCACCGCACGGCAGCCTGAATTGTACTTTCTCCGATACGACGGTTGCAGACAGTTAAAGTAAGCAATAGTGTTTGAATTCGTCAGGAGTAAAGGTCATGAGCAGATGCACACATTGGCTGGTACGGCTGCTGTGGTTGTCGTTGTTAATGGTCAGCACGCGGGCGATGGCCGGGCAGGTGCCACGGCAGATCAGCTTTACTTTCTTCGAGCACTTTATTAATTGCTGCCATGTGCCGGCGCCGAATCCGTCGTGGCAAGAAACCTTTGTCTCCAGCGACCCCGCCGTCGATATTCCTGCGGTGACCACCTTTGATGGCGTGGCGCGGTTTTCTTTTGATGTACAGCAAAACGACATCGTTATTCGTTTTCTCGGCGACGCGCATGACTGGCCGGTGGCTGATCAGCAATATCCCTTTATCGTGTTGTGGGGCTTGGGCTATTACAACGACATCAGCGTGACCACCAACCTGGTCGACGCGGGCAAAGACTGGATTCTGTTCAACCGCGACCCGGGTTATATGGGCATTGGTTGGGGCGGCACCACGCAGGCCGGTGACTATATCGACATCCGCTTGTTGCCCGTCCCGGAGCCAGAAACGTGGGCGCTGCTGGGTGTGGGTGTAGTGGGTTTGCTGGCGGCGCGCGGTCGGCGTAACCGTGCGATGCGGCGGCAGGCCCAGGCAGAATGGACGAGCGCCGCGATATCGTAGTTGGCAGGGCGCGGTTTCACGGCTTAAATGCCAGCATCATTCACTGCGCTCAGCCTTCAACATGCCAAACCGCCGTCTTACCCAAGCTCTTCGTCAAACCTTGCTCGCGGGTTTTTTGTCGTTAACCGTGCCGTTGGCCGCCCAGGCCGCAATGCCGAGCGCGCAGCACAGCACGCTGGCGCAGCCGGTCAAGGTGATGATCATTTCGATGTTCGGGCCGGAAGGCAAAGTGTGGCTGGACCATCTGGGCCCATGGCGCGCGGTGGCGGTGCCGGGCTTGTCGCCCGATTACCCCGAGGTGCATTGCAACGCGCAGCAAGTGTGTGTGATGACCACCGGCATGGGCCACACCAACGCGGCGGCGTCGTTGATGGCATTGACGTTCTCGGACCAGTTTGATCTGCGTCGCACTTACTTTCTGATTGCGGGCATTGCCGGCATCGACCCCGCGCAAGGCACGCTGGGCTCGGCGGCCTGGGCTAAATATCTGGTCGATTTCGGCATGCAATGGGAAATCGATGCGCGCGAGAAACCGGAAGACTGGCCCAGCGGCATGTTGGGCATCAACACGCATTCGCCGTCCGAAAAGCCGCCGCTGGACTATCGCACCGAGACATTTACCTTGAATGCCGCGCTGGCCGAACGCGCTTATACGTTGTCGCGCAACGTCAAACTGGCCGATAGCGCCGAGGCGCAAGCGGCGCGCAGCAAGTTTCCCGAAGCCCCCGCCAACCAGCCACCCAAGGTGATCCAGTGCGATACGCTGGCGGGCGATACCTGGTGGTCGGGCAAGTTGATTGGCGAGCGCGCCCGCGTGTGGACCAAACAGATGACCGATGGCAAAGGCACTTATTGCACCACGCAGCAGGAAGACAATGCCACCTACGAGGCCTTGAAGCGCGCCGCCAGCACCGGCCGCGTCGACCTGAACCGCGTGGCGGCGGTGCGTACGGGCTCGGACTTTGACCGTCCTTATCCGGGCCAGTCTGCGGCAGAAAACCTGCTGGATTACGCCAAACAAGGGGGCTTTGTCCCGGCCATCGATAATCTGTATCGCGCTGGCAATCCCCTGGTGCAGGACATCACCACGCGCTGGTCCGAATGGCGCAATGGCGTGCCGGCACAATAGCAACAAGGCGCGGCGTGCCGAAGACCGCCGCAGCGTTCAGGCGGTGGCCGTGGGGCGCGTCGGCGCGTTGGGGTGCAACCAACGCGCGGGCAACAGGCTGCCCGCGCCATATAAACCGATGCTGGCCAGCAGGCACACGCTCTTGATGCCGCCTGCAATCACGGATAGCGCCAGCCATAGATAATCCCAGCCTTGCGTTGGTACATGCGCGGCTAATGCGGTTAGCGGGATTTCGGCCACGGCGGCGAGGGCGGTGGCGGCGGGCAACCAGCCCAGCCATTGCCACATCGCGTATCCGCCGTCGCCGGGCTGGCGCAGTCCCAACCACAGGGTAAAGCCGCGCGTGCTCAGCCGCGCCAGCAAATAGGCGATGCACAGCAGGAGCAGCGGTTGTCCTAGCCAATGCCAGGTGGCGCTTTGCGCCAGCCAGCGGACGGGGTCGGCGCAGGGTAATAACAACGGCGTCCAGCTGCCAAATACGCCTTCGCTGCCGGGGCGATACGGCGTGCCGCCGGTTACGTACAGCAACAGCAAAGCCAGTACCGCCGCGATGATCAGCTTGGCGCGTGAGCGGCGGTGTTCCCAGATGCTATGGATTTCCGCGCCGAGCGGCAGCGGTTGCGGGATGACCTCAATCGGCACGCCTTGCGTGGTGCGCGGTTGCATATTGCGCGGCGTCATGCCCGCCAGCCCCCACCATGCGGTGGTGAACAGGGTGTCATGGCGCAGCCACGCGGCAGGCGGGCGTGCACGGCGCGCGGGCGTGGGCATACCGCAGGCGGCCAGCTCTTCGATCATCCAGGCGAGGGTGTAATCAGACAAGCCGGCCTCGGGCAGCGCATAGCTGCCGCCCACATCGCAATGCACGCCCGGAAACCAGCGTTGGCGCAAAGTGTGCTCGGGCGTCGTGATATCGCCGGGCTCGTCGTATAGCCGTGGCAGAAAGGTAAAGCGATGCTCATCCAGCGATAGCGCATGCCGCACGTGCCGAAAGCGTTTGCCCAGCACGGTGGGTGGGCTGGGGTTTTTTTGTGCCAGAAACGGAATCGCGCCCACGGATTCCACCGTATCCCACACGCCGATGAATTCGATCCACGCATCGCGGCTTTCACGCGTGGTGAAGTGGTCACGCACCTGGCGCGCCAGCGACTCGCGCGTGGGGGGCTCTTCCTGGCGTGCGGCGGCGGCAACGCCGGTAAGCCGCGCTGCAAACTTGCCGCGCCGCTCGGCCTGACGCAGGCGCCATTTCTGCACCAGGCCGGTAATCATGCCGCGCTCGCCGCCTGCGGGATGGGGCGCATTGGGCGCTGCGCCCGGGGCGGAGAAATAAATGTTCAGCAGCGTCGGCAACATCACATCGTGTTGCGCGCGCAATACGCCAAACAGATTGACCATGCCCGCAATGGCGCGCGCGGTAAACGCACCGCGGGAAAAGCCAAAGCAATAAATCTGATCACCCGGTTGCCAGTGCTGCATCAAAAAACGATAACCGTCGGCGATGTTGGCGTAGATGTCTTTGCCCAAGGCCAGTTGCAAGGTGCGATTGCAGGTGTCGCGCAGCCAGCCCGTCAAATCCACCGGGGGTGCGCCGCTCAGCGAACCGATGCCGGGGTCGTAATACAGCAGATAGGCCGGGTTGTCGGCTTGGGCCGTGGCAAAGCGTTCATACAGTTGCAGCACATTGGTGTCGCCATGATGCGCGGTCAGCGTGTTGTTGGTGCCGTCGCAAAACAGCATCAGATGGCGCGCGGGCGGCGGCAGGGCGGGGGCGTCCGTAACAGGGTCGAGATCAGGCATGGTGGGCTCCCGCTGGCGATATGGGCTGTCATCAGCGTAGACAGTGTGGCGCGCGCAGGCGGGCGCGCTGATAGCCGGTGGTATTGGCTGCGGCTTTATGCCACGATGCCCACGTTTACGAGGAAATCCTCACAAATCCGGAGCCTGCATGCCTACCTCATCCGATCACGCCATTGCCAGCGGCTTTGCCGGCCGCCCGCGCGCGGTGCAATGGCTGGCGCTGGTGCTGCTATCCATGCTGCTGGCGGGGGGATTGCTGCTGCTGCAACTGCCCGCTGCCTTGCTGTTGGGGCCATTGGTGGCGGGCATCATCATCAGCGTAGCCGGCGCAAAGCTGCAGGTGCCTGCTGCGGTGGGCGCGCTGTCACAGGCGCTGCTGGGCTGCATGATCGCGCACATGTTGCCGGGCTGGTCCGCCACCACTGCGCTGGCCGCGCACTGGCTGTTGTTTGTGCTGGGCGTGCTGGCGGTGATTGGCATCAGTGCGGCGTTGGGTTGGGCGCTTAGCCGGCTCGATATCCTGCCCGGCACCACAGCCTTATGGGGTCTAAGCCCCGGCGCCGCCACGGCGATGACCTTGATGGCCGAGGCCTATGGCGCCGACGTGCAGATGGTGGCGTTTATGCAATATGTGCGGGTGCTGCTGGTGGCGTTGATTGCTTCGCTGATCGCGCATAGCCTGGGTTTGAACGCCTCGCATGGATTGGCGGGCGGCGACTGGTGGGCGCCCGTGTCGTGGCTGGCGCTGGCGCAGACGCTGGCGGTTGCCGTGGTCGGCATCGTGCTGGCGCATGGGCTGCGCTGGCGCGTGGGTGCCTTGCTGCTGCCACTGATACTGGGCGCAGCCTTGTCGCAAACGGGCTGGGTGCATCTGGCGATGCCACCGTGGCTGATTGCCTTGCTGTATGCCGCGATTGGCTGGCGCATCGGCCTGCGCTTTACCTTGCCGCTGCTGCGCCATGTGGCGCGCGCGTTGCCGCGCGTATTGGCCAGTTCGCTGGCGCTGATTGCCGCGTGCGGCGGGCTGGGCATGTTGCTGGTGTGGTTTGACGGGGTCGATCCGCTGACGGCGTATCTGGCCACCAGTCCGGGCGGTGCCGATACCGCGGCGATTATCGCGGCGTCCACCTCTATCGACGTGCAGTTTGTGATGACGATGCAGATGGCGCGTTTGCTGGCGGTGCTGTTGCTGGGGCCGCCGTTGGTGCGTTTGCTGGCGGCACAGATCGAGCGGCGTCGCCACGCGCGCGCCGGTGCTGGCGCTTAAAACCGCAGGGTACCCAGTTGGCGTTGCAGATCAGTCGCAACGCCGGTGAGATGCTGCATGCCCTGCACCATACGGCTGGTGCCCTGCATGCTTTGCTGCGCACCTTGATCCACCCGTTCCAGCTGCGTACGCATCGCCGTACTGGCTTCGTCCTGCGCGCTGACGGCGTGGCTGATGGTGGTCATTTCGCTACTGACTTGCCCGGCGGCGTGGCTGATGCGGGCCAGCAAACCGGCCACGGTGCTGCCGTCATGACGACATTCCAGCACGCGTTGCGACGCAGCCTGCATTGCATCCAGCGTAACGCGGGTGCGGTCGCGGGTGGCATCCAGAATGCGGCGGATGTCCTGGGTGGATTCGCTGGTCATGCTGGACAACTTGCGCACTTCGTCGGCCACTACGGCAAAGCCGCGACCCGCCTCACCCGCGCGGGCTGCTTCGATGGCGGCATTCAGCGCCAGCAGATTGGTTTGCTGCGCGATCGCTTCAATGCCGCTGGCGGCGGCGACAATCTGGGCGATGGTGTCCGTCAGCGCGTGCAGGGCGACATCGGTGGCTTCGAATTCGGCGTTGAGCGCATCCAGCCGTTGCAGCGTGGCGTTGCCTGCGGCGTGGGCCTCGGCCACCGTGCTTTGGGTTTGGGCGGCGATGGCGCTGGCTTCCCGCGCCCGATCACCCACTTGCTGCGCCGTCTGTTGCAACACGCCGCTGCCCGCCACCATCTGCTGCAGCAAGGCGGTCTGCTGGCCCGAATCAGTATGGATGGCGTCGGCCAGCGTGGTCACTTCGGCGGCGTCCTGGCGCGAGGTTTCCGCGGCGGCGCGCGCTTGTTGCAGCGTGCGCGTCAGATGCTCCAGAAACTGGTTGAGCGCGCCGCCCAGATGGCCGATTTCATCTTCGCCGCGTGGCATACGGCTGGTCAGATCGCCTTGCTGCAATTGCGCGCTGACCCGCGCCATGGCGTGCAAGCGCCGCTGCAGCACTCGCCAGAACCACAACAAGCTGCCCATCAATACAAACGCGGTCAGCGCCAGCGGCGCCAGAATCTGCACCGACATGCGCCGGATATCACGATCAAATACCGCGGTGGCCTGTTCGCCCGCCTGGCTGGCCGCCTGGCTGATGCCATTGAGCGTTTGCAGCAGCGGTTCCAGTTCGTTATGCCAGGCTTGATCGGGTATGCCCAGCGCATCTTGCGGACTGGTGCCGGCGATCTTGACGGCGCTTTGATACTGGTTGAGAAAGTTGGCCCAGTGCCCGGCTAGCGCGGCTTGCAGCTGTTTTTGCTGCACGTCGTTCAAAGCCACCGCTTTGCTGGCCTGGCTGACGTCGTGTGCGGCTTGTTGCAGGGTTTTGTCGGCATCGGCGGCCAGGGGGTCCAGCCGTGACGCGGTCAGCATCACCGCGCGCATCTGGCCCAAGGCGGACACCGTGTGCTGCGCCTGGCGATAGCCATCAAAATCATGCGCCAGCGCATTGACCAGCGTACCAAACCAGATGCCCAGGCCCAGCAAGGCGAGGGCGGCGAAAGCACTGACAAGGCGTAATTGAGTGGCGAGTTTCATGACGGCAGGCAGGGCTGATGACGGCCGCGAATTTATGACATTGGAGTTTCAATTTCATGACGACGCGCACGCCGACGTCAGTTTGCGCACTATTTACGATATGGAATTACGGGAGAGCAAAGCATGCAGCTGACAGGACAATGCTTGTGTGGCGCGGTGCATTTCACGGTGGAGGACGCGCTTGAATACGCGGGCTATTGCCATTGCACGCGCTGCCGCAAACGCAGCGGTTCTGCCTTCAATACGTTTGGCGGAATCCGGGTCGATAAATTACAGATCACCCAAGGTGCGGCCGAAGTCTTGCGCCAGGATGAATCGGACGAAGGCTATGACGCCTTGTGTGCGCGTTGCCATTCGCCGCTGTTTGCGTTGGTGCGCAATCGCGAATACGTGCATGTGCGGCTGGGCTCGTTGATGGATAACCCCAGTCGCCAGCCCGATCACCACATCTATGTGGCCTGGAAAGCGCCGTGGTATCAGATCACCGACAATTTGCCGCAGTTTGCCGAGCTGCCTTCGGACTGACGATTACGCCGTGGTGTTGAGCACGCTGCCAGTCTGAAACCCCGGTGGCACACTGCCGCCGTTGTTGTACACGCTATAAGCGTTGTTGGCGCCGGTGACGGCATTGGCGCCATCGCCATTGGCCGCGTTCTGCACCGCCGTGGTGGCGGGCGTGGCGCTCTGCGCCGCGATATCGGTGGCGCGTGCGGCTGCGGCGGCGGTTACGCTGTTGGTGCTGTTGGTGTCGTTGTCGTTGCTGGCCGGCGCGCGGGCCACTTGTTGCTGTTGCTGCTGCAACAACTGCTGGTAATAGGCCTGGCTGGCGTTGGAATACGGGCTGACGGTTGGCATGTGAATACTCCCAAATGCGCACAATTTTGCGTGTCTAAACCCAGCCTGGCTGGCCAAGCCCTTGTCTGTCAAACAGTTACGGTCGATTTTGCGATAACTGGCAGGGCGCTCTGTACGCTAAGTATCGGCTAAGTCGGCCTCAAGACAATCGAGAATGATTCCTGTTGCCGCATAACAGGTGCAAAATACGCCCTTGGATTTCTGTCGGACTTGCTCATGTTTTCAACGATGTTGATTGTGTTTCGCGAGATTCTCGAAGCCGCGCTGGTGGTTTCGATTGTCATGGCCGCCACGCGCACCGTGCCACGCCGTGGCTTATGGGTGGGGCTGGGCGTGCTTGGCGGCACCATCGGCGCGGGCCTGGTGGCCGTGTTTGCCGAGGTCATCTCCAACTGGGCCTCGGGCATGGGCCAGGAAGTCTTTAACGCCGGCATCATGTTTGTGGCTGTGCTGATGCTGGCCTGGCATTGTATCTGGATGAGCCGCCACGGCCGCGAGATGGCGCAATCGCTGGGCTCGCTGGGTAAAGCGGTGACGGCGGGGTCTACCTCCATGACGGGTCTGGCGCTGGTGGTGGGCATCGCGCTATTGCGCGAAGGATCAGAAACCGTCCTGTTTTTATATGGCATTGCCGCCGGCCAGCAGGGCCAGGGCATGCAGATGACCATCGGCGCGCTGATTGGCCTGGCGGGCGGCATCGGCGTAGGCGCGGCGCTTTACTTTGGCTTGCTGCAGATCAACACCCGCAAGCTGTTTGCCGTAACCAATGCCTTGGTGCTGTTGCTGGCCGCCGGTATGGCCAGCCAGTGCGTCGGCTTTCTGATTGCCGCCGACTGGGTGCCGCCCTTGGGGGATGCGTTGTGGGATACCTCGTGGTTGCTCACCGACGACAGCGTCACCGGCAAGATGCTGCATGCCGTGGTGGGCTACACCGCGCGCCCGGCGGGCATCCAGTTGCTGGCCTGGGTGGGCACGCTGCTGATTATCTCGACGCTGGCTCGCACCATCGGCAAGCGTAAAGCCTGAACCGCACACTATTCCAATCAAATTCATAACGTTAACCAACCTGAGACCAAGCGCAATGCGTAAATTCATTCTGGCAAGTGCTGTCGCTGCTGTATGTCTGTCGGCCCCGTCTTTTGCGGCCGAATACCCGATCGGTAAACCGCTGCTGAAGGGCGGCATGGAAATTGGCGCGGTGTATCTGCAGCCGATCAAGATGGAACCGGAAGGCATGATGCGCAAAGCCGAAGAATCGGACATCCATCTGGAAGCCGATATCCACGCACTGAAGAACAACCCGAACGGTTTTGCCGAAGGCGAATGGATGCCGGCGTTGCTGGTCAAGTACGAAATCACCAAGGTCGGCAGCAACACCAAAATCGCGGGCGACATGATGGCCATGGTGGCAAGTGACGGCCCGCATTATGGCGACAACGTTAAACTGGCCGGCCCGGGCAAATACAAGCTGCATCTGACCATCCTGCCGCCGTCGCAAAACCCGATGGCGCATTTTGGTCGTCACGTCGACAAAGAAACCGGCGTGGGCGCATGGTGGGCGCCGATCACCAATGACTACGAATTTACCTTCGCAGGCACCGGCAAGAAGGGCGGCTACTAAGCCGTCATCCCGTGCAGTATCGCCGGGATGTGTCTACATCCCGGCTTTGTAGTTTTAAAGCAGGAAGAAACAAACAATGCGTCGATTATTGTCCGCTGTAGCCGTTGGTTTGCTGGTGGCGCTGGCTCCGCTGGCCCACGCGGAAGACCCGTACGAAGTCAAAATCGAGTTCAAGGACGGCAAAGCCAATCCGTTAAACCTGACAGTGCCTGCGGGCAAAAAAATCCGCATTGTGGTCACCAACGCCGGCACGCAACCGGTGGAATTTGAAAGCACCGATTTACGCAAAGAAAAAGTGTTGGGGCCCGGCGTGACGTCGTCGGTCATCTGCGCGCCCATGCAACCGGGCACCTACAAGTGGTTTGATGATTTCCACCCCAATACTGCCAAGGGCACCATCGTTGCACGCTAAGGACACCCCATGAGCGTCACGCTGCTGTCTTCCCGTTTTCTTGCCCGCGCCGGCGACTGGCTGGCGCGGCATCGCGGCACGCTGATCGGCCTGCAATGGCTGGTGGTGGTGTTTTACGCCAGCTTGCTGATCATCCCCACGCTGCTACCGTTGCCGGATTCGGACGCGCGCATCCTCAATAACCTGACGGTGTTTGCGCAGTTTCTGTTCTGGGGCATCTGGTGGCCGTTTGTATTGCTGAGCATGGTGTTGCTGGGCCGCGCCTGGTGTGGCGTGCTGTGTCCGGAAGGCGCGCTCAGCGAATTTACCAGCCGCTTTGGCCTTAACCGCGCGATGCCGCACTGGCTGCGCTGGTCCGGCTGGCCATTTGTGGCGTTTGCCGGCACCACCATCTACGGCCAGATGGTCAGCGTGTACCAATATCCGCAAGCGGTGCTGGTGGTGCTGGGCGGCTCTACCGTCGCTGCCATGATCATTGGCCTGATCTACGCGCGCGACCGCCGCGCCTGGTGTAAATATCTGTGCCCGGTTAACGGCGTGTTCAATCTGCTGTCGCGGCTTGCGCCGATTCATTTCCGGGTGGATGTGGATGCCTGGAAAAACAGCTACCACAGCCATAAAGTGATCCCGATTGTCTGTGCGCCGATGGTGCCGATCCGCAATATGCAAGGCAACGCCGAATGCCATATGTGCGGCCGCTGCAGCAGCCATCGCGACGCCATCACGCTAAGCCCGCGCTCGCCCAATGCCGAAATCGTGCGCGTGGGCCCGCCCAAAGAATCGATGTGGCAAACCGCGCTGCTGTTGTTTGGCATGCTCGGCATCGCCATCGGCGCCTTCCAGTGGACCGTCAGCCCGTGGATGGTCACCCTCAAACAAGCCTGTGCCGAGTGGTTGATCAACCACGACATCATGTGGCCGCTGGAAAAATCGCTGCCGTGGTACGTGTTTACCAACTATCCGCTGCACAACGATGTGTTCACCATTCTGGATGGCACGCTGGTGGTGGCCTGGATTGTGGGCGTGGGCGCGCTGATGGGCTGTGTATTGTCCGCGCTGCTGGCGCTCGGCAACGGCGCGCTGGGTAAATGGGATAACAAACGCTTTCAGCATCTGGCGCTGGCGCTGGTGCCACTGGCGGGCTGTGGCTTGTTCCTGGGCCTGTCGGCCACCACGGTTAGCCTGCTGCGCCCCGAAGGCGTCAACCTGACCTGGGTGCAACCGCTGCGCTTTACGCTGCTGGCAGGGGCCAATCTGTGGACCGGCGTGCTGGCGCTGGGCATCGTGCGGCGTTACGCCGCCGGTAACGGGCAACGAGTACTGGCGTGGCTGTCGGTGGCGATCGCCTGCGCCGTGGTGGATCTGACCTGGTGGTTGATGTTTGGCGGCTGGACCGTGGTGCAATGGGGCCACTGCATGCCGGGCGCGCGGGTGTGTTGAGCGCACGACACTGAACATCGTATTCACCGGACAAATGCCGAAGCCGCCTGGTCGCCGCTTCGGCATTTTTTTCGAATCGCTAATAAAAGCATGCCGGACAGGCAGAGCGCGAAGATTGTTTAGTTATTTGCGTTTGACAAATTAAACTGGTTTTCACTAAATTACTTTGGAAGGAGGTTTTTTTAGTGAAAAGTAAATATTTTCAGAATGTCAAGGATTCTCACCTTCGTCATATCATCGATTCACAACAGACCTTCGATTCCTTGCTCGATGCGGAGCGCGCGCTCCATTCGTACAAGGGGTCAATGCTGTGGCGTGACGTCGGACCGTACACCTATTTGATCAAACGAGACACCAAGGGAGGGCAGACTAGCCTCGGCAAGAAAAATGAAGAGACGCTCGCAATCTACGAAGCTTTCCAGCGTAACAAGGCGGAAGCAAAAGCCTCTGTGAATGACTTGACGCAGGCATTGAATGAGAGGCAACGGATTAATAAAGCGCTCGGTATCGGTCGCGCCCCCCAGATACTGGTCGATGTGCTGAATCGTATACGCGAAGCGCGTCTGGATGACCACATCCTCATCGTCGGCACCAACGCGATGTATGCCTATGAGGCGCAAGCAGGTGTGCGATTTGATGACTCAACATTGGCGACCACCGATGTGGACTTGCTGTGGGATAGTCGAAAACGGCTAAGCGTCTGGCACGCCGAAGATATTGGCGAGGACGGCTTGCTGGGTATCTTGAAGAAGGCTGACAAGTCGTTCGCCTTGATGGAAGACCAGCGATATACCGCCAGAAACGCCAGCGGCTATATGGTGGATCTAATTAAACGCAAGCGTCAGTGGCTTGAACTTGATGAGGCCGAAGAACAGCAAATAATCAAATCAGATCATGATTTTCGTGCCGCAAAAATTGAAGGGCTGACATGGCTTTTGTCGTCGCCGCGCTTTCGCGAAATGATCATCTCCGAAAAAGGCGAACTCGCATACATGGATACGATAGACCCACGCGCCTTTGCCATCCACAAGCATTGGCTGGCCTCGCGGCCCGGCCGCGATCCGCGCAAAGCGCGGCGCGACAAGATGCAATCGTTGGCAGTTCGTAGTCTTGTTGAACATTGGCTGCCCCACCTGCCGTTTAGCGGCATGCATGCCATACCCGAAAGTTTGCGTGCGGCTTTTGCAGAGGGTTAAGCCTTTGGCTGGCTGCCCGCCAGCCCCCACGCCCACCAATCGATACATGGCAACCCGCTTTAGACTACGCTCTGTTCTAAGTCCCTGTTGCGAGTTCGCCCCCTGATATGAAGCTGGCTCTACGCCCCTCCGCACCGTTGTTCTGGCCCGTCGTCGGTTTTGTCGCGGGCGTGGTGTTGACCTTGTTTGTGGCGTGGCAGGTGCAGCAGCACAACTTGCGCGCGCAGGCGCAGGCGATGCAGCAGGTGGCGAGCCAGATCAGCGACACGATGGCGGAGCGGCTGTTGCGCTATCAGTTTGGCTTGCGCGGCGCACGCGGCGCGGTGGTGACGGCGGGCGAGAACGGCATTACGCGCGATATTTTCCATCGCTATAGCCAGACGCGCGATCTGCAGCGCGAATTCCCCGGCGCGGGCGGTTTTGGCTTTGTGCGACGCGTGCCCGCCGATCAGCGGGAAGTATTCCTCGCCACCGCGCGCACTGATGATCCCGATTTCAATATCCTGCAGATGGCTCCGCACGCGGGTGATCTCTACGTCATCCAGTACGTCGAGCCGGTGGGGCGCAACCGTCAGGCGATCGGGCTGGATATCGCGTCAGAAGACAATCGCCGGGACGCGGCGCTGGCCGCATTGCAGACCGGCGAGGCGCGCTTGACCGGGCCGATTACGCTGGTGCAGGCAGCGGGCAAGCCGCATCAATCATTTCTGTTTTTGCTGCCGGTGTTTCGCGGTGACGGCACCATGCCGTTGACTCAGGCGGGCCGGGAAGCGGCGTTGTTTGGCTGGTCTTACGCGCCGTTGTCGATGGATGAGGTGTTGGTCAATCTGGGCCTTGATCCGCATGCTGCGCAATTGACCGTGGCCGACATTACGCAATCGCCGCAGGCCACGGCGTTCTACAGCACGGCGCTTGCGCCCGATGCGGGGGCGGCGGTGGACTCGATCGATCTGCAACAGGGATTTTATGGACGGCAATGGCGGCTTAGCCTGCATGTCTACCCGGCATTTGCCGACGGATTGAATTTGCTGCAGCCGGTCTGGGTCATCCTGGTGGGCGTGATGCTCTCGGTGCTGAAAGGCCTGCTGATCTGGACGTTAACGCAAAGCCGTCAGCGCAAATCTCTGCTGCGTTCCGAGCAAGCACGCCGCGCCGCCATCGTGGAAAGCTCGATCGACGCAATTATCGGCAAGGGGCTTGATGGCAAGGTCACCAGCTGGAATCAGGGAGCGGAGCGTTTGTTTGGCTATCGTGCTGCGGAGGCCATCGGTTGCAATCTGCCCGAGCGACTGGCCGAGCAAGAAGCACAAGAACTGCAGATCCAGCGCCGCGTGGTGGCGGGTGAGGCCATCCCGGCGTTCGAAACCGTGCGCCGCCATCGCGATGGCCGCATGCTGGATGTGTCCATCTCGTTGTCGCCGGTGCGCGATGCCGACGGCAAGATCATCGGCATTTCCAAAACCGTGCGTGATATCAGCGAGCAAAAAGCCACGCAAGAGCAGATCCGCCAGCTCAACAGCAATCTGGAAGCGCAGGTCAGCGTACGTACCGAGGAGCTGGCCACGGCCTTGCGCGAGCGCAATGTGCTGTTGCAAACCATTAACGAGCAGTTGTTGTATTCGGTGAGCGACCCCGACGGCCGCATTCTTGAAGTCAACCAGCGTCTATGCGAAGCCAGCGGTTATACGCGCGAAGAACTGATCGGCCAGAACCACCGTATTTTTAACTCCGGCGTGCATCCGCAAGGGTTCTGGGCCGGGTTGTGGCACACCATTTCGCACGGCCAGGCGTGGCGTGGCGAGATATGCAATGTGGCCAAAGATGGCTCTTTGCGCTGGTTTAATACCGTGATTGCGCCGTATGCCGATGCCGATGGCGTGATCGAACGCTATGTGGCGCTGCGGGTGGATGTCACCGACCGCAAGCTCAGCAATATGGAAGTGGACCGGCTGAATAACCTGCTGGGCAGCGTGCTGCGCGCGGCGTCGGAATACTCGATTATCGCCACCGATCTGGACGGCATCATCACCGTGTTTAATGAAGGCGCCGAACGCATGCTCGGCTATCGCGCCGACGAGCTGGTGGGCAAGGTAACGCCCGAGCTGCTGCACGTGCGTGAAGAAGTGGAAATGCGCCGGCACAAATACGAGCTGGAACTGGGCGTGCCTTTGCCGGGCGTGCGTACGCTGATGGCAATGGCGGGGCGCACCGACGCCGCCGAAAACGAATGGACTTACGTGCGGCGCGACGGCAGC
This sequence comes from Amantichitinum ursilacus, assembly GCF_001294205.1. Taxonomy (GTDB): domain Bacteria; phylum Pseudomonadota; class Gammaproteobacteria; order Burkholderiales; family Chitinibacteraceae; genus Amantichitinum; species Amantichitinum ursilacus. The sequence continues at coordinate 251,117 of NZ_LAQT01000002.1, forward strand.
CATATTCCGGTATCGATTGTGGTGACGGCCATCCGCGACGAACAAGGCGAAGCCACGGGCTACTTGGGCATTGCGCAAGACATCAGCCGTCGCCGCGAATTTGAAGCAGGCCTGCGCCAGGCGCGCGAGATGGCCGAAGCCGCCAGCGTGGCCAAGAGCCAGTTCCTGGCCAATATGAGCCACGAAATCCGCACGCCGATGAACGCGGTGCTGGGCATGCTGCAATTGCTGCGCCAGACCGAACTGGATACGCGCCAACTGGATTACACCAGCAAGGCGCAGACGGCGGCGACGTCGTTGCTGGGGCTGCTCAACGATATTCTCGATTTCTCCAAGATCGATGCGGGCAAATTACAGCTCGACATACATCCCTTTGAGCTGGAAGAACTACTGCGCGATCTGGCGGTGATTCTGTCGGGCAGCTATGGCAACAAAAACGTAGAGGTGATGTACCAGTTGCCGCCCACGCTGCCCGCAATGGTGCGCGGCGATCAATTGCGGCTGCAGCAGATCCTGATCAACCTGGCGGGCAACGCGCTCAAATTTACTGACCACGGCTATGTGGTGGTCGGCATCGAAGCGCTGGCGCGCAGCGCGCAGCGCATCAACTTGCGCTTTAGCGTGCGCGACACCGGCATCGGCATCGAGCCCGATCATCTACAGCGCATTTTTGATGGCTTTACCCAGGCCGAGGCGTCCACCACGCGCCGTTATGGCGGCACCGGGCTGGGCCTGGCCATCAGTAAAAAACTGGTTGATTTGATGGGTGGGCAATTGCAGGTGACCAGCACGCGCGGCGAGGGCAGCCGCTTCTGGTTTGATCTGGCCTTTGAGATTGCCGATGACGTGCCCATTGCGGTGACCCACGGCGTGCCCGATCTGCGCGTGCTGATTGTCGATGATCTGGCCAGCATCGGCGAGATTCTGGTCAACACCGTCGAAACCATCGGCTGGCAAGCGGATTACGCCGCCAGCGGCCGCGACGCCATCCAGCGCGTGGATGCCGCACGCGAACAACAGCGCCCCTATGACGTGGTGCTGATGGACTGGCGGATGCCCGGCCTTGATGGTTTGCAGGCCGCAACCGCAATACAACACGGCAGCGCCCAACCGCCGGTGGTGATTATGGTGACTGCCTATGGCCGCGAGGTGCTCGGTGACGTGGCGCACCGGGGTGATGCGCCCTTCGTTGCGTTTTTATCCAAGCCGGTGACGCCGCAACAGCTGATCGACGCCATCGAACAATCGCTGGCGCAATCGGCCGCACCCGCCGCGCCCGAAGCTGCGGTGCTGGAGCCCGAGCGCCTGGGCGGGCTGAATATTCTGGTGGTGGAAGACAACGCGCTTAACCGGCAAGTGGCGTACGAACTGCTGCGCTATGAAGGCGCCGAGGTCGAGCTGGCCGAAGGCGGTTTGCAAGGCGTCGAGATGGCGCTGACGCGGCATGCGTTGTACGACCTGGTCATCATGGACGTGCAGATGCCCGATATCGACGGCCTGACCGCCACGCGCCGCATTCGCGCCGACGCGCGCGGCGCAGATATCCCGATCCTGGCGATGACGGCCAATGTGTCCGAGGCCGATCAACAAGCTTGCCTGGAGGCGGGCATGAACGGTCATGTCGGCAAGCCGATCGACATGGAAGAAGTGGTGCAGAAAGTGCTGGCGCTCACCCGCGCGCCCGCTGCAGATGCAGCGGCGGCATCCGCGCCCCAAACCGCTGAAGCCGCCTTGATCGAACCGTATGAGTCGCTGGTGCAGCGTTTTGGTGGCCAGGTGGAGGTGTATCGCGCCGCGCTGAATCTGTTCCCGGCTGAATGCCAGCGCATGCAAGCCGAGCTGGAACGTCAGGTGGCGATGGGCGATCTGGTGGCCGCCGCCGCCACACTGCACGCGCTGAAAGGCATGGCGGGCACGATGGGCGCGGTGGCATTGGCGCAACTGGCGGCGGCGCTGGAACAGAAAGCGCGCAACGCCGCCGCCGATCGCCAGGCCGCCAGCTTAAGCTCGGCGGACATCACCCTGATTCGCGATCTGGCGGCGCATAGCGCTGATCTGCTGGGCATGGCAGCGGGCGCGCGCTAACCCTGGCGCCTGCGCCGGGGCAAGCCGCCGAGAATCGTCCGATATCAGGAAGTGTCTGAGGCACCGTATGGTCGCTGCTCCCGTCTGCCGGAGTAGCACTGTGTCGCATTCTCGATTGCGTATGGCCCGCCTTGCAGCCATCAACCTACGCGCGCTGGGCTGCGGCGCAGCGTTGTTGCTGCCTCAACTGGCATGGTGTGCGGTGCCCACGTGCAGCATTTCCAATATGCAGGACATTGATTTTGGCGTGGTGACAGTGCCCGCCAACACCCCCGTCGGCACTATCATCGGCGAGCGCCGCGCCAGTTATAGCTATAGCTGCGACAGCAACTCCAACTCTGGCAGCGAACTGACCTGGGCCGGCTTTAGCAACGAGTTTTTTCCAGTGCTGAAAGACCGCAGCGTGTCCGGCACGTTTCCGCTGGACACGGGTATACCGGGCATCGGGTTTCAACTCATCGCCACCGGCGGCAATATTTTTGATGTGGCCGATCACTGGGGCGTCGCGCCCGCCACTGCGGATATCGATATTCCGGAAAGCGGGCGCTATAGCCAGCGGCACAACGCGCGCTACCGACTGGTGGTCACCGGCAAGGTGAAAAGCGGTTCGCTGGTACGCCAGGCATGGAGCCTGTCTTATGCCAATCCCGGCGTACTCAAGGTCTATCACACCCATCGCGGTCCCACTTTGCGGATCAATGTGGTGGCCGAGCCGGTGCGGGTGCCCACCTGCAACATTGATAGCGCGGCAGCCAACCAGAGTATTCATATCGGCACCTTTGCCAGCACGGTCTTTCGCGGCATCCATAGCGTGTCCACGCCCAAACCCTTTTCGATCACGCTGACGCAATGCAACGGCGCCACGGTGTGGGTGACGGCGACGCCGAGCACGGCCGTCATCTCCGCCGCGCAAGCCACGTTCGCACCGGCCAGCGGCGGCGGCACCCAGGGTCTGGCGTTCCAGCTGCTCGACAGCGCTGGCCGCTTGCCGTTTACGCTGGGCAAGCAAACCGCCATGGGTACCGGCGGCAGCAAAACCACGCTCGGCAGCCTGACGTTGGGGTGGCAGGCGCGGGTCTATCAGACCGGAGCGGTGGTGGCGGGCGGCAAAATGAACAGCAAGCTGGTGATGACGTTTACCTACCAGTAACGGTCTATTTTGTGGGCTATTGGCACGACCTATCGTTTTCTCGCGATTTATAGCTAAAACCGCGTTTTGCCGAGAATTGTCCTATGTCGGCACGCTAGTTCCCTGGGAATAATGCAATTCCGATCTCAATCAATCAGCGTTATCTGATCTGGTCGGCATTTCCTATTGAATTATTCTCTCCAGGATTCTGAAAATGAAAAAATCAACTATCGCCACCCTGTTGGCGCTGGCGGGTATTGCTGCGCCTGCATTTGCCGACGGTGGCCGCGTCAATATCGATGGCATGCTGACCAATGAAACCTGCACCGTCACCACCAATAGTGGCGGCCCCGATGCAACGGTCACCATGAGTACATTGGCTGTTTCCAAATTGGCGGCTAATGCCGAATCCGCCGATATGGGCGGCTTTGATATCAATATCAGCAATTGCGCCAAAGTAAATGTGTATGCGTCATTTATGGCCGCCAATCCCAATCTGGCGGATCTGGCCACCAATAACCTGCGCCCCACTTTAACTACTACCTCCGCCAAAAACGTGCAAGTGGCGCTTTATAGCGACGACGGCGGCGTCATTACCAAAATGGCGGTGGGCGATCCCGCTTCGCGCATCACCAAAAAAATCGACAGCAATAAAAAAGCCAATCTGCATTTCACCACGCGCTACAAGAGTACCGGCGCGCATACCGAAGGCACGATCGCAACGGGCGCGGTTTATACGCTGGCTTACGACTGATGTGCTGAGGCGTCGTTACTGAATATTCCTGCCCGCAAGCCGGGCAGGAAACAGGAGTGCTGCAATGCGGGTTTTATTGAAAGTGGTGCTGTGCGCGGCCGCCATGGCGGCAGGCTTACCCGCCATGGCCGATGTGGTGATTGCGGGCACGCGCGCGGTGTACAACGCAACGGATCGCGAGATTACGGTGCGACTCACCAACGGCGGGCAACGCCCCTTGCTGGCGCAGTCGTGGATCGACAATGGCGTGGCTGAGCAAAGACCGGAAGAGATCAGGGTGCCGTTTACGCTGACGCCGCCGGTGGCGCGGCTGGATGCGGGCAAAGGGCAGAGTTTGCGCATTGCCTATACCCAGGAACCGTTGCCCACCGATCGCGAATCGGTGTTCTGGCTTAACGTGCTGGAAGTGCCGCCCAAAAGCAAAGAGGCGGACAGCGAAGGCAATACGTTGCAATTGGCGTTTCGCACGCGCATCAAGTTGTTTTTCCGGCCGCAAGGTCTGGTGGGCGATGCCGCCAGCGCACCCGCTACGCTGAACTGGAAGATTGTCGCCGAGCCGACCAACCCGCATGCCGTGATGTTGCAAGTGCATAACCCGTCGCCGTTTTATGTGTCTTTGTCCGGTGCGGAAATCACGGCAAATAGCGTTAGCGCCAGTATTGACAGCGGCATGGTCGAGCCATTTGCCACGCAACGATTTGCTTTGAAAGGGCTAAAGGCCATTCCGGCTGATCCAGTCACCATTGATTATCACTTTATTAACGATTTCGGCGGCGTAATTGATGGAAAAGCCAGCGCGAAATAAGCGCCGGGATGGCCCCATTTAATCGCCTTGATTATCGATTCCGAAGTGCGGGGTGAATCCGTGGGCCTGTCATTGGTTTAATCCGCGACCTTAACAAACCTGAGCAAATAAAGTGGTTAGGGCGGGCAAAAAAAATGTCGATCAAAAACGCACGCCTTGTTTATTGGCTGGCCATTGTTGCGATTGCGCCGTCCGCTGCGCCTGCAAATGAATTGGCGCCGGATGATTTGCAAAACAATGTGCCCGCAGAAAGCATTGAATTTGATGATTCATTTGTATCCGGCGCAATGATTGATTTATCGCGTTTTGCCCGCGGCAATCCAATGCCGGTCGGCACATCCACGGTGGACGTGTTGGTTAACGGAGCAGCCATGGGCAAAGAAGCCATTACGTTCAAGCGTCCGGCGCAGGGCGGCGAAGCACAACCGTGCTTGCCCGCCGCGCTGTTGCAGCGTCTGGGCGTGGACGCCGAGATGCTGCTGGCCCGCGCCGCGCCGGATGATTGCAGCGTGTTGCAGCAACTGGCGGGCGCGCAGGCCAGCTTTGACGTTAACGAGCAACGCCTGGCGCTCAGCGTGCCGCAGCTCTATCTGCAACGCGGTGCGCGCGGCGCCGTCAATCCGGCGCGTTGGGACGCTGGCATCACCGCGGCCACCTTGCAGTACGACCTTAATCTCTATCGCACCAACGGTAGCGAAAGCGCCACCCGCAGCGCCTTCCTGGGCATGCTCAGTGGGCTGAATGTGGAGGGCTGGCGCTTGCGTTATCGCTCCTCGCTAAACCGTACCGCCAATGCACCCACGCGCTGGCAGTCGCTGGAAACCTGGGCGCAGCACGATATCACCCCGTGGCGGGCGCAGTTGACCTTGGGCCAGGCCTATACCGATGGCCAGTTGTTTGATTCGTACGGCTTTCGCGGCGCGCGCATCAACCGCGATGACCGTATGTTGGGCGACGCCGAGACCGGATTTGCGCCCGTGGTGCACGGCGTGGCCACCAGCAATGCGCGCGTGAGCGTGATGCAGAACGGCAATCTGCTGTACCAGACCACCGTCGCGCCCGGGCCGTTTGCGCTGGAAGACCTGTATGCCACCGGCTATGGCGGCGATCTGGACGTCACCATCACCGAGGCGGATGGCAGCGAAAAGAAATTCAGCGTGCCCTATGCCGCCGTCGCGCAGTTGTTGCGGCCGGGGCAAAGCCGCTTCAGTTTTGTGGCCGGCAAATTGCAGGACGGCGCCAGCACCCGCCATCCCGCTCTGGGCCAGGGCACCTGGCAATATGGCCTTAACAACACGGTGACGGCGTATGGCGGCCTGGGCTTGAGCGATGGCTATGTCGCGCTATTGCTGGGCGGCGCGTTCAACACACGTTGGGGCGCGCTGGCGCTGGATGGCACGCAAAGCCGCACCACGCTACCGGGCGAAGTGGCGGAGGGCAGCAGCTGGCGCGCCAGCTATAGCAAGACTTTGCCCGGTACGCATACCGACCTGACGCTGGCGGCGTATCGCTATAACACGGCCGGCTATTACAGCCTGCGCGATGCCGAAATCGCAATCCAGAATGCGGCCAGCGGCGGCCGTTTTGGCATTGCGCGCATGCGTAATCGCGCGCAGGTGTCGCTAAGCCAGACCTTGCCCGCGCCGTATGGCTCGTTTTATGTCACCGCCAGCCACCAGAATTACTGGAACCGGCCGGAAGCCGATCTGCAATACCAGCTTGGTTATTCCAACGTCTGGGGCGTGCTTAGCTACAGCGCCAGCGTGCAGCGCTATCGGCCCGCCGATGCCGAACGCGCTTCTACGCAAGTGTTTGCCAATCTGTCGGTGCCGTTTGGTGTGGGCACGGAGCGGCCGTTGTTTAATTCGCTCTCCGCCACCTTTGCGCGCAGCAGCGACGGACATCAGAACCTGGGCGCCAGCGCTTCGGGCACGCAAGGTGATTTCAGCTACGGCTTGAATGGCTATTCGACAGCGGGCCAACAGGGCCATGACGAACTGGGCGCATATGCCAGCTATGCCACGCGCTACGGCACGCTGAACAGTTCCGCCAGCCAGGGCAAGACGGCGCAACAGTTATCTCTGGGGGCATCGGGGTCGATGGTGGCGTATCGCCACGGGCTGGTGTTCGGGCCGCCGTTGCAGACGGATAGCGCGATTGCCATTGTCGAAGCGGACGGTGCCGCCGGCGCCGCCCTGGTCAATGGCAGCGGCGCGCGCATCGATCAATCGGGCCGCGCCATCATGACCAATCTGATGCCGTATCGCAGTAACGAAATCGCGCTCGACCCCAACGGCATCAGCGCCGATATCGAACTCAAAAGCACCAGCGCCGCCGTGGTGCCACGCGCGGGGGCGGTACTGCTATTGCGCTTCGAGACCGATCTGGGGCGGTCGGTGACGCTCAATATCGAACGTGACGCTAACGCGCCCGTCATTCCGCTGGGCGCGGAGATTTTTGATGAACACGACAACAACGTCGGCGTGATGGGGCAGGGCGGGCGCGCCTATACCCGCGGCATCGCCAATGCAGGCGTCTTGCACATCCGCTGGGGCAGCACGCCGGACCGGCAATGTGCGGTGCGCTATGTTTTGCCCGACACCGCCACGCAACGCCCGCTGCCCGTGGCGCTGGAGCATATGCGATGCGATTAGCGCTTTTGCTCTGCGTGGCATGCGGACTGCTGCACGCGGCCAGCGCCCGCGCCGCCGATGCCGATAGCAGCAGCCAGCTGCAATTTACCGGGCAGGTTCATCGCGGCACTTGCCAGCTCTCGCCCGACTCGGTCGAGCGCCGGGTGCTGTTACCGCGCTTGCCGCTGGGCTTGTTCACCGGCGTGGGCGCCCTGGTGGGCGAGACTGCGTTTACGCTGGGCCTGAGCGGCTGCGACGGCATCGTGCAATCGCTGCATTTTGAATTCCAGCCGGAAGGCAATGTGTATCTGATGGGCCAGCGGCAGTGGTTTGCCAATGTGGCCACCGATTTGCCGGCCAGCGGTACCGGCGTTGCGCTGTTTACCGACGCGGGCGTCAATGTGCTGCAGTCCGATGGCAGTTCGGACGTACGCCTGCTGCCCACTGCGGACCAACGTTATGCGTTTCGGGCGCGATATGTGCAAACCGCCGCGCGGGTGCGGGCCGGCAGGGTGCAGACGAGGGTGGTGATCCATGTGCGCTATGACTAGGGCGTGGCGATGCCGGACGGCATTAATCGTGGGCGCGCTCGCCATCCCCGGCGTCGCCGTGGCCGCAACTGACGCCGAGGTCACGCTAAGCGCGCAACTGGTGCGCGCCACCTGCATGATCAGCGGCGCGGATCAACACCGTTCGATTCCCTTGGGTACGTTTCTGGAAGCCGATTTCGCGGGTGCGCAGCGCGGCCCGCCGCTACGCGATGTGACCATTCTGTTTAGCCAGTGTGGCGTCGGCGCGCTGGAGACGATGTCCATCAAAACCAGTTATGCCGCCTATCCCGGCGCGCCGCGTTTGATCGCCAACGCAGGCAGCGCCAGCGGCATCGGACTGAATGTGGTGTATGCCAGCACCGCCACGCCGGTCGAAGCCACGCGCAGCGCCACCCGCTTGATGGACGTGGCGGTGCCGGTCTACGACGCCAGCAGCAGCACGGCCACCATCCTGCTGAAAGCCAACCTGCTGCAGGCCACTAACGCGCCAGTCAGCGCGGGCAGCCTGGTGCACAACCTGTTGCTGGAGTTCAGCTATCCCTAAGCCGCTTCAATCCCGTTTTCAACTTTGCAGAGACTTGCTATGCCCCGTTTGCATCCTTTGATTTTTTCCGCTGGCGCTTGCGCATGTGTGCTGCTGGCCCCTGTCGCCGTGGCGGGCACGACCGCCGACGTGAATATCTCGGCCACGATTACCAAAAACACCTGCCAGGTAGACAGCAGCACCAGCGTCAGCCTGGCGTTTGGCACCGTCGACGCAGGCACTGCGTTTTCGGGCGGCGGCTGGAGCAACGAATCGCGCAGGGGCACCATCGTGCTCAAGGACTGCGACAGTACGGATGTCAGCACGCTCACCGTCACCACCGCGCAAACATCGGATCCGGGCAGCCCCTCGGCCTGGATCAGAAATACCGGCACGGCGACGGGCGTGGCGGTGCAGCTCAAGTCCAACAAGGCGGTGTATGTGCAGAGCGCGCAAAGCGGCATGAAACTGAATGACTTTGCCACGCTGAGCTACAACGCCAATGCGCGCACCGCCAGTTTTGGCGTCGAGGCCTGGTTACAGCAGACCGTCGTTGGCACTGCGCCCCGGCCCGGCAGCGTTATCGCCAAATCCACATTGACGTTTACGTATCAATAAACCGCCCACGCCGCGGCTATAGCCCGGCCAGCCACGCCAGAAAATCATCGCGTGGCATGGCGCGGGCAAACAGCCAACCCTGGCCGTATTGCACGCCGCGGCTGCTTAACCACAGCGCCTGGTCTTCGCTTTCCACGCCTTCGGCCACCAACTTGACGCCCAGACTGTGGCCTATCTCGACGATATGCGGCGCCACGCTGGCGGAAGCCGCTTCGGTGCCCACCGTATCGATAAAGGCCTTGTCGATCTTGAGCGTGTCCACCCGGAAATGCTGCAGATACGACAAGCTGGAATAGCCGGTGCCAAAGTCGTCAATCAGCACCGGATGGCCCGCGCTGCGCAATTTCTGAATGATTTCGTTGGCGGTATTGGCGTGCATAAAGCCGCGCTCGGTGGCTTCGATGGCGATCTGGCTGGGGGCAAACGCCACGTCGGCCATCTGGTGCGCCAGTTCGTCCGCAAAGCGGCTGCTGGCCAGATCGATGGCGGCGACATTGATCGAGATATATAGCGTCGGATTGGCCAGCAGCGTGGGGCCGAGCTCGGCGCAGACGCGTTCCAGCACCAGATCGGTCAGCGGCTGGATCAGCCCGCTTTCTTCGGCCAGCGGAATAAACAGATCGGGCCGCACCAGCTGGCCATTGCTTTGCCGCCAGCGCACCAGCGCTTCGGCGCCCACGCAGCGCCGCGTATGCAGGTCGACAATCGGTTGGTAATGCACTTCGAACTGGTTTTTGCGCACCGCCTGGCGCAACTGGCCTTCAAACGATAAATGCCGACGCACCACGCGCAAGAATCCCCATGCGGCCAGCATGCCCGACGCCAGCCCGGCGGGCAGCCAATAGCGCAGGGCGGCAGTCCAGCGCTGCAGCAATTCGTCCTCGGGCTCGCTGGCGATGACGGCCACCGGCAAGGTGGCCGAGCGCGCCACCACATGAAAGCGGCCATCTTGTAGCTCAACGCCCGGATGAAAATAGCTTTGGCGCAAGGCCTCGCGGTTGGCGTAGGGCCATGCGGAGATCACCTGGCCGTACACCAGCCCGACAATGCCCAGCGAATAGGAACTGCGATCGCTAACCACATCAATCATCGATTCGGGATCAACCAGCACGCCGTTTTGCCCCGCCGCCAGCACCACCATTTTGCGGCCCGCGCCTTCGGGATCGGGTACGCTAATCCACACCCGCACGCGCGGCCCGCGCCAGTCGGGCTTGCCCAGCAGTGGCGCAACCGCATAGGAGGTGGCCATCGAATCGCACAGCACCGTGTTTTGTTCGCTCAGCGCCATGGCCACTTGCACATAGCGATAGCGCACCACGGTATGGCGCGCGGCCTGCCGCCAGCCATCACTGCACAGCGGGTCTGGCTGTTTTTGCAACGCGTCGAGCGCTGCGATGGCGTTGTTGACCACGGTTTCAAAGTTGCGCAGGCCGCGCTCGGCGTATTGCTGCAAGGCTGCGCGTTCGCGCGCACGCACATGCTGTTCGGCCAGCCAGCTGGCGATGATGATGGGCAGCAGCACCACCAGCAACAGCAGCAACATCAGGCCCAGCGCGGTGGTGGGGGGTAAGCGCAGGCGGTCAAGTTGCAACAGGCCGTGCGGGGCGGAAGAGGGTGAGGGCGGGGCGGATTTGAACACGCGCTGGCCTGTAGAAGAAGGTCTTCTTCCACAGGTTAGCAGCGCTTATGCCAGATGCATGACAAACGGGCGGACGGCAGCATCAAGCGCGGATTGTGTCCGCGCGGCGGCCGGTTTATTTGCTCTGGTTATCGATATTCTTGTTGGTCTGGTCGTCCTGCTTTTGCACGCTGTCGCTAATGGCTTTGGCTTTATCCATGGCGTCTTTGCCACCCTGGTCTATCTTGACCGGCGGGTCTTTACGCTCACAGCCCGTCAGCACCATGGCTGACAACAGCGGTAAACACAGCGCGAATGCAAACTGGTGGATTTTCATGATCTCTTCTCCTGATGGGCGCAACGCCTGCGCGGCAGTTTGCCTGTGTATTCAGACAATTGCCACGTGCAGCGCAACACAGACAAAAAGCGATGCACAAAGGCATCGCTTTTTAGTCATCCAGTCAGGAAAGTCCTGACTCAGAGGTGCTTAGTGACGACGGGTCGAGCTGGTCTTTTCCAGTTCGTTCACTGCATCGCCCACTTTAGCTTCGGCTTTACCGGCGTTCTTTTGCACTTTGCCTGCCACTTCCTTGGCATCGTTACCGGTGATCTTGCCAGCGACTTCCTTCACGGCGCCTTTAACTTGTTCCTTGCGACCTTCCACTTGTGCCTTGTTCATGATCGAGCTCCTTGTATATGCCGTTTTGAACGGTGGCCAACATGGCCTTGCAACGGTTCCCACTTTAGGCGCATGCCCTGGCAAAGCCGATACGCAAGGCCCTGACTTTGCTGTAGGAAGAGTGCGTTGCGCCAGGTGGGCCATGCCTCACTTGCTGCGGATGGACGGTGGCGCGGCGGCAGATGGCGCGGTCAGCCGATCACCCCGGCTGGCCCGGAGTCGTGCGTGCGCAAGGGGTCGCGTAGGCCGGATTGCAGGCCGGCCATGATTTCGGCCAGCGGCGGTTCCTCCAGCGTGGCCCACGGCGGCAGCGCATCAAACGCAGCCGCCACGCGCAGGGCCGAACGCAAACCATCCTCATGTAAACCCTGGCCCAGCCATGCCCCGGCATACCAGACCCGGTTGCGGCCTTGCAGCGCTTGCAGTGCGTGTTGCGCCTGCAGCGTGGCGTTGTTCAGCACCGGCTGCGCGCTGCGAAATTGCCCGAGCGTCTGTGCTGGCGCAGGCGCCTGGCGCGGATTGAGCGTCAGGATGACCGGCGTGCGAAAGGGCAGCGGCTGCATCTGGTTAAGTAAATAGCTGATGCAAACCGGCTGGTCGGGCGCCACGTCTTTGCCGCCCAGGTAATTGCTGGCCGACCATACGCTGCGCCGTTGCGGCAGCAGGCGGGTATCGGTGTGCAGCACCGCCACGTTGTGCTGCACCTCAAACGCGCCCAGCGCGGTGCGCTCTGCCGCGCTGGCGTTATGTAACAGGCGCAGGCTGGTGGCGGCGGGCGTGGCCAGCACGACTTCATCAAATTGTTCGGCTTCGGGGCCGCTGACCACGGTGACGCCAAATCCGGTGCGATGGATTTCGCGCACGGGGCTGCAGCGGCGCACATCGTGTAATTCGCGATCAATCGGAAAGATATATTCGCGCGCACCGCCGGCCACGGTACGCCACTGCGGGCGTTCGTTGATGCGCAACAACCCTTGTTGCTGGCACAGGCGCAAAAAGCTCGCCGCCGGGATTTGCGCGGCGGCAGCCAGCGAGCAATGCCACAGCGACGCCGCCAGCGGTAGCAAATGCCAGTCGCGCAAGGCCTTGCCGTAGCCGCCTTGTTGCAGCAATTCGCCCAGGGAGGTGCCGCGGGCGCTGCACACCGTGATCTGCTCGGCCGCCTCGGCATTAAATCGCAGCAGCTCGCGCAGCATGCGCAAAAAACGCGGCGACGCCAGATTGCGCCGTTGTGCGAACACCGACAGCAAATCGGTGCTGGACCATTCCAGCGCGCCTTCATCCAGCGATACGCCCAGCGCGCGTTCGCTGTTTACGGTCTGCACGCCGAGTGCATCGAAAAAGGCATGCAGATTGGGGCTGCTGCGGTCTTCAAACACGGTAAAGCCGGTATCCACCGGATAGATCCAGCCATCCAGCCGCACGTCCACCGTATGCGCATGCCCGCCCAATACGTTGGCGGCTTCGTACAGCGTCACCTGATAGCCGCGCCGTTGCAGCAACCACGCGCTGGCCAGCCCGGCGATGCCCGCGCCGACCACGGCAATGCGCCGAGTGGAAGGCTCGGCGGCGTGTGTGGCTGCCGGCGCACCGGCCGGCGCGCCCCATCCATTGGGGTGCAAGCCACCCGCTTGATCAAATTCCTGCATATTGCCCATTCCTGCGCTTGTTAACGCCGGCGTCTACCAGGCCGGTCTGCTCAGTGATACGTAGCGCGTTGCCAGGCGGATGCAGCCCCGCCGCAACCACCGTCCTGGCGACGATCAACGGCAGCCGCTTACGACTGGCGGTCGGCGGGATGAGGGACTTGCTGTATCCTTCGCTTTTGTTTTTTCAGAGCACCACCGCAATGCGCAACGCACTGCTGTTTTATTGCCGGGCCGGTTTCGAAAACGATGTCCGCCACGAATGGGAAGCCCGCACCGGGCAAACGGGCGGTTGGGAAAGCGCGCCGGGCTATGTGTTATTCAAACCGGGCAAGGCGGGCGACCACGAAAACCCCAATGTGCCGCGCGCCAACGAGACCGTCTTTGCGCGCCAGACCATCCGCGTGATGGCCGATATCGAACTGGGCGAGAAAGACCGTCTGGGCCCGATCCTGGACGCGCTGCAAGCCAGCGGCGCCGGGCCGTTCAACGATGTGTGGCTGGAGCATCCCGATAGCGATGAAGGCAAACCACTGTCCGGTTTCTGCCGCCGCTTTGGCGATGTGCTGGGCACGGGGTTGACCGAGATGAATTTGCTGAACGAACGCGCGCCGTATCGGCTGCATGTGTTCTTCCCCAGCATGACGCGCGCCATCATCGGCACCACCGATCCGCGCCATTCCAACCCGTGGCCGATGGGCATTGCGCGCGTGCGCATGCCGACCGAAGCGCCAAGCCGTTCCACGCTGAAGTTGTCCGAAGCCTTTATGACGCTGGTGCCGGATGCCGATTCGCTGCTCAAACCTGGCATGACCGGTGTCGATCTGGGCGCTGCGCCGGGCGGCTGGACCTATCAGCTGGTGGCGCGTGGCCTGAAAGTGTTCGCCATCGATAACGGCCCGATGAAGGGCGATATGGCCATCCACCCGCACGTTAAACATTTGCGCGAGGATGGTTTCCGCTACAAACCGCAGCATCCGGTGGACTGGCTGGTGTGCGACATGATCGAACAGCCCGCGCGCATCGCCGAACTGATCAGCAAGTGGCTGGCCAACGGCATGGCGCGGCACGCGGTGTTTAACCTGAAGCTGCCGATGAAAAAGCGCTGGGCTGAAATCGAAAAATGCTTTGGCATTATCGAAGCCGCCATGGACCGCGCCGACGTGCATTACGTGCTGACGGCGCGTCATCTGTATCACGATCGCGAAGAAATCACCTGCTATCTGGGCCGACCCAAAGCGCCGGTCTCAGCGCGCAAAACCACCGAGCCGAACACGGGCGCCAAAGCGCGGCCTGCGACTAAAGCGGCGAATGCCAAACCCGTGGCGGCCAAGCCCGCAGCGGCCAAACCGGCCGCCAAGCCGCGGGTGGGTGGCCGCTCGGTAGCGCGCAATACCAGCAAAACCGGGGCGCGCACGCCGCGTAACAAACCGCGTTAATCATGCGCCAGGCGCATGCAACAGCATTGACAGGCGGCGGACGGGATGAATAACCTGTTCGCAACCTTTCAGCCAACCAACGGAGCGGTTTTTATGTTCAAGGAATTCAAAGAATTCGCCATGCGCGGCAATGTGGTCGACCTGGCGGTCGGCGTGATCATTGGCGCGGCGTTTGGCAAGATCGTGGATTCGCTGGTCAAAGACATCATCATGCCGCCGATTGGCCTGCTGCTGGGCAAGGTGGATTTTGCCAATCTGTATGTGCTGCTGAAGGAAAGCGACAAGGTGCCGGGCCCGTACCCGACACTGGAAGCCGCGCAGAAAGCGGGTGCGGTGACGCTGAACTACGGCCAGTTTCTCAATGTGGCGATCAGCTTTGTGATCGTGGCGTTTGCGGTGTTCCTGATCGTCAAGGGCATCAATAACCTCAAGCACAAAGAAGAAGCCAAGCCCGCGCCCGTGGCGGCCGAGCCGGAAGACGTCAAACTGTTGCGCGAAATCCGCGACGCATTGCAGAACCGTCAGGTGTAACAACGGCGTTTCTGGCGCAAACAAAAAACCCGGCCAGGGGCAAACCAGGCCGGGTTTTTTATCAAGCGCAAACCGCGAATATCACTGCAGCAGCGCGCGCAACATCCATGCGGTTTTTTCGTGGATTTGCAGCCGCTGCGTCAGCAGATCATCGGTGGCCTGGTCATTCACTTCGCCCACCTTGTCCAGCAGGCCACGCGCGGTGGTTACCACGGTTTCCTGGCCTTTGAGCAGGATGCGGATCATCTCGGTGGCTTCGGGGATGCCTTCGACGTCTTCCACGCGGGTAAGGGCGGCAAACTTGCTGTAAGTGCCCGGCGCCGGAAAGCCCAGCGCGCGGATGCGTTCGGCAATCAGGTCGGTGGCCAGCGCCAGTTCGTTGTATTGCGTTTCGAACATCACATGCAGCGTGTTGAACATCGGCCCGGTGACGTTCCAGTGAAAATTATGCGTCTGCAGATACAGCGTGTAGGTGTCGGCCAGCAAACGGGACAACCCGTCGGCGATGGCTTTGCGATCTTGCTCGGAAATACCCAGATGAATATCCATGGTGAACCTCCTGTGTTTGGTGCTTGTTGCGGATAACTTGCCTGACACGAGTGAAAGCAATTCTGCCCCAGCCAACCCCGCGCCGTGAAATCAATTTTTCCCGCATACGGCCATAGGCGCTGGCTAACAGCAGAGCGGCATAGCACGCCGCGCGTGGTTCTATGGCCTACATGGCTATCCGTTGTTGCCGACTCATCAAATACCGACAAGCCAGATACCTTTTCCTGTCACTGTCTTGTCAGAGCCTAGCCCCCAAAACCATGCGCCGATTCCTGCTGCCCCTGCTGTTTGCCGTTACCGCGCTGTCCGCGCAGGCCCGTCCTGCCAAAGCGCCCGTTCCCACTTCGGCTTCGGCCGCAGACCAGCTCACGCCCGCCGAGGCGCGCCAGGCGCTGGATGTGCTGTCGGATGATCGCAAGCGCAACGAGGTGATGGCCACACTGCGCACGGTAGCCAAAGCGGGCGTGGTGGTAGATGCGTCCGCAGTGGCTTCAGCCCCGGCGGCGGCATCCGCCTCGGCGGTAGCGGCATCTGCACCCGCCAAGGCCAGCGCATTTACTTCCAACAGCCTGGTGGCCGCCATCCTGGTGCAATCGCAATCGTGGTTGAAAGCCGCAGTGCGCGAAGCGCGCAATACCGCGCATGCCGCCTTGCAAATTTCAGCCATCAGCGGCTGGTTTGAAACGCTGATCAGCACGCCCAGCGGCCGCGCTGCATTAATGGATGGCTTGTGGCGGCTGGCGGCCGTACTGGTGGGCGCCTTTGCCGTGCAATGGCTGGTGCTATGGGGCTTGCGCAAACCGCGTCTTACATTGCGCAAATGGGTGGATCACCGCCTAGCCTCGGCCGAAGCCAGTGGACGCTTTCTGGCTGGCGATACGCTGATTACGTTTCTTGCGGGCGAAGCCGATATGGCCTCGGCCCGCGCTGCGGCATCCGCAGGCAAAGCCACGCCCGCCGATGCCACAGCCTCGACCGCTTCGGCAACCGCGACGGCGACCGCCGACGCCAATGCGCATCCCGGCGACGTCACGCTGCCGCCGCCCGCAGTGGATGTCACCAGCACCGAACCGATCATTCCCACGCATAACGGCACCTCGACCAGCACGCCGCTTAAAGAAGCGCCACGCCCCACGCACTGGGCGTTTTTACGCCGTTTGCCGGGCGCGATTACGCTGGCGTTGCTGGCGCTGTTGCCGATACTCGCGTTCTTTGTGGTCAGCGCCGCGCTGACCAGCTTGCTGGTTGACCCGGATGCGCCGGTGCGCCCGTTGGTGTTGCAGCTGTCGAATGCCTGGATTACCGCCAAGATCATCATGGTGGCGGGCCGCTTGTTGCTGGCGCCGCATGCGCCGGGCTTGCGCCTGCTGCCGCTGGATGACGCCAGCGCACGCTTTGCCGAAGTCTGGTTGCGCCGCATCGTGGTCTTGTTTGTGTTTGGCGGCGCGCTGGCCGATGCCGCCGCCGATTCGGGCCTGAGCACTGAAGCGCATCGCGCCTTGTTGCGTTTGTTCAGCCTGCTGGCTCATCTGGCCATGATCATGATGGTGGTGCGCTCGCGCCACGTGGTCGCCAGCTGGATCCGCGCCCCGGAAGGCAGCAAGGAGGGCGCATTGACTTCGCTGCGCAACTGGCTGGCCGATGTCTGGGTGGTGTTTGCCGTATGCCTGATCGCGGGCATGTGGTTTGTCTGGGCGCTGGGCGTAGACGACGGCTTCCAGAAGCTGGTGCATATCCTGGCCAACACCGCGCTGATCCTGATCGCGGCGCGGGTGGTCTTGATTGTCGGACTGGGCATGTTAGGCCGCACCTTGCAGCAAAATGGCGACTCGGTCTCGATCGTCAGCCAGCGTGCGCAGCACTATTATCCCTTGCTGCAAAAAGTGGTGACGTGGGGTGTTGGCATTGTCACCATCCTGGCGCTGCTGCAGGCGTGGGGCTTTGATGTGCTGGGCTGGTTGCGCCACGGCACGCTGGGCCCGCGTTTGTTCTCGGCCGCCATCAATATCGGCATCATGAGCTTGCTGGCCATGCTGATCTGGGAAGTGATCAACGTCAGCGTGGATCGCCGTATCCAGATGTGGACCGATCGCGGCGACCATATGCGCACCGTGCGTTTGCGCACCTTGCTGCCGGTGCTGCGCACCACCATGCTGATCGTGATGCTGTTGATTATCGGTTTGACCGGGCTAAACCAACTGGGCATTAACACCGCGCCGTTGCTGGCCGGCGCGTCCATCATTGGTGTGGCGCTGGGCTTTGGTTCGCAAAAGCTGGTGCAGGATTTCATCACCGGCATCTTCCTGATGCTGGAAGACGCCATGGAAGTCGGCGACTGGGTGACGGCGGCAGGCGTGTCGGGCTCGGTGGAAAAACTGTCGATCCGCACCGTGCGGCTGCGCGGCGGCGATGGCTCGCTGTATATCATTCCGTTCAGCTCGGTGACCACCGTAAACAACGTCAACCGCGGGTTGGGCAACGCCTCGGTGAAGGTCAACGTGGCCTATCCCACCGATCCCGACAAGGTGGCCGCAGTCCTCACCGAAATCGCGGCCGGTATGCGCGAGGACCCGCAGTTCAAGGACGCCATCCTCAGTGACTTCCAGCTGTGGGGCGTCGATTCAGTGGATGGCGCCACCATTACGGTGGTGGGCCAGATTCCCACCACCGACCGCGGCCGCTGGGGCGTGCAGCGCGAATTCAACCGCCGTATGTTCAAGCGCTTCCAGGAACTGGGCATCGAAATCGCCAACCCCAATCGCACAGTGATGGTGCCCAGTGCCAACGTCGGCGCGCCTGCGACACCTGCGGGGCCTTCCAATCCCCCGACAGCCGTGTGAACGCCGGGGCAAATGACATTGTCCTACGTGGTGCGTGGCCGTTTGTTAGCAAACCTATACGGTGCGCGGGTGGCGGGGTTGCAGTTTGATTACAAGTGTATGTGATTGCGCGCAATGCTTTTACGCGATCACTGACAACACCCCGCGTTACTCGCCCGACACAAAGAGCAAGCCAGCACCGACATCGCCGTCAATCGCATCAGCCTAAAGTACAGCCATGACCTGAACGGCCATTCACTCATGTCACAACCATCTGGAGAAATGCCATGAAAAAGGCTCTGATTACGCTGTGTACCGTCGCCGCAACTTTGGTTGCTGGTGCTTCTTATGCTGAAAACGGCCAGGGTGCCGGTGGCGCTGGCAACGGCGAACGCGGCTTTAAAGCCGGCTTGTACAACAACACCCCGCGTCTGGATACCTGGGATACCGACCAGGCGGCCATGACCCCGTACAACAACATGAACAACAACGACAGCTACACGTACAGCGCTGCGCAGCAAAAGCTGGACGAGCAGCAAATGCAAAACCAGGCGGCTACGCAACAGCAGAATGACGCGGTGATGCAAGACAACAGCAACACCAACAACAGCCTGAGCGCCCCGGCACCGGCTACCACCGATAGCGCGGCGCAACCGGCTGATTCGTCCAGCAATGGCGGTTGGCGTTAATTGACCGGCCTTGCGCCAGCAGGCTTCGGCAATCGGGGGTGATTACCCAAGCGGGCCAGTGCGCATAGCCTGTCATCGAACAAAAAACATCGTAGCTTGGGCTGCGATGTTTTTTTTTGCCCGTGCGCCACGCGCGCAGGCGGCATGCGCAAATCAGCGATGAGCCGACAACGCTTTGCCAGGCGCGCCGACGGTGTGGCGACGGGCTTGCTGCGAGACTGGCCACATCAACAATTACAACGTTTGCTGGAGGTTGCGATGTCTTCTTTTGCGTTGTACCTGGTCGGGATGGTGATCGCCATCGTCGGGTTGGCTTATGGCGCGCATCTGGCGCATGTGCCGGACCACTGGATTGTGGTGGGCGTGGTGGTGGCGGTGGGGTTGGGGATTGTGGGGGCGGTGAGAAGTACGCGGTTTCGTGATCCGCCGTGAGGGTTAGGCTTGCGGCGCGCTTTGGAGTGTTCTGTTTTGGCGGGATGGGCCTTTAACGATTGGGCCCGTGCGTGTTTTGGGATGTCCCGCTTTAGCGGGACAAACCTTTGACCGCTTGAGCCTGCGGCGCATTTTGGATACCCGGGGGTGCCCGGGAGCACGTCACTTTTCTTTGCTTCGCCAAAGAAAAGATAACCAAAAGAAAGGCGACCCCACTCGCGAATCCTTCGCTCGCCAGGGGGCCCGGTAGGTCAAAAGCCGAAACGGACCGTCTGTTACTTCGATGGCCCAGCTGCCGCTCCGCGGACGCGACGCTCAGTCGGAGCCCGGTAAAACTGGTCTCCTACCTTCGCGCGCTCAGGAGATGGCGCTGGTTTGCCGGGCTTGCTGCCTCGTTGCTACGCAACATCGGGTGGGCGTGGTCGCTGCGGGTAACAATGAACATCCGCACCGCCCGCTTAACGCATCCCACCCCGCACGGCCACCGCCGACTAACTTGCCACCGTTACCTCCACGAACGCTCCATAGGGTGGGTCAAGACCCACCACCCAAAGCCGCAAGCAAGAAGGCTCACTCCAATCACCCGCCAATTCACTACCGCCCGAAAGTACGCGTAGGGTGCGTTACCCGTAGGGCAACGCACATTTCCCGGAATACGCCATGCCCTCATTCCTTGCCACCATCCCGATTTCGCGGCTTTAAAGCCTCCGTGGCACAACCAAAATGTGCGTCGCCCCCGCAAGCGAGGACAAAACCCCTTGGGGTAACGTTCCCTACGCTTCGTGCATGCCTCATCGGAAGGCAAACATTTGGGCGTTTCGCCCGGATGTTGCTGCACGCCAGCTTGCTGGTGGGTTCGGAGAAGGGCGCCGAGTTCGCCCCTATGGTCGTAAGGGCCGATGCCGCGGTGGTTTCCTGGAGTGAGGCTCAGCCGAGTACAGCGAGCGTCGAAACGGCGAGTGGCCCGCGTCAGCCACCGACCGCAAACACGCGCCCGCCACCCACCACCCACACTCGCGCGCGTGCGTGCGCGGGCATGGTCCAACTGCCGGTGAATTCGCCGAAGGCGGGCAGGATGCCGCCGTGTTCGCCCATCCAGAAGCAGGCCAGGCGCATGCGTTCGCGTGCGCCGCCGCGCAGGGTGACGGCGGGGTGGACGTGGCCGCACAGGCCGTAGATGCCGCCGGGCAAGGCCACGTCCGGTTCGTGACACAAGCCGAGCGGGCCGACGATCCAGGGTTCGCTTACCACGGTCACGCGCAGGTTTTGCGGCGGGTCGCCAGCGCGAACATCGTGGTTGCCGCGCACCAGCACCAGCCGCAACGCGGGCCAACGCGCGCGCCAGGTTTCCAGCGCGCCCAGCACTTCAGGATGGCGCGATGATTTGGCGTGCAAAAAGTCGCCCAGAAACACCAACGTGTCGACGTCCTCAGCCAGCACCGCCAGCATTTCATCCAGTCGCGCCAGGTTCGCCTGGGTGGTGCCGTGCGGCACCGGTTGTCCCAGGGCGCGATAAGCCGCTGCCTTGCCAAAGTGCACATCAGCCACCAGCAACATGCGTTGCGCGGGCCAGAACAGCGCTTTTTGCGGCAGCAGCCACACCGCTTCGCCTGCGATGTGCGTGCTGATGGCGTGAGCGTTTAGCAGGCGGGTTTCCAGCGTTACGGGCAAATCAGCTTATCCACGAGTATGGCCAAACACGCGTTTGGGTCGGGCGCGACGGCCGCCGCTGCGCGCTTGTTTTTTAGGCATGTCCGGCGCCATAAACATCACCGCCGCATGGGCGTCGATCGACGGATCGGCCTCGCCACTGGCGGCGCGTTCCAGCGTCGCCACCAGCCGCGCGATGCGGTCGGCCAGTTTTTCGGACGACATGCTCTCGCGAAAGCGCTCGATCAGCAGCGGAAAACCCAGCGGCGTGGGCCGTTGCACGCGCTGGATGTTCAGGGCCTGGCCTTGCATGCGCTGCAGGCTGTCCTGCAGCCGCGTTGTTTCCAGCTCCTGGCGCAGCACTTCGGTTTGCGCCTGGGTCAGCAGCAAGTTGGACGGATCATGCTTGCGGAACACTTCATAAAACAGGCTAGACGATGCCTGCAATTGCCGCGCGCTTTTGCCGCCGCCGCTGCCCGGATGGCCCTGGAACACCAGCCCGGAAATACGCGCGATTTCACGAAAACGCCGTTGCGCCAGTTCGCCCGCATTCAGGCTATGCAACACGTCTTCCAGCAGATGCTCGTCGCTCAATAATTCGGGCGTCAGCAGCGCAGGCCAATCAACGTCGGCGCTGGTCAGCAGCTCAAAACCGTAGTCGTTGACCGCAATCGAAAACGTGGCGGGCTGATGTTGCCCCACGCGCCATCCCAGCAAAGACGCCAGACCCAGATGCACATGGCGTCCGGCAAAGGGATAAAGAAACAGATGGTTGCCTTCGCGTGAATGCCACACTTCGGCCAGCAAAGTATTGCGCGTGGGGATGGCCGACCAGTCTTGTTGCACCTGCAGCAAGGGCGCAACCGCTTGCATCTCGGGCCCGGCAAACTCGCCGGCCGCAGCCAGTTCCAGTTGCTCAACCATGGCATCGGCCAACTCGGTGGAAAACGACATGCGTCCGCCTTGCCAGCGCGGCACCGCGCCTTTGGATTTTTTGGCCAGCCGCACCAGCGCCGTCATCTCATGCACGCGGATCAGTTCCAGCATGCGGCCGCCAAATAAAAATGCATCGCCCGGCGCCAGCCGCGCGATAAAGCCTTCTTCCACCGTACCCAGCCGCGCGCCGCCCATGTATTGCACCACCATGCTGGCGTCGCTGACGATGGTGCCGATATTGCTGCGGTGGCGGCGCGCCAGCGCGGCATCGGGCACGCGCCAGATGCCGGCTTCGTCGGGTTCCACGCGTCGATATTCGGGGTAGGCGGTCAAGGCGCTGCCGCCCTGGCGCACAAAGCCCAGCGCCCATTCCCATTCTTCCGCTGTCAGCGCCTGATAGCTCCACGCGGTGCGCACTTCGGCCAGCAATTCCGGCGGGGTAAAGCCGGTGCCCAGCGCAATCGTCACCAGATGCTGCACCAACACATCCAGCGGTTTATTGGGGGGTAGACGGGTTTCGAGGTGGCCGGTGGCGATGGCGTGGCGGGCGGCGGCGGCCTCCACCAGTTCCATGCTGTGCGTGGGCACCATGGTCAGGCGCGAGGTGCGGCCAGGCTGGTGGCCCGAGCGCCCGGCGCGTTGCAGCGCCCGCGCCACGCCCTTGGGCGAGCCAATCTGCAACACGCGTTCCACCGGCACAAAATCCACGCCCAGATCCAGGCTTGATGTGCACACCACCGCTTTCAGCGTGCCCGCTTTCAGGCTGGCTTCCACCCAGTCGCGCACTTCGCGGTCTAGCGAGCCATGATGCACCGCAATCAGCCCGGCCCAATCCGGCCGCGCATTCAGCAGCGCCTGGTACCACAGTTCGGCTTGCGAGCGCGTATTCAGAAACACCAGCGTGGTGCCCGCGTCTTCGATGGCGTCGATCACTTGCGGCAACATCGCAATGCCCAGATGGCCCGCCCACGGAAAGCGTTCCAGCCTGGGCGGCAGCAGCGTATCAATCAGCAACGGTTTGCCGATATCGCCTTGCACCACGCGGCCTGGCGCGCCCGCCAACAGCACATCGCGCGCCAGATCGATATTGCCCAGCGTGGCCGACAAGCCCCATATCTGCAGCGCCGGATTGAGCTTGCGCAGCCGCGCCAGCGCCAGTTGCAATTGCACGCCGCGCTTGTTGCCGATCAGCTCGTGCCATTCGTCCACCACCACCATGCGCGCGCCCGCCAGCGCATCTTGCTGCGTGGCTTTGCTCAGCATCAGCGTCAGGCTTTCCGGCGTGGTGATCAGCGCGGTGGGCAGGCGACGTTCCTGCGCGGCGCGTTCGCTGCTGCTGGTGTCGCCGGTGCGCAGCGACAGTGTCCAGTCCAGCTGCGCGCTTTCAATCGGCTCGGCCAGCGCTTTGGCGGTGTCGGCGGCGAGGGCGCGCATCGGCGTAATCCAGATCACCGTTAGTTTGGGCGCGCTCATGCGCGTGCGTTTCAGTGGTGACGGCTCAATCTTTTTTGCGCCAAAACGCGCCAGTGCCGCCAGCCAGATGGCCCAGGTTTTGCCCGAGCCGGTGGAGGCATGCAGCAAGCCCGAATCGCCCGCGATAATGCTTTGCCACGTGGCTTGCTGAAACGGAAACGGCGTCCAGCCGCGTGAAGCAAACCAGGCGGCCGGGTCAAACGCGGAAGTGGAGGCGGGCGCGTTCATGCGATGCTCGATGGCGGCTGCGCGGGCGTCAGCAGTTCTTGCAGATCGGCCAGCGTGTTGGCTTCTTGCAGCGGTTTGTCGTGCCGCCAGCGCAAGATGCGCGGAAACCGCACCGCCACGCCGCTTTTGTGGCGCGTGCTGGCGGCGATGCCTTCAAAGCCCAGCTCGAACACCTGCGACGGCGTAATCGAGCGCACCGGGCCAAATTTCTCCACCGTGGTTTTGCGCACCAAAGCGTCCACCTGGCGGATCTCTTCGTCGGTCAGGCCCGAATACGCTTTGGCAAACGGCACCAGCATGCGGTCAGGTGCGCCCATGGGTTTGTCCCACACGGCAAAGGTGTAATCGGTGTACAGATTAGCGCGGCGACCGTGGCCGGCCTGGGCGTAGATCAGCACGGCGTCGATGCTGTACGGGTCCACTTTCCACTTCCACCACGTGCCGACATCCTTGGTGCGGCCGACGCCGTATTGCGCCGCTTGCGCCTTCAGCATCAGGCCTTCCACGCCCAGCGCGCGGCTTTGCGTGCGCAGTTCGGCGTAGGCGGGCCAGTCCGGCGCGATCAATAAGGGGCTCAGGCTCAGCGCGGGCGAATTACACGCCGCCACCACTTCCTGCAACTGGGCGCGGCGCTCGCGCTGCGGGCGCTGCCGCCAGTCCTGGCCCTGCCATTCCAGCAGGTCATACGCCAGTAACACCACGGGCGCTTGTTGCAGAATGCGCGCGGTTAAATTTTTGCGACCGATGCGTTGCTGCAGGATGGAAAACGGCGCCACGCGGTCTTGGAGCCACACCACGATTTCGCCATCAATGACCGTGCCATCGGGCAAATACATACCGGCAGCGGTCAGCTCGGGAAAGCGATCGGTCACCAGTTCTTCACCGCGCGACCATACCCACGCCTCGCCCGCACGCTTAACCAGTTGGGCGCGGATGCCATCCCATTTCCATTCCACTTGCCAGTGGTCCGACGGGCCGAGTTGTTCCGCCATCACATCCAGCGGCTGTGCGTAGGCATGCGCCAGAAAAAACGGATACGGCTGGCCGCCGCGCGCGGCACCGGTTTCGTCGGGCGGTGCAATCAGCGCCAGGTAGTGACTGGCATCGGGCGCGGCCTGGCCAGCGGTATACCCCACCAGCCGTTGCGCCACTTCTTTGGGATCGAGCTTGCCGATCTGCGCCAGCGCACGCGTCACCGTCAGCCGCGATACGCCAATGCGCAGACTGCCGGTAATCAGCTTGATGCTGACCAGGCGTTGCCAGCGGTCCATGGCCTGCCACATTTCGCGCAGTTCGGCTTGTTGTTGCGGCGGGTTGAGCAGTCGTAGCGCCAGCAATTGCGTCATCGCTTGCGCCAGCGGGATGTCCACGCTGTGGGTGGGCGGCGGCAGCACCAGCGCAATGGTCTCGGCCAGATCGCCCACGGCGTGATAACACTCGTCAAACAGCCAGTCGGGCAGGCCGGATAATTCTTGCGCCAGCTCGCGCAGCAAGCGCGTAGGCACCAGTTGGCGCGGCTTGCCGCCCGCCAGAAAATACACGGCCCAGGCGGCGTCTTCGGGCGGCGCGTTGCGCAAATAATCGACCACCGCCGCCAGCCGGGCGTTGTTGGCGGTCATGCCGTCCAGGCTTTCATACAGCGCGGCAAATTGCTTCATGACGCGTCCTCCGCCGGGCTGGCCGCATCGTCGCTGGCGGGCGGGGTATCGTCTTCATCGCCGTATTCGGTCTTGAAGATTTGCGCGTTCAGGCCTTTATCGCGCAGATAACGCACTAGCACATCGGTGGCACCGTGCGTCACATACACGTTTTGCGCGCCGGTCTGTTCGATCGCCCAGTTAAGCCCGGGCCAGTCGGCATGATCCGACAGCGCAAAGCCACGCTCGATGCCACGGCGCCGGCGGTTGCCACGCACCTGCATCCAGCCGCTGGCAAACGCTTCGGCGTAATCGGGAAAACGACGTAACCAGGTGCTGCCGCTGGCCGAGGGCGGCGCCAGAATCAAGCCGGTTTTGGCCAGTGTGCGGTCTTCCACATCGCCGGCATAACGCGTTTCCGGCAGCACCACGCCCTGCTCGCGATACATGCGGTTAAGCGGTTCAATCGCGCCGTGCATGATCAGCGGGCCGATGCTGGCGTCGATGCTGGCCAGAATCCGTTGCGCCTTGCCAAACGCGTAGCAATACAGCACCGACGGCCGACCCTGCGCGGCATTGGCGCGCCACCAGGCATTCACCTGATCAAACAATTCGGTGGGATCTTGCCAACGATAAATGGGCAGGCCAAAGGTGGATTCGGTGATAAAGGTGTCGCAGCGCACCGGCTCAAACGGCAAACAGGTGGGGTCGTACTGGGTTTTGTAATCCCCCGACGCCACCCAGACTTCGCCGTTGACTTCGAGCCGCACTTGCGCCGAGCCAAGCACATGCCCGGCCGGATGAAAACTGAGTTTGACGCCGTGATGCTCTAGCGTCTGGCCATACGGCAGCCCTTGCACATTGATATGGCCCAAGCGGGCTTTCAGGATGCCCAGGCACGGTTCCGCCGCCAGGTAATGCGCATGGCCCCAACGCGCATGGTCGGAATGGCCGTGCGTAATCACGGCGCGCTCCACCGGCCGCCATGGGTCGATATAGAAGTCGCCAGCGGGGCAGTACAAACCTTCAGGGCGTGCGATGACCAGGTTCATGAGCGGGCTCCTGCACCTGAACACAGATCACCAGAAAGTGGGGCAAACCGGGCATGCGTAGTCATGCTTGCATGCTAACCAGAACGCCGCTTGCAGCCTGACGGCTATGCGCGCAACCGGGACGCGGGATACTGCGGGAAATGGTGACGGGCGATTACCTACATAAGCCAAAAAAGCGCAGCGGCATCGGGTGGGTCGGGACCTACCCTCCAAAATGGCCGGACGCGCGTTGAGGCGCGCGCGCGAGTTGTGGCTTTGCGGGGCTCCCCTAATTGATGACGAAGAGCGGCCTACGCGGCTTGAGCAGCAAGCCTTCGCAATGCATAGAGGGCCAGCATCAAAAGTGGCATAGCGCGCAGATGTGGCATCGGCAAATGGCTTTGAGTGGTGGGTCATGACCCACCCTATGCGGCTGCCTGGCGCTCACACCGTCCAATCTTCGATTGGCTCGGGGCGGCCGAACAGGTAGCCCTGGCACACGCGGCAGCCGGTTTCGGTCAGAAAATCCAGTTGCGCCTGGTTTTCCACGCCTTCGGCAATCACCTGCAGGCCCAGCGACTGCGCGATGGCGACGATGGCGCGCACGATGGCGGCGTCGTTGGCCGAGGTCATCACGTCGCGCACAAACGACTGGTCGATCTTGATCTGGTCCAGCGGCAAACGCTTCAGGTACGACAGCGACGAGAAGCCGGTGCCAAAATCATCCAGCGAAAACGTCACCCCCAGCGCGCGAATCTGCTGCATCCGCTCAACCACCTCATCGACGTTTTCCAGCACCACGCTTTCGGTCAGTTCCAGCTGCAGCCGCGCCGGGTTGGCCCCGGATTCTTGCAGCGCTTCGCGCACGCGCTCCACGTAATCGGGCTGGTGAAACTGGCGCGCACTGACATTGATGGCGATTTTAAGATCGCGCGTGCGGGCGTCGTTGGCCCACAGGCGTAGCTGGCGGCAGGCGGTCTGCATCACCCAATAGCCCAGCGGAATGATCAGCCCGCTGTCTTCGGCCACCGGAATAAACTGCGCTGGCGACACCGCCTGATGCTGCTCGGGAAACCAGCGGATCAGCGCTTCGGCTCCGATCAAACCGGTATCCAGATTGACTTGCGGTTGGTAGAACAGCCGAAAGCCATCGCCCTGCAAACTGTGGCGTAAGGCGGCTTCCATGGCCGAGCGCGCGTTGATGGCTTCCTGCATCGCCGGGCTGAAAAAGCGCACCGCGTTGCGGCCCGCGGCTTTGGCCTGGTACAGCGCCACATCGGCCTGCTTGAGCAAAATGCTCGATTCCACCGCGTGATCGGCAAACACGGTGACGCCGATGCTGGCGGTACTGTGATGACCCACTTCTTCATCAAGGATGGAATAGGGCTGATCAAGCGCGTTACGGATTTGCTCGGCATAGCCCTTGGCTTGCGCTTCGGCGCTGGCGCGGTCGGTGCCGAGCGATTCCAGCATCACCACATATTCATCGCCGCCCAGGCGGCTGACCGTATCGCGCGGACGCAGACAGGACTGGATGCGCTGCGCCACCGCCAGCAGCAGGCGGTCGCCCACCGCGTGGCCCTGCGTGTCGTTCAGCACTTTAAAGTTGTCCAGATCCAGGATCATCAGCGCGCCCATTTCGCCGCTGGCGGCGCTGGCGGCCAGCGCTTGTTGCAGCCGGTCCATCAACAGGCGGCGATTGGGCAGGTTGGTCAGCGGATCAAAATAGGCAAGGTGGCGAATCTGTTCTTCCGCCGCCTTGCGTGCGGTGATGTCGCGTACCAGCAATTGCAGGATGGGATGGCCGTCCAGTTCCAGCGCGTTCAGCGAGATTTCGGTGGGGAAAACCAGCCCGTTATCCAGCCGTTTGAACAACCACTCAAAGCGCACGCTGCCGTCTTTAAACGCGGTTTCGACCAGCTCGCGCCCAAACTCGAACGCATCGCGGCCGTTGGCCTGCACCGGAGCCCAGTAATCGCGCTGCGTCAGTTGGCGCAGTTGTTCCACGCTGTCCGCGCCCAGCATGCGCAAGGCGGCGGCGTTGCAGTCGATGATATGGTCGCCATCGCGTAGCCACACCGCGTCGCCGGTGGCGTTGTAGAGCGTGCGAAAGCGGGTGCCGGAGCGCTCGGCGTCTTCCTTGCTGCGGCGCAGTTGTTCGATGGTGGCCAGCTCATTGCGACGCCGCCGATACGAGTTGTTGGCGGCGCCCAGCGTGATCAGCGTAAAACCGAATGCCAGCGCAAGACTGACCTCCAGCTCGCGGTACCAGCCCGCCAGATAATCCTGGGTGGCTTCCCCGACAAAAATATACAGCGGCTGTCCCTCTACGCGCCGGAACGCCATGCGGCGACGCACGCCATCCAGTTTGACCACCGTTTCGTAGGTGGCGCCCTCGGGATGCTGGCGCACCATATCGGCGGTGCTTTGCGAGACGGCGGTATTTCCGGCGTTGGGGCCGACGCCTTCGATTTCGGGAATGCGTATCCACAAATGCAGCTGCGTATCGCGCAGCGTAATCAGCCCATGCGGACCAATATCGAGCGGCAGAAACAGGCTACGAAAATAGTCGAGCGGCAAAAACCCCGACACCACGCCGGCAAACTGGCCATCAGGCGCGGTAATGCGGCGCGCCAGCACCATGCCCCACGTGTGGGTGATACGGCTGACCAGCGGCTCGGATATCACCATCGCGCCGCGCGGCGCATTGATCAGTTGCTTGAAAAACGGGCGGTCGGCCATGTTCAGGCGCGCATTGGGGCGGATGTCTTCGGCGTATTGCAGATTGCCCTGCGCGTCGGTAATGCGCATGCCGTCCAGTTCGGGGCTGAGCTGATGTTGACGCTGCACCCAGTCGTGCAGATCGGGCCAGTCCACCTGGCCGCGCGCCATTTGCGCTTCCACCTGATGCGTCACCGCATACAGGCTGACGTCGATCTTCTTGATGGTGCCTGACACGCTCAGCGCCAGCGTTTGCGCCAGGTTCTGCGTGGACAGCGTGGTCTGGCGCTCGTATTGCAAATGACTCTGATACAGCGCCGCGCCCACCAGCAGATAGACAAACGCATTCATCAGCACTACGCCCGCAACGAGTCGGAGCACAAACGAGTTGCGCGCAAAAGTCATGAGCGGCGAAAGCCTTGGGTGGTGGCAATGATGTGCTTTATAGCTGTTCTGGCCTCAGCCGGTGCGTGTTTCCTGCAGAAGCACGCACCGTGTTGCGACAAAGATGCAGATGCGCTTACTGGCCATTCAGATCGCCGCGCGTGGCGCCGCCTTCACCGGGTTGCAGTGTGGCGGGGTTGGCGCCGCCCTCAATACCATTGGTGCCGCCGTTGTTGATGGTGGGTGTGCCGCCGGTATTGCTGCGGCCGGGCACCATATTGCTGGTGTTGTCGCTATTGGCCGGGCTGACGTTGAGGTTGCTGTTGCCGTTGGTAGCGCCTGGGCTGGTGGCTGCGCCGCCGCCATTGGCGGTGCCGCCCACATTGGTATCCAGCCGTTGCTGGGTCTGGCCCGAGTTGGTGCCGGCGGTGGAGTTATTGCCAAGGCTGGCGCCATCTTGTGGGGCGGGCGGTGTGCCGGCGGCCATGGCGGTGCCGCATAACAGCGCGGCGGTACTGAGGATGGTCTTGAGTGTGGTCAGGCGTTGCATGGTGTGCTCCCTTATCCGTTGAACTGTGGGGTAGAACGTATCGCGATGCTGGCACCGGGCACGCTTGCCCTGAATAAGCGCGCGCCCGACTCGGCTGTCGGCCGATCAAAAAAACCGGCGCAAGTCCGGCGCACGCCCGGGTCAGCCGTTGCCGCGCCATTTTCCCCGCCATCACCGATACGCCCGCCGCGCGTTTAAAAGAACAGCTTATTGGCCATTTAAAACGCTTTAACCGCGTTATTAATCCGCGATTGTGTTTTAAAGCTGACATTCGATTGCAACATTCTTGATTTATCCGCCTCGTATCTGGCAATGTCAGCGCGTGATTGCGGATACAGGGACACGGGCATCAGCGGGCAATGGATAGCGCAATGAATCAAGGGGGGAGACTTGGTCATTGTGATTGCCGTTCTGGTGCGTATTTGCAATCTGGCGCACCAGATTGGACATAACAAGGGGATCAACAATGAATAAAGTGGTGATCGCAGTGGCGTTATGCGTGGCGGGTGGCGCTTATGCCTATGTCAGCAGCAAAAAGGTCTCGGAAGACGGCATTAAAGAATTCTATAAAAACGATTTTGATTATACGGTGCAAATGAAGGCCGATGCGTTATGCAATGAATATGCCGATAACTTTGAAGGGGTTTCGGTTTCCGAGCAATTTGGCCAGAAAATCAGCAAGGCGGAAACCTGCGATACGCAAAAGAAAACCTTTGAAGCAATTAAAAAGCAGCAAGATAGCGCCAATGGTGGTGGCGCAATTGCGTACAAGGTGGATATCAAAACCATTACGCTGGACCGCGATGAGCGCACGGCCACGGTGGAACTGGCGTATACGTTTAATATGAACCCGGTGATCAAATCCAGCGGCACGCGCAAGGATGTGATCCAGAAAGTGGATGGGCAATATCAGATTGTGCAATCCACCGATGCGGGGCAAACGGTTTATGGCTCCCAATAAAAGAAAGAACTGAAATAAAAACCGGCGCATTTCGTTTGATTTGCGCCGGTTTTTTATTGCTGGAACAGATTGCGTTAAAATCCGCGCAATCAGTTAATCACAAATGTGGCATCCGATTTATCCAGCGCGGGCGAGCTATTAAGAATGGGCTCGCTATACAACAACGAATTGCGATGGCGCATGAAGTTGCCCGGAAAGTTGTATGACTCGAACGAAATATTGCTCGGGTCGGCCCAACCCACGCGCGGCCGCCATGTGGCATCGGCTTTAAACAGATCGGTGCCGTCATTGGCGTCTTTCCACACTTCGCCATTGCGATGGCGCAAATACTGGCCCGGATAATTGATCGATTCAAACGACACGGCCAATGGATCAGCCAGGCCGGGCACCATACGCCATTGCGAATCGGCAGCCGGGGTCACATTTGGATCAATCCGCGCGCGCGAGTTTTGATGGCGTATGAAATTGCCCGCGATATTGCTCGCGCCAAACCGCACGCTGGCCGGTGCAAAGGCCGGGGCAATCACCGACAAGGCGCGGCGGGCCATGCTGGCGCTGGACCACGTCACGTGCATATTGGATGCGCCCGTGCCGTGCACATATTCCACCGTCACCGGGTAATTGGTGTTGGCGGTCAGCGCGATGTTGCCCTGGCTGGTGCTGCGGCCCGCGCTGGTCTTGTTGATGACCTGCACGTTGTTGATCCACACGCGCGCGATGTTGTCGCTATCGGCATATACGGTGAAGGTTTCGCTGCTGGTGGGGCGCACGGTGCCGGTCCAGCGCACCGAGTAATTGGTTTCGCTAACCCCGGCCGAGGCATCGGGCGATGCCGTGCCGCGTTCGGTATTCAGGTCAAAATCAATCAGCGGCGTAATCGAGGTTTTGATCTGGCTGCCAAAATTGCCATTGAAATACGTCACGCCAAACACCGCCATATTGGCTTGCGAACCATTCAGCGCCACTACATCCGCCACTTGCCACGGATGACCATCGGGATAAACGATGCCATGAAATGGCGTGGTCGGTTCGGCTGCGCCTTGCGGGCTGCCCCACGGAAAGCGCGTATTGGTGCGACCGATACCCAGTTCCCACATGATGTAACCGGTGCCGCGTCCGCCGTAATTGGTGACGATGCCGGGCACGCTCTGGCTGCCGCGATTCATGCTTTCCGAATTGAGCACATTGGCGCCATAGGGGCCGGGATAATCGCCGCCATAGGGGTGGAACGAAAAGAAATCGGAGAAGTAGGTCGGCTCGGACAATTGCACCGTGGGTGAGCCCACCGGAATGGCGGTGCCGGTGTCTTTGATGGCAATACGCGCATCGTTCATCAAATCGCGCGATTGATCGGGCAAATCGCCGGTGCAACCCGCTTCGTTTAATTGCTCCCAGAAAATAATGCGGTTGTCGTTCAGGTGGGCATTGACCACGTCTTGCACATACTGGCGTATTTGCGCTTTGTAACTGCCTGGATAAACGCTCTTGATAGCGCGGCCTGGCGATTGCACCCAGCGGCTGTTATGCACGCCCGGCACCGGCGCACCTTGGGCCCCCAGCGCGGGTTGGCGAATGCTGCCGTCGCCATTGGTGCCCCAGCAATCATCAAAGAAAATCGGCGAGACTTTCATGCCGCGACGATTGGCGATTTGCAGGAAGTTTTCCAGCTTGTTGAGCAAGCCGGCCTTGTCGTTTTCCCACAGCAGATAGTGCAGATAAATGGCGACCGTGTTGATGCCATAAGTCTGCGCATAAGCCAGTTCGCGGTCGACAATGGCCGAATCATACGATTGCCACCATTCGATGTAATTGACCGCATTGGTGGGTGTATACACCGCGCCTTTGACGCTGGAGAAATCCCATTTCGGTACCGCCTGGGTGCCGTTATCGGTGATGCTGACATTGCTGAAGGTGGCATTGGTGCCCATCACGCGCAAACCGGCGGAGCCCGCCAGATAAGTGTCATCGGCCGCGCTTAAAACCTGCACGTTATTGACGAACACTTCGATGCGTTTGCCAGCGGTAACCAGTTTCAGGTGATACGAGGTATTGGGATTGACCGTGTACGGATACGCGATCATTTGCGTCCAGTTATTGTTGGCGCGGCCCAGCACCACGGTGTTCTTTTGCGTATTAAGGCCAACGTAATAGCCCGAATACGCATCCGTGCCGGTGGCCAGATTGCTGGCATGAAAAATAAAGCCCGCGTCGCCATTGGCGCCCAGCGAAATATCGGCCTCCATGGTTGAGCTTTGATAGCTGGTGCCGGCTTGCACCGCTTTGTTGCCCAGGCCCGAATCGACCGTGTGCGTGGTGCCGTTGTGCGACCAGTTGCCGCCGTAGTTGGTCCACGTATCGGCGTGCGCGGGCAAGGCCAGCAGCAGCGCCGCAGCGCCGCCTGCCAGCGCTTGCAACGCGCCGTTAAATCGATTTCCCATTTTATTCTCTCCTCCAGCAGCCCGACCTGCGCCGGGCACGGTTGAATGCCAGCTTGCGGCATCCGCGGCTTGCACCATGGCGATCCTCTCTCTGGTCTGCCTTGGTGCGAGTGGAGTTAATAATATCTATAAAAATGGAAAAATATTAATGATTGGACGACCGGATGCCATGAGATTTTTTTGACGTCACGCCTGATAAATCCTGGCTTGGCTTTGATGCTATGCAGCATTATGGACTAGGCGTTGCGGCGCAGAGATAGGGTAGAAATTATTAATATTATTATCTACCGGGCGTAAAAATGCCGGGAGAGGCGGCCCGGCATGGTGCGGCGCTGCACAAACGACGTCAGCGTGCGGTCTTGCGTTGTCGCTGCCGCGCCAGCACCGCCACCGCGCCTACGCCCAGCAAAGCCCAGGTTTCGGGCTCGGGCACGGGCTGAATGTTGAGCGCGTCCAGCAGATAAGCTTCGCTCTCTCCGCTAAATGCCCGGGGCTGGAATGCCAGGGTATCGACCACCTGATCAAAACCGGCGCTGGCGTAATACCAGTGAAAATTGGGGTCGCCCGAGGCGTTGACAAAGCTGTAGGTGACCGTCGCGATTTTGACGCCATGGCGATAGCCATCGATGGTGACGCCTTGGGCCGAAAAGCCCCAGTAATTGTCGATGACCAGCGGCGCAAGTTCGGCGCTCTCAAAAATAAACGGCTTGAGTCCGCGCAAGGTTTGCGTGTCGCCACCCCAATAAAAATTGTTTTCCAACGCCTGCGTGCCGCTGGGGAAAGGCACGTAGTCCGCCGAGGCTTGCACCGCCGAGAAAAAGCCGTCGATTTCGAGGCCCTGGTAGGTGGCCGGTTGGCCCATGGTGCTGCCGGTGTTGGGCGAAACAAAATCGCTAAAGGTAATCAACTGGGCGTGAACGCTGGCGCTGGACAGCAGCGCCGCCAGCGCGGCAAGGATCAGACGTTGCATGGTTGCGCTCCCTTCAGATCGCGGCCGGTTAGGGGGCGGGCGGGGCGGCGCTGTTGACGCCAGCGTGCGCAGCTTGCGCCCAGGCCCAACAGCAGCAAGGCCCAGGTTTCAGGCTCGGGCACGGCGGCCACTTCAGTCAGCGGCACGATCGGCGTGAGCGCCAGCTTGTCGATCAGCCAGCGCTGGCCCAATCCAGCTGAGACGATGTCGAGTTGTGTGATGGGCGTACTTGCAAAGGACGACGCCAGCCAGCTAAACGACGTGCTGCTTAAATCGAAGGTGTCCGACGCGACCAGCGTATCGCCGTTGTAACCGTTGAATGTAATGGTGGAGCTGACAAATTCCGGGCCGCCATAGGCGGGGGTAAATGCCGCAGCTTCGGCACCGCCAAAATAAAAAGCGGGCAGGGGCGCAAACATGGCAGGCGGCAGCCCCTGCAGCATGAACGTGCTATCGAAATAGCGCGCATTAATGAGGGCATAGGCCGAAGATGGAAACGCCAGCGTCGCGCCAAACAGCGTCGCGTAATCGGCTTGCGAGATGGTGCTGATCTCGCTGGTATTGGTATCCCAGCCTTGCGGATTGCCGTTGTCGTCCACGCCGACCAGGCCTTGGTTGACCTGACCCAGCGGCGACCCGCCTGGCAGCATATTGGGTTGGGTGGGGAACGTCAGCGCCTGGGCATACGCGCCCACGCACCACAACGCGCCAACCATGATCTGCAACTTGAACATATAAACCTCCTCGGTGATGGCACACAGAGCGGGTGGTTTTTTTGTTCGGTGCGGCTGCTGACGACACTGTTTTAACGACGCGTATTTGCAGCAGAATTTAAGTTTGAATTAAGTTTTGGGCAAGCATAAATCTACGGGCGGTGCAGCATTTACAAGATTGATCGGTGTCGGTACGCAGTTCCCACGCTCTACCACACTGCGAGCGGGTCGGGATTTACCATCTGGTCAGCCATGCCGGTTGCATAAAATACACACTCCACCACCGACTATCGCCGCGCAACGGCTTAAAACTGCCGTTTGAAACGAACCAGGGCTTATCGCAATAAACCGGTTACTGCCTTTGTGCGTTAATACGTCGCCCGCGCTCGCGGCGGCAGTACCCGCAATAACAAATAAACGCGTTTTGAAGGACTTACCCCTTGTTGACCCAATCCACCGTAATTCGCGCAGTGGGCGCGCTGGCCATCAGCCTGGCATGCGCACTGCCTTCCATGGCGCAAGCCGATACGCTTGAAACCATCAAATCGTCTGGCGAAGTCAAAATCGGTTATCGCGAATCGGCGCAGCCGGTATCGTATCTGCCCAAAGGTCAGACCGAGCCGACCGGCTTTGTGGTGGCGTTGTGCAAGCAGATCGTGGCTACCAATATCAGCGAGGCCGTCAAAAAGCAGGTCAAGATCAAGTGGGTGCCGGTGACCGCGCAAAACCGTCTGAAGCTGTTGATGGATGGCTCCATTGATATGGAATGCGGCTCCACCACCATCACGCAAGACCGCCTGAAGCAGGTGGATTTTTCGTTGGTGACGTTTGTAACCACGTCGCGCATGGTCAGCCTGGCCAGCACCAACGCCGCATCGCTGAAAGGCCTGGCCGGGAAGACGCTGGCGGTAAAGAAGGGTTCCAGCCACGTTGATCTGATCGCGCGCATGATCAACAACGTCAAAGTGATGGAAGTGACTGACGCCAAGCAAGGCGTCGAGGCCGTCACCGCGGGTACCGCTCAGGCTTATCTGGACGATGAAGTGCTGATCCAGAGCGCCATTCGCAAAAACGAACAAGACCCGAAAAACTTTGCCTTCAGCACGCCATTCTCGGTGGAGCCGTACGGCATTGGCCTGCGTAAAGGCGACGAGGCATTTGCCAAGCTGGTGAACGCCGGTCTGCGCAGCACCTTTAACCGCTCGGAAAAAGCCATCGCCATGTTGGAAACCTATACCAACGAGCTGGGCATTCCGGTCAACAACCTGACCCGCGATGCCATCCGCAGCCCCAGCAAATCGCGCCAGTGCAGCTTGCTGGAACAAAGCGGCTGCTAAGCGCGCGCTGAATACCGGGTTTTACCGACGGGCCAATCCAGCTACGCAATGCGTGGCGGGGTTGGCCCGTTTTGCATGGTGGACTTGCCTGGCGCGGAACGTTTTTATGCGATGCTTGCCCGAAACTGAACCCAGCCCCGCGCTGCTTTTAACAGGAAGCCGAACGCATGAATGATCCGATCGAACAGGCGCGCCGCTTGTTGGCGATAGCCCAGACCGGGCTGCATTTTGCCAAAGACAAGTTTGATCAGCAGCGTTACCGCGAAATCGAACAAATGGCGCACGACCAACTGGGCCAGATGGCCGATCTGCCCGGCGAACAAGTGGCCAAGCTGTTTGCGCACGAAACCGGCTACGCCAACCCCAAGCTGGATGTGCGTTGTGCGGTGTTTAACGAACAGGGCCAGGTTTTGCTGGTGCGCGAGGCGGCCGAGGGCTTGTGGTCATTGCCGGGCGGCTGGGCCGATATCGGCTCAACGCCGGCGGAATGCGCCGCGCGCGAAGTGTTGGAAGAAAGCGGTTATCGCGTGCGCATTACGCGTTTGCTGGCCGTGTGGGACATGCGCAAGCATCCGCATGACCCGCAGTTGTTTCATATCTGGAAGCTGGTATTTGCCGGCGAAATTCTTGAAGCGGGCGAGGGCGACGGGCTGGAAACCGATGGCGTCGGTTTTTTTGCGCTGGATGCGCTGCCCGCGCTTTCCACCGGCCGCATCTTGCCGCAGCAACTGCGCCAACTGGCCGAATTGCATGAGCTGGGCGGTACGGTATTCGATTAAGCGGGGTGCGCACGTGGTCGCGCTTTCTGGCGGCGGTGGCCCGCATCGACGATAATCGCCGACCTTGCCTGTGCCGTTGTCAGTGATCATGTTCCGATTTTTGTTTGCTTTTTGCCTGTGCGCCGCCCGCGTGGTGCACGCGGACCCCGCCGCCGCGCCGATTCCGCCCGTGCGCTTTATCCTGACCTTTGATGACGGCCCCAGCTTGTGGCGCAGCGCGCCCACCGCGCGCATTGTGCAGCAGCTGCAAGACAACCCGGTCACGCCCAATATCAAAGCCGTGTTTTTTGTGCAGACCGCGCATCCCGCGCATGGTGGCAGCCCGGCGGGCCAGGCGCTGGAACGCCAGAGTTGCCAGCAAGGCCATCTGCTGGGCGTGCATTCCGGCAGCCCGCGCGGGCATATTCCGCATCCGCTGATGTCGCCCGAAGAATTGCTGCAATCGTTGCAGCAAGGCATCCGCGATATCGAGGCGCAATGCGGCACGCAAGCGGGCGTGGTGCGCCCACCCGATTGGGAATTTAACGACAGCACGCTGGCCACCTATCGCCAGGCCGGTCTGGCCATGTTGCAGACCGACGTTAGCGCCAACGACGGCAAGATTTATGGCTGGAATATCAGCCTGCGCCGCCGCAGCCATATGCATGACGCGTTGGCGGTGGTGCTGCGCGCGTGGCAAGCGGGCAAGCTGCCGGTGGTGGAGGGCGTAACCCCCGTCATCGCCGCCTTCCATGACGTTAATCCGTATACCGCCACGCACATGACCGAGTACTTGCAGATTCTGGTGGAAGAATCAAAGAACGTAGGTTTGCCGCTGGATGCGACGCCGTTCTACACCAACACCGAACAGTTGCGTGCGGCCACACTGGCGCGCGCCAATGGGCCGGGTTATGTCTGTGATGGCGCATCGCGCAGCGTAACCCTGCGCGAGCGCCTGTTTGGGCCGCCGGAAGCGATGACCAAAGGCTGCCTGCCGTAGCAGTTCGGTTGCCGCAGCGCGCCGCCCCCGACACGGCCTTGTTGATGCCGGCGACGTGCCACGCCGTCACAGGCTGGCGCGATAGCTGGCCTCCCGCTGGGCAACGCGCGGCAGCGGCTGGTTTTCAAACTCCGGCTGCAAGGTGCGCTGCGCGGTGGCCACATAATCGACATGCTTTTCGCGCGCATGGGCATCGACGTCGGGCGGCGGAGGCAGATTGCCGATCAGCTGCGCGATGGCCTGCAGGATGGTCTGCGCCTGGTGATCAAAAAAGTAGGTCAGGTCATGCTGGTCGGTTTCGGTGTACTGATACGCCAGGCCGTACTGTTTGGGCTTGGCCTTCAGTTGCAGGCTGATCGAGATATAGCGAAACCAGCGATACCGATGCTTGAGTACAAACCAGTAAAACAAGGCGCGCGCGGTGCGGCCGTTGCCATCGCGAAACGGATGTTCGTACGCCAGCATAAAGTGCAGCGTCATCGCCTTGATCACGTTGTCGATACACAACTCAGGCCCCGCCAGGATGCGCGCGGTGTGGTCGGTGTTGGCAAAGTCGCACAGCGCTTTCAGGCGCTGTTTTAGCTGGCTGGCCGGTGTGGGGCGATAGTGGCCTTCCGGGTCGCCCACATCAATATCGTCGGTGGTGCGCAACACGCCCGGTTGCACGTCATTGCCGGTCGTACCCGTGGTGGCGATGCGGTGCAGTCGCAAGATCAGCGCCAGGGTCAGGCGCTCATCGCGCATCTTTTCCACTTCGCGCAGCAGCATCAGATTGTTAAACACCATTTGTTCGTCTTCGGTGTGCGGCTGACGGCCCTCGGCCAGCATTTTTTCTGCATCGGCGCGCGTGGTGGCCGCGCCTTCCAGCTGGGCGCTGCTGATGGCTTCTTCCTTGTCGAATTCAGTGCAGTCGTCGTCCTCGGCGTTGATGGGCCAGCGGATATGCTCGTCGCGCACCAACTGGTTGATGTGATCCAGCCGCAACGCCAGCCGTGGATGCAGGCACCAGGTAAAGGGCTGGCCGTTTTGCGCCAGTAGCGGCAACGGCTGGCTTTGCAGCGCGCGTTTAAAGCGGATGGCCTGCCAGACATCGCGTGCCCTGGCGCGCGGCAAGCGCCATTTCAGTTGGCACCACGGTAGATAGCGGCCCTGGTGGTCAATGATCTGATGCTGCGCCAGCCAGGCGGGCAGATCGGGCAGTTGTTGCAGCCGGGCCAGATCGACCGGTGGCGCGACTTCGACGCGGGGTTTGCTCATAGGTGCGGCCTCGTGTTTTTCGGATTGTTACGATGGCAAAGCACGCAGCCTAATCCAGGGGCAAAGCAACGCGTCAAAGGCATTACTGCGCTGGCGAAAATAAAAAACCGGGTCCCCTTGCGGTGGACCCGGTCATTACTACAACAGCAAGTACCTCTCGTTTTTACCAGCCGATGCCAAACACCATATGTTCCGGTGTGGGCGACATGATGGTCGAGCTTTGATCCGACACGTCGTCATAGGCAAAGCCGTACGCCAGACCGCCCACGCTGTGGCTATGCCAGAACTTCGCGTAGAAGTTGGCCGGCGCCGCGCTGTACCACGCGGACGGGGTGGCCCACTTGCTGCTGTCTTGCATGATGTGGCGGTTAAACGCCGCGCAAATCTGGGCTTCAAGGGCCAGCTCGACCGAATTGCCGGTGGCCAGCGTGCCTTTGCCTTCCAGAATGTCTTGCGTGGTGGGTTTGCTGACGTTGTACGTGCCACCCTGATACGCGCCGTTGCCCAGATTGACTTCGGTGAACACCAGCGTATTACCTTGCACGCGGCCGCTGAAGCGACGGCTGCCGCCCCACATGTCCACGGTCAGCGTGTTGCTGGTGTAGTAGGTCCACATCTGGTTTACATAGCTATCAAAGTAGTTGCCGTTGGCCTGGCCGACATCAAACGTCGACTTGCCCGGGGCCATGATGCGCGGCAGGGCAGGGGTCGGCGTATGGAACTCGGCCGGGGTCTGGCTCACGTACTCGTTGTACAGCGCCGACACCGATTCGGTGATGCCGGTTTGAGCGTGGAACGTCTGGTTGGCGCCGTATACATCCAGCAGCAGCGGCACGCCGAATTCATCCACCTGGGTGGTGTTGATCCACAAACCCGTGGTGTTGTAGGTGAATTCATACCAGTCAAAGTTAACGGCGATATTGGGGTCGGTCGGGTTCAACGGATTGGGCCCGGCATAACCGATATTGCCGTTTACATCGCTCAGTACCTTCAGATAAACCGGTTCGCCCAGCGAGATGAAGACACGGCCGGAATCCATTTTCGGCAGTTTCAGCAACTTGCTTTGCGCCAGCGTGAAGGCGTAGTTGGGATAGTTGACGCCATTCTTGATCAGATGGCCGTTTGCATCGTTATCGGCCACTGCAGCATGGGTTAACGTTCCGTCCGGTTTCAGCCAACTGAACACGCCGCTGGCCGGATCGCGACCCAACACGGTCACATAGATCTGGTCATCGCGCCATGCGCCTTTGGTGTTGTTTTGCAGCTCGGTGCCCACAAAGCCCGGATAGACCGTGTACGCCGGATTGCTCGTACCCGTGCTGCCCGAATAGACCTCGAACTCCCACAACGAATAGCCGTATTGCGTGGCGCGCTGCGTGCCATACATGCGCACATAACGGGCCGTGGTGCTGGCAAAGCTGAGGTCTTCCACGCCGCCTTTACCGGCGGTTTGGGTATAGACCGTGCTCCAGTTGGCCTCATCGTTCGAGGTCTGGATCTGATACGCCTTGCCGTAGGCGGCTTCCCAGCGCAACACCACGCGGCCCACGGTTTGCACCGAACCCAGATCCACTTCAATCCAGCCTGGATCAACAAAGGCCGAACCCCAACGCGTGCCGCTGTTGCCATCGACGGCATTGGTGCCCGCCAGCGTGCCTGCGTTTTCAGTACCGCTGACTTTCACCACCTTGTTCAGCGCAAGATTGACGCTGGCATCGGCGGTGGTGGCGGCGGACGTGCTCTGGCCGCTGCCCAGCGTGCTGCTGCTGGTGGCGGTGCTGGCCGGGGCGGTGCTGCTGCTGGCCGATGTGCTGGTTTTGCTACCGCTGACGCTGGTGGCTGCGCCGGTCTGGCTGGCGGGCCCGAACACCTGGAATTCCCACAGCGAATATCCGTACTGCGTGCCGCGCGCGGTGCCATACATGCGCACGTAGCGGCCAGATACCGTGTTGAACGTCAGGGTTTCAGTACCCCCCGCGCCATTGGCCTGGGTGTACGCCGTGGTCCAGTTGACGTTGTCGGTCGAGACCTGAATCTGATAGGCCTTGCCATACGCGGTTTCCCAGATCAAAACCACCTTGTTGATCGATTGCGTGCTGCCCAGATCGATCGTTACCCACGACGGGTCTACCACCAGCGAGGACCAACGTGTGGTGGTGTTGCCATCCGCCACATAGCTGGCATCCGAGAACGCCGGGTTTTCGTTGCTGCTGGCCGTGGCGGTATGGCCCAGCGCCAGGTTGGTGCTGCCGCTACCGCTGCCGCCAGAGACGGTTAACAAGGCCTGATTGCTGGTGGTCTTGTTGCCGCTGCTGTCGGTGACGATGACGGTAAACGCCGCGCCATTATCGGTGGCGGCAAGGGCGGGGGTGGTGTAGCTGGCGCTGGTCGCGCCATTGATCACCGCACCGTTCTTGAGCCACTGATAGGTCAGCCCGCTGCCCGAAGCCACCACGCTAAACGTGGCGGTCTGGCCCACTGCGGCGGTTTTAGCGACCGGCTGCGTGGTAATGGCCGGGCCGCTGGCGGCGCCATACACCTCAAACTCAAACAAGGAATAGCCATATTGCGTGGCGCGCGCCGTGCCATACATGCGTACATAGCGGCCTGATACGGCGTTAAAGCGCAAGTCTTCCACGCCACCCACACCGGCCGATTGCGTATAGGCCGTGGTCCAGTTGGTGTTATCGGTGGACACCTGAATCTGGTAGGCCGTGGCGTATGCCGCTTCCCAACGCAGAATCACGTGGTTAACCGATTGCACCGAACCCAGGTCAACGCTGATCCAGCCCGGATCAACAAACGTCGAAGACCAACGGGTGTTGACCGCATCGCCATCGAATGCCGCGCTGGCCGGGTTGACCGTTGCGTTTTCGGTGCTGCTGGCGCTGGCCGGGCGGTTGAGCGCCAGGTTGACGGTGCCGCTGCTGCCGCCACTGGTGACCGTCAGCGTCACCGTGCTGCTGGTGGTGCTGCCTCCCGCTGCATTCAACACCACAACCTTGTAGGTCGCGCCGTTGTCTGCGGTGGTGGTGGCCGGCGTGTCATACGCGCCGGTGGTGGTGGTAGCGACCAGGCCGCCGTTCTTGTACCACTGATAGCTGGTGGCACCCGTTGCCGTCACCGTAAAGTGCGCGCTTGCGCCCACGGCCACCGTCAGATTGGTGGGTTGCGTGGTAATGGCCGGACCGGCAATCGAAGTCCCTTGCGTGCACAACGCCCATCCCGGGAAGTTGGTAGCCACGCCGATATTGGACGTCCCCGTTGACGACACCCAGTACGCATACGTGCTGTCTTGCTCGTAGCTGGTGGAAGTCCACGTGTTCCATGCGGCCGGGAAGGCGCAAGTGGAAGCATTGGCGCCAGAAATCGCCAGCGCTTCGTCCTTGGTCGGCAGACGCCAGCCACCGCCCATATTGGCGCAGTAAGCCGTTGCCAGCGG
The DNA here is from genome assembly GCF_001294205.1 of Amantichitinum ursilacus. GTDB lineage: Bacteria > Pseudomonadota > Gammaproteobacteria > Burkholderiales > Chitinibacteraceae > Amantichitinum > Amantichitinum ursilacus. The sequence continues at coordinate 294,103 of NZ_LAQT01000002.1, forward strand.
TTGGGTAAATTGCGCACCCGAATCGCTGAGGGTGTACTGCTGGCGTTTCCAGGTCAGCCCGGTGACGTTGTCTTTCACGGTGGCCGGATCGATCACCGTATAACGCTCGCTGGCATTGCCGCAATTGGCGCCGTTGTACACCTCGAACTCGTACAGCGAATACCCGTATACGGTGCCGCGGGTCTTGCCATACATGCGGATATAACGTGCTTTCTGGGTGGGGAAGGTAAAGTCCTCGACGCCACCCGCGCCCGCATCCTGGCCGTAAACCTTGGTCCAGTTGGCGTTGTCGTTGGAAACCTGGATTTCGTACGACGAGGCAAAAGCGGCTTCCCAGCGCAGGATGACGCGGTTAAACGTCTGCACCGAGCCCAGATCAACTTCAAACCACGACGGATCAACAAACGCCGAGCCCCATTTGGTGGTGGCGTTGCCGTCCACCGCATTGCTGGCCGGGTTGCCGGCCTGGTTCTCGTAGCTGCTGGCGGTCGCCACCTTGTTCAGCGCCAGATTAACGCCCGGCGGCGCCATCTTCAGCGTGACGGCTGCGCTGGTAACGCTGCCGGCCAGGTTGGTGACGGTAACGCTGTAGCTACCCGCGTCGCTGTTTTGTACCGCAGCGATGCTGAAGGTGGCGCTATCCCCGCCAATGGCCGCGCCATCTTTCATCCACTGATAATGGAACGGTGCGGAACCTGCCGCCACCACGGTAAACGTCGCGGGCTGGCCGGGGATGGCCACCACGGGCGTCGGTTGCGTGGCAATGGTGGGTACACGCGCCGCGTTGACCGTCAGCCGTACTTGCGCCGAAGTCACCGAGTTGACCGGGTTGGTCACCGTCACCGAATACAACGCGCCGTCATCGCTCAGAGCCAGGATCGGGGTGTCGTAAGTCGGGTTGGTGGCGCCCTGGATGGCGGTGCCGTTTTTCTTCCATTGGTAAGACAAGGTGGGCGAACCGCTGGCCGTGACGCTGAAATGCGCGCTCTGGCCCACATCCACCGATTGCGCGGCGGGCGCTGCGCTGAGCGTGGGCGCCGCAGCGGCAAATACCGACAACGCAGCGGTCGACGACGTCACCGTGCCCTGGCTGTTGGTAATGGCTACCGAATACGTCGCGCCATTATCGCCAGAGGTGGTGGCGGGCGTGTCATACGTTGCGCCGGTTGCGCCGCTGATGTTGGTGCCGTTTTTCTTCCACTGGAAGGTCAACGTGGCCGCACCCGTCGCCGTCACCGAGAAGTGCGCCGGTTGGCCCAGGGTGACCGACTGCGCCACCGGTTGCGCGATGATCACCGGCGCGCCTTGTACCGGCGTGGTGTGTGTCACCGGCTGCACCACAAAGGTGGTGGTACCCGTGGTCAGACCGTTGGCGCTGGCGCTGACCGTGACTGTGCCGGTGGTGAACTGCGTGCGCAGCGCCACCTTGGTCATGCCGCCTTCAGCCTGCAGTTCGTGATCGCCGGGCGAGTGGTACGTCAGCGCCTGGCCTGCCGTCACGTATTGCTGCGTGCCGCCCATATACGTCACCGGGCCGCTGACTGCAAACGTGATGTTGTTGCTGGCGGTGGGGACGACCACACCATTGGCGTCGGTGACGCGCGCTTCCACAAAAGCGGCATCCGAACCATTGGCGGTGGTGGCAAACGCAGTGCCATCCGGCTTGACCAGATTGGGCACGACGGTCAGCACGATTTTGGCGGCCGGGCCAGCGGTGGTTTTGCTGTCGGTGGCCACGACATTGCCAAACGAATCCAGACACTGCGCCGTTACCGTACCCGATTGCCACGTCACGCCATCCCAATGCACCTGGAACGGCATTTTGGTGGTGTTTTGCGACAGGTCGGAACGGCTGTCGCTGTTCCACGGGTTGGGCGTCTGGTCTGCGCCTTGTACGGTGCCGTTAACCAGCAGACGTACTTTGGGGCAGTTGCTGAACGCGTTTACGCGCACACTGCCGGAGCGGTTCCAGTGGTGTGCCAGTGCAACGACGGGCTTGGTGGCATACGGCGTCCACGCGGCCTTGTAGATGTAATACAGCAACTTGGGAAAGCGGTTCTGATCCACCATCGACGCACCCAGCGAGCGCACGTTCGATTGCGGAATATTCAGCGCCGGGCCTTCGGCAAAGATGCTGCTTTCGCCCGGAGTATCCGCGAAATACCACTGCGCCATGCCGAAGGCGTTGACCGCGACGCCTTGCCGCCAGCTATCCAGAAAAGGCGCGGCAAAGGCCAGTTCAAAATCCCATGCGCCACGCGCCGAGCCATTGCCCCAATATTCGGAGCCCCACGCCGGTTTGTTCGGATAGGTTTGTTTGGTCAGCACCTCGCAACCCTGGTTGGTACAACCGAGGATGTCGCCATTGGCCGGGTTGGGGGTGCGGTCTGCCTGCGCGCGCGTATTGATCGGGTCCCACACTTGCGACAGCGCCTTCAGGCTTTGCGCAAAGGTGGTATCGGTGGCGCCGTTATCGGCCTCCCACGCCAGAATCGACGGGTGGCTGCGGTCGCGCACGATCATCTCGCGGTGCAGTTCGGTCTTCAGAATCTGCTTGTTGCACGGCGGGGCAGTGCAGGCGTCGGCAAAGCCGTTTTCGCCATCCCCGCTGGGCTGCACGATAAACACGCCCAGCGCATCGGCGGCATCGACAAACTCGGGGCTGGAGCTGGAATGCCCAGGCCGCCACAGGTTGCCGCCCATGGCCGCCATCTGTTGCAGATCGCGCCATTGCTGTTCTTCGGGCACCGAGGTGCCGAGCGCCGGATAGTCATAGCGCCCCGAGCCGCCCCACAAAAAGTGGCGCTGCCCGTTGATCAGCGGAAAGTCCTTGTCCCACGTGATGGTGCGGATGCCCAGCGGGCTTTGTACCGCATCGACCACCGCGCCGTTGATGCTGACGGTGTGGAACACCTTGTACATATAAGGCTTGCCGTAGGGCGAATTGTTGGGATACCACAGCGTCGGGTTGGTGACCGTCAGCGTCTGGTCAAACAATTGCGGATGCAGGCCCGGCGCCACGTTGGCGGCCACGGTTTTATTGTCTTGCGCCGTAGCGACGACATTGCCGTTGGCGTCGACGATCTGCGTGGTCAGGGTGACCTGTTGGGCCGTCGTGCCTTCGTTGACCACGTTGGTCTGCACCTCGATCTGCGCCGAGGTGCTGCTGGCGCTGACGGTGGCCACGTACGTCCCCCACGTGCCCAGCCCCGCATACACGTTCTGCGGAATGTGCACCTTGTCGGTGATGTACATGTACACCGGCCGGAACAGGCCGGCATCGGACTGGCCAAAGCGGAACGCCTGCGAAAAGCCGGGCGAGGCAAACCAGTTGGCGTTTTTGGCGACGCGGATCGCCAGTACGTTGTCGCTGCCGTCAAACTTCACATACGGCGTCAGATCAACCACCACGGGCAGGAAACCCACCACGTGGGTGGCTTGCGGGTTGAGCTGGCTGTTGCCGGGCAAGAAGGTGCCGTTGATATACACCTGCACGCCGGTGTGTGCGCCTTCCAGTTCCACCAGCACCTTGCGCTGGGCGTACTGACTGCCCAGCGTAAAGTGCTTGCGATACCACTGCGTATTACCGCTTAAAAAGCCTTCACCACCACCTGATTCGGTGTTGATAAAGGTATCCAGCTGGTCGGCCGAATACGGGACACCCACTGAAATCCAGCCGCTGTCATCAAAGCCCGGCTGATACGCCGTGGCCGGGTCTTGATCCTTGATGTATTTCCATGGCGTTTCGCCAAGATTGATGGTCACCCGCTCGGACGGGGCTAACGTCACCGCTTCTGCGGTTGGCGCTAACCCCGCGAGCACATAGACGGCAGTCAGGGCGGCGCAAAGCCGCCCCCATGCCCTGGCTCGATAGTCTTTCATAAACAACCCAGCTCCTCGTGTGATTGGTCGGCATGGCCGGGCTGCGCCGGCCTTACCTGTACTGCAACTGCAACCCCGCCCGTAATGCGGCGAGGTGGGGCGCAAGCGATACGGCATGCTTGCGACAAGCCTGCAAAATGAAAGCGATTTCATATTTACGACGTAAGCGCACCTACATGATTTGCCTTATGCAGCCTTGAACACGGGCGATATATGGCAAATACAACCCGATACATGGGCTGGCGTTTTTGAAATCGATTTCACAAGTAGGCGCAATGAAGGCGTGCAGAAACGACGCCGGACATCGTGCTGGCCCGGCCATTCTGTGCGCCCCGATTTTGTGCGTAATGCGGGTACACCACGCTACATGCCGGGGATTCTAGTACATGGATCAGGCGTTTTTACGGTGCGCGCAGTGCAGCAAAATGCAGCTTTCTGACAAATGGTTGAACCGATGGTTTGCTGCGCCGCGCCAATCTGGCCAGATGGATGACGTTTTTATGAAAGCGATTTCATGAGCAAAGCCGCGTCAAATCTAGGCTTGATCCTGCACCGCGGACGGGGAGGCAACGGCTTGCTGCATCAGCACCGACTTATGCAACCGTTTCGACGCGCTTGATCAAAAAAAGGGGATTTTCAGCCGGGCGGCAGGGGAACTTTTCAGCGCTGCGACGGCGCTTATCGGTGGTACAAATCAAGCCGGTCCAGGACACCTATAGCGCAACAGAACCCGCTAAGATGCCCGGAGCTTATCGGTACTTACAAAAGGCAAGGCAGTGAACGGCTACAAGTCTAAAGTTCTGGCAATTCTGGGTGCGGCATGGCTGTTGGCTGGCGCAGTGGTCATGGCGGCGGAACCGGCCCCGGCCGCAAGCGCCAACGCTGTCGACAAGACGGTCGACAAGACGGTGGATAAAGAAAGCGCACAGGCGCGCGCCGCGTTTTATTTGCAAGACCCGGTGCCGGCGTGGATTACGCCCGCCAATGTGGCCACTCATAAAGCCGATGCCAAGGCCACCGATCCCAAGGTTTATATCCTGGCCGACACGCAAATGCAGGCGGGCGCCGCTCCCGCTTATTACGTGCACCGCGCCGAACAGATCAACAGCACCACCGAACTGGAAAACGCCGGCCGGCTGGAGATCGAATTCATCCCCGATTATCAACAGCTGCATCTGCACGGTCTGCGCATCTGGCGCGAGGGCAAATTGCTCGATCGCACCCAGAGCGCGCACATCCGCTTTCTGCAGCGCGAAGACGGGCTGGAGCAATCGCAGATGTACAGCGGGGCGGTCACCGTATCGATACTGATCAACGATCTGCGCGTGGGCGATACGCTGGAATATGAATACACCGTTACCGGGCAGAACCCCGTGTTTGGCGGCCAGTTTGTCGAGAACTCGGGCTGGGGCGACAGCGCGCCGGTGCAATGGCGCCGCGTGATTTTGCGCTCGCCGGTGGCCACGCCCATTTATTGGCGTTATCTCAGCGACAACAGCATTGCCGCACCCAAGCCGACCGAAACCGTGGCGGGTGGCTGGCGCACGCAGATTTTTCAGGCACGCAATCTGCCAGCCATTCGCAGCGAAGGCGATCTGCCGCCGGATTACATCGTGGCGGGCTGGCTGCAGTTTTCTGCGTTTGCCGACTGGAACGGCGTGGCGAAATGGGCCGAAGGCCTGTTTACCGTCAAAGAACCACTGGGCCCGGAGTTGCAGGCGGTGGTGGCGCGGCTAAAAACCTTGCCGACGCAAGAACAGCAAGTGGTGGCGGCGCTGGAAATTGCGCAAACCGACATCCGCTATTTTTCGGTGGCGCTGGGCGAAAGTTCGCATCGGCCCGCGCCGCCCAACGTGGTGTACCAACGCCGTTATGGCGATTGCAAAGACAAGGCGTTGTTCTTGCATACCTTGCTGGCGCAACTGGGCATTGCCAGCCGACCGGTATTGCTGGATGCCAGCAGCCAGACTTTGCCGCAGCGGATGCAACCCAGCCCGCTGGCGTTTAATCACGCCATTTTGCAAGTGACGCTCGACGGCAAAATCTGGTATCTGGACCCGACGCGCCAGGGCCAGCATGGCGCGTTGGCCAATATGGGCCAGACCTATGGCGACGCACGTGTGCTGGTGGTGGACCCGGCCAGCACCGAGCTGGCGCGAATTGCGCCAGACACCACGCAGCGCATCGATATGGCGCGCGATGAAGTGTTTACGCTGCCGCAGTGGGACGGCGTGGCGCAACTGACGGTGACGGAAACCTGGCGCGGCGAAAACGCTGAGAACATGCGCATGAGCGTGGGCTCAGCCTCGGCCAGCGACCTGGCGCGCTTTGTCACGGACCCGATTACGCTGCGTTATCCCAAAGCCACCTTGGTGGGCGCGCCAACCAGTCAGGACGATATCGCCAGCAATAGCTATACATTGGTGTCGCATTTCAGCGTGCCCGAACTGGCGCATGAAGAAGCAGGCAGCTGGCAAGTGGCGTTTGATGCGTCGAACTTCCGCCATACCTTTACGCGCTTAGCCACCGCCGTGCGCACCATGCCGTTTGTGGTGGGCGGCAATGCGCCTGAGCATCTGCATTACTCGGTGCAAGTCACCCTGCCCAGCGAAGTGGCGGGGCAGGTCGACCCCGTCGTGACCAGCCTGCATCGCAAATTGTTTAACTACGACGCCACCTACAGCATGCGTGGCAATGTGGCGCGGCAAGTGGAAGACCTGGTGCTGACCAGCGCCAATGGCGAGGCGGCGGATGCGTCGGCGTTTGTGAGTGACTTGCGCGCGCTGTCGCAGCAATCCAGCGACACCTTTATCATCGCCAAGACCGATCTGGCTGGCAGTAGCGCCACCGCCAAGGGTGATCCGATCCAGCAGCAAATCGCCACGCGCTCGCAACGGCTGGTGGACAACATCAGCAAAGCCATCGCGGGCGGCAAGCTGGGCAGTGACGATCTGGCGGCGGCGTATTGTTTCCGCGCCGCAGCGTATCGCGATCTGGGGCAGGGCAAGGCGGCCGATAGCGATATGGCGCTGGCGCAAAAACTGGGCGCCTCGGCCCCGGTGGCATTGCGTTGCCGCACCGAATATGACTTTAACGGCGGCCGGTTTCAGCAAGCGATCGAAAGCAGCAGCCGCGAAATCAGCCTGGGCGGCACCGCGCCACGTCTGTACTACAGCCGCGCTGTGGCGCAGTACTTTAATGGCAACGCCACCGCGGCGCTGGCTGACGTGAACCGCGGCCTGCAACAAGCCGACGGCATTACCGACCCGTATGACCAGATCTGGGCGGCCTGGCTATTAAAGCGCCAGCATCTGCCGCTGCCGAATGCCTTGGCGGCCAAAGCCGACGTCAACCAGGATTGGCCCGCGCCGGTACTGGCCTTGTTTGCCGGTAAGGCCACGCCCGAGCAAGTGCTGAACGCCGCGCAAAGCAAAGCCGGGCTGGAAGGACGCATGGCCAGTACCGAGGCCAGCTTTTATGTGGGCGAATTCTATCTGGCGCAAGGCGATACCGATCGCGCGCGCACGCTGTTTGAGCAGAGCCGCCAGCAAGGGGTCACCAATTTTTATGAATATGCGATGTCGGGGTTTGAGCTGAAGCAACTGCAGCGCTAAGCCTTGGCGGCGCAGCTTTGCGCCACGACCTGCCGCAGCCAGATCAGGCCCGCATCTTGCGCATGCGTGGCGGGCCACATCTGGCTGACTTCGTATTCGGGCACTTCAAACGGCAATTCGCAGATGGCCAGGCGCAAGGCCTGCTGCCACGCTTGCGCCACAAAGCTGGGCACGGTGGTAAGCGCCGCCATTTGCTGTACCAACAGCGGACTGGCGCCAAAATGCCGGCTGGATAAAATCACGCGCCGTTGCCGTCCCAGGTTAGCCAGATCGTCATCCATCACGCCTTGCAGCTCGCCATTGAATGAGGTCAGCACGTGCGGCCACGCCAGATAGTCCTCCAGCGAAATGCGCCCGCCCGATAACGGCAACTGCGCCGGGTTGTACACGCACTGAAATTTCCAGTTGAACAGCGCGCTGGCTTGCAGCCACGCCGGGCGCTGCAGAAACACGCCGATGGCGAGTTCGATCTCGCCCGCATCCAGCAACTGCACCGCATTCTGGCCATCGGCGTTGATCGCGATGATTTGCACGCCCGGCGCTTGCGCGTTGATGCGTTGCATGATGCCGGGCAGCAAGGCCACCTCCAGCGCGTCGCTAAGCCCGATGCGGAACACGCGTTGCGCGCTGGCTGGGGCAAACCCCGGTTGCTGTTGCAATGCCTGTTGCACGGTGAACAACAGCGGCTCGATCTGCTGGCCCAGGTCCAGCGCGCGCGGCGTGGGCACCATGCCGTGCGAGGTGCGTACAAACAGATCGTCGCCAAAGACCTGGCGCAATCGTCGCAAGGCGCCGCTGAGCGCGGGCTGGCCGATAAACAAACGCGCGGCGGCGCGTGTCACGTTACGTTCTTGCAACAGCACGTGCAGCACCAGCAACAGGTTCAGATCAAGCTTGCGGAAATCATTTTCATTGATGACGGGCATGATTCCAAACGATTGGAGTGATATCAGCGGTCAGCCTATTCTCGCTGCGTGGTCCGGGCAAGTTGCAATGGGCCAAGCCAATCAGGAGCGAGATCATGCAACAGCAACAACGGGTCGTGGTGATGGGTGGGTCGTCGGGTATCGGGCTGGCCAGCGCCAGGCGGCTGGCGGCGGCGGGGGCCGAAGTGATTGCCACGGGGCGCAGCCTGCCCCGCTTGCAAGCGGCGCTGGAAGGCGCAGAGGGCACGCTGCGTGGCGAAGTGGTCGATGCGACCGATCGTGCGGCGCTGGATGCGTTCTTTGCCGCGACGGGGCCGGTGGACCATTTGCTGCTGGCGCTAGGCAGTGGCGCCGGGGCGGGCGAATTTCGGCAGTTGGACCTTGGCGATTTGCACACCGGTTTCGCCGCCAAGTTCTGGCCACAACTCAATACCTTGCAGGCCAGCTTGCCGGTGTTGCGCGCTGGCGGCAGCGTCACCTTGGTCAGCGCGATTTCGGCGCGGATGGCGATGCCGGGCGTGGCGGGATTGAGCGCGATCAACGGCGCGCTCGAAGCCATGGTGGGCACGCTGGCGCGTGAACTGGCGCCCGTGCGGGTGAACGCGGTGTCGCCGGGCGTGGTGGATACGCCGTGGTGGGATGGCCAACCGGCCGCATTCAAAGCTGCAGTGTTTGAACAGCAAGCGGCCAGCTTGCCGGTGCGCCGCGTTGGTCAGGCCGACGACGTCGCACATGCAGTGCAGTTTCTGATGGAAAACGGTTTTGTAACCGGCACCGTGCTCGAATGCGATGGCGGCCTGCATTTGCTGTAACGCGCGCGGGCGCTGTGTCAGGCGCGCGGGTCGGCGGTCTGCACCGGGCCGTTACGGCAGAAACAATCGGCGGCGTGGTCATTGACCATGCCGACCGCCTGCATCCACGCATACACCACCACCGGCCCGACAAACTTGAAGCCGCGCTTCTTGAGGGCCTTGGAAATCGTCAGTGACAACTCCGTTTGCGCCGGCACCGGGCCGCTGTTCTGCAACGGTGTGCCTTCGACAAACGCCCAAGCCCAATCCGAGAAATCCTCGCCCGCCGCTTGCATCGCCAGATAAGCTTTGGCATTGCCGATGGCCGCTTCAATCTTTTGCCGCGAGCGGATAATGCCGGAGTCTTGCAGCAGACGCTCGACGTCGGCCGCGGTAAAGGCCGCTATTTTGACTGGATCAAAGCCAGCAAAGGCATGGCGGAAAGCGTCACGCCTGTACAGGATGGTCCGCCACGACAGGCCGCTTTGAAAGCCATCGAGGATCAGTTTTTCCCACAGCGCGCGGCTGTCGTATTCGGGTACGCCCCATTCTGTGTCGTGATACTGGCTCATTAGTGGGTCATTCTGTGCCCAGGCACAGCGGTGTGGTTGCGTCATGGTCAGGCTCTGCTTGCGATCAAGTGCCGCTAGTCTAGAGCACGAACCGGCCCGGGCAACATGCCTTTGAATGATGCCCGCAATTACGCCGTCAACAGGGGCGCGGCTTGCGCTTACTTCTGCGTTTTTTACCTGCAAAAGTTGCTTGCAGATCGACAAATGGGGGATGACTGATTTCGGGCCTTTTAAGCACCGCGTGCGTATTTTGCTTACAATCGGGTTTGTTGAGAAAGTACGTAATTTATACGCGCGTTTGGTCTTATATCGCCTTTTATGCAAGCTATTACGTCGGTTTGTCTGCCGACAACAATTAATTTGACTGGCTCGACGACTAGTAGCCCTCCTAGCCATTTGCTGAATTTTATATAATATTTAGCTGACTATAATCTGATAAATTGCACGCAATCAGACGCTTTAAAAACGACTGTCGGCGCTAAACGTCCGCTCAGGCAAAGAGGGCCGGTTGGGGTGTTTTCGGGGGGCAAATTCGCGGCATATAGTCTGGTCATGTAAGTAGCAAACACCCCACTACATACCGAGGGCCGCCACCATGAAAAAACTTCTGATCGCCATCGTGACTACATTGTTGGCCAGCGTCGCACAAGCCGATCCGCCGCATCTGAATACCGCGCCGTTTGTGGCGCTGCTGGACCGTATCGGCAGCGTGGCCACCAACGGCAATCTGGCCGATCCACATTATGTAGGCGCGGCGTTGCAATGCCAGGTGAGCGAGCGGCATCTTCCGGCGCAGAAAGTGCGGGGCACCGAATTGCCCGCCGTGGACTTTGGCTATCTGCTGTCCAACTGTCCGTTGCCGCAGGCGGCCAATCGCTCGTTTTTGTACACCACGCAGGGCGAAGACAATATGCAGCCCGGCAAGGTCACCATTTTGCTCAGCCCGTTTGATGACGGCAGCCGCTTGCCTTTGCAAAAGGTGGTGGATCTGGCCACCAGCGAATTTGGCACGCCTGAATGCAAAGGCGATGAAGACAGCCCGCAATACTGTGCTTTCCGGCTGAAGGGTGAGCACAAAGCCACCTTGCTGATTCTGGGTATGCGCGGCGTGTTGATGAATATCGCGCTGCAAAATCAATAAGCAAAGCCGGTTTTGATGCCCGTTGCTGGCGGGTGGCGGGCATCGATTCTGAAATTAATTACGGCAAGAGCGTTGACGCGGCCGGCATAAAAGGGGATAACGACGGTGCAGGATCTCAAGCGTGAAGTGATCGTTACATTGTCAGTAGCCCCGTGGCACCCCTTGTTACCTTATTTTCCTTGATGTTCGTGCGCTTCTTTTCTGAGCGGCATGCTCAATTACGTATCAAGGAATCAAAATGGAACAAGGTATCGTCAAGTGGTTCAACGACGCTAAAGGCTTCGGCTTTATCACCCCGGCTGACGGCGGCCCGGATCTGTTCGCTCACTTCTCCGAAGTGAAGGTCGACGGCTTCAAGAGCCTGCAAGAAGGCCAGAAAGTGACCTACTCCAAGGGCATGGGTCCGAAAGGCCCGCAAGCCACCAACATCCAACCGGCTTGATTGCTGCGTTGCTTGTTAGAAGAAAACCCCGCATTGCGGGGTTTTTTTTCGTCCAGTGTTTTCAGCATCGGCCCAGCCTGACGTTTGCGCCTAAGCGTCTTCAGCCACCACCGGCCGGGCGCGATGAAAATACGCCTTGAATGCGCGCTGCAGGATATCGCGCGCCGGCTCGTCCAGCTGCATGAACTGGATGCCGGTCCGAAACTGCCCCATCGCATTGTCATGCACCGTGTACACCACGCGGCAGGGCAGTTGCACAATCTGGCGCTCAATCACATCCGGTCGCGCTGGCACCTCCAGATGCAATAGCGCATCGGTCTGCATCTGCAAATACACGTCAAGATAAACCGAAGCGCCGCTAGCGGATAAATCGCCGGTGCGGCCAAACGCCTGGCGGCCGTCGGTGGTAACCAGCACCACGCGCCAACGCACGCCGTGCCGTGTGGCGCGCTGCGTCTTGTCTGAATAATCGTTCATGGTTCTGGCCTGCCCGGTGTTCCTGCGCACCGTGTTACCGCGTCATGCGGCTGTCATATATCAGCGTATTCTTATTTGACGTGTGCGGGCTCACTACCAGGAGCGCTCCTGGCTTGCCAAACGATAGGCAAAGAAAAGCCCGCCACCAGGGCGGGCCCAACCAAGCCAAAAGGAGAGAGTTAACGCACCTGCCAGCGCGTTAAGGGCATCATGCCAGCGCGCCTGGCGCTTGCCAGCCAGGCCTGCACCTGGGGGCCGCTCCTGGTCTACGCGCTGTGGCAGTGGCGCGGATACCACGCCAGCCGCGTGCATGCCCAAGCCTGCGGACACTTCGCTATATGATGGCTGCGGCTCAATTTGACCGGATGGTAGGCAATGCGATTGCGCGCAGAAAAACTGGTGCTGATGGCCGACCTGATCGGCACGGTGGTGTTTGCCATTGAAGGCGCCCTGACCGCGATGCGCGCGCACCTGGATTTGCTGGGCGTGATGGTGATTGCGTTTATCGTGGCCATGGGCGGCGGAGTGATCCGCGATCTGCTGATAGGCGATACGCCGCCCAGCGCCATCCGCGACTGGCGTTATCCGGCGCTAACCTTTGCCGCCGGCTTTATCACGTTTATCTTTAGTAGCGCGGTGCTGGCCTTGCCGCCGCTGGCGTATACGGTGCTGGATGCCGCAGGCCTGGCGCTGTTTGCGGTGGCGGGCGTGCAGAAAGCGCTGTTGCACGGCATCCGCCCGTTTATCGCGGTGCTGCTGGGCACCGTTACCGGCACAGGCGGCGGCGTGGTGCGTGACGTATTGCTCGCGCGCGTGCCGCTGGTGTTGTATGCCGATATTTACGCCACGGCCGCCTTTCTGGCCGGTGCTTTGGTGGTGTCGCTGCGCCGCTGCGGCGTGCCCGATACGATCAGCGCCATCAGCGGCGGCGTGGCGTGTTTTGTATTGCGCCTGCTGGCCGTGCACTATGGCTGGCACTTACCGCGCGCCACCTTGTAAACAGGAACCGATGTCATGACCCAGAACGACCCGCAAGCGCCCGACCTGCAGTTCCGTTTTGCATCGGTGGCCGATGTCAGCGCGCTGGCGATGCTTAATCTGCAATTGCTGCGCGACGAGGGCAATGCCCACAGCCTGAGCCTGCCCGAGCTGCAAGCGCGCATGGTGGGCTGGCTGTCAGACAAGGATTATCGCGCGGTGCTGTTTGAAAGCGGTGGCCATCTGGTCGGATACGCGCTGTTTGTGCTGGCGCCCGACCATGTGTTTTTACGCCAGTTTTATGTGTCGCCCGAATATCGCCGCAACGGCATCGGCCGCGCCGCCATGGCATGGCTTTGGGCCAATCCATGGCGCAAATCGGGCCGCCTGCAGCTGGAGGTGTTATCGCACAATGCCGCCGCGCTGGCGTTCTGGCGCGCGGTCGGCTTGTCGGATCATTACATCGCCATGCAGATGATCAAGCCTTAGGCGCGCTGGCGGGGCGCTCCATCACCAGCAAGGTTGAGGTGGCCGAGGCATACAGCTTGCCTTCGGCATCGGTGATTTTGCCCTCGGCGAATGCGGCGCGGCGGCCGATCGAAATCACCTTGCCTTCGGCGCGCAGCAAGCCGGTTTCAGCGGTAATCGGGCGGTGATAGGCCACTTTCAGTTCCAGCGTGGTATACGCCTGGGTGGCGCTCAGACTGGCATGCACCGCGCAGGCGCAGGCTGAATCCAGCAACGTGGCCGCATAGCCGCCATGCACGGTGCCGATCGGGTTATAGGCGTGATGGCCCGGCGTGCCGCTGAACACGGCGCGGCCCACTTCGACTTCGACAAAATCAAAATCGAGCGAGACCGCGATACCCGGCTTGCGACCCGCCGCCACCAGCGCTTTCAGTTGCCCCAAGCCATCCAGACCCGCGCCAACCTGTTCTGACATATTCATGTGCTTCTCCGGTTTGTTGTTGTGGGAGGCCGATCATAAATCGGGATGTTGACGGCCACTTAATCCAACGGTCGTTTTAAACGGATGCGGCAGCGGCGCAACGGCGGTTAACCGCCGTCCACTGGTAACTGTCCTGGCAGGCAAACCGCTATGCAGCCTGCATAACGACACGCTGATACTCGACCCGCGTGGAACGTCTTGATGAAGCATCCTGTTTTGCAGTGGCTGGCACTGGCCAGCGTCGCCGCCATTCTTTCCGCATGTGGTGGCGGTGGCGGTGACAGCAGCGGGGCAAGCGCCAGCGTGTCGCCAACGCCAACGCCAGCGCCGACACCGGTCGCTACGCCCACGCCAACCCCCACGCCGGTGCCGACGCCCACGCCTACCCCAACGCCCAGCTATTGGGTGCCGGCGCAGGACAGCACCTGGCAAATCCAGCTTAGCGGCACGCTGAACACCAGCTACGACGCGCAAATGTATGACGTCGATCTGTTTGATACGCCCACCGCCACCATCGCTGCACTGAAGGCACAGGGCCGCCACGTCATTTGTTATTTCTCCGCAGGGACCGCCGAGAACTGGCGCAGCGACTACACGCAGTTTGCCGCAGCCGACCAGGGCAACGGGCTGGCCAACTGGCCGGGCGAATACTGGGTCGATACCCGTTCGGCCAATGTACGCAGCATCATGCAAACGCGGCTGGCCTTGGCGCAAAGCAAAGGCTGCGATGGCGTCGACCCCGATAACGTCGATGGCTACACCAATACGCCCGGCTTGCCGCTGACTGCCGCCACGCAGCTGGATTACAACCGCTTTATCGCCGCCCAGGCGCATGCGCTCAACCTGAGCGTCGGCCTTAAAAATGATCTGGGCCAGGCCAGCAGCCTGGTGTCGAATTTTGATTTTGCGGTGAACGAGCAGTGCTATTCACTGGGCGAATGCGACCACTACGCCAGCAACTTTATCAGCGCGGGCAAAGCCGTCTTCAATATCGAATATGACTCGGCCTATCGGCAAAACACCAATGGCGCGCGCGATGCGTTATGCGCCGCCACACTGAGTGCGCATATCAGCTCGTTGGTGCGCAAGCTGCGGCTGGCCGACGACTACCGCTACAGCTGCGAAGGCTAGCGGACTGAGGCCGATTTGCGACGGATGTCATGCTAATGGCATCCGCTCGTCATCACGATCTTGGCGTTTTATATCTTTAGATATATCTTGCGACCTATATCGTAAGATAACTAAAAGCGCCTGACCGTGGGCCGGAGATTCGTTATGAGCATTCTGGAAACCGTTAAAACCTGGGTGAAACACGAAACGCAACATCGCGCGGCCGTCGTGCAGGTACGTACGCTGCAAGGTGTGTTGCGCCATATCACGCTCGAAGCCGAAAGCTTCAAGCACATGACCGATTACGCGCCGGGCCGCGCGGTGAGCGTGTATATCGATGGCGCCACACAGCGCGTGGGTCGCAAATATTCGGTATATCGCTTTGACGCCACGCGAGGTCGCATCGAATTGCTGGTGCATCTGCATGGTCGCGGCCCGGGCAGTGCTTGGGCCAGCTTGCTGACCGTGGGCGATAACGTGTGGCTGCGCGGTTTTTCGGGGCGCGTTACGCTGGATCTGGCGCGCCAGACGCACTGGTTTTTTGGCGACGCCACCACGCTGGCCCCGTTTGCCGCCATCAGCCGGGCGGCACAAGGCCGCTGCGAAGGCTTTATCGAAGGCGACACGCGCATCGCGAGCCTGCTGGACGAACTGGAATTGCCATTTACCTGGCTTGATCAGGCGGGCGGCAAAGCATCACGCCAGCCAGCGATGGCGCGCATGCTCGATTTGCCGACTCCCGCGGCCATCTACATCGCGGGCGCCGCACAAACCGTACGCGCCGTGCAAGACATCCTGCTGTTCGAACGCGGTCTGGATCGCACCAGCGTGCGGCCGAAACCATTCTGGGGCTAAGCCAGACAGCCTCAATCAAGACGCATGTGCCGGATTGAGCAAGGACGTCAGCACATGGTCGGCCCACTGCCCATTTATTTTGAGATAAGCGCGGGCAAAGCCTTCGCGCTCAAAACCAAGGCGGCGCAGCAATTGCGCGCTGCGCAGGTTTTCCGGGCGGTAGTTGGCCATGATGCGATGCAGATCGAGCTCGGCAAACGCGTGCTCAATCACGCTGCCGAGCGCCTCCGCCATCAGACCCTGACCCTGGGCGCTGGCGGCCAGGGCAAAGCCCAGATGGCAGGCCTGAAATAAGCCGCGCACCAGGTTGGTCAGCGCGCATTCGCCGATCAGTACATCGCGCTGTTTGCACACGATCAGCCAATGCAACGCAGCGCCCGAAGCGGTGGCGTCGGCTTGTGCCTGCAGCCTTGCGCGCTGCGCCTCCAGCGTATAAAACGCATCGGCGCGCAGCGGCTCCCACGCTTGCAAATGCGTACGATTGGCGCGCTGCCACGCCAACACGGCCGCCGCATCTTCGGCCGTGGCGGGGTGTAATTCCAGACGGACAGTGCTGAGCGGTGGGGCAGGCATGCGCTTCCTTGATGGTTGGGGGACGGACGATCAGACGGCGCACCGTGGGGTGCTTCGCGTCACTCGGCCGGATATTTGCGTCCCCACACCGCAAAGACGCGATGTGGCGTCAGCACGGGGTCGGCCGGAAAGTGCTGGCGCAACAGTTCGGCCAGCGCCGCGTCAAAACGGGCCACGCTGTCGGCATCCAGGCTGGCGGCCACGCCTGCGCTGGCGCGAATGCGGCCGCGCCAGGCTTCGTGGCTGTAGTAAACCGGTACATCCAGCGAGAACGACTGGATGCCGCTAAAGCCCGCGGTGCTGAGGTCAGCAAACCAGCGCGGATGGATGCCGGTGCCGCCCGCGGCGTTCCATTGCGGATTGAATTGCAGGATCAGATCTTCGGTGGCCGCCACCACGTTGCCCGGCAAGGGCAGCCAGTCAAAATGCGCCATCATCAAGGTGCCGCCGCGGCGCAACACGCGCCATGCTTCCTGCGCGGCGGCGGGGCGATCAAACCAGTGCCAGCATTGGCCTGCGGTGACGACATCCAGCGACGCGTCGGCCAGGCCCGTGTGTTCGGCGCGGCCTTCGCGATAATCCACTTGCACACCTTCTTGCTCCGACAGCGCACGCGCTTGTTCCAGCAACGCACTGGCCGGGTCCATGCCGATGACGGTGGCGCCGCGTTGCGCAAATCCGCGCGCCAGCGTGCCGGTACCGGTGCCGATGTCCAGAATCTGCTGTCCCGGCAAGCCCACCCCATGCGCTGCGGCCTGGATAAAAAAATCGGCCGGAAAGCCCGCGCGATAGCGTCGGTAATCTGCAGCCGTATTGCCGAAATTGATCGTAGCCATGCCGTGCTCCGTGCGAGTGAGGGGGGAACTCAGTGTCGGGGATGCGTGTGGCCGCCACTATAAACAGATCGCGCCTGGCGCGTACGTAACAGCCCGCCATTGCGCATAAAAAAGCCCCGCCCGGGGCAAGCCGGACAGGGCGGGTTCGCACGCGAGGGCGTGCGCTTAGGCCGGCAGATGCGGACAGACCTTGGCCAGATCAATCCCCAGCGCACTGGCCACACCGCGGCCATAGGCCGGATCGGCCTTGTAGCAGTTGATGATGTGGCGCAGCTGGATGTCTTGCGGAACGCCGCCCATGGCGCCCGCGGTGTTTTCAAACAGCGCTTGTTGCTGCACCGGCGTCATCAGGCGGAACAATTGGCCCGGTTGCGAATAAAAATCGGTGTCTTCGCGGTTATTCCAGTGATCGCCCGCGCCGTCGATGGCCAGCGGCGGTTCGCGGAATTCCGGCTGTTCGGCCCATTCGCCCTGGCTATTGGGCTCGTACCCGATCCGGCTGCCGTTGTTGCCATCCACGCGCACCGCGCCATCGCGGTGGTAGCTGTTAAACGGGCAGCGCGGCGCGTTCACCGGAATCTGGTGATGGTTAACGCCCAGGCGATAGCGTTGCGCATCGCCATAGGCAAACAGCCGCGCTTGCAGCATGCGGTCCGGCGAGAAACCGATGCCCGGCACCACGGCAGCCGGGTTAAAGGCCGATTGTTCGACTTCAGCGAAGAAGTTTTCCGGATTGCGGTTCAGTTCAAAATAGCCGACTTCGATCAAGGGGTAGTCGCCGTGCGGCCAGGTTTTGGTCAGATCAAACGGGTTGTACGGCACGGTGGCGGCTTCGGCCTCGGGCATGATCTGCACGTACAGCGTCCACTTGGGAAAGTCACCGCGCTCAATGGCTTCGTACAGATCGCGCTGATGGCTTTCGCGATCTTTGCCGATCAGCGCTTCGGCTTCGGCGTTGCTCAGGTTCTTGATGCCTTGTTGCGTCTTGAAGTGAAATTTGCACCAGTAGCGTTGGTTGTCCGCGCTGATAAAGCTGAACGCATGGGAGCCAAAGCCATGCATATGGCGATAGCTGGCCGGAATGCCGCGATCGCTCATGATGATGGTGACCTGGTGCAGCGCATCGGGCATCGACGACCAGAAGTCCCAGTTGCTGGTGGCGTTGTGCATGTTGGTGCGCGGGTCGCGCTTGACCACCCGGTTCAGATCGGGAAACTTGAGCGGATCACGCATAAAGAAAATCGGCGTGTTGTTGCCACACAAATCCCAGTTGCCTTCTTCGGTGTAGAACTTGAGCGCAAAGCCGCGGATATCGCGTTCGGCATCGGCCGCGCCGCGCTCACCGGCCACGGTGGTAAAGCGGGCGAACATCTCGGTTTTCTTGCCAATTTGCGAAAATATTTTCGCGCGGGTGTAGCGAGTGATGTCATGCGTGACGGTAAACGTGCCATATGCGCCCGAGCCTTTGGCATGCATGCGGCGTTCCGGAATCACTTCGCGGTTAAAGTGCGCCAGTTTCTCCAGCATCCACACATCCTGCAGCAGCGCCGGGCCGCGCGGCCCTGCGGTCATGATGTTCTGGTTATCCACTACCGGTGCGCCAGCGGCGGTGGTGAGCTTTTTGTGATCGGTCATGAACTGAGTCCCATAAAAAGTTGAAACCCGGGCAGTGGGGCGAGAACGTAAGGGCAGGCCACAAGGCGATGGGTTTGATAGTTAATAGCAATCAAATTTCGTAAATCGATTGCCGTGTTGTATTAAGTCGTAGCATGGCCATTCAAACTTTGACGTGGATCAAGTTTTACAAGGATCGGCCTGCCTGACCTCCGCCAACCGGTGGGTCGATCTGCCCGCTGTTTAACCGGTGACCTGGGGCCAGTCGGGTGCGGTAAACGGCAACGGCCGGCGGCCAGCGGCAGGCGAAGTGCGGTTTGTCGCCCGGCCACGGCGTGTCCGCCTGCGCCAGCTACAATGCCGCGTCGCACCTTTGCCAACTGGCCCGCCGATGTCTGATGTCGTTCAGCAAATCCGTTTTTTCCGCAATCGCATTCCCGGCTTTGCCTGCAAACCGGACTGTCATGATTGCTGTGGGCCCGTGACTGCCACATCGACCGAAGTGCAACGCCTGCCGCCCAAATCGGCGGCTGAGCATGCCGCCGCGCTGGAGCATCTCGACTGCGTGTATCTGGGCCCGCAAGGCTGCACGGTGTATGCCGAGCGCCCGCTGATTTGCCGCCTGTTTGGCACCACGCCCAGCTTGCCCTGTCCGCATGGCCTGGGGCCGCTGCAACCGACCGACCCCGCCGTCGAGACCGCCTTGCACCAGTTTCAGCGGCAGCACCGCCAGGTGTTGCTGTAAGCGCCGTCGCTGGTCATCTGGCGTAGTGTTGCGGCGCTGCGTCGCCTATAACGGGCATCACCACCCCCACGGCTGCACCGCCAGGACCGACGTGACCGCCACGCCCGCTGAGACTAGTCCAGAGCAAATCCGTATTCAGCGCCACGGCCAGCTGGTGCTGCGCGGGCTGTGGCTTGGCGTGGCCACGCTGCTGCTGTTGTTTACGCTGGCGCTGGTGGCGTGGTGCCGCTTTTTGCTGGATGACACGCTGGCGCGCCTCGCGTTGCGGACGCAGGCACATGTCGAGCGACTGGCTGAAGCGCGCAGCATTTACACGCATTTTCTGGACACCACCTCCGGGCTGCTAAAAGAACCATCACAGCCCGCTGGCGCCGACAGCGCGCAGCGCTGGGCCGGATTGCTCAATCAGGTGCCGGTAGGCGGCTGGGGCGCAGTGCGCATCGAAGATTCCAGCACGCCGTTCCTGCTGTTGCGCAGTGCTCAGGCCGCGCCGATCAGCACCTTGCAGGCGCGCGCACTGGCGCGGCTGCATCTGATCAGCCGGATTTCGTTTCCCGGCGACGCCGACGGTTATCTGGTCTATCGCAGCGAAGACGGCAAGATGGCCGCGTTGTTCGCGCAGCCCTCAGTGATGCGCCATTTGATGCAGCCGCCACTGGATGCGGCCGCCGCGTTGCAACATCTAACGCAAGCGGTGCTCAGTGCGGACCCCGCGCATGAAACACAGGTACAGCACGACGCCATCAGCGGGCTGGCGGTCTTGCGCCGCGTTACGCATCTGAATAACGCGCAAGGCCAGCCCCAAGGCATGTTGATTGGCAATCGACTGATCAGCCTGATGCCACTGCAATTGCGCGAGACCATCTATGACCACGCAATCAACGGCAATCTGGTGCTGATCGATCCGGGCCATCACGCACCCGCACTGTTGTTTGATGCCACAGGCGACGGCCGTAACATGCCTTCGCCGGCACTGCTGGCACGCAATGGGCCCTTGTACGGTCCGCCGGGACACGCCTGGGCGGGCGATACGTTGTGGATCGGCACGCATGCGCCGGGCTCCGCCTGGCAAGGCATCGCCGGGTTCGCCGCTTTGCCGGTATTGCAGGCGATGGCGTTGCCTGCCGCGGCGGCGCTGGCGCTCTATCTGGTGGCGCTGCTGCTGGTGTTGCTGGGCGGGCGCTGGGTGGCGCGCCGGGTGTTGCTGCCCGACTTGCAAGCACAACACGCCATCGCTGCCGCCGGGCGCGCGGCGCAAGCCGCCAATGCGGCCAAATCGTCGTTTCTGGCCAGCATCAGCCACGAAATCCGTACCCCGTTATTTGGCATGCTGGGCACGCTGGAGCTGCTGGCGCGCAGCCCGTTGCAGGCATCGCAGCAGGCGCAACTGGCGATGGCGCAGGCTTCGTCCACGGCGCTGATGCATATCATTGACGATTTGCTGGATTACTCACGCATCGAAGCGGGGGCGATGCCGCTGCAGCTGGCGCCGTTCAAACTCAGCAGCCTGATCGACAGCACGCTGGATGGCTATCAGGCGCTGGCGCTGCAAAAAGGGCTGGAATTGCGCCGCGATTACGCCAGCGATCTGCCCGTCGTACTGAGCGACGCCACGCGGCTGCGGCAAATATTGGCCAATCTGTTGGCGAATGCGCTCAAGTTCACGCCTGCGGGCACGGTAACCGTAGCGGTGCACGCCACGCCTTTATCTGAGCAACAGGTGGCGCTGCAGCTTGCCGTGAGAGATACCGGCATCGGCATCGATGCGGCGACGGCGGCGCGCTTGTTTCAGCCATTCCAGCAAGCCGACGCCAATCCGGCTAGTCGTTTTGGCGGCACCGGCCTTGGCTTGTCGATCAGCCAGCGCCTGGCGCATTTGCTGGGTGGGCAGATTAGCTTGCAATCCACGCCGGGGCAGGGCAGCACGTTCACCTTGGCGCTGCAAATGCCGTTGGCACAGTTGACGCCAGCGGCGGTATCGCTGGCGAACACGCCGCGCCGCTTCGACGCGCATGTGCTGGTGGCGGACGATCATCCCGTCAACCAGCAGTTATTGGTGCAACAGCTCGAAGCGCTGGGCTGCACCGCAGAGGCCGTCGCCGATGGCCAGCAGGCGTCGCTGCGGTTGCAGGGCGATCACCGCATTGATCTGCTGATGACCGATTTCAATATGCCTTTGCTGGATGGGCTGGCGTTAACGCGACAATTGCGCGCGCAAAGCATCATGCTGCCCGTGATTGGCATTACCGCCAGTTTGATGTCTGGCGAAATCGAGCAAGGCCGGGCCGCCGGCATGACTTTATGCCTGGCCAAGCCGCTGCTCCTGGAAACGCTGGCGCAAGCCCTGGCGCAGATCGGCCTGCCCAGCCACGCCAGCGCCACAGCCCCGCCGACGGATGCGCCGCGCCATGATCTGAACGCATTGCGCGCGCAAACGCTGCGCAGTGACCTGGCGGCCGTGCAGCACGCGCTGCAAATGCATGATCTGGCCGAAATCCAGCGGCTGGCGCATCGCATCCGCGGCGCGTTTGTGCAGGCGCCCGAGGGGGAGGACATTGCGGACGCTTGCGCCATGCTGGAAGCGTGCGCCAACACGGCGCGCGAGGGCATCGAATTACACGGCGCGGCGCTGGTGGATTACGCGGCGCTCTGGCTTGAGCAATACGCGCAGTCAGCGGCGGATCCCAATTTCCGGTTTTAAGAATTAGCTGATTAACGCGGCGCAGGTCGACTGCCCAGAATGATGCTCTTTCCTTCGTTGCGTCCGCCATGGTCGCAAAGAGAGCGCACCGTGTTCCGTCCCCATTTTCCCCGCCATCAACCTCCCGCCGCCCGGTCCGCAAGGAGCCAGCCATGAATCGCCGCGCCTTGCTCGACAAATGGCCTGCCTTGTCCCTGTCCGTGCACCAGATTCGCGTGCTGGTGATGGCGTTTACCTTGCTGGGTGGCGCCATCGGTCTGGTTTCCGCAGGCGTGGTGCTGCATTACCAGGTCCGCGCCGCCATCGAACAATATGCCTCCAGCTTTGACGTCAACAGCCGCAACGCCGCAGCCCGTCTGGCCAGCAGCCAGGCCATGCTGCAACGTGCGCGCGCCGCCATCGACGATCTGCCGCTGCACGCCGCTTTGCCGTTGCGGCCATCCGCCAACGCCAGCGTGGTTTTCCGCGTACCGCCCGTGGCAACTGATCCGGCCACGCCGGATGCTGTGCGCCCACTGGCCGATATTATTGCGTTCTCGTGGCGTCAGACGGGCGCGGCCGAAGGCCAGGATGGCAATACCTGGCTGGTGGGACAGGGCGATGCCCCGCTCTATGTGATTCCGCAAAACCCGGTGCTGGGACGGATCAAACTGTCGGACGCCGGCTGGCAAAAGCACTTTGGCGACAGCATGCGCCGCGAGTTGGGCGATCCGGCCCTGGTGGCGCGGCTGGCCGCTGCGCCAGAACGCACCCTCCTGCTGACACCCGCGCACGATGCATTCAACAACGCGCCCGTACTGCGCATCGCCGCCTTGCTGCAGTCGCCCGAGCACGCGCCCGTGGTGGTGGGGCTGGATCTTCCCGCCAGCCAGATTGCCCCGGCCGACGCGCGTTTTGGCGATGACTTCGACCTGATACTGCAACACGGCGCTAACTGGTTGCCGGTTAAAGACACCTCGCCCGCGCTGCGTGATTTGTACACGCGGCTGGGCCAGCAACAACATGGCTTGGCGCAACAGACGCAATGGCAATGGGTGCGCGGCAACGGTCTCGACTTGAATGTGCTGTTGGTCAGCCCGCTGGGGCAGCCCGACTGGTATGCCGTGGCACGCATCAGCGCGAGCCAGATCGCCAGCGATGTCCGCGGTGGCGCGATGGCCCTGGCGCTGTTCGCACTGGTATTGATCGCGGGCCTTAGCGGCTGGCTGTACTGGATCGACCGCACCTTGTTGCGGCCCACCGAGCAACAATCGCAGCGGGTGCAGGAAAGCGAAGCGCTCAATCGCAGCATCTTCCAGACCGCGCCGGTGGGCTTGCTGGTGGTCGCGCGCGAAAGCGGCGAGGTGCTGGAAATCAATGCGCTGGCGCAGCACTACCTCAGCGTGGGCGAGGCATGTACCGATCTGATTGCGCTCAGTCGCGAACGCATGCGCAGGCAGCCCGAAACGGCAGTGACCGAATTTGAAACCGTACTGCCGGATGGTGGGCATGGTCGCGTTGTGACCGTGCGGCTGATTGCCACACTGGCCGATGCCAAGCCCGCCAAGCTGATCACGCTGCACGACACCACCGCCATCCGCGCCAGCGAGACCCGCATGAAAAGCGCGCTGGCCGAAACCGCACGCGCCAACCGCGCCAAATCCGAGTTTCTGGCCACCATGAGTCATGAAATCCGCACGCCCTTGAACGGCATGCTCGGTGGCATCGAGCTGCTGGGCTTGACGGCGCTGGATGTCCAGCAACGTGACCGCCTCGGCATCATCCAGCGCTCGGCGCACGCCTTGCTCGGCACCATCAACGACGTGCTGGATTTCAGCAAGATCGAAGCGGGCGAAATGACGATCCATCCCACGCGCTGCAATCTGCTGGAATTGCTGGAAGACGTCGCCCGCAGCTTCGAACCGGCCGCTACCGCCAAACGCCTGGCGCTGTATCTCGACATCGACCCTGCGCTGCCCGCCGAAGTGGACATTGACGGTGGCCGCGTACGGCAGATGTTGAGCAATCTGCTGGGCAACGCCATTAAATTTACTGCGCGCGGGCGCATCCGCTTGTCCGCCATGCAGGAAGATCAGGTGCTGATTTTGCGTGTGATCGACAGCGGTCCCGGCATTGCGCCGGTGGACCAGGCTCGCTTGTTTGACCCGTTTGTGCAGGCCGATCAGTCCGACACACGCCGTTATGACGGCACGGGCCTCGGCCTGTCGATCTGCAAGCGGCTGGCAGGCTTGCTCGGCGGCAAGATCACCCTCACCAGCGAGCCCGGCCTGGGCGCTTGTTTCAGCCTGTATTTGCCGTGGACAGCCGTTGCAGCGCAAAGCATTGCGGCGCGCCCTGATCTGAGCGGCATTCGCGTGCATGCCGCGCTGGAACACAGTGGTTTGTATGCCGAGACCACGCGCTGGCTGCAAGCCTGCGGCGCCCAATGCGTCGGCCCCGATCAGGACGCGGTGGTGCAGATTACCGATACCGCCGCCACTACCGCGCCTTGCGGCAATCCGCCAGTGCCGCAGATTGTGTTGAGCCAGAACGGCCCGGTTTTGCTGGATCGGCACACCCAGCCCGTGCAGTGTTCCAGCCTGGCGCATCTGCAATTGTTAACGCTGGTGCAGCAACTGGCGCAATCAGGGGATGAGGGCGCATTGCCATTGGCCGAACCAGCCGCGCTCGCCAACGTACCCACTGCGGCCTTAACCGGGCGTGTGCTGTTGGTGGAAGACCACCTGATTAACCAGACCATCATGCGCCAGCAACTGCAATCGCTGGGTGTGGCGGTGGATGTGGTGGCCGACGGCGCCGCAGCGCTGCGGCAGATTGAACAGCAGCAATACGACTGGGTTATCACTGATATCCAGATGCCGACCATGGATGGTTACGAGTTGGCGCGACGTCTACGCGTGCAAGGCGTACAACTGCCTTTGATTGCGATCAGCGCATGTGTGCTGCAGGACGAGCGCCAGCGCTGTCGCGATGCCGGCATTGATGTTTATCTGAGCAAGCCGGTCAACACCACGCAACTGGCCGAAGCGTTACAGCTATTTGATCCGCGCCGTCTGCAAGCGCCCGTTGAGCCACAAGCGCTGCCACCCGGTATCGAAGTCGAAACCATCGAGCCCGGCACCATGGACACGCTGGTGCGCGCGGCATTGCTCAACGACATGCAGCAACTGAATGTGGCCTACGCCAACGCCGATACCAGCTTGTGGCGCAGCAAGCTGCACGCGCTGGCGGGCGCGCTGGCGGTGCTGGGGTATCCGGTGGAAAGCAGCCATTGCCGCGACATGGAACACAAGTCCGTCGCCGCCTTCAGCGAATTCGCCTCCGACTGGGACGAGCTGCAGGAGATGGTGGCCGACATCACTGGCGTGCCGTGCCCCACCGCCGCGCTGGTGTAGCAACGGGGCAGGGCGGCTGCCCGAGCTTAGTGATGTGAATGAGATCGCGCGGCTGCGTTACGTTTGCGCGTCTCCGCACCTTTGCGGGCAGACGCAGAACGTTCCGCCGCAGTGCGATGCGCCGATGCGGCACCGCCCAGGCGTCCACCTTTATGTTCCGGCTCGTGGTTTTCGGCCTTGCCGACGCCCGAGCCTGACTTTTTGCCGCCCCCTGTGGTTTTGTTGACGGTGGCCCAGGCGCGACGTTCTGCCTCGCCTTCCGACAGACCGCGCTCTTCGTAGCCTTCCTCGATATGTTCCGCTTGCCGTTTTTGCTTGTCGGTATAAGCCGATTTATCGCCGCGTGGCATGGTCCTGCTCCTTTGGGTGAACAGGCTTTCAGCATGCAACCACGGCGCGCGGGCTGCAGTCAGACTGGCCCGGCGCGTGGTGTAGGCGAATACGGTAGCGACGTTCTCACGCGCGTCAGGGATTAACGATGGGCGCGGACGCATAGCGGTTCTTGCCCGCGCGCTTGGCGGTGTACAACGCTTCGTCGGCCATGTTGACGCACATGCGCGCGTCCTGTCCGCAGGACTGGAAGCTGGCGATGCCGATGCTGGTGGACAGCGTTAACGCCTGGTCATAGGCCATCAGCGGTTCGCGCATTGCGTCGATAATCTTGCGTGCGACGTTTTCGGCATCGGCCATGCCCTGGCTTAAAAATTCCAGCACCACCACAAACTCGTCGCCGCCCAGGCGGGCCGGGATATCGGACTGGCGGATGCATTGAGTCAGGCGTGCGGCAAACGCAATCAGCACCGCATCGCCCACGTCATGGCCGTGGGTATCGTTAACGCCTTTAAAACCGTCCAGATCGAGATACAGCAATGCACATTCTTTGCCCACGCGCTTGGCGCGCTCGGTGGCGCGGTGCCAGTGTTGCTCAAAGCCGCGCCGGTTGGACAAGCCGGTCAGCGCATCCTCCATGGCTTGCCGCGACAAGGAATGTTCCAGCTCTTTGCGCGCGGTGATGTCCTGCACCATCACGTAATAGCCGCCCACCTTGCCGTCGGCATTGGGGCGGGGCACTGCATCGTAATGTTCCCAATGCTCGCCGTCTTCCTGCAGCGTTTGCACTTCCAGCGTGGCGTACGGATTTTCGTGCAGCCGCCGCAGATATTGCTGCAATTGCGGGCTGTGCTGCAGCGGCGGCGCTTCGCCAAATTTAAGCCCGATCAACGAGCCCGGTTCAACACCATACCAGCGGTGCCAGGTGGCATTGGCAAAGCGATATACGCCGTCGGTATCAATTTCGGCGACGAGCACGGGCAGGCTGTCGGTAATGGTGCGCAATTCTTGCTGGCTGCGGCGTACCGCGGCTTCGGCTTCTTGCCGCGCCGACACATCGCGCAGAAACGCGTTAAAGCGCACCTGGCCATCCACCGAAACGTGCGAAATCGTCATCTCGACCGGCACATCCACGCCATCGCGGCGGCGCGCGGGCAGTTGCAGCACGCGGTCCAGCACCACGGCCTGGCCTGTCTGCAAAAAATTAACCAGCCCGCGCGTATGCCGTTGCCGATAGGTAGGCGGGATCAGCGTTTCTTCAATCAGCTGGCCCAGTACTTCCGCGCGCGACCAGCCGAAAATTTGTTCGGCTTTACGGTTCCATTCGATGATCAAACCGTGGGCGTCGATGCTGATAAACGCATCGGCGGCGGTCTCCAGTACGCTGCGATGCAGCGCCTCGCTGCGGCGTAATTGCGCCTGTGCTTCCAGTTGCTGGTTAACGGCGATCGACAGGCTTTGATTGGCCTGTTGCAGCGCGGCGGTGCGTTCGCCCACGCGTTGCTCCAGCGTATCGCGCAGGTTTTTCAGCGCCGATTCCGACGCTTTGCGCCGCTGGATATCTTCCACCACCGAAATAAAGTGCTGCGGCGTGCCATCGGCATGATGG
Organism: Amantichitinum ursilacus; assembly: GCF_001294205.1. Classification (GTDB taxonomy): domain Bacteria; phylum Pseudomonadota; class Gammaproteobacteria; order Burkholderiales; family Chitinibacteraceae; genus Amantichitinum; species Amantichitinum ursilacus. The sequence goes on from NZ_LAQT01000002.1 coordinate 321,643, forward strand.
CGCAACGACACGGTCAGCTTGGCCCACACCACCTGGCCATCTTTGCGCACATAGCGCTTTTCCAGCGTGTAGTGGTCGATCAGGCCCGCCAGCAAATCTTCCAGCGACTGCAGATCAATGCGCAGATCGTCGGGATAGGTGATGTCCTGGAAGGTCAGCGCCATCAGTTCCTGGTTGGTGTAACCGAGGAAATCACACAGCGGCTGGTTAACCCGCATCCACGTGCCGTCCAGCGCCACCCAGGCCAGCCCGGTGGCGGCTTGCTCGAAGGTCACGTCCAGATCGGTACGGCTTTCGAGCACCTGCTCCAGCCCTTTGGCGTGCGATTGCATGGCGATGGTGGCGGTTTCGCGATGGGCAAACTCGCGTTCAACCAGCGCGCCCAGGTCTTTCAGCATCGCGGCTTCGGACGACGTGAGATGGCGCGGGCGCGAATCGAACACGCACAAGGTGCCCAGCCGCACGCCTTCCAGCGATTTGATCGGGTAGCCCGCGTAAAAGCGGATAAAGGGCGCCTGCGTGACCAGCGGATTATCAAAAAAACGCGGGTCTTGTTGCGCATCGCCAATCACAAACAGCTCGTCGCTGAGGATGGCGTGGCCGCAAAACGAGATATCACGCGGCGTCTCACACGCCTCCAGGCCGATTTTTGATTTGAACCACTGGCGATCGGTGTCGATCAGCGAAACCAGCGCCGTCTGCACATTCATGGCCTGGCGCGCCACCCGCGTGATACGGTCGAATTCTTCTTCGGGCGCGGAGTCGAGTATGCGCAGACTACTTAACAGCAGTAATCGGCTGGCTTCGTCAAAGGGGATGTCAGGCGCAATCAACGGCCTTTCCTTCAGGCGTCAGAACAGGATGTAAGCATAAACGAGACGCAGTGCATCTGGGGCCGTGATGGCATTTGCATAACGCGATGTGTGGCTGAACGGCGTCAAAAGCCCGCCCGGCTGCGATTTGTTTCACAGGTTTCTACGCGAAACTACAGCATGAAAGCGCTTTCTGTGGAGACAGCTCGGCGTGCTTTATCTTGGTGCAATTCTGCATTATTAAACTCTAACATACTGATTTTGCAAGGCTTGGCGGCGCGCTAATGTGCGGCGCAGCCGCGGCCTTCGACGCACCGAAACATGACGTTCGTCGGCTGTACACGTGTAGTCAAATTCTGCCGCCTACACGTCCAGGCCGCGCCGCGTCACGCTTTGTATCTTGTTTTTAGCGTCAGGTAGGGTAAAGCATTTACTTGTCTCCACTATGCGTTCCCACAACCATGAAAGCGATTTCATGGCTGTACCGTAGTACCCGAAAAACCGGAGGAGACAAAAAATGCAAAGTAATACGCAGTACAAACAAGGCCGCCAGCGCGTGCTGGCGCTGGCGCTGGCGGCAGTCACCGCCATGCCCGCACCGTTGGTGGCAGTCGGCCTGATGGCCATTACCCCCAGCGCGCAGGCGGCGGCCACCACTGGCTATACGCAGCAAGCGGGCGGTAGCGTGCAGTTTTATGTCAATGGCGCGGCCTGGGCGGATATCCACTACACCATTAATGGGGGTGGCCAGCTCAATGTGCGCATGACCAACAGCGGCACCAACAACACCTATACCGTGACGGGCATTCCCGCCAACGCGACGGTCAAGTTCTTCTACACCGTGGGCTCGAGCGATGGCTCAGCCGTCGACACGGCGTGGACGACCTTCACTTATACCGGCGCGGCGACCCCGACGCCAACACCTGCACCGACCCCCGCACCGACGCCAGCCCCCACGCCCGCGCCGACCCCCGCGCCAACGCCGGCGCCGACACCCGCAACCAGCTATGGCGCAACCGCGCTGGCCGGTGGCGTCGTGGCGTTCTATGCCAATGGCGGCACGTGGGCCGACGTGCATTACTCGATCAATAATGGCGGCCAGATCAATGTGCGCATGACCGCCAACAACGGCAACAACAGCTACCAGATCACCGGTGTGCCTGCCGGTGCAGTGATCAAGTATTCGTTCACCATCGGCCAGGCCAACGGTTCGGCTGCCGATACCCCGCAACAAACACTGACCTACGCTGGCTCGACGCCGACCCCGGCGCCGACCCCGGCGCCAACGCCTGCGCCGACGCCAGCCCCCACGCCCGCGCCGACCCCAGCGCCGACACCGGCTCCAACACCCGTGCCGACGCCGGCCCCGACGCCTGCGCCCACACCCGCCCCGACGCCTACTTCGGATAACCCTGACTTTGGCGTCAATGTGAAGGTGTTTGACAGCAGCACGCCGATTGCCACCATCCAGGCCGCGTTCAACGCCGCCTTCGATGCGCAGAACCAGAGCCCGACCGCGCAGTTTGGCGCGCAACGTTATGCCTTCCTGTTCAAGCCGGGCACCTATACCGGCGTGTACGCCAACCTCGGTTTCTACACCTCGGTGCTAGGCCTGGGGCAGAACCCGGATGACGTCACCATCGGCGGCAATATCAATGTCGATGCGGGCTGGAACTACGGTGATACCTCCAACGCCACGCAGAACTTCTGGCGCTCGGCGGAAAACCTGTCGATCCTGCCCGATGGCGGCACCGATCGTTGGGCCGTATCGCAGGCCGCGCCGATGCGTCGTATCCACGTCAAAGGCAATCTGACGCTGGGTCCGTCCAACCAGGGCGATGGCCAGGGTTATGCCAGCGGCGGTTATATCGCCGACAGCAAGGTGGATGGCCAGATCACCTCGGGCTCGCAACAGCAGTGGTACACGCGTGATTCCAATATCGCCGGTTGGCAGAACGGCGTGTGGAACATGGTGTTCTCCGGCGTAGTCGGCGCACCGGCGCAGTCGTTCCCGGCCACATGGGGCGCAGCCGCACCGTACACCACGCTGGCCACCACGCCGGTCTCGCGTGACAAGCCGTATCTGTACGTGGATAGCGCCGGCAAATATCGCGTGTTCGTGCCTTCGCTGCGCACCAATGCCTCCGGCGCAAGCTGGGCCAGCGGCGCAACGGCCGGTACTTCGCTGCCGATGAGCCAGTTCTACGTGGCCAAGCCAGGCGATAGCGCCGCCACCATCAATGCCGCCCTGGCCAATGGTCTGCACCTGTTCTTTACGCCGGGTACTTATCATCTAAGCCAGTCGCTGCATATCACCAACGCCAACACCGTGGTGCTGGGTATCGGCTTCCCGACCCTGGTGCCGGATAACGGCGTCACGGCGGTGACGGTGGATGATGTCGATGGCGTGCGTCTGGCTGGTCTGTTGTTTGATGCCGGCACCACCAACAGCCCGTCGTTGCTGCAAGTGGGCCCGACTGGCGCCAGCGCTTCGCATGCCAGCAACCCGACCACCATCCAGGATGTGTATTTCCGCATCGGTGGCGCGGTGGCCGGCAAGGCCACCAACAGCCTGACGGTCAACAGCAGCAACGTGATCATCGATCACATCTGGGCATGGCGTGCGGACCACGGCCAGTCGGCTACCGGTTGGAACATCAACACGGCTGACACCGGCGTCATCGTCAACGGCGCCAACGTGCTGGCCACCGGCCTGTTCGTGGAGCATTACGAGAAATACAACGTGCTGTGGAATGGTCAGGGCGGCAAGACCATCTTCTTCCAGAACGAGCTGCCGTATGACGTGCCGGATCAGGCCTCATGGATCAGCCCGGCCGGCAATGGTTATGCCGCGTACAAGGTGGCCGATAACGTCACCACGCACGAAGGTTGGGGCATGGGCAGCTATTGCTTCTTTAACGTCAACCCGGCGGTCAATGCGCTGCATGGCTTTGAAGTGCCGAACGTGGCGGGCGTGAAGCTGCACGATGTGTTTACCGTGTCGCTGGGCGGGGTGGGGACGATCACGCATGTGGTCAACAACACCGGCACCACCGCACAAGGCACCTCGACCATTCCGCAAAACGTGGTCACTTATCCGTAACCGTTAGTGTGCACCCCGGCGCCCGGCGCGCCGGTGGTAAACTCTGCAGCCCGCATCTTTGGTGCGGGCTTTTTTTATGCACACGCCCTGACTACGGTAAGACCATGCGCCTGCTTCGCACCGAACGCCTGACCCTCGAACCGCAACTGGCCAGCCATGCCGAAGAGATGTTTCCGGTGATGTGCGACCCCGCCATTTACGAATTCGAAAACGCGCCGCCCAAATCGGTGGACAGCCTGCGCGCGCTATACCAGCGGCTGGAATCGCGCCAGTCGCCCAATGGTTTTGAGCAATGGCTTAACTGGATATTGCGTTTGCAGGACGGCACTGCCATCGGCTACGTGCAAGCCACGCTGGATGCACCGGGCCGCGCAACCATCGCCTATGAGTTGGGCAGCACGTGGTGGGGCAAGGGTTATGCCAGCGAAGGCGTACGCGCAATGCTGGATGAGTTGCTGGCCCACTACGGCGTGTTTGATTTTTACGCCACGTACAAGGCGCGTAATCATCGCTCGGCCAGATTGCTCAGCCGGCTGGAATTCCAGACCTGTCGGCCCGGGCCGGAAACCCCGCACCTCTTGAGCGATGAAGTGTTGATGTACAAGGGCATGTGACCCGTACATCGGCCCGCCTCACAGGCACTTAAGGCCCTTGAGCGTGGCGCGCACGGCCTCATCCAGCGGCGTATGCGGCTCGCTGCCTAATTGCGCCAGCAACTGGCGGTTATCCATATGCACCGATTGCTGCCACAGATAACGCATCTCGCGTAATTCGCGGAACACCGTCACCACCGGCGACGCCAATGTCACCAGCCACCACGGAAAGCGCTTGATCGCGGGCGCCTGGCCAGTTTGTTGTTGCACCACGCGCTGGATGGCCGTCGCCATTTGCGTGCCATCAGCATCCCAATGTCCGCCAAAATGGTAATTGGCAAACGGCGGCAAGTTGTCTTGGGCCAGCAAGCGCAGCACCGTCCGGGCCGCATCGGGCACATAGGCCCATTGATGGCCGGCACCGGGGCGGGCCGGATTGGCGATCGACGTCACCGCTTTACCCGGCTTGACCAGGCCTTGCGCAAACCAGCTATTGCCCACTTGCGGACCAAAGAAATCGCCAAAGCGCACAATCAGCACGGGCGTGCCCGCACTGGCCGCCTGGCGCAGACGGCGTTCCATTTCGGCGCGGATTTTGCCTTTGCGTGTTTGTGGATTTTGCGGCGCGCCTTCCAGGATATGGGCCCACTGGTCCGGACCAAAGTTGTAGACCGTGCCGGGCAAGACCACGCGTGCCTGGTTGACCGCAGCGGCGGCCAGCGTGTTGTCCAGCATCGGCAACACCAGTTCGGACCAGCGCTGATAACCGGGCGGGTTAACCGCGTGCACGATCACCTCAGCGCCCTCTGCCGCGCGCAATACATCGGCGCGTTGCATTGCATCGCCAGTCATCCACTCGATGCCACTCTGATCCGGCCCGCCGGCTTTGCGACGCAGGCCACGTACGCGCCAACCTGCGGCGACCAGCTGTCTTGCGATTTCGCCGCCGATGCCACCGGTTGCGCCCAATACCAATGCTGTTTTTGCCATGACTTGTGTTCCTTGTGGGGGAGTTGATGCAATCAGTGTGGCTTGTGCGCGGTTAAAAGAAAATTGACGAAAAACGGATGGTTGATATACAAATTTGTATGGCCGATCCAATCTCACCCATCCAGCCCGACTGGACCCTGTACCGCACGTTTCTGGCGGTTTTGCGCGAAGGCTCGCTGTCGGGCGCGGCGCGGCAACTGGCCTTGACGCAGCCGACCGTGGGGCGCCACATCGAGGCGCTGGAGGCCGCGCTGCAGATTGCGCTGTTCAGCCGCTCGCCGTCGGGCCTCGTGCCGACCGAAGCGGCGCTGGCCTTGCGGCAATATGCCGAAGAGCTGGACGCCACCACCGCTGCCCTCAGCCGCGCGGCGACCCGCTTGGGCGAGGGCGTACGCGGCACGGTGCGCATCAGCGTTAGCGAAATGATTGGCGTTGAAGTGTTACCGCCAATGCTGGCGCAGCTCCGCGCGCAGTGGCCCGAGCTGGTGCTCGAAATCATGCTCAACAATCGGGTGGAAGATTTGCTGCGGCGTGATGCCGATATCGCCGTGCGCGGGGTGCGGCCGCAGCAGGATGCCTTGGTGGCGCAGTTTATCGGCACCATCAATATTGGCTTGCACGCCACGCCGGACTATCTGGCCCGCCACGGCGCGCCGCAGAGTTGGGATGAATTAGGCCGCCATGGCCTGATCGGCTTTGATAGCGAGACGCCGTTTATTCGTGAGGTGCAAAGCCGCATCGGCGGGCTGCGGCGCGAACGTATGGCGCTGCGTGCGGATAGCGACGTGATGCAACTGGCGGCCACGCGCGCGGGTTTCGGCGTGGGCGTGTGCCAGGTGGGGCTGGCGCGGCGGTACGGCTTGGTGCAGGTGATGGCCGATCAATTCAACTGGCCGATGGACACCTGGCTGGCCATGCACGGCGACCTGCGCAACCACCGCGCCTGCCGCGTGGTATTCGACGCGCTGGTCACCGGCCTGCGCGATTACGCCAATGCCGCATAGGGTGGGTCATGACCCACCAAACAAAGTGGCACGCCAAGTTCATTGCGCTTGGCAGTCCACATTGTTTAGTAATTCATGACCCACCACTCAAAGTGGCACGCCAAGTTCATTGCGCTTGGCAGACCACCTTGAGAGGTGGGTCATGACGGGGACGCCGAGTCCCACCCTATCCCTTAGATGCGGAATTCCGCGATGATCTGGCGCGCGTTCACGGCCATATCGTTCACGGCGGAGGCCTGTGTCGCGGCGGTGCTGGTTGATGCGCCGTTGCGTTCGCTGGTCTCAGCCAAATGCTCGACGTTGTTGGCGATCGCATCGTTAGCGCTGCTTTGCTCCGAGACCGAATTCGCCACTTCGCCCATCGCGCTGACGATCTGTGCGCTGGCTTGATGCAACTGGCGCACCAGGCCACCGGCATCGCTGGCTTGTACGCGGCATTCATCCACACGCGCCACCACCGTCTGCATCTGCGCCACTACCACGCCCACGCTTTGCTGAATGCGCTCGATGGTCTGACGGATTTGCCCGGTGGATTGCGTGGTGTGTTCGGCCAGTTTGCGCACTTCGTCGGCCACCACGGCAAAACCGCGGCCATGTTCACCAGCGCGTGCCGCTTCAATCGCGGCATTCAGGGCCAACAGATTGGTTTGCTGCGCCAGCGACTGGATCACGTCCGCCACCGTCGAGATCTCGGCCGAATGCTGGCCCAGCGCATTCACGTCGCCGGATGCGTTGCCCACCAGCCCGGCCACGCCGGTAATCGATTCAGCGGTGCGCTCGAACAGTTCGCTGCTGCGCGCCGTGTGGGCGCCGGCTTCCTGGCTTAACGCATGCGCTTGCTGCGCCTGATCGGCCGTGTGCGCCAGGCTGACGGCAATTTCTTCCACCGCGGCGGCGATGCTGCCGGTGTGCTGGTTATGCTGCGAGGCGTTATCCGCCAGTTGGCTGGCCGCGCCATCGAGCTGGCGCGCACTGTCGGCCAGGCCGTTGGACACCACGCTCAGCCGTTGCAACGCGTGCTGGATATGCGCCAGGCATTCATTCAAGGCCTTGCCCAGACGGCCGATTTCATCGCGGCCGGTGGCGTCGACGCGCACGGTAAAGTCGCTGTCGCGCGTCAGGTTTTCTACCTGGCGAGTAACTTGCGCCAGCGGGTTGATCACGCTGCGGGTGGTCAGCAAAAAGAAGCCGATCAAACCCACCACGATGGCGGTACACATGCCACCGATGCCCAGATACAGCTGATGCTGCGCCAGCGCATGCGCATCGGTTTCGATGGCGGCGGCGTCTTCGCCAATGCGGGCGACGGCCTTGGTCAGCAGGGTGGTGGGGGGGCGGTCGATGCCGGCCACGGCGTGGTCACCCGCAGTGGAATCAAAGCTGGCTTGTTCAAACGCAGCCGAGCCTTTGCGATAGCCTTCGCCCAGGGTTTTATGCGCGTCGGCAAACTGGCGCATCAGATCGGCGGCTTCGCCCGGCGGCAGCTCTTGCGCCAGATGCGCGGCGGCTTGCTGCACGGCGGCTTCCTGCTTTTCAAACGCGCCCCAATGCTTGGCGCGCAGCGCCGGATCACGCCCGCGCAACAGATAGTCTTTCCATTCCTGCACCTGAATCTTGAACTGCACTTGCATGCTCAAGACTTCGACCTGGGCCTGCTGCAGCGCCTGCACGTCGACGGCATAACGCTGGATACCGGTCTGCATGCCCGCCAGGCCAATAAAGGCGGCAGCGGTCAGCAATGCGGCGGCAAACAGATACGACAACAAGATTTTGGTGCGGACGCTTTGCATACCCATTGGAATATTCCTGGTGCGAGGTTAGCAACGGTTATATCTGGTCAGCCGTAACCTTAGTACAGGGAGCATTCCTGGGTGGCGCGGAAAAGCCGCGATGCATAGGGTGGGGCAGACGGGGACGCCGAGACCGCCCGATCAAAGCCGGAGAGAAGAATGCACGCGATCTCGATTCCATCACTGGCTTTGAATGGTGGGACTCGGCGTCCCCGTCTGACTCACCCTATGGCGGCAAGGCAGGTTTTATTTCGCTGCGGCCACCAACTGCGCGGCAGCCTGCGCGGGCGTCATGCTGTCCGTGGTCCAGAATTTGGTCAGCACCTGCACCATCGCATTTTTGGTGCTGGCTTTAACCGCCATATCGTGGGCAAACGAGGGCACCAGCGTGCCTTTTTTGTCGTCGGCTTCAAAGTCGCGCGCGGATTGCTTGCCGCACGCGTCAAAGCGGCTCATGTCGGAACCGAGCTTGACCGGAATCGAGCCCTTGTCCAGGTTGAACTGCTGCTGAAAGCGCGCGCTTAACAGGATTTCGGCCAGATCGCCCTGCGCCTTGGCGGCTTCGGGATGGCTTTTAAAGAACACAAAGCTATCGATGTTGAAGGTGTACGAATCCGCCGTGCCCGGTGCAGGCACGCACATAAAGTCCTTGCCCGGCACTTTGCCCGCGGCCAGGAATTCGCCCTTGGCCCAGTCGCCCATAAACTGCATGGCCGCTTTGCCGGTGATGACCATGCTGGTGGCCAGGTTCCAGTCGCGACCGGCAGCATTGTTGTCGGTGTATTGCTTGATGCGGCGCCAGGTTTCCAGCGATTTCAACATGGTCGGGCTTTTCAGCGCGGCGGGATCGCGTTCCACCAGGGCCTTGCGATAAAACTCGGCGCCACCCACGCCCAGTACCACGGTTTCGAATACGGTGGCGTCCTGCCACGGTTGTTGGCCATAGGCCACCGCGGTAATGCCGGCTTTTTTGAGTGCGGCGGCGGTGGCGAAGAATTCATCCCATGTGGTCGGCGTTTTGGCGTTGACCTTGTTCAGCAAATCCTGGTTAACCCACAGCCAGTTAACGCGATGCACGTTGACCGGCGCGGCCACATAGTGGCCTTGGTATTTCATGACGTTCTGCACCACTTGCGGCAGGGTCTGGTCCCAATGATCACGCAGCGCCACGCTGTCGACATCCGCCGTCAACCCGCGTTGTGCCCAGTATTGAATTGCCGGGCCTTTGGATTGCGCCACGTCGGGCAACGCGCCCGCAGTGGCCATGGTGTTGAGCGTGGTGATGGCGGCATCCGCGCCGCCCGGAATCAGAAAATCTTTCCAGTGGTCGCCTTTTTCCTGCAGCGCGGCTTTCAGCGCCGACGCGGCTTTGGCCTCGCCACCCGAAGACCACCAATGCAGCACCTGCAAATCGGCGGCGCCGGCCGCGCTGCCCAGCAGCATGGATGCGGCTGCGCATGTTCCCAATAATTGCTTCATATAAACTGCCCCCACAGATCGTACTGAAAGTTATGGTTTTATTTCTGTACGGCCACTTTATTGAAGCGCGCGCGGGCCGCCCCATGAGGTATTCACCTGGTTGCCGCGGCGCGCAATCACTGATCAATCCGGCACAGCGCTGGTGCGTTGGCGTAAGCATTGCACCAGCGCGGCACATGTCGGCGTTTTTGCCGAGGTTCCATGCAAACCCCATCCTTTATGCCCACTGGCCCCGAAGCTGACGCGCTGGAAACTCAGTGGCAGCAGCAAGGTTTTACTTTATGGCCGTAGGCGGGCCAGTTTGTGCCCGCCATTGCGCGGGTGTTTGCGCAACGCATTGAGGGCGGCGTGTTGTTTAAATGGCTGGCCACGCCCGCGCATTGCAACGGCGGCGGCATCGTGCACGGCGGCATGCTGAGCACGCTGGCTGATACCTGGCTAGCCAACAACGTGATGGCGCAATTGCCTGCGCACAGCAGCATGGTGACCACCAATCTGGCCGTCGATTATTTGCGCCCGGTGTGGCCGGGGCAGGTGGTGGAGTGCGCGATCGATCGGATGAAGATCGGTTCGCGCTTGTGTCATGCGGCGGGCGTATTGCTGGTGGACAACGAACCGGTGGTGTCGATGCGCGCCACCTTTGCGCTTATTCCGTCGACGGAGCGGGCCGCGAAGAAGGATTGATATTGGGCGTCAGCAAGGCGCTTACCCAATCGATAAACACGCGCACGCGCGGGGCCAGATGGCGGCCATGGGGGTACAACACCGCGACGGGCAACGGGGGCGGCGGAAAATCATGCAGCACCGGCACCAGTTCGCCGCGCTGCACTTCGTTCACCAGCCCGGCGCAGGGCACCTGGATCATGCCCAGCCCGGCCTGACAGCACGCCAGATACGCCTGCGCACTGCTGACCGCCACTTTGCTGGGCACCGCCAGCGTATGCAGCTGACCGTCGCGCACGTATTCCCAATCGGCGTCGCGGCCGTGGCGGGTTTGATAGCCGACGGCAAAATGGCGCGATAAATCATCCAGCGTGCGCGGCGCGCCGTAGGTATCGATATAGGAGGGCGCGGCGTAGTTGCATTGCGGATATTCGCCCAGCCGCCGCGCCACCAGCGTTGAATCATTAAGCTGGCCCACGCGCACCACGCAATCGATGCCGCCTTCCACCAGATCCGCAAAGCGATCGGATGCGCCCACAATCACGCGCAAATCGGGATATTGCTGTAAAAAGTCGGGCAGCGCCGGAATGATGGTGAGCGTGGCCATGCGTTCGGGCAGATCCACCTTGATGGTGCCGCGCGGGCCATTGTGGGCGCTCTGGAACATGGCTTCGCTGGCATCGAATTCGCGCAACACGGCCTGGCATTGCAGCAGATACGCCGAGCCTTCCCGCGTCAGGCTGACTTTGCGAGTGGTGCGCTGGAACAAACGCACGCGCAAGCGGGTCTCGAGTTCTTGCACCGCATTGCTGACACTGGGGCGCGGCAGTTGTAACTGTTCTGCTGCGCGGCTGAAGCTGCCCAGTTCGGCCACCCGCGCAAAAATGCGCATGGCTTGCAATCGGTCCATCGGCGTGCCTTATATATAGTGCTGTGAGATTTGCTGTGGTGCTGACATCAAGGCAGCAAGTGTAACGACGCCAGCTTACCGGCGAGCAGCCAGTATTGTTACCCGAGGCTACAATGCAACAACGCGCCACCTGCCAAAACCATGTCAGGATTCGCTAAACTGCACCAGGCGTGGGTCATCGGGGGTAATGCTGCCGGGATCATTACGCTACATGCAGTGTCATGAATGGGAGGACAGTGCCGTGCCTGAAAGCATGCTGTCAACATATTGCTGACAAAAAATGCCAAAGACGCAGGTGCTTTCCCTATAATTGCAACATGTCAGCGGCAGGAAAACGATGTGTCGGCCGCACCGACACCGCTGACGGCGCGCGGAAACTGTGGCTGTTTCCGCAACCGTTTGCATCCTGCCTGGCTGTTTACAACGTGTCGGATTAGGCGAAGCCTTTCTTGATCAAATTGAAATTTCGGTTCGCACTCTTAAACGGGCTGGCTGGTGGCTGGCTTTATCTCGTCTGTGCCGCCCCGGCGCATGGCGCGTCTCTGGGCGCGCTGCAGGTTCGCTCCGCATTGGGTGAACGCCTTGACGCGTCGATTCCGGTCGCGCTGGTGGACGGCGAGAATATCGCCAGCAATTGCTTTCAGCTGGTGGCGGCTTCAGACGAGGGCATGACCAGTTTGCGCAGCGCCCGCCTGGTGTTCGATGCGCAAAGCAGTACCCGTGGCGTGTTGCAGATCCGCTCTAATGAATCGGTGCAGGAGCCCCTGCTGGCCATCGCCGTCCGCTTGCAATGTCCCGGTGAAAGCGCCGCCAATTTCCAGCGCGAATATCAGATCATGCTGGATCCGCGCGAAATGATGCCGGCCAGCAATCTGGCGCCCGCGGGCAATGGCAATAGCGGCGCACCGGTCGTGCCGATGCGGCGCAGTCGCCCGCTGGCGCCGGCCGTCGATGCCAATGCTGGCGATAGCGGTGCAGCCAGTGCGGTCGCACCGCGGCGCAAAGCGCGTCGCGCCACCGAGGGCGCAGGTTATAGCGCACCGTTGCGCGCATCGGGCTCGCGGCTGAATCTACAATCCGTACCCCCCGCCAGTTTGCCGCCCGCCAATGGCCAGCCGGGCCAGCTGCAATTGCGCTTGTCCGAACCGCAGTTGCCGCCCGCTGCACTGGTGCCACTCAGCCCGGCCGACGCCCAGAAAAAACGCCAGGAACTGGCCGCGATTACGCAAGACCAGACCGCGCAACTGGCTGCCATGGAAACCCGCCTGGCCGAGCTGAACGCGCGCCTGCTTACACTGCAAGCCCAACTTAATGGCGCCAGTGCGCCAGTCGCCGCGCAGGGCGCAGCCGCCACGTCTGCAGCGCCTGCAAACGGCAATGCCAGCGATCTGGCCAATACGCCGCCCGCGCTGGCGACCACTGCGGGCAGCGCTACGGCGGCGGCCTCTGTGCCCGCGCATCGCATCATTCATCACGCACCGCCGCAGGCCGCGACGCCCACTGATGCCGGCATCGACTGGTGGTGGTGGCTGTTGTTGCCTGCTGCCTTGGTCGCGCTGCTGGCGGCGTTCTTCTACTGGCGTTCGCGCCAACAGTGGCGTCATGTGGGCGACGACGAAACGCTGGATGACGCTCTGGACGCCAACACGGTCTGGCCTGAACCAGTACGCCGCAATGCGGTGGCCGCGCCGGTGCTCGACGCGGAGGACGCCGGCAGCGTCGCGCCCGTGGCAGCTGCCGCCACGATTGCCACGCCCGCCGCACTTGCCGCGCAAGACTGGCATGGCGAGGCCGATGTCAGCGTGGTGCAGCCGGACAATGTGTCGGAAGAAGCCCAACTGCTGATGGACCATGGCTTGCCCGAACATGCGATCAGCCTGCTGACGCAAGAAGTGGATCAACGTCCCAATTCGCTGGCCTTGTGGATGAAGCTGTTTGAGGCCTATCGCATGACGGGCCAAAAAGAAGAATTCCAGGAACGCGCGTTGGGCTTTGGCATGCAGTTCGCCAGCGACAGCCTGTGGCAGCAAGTGCAGGAAATCGGCCGCACGCTCGACCCCGCCAACCCGCTGTATCACAGCGTGGATGAGATTGAAGGCGAGGACGGGATCGAAGCCGCTGCGCCTGCACCGCAGATTCCGCCCCACCTGATTCCGCATGACACCAGCGCCTTCGATCCGATGCCCGCGCTGGACCCCGATGCGCCGCTGGTGCTCAACCATACCTTGCCGGATGCGGCAGACACGCGGGACCAGATGCAAAGCAATCCGGTGCAGCCGGTCAGCGACACCATCGAGTTTGTCTATACCTCGCCCGAAGAAGTCGCCGCCACGCTGCCGCCCGCACCGCCAGCGGCCGATGCCACGCTGGTGGGTGAAGCGCTTGAATTTGATCTGCAGCCCCATGAGATGCCTGCCGGCCTGAACGCGCCGGAATTGTCGTTTGACGACTTGTCGTTGCAACCACAAAGCACGCTACCCGCCGCGCACACCCCGGCGCTGGAAGACCCGTTTGCCAGCCTGTTGGCCGAAGCCGCACCGATGACCACGCCAGAAGAGGCACGTGCCATTCTGGATGAAATCGCACCGCTGCCTGCGGCCCACGCTGAATTCGATCCGTTTGATCTGGATGGGTTGGATGGGTTGGAAGGCGAATCGCTGGAAGCCGCCGCGATCGAAGAACCGCAAGACGCGGGCGAGATGTTTGATCTGGCTCCCGCCGCATTGCCCCCCGCGGATGAGCTGGATCTGCAACCGCCAGCGCCGCCCCCGGTGCCCGCCGATGCTGGCTGGAAGTCCAACGACCCGGCCATGCAGAAAATTGCGGCGATGCTGGAAAAAGGCGAAACCGAACCCGCCTTCCGCTTGCTGGAAGAGCTGCTATATACCGGCAATGGCGAGCAGCGGCAGCAGGCGCTGAAGTGGCTGGAACGCTTGTATCCAGCCAAACGCGCCTGAGCCGGTTAACGCTCACCATCGCGTCACGCCCAGCGCGTTCGCATAAAAACAGCCCCGAGCTGGCACTGGTTTAAAACCGGTGCTGACTCGGGGCTGTTGTCTTTGCTGGCCTTGCGCAGCGGGCGCAGGCCCGCCGCGATCAGAACGCTACATAAGGCCCGGTGCCTGCGCTGGTGCTGGCGCCTTCCAACGCATTGAACACCCAACGACCGTAGAAGAACGGCATGCCCAGATCGATGCTGTTGGGGATGGCCGAGTTAACCACGCCCAGATTGTTGAACGCGTGCAGCGAGCTATCGCTGGTCAGCGTCTGGGTGTTGCCGATGTTGATACTGGCCGTGGTGCTGGTCGCTTGCGTGGCGCTATAGATGGTCAAGCCCAGCGTGGTCTGCGCGCTGGGGCAGTAATAACCGCTCAGGCTGCTGGACGAACACTGATTGATGCTGATGGCGCTGGGCAAGAAATACAGATTGGAACCGCTATCCACAAAGCTGTTGGGATAGGTGGTGCCGTTGTACGCAATCGGCGTATAGCTGCCGGTGGCATCCAGCGCTTTTTCGGTGCCGATGGTGTTATTGGTTTGCGTGCCTATGCCAAAGATCAGCGCACCGGTCACGCTGCTGGCGCCGCTATCGGCGATGGTGGGGAAGGCCAGTGCGGTGCCGTTGTTATCGGTGGTGAAATACGACACCGGGTTGGCGATCTGGCTGCCGGTGGCCAGGGTGGTGGCGGTGCAGCTGCTGGCGCTGGGGCAGACGTAATACAACGAGCCCGACGCCGTGTTGGCGCAACTGCTGCCGCAATCCTGCACTTGCGGCGCAATGCCCAGCACGCCGTTCGCACCCAGTTCGGCCACGGTATTTTCGTTAACGCCAACGCCGGAGCAGGTGCTGGGCACGGTCGAATCCGGATAGCTGGCGTCGCCGATCACCTGAATGGGCAGATTGCTGGCGGTTTCGCCGCTGATGGTCAGATCGACGC
Source organism: Amantichitinum ursilacus (assembly GCF_001294205.1). Classification (GTDB taxonomy): domain Bacteria; phylum Pseudomonadota; class Gammaproteobacteria; order Burkholderiales; family Chitinibacteraceae; genus Amantichitinum; species Amantichitinum ursilacus. The sequence goes on from NZ_LAQT01000002.1 coordinate 336,925, forward strand.
GTTTGACCGGGCCCCAGATATCGCCGTCGGCAAAGTTAAGGCAAGCCGCCAGCACACCGCTGCCCTGGCTGGTGGTAACGCGCTGCACCGGCAGGTTGCCATTGAGCGTGCCCAAGGCGCTGGCCACCAGGCGCAGGCCGGTAGAGGCGGTATCCACCAGCACATGGTCGATGGTGGCGCAGGTGGTGGACGACGGCAGGCACACCGTCACGGTCACGTACGGCACGTTGATGGTGCGGGTGACCGCTTGCACGGCGCTGGGGCCCGCGTCGACCACCACGGTGGCGACGTTGTTGGCGGCGGCAGGCAGCGCGCGGCCGGTGTTGACCGGTGTCGGGGTAGGGGTGGTGTCGCCCGAGGTGCCGTCGACCACGCCATTACACCCGCTTAGTAACGCGCCCAGGCCGAACAGGCCCACGATCAGCGCAATCATTAGTTGTCGCATTTGGGGTTCTCCGTCCGCTTACTGGATATCTTGAGTGTTAACGCCTGCGGGCACTTGCGCCGGCAGCCAGGCGCGGCCGATAAAAGCGCGCGGGCGGCCGCCCGATTGCACCACCAGATCAGCGTTGCTGACCAGCGTGTTGCTGCGCGCCGTATGCGGACCACGCGCGGCGCTGCTGACCTGGCTGTAATACTGGCCCAGTTCGCTGCGCAAATCCGGCACGCGCGGGCCTTGCCATGCCAGCGCGAACACGATGCCGGATGCGTTGATATATTCGCGTAAATGCGTGCCGCTGCTGTCGACGGATTCCTGCACGCTGTAAGCGCTGGAAGTGGCCGCTTTGGCAGATGCCACTAGATTGCTGGCAGGCACACTGTGAGGAGCGCCGCCGAGCACGGCCAGGGCCGGCAAGGGGGCAAAAATAGCGCTGGCAAGCAGACTGGCCAGAGCAATACGTGCGGTCAGCATGGAGGTTCTCCGCAAACAGACTACGCTGGCCGCCGTGGCAAGCCAGCTGGGATAAGGGCAGGGTGCTGAAAATATAGCCGACGGCATCGTGCAACGTGCACTGCTCCGGGGCAAGCGCGCGCCCGATTGCGCCATCCTGGAACGCCACGGGGTACTGCGGCAACACCTTACAACGTGGCTGTCAAAGGGCAAGCTGTGGCGTTTTTGTCGTCAGACGAATGGCAGCTTATCGATAGTCGCAGCAGAAATCCAATGTATCCGCGGCGTAGCGGAGCATTAACTTTTGCTCATATTTGTAGTTTTACTACCGTTTGGCGGCGACGATCCGGACGCGTTTTGTAACAGGAACGCTCCGTGCTAATTTTGTCCTGCCGCGCTTGCGGCACAAATTTACCGGTGGGCGGGGTGCAGGAATTCTGTAACAACTCGCGCCTAATCTGGACGGCAAGCGATGTTGGATCGCACCTTGAGCAGGAGACAACTTCCATGAGCAAGATCACTTTGCAAGCGATTGATACCCTTGAGAGCGACGGCCACGGCATCCGGCTGGAATCGCTGGAATCCGCGCTGGACTACGTGTTTGAGCGGTTTGAATCCGATTCCGCGCAAAACAAGGAAATCTGGGCGGCCACCTACAATGCGCTGGCCGAAGCCGCAGATTCGGGCGCGCCTGCCGAGATCGAGGCCGCGCGTGAGCGTCTGGTGCAAACCATTGGCCACTTCCAGCGAGTGGCGGCTTGACCCTGGCGACAAACTCATAGGGTGGGCCGCAACCCGCCGCCCGAAGTGGCGTTGCATGCGCCATGGATGGCGGGCTGGTGCCCACCTTGTGTTTCGATCGTTTCTACCTTCTTGCCAGGCGCGAGGGCGGCGGTGAAGCCGCTATAATCCGCGCATGACTGCGATCACCCCAAACCCACAGACCGCGCCGCCGTCGCCCACCATCTGGGTCGATGCCGATGCCTGCCCGCGTCCTGTTAAAGAAATGCTGTTTCGCGCGGCCCAGCGCACGCAAACCCTGACCATTCTGGTCGCCAATCAATTATTGAGTGTTCCGGCCTCACCATTCTTGCGCGCCTTGCAAGTGCCGGGCGGCTTTGATGTGGCCGATGCCGAGATCGTTGCGCGCGTGGCGCCGGGCGATCTGGTGATTACCGCCGATATTCCGTTGTCGGCCCAAGCCATCGAAAAGGGCGCGGTGGTCATCGACCCCCGCGGCGAACGCTTGAGCCTGGCCAATATTGGCGAGCGCCTTAATATGCGCGACTTCATGCAAGGGCTGCGTGATAGCGGCGTGGCCACCGGCGGGCCCGCGGCATTGTCGGCAGCGGACAAACAGGCCTTCGGCCGGGAACTGGATCGCTGGCTGGCGGCCAAAGCGCGAGGCATTCCGTTGCCAGCACGCAATCCCTGAACCATCCAGAATCGATAAAAACAGCACCACCACACACCCACAGGAGCAACTCATGAATTCAAGCTGGATCGATATCCAGAGTACCCATGGCGACAGCTATTCCGGTTACTTGTCATTGCCACCGCGCGGCACCGGCCCAGGCCTGGTGTTGATCCAGGAAATCTGGGGCGTTAACGACCACATCCGCACCGTGGCCGACCAGTACGCGCTGGAAGGCTTTGTGGTGCTGGCGCCCGACGTGTTCTGGCGGCAAGAACCCCGCGTGAACCTGGCCTATGACGAAGCGGGCACCAAACGCGCTTTTGAATTGATGAATGGGCTGGATGGCGACAAAGCCGTGCAGGATCTGGTGGGCGCGGTCAATACGCTGCGTAGCCGCGATGACGTGACCGGTTCGGTGGCAACGCTGGGCTTTTGCATGGGCGGGCGCTTGTCGTTCCAGACCGCCGTGGCGGGCGATGTGGATGCCGCAGTGTGCTATTACCCGGGTGGCATCCAGAACGTGATTGGCCAGGCCGACCAGACCGATACCCCGTTGCTGTTCAACTTTGCCGGCAAAGACCACATGATCACGCAAGAAGTGCGTGATGCCGTGGCCGCCAAAGTGGCCGAACGCGACAACGTGGAAATCTATCTGTACCCCGATAGCGACCACGGTTTTAACCGCTGGGCGGGCGCACCATGGAACCTGCACGACGCCATGCTGGCGCGCGGCCGCGTGCTGCAGTTTCTGGCGCACAACGCGCTGTAATTGCGCGGTTTGACGCTTGTTCGACAACGCCGGCCTTTGTGCCGGCGTTGTTGCATCCGCACGCGTCTGGCCAGCCTGGCCGCTTGCGCGTAACGCCATGTAGATTCGGTTTGACCAGACCGCCCGGACGCTGCTGTAATCTGGCCACGCCAGACTGGCCCTCAGTCGCGGCGGCCAGCAATTACAAGAGCGATCAACCTGATTGAATAAACAGCAACGGTTATGGGCGGCATTGATCTGGGCGGTGCTTTTGCATCTGGCCCTGTTGCTGATCCCGGTCACGTTTAAACGCGATGCGGCCGATGCCGACAGCGCGCCGTTGACCATCGTGCTGAACAACGTGGCCCCGCCGCCCGAAGTGACGCCCGCACCGACGGCGCCGACGCTGGATGCGCAATTGCAGGCGATCACGCCGCCGCCACAACCGACCCCCGCGCCGACCCCTGCGCCAAAACCGCACAAGGCGCGTCGCGCCCACTCGCATCCGGCGAAAGCGCTGGAAGCGCCGCCCGTGGCCGACCCGACGCCCGCGCCAGTGCTGAGCGAGCATGTGGAACAGCAGGCCGAAATCCATGAGACGCCGCGCAGTGTGTTGAAACCAGCGGCAGTGGCTTCGGAACCCGATGCGGAAGCGGCCAGTGAGGTGGCTAGCGCCGTGACGCCAACGCCCGTGCCGACACCGACACCCACGCCTACACCGACGCCAACGCCAACGCCAACGCCAACGCCAACGCCAACGCCAACGCCAACGCCAACGCCAACGCCAACGCCGACGCCAACGCCAACGCCAACGCCAACGCCGACGCCGACGCCGACGCCGACACCAACGCCGACACCGACACCGACACCGACACCGGTCGCGACGCCCAAGCCCACGCCCGCGCCGACCCCGGTGCCGACGCCGATCGCCACACCGCGGCCGACGCCGGTAGCTACGCCCGTGCCGACTGTAGCGCCAACGCCCGTCGCCACCCCGAAACCCACGCCGGTGGTAACTGCCGTCCCCACGGCCGCGCCTACCGCCGCGCCAACGGCCGTCCCCACGCCTGCGCCTACCGCCGCGCCGACGCCAGTGGTAACGCCACGCCCGGCCGCGCCCGCGCCCGCTCCGGTGCCTGCCGCCACGCCAGCGCCAGCGCCAGCGCCAGCGCCAGTACCAGCCCGCACCAGCACGCCCGTACCGAGCGCACCACCCGCCGCGATCAAAGCCAATCCGGCCCCGACCCCGGCGCCTGCGAGCAGCGATATCCAGATGGCGCAGCCGTTCCCGGCCGCCACGGCGGGCGCATCCAGCAATGGCGGCGTCACGTCGGGCGCCAATACAGGTGGCAAGAGCGCGGCAAACGGTAAGGGCAAAGGGGCGGGTAAAGGCGGCAATAGCAATGCTGGCAATAGCGGCGGCAGTGCCGACAAGGGCAGTGGCAAGAGCACTGGGCCAGCAGATAAAGAAGCACCCCCCGCGCTGGCGCTGCATCTATCCGATCTGCGCCCGACCATCAATCTGCCGCCGCCGCTACCGCCCGCGCAAAACAAGCTGGACGATCCGCAATGGCGTTTTGTCTACGATCATTGGGCCGATGGCATCCGCCAGAAGGCCAGACATATGGGCGAAATGCTGTCGCCGCGCGACGCCAACGACAAGGCGCTCTATGGCAGCGTGCGCTTGCGGCTGATCTTTGATCAGTTTGGCGCGCTGCTGGATGCGACGGTGGTCGACGGTTCGGGCGACCCGACCTTTGACCGCGCGGTGGTCAACTTTGTGAAGCTGGGCTCGCCCTACGGCCCGGTGCCGCCGGCTTTGCTAACCAAGGGCCAGGTCACGCTGATCCAGACCTTTACGCACGAGAAGGGCGGCAGCGCGCTGGATTTGCGCTAACGCACCGCTAAACATTCGATGGCAATTCCGCATCTGCCCATAAGGGCCCGCAAATCACGCGTAGGGTGCGTTACCCCCGGGCTTTTGCGGGGGCAACGCACATTTCGGGGCCAAAGGCCCCGGCCCCGCACGGGGTCATACAGCATGCAGTACGTTCGCTGACCAGCGCGCCCCATAGGGTGGGTCAAGACCCACCTTGCAAAGCCACACGCCAATATTGCAGCAACGGGTAATGGCTTTGATGGTGGGTCTAGACCCACCCTATGCGTGCCTGGATTATTTGCGATCACGCGTAGGGTGCGTTACCCCAGGGCTTTTGCGGGGGCAACGCACATTTCGGGGCCAAAGGCCCCCGCCCCGCCCGGGGCCATACAGCATGCAGTGCATACGCTAACCAGCGCGCCCCATAGGGTGGGTCAAGACCCACCTTGCAAAGCCACACGCAAATATCGCAGCAGGGGTCACGGCTTTGATGGTGGGTCTAGACCCACCCTATCCGCGCCTCGATGATTTGCGATCACACGTAGGGTGCGTTACCCCCGGGCCTTTGCGGGGGCAACGCACATTTCGGGGCCAAAGACCCGGCCCCGCACGGGGCCATACAGCATGCAGTACGTTCGCTAACCAGCGCGCCCCGCATAGGGTGGGTCAAGACCCACCTTGCAAAGCCACACGCCCATATTGCAGCAACGGGTAATGGCTTTGATGGTTGGATCAAGACCCACTTTCAACGCCACTCGCCGATATCGTAGCGATGGGTGATGGCTTTGATGGTGGGTCTAGACCCACCCTATCCGCGCCTCGATTATTTGCGGTCGCGGTCCACGGCCAAAGCCGAGAACGACTGGCGTACCGGCATGATTTCGATGGTATTGACGTTAACGCGGTCAGGCCGCGACGCAATCCAGTAAATCGCGTCGGCGATGTCATCGGGCATCAGCGGTTCGGTGCCTTCGTAGACTTTGGCGGCGCGGGCGTCGTCGCCGTTAAAGCGCACGTTGGAGAACGCGGTGCCGCCCACCATGCCGGGCTCGACGTCGGTTACGCGCACCCGCGTGCCGGCCAGATCGGCGCGCAGGTTCAACGAAAACTGGCGCACAAACGCCTTGGTCGCGCCATATACATTGCCGCCCGGATACGGCCAGCGGCCCGCTACCGAACCCAGGTTTACCACCAGGCCGCGATTGCGCTCCACCAGGCCCGGTAGCACGGCGCGCGTGACATACAGCAGGCCTTTGATGTTGATATCGACCATCTGCTCCCATTCGTCCAGATCAGCGCGCTGCGCCGGTTCCAGCCCCAAAGCCAGGCCCGCGTTGTTCACCAGCACGTCGATGGCCTGCCACTCGGGCGGCAGCGCGGCCAGCGCGACGTTAACGGCGGCGTTGTCGCCCACGTTCAGCGTTACCGGCAGCACCTTGCCCGGGTATTGCTGCGCCAGCGCCTGCAGCGCGTCGCCGCTACGTGCCGCAGCGATCACTTGATGGCCTTCGCTGACAAAGCGGTGCACCACGGATGCGCCGATGCCGCCGCTCGCGCCTGTAACCAGAACAATCATGAAAAATCTCCTGTCGGGATGGGGGTAGGTTTTTGATACAGCCGTTATGGTGTTGCGGGGTATGGCCCAGCTTGATCAATGCACGTGCTGCGCTGGCGCGGGTGTACATCCAGCCGCATCCACGCCGGTAACGCCGCCTTCGTGGCGGTGATAGCGCTCGATGCAATCGTCCATTTCAATCTGCACGGTGACGTGGTCCACCTGAAACGCATCGCGCAGCCGCGTCTGGATGGCGCTGACCACGGCGGCGGCATCGGTGCCGGGCGGCACGGCGGCATGCAGCGTTACCATAAAATGCTCGGCCGTCATCGACCACGCGTGCACATGGTGGACATCGCTGATGCCGTGGATATTGGCTTCGAGATCCACCTTGATATCGTTGAGCTTGATATGCGATGGCGTGCCTTCCAGCAGGATGTGCGCGCTTTCTCGCACGATGCCCCACGCGCTTTTCAGCACCAGCAAGGCCACCAGAATCGACAGCAGCGGATCAATCGGCATAAAGCCGGTGTAGCGGATGACCAGTGCAGCGATGATGGCCGCCACCGAGCCCAGCATATCGCCCATCACATGCAGCCAGGCGCTGCGCATATTCAGGTTTTCGCGACTGCCGCCATTCAGCACGTAGAAGGCGGCGATATTGGCGGCGAGGCCCGCTACAGCCACCCACAGCATCGTGCCCGACAGAATCTGCACCGGTTTGGCAAAGCGGATGACGGCTTCGACGGTAATCCAGCCCGCAATCACAAACAGCGCAATGCCGTTGACGAACGCGGCCAGAATTTCCAGCCGTTTGTAGCCGAACGTGAGTTTGCTATTGGCCGGACGCTGGCCAATGCGCAAGGCCAGCCAGCTAAAACCCAGCGCGGCCGAATCGGACACCATGTGCGCGGCGTCGGCCAGCAAAGCCAGCGAACCGGACCATAAACCGCCAATCACTTCAATCACCATAAACGCGACGATGATCCAGAACGCCCAGGCAATACGGCGCGCGTCGGTGACACCATGTGCGTGGTTATGCAGGCCGCCGTGGTGATGGTGATCGTGGCCGCCATGGCTATGGCCGGCATGGCTATGCGCTGCGCCCGCATGGTTATGATCATCGTGGGCGTGGTCCGCGTGATCATGCCCCTCAGCATGGTCGTGATCGCAGCCGGGGCCATGATCCTGGGCGACATCTTTGAGAACTGTCCGATAGCGTGGTGGGTTGTTCATAGTGATTCTCACTTACTTTGCAACGGCGGGTGCGCCGCAAAACAGTATGTTAAACCGGTAGCGCAATCCCAGTCGCGCACAGCGCATACCAAAAATAACCATGCAATATATTGCGCCAAGTCAAACTCGGTTTTACAATTTTCAGTAATTACTGAAAGTTCGGGAAATTCAAAATGCAACTTACTCCGTTGGCCGAGCGTTTTGTGCTGCATTTCGGTGAAATGGGCAGCCGCTGGGGCGTTAATCGTACGGTAGGGCAGATCTATGCGCTGCTGTTTATTTCGCCCAATCCGCTTAATGCCGATGAAATTGGCGAGACGCTGGCGTTTTCGCGCTCCAACGTCAGCATGGGTTTGAAAGAACTGCAATCGTGGCGCCTGTGCAAGATGACGCACCAGCCGGGCGATCGGCGTGAGTATTTTGAAGCGCCCAAAGACGTGTGGGAAATCTTCCGCACGCTGGCCGAAGAAAAAAAGAAGCGCGAAATCGACCCCACGCTCAGCATGCTGCGCGACGCGATGCTGGCGTCGCCCGCCAACGCCGACGACAAATACGCGCAAGAGCGCATGCAAGAGATGCACGAGCTGATTGAACTGGCCACCGGCTGGTTTAACGATATCCATCGCCTGAGCCCCGAAACGCTGGAAAACCTGATGCGATTGGGTTCGAAAGTACAAAAAGTGCTGGGCTTTGCCGATCGCCTGCGCGGTGGCGACAAGCCGGACAAGCCCGATGCCGCCTGAATAACCCCCACCCCGCTAAACGCGGAGACGCCGCATAGGGTGGGTCAAGACCCACCACTCAAAGCCATTGATCAGAAGCACGCTCTACGTACTTTTTAATGGCTTTGATGGGTGGGTCTTGACCCACCCTATGAGACACAGCGCCACCGCTGCCGGGATGCAATCCCTTTCCTCTGACTGAACTGGAGATGCGCCATGCGCACGCTCAAGGCCCTCGCTCGTCCGCAAGTTAGCCAATTCCGCTTTGCGCTGGAGCTGACCACCGTCGTCGCCATCAAAGCCGCGCTGCTTTACTGGGCCTGGAGCGCCTGGTTTAGCCACCCGTTGGCGCCGCATATGCGGATGTCGCCCGCGCTGGTGCAACAACAAATCCTCGGTGCGCCCGCAGCAAATTTCGCGTCCGCGCCTTTCGCCGCGTCTGATCTTTCTTCTGGAGAAAACCATGATTCCCGCCGCTGATGTGGTGGAACTGTCACGCCTGCAGTTCGGGCTGACGGCCATGTTTCACTTTCTGTTTGTGCCGCTCACGCTGGGTTTGAGCTGGATTCTGGTGATTTGCGAATCGGTGTATGTAATGACCGGGCAGCAGGTTTACAAAGACATGACCCGTTTCTGGGGCAAGTTGTTCGGCATCAATTTTGCGATGGGCATTACCACCGGCATTACGCTGGAATTCCAGTTCGGCACCAACTGGGCTTATTACTCGCATTACGTGGGCGACATCTTTGGCGTGCCGCTGGCCATCGAAGGGATGATGGCGTTTTTTCTGGAAAGCACCTTTGTCGGGCTGTTTTTCTTTGGCTGGGACAGGCTGTCGCGCAAGCAGCATTTGTTGGTGACGTTTCTGGTGGCGCTGGGCTCCAATCTTTCGGCCTTGTGGATACTGATTGCCAACGGCTGGATGCAGAACCCGGTGGGCGCGGACTTCAATTACGTGACGATGCGCATGGAGCTGACCAGCATCGGCCAGGTGTTCTTTAACCCGGTGGCGCAGGCCAAGTTTGTGCATACGGTGGCCGCCGGTTATGTGGCGGCGTCGATGTTCGTGCTGGGCGTGTCGTCTTGGTATTTGCTCAAGGCACGCGATACCGGCTTTGCCATCCGCTCCTTTGCGGTGGCGGCAGGCTTTGGCCTGGCCTCGGTTTGCTCGGTGATCGTGCTCGGCGATGAGTCGGGCTATACGGCGGGTGAAGTGCAAAAGGTAAAACTGGCCGCCATCGAAGCCGAATGGGATACCGCGCCCGCGCCCGCGCCGTTTACCGCCATCGGCATCCCCAACCAGAAAGAACAGCGCACTGATTACGCGATCAAGATCCCGTATGTGCTGGGCTTGATTTCAACGCGCTCGGTGGACCAGCAAGTGACCGGCATCAAGGATTTGCGCCTGGAACATGAAGCGCGCATCCGTCATGGCATGACTGCCTATGCCGCATTGCTCAAGTTACAAGCGGGGGATACGTCGCCTGCGGTGAAAGCGCAGTTTGAAGCCGCCAAAAAAGACCTCGGCTTTGCACTGCTGCTGAAGAAATACACACCCAATGTGCTGGATGCCAGCGAAACGCAAATCAAGGCGGCGGCAGGCGACACCATTCCGCAGGTGCTGCCGCTGTTCCTGTCGTTCCGGCTAATGGTGGGTCTGGGCTTTTTGTTTCTGTTTATCTTTAGCGCGTCGTTCTACTTTCTGGCGCGGCGCAATCTGGCCCCGCAACGCTGGTTGCTGCGGCTGATTGTGTGGTCGATTCCGCTGCCGTGGGTGGCCATCGAAACCGGTTGGTTTGTGGCCGAATATGGCCGCCAGCCGTGGACCATATCGGGCATCCTGCCCACGCGCCTGTCGGCCTCGGCGTTGGATGCCAGCCAGCTGCACTTCAGCATGTTCGGGCTGCTGGCCATCTATAGCGCGCTGTTTGTGATCGAGATGTTCTTGATGCTCAAGTACATCCGCATTGGCCCGGCTGCGCTGCACACCGGTCGCTATTTTGGCGAAACCACCAACGACACGTCCGCGCTGCCCGCGCAGACCGCCGCCAGCCACTAAGGGAGTCGCAAGCATGCTCGATTACGAAACACTCAAATTAATCTGGTGGGGCCTGGTGGGCGTATTGCTGATCGGCTTTGCGTTGACCGGAGGCTTTGACCTGGGCGTGGGCGCGTTGCTGCCGCTGATGGGTCGCAGCGACGAAGAACGCGGCGCGGTAGTGGAAAGCATTGTGGGCACGTGGGAGGGCAACCAGACCTGGCTGATTACCGCCGGCGGCGCGCTGTTTGCAGCGTGGCCACTGGTGTATGCGGCGGCGTTTTCCACGCTGTATGGCGCGCTGATGCTGATGCTGTTTGCCTTGTTCTTGCGCCCGGTCGGCTTTGATTATCGCGACAAGCTGAAAGACCTGCGTTGGCGTAAAGCGTGGGATATCGGCCTGTGCATCGGTGGCGCAGTTCCGGCGCTGATCATCGGCGTGGCGTTTGGCAATCTGTTTACCGGCGTGGCGTTTGCGCTGGATAACACGGTGCGCGTTAGCTACGGCGGCGTATTTCTGGATTTGCTTAATCCGTTTGCACTGTTCTGCGGCGTGGTCTCGTTGGCGATGTTGTTGATGCATGGTGCGGCGTTTCTGCATCTGCGTACCGAAGGCGCCATCCAGTTGCGCGCACGCCGCGCGGCCATCATCACCGGCGTGACCACCGCCGCGCTGTTTGCTGTGGGCGGCATGTGGCTGGCGCAGCGCAACGGCTTGCAACTGCTGCAGATCGGCGACGTGAACACCGCACTGCGACCGGGTGACAAAACCGTGGGCATGCTGGCGGGTGGCTGGTTGCACAACTACGCGCTGTATCCACGCACGTGGCTATTGCCCTTGCTGGGCATCGCCGCAGCCTTGTTGACCGCGCTGAGCGCATGGCGGCGTTGGGGCTGGGCCACCTTGCTGGCCAGCGGGTCGGCGGTGACGGCGATTATCGTAACCGCCGGATGGTCGTTGTTCCCGTTTGTGCTGCCGTCGTCCATGGACCCAGCCTCCAGCCTGACCTTATGGGACGCGGTTTCCAGCCAGCGCACGCTGGGCATCATGCTGATTGTGGTGATTATCTTTATGCCGCTGATCATGCTGTACACCACATGGGTGTATCGCGTCATGCGCGGGCCGATCCGCGTTAGCCAGCCCGGCGCGGGCTATTAACCTTCAAGGAGCACAACGATGTGGTATTTCACCTGGATTCTGGGATTAGGGCTGGCGCTGGCGTTTGGCATTATCAATGTGATGTGGCTGGAAAGCCATTACGCCTTCGGGACGCGCAATGCCGAGGCCACGCGCGAACGCTTTGAGCGCTACCGCGACCGCAAACGCGACCGCAAACGCGACCACCAGCGCAAAGGGCGTTAAATGCCGACCAGCGTGCGCACCGCCAGCACATAGCGATCAATCTGCTCGGGCGGTTTGCGCGACTGGCGCAGGCTCATGTTCCAGCGGCCAATCACGCGCTTCAGGCTGGCGGCGTCTTTGATGCCTTCGATTTCGAGGATTAACTGGCGCGCCATCAAGCCCAGAAACTGGTTGGCGCTTTCCACCATCAGCACTTGCGCCTGCAGAATCATTTGCGGGTCGATAACGGGTTCGGCCACGGCTTCGGCGACGTCGCGGATTTCAACTTCTTCGATTTCGATCGGGGTGGGCGTGGTGACAGGGGCCGGGGCGGGCGCCGGTACCGCGGTGGCGGGTTGTACTGCGGCAGGGCTGCGGGCGAGGGCGGGTTGGCTGGCGCTGAGCGGCGCCGCAACGGTCGCGGCAGGCTGGGTGGCGCTGGCGCGTTGCTCGATAAAGCCTTGCGCCTGCAGTTCGATCAGCAGGGCGTCGGCATCCAGACCGAGCAGCATGTCGCGCAGGGCCATGGCCGCTTTCTGGCCATCCACCAGGATCAGCGCGCGGCGCAGGCGCGAGGACAGACCAAACGTGCGGTCATTGATCTCTTGCTGGCCCTTGCTTGTTTTGACGAATACGACGTCACCGATATTGACTGACATGTCCACCACCGCGCCCCCCCGGGACTGTGCTTTGCGTGGGAGGCTAGCGGACGCGTGTTACGCCTATATGACTGTATTCTGATAAACCGATACTCGAACAAAAGGCCCTTCCAGAGGGAAGGGCCTTGCTTGACCGGGCGGTCAGTGCTGCAATGCAACACCAAGCCGTGCGGGCGTTCAAATCCGGGGTAAAGCTTAGCCTTCGGCGCGCTTGATACCGGCCAGGATTTCAGCGTGAGCGGCTTCTTTATCCGCCCAGCCTTGCACCTTGACCCATTTGCCTGCTTCCAGATCTTTGTAGTGTTCGAAGAAGTGTTTGATCTGGGCCAGCAGCAGCGCAGGCAGGTCTTCCAGTTTCTGGATGCCCTTGGTCATCTGGCACAGCTTGTCGACCGGTACGGCCACCAGCTTGGCGTCGATGCCCGATTCATCTTCCATCTGCAGCATGCCGATGGCGCGGCAACGCACTACCGACGCCGGCAGCAGCGGGAAAGGGGTGTACACCAGCGCATCCACCGGATCACCATCTTCCGCCAGCGTGTGCGGAATGTAGCCGTAGTTGAGCGGATAGAACATGCAGGTGCCCATAAAACGGTCAACGAACACGGCGCCGGATTCTTTGTCGTGCTCGTATTTGATCGGGGCTGCGTTGGCCGGGATTTCGATGATGACGTTAAAATCGTTCGGCACGTCTTTGCCAACGGCAATCTTGCTGATATCCATGGGGTTAGTCCTGACTGTTCAGTGAAGAATGGCGTGATTATAACGATGCTCACGCCGGTGTCCACGCTGACCACCAGGTGTATAAAGGTGCGTCGCCACGTCAGGGCACGAAATGTGCTTTTCTGTGACGCCGCAAACCGTCGGCATTCCAAGACAAACGCGCACGTGGCCGCATGCCGCATGCAGCAAGGCTCTCATGAAACAACATTATCTGGCCCCGCTGTTCGATCCTGCCTCGATTGCCGTGATCGGTGCGTCTGAGACTGAAGGCTCGGTTGGCAAGACAGTGTTTGGCAATCTGCTGGAAGGCGGTTATGCCGGGCAGTTGTTTGCCGTCAACCTGCGCCACCCCAGCGTGATGGGTCGCCCGGCCGTGCGCCATATCACGCAGATCAGCGCCGCGCTGGACGTCGCCATTATCACCACGCCGTCGCGCACGCTGATCGACGTGGTCACCGAATGTGGCAAGCAGGGCGTAAAGGCCATCGCCGTGATGTCGTGTGATTTTGTCGGCACCGAACAACGCGCAGGCCAGTTGCTGGAGCGGCTGCATGCGCTGTGCAAGCAGTACAACATGCGCTTGCTGGGGCCGACGGTGTTTGGTTTTCAGCGGCCGGTCAGCAAGCTTAATAGCGGCAATTATGTCGGCCCGGTTAAACCCGGCAGCATGGCGCTGATTTCGCAGTCGTCGTCCGTCACCTCAGCCATTCTGGATTGGGCCGAAACCCAGGATATCGGTTTTTCTTCGGTGATTTCGCTGGGCTCGGCGGTCGATGTGGACGTAGGCGAATCGCTGGATTATCTGGTGAGCGATCCCAAAACCCAGAGCATTCTGCTGTATATCGAAGACATTCAGGACGCGCGCATTTTTATGTCCGCCTTGCGCGCGGCCGCACGTTCCAAGCCGGTGATGGTGCTCAAAGTGGGGCGCTACGATGATCCGGTGGCTTTGGCGCGCACGCATTCCGAGCGTTTGATTGGTCGTGACAATGTATTTGACGTGGCCTTGCGCCGCGCCGGGGTTTTGCGCTTGCGCTCGATTAACCAGCTGTTTATCGCCGCGCGCGTGCTGACGGGCAATTACCGCACGCGCGGTCGCCGCCTGGCCGTGATTACCAACGGCATCGGCGCGGGCATGATGGCGGTGGACCGCGCGCGCGATCTGCATATCCAGTTGCCACGGCTGACCGACAGCACCATCGCGCGGCTGGACGCGCTGCTGCCGCCGCAATCCAGCCATGACAATCCGATTGATATTCTCGGCAACGCCAACGCGGGCCGCTTTGCCGATACCACGGCGGCGGTGCTGGCCGATGCCAATGTTGATGGCGTGCTGGTGGTGTTTACCCCGCAAGCAGGCACAGATCATCTGGCGACCGCCGAGGCAATGATTGCGCTGCGCAAGTCCACCGACAAACCGATTTTGCTGGCGTGGATCGGCGGCAAAAAAGTGGAGAGCAGCCGCAAGCTGCTGGCGCGGCACAAGATGGCGCATTTCACCACGCCGGAGCATGCCGTCGAGGTGTTCTATTCGCTGGCCAGTTGGCAGTACGCGCAGCAATTGTTGCTGCAAACCCCGGGGCCGCTGGGGGAATGGGAAGCGCCCGATCTGGAATCGGCCCGCATGATTATCGATAACGCGCTGTCGCATGGCCGCAAGGCGCTGGATGAGCTGGAATCCAAAGCCATCCTGCGCGCGTTCCGGATTCCGGTAACGACCACCGTGCGCGCCACCACGCCTGATGAGGCCGTCAATGCCGCCATGGGCATGGGTTTGCCGGTGGTACTGAAAATCGACGCCGAGGGCGTGACGCACAAGACCGATGTCGATGGCGTAGTGCTGGGGCTAAGTACCTTGATGGCGGTGGCAACGGAGGCCAACCGCATGTTGTCGCGCGCGCGCGAGCGGCTGGGTGACAAGCTGCGTGGCCTGACCGTGCAACCGATGGTGACGCGCAAATACGGGCGCGAGTTGATGGTGGGCGTGGCGCATGACTCGGCGTTTGGCCCGGTCATCAGCTTTGGCGCGGGCGGCATTGCGGTCGAAGTGTTCAACGATCTGGCCGTCGGTTTGCCGCCGTTAAATGAATATCTGGCCGAAAACCTGATCCGCCGCACCCGCGTTAAAAACATGCTGGGCGAATTCCGCAATCAACCGGCGGTGGATATCGAGGCGGTCAAATCGGTGCTGTTGCGCGTGTCCGAAATGGTGTGCGAGCTGCCGCAAATCGAGCAACTGGATATCAACCCGCTGATTGCTGATGAGAATGGCGTGATCGCGCTGGACGCGCGCATTATTCTGGCGCCGCAGCCCGAGAAAGCGGGGCGCTATAGCCATATGGCCATTCACCCGTATCCGGCGCACCTGGTGCAGGAAACGCGGTTGAAGAACGGCATGCCGATGACCATCCGGCCGATACGCCCTGAAGACGCCGAAATGATTACGCAGTTTGTGGAGCGGCTGTCGGAAGAGACGCGTTACAACCGCTATATGAGCACGCTGAAATCGCTGTCGCAGATGCAGCTGGTGCGCTTTACCCAGATTGATTACGCACGCGAAATGGCGCTGGTTTCCACTGTCGTTAGCGGCGCAGGCGAGATCATCGTGGCAGTGGCGCGCTTTGTGGTGAATATCGATTCAGACAGCTGTGAATTTGCCATCGTGATTGATGATCAGTGGCAAGGCAAAGGCCTGGGCGTGCGGCTGATGGAGCGGCTGTTTGCCGCCGCGCGCGATATGGGCTTGTCCGCGGTGGAAGGCGAAGTGCTGGCCAGCAACAGCAATATGCTTGGGTTTATGCGCCGACTGGGCTTCGAAATCAAAACCCACCCCGAAGACGAAGGGCTCAAATGGGGCGTCAAAAAGCTCTGAAGCGCATAGGGTGGGTCTGGACCCACCCCTTAAAGCCGTAGGCCCCAGCGCTGTAGCTCGCTATGCGGTTTTGGAGCGGTACTTAACAACTGAAAAAAGTGGCGTAGCAAAGCGATGCGCCTTGCTATGCCACTTTGAGTGGTGGGTCTAGACCCACCCTATGCCAGTCTCGGCGAGTTCCAGCGTCGTTACTGCAGCGGTTTGCCGGTCAGGTCAAACACCAGCACTTCGGCGTTGTCGCCCGCGCTGACGGTTACTTTGGGTTCGCCAGTCAGCATCGCTGCATCGCCCGCCTGCATTGCTGTGCCGTTGACCGTGACTTTGCCGCGCGCCACGTGGACATAAGCAATCCGGCCCATCTGCAGCGGCAGTTCCGCGGCTTCCGCGCCGTCAAACAAACCGGCATACAAACGCACATCCTGATGCAACTTGACCGAACCTTCCGCGGCGTCGGGGCTGGCTACCAGGCGCAACTTGCCGCGCTTGTCGGCGTCGGTAAACGTCTTTTCCTCATACGAGGCATCGACCGCGGCGTCCGGGATAATCCAGATCTGCAAAAAATGCACCGGGTTGGTCTTTGACGGGTTGTATTCCGAATGGGTGACGCCGTGGCCTGCGCTCATGCGCTGCACGCTGCCTGGCTTGATAATCGAGCCGTTGCCCATGCTGTCTTTGTGTTCCAGTTCGCCTTCCAGCACATAGCTGATGATGTCCATGTGCTGATGCGAATGCTTGCCAAAGCCTTGGCCAGCCGACACGCGATCTTCATTGATCACGCGCAGCGGTCCAAAATGCACGTGCTTCGGGTCGTGGTAATTTGCGAATGAAAAGCTATGCCAGCTATCCAGCCAACCATGGTTGGCGTGACCGCGTTCTGTGGCAGGGCGAATGGTGATCATGCTGCTTCTCCTTCAGTGGATTTCAACGATGAAGCGATTATAGGCTGGCGTTTTGCACGTTGATATTAGAAAATCTGCGTCAAGTCATTCAAAAAAACAGTGGTAGAAAACCGAGAGCAAAATGCTGCGATTAAGCCTGGAAGCGCTGGAAATTCTTGATGCAATCGCCCGTAAGGGCAGCTTTGCCGCAGCGGCCGAAGAGGTACACCGCGTACCGTCGGCGGTGACATACGTGATCAAGAAGATCGAAGACGAGATGGGGGTCAATTTATTTGATCGATCCGGCCATCGCGCAAAACTGACCCCGGCGGGCGAGACCTTGCTGGAAGAAGGCCGCCATTTGCTGCGCGCGGCCGGTGATCTGGAATATCGCGTCAAACGTGTCGCCACCGGCTGGGAGCCCGAACTGCGCATCGCGGTCGACACCATGATTCCGCTAAGCCTGCTGCACCCGTGGATCCATGAATTTGATCAGCTGCAATCGGGCACACGCTTGCGTTTTCTGCACGAGGCGCTGGGCGGCATGTGGGATTCTTTGATCGACCATCGCGCCGATCTGGCCATAGGCGTGCCGATCGAAGGCCCGCACGGTGGCGGGTTTAGTACCGTGCCGCTGGGCGATGTGGACTTTGTGTTTGTGGTGGCACCCAACCATCCGCTGGCCAATGTGCCGGACCCCCTACCCACCTCGCTGATTCAGCAGCATCGCGTGGTGGCGATTGCTGATAGCTCGCGTGCTTCGTTGCCGCGCACTGTGCATATTCTGTATGGCCAGGAAACGCTGACCGTACCCGACGTCAACGCCAAGCTGGCGGCGCAACTGGCTGGCCTCGGTTGTGGCTATATTCCGCGTTGCCTGGCGCGGCCGCATATCGAGGCAGGTTGGCTGGTGGAAAAACAACCGCAAGAGCCACGCAATTCACCACGTTTTTATGCGGCCTGGCGCAATGCCGGTGGCGGCAAGGCGCTGAAGTGGTGGAGTAACAAAGTGGAAAGCGAACGCCGTATTGATGACTGGCTGGCCGGGCGTGTGTTGCTGCCCAGTCGCTAACGCGAGTGGGTTAGAAACAAATCCGGCGCGCCCCGCAGTCTGGGCGAAAAAAAACCCATCCGGAGATGGGTTTTTTATTTGGCAAAGCGCGCAGCAATTATTGCTTGGCGGCTTCAACCGGGATAACCAGATGCACTTCGTCCGAAATCGCCGGGACGAAGGTGGTCATGCCAAAGTCGCTACGCTTGATGGTGCCCGACGCTTCGGCGCCGCACACAAACTTCTTCAGCATCGGGTGGTCGCCGCAACGGAACTGGCTCACCGACAGGGTCAGCGGCTTGGTCACGCCCAGCAGGGTGAAGTTGCCGTCCACCGACGTCAGCTTGTCGCCGTCAAACTTGAACGACGTGGCCTTGAAGGTCATGGTCGGGAATTTTTCGACGTTGAAGAAATCCGGCGACTTCAGATGCTTGTCGCGTGCGGCCCAGTGGGTGTCCAGGCTGTTGGCGTCGATGGTGATGTCGGCGCTGCCGGTTTTCTTGTCGGCGTCGATCACGATGGTGCCGTCCACCTTGGCAAACGTGCCGCGCTGGATGGAGTAACCAAAGTGGCTGACTTCAAAGTACGGTTGCGAGTGAGAGCCATCCACCACCAGCGTGGTCGGGGCAGCAAAAGCGGCGGAGGCGAGGCCAGCCAGCAGGGCGGCAGCAAATTTCAGTTTCATTGATGTTTCTCCTGGAAAAGATATATAGCGCTTATGGGGCGACGCGAACTACGCGGTATCAGCCGGGTTTGCCAGCCAGTACCAGTTTGAACTTGACGGTGACTTCATCAGCCACGGTGCCGGTATCGGCCCAATCGCCGTCACCGATCTTGAATTGCAGACGCTGGATAGGAAAACTGCCTTCCACGTCGGTATTGGCACCATCGGCTTTGGAGGTCAGCGTGGCGGTCACGTCACGCGTAATGCCTTTGATGGTGAGCTTGCCTTTGG
Organism: Amantichitinum ursilacus; assembly: GCF_001294205.1. GTDB lineage: Bacteria > Pseudomonadota > Gammaproteobacteria > Burkholderiales > Chitinibacteraceae > Amantichitinum > Amantichitinum ursilacus. Next base: position 355,892 of record NZ_LAQT01000002.1, read on the forward strand.
CTTCGAACTTGCCGCCGCCCACCGCCTTGACCGAGCTGGCCACAAACGTGGCTTTAGGCGTGGCGCTGGTGTTGAACCAGTCTTTGCCTTGTGTGGTCTTGTTGCCGTCGGCGCTGCCGACGTCAATGCTGGTCAGGTCGACGGTGATGTTGGCCTGGGTTTTTTCGGGCTTGGCCGGGTCGAAATCCACCTTGGCGTCAAAACGCTTGAAGCTGCCTTCCACCGGCACGTTCATTTGCTTGAAGGCAAAGCCGATCTTGCTTTGCGCCGGCACCAGCGTTTGTGCGGCCAGCGCGGGTACTGCGGCGAACATCAGGCCAGCGGTGGCCAGCAGAGCGGCAACATTACGTGTCTTCATAGTCAACTCCAGAGTGAGGCGACGACACGCATTGCGGCGCGTCGGCCTGGATAGCAGAGATTGCGGATTTCAGATAATCAGTGTTTGCCCGGCAGCATGCGGCGCAGGGTTTCATCGCGATCAATCACATGATGTTTAAGCGCGCCCGCCACATGCAGGCCCACCACGGCGGCCAGCACCCAGGCCAGCACCACGTGGGCGGTTTCCAGCGTTTCGCCCAGATCGTGGTTAACCGGCACCCAGTTGGGCAGCGGCAGCACGCCATATAACACCACCGGAATGCCCTTGGCCGAGCTCATCGCCCAACCCACCAGCGGCAGCACAATCATCAACAGATAAAGCGAGTGGTGCACCGCGGCGGCCAGGGCCCGTTGCCAGCGTGGCTGGCTGGCCAGCGGGTCTGGCGTGCCTTTGGCCTTGCGGTAGCCCAGCCGGATACAGGCGAGGATCAGCACGCTGATGCCCAGCCATTTGTGATAGCTGTACAGCTTGAATTTGAGGGGCGACAACGGCAGGTCGTCGAGGTAGAGCGCCAGGATAAATGCAGCGACGATCAGCAAAGCGATCAGCCAATGCAGCGTTTTTTGCATACCGTCGTAACGCAATCGCGCCATCGCAGTATTCCTTGTAATGGGTTGTGTCAATCAGCGAGCACTATAGTCGGCTGTCGGGCAAAGCATCTAGCGAAAAGTTCTGCTTAACTCCTTCAGAAAAATTAAACAAACGCGGCCAAGCCCCGTTTATAAGGCCAAACAGCGCGGTAATCTACTGCCTTATTGCCAAGGCCCACCCCGCATTGCGCTTGCCTTTGCAGCATACGCGACGGTATGTTGCGATTTTTTGCGCAATCTGTAGCGAGTGTTTTGCGACTACTCCGGTACAATCTGCCGCCGTATTCGCGCTGACGCGTTACGTCACTGGACCAGATATCACAGCAAGAACAGGAGATTGCACCTTGGACGAAATGGATAAATTCATCGGCGGTTTTCGTCGTTTCCAGCACAAGTATTTCGGCCGGGAGAGCGACAGCAATCTGTTTGACCAACTCAAGCGCGGCCAAAGCCCCAAGACGCTGGTGATTGGTTGTTCCGATTCGCGGGTTGATCCCGCCATCGTGACCGATTGCGACCCGGGCGATCTGTTTGTAGTGCGCAACGTGGCCAACCTGGTGCCGCCGTATGAAAAAGACGGCACCTTCCACGGTGTGTCTTCGGCCATCGAATTTGCCGTGTGCGACCTCAATGTCGAACAGATTATTGTATTAGGCCATTCCTCCTGTGGCGGCATCGGCGCCTTGATGAAAGGCTATGCACCCAAGACTGACGCCAACTTTGTCGGCCGCTGGATGCGCATTGCCGAAACCGCGCGCGAGAAAGTGCTGGCCGAAATGACCGCCAAGCCGCTGGCGGACCAGTTGCAGGCGGCCGAGATGGGCAGTATTGCGGTGTCGATCGATAACCTGCTGACCTTCCCGTTTATCGAACAAAAAGTGCAATCCGGCGAACTGAAACTGATTGGCTGGTATTTCGATATCGAGAAAGGCGAGCTGCATCAGCTGGACCACGGCAAACGCGAATTCCATTCGTTGGTGGAACCGCTGGAAGAATAAGCCGCCATAAGCGCGCTCAAAAAAACGCTGCAGTGATGCAGCGTTTTTTTTGGCCAACATCTTTGGACGGCGGCCGAGCGGCACGGCGATGCGGTTCATGCCGGGTTGCCGGGCCAGAAATGGCTGTCAGGCAACGCCCGCGCGCCAAAAATGGCCTGGCCGACGCGGACTACGGTCGCGCCTTCTTCCACCGCAATTTCATAATCGCCCGACATGCCCATCGAAAGCTCATCCAGCGACACCGAGGCGGGCACGTGGCGGCGCAACTGGTCGCGCAAGCGGCGCAGCAAGACAAAGCAAGCGCGCACTTGCACGTGATCGGGCGACAACACCGCCAGTGTCATCAAGCCGCGCACGCGCAGCGCGGGGCAACTGTCCAGTTGCTGGATAAACGCGGCGGCATCGTCTGGCGTAACGCCGTATTTGCTGGCCTCGCCCGAGGTATTGACCTGCACAAACACATCGAGCTGGCGGCCCGCCGCTTGTAAATGTCGATCCAGCACCTGCGCCACACGCAAGCTATCCAGTGCCTGAAATTCGGCCGCGTGCTGCGCCACCCAGCGCGCCTTGTTGGTTTGCAGATGGCCGATGATGGACCAGCGCAAATCGGCCAGATCGGCCATCGCAGCCTGTTTGCGCGTGGCCTCTTGCACTTTGTTCTCACCCAGCTCACGACATCCCGCTGCATACGCCATGCGCAGCGCCGCTTCGCTCATGGTTTTGCTGACCGGCAACAAGCGCACGCCGGCGGGATCGCGCCCGACGCGCTGGCAGGCAGCATCAATGCGGGCGCGCACCGCCAACAGGTTGCGCTGGAAATCTTCCACGCTATGCGGATGCGGATAACGCAGATCGAGTTGTGCGGCATGCGGCGTGGGGAGCGGCGAGTCCATGATGTCTTCCTTTGATTGAAAGCAATTGTTTGCCGCGCACAATCAAATTGCGGGCGCGGATGAGTTAGATGTAATATCGTCCCGGTCCAAAGTTTATATTGTCATAGGTCAAAAATGGAACTGACAGGTCGCACCGCCGCCGAAATTTTTGATTGTGTCCGCTTGCAAGCGCAGGCCGGGCAGCTTGCGCCCGGTCAGAGCCTGCCCCCTTTGCGCGAGCTTGCGACGGCGCTCGGGCTGAATCGCAATACGGTGGCTGCGGCGTATCGTCGGTTAACCAGCGCGGGTATTACCGAATCGAATGGCCGGCTGGGCACGGTGATTCGCCCCCAGAACAAGATACGCGAACAAGAGGGCGCGCTGGCGGATACGCCTTTGCTGGATCTGGCCAGCGGCAACCCGGCGCGGCGCTGGTTGCCCAATCTGGCCGAAGTGTTGGCACGGCAAGATGGTCCGCCGCCGCTGTACGGCGCAGCCACCGTGCATGCGGGTCTGGCCGCGACGGCACGGGCGTGGCTGCAGCCTGACTGCCCCAGCGCGCAGCACATTGAAGTCACGCATGGCGCCGTGGACGCGATTGAGCGTTTGCTGGAAGCGCATCTGGTGGCTGATGACAAAGTGGTGGTCGAAGAGCCGTGCTTTATCACCAGCATCAACACCTTGCACGTGGCCGGTTTGCAGGCCGTGGGCGTGCCGGTCGATGCGGAGGGTATGCGCGCCGATGCGCTGGAACAGGCGCTGGCGGCGGGCGCCCGCGCTGTCATCATCACGCCACGTGCGCATAACCCCACCGGCTGCAATCTAAGCCCGAAGCGCGCGCTGGCTTTGCGCCGCGTGCTGGCGCGCTACCCCCATGTGCTGATCATTATCGATGACCATTTTGCGTTGCTGGCGCACGCGCCGTATTACTCCGTGTTGTCCGCCACCTCGGCGCGCTGGGCGCTGGTGCGTTCAGTGTCGAAAGCGCTGGGCCCGGATCTCAGACTGGCCGTGCTGGCGTGTGATGAGCAAACGGCGCAGCGGCTGCAAGCGCGGCTTGCCCCCGGCACGCAGTGGGTTAGCCATTTGCTGCAAGGCATCGCGCACACGTGTCTGGTTGACCCGGCCATCCGTGCGCGGATCGCAGCGGCGGGCGCGGACTATGCGCAGCGGCGCGCCACATTGCTGGCTGCTTTGCGCGCCCAAAAGATCGCCGTGAGCCAGCAGGCCGATGGTCTCAACCTGTGGTTGCCGTTGGCGCAGGACAGCGCGCCGGTGGCCCATGCGCTAGCGCGCTCAGGCTGGCTGGTGCGCAGTGGCGAAGCGTTTTCAGTGCGCCAGTCGATACAAGGTCTACGCATCAGCGTTGCCGATCTGGATGCGGCCGCAGCGCAGAAACTGGCGCTGGACCTGCGCCGTTGCCTGGCCTGATGACGGCCCGCCTGGCGCGCACAACCTGATTCCCGACGCTGGCGCTACCCGCGCCCGTGATCGGACCCCCGAGCGGTCATCGCCGCTCTCATGTTGAAGGAGTAAGTACCATGTCTAGCAAAGCCGTGTTCTATCACGCGGGTTGCCCCGTTTGTGTCGAAGCAGAACAGCAGCTCGCCAGCGCGCTTGATCCAGCGCGCTTTAATGTCGAAATCGTCCATCTGGGCACCCACAAAGAGCGCATCGATGAAGCCGCTAAAGCCGGCGTCAAATCGGTGCCTGCGCTGGTGATCGATGGACTGCCGTTTCATATCAACTATGGCGCGGCGCTGGACGACGTGCGCTAAGCGCGATCGGCTAAACGCCGGATAGCAAAAAGGGCAGCCTTACGGTTGCCCTTTTTTGCGTTGGCGGCCAGAAACTGCTTATTGATCGGCCACGGTCTCAGCCAGCGGCGGCAGTTCAAACAGCTCACGCAGCTTGTGCGCGACTGCGGCTTCTGAATTGCGACCGATGCGCGGTACGTCCGGCAGCGTTTCCATCAAGCGCGGGGCGGCGTTGCCCATCATGAACGGATGGCCTGCGGTCTTCAGCAAGAAGATGTCATTAAGGCCATCGCCAAACGCCACGCAGTCGGCCGCGGGCAATTGCAGCTCGTCCAGCACCACTTGCAGCGCGTGGCCTTTGGATACCGTCGGCGCCATCACTTCCAGGCAATCGGGCATCGAGAAGGTGATGTACAGCGTATCGCCAAATTGTTCGAGCAAACGCGCTTCCAGCTGCAGCAGATGTTCGTGCTCGCCGATGTACAGCACCTTGGCGATGCCTTCGCCGCTATGGTTTTTCAGATCGACCACATCGAAGGTAAAGCCGGAATCCTGATGCAGATCGGCCAGCCAGTCCAGATGGCGGTCGGCCAGCCATTTTTCGTCTTGATACGCGTTAAGGTGGGTGCCTTCGGCAAACTCGGGCTGCATCAGCTGGCGCGCCATGGCCGGGTCGATATCCTCTTTATGCATCAAGCGGTTATCGGGGTCATGCACGCGCGCGCCGTTGGAAGTAACCAACCAGGCGCGCACGCCCAGCACGTCGCGGATGCCCTTCACGTCACAGTAATGGCGGCCAGTGGCCAGCACGATAGGCACGCCGCGCGCTTCCAGCTCGCGCAGGGTGGTGGCGGTGAACTGATCGACGGTGTGATCGGCATCGAGCAGAGTGCCGTCAAGGTCGGACGCGATTACCTGATACATGAAGCCATCCTTCTACGTAAAAGTGGATTCTAAGCCAAACGGGGGCTGCGATCGACCATGACGATTGCCTTGACGGCGTCCAATACGCGACATCGTCGGATAAATATGAGGAAAACGTCATGCTGAGCGACTAGACTGCCCTTTGGGTCTTGTCAGGAACCACCTTGATGCCTTTGTCCAGCGCCGCCGGCGACGTTAACACGCACTATCTGCAGCGCCTGAATGAGGTGGCGGATCAGCGCGAAGTGCGTGCGCGCAATGATATCTACAGTGATTCGGGCATGAAGCTGCTGGCGGCGGGCGCACGCATCGACAGCCGCACCAGCGACCGGCTGCTACTGCACAAACTGCGCGCTCCGCTGGAACAATCGCTGACCATCGGCGATGCAGTCGATGCCTCCACCTTGTCGCGCCTGGCGGATCAGGTGCGCGATGAAACCCCGATGCTGGCGCGCCTGCTGGCCTCTTCCGATCTGGTGGAACGCTTTGCCGCCTTTGGCTTTAGCGACACCGTGCGCGGGGTGTTGACCGTGATGCACGGCACCGATGGCAAGCCATTACAACACGCGATTTTGACGGGGTTGCTCGCCACCGGACTGGCGCAGCGGCTGCAACTGGATAAAGAAACGATTACTGCGCTGGCGTGGGCCGGTTTGCTGCACGATGCCGGCGAATTGTATTTGTCGCCGCAATATCAACAATCAGGCTACGCATTAAAGCTGGCGGATTGGCGCCAGTTATCTGCGCATCCGGTCATTGGCTATCGACTGGCCAAAAGCGTGTGTGGATTTTCCGAAGCGGCCGCGACTGCCATCTTTGTGCATCACGAACGCTTTAACGGCCACGGTTATCCGGGCGGCATTCGCCTGCAAAGCGTGACGGGCGAGGTGCTGGCCGTGGCCGAAGTGATTACCTCGCTCTCTTCGCGCGATCATCCTTTGCAACGCGCCGAAGTGGCGCTGAAGCTGGTGCCCGGCGAATTCAGCCCCGCGCTGATGACCAGCGTGTCGGTGGCGTTGAATGAGGTTAAAGACGATTCGGTGCCGGTGTCGCTGGACCTGACGCTGGCCGATATCGCCACCGTGCAAGCGCGCTTGCGCGAGGCCACTGCGCTGTTCAAAGCCTGCGAGGACGTGCCCGGTCTGCATGCGGGGGATCAAGTGGAAAAGCTGTATGTGCGCAGTCGCTCGCGCTTGCAAAGTCTGGTGCAGGCGATGTCGAGCACGGGCCTGGGCAGCATCGATAGCGACGCGGCCTGGCAAGATACGCCGCCGTGGCTGCGCTTTGAGATGGGGCTGATTCTTAACGAAATCCGCTGGAGATTGCGCGCGCTGGCGAGGGATATCGCCATGCGCGCGCATTTGCTACCCGATCTGGCCGGGGATGCGCTGGCACCCGTGGTGCAAGCGCTGGACCGGCCGTGAACGGGACTGCGTTGTGGCTCGATTACGCGAGTGTGGGGTAGTCGGTGTAACCGTGTTCCGCGCCGCCGTAGAAGGTGGATTGGTCGGGCGTATTCAGCTCGGCGCCCTTGGCAAACCGCTCCACCAGATCCGGGTTGGCGATATACAGACGACCATAACCAATGGCATCGGCCTGGCCGGACTTGATACGCGCATCGCCCTTGGCCGCATCGTAACCACCGGTGGTGATCAACGCGCCGGTAAACGCTTCGCGCAACGCATTGCGGAATTCGTCGGTCATGGCAGTGCCGCCCACCCAGTCCGGTTCGGCGATATGGATAAACGCGACGCCGCGCTTGCTGAATTCACGCGCCAGATACAGCGTGATTTCTTCGGCCTGGCTGTCGACCATATCGTGCGCCGGAAAATTGGGCGACAAACGCACGCCGACCTTGTCTGCGCCAAATACGCCAATTACGCCGTCCACTACTTCCAGCAACAGACGCGCGCGGTTTTCCAGGCTGCCGCCGTAGTTATCGGTGCGCTGATTAACGCCATCGGCCAGGAATTGATGCAGCAGATAGCCGTTGGCCGAGTGCACTTCGAGGAAGTCGAAACCGGCGGCCTTGGCGCGCTGGGCCGCGGCAACATACGACGCCACAATGCCCGGCAGTTCTGCGGTTTCCAGCGCGCGCGGCGGGCTGCACGGGTCATTGCCGGCGCTGCCATCGGGGAACACCACAAAGGTTTGCGACTTGACGGCCTGGATGGCGCTCGGGGCCACCGGCGCGGCACCGTCTTCCTGCAGTAATTTGTTGGAGATACGACCAACGTGCCACATTTGCAGCGCAATTTTGCCGCCTTTGGCATGCACGGCATCGACCACTTTTTTCCAGCCAGCTTGTTGCTCGTCGGTGTAGATACCGGGCGTCCAGGCGTAGCCCTGGCCCTGGCGCGAAATCTGCGTGGCTTCCGAAATAATCAGGCCGGCGCTGGCACGTTGCGCGTAATAGGTGGCGTTGAGCTCGGTGGGGATATCACCGGGTTGGCTGGCGCGCGAGCGGGTCAGCGGGGCCATCACCAAGCGGTTGTTGAGCGTGGTATTGCCGATCTTGAACGGCGTAAGCAGTTTGTCCAGCGACATGCGACATCTCCATCAGGTTGCAAGAATAACGGTTGGATAAGTACTTTTGCTGCGACCGCGCCCGGAGTGCCGAGTGCCATCGCTTGTTAAAAACTGAGCCTGTACGGCTTTGCAAGCCGTTTCAGCAAGATGGGGCGGCACGGGCCAAATACTAGACCAGTCGTCTAATTTTTTCTGGCCTGGCGCGCGTGAGAAGGGCATAAAAGAAAACCGGGCCAGCATATGCAAGGCCCGGTGTGGGGGAGTGCGTTACGGCGTCAGTAGCTGGCGCGTAACGATCATCGCGGTATCCAGCCCTTGCGCATCGCGGCGCAGCTTGGTCATCAGGCTGGCGCCCAGCCAGAATTCGTACAGTGCCAACGCCAGCACGGGCGCGGTTTGCGTGCGGCTGATGGTGCCATCTTGCTGGCCTTGCTCCACCGTGCGGGTGATCGCGCTCACGATGGTTTCCGCGCCACTTTGCAAAGCCGCGCGCATGGTGTCGGACAAGTCGGCCACTTCGGCTGCCAGTTTGACCACCAGACAGGGCACCGATGCCCCGCACGAACGTTGATGCCAGCCGCTGAAAAAGCCGATCACGCGATCATGCGGCGTGCCGTCCACTGCATTTAGCCGCAGCTTCAGTTCTTCGGTGTAATTGGCGAAATACCGCTCAAGCAAAGCCACGCCAAACGCTTCTTTGGAGACAAAGTAGTGATAGAACGAACCCTTGGGCACATCCGCCGCGGCCAGGATTTCAGCGAGGCCAACGGCGGCAAAGCCTTTGCCCAGGATGATCTGTTCGCCGGTGGCCAACAGATGTTCGCGAGTATCTTCAAAGCGCTTTTTAACCATGCGCGGTATGTCCAGTGAGATCCGAAAGACCCTGCGGGCAGGGCGCGTAACGATAGCGGAAACGGCTTGATTATTGCAATTGGCAAATATCCGCCAGCGGGCCGCTAACCGCGCGGCCCGCGCGCGCCCAAGCCCTTATTGTCCGGCCTGCAGCGCTTTGCTGACAATTTCAAAGGTATCGGAAGACAGACCCGGCTCACGCGCGATGCGTTCCAGTTCGGCCTTCATCAACGCGCGGCGGCCCGGTTCCAGGCGCGTCCAGCGGTTAAAGCATGCGGCCATCCGCGCTGCGATTTGCGGGTTCAGCTTGTCCAGTTGCAACACGCGGTCGGCGGCAAAGGCATAGCCATAACCATCGGCGGCGTGGAAGGCCACCAGGTTGGAATGGCAGAACGCACCGATCAACGAACGTACTTTGTTGGGGTTGGTGATGGCGAAGGCCGGATGTTCCATCAGCTTTTGCACACGGCTTAACGTGCCGGGACGGTCGCTCAGCGCTTGCAGCGCAAACCACTTGTCCATCACCAGCGCGTCGTCTTGCCACATGGTGGCGAAGTCGTCCAGCCAGGTTTCAGCGCCGTCGCGCTGGATCAACGCTTTCAGCGCAGCCAGCCGATCAGTCATGTTGTCGGCGCGACGGTACTGATTGCTCAGCAGTTCGGCCATCATCGGCTCGTCCAGCTCGGCCAGATAACTCAGGCACACGTTCTGCAGGCTGCGACGGCCCGCTTCTTCGGCGCTATAACGGTAGGGCACGCCCGTGTGTTGCTTCTGGTATGCGGCAAACAGTTGCGAGCGCAGTTCGCGCGCCAGCGATTGCGTCAGGCCATGGTGCACGGCGTGCAGGCGGGCCGGATCGACATCGTTGATGGCTTCAAACAGATAGTTTTCGCTAGGCAGCTCCAGCATCAGCGCCACCAGCGCGGGGTCGAGCCGGTCTTGCGTCAGCAGGCGGGCAAAGGCGGCCACCAGTTGCTCCGGCGCCTTCGGCGTATCACCGGCGCGATACAACTGCAGCAACAGCCGTACCAGATACGTATTGCCGGCTTCCCAGCGCGCAAACGGATCGGTGTCGTGCGCAATCAGAAACACCAGTTCGTCATCGGTGTACGGGTAATCCAGTTTTACTGGCGCGGAAAAATCACGCAGCAGCGACGGCACGGGCTTGCTGCTGATGCCGGTAAACACAAAAGTTTGCTCGGCTTCGCGCACGTGCAATACGCGGCTGGTTGCGGCCTCGGCGGCGTCTTCGCCTTGCAGCGTCAGCTTGAGCTCGCTGCCGTTCTGGTCCAGCAAGCCCACTGCAAACGGGATGTGATACGGCAGTTTTTCCGGCTGGCCCGGCGTGGCTGGCGCGGATTGGCGCACCGTCAGCGCAAAGGTTTGCGCGGCCTGGTCAAACACGCCTTCCACCGTCAATTGCGGCGTACCGGCCTGGCTATACCAGCGTTTGAACTGGGTCAGATCAAACTGGTTGGCATCCTGCATCGCGTTGGCGAAGTCGTCGCACGTCACGGCCTGGCCATCGTGGCGCTTGAAGTACAGGTCCATGCCTTTGCGAAAGCCTTCGCGGCCCAGCAGCGTCTGGTACATGCGCACCACCTCGGAACCCTTTTCATATACGGTGGCCGTGTAGAAGTTGTTGATTTCGAGGTAAGAATCGGGGCGGATCGGGTGCGCTTGCGGGCCGGCGTCTTCGGGAAACTGGCGTTCACGCAGCACGCGCACATTGGAAATACGTTGCACCGCGCGGCTGCCGATATCGCTGGAGAATTCCTGATCGCGGAATACGGTCAGGCCTTCCTTCAGCGATAACTGGAACCAGTCGCGGCAGGTCACGCGGTTGCCGGTCCAGTTGTGAAAATATTCGTGGCCGACCACGGCTTCGATGCCGTCAAAGTCCACGTCAGTGGCGGTTTCGGGCTTGGCCAACACGTATTTGGTGTTGAAGATGTTCAGGCCCTTGTTCTCCATGGCGCCCATGTTGAAGTCGGAAACGGCCACGATCATGTAGGTATCGAGGTCGTATTCAAGGCCAAAACGTTCTTCGTCCCACTTCATCGCGGCTTTGGCCGAGGCCAGTGCGTGATGGCATTTGTCCTGTTCGCCCGGCTCAACCCAGACTTCGACATTTACGGTTTTGCCGCTGGCCGTGGTGTGGCGATCGGCCAGCACCACCAGCTTGCCCGCCACCAGCGCAAACAGGTACGACGGTTTCTTGAACGGGTCAACCCATTTCACCCAATGGCGGTTCTTGTCCAGATTGCCCTGGCCCACGCGATTGCCGTTGCCCAGCAGCACCGGATAGCGGGTTTTGTCCGCCACGATGGTGGTGGTGAACTTGGCCATTACATCGGGACGATCCAGATAATAAGTAATGCGGCGGAAGCCTTCGGCCTCGCACTGGGTAAAGAAATTGCCGCTGGACACATACAGGCCGCTCAGTGTGGTGTTGCTGAGCGGATTGATGGTGTTGGCAATTTCCAGAATGGCTTCAGCGGGCAGGTTGGGGATGGTGAGCGTCACATCGCCCAGTTCATATTCGCCGGGCGTCAGTTGCCGGCCGTCCACCTTGATGCTTTCCAGCGACAGCTCTTCCCCATTCAGCACCAGCGGTGCGTCGGCGGTGGGGTGCGCCGGATTGCGCTTGAGCACCAGGCGCGACAACACGCGCGTATGCGTTTCTTCAAGCTCGAACGTCAGATCGACGCGATCGATCAGAAAGGCGGGCGGAGTGTAATCAAGGCGCTGAATGGCGGTTCTTTGTTCTGTCATGACATACCTGGATAAGGTTGGGCGCAACGCGGTAGCTGGGCGGGCGGCAAAGCCCGGTCGCACGGGGTAAGTGCTCGTGGCGAATATGTGAGCGGGCCCCCGCAAAATCAAGTCCTTCCCCCTGCTGATGGGGGCGCTGCAGCACGGTCATTTCGCATCCCGGCGGTGCGCGCAATCCTCACGTACAAAACGTACGCTCCGGTTGCTGTGCTCCGGCGGTATGCGAACTGACCGCACTGCAGCGCCCCCGAAACGGCTTTGTTGATGCTGCGAGGCGCTTCGCTGTCGCGGGGCCAGGGCCAGGGCCAGGGCCAGGGCCAGGGCCAGGGCCAGGGCCAGGGCCAGGGCCAAAGCCAAAGCCAAAGCCAAAGCCAAAGCCAAAGCCAAAGCCAAAGCCAAAGCCAAAGCCAAAGCCAAAGCCAAAGCCAAAGCCAAAGCCAAAGCTAGACCACAGGCAGGACCACGGCTGGGGGGGCCGCTGCGTTTGCCGGGGGCGATTTGCGGGGCATTTTACGCGGGGATGGGGGGTAATTGGGTCGGTAATTAACGGGCGGCTAAATCTATTTATCAATTTGATCGATAACGCTTATTTATATTCCAGGCTGCGATTTGATCAGGCTTAAAGAATCTTCAGACATTGATTCGACGCTGGTATCATTCGCGATTACGCAATCATTTGTGGCAGCTGCCTGTATGTACGTTTACGACGACTTTGACCAGAAGATCGTGGATCAGCGCGTAGCGCAGTTCCGTGATCAAACTCGCCGCTATCTGGCCGGTGAACTGACCGAGGACGAATTCCGTCCCTTGCGTTTGCAAAACGGCCTGTATATCCAGCGCTATGCACCGATGCTGCGCGTCGCGGTGCCGTATGGCGAACTCAATAGCAAACAGGTGCGCATGCTGGCGCATATTGCGCGCACTTACGATCGCAATTACGGGCATTTCACAACGCGCCAGAATATCCAGTTTAATTGGCCCGCTTTAGAAAACGTGCCGCAAATCCTGGCGGATTTGTCCACCGTGCAAATGCATGCCATCCAGACTTCGGGCAATTGCATCCGCAATACCACCAGCGATCAATTTGCCGGTGTGGCACACGATGAAATTGTCGATCCGCGGCCGTGGTGCGAAATCATTCGGCAATGGTCTACCTTCCATCCCGAATTTGCGCATTTGCCGCGCAAGTTCAAGATTGCGGTCAATGGCGCCGTCGAAGATCGCGCGGCCATTCGGGTACACGATATTGGTATCAGCATCGTCAAGAACGACGCAGGCGAAACCGGCTTTGCCATTTATGTGGGCGGCGGCCTGGGCCGTACGCCGATTGTGGGTGCGCTGATCAAACCGTGGCTGGAAAAACACCACCTGCTGTCTTATCTCGATGCCGTATTGCGCGTGTATAACCGCTATGGCCGTCGCGATAACAAATACAAAGCGCGGATCAAGATTCTGGTTAAAGCGATGACGCCGGAAGCATTTGGCGCCAAGGTCGAGCAGGAATGGGTGCATCTGAAAGACGGCCCCACCACGCTCACCGACGCAGAAATCGCCCGCGTTTCGAAATTCTTTGTTGATCCGGCCTATGAAACCCTGCCGGGCGACGATGCCGCTTATCTGGCGGCCAAAGCGTCCAATCCCGCATTTGCCCGTTGGGTGCAACGCAATGTGTTTGGCCACAAGCAACCCGGCTATGCCGCGGTGACCTTGTCGCTGAAGAAAACCGGCATTGCGCCGGGCGATGCCACTGACGCGCAACTGGACGCAGTGGCGGATTTGTCCGACCAGTACAGCCTGGGCGAAGTGCGTGTATCGCACGAGCAGAACCTGATTCTGCCGTACGTTAAACAAGCCGATTTGTTTGCCGTCTGGGAAAAAGCCAAAGAAATCGGCTTTGCCACGCCCAATATTGGTTTGCTGACCGACATTGTGTGCTGCCCTGGCGGTGATTTCTGTTCGCTGGCCAATGCCAAATCAATTCCGATTGCCGAAGGCATCCAGCGCAAGTTTGATGATCTCGACTATCTGTTTGACCTGGGCGAACTCGATATCAATATCTCGGGCTGTATGAACTCCTGTGGCCACCACCACGTGGGCCATATCGGCATCCTGGGCGTGGATAAGAATGGCAGCGAGTGGTATCAGATTTCGCTGGGCGGCCGGCAAGGCAAACACGCGGCATTGGCTAAAGTCATTGGTCCGTCGTTTGCGCAAGAAGCGATTCCCGATGTGATCGAGCAGATCATCAACGTGTATGTCGAATCGCGTGAAGACAGCGAGCATTTTGTCGATGTGGTGGATCGGCTGGGCATTGCGCCGTTTAAACAGCGCGTTTATGCCAAGGAGCTGGCCCATGACTGAGATCATCAAACAGCGCCAGATTGTCGAAGACGATGCGCAACTGATCCGTCTTGGTGAAGATGGCAGCTTTGCCGAATTGCCAGCCAGTGGCCGCATTATTGTGCCGTTAAAGCAATGGCAGGCGCAGCGCGATGCCCTGCTGGCGCGCGGTGACTTTGGCGTATGGCTGGCCAGCGATGAAGAGGCGGAAACCATTGCCGCTGATATCGGCCACTTTGCGCTGATCGCACTCGATTTTCCGGCGTTTATAGACGGCCGTAATTATTCGAATGCGCGTTTGCTGCGCGACCGATATGGCTATAAAGGCGAATTGCGCGCGATTGGCGATGTGTTCAAAGACGTGATTTTGCTGATGAAGCGTTGCGGCTTTGACGCCTTTGCGGTGCGCCCGGATAAAGACATTCACGAAGCGCTGAAAGGGCTGGATGACTTTACCGAGTATTACCAGGGCGCCACGGATGAACCCTTGCCGCTATTTCGCCGTCGCGCCTGATTGCTGGCGCGTGTAATCGGCCAAACAAAAACGGGGTAACGCATGATGCGTACCCCGTTTTTTTATCCCGGCAAAGATCAGCGCAAATCATCAGGCCACATCGGCCAAAGCGCTGGCCGCCAGCGCACGCATTACCGTTTGCCAGCCGGCCACCGCTTGTGCGCCCGCAGTATCAAAAACTTCATTCAGCAGCGCATATTGGGGGCCGGATAAAGCCGCTTCCAGTTGCTCGCCCGCGGGCGTAAGCGTCAGGCATTTAACGCGGCGATCTTCTTCATCGGCCATCGATTGCACCAGGCCGGCATCGACCAGGGCTTTGAGCGGGCCATGCACGGCCTGTTTGCTGACGCCCAGTTTTTCCAGCAAACCGTTCACTGAAATGCCGGGGTCGCGATTGATAAAGTGCAATAAACGATGGTGCACGCGATTCCAGCCACGCTCGTCCAGCAAGGCGTCAGGGGCGGCGGTAAACGCGCGATAAGCGTAGAACAACAGTTCTTGCGCTTCATTCAGGTGTTTCGGGTTCATAAATTGAAGGCTCAGTAGCTGATCACGATATAGCCAGCGTGGCGCGGTGCAGATCGTGCGTAAGCGCAAACTGTGCTGCTGAAAAACAAGGGTCAATGATATTGACATCATTCGGCGTAACAAAGAGCATAAGGTCAAATTTATTGACCTTTTTTTGACCCCCGGAGTAAGCCCATGTTTGCCCAGCGCATCGAACGCCTGACGTCCTCGTTGGTCCGCGATATTCTCGCGGCCGCCAGCCGCCCCGGCATGATTTCGTTTGCGGGCGGGCTACCGGCCAGCGAAGCGCTATTCCAGCCCGGCGCCAGCGATTTTGCCGCGCTCAACTGCGCGCAATATGGTCAGACCGAAGGCGAGCCGCAATTACGCGAACTGATCGCCCAGCGTGCCCGCGCCTTGGGCATCGCCTGTACGGCCGGGCAAGTGCTGATCCTGAACGGCTCGCAGCAGGGCATCGATCTGGTCAGCAAGCTGTTTGTGGAAGAGGGCACGCCCCTGGTGGTGGAAGCACCGGCTTATCTGGCCGCGCTGCAATCGTTCAAGTTGTTTGGCGCGCCATTGCGCCCGGTGACGGTGGACGCGCAACAAGGCCCGGTGTGGACTGAGCTGGCCGACGCCTTGCCCGGCGCGCGGCTGTGCTATCTGACGCCGACATTCCAGAATCCGTCTGGCTATTGCTACACCGACGCGGAACGCACCACCACTGCGGAGCTGCTCGACGCCGCCGATGTGCCTTTGTTCGAAGATGACCCCTATCGCGCGCTCAGCTATGACGGCCCCGCACCGGCGCCCATTGTGGGCCGCCTGCACAAGGCACGCTGGGTGTATCAGAGCTCGTTCTCGAAAACGCTGGCGCCCGGTTTACGCCTTGGCTATCTGATTGCGCATCCCGATCTGATCACGCCGCTGACGCGCCTGAAGCAAGCTGCCGATTTGCACAGCAACCGGTTTAGCCAGCATCTGGTGGCCAATCTGCTGGCCAGTAATCGCATCGACCCGCACGTCGCCGCCGCATTGCCGCTGTACCAGAAGCGCCGTGCCGCCATGGATGCCGCTTTGCGCACGCATCTGGCCGACAAGGCCACATGGCAATTGCCGCAGGGCGGGCTGTTTTTCTGGCTCAAGCTCAATCAGCCCACCGACACCTACGCACTGATGCAACAGGCGTTGGAAGCGGGCGTGGCGGTGATGCCCGGTGATGCGTTTTATCAAGGCGTCGCGCCGGGCAGCTATCTGCGGCTTAACTTCAGCCACGCCAACGAAACCGACATTGCCACCGGCGTGGCGCGTCTGGCCGCATTGCTGGGCTGATTGTGACAAAGCCCCGGTGGTCGCCCGCGCACGACGCCGCGTACAATGGCGCGTTTTGCGATCTGCAGAGAACACGTGATGCGCGCTAGCAAGTTTCAGAAAGGCCAGTTGGTATTGCTGGCGGTGGTGATTGTGGTGGGCGTGGGCTCCATGCTGGTGGATGTAACCGGCATCGGTAGCAAGGGCAACAGCGGGGCGCCTCTGGTGGTGGGCGGTCAGGCCATGGCCGCACGCGCCGGTTCATATGCCTGCGCATTTGAGGATACCGCGCGCAAAACGGTGGATCTGATCGCGCAAGGCAATCAGGACAAATTCGAAACGTTTTTTGATAGCAATGAATGCCGTGAGATTGATCGCGACGTGAAGCTGGATGTGGTGGCGCTGGACGGCGGTTTTGCCCAGGTCCGCGGCCCCGGCACCTTCTTTGGCCGCAGCGGCGGCGTGTGGGTGCCGCCCGGTATGCTGCAAGGCATTGCTGCCAAGCCTTGAGCGCGTTCTGCTTGTTGCCGGCCACGCCCTGTGAGCCGTCTCGCACAGCACGCCACTGTAGGAATCCGCTTTCCGCAGGTCGCGCAGCGGCGATGACAGCGCCGCGCCGGGCTGCTCCCTACACTGCAAGCGTCATGAAGGGAACCGGCGAAACAGCCGGAATCGGCCTCGATCGATCCTTCGATCGATCAACAAGGAGAAACAGAATGAAGCGTGCTGCTGTAGTAGCTGGCCTGTTGGCCATGTTGGCATTGAGTGCTTGCAACACGGTTGCTGGCGCAGGGCAAGACGTGCAGTCCGGCGGTCAGAAGCTGGAAAACGCCGCTGACAAGGCCAAGAACAACTAAGCCTTGGGCGTTAACCCGAAAGAACAACGGGCTGGTTGCAGATGCAACCGGCCCGTTTCTATTGGCGCCGCGCCAGAATCGATGCGCTGCGCGCTTAGCGTTGCTGCGCCAGATGCAAAGGCAAGTTGTTTTCCATCAGCCGTTGCACGCTATTGAGCGGTAACAGCGCCCGGGTGAATACGCCTTTACCCGGCGCACTGCGGATTTCCATGCGCCCACCAATGGCAATTACCCGATGGCGCATGCCTTGCAGCCCGTGCGTGCCTTCGGGCAGGGCGGTCATATCCATGCCCACGCCGTTGTCTTCGATTTCCAGCTTTAAATGCTCGGTGTCGACCAGCATGCTCACGCTTACCTGGCTGGCCTGGGCGTATTTGGTGGCGTTGTTCAGCGTCTCTTGCAGAATGCGATAAGCGATCAGGCCCAGCACATCGTCGATGCGCACGCTCTCATCGGGCAGGGTCAGATCCAGCTGCCAGCCGCAGCGTTGCGCTGCGTCCTCCGCCAGCGAGCGCATCGCCGCCACCAGGCCAAACGTGGTCAGCAGCGACGGATGCAGCTCTTGCACCACGCGACGCTTGAACTGGATGCCCTGGTCCAGATTGCTGATGGTTTTTTCCAGCTTGGTGAGGATGCGCGGCGAGCTATCGCCCAACTGGCGCTGCACCCACGAGATATCCATCTTGGTGGCGGTCAGGATCGCGCCCAGTTCATCGTGCAGATCGCGCGCCAGCTTGGAGCGTTCGCGCTCCACATCCACCTGATATTCCAGCGCCAGGCGTTCCAGTAAACCGGTGCGCTCGGCCACGATGCTGTCCAGCTCGGACTGGCGCTGCTGCAAGGCCAGCGCCTCGTCGGTGCGGCTTTCCAGTTCGGCCAGCAAGCGGCGCAGGCTCCAGATCACCAGCGCAATCACCACAATCCAGCCCAGCGCCACCGAGACACGCAGGCCCACCACCATCCAGCGCCGTACATCGCGCTGCGAGGTCAGCGCGCCGGTTTCGGCCGCGACGATATTGTTGATGTGTTCGGTAATCTGCTGGCTGGCCTGCAGGCCGCGGTCGGTGGCGATAATCTCGCGCGCCCGGCCCAGATCGTTTTTGCGGCCGAAGTCGAGCGATAAATCCATCTCGGAAATCTTCTCGCCAATCTGCACGGACAATTGCTGGATTTCGGCGCGATTGCGATCCGGCACGCTCTCGGGCACGTTGCGATAACGCTCGGCCAGATCATCAATCAAACGGCGCGCGCCCTGGATGGCGTCGTTATACGGCGCCAGATATTGCGTGCTGCCGTTAACCAGAAAGCCGCGCTGCGACGATTCAGCCTCCAGCAACTGCGCGCGCAGCCGGAACAGCAACAGGATGCGCTCACGCGTGGCGCCTATGTCGGCGCCTTGTTGTTCGGCAATACGGATCAGGTTTTGCGTGGCCACAATAGCCAGTAACGCGCCAAACGCGCAGGCGGTCAGGGCGAGGGAAACGCGCCAGCCGATGCGGCGTAACGCGGTCTGAAAGCGGACAAACTGGTTCTTCATGTGCGAATACAAATTGGCGATTCTTCTGATTTTGTAGGAATGCGCTTACTTTAGCTTCAGTGCGCATACTCTGTTGACCATTGCCCCGGATGAATACATTAACCGTCAAGCAAGCAGGACGATACAGGGCCAGTAGCGCCTTGATCAAACCGCGTTAAAACGGGCCTGCCGGTGGTCGCATGATGTCGAGCCAGCGACCACTGATATAAATAGCGCAAAAAATGCAATGTAGCCGGTTTTTGTCGTAGAGCGGCAATGACCTTCACTTAGCCACGCTGCCGCGCCGCCTGCGATTGCAGTCTGTACTGACCGCAAAAAACAGCGCCGGTTTCAGGAGCCCAGCCATGAACGCCAACGCCGAATTTACTATGGACGTCGAAGAAATCCGCCGTCGCGCCCGCCAGTCCGTGTTTGATGGCGCACAGACTTCTACTTATGAAGGTGACGTTGAAACCGTCATCAAATTGCTCAACGAAGCACTGGCCACCGAACTGGTCTGTGTGTTGCGCTACAAACTGCATCACTTTGTGGCCACCGGCATTCTGTCTGAACCGATTGCCGCCGAGTTCGCGGTGCATGCTGACGAAGAAATGCAGCATGCCAACAAGATTGCACAACGCATCGTCCAGCTGGGCGGTGCACCGGATTTCAATCCGGAAGGCATGTTGTCACGTTCGCACTCCGATTACGTCGCCGTGGACAAGCTGGATGATATGATCCGCGAAAATCTGGTGGCGGAACGTATCGCCATTGATAGCTATCGCGAGATGATCCGCTATCTGGGCGATAAAGATCCGACCACGCGGCGTATGCTCGAAGAAATTCTGGCAGTAGAAGAAGAACACGCCGACGAGCTGTCTGACTGGCTGGACCGCGGTTGAAAGCAAGCGTTACCCGGGCCGGTGCGAGCAGCGACGTCGCCACTGAACCCGATTTTGATGACCCGGCAATGAAACGGGTCCAGGACATTGAGCGAGGTTAAGCAGCAAATGAAAAAACGCATCTTACTAGTGGATGATCACGGTATTGTCCGCTCGGGTCTGCGCTCGCTGATCGAGCAGGAAGACGACCTGTCGGTGACCGGCGAAGCCGCATCCGGCATGGAAGCGCTGCAGCTGGTGCGCAAGCAGGAATTCGATATCGCGATCTTGGATATCTCGATGCCAGACAAGAATGGCGTGGATACGCTGCGCGATCTGCAGCACATCCGCCCCGAGCTGGCCGTGCTGATCCTGTCAGGCTACGCGCAAGAACAATACGCGCTGAACCTGATCCGCGCCGGTTGCCGTGGTTATCTGTCGAAGGATTCGGCGCCGGAAGAAATCATCAAGGCGATCCGCACCATCTGCAACGGCCGCCGTTATCTGTCGCCCGAACTGGCCGACTTGCTGGCGTCCGAGCTGACTCGCCCGAGTGACAAGCGCATGCACGAAACGCTGTCGGAACGCGAATTCCAGGTGTTCTACAAGCTGGCCAGCGGCAAATCGCCGACCGAAATTGCTTCTGAACTGTTCCTGAGCGTGAAGACGGTCAGCACTTACCGCGCTCGCGTGCTCGAAAAAATGAATCTGCGCACCAATGCCGATCTGACGTATTACGCGATCAAGAACGAACTGATCAGCTAAGCAGGGCAGGCATCACTTGCTCCCGCGCCGCGATAAAAGCGGGGCTGGCGCCAGGACACAAGCAACAACTCGCTACCGGGTGCAACAGTCCGGCAGGCAGGAAAAAAATGGCAGTCAATCTGATTGAAGGGCGCACCGCACGGGCCGACGACGCCACGCCAGAAGGGGTCGTCGATGTCATGCTGGTGGAAGACTCGGCGCTGATCCGCGAAGCGCTGGTTGATGCCTGTGCCGCGTCGGGCAAGGTGGCGTTCTCGGCATTTGCCGCTACTGCGCGCGAAGCCGTGGATATTTTGCGGGACCGTACCTTTCCGCTGATCATCATTGATCTGGAATTGATGGAAGGGACCGGCTTTGATGTGCTGACGTTTCTGGCGCAACCCGAACAAGAGGGCCGCCGCCCGGTGCGCATGGTGCTGACCAACCATGCTTTTGCCTTGTACGAAAAACGCGCCCGCATGTTGGGCGTCGAATACTTTTTTGATAAATCGCTGCACTTCGATGAAGCGGTCTCCACGCTCGAGAAAGAAGCCGCCAGGCTGGCCGCGTTAGGCCGCACCACCCATTAAGCGGCAGCAAGCCGCATCAACGCCGACCCGCCCTGGCGGGTTTTTTTCCGCCTGGCGCCGATCTCATGATCGGGCCATTCCGGTATGCAACTTGCTTTAGTCAAATAAACGCGGCAGCCTGTACATACTCTGCCGCGTACGCAGCCTGCCTGCCAATCCGGCAACGGTTTGCTAGCGCGCTGCGTCTAACAGCGACGGACAATGGCGTCCATATCGATCTTCGCCCCGATGCGAAGGCACCGAGCAGGGAGCGTTCTGATGCAAGCGTATGTCGAGTTTCTCGGTCATTTGCCCCAGTTTCAGTATGACCCTGCCCGCCAGTTGGCCACCCACTTGTTAACCGGCGCCACCATCGCCTGCGTGGATGGCTCGGATGAGCATCATCGGTTGTGCGTGCATTTTCCGGGCGCGTCGCAAGCCGACTGCGAAGTGGATGGCGCCAAGCTCACCTTGTTATATATCCATGAAGCCTCATCCATGGGCATCGCCAGCGCGGCGGAATACTCGGCGACGTTGGTCAATATGCTGCTCAAGGCCAAAGGCAGCGGCGCCGCCAGCACCTGATTCAGCGTCTTTGTGGTGTCCGCGCCGTGTCGCATGATACGGCGCTGCTGTTTTCTGCGCATTTCCGTCTCCGCCCATCCCGCTTGTCCGTCCGCCTGTCTTTTCTGGCCACCTTTCGGTGTTCCCAGGATTCGCCCTGGTGCAATCGAAAACGCTTACGCCCAATCCGATAATGCCTGGCCCAATTCTTATCATTGATGTAATCAATGTTTTGTGTGGCTTTGGTTGACGTGGGCAATCGTGTCAAAAAATACCTAATAAAAACAAAGTTATATATCGATATTTACGCGAGTATTTTTCAGCTTACGCTTAACGGAAATCATTAAACATACGCGATGTGTAATCAAATTTGATGAACTTTGTAATGAAACAGGCACAACTCTTGCGGTGAGGTCAAGGGTTAGTACTTCATGAAATGCTTATTTGGTGGCCTAATTCACTCCGAGCAGCACTGGCATGGGTCCAGTCCACGGTTAAGTCGGCATCGGTGAAGGGGTTTCGAAATGAGCAACGTCAATTACAAAGTTCAGGCAGCGCGCAGCGCATTTGCTTTGGCCATGGTCGCTGCATTGGCAGCGTGCGGTGGTGGCGGCGGCGGTAGCAGCAGCGCCAGCATCAGTAGTGATAATGCCGCCGCAGTCTCCAGCACTTCGGCTAACGCCGCTGCGGTGACCGTCGTGACCGCTGTTACCCCGACCGGCTCGACCAGCTCGACCACCACAGCCAGTGCCACCGCCAGCGCCGCGTTGCCCACCACCAGCACCAGCACTGGCAGCACCGCCACCGTCGGCACCGCAGGCACCACGACTGTTACTACTGTTAACGGCGGCACCATCACCAGCACCGCCCCGGGCAAAACCGTAGCGCCTTCCGTTGCTGGCACGGCCGACGAAACCATCGTGCCAGTAACCCGCCCCGACGCCCAACGCCTGCTGGAACAAGCCGCCTTCGGCCCCACCGAAACCGATATCGCCAGCGTGCAAGCACTGGGCATCCCCGGCTGGATCCGCCAGCAGATGGCCACTTCGACGACCGGTTATCCTGGCTTCTTTTATGTTGATCCGTTCAAAGGCGCCGGATGCTCGACCGAATCGCACATTGTGGCCCAAGCCACCGACGCACTGATGATCAGAAATTGCTCGCGGGATTACTACACGCCCGCGCCGCTGCAACGCAAATTCTTTACCAATGCGCTGAATGCGCCCGACCAGTTGCGCCAGCGCGTGGCCTTTGCGCTGTCGCAAATCTTTGTGACTTCGGGCTACGAAGCGTATGCCCAGGCCGACTATCAAAACATGCTGCTCAACGATGCGTTCGGCAACTTCAAAACCCTGATGACGGATGTCACGCTGCACCCCACCATGGGTGACTGGCTGGATATGGTGGGCAATGACAAACCAAACCCCGCCAAGGGCACTCAGGCCAACGAAAACTACGCGCGTGAATTCATGCAGCTGTTTACCGTCGGCACCAGCATGCTCAACGCCGATGGTTCGCCGCAGCTGGACAGCAACGGCAAGCCGCTGCCGGTTTATACGCAAGCGCAAGTGACCGATCTGGCGCGTGCTTTCACTGGCTGGGCTTATCCGCCTCATGACGGCCAGGCACCGACGTGGAACGCCGGCACCAACCATATGGGCAAGATGGTGGCGTTTGATGTGCACCACGACATGGATGTCAAAACCATTATTGGTGGCGTGGTGCTGCCGGCTGGTCAGACTGCGCAGGCCGATCTGGATGGCGCCATCACCGCGGTGTTCAACCACCCCAATGTGGGCCCGTTTATCAGCAAGCAATTGATCCAGAAACTGGTCACCAGCAACCCGACTCCGGCGTATGTGGCTCGCGTTACCGCAGCGTTTAACGACAACGGCGCAGGTGTGCGTGGCGATATGGCCGCGGTGGTGATGGCCATCCTGACCGACAGCGAAGCGCGTGGCGACGTCAAGACCGACGCCAACTACGGCAAGCTGCGTGAACCGGCTGTGTATATGGCTTCCATCCTGCGCACTCTGGGTGGTAGCACCGATGGCGTCGGCCCGTCGTACTGGTCCACCCAACAAGGCGAACCGCTGTTTATCTCGCCCTCGGTCTTCAACTACTTTTCGCCGGCCTATGTGGCGCCTGGCACCACGCTGTACGGCCCGGAATTTGGTGTGCTTAACACCAGCTCGCAAATCCTGCGCACCAACTTTGTGGCTCAGATGATCTTTTTGGGTGGCGTGTCGGCAGATGCTTCGGTCACTGGTTCGATTGGCACCCACGTCAATATGGCAGGCTTTGGCGCCTTTACCGACCGCGCCGCCGCTGTGGCCAAAATGAACGACGTGCTGCTGCACAACTCGCTCAGCACGGCTGGCACCACCGCCGTAATGCGTTACCTGAACATGCTGACCACCGCGCAAATCGCACCGCGACCCACGCTGCTGACCAACAACAGCGCCTACCTGATGCTGACCGCACCGCAATACGAAATCCAGAAATAACAAGCAGGTAGTCGTAATCCTTGAAACCGGGCGCCGCAAGGCGGCCCGGTTTTTTTTCTGCCCGGCGCAGCGGCTTGCGACGGCGCGGCTTTCATCCGATAGTGCAGGGCATTGCCGTAACCGATCGGACGTCGCCGCACACCATGAGCCACGAACATCCTTTATATCTGGCCGCCGTGCGCAAGCATCTGGCGGGCGATGTCGCCGGGGCCGAGGTCGACTATCGCGCCTTGCTGGCCGAGCAGCCCACGCATGCGCCGGGGCAGCATTATCTGGGTTTTCTGCTGCAACAAGCCGGGCGGCTGGAAGAGGCTGAAGCCTGCCTGCTGCAAGCCCTGCAGCTGGATGCGCGCCACGCCGAATGGCATTTCAACCTGGGCATCGTGCTGGCGCGGCGGCAACGCACCGACGCGGCCATCGATGCGTTCTGCCAGGCGCTGGCGCTGGACCCCGCGCCGTATTTCTACTGGACCAACCTGGGCGCAGCGTTTGAAGCCAACCAGGAATGGCTGCGCGCTGAACAGTGTTATCACAAAGCGGCGCAACTCGACCCCGCTTGCCCCGACGCGTTCTATCTGTTGTCCGCGCTGTTGCTCAAGCTGGAGCGCTATGACGACGCGCGCCATTTCAACCATCGCGGCATTCTGGCCGACCCTGGCAAAGCCGCAGTGCCCATCATGCGCGCGCAAGCCTGGCACGCATTGGGCGATCCGGCCGCCGCCATCGCCGTGCTGCAGCAATGGCAGCGCGACCAACCCGATAACGTCGAAGCCGCGCATTTGCTGGTGGCGTATCAAGGCGAAGCCGCGCCCGAGCAATGCAGCGAGACGTATGTCGAGCACGTGTTTGACGCCTTCGCCGACACCTTCGATTCGATCCTGACCCGGCTGGATTACAGCGGGCCGCGACTGGTGGCCGATTATCTGGGACGCGTGCAGTCGCGTTTTGCCCATGCGCTGGATCTGGGCTGCGGCACTGGCCTGGTGGGGCAAGCCATCCGGCCCTGGGCGGATGAATTGGTGGGCGTGGATTTAAGCCAGCGCATGCTGCAGCACGCGGCGCAACGCGGCATTTATCAAAGCCTGCATCACGCCGAGTTGGGCGCGTTTCTACAGGCCGACACCGCCCCGCACGATTTGATCTGCTGCATGGATACCTTTACGTATATCGGTCAGATCGAGCCCGTGTTGGCGTTGATCCACGCGCGCCTGCAACCGGGCGGATTGTTGTTGTGTAGCACCGAGCGGCTGGATGAAGCGGGCGCGCATTATCGACTGAACACCAGCGGCCGCTATAGCCACAGCCCGGCCTGGATTGCCGCCATCCTGCGCGAGCACGG
Source organism: Amantichitinum ursilacus (assembly GCF_001294205.1). GTDB lineage: Bacteria > Pseudomonadota > Gammaproteobacteria > Burkholderiales > Chitinibacteraceae > Amantichitinum > Amantichitinum ursilacus. The sequence goes on from NZ_LAQT01000002.1 coordinate 381,217, forward strand.
TTTTGTCATCGCAGAGATTGCCGACACCGTCATCCGCAAAGAAGCGGGCTACCCATTACCCGGCCAGTTTATTGCGGCGCGCCGCCCGGCCTGAACGCGGTCTGCATCAAAATAAAAAACGCCCCGACGATTGCGGGGCGTTTTGCATGGCTTTGCGGCAACGCGGTTTACGGCAGCGTCTTCAAATGCGGCGCCACGGTGTTGGCAAAGTTGTTGTTATTGCTGGCATCCCAGTTGGTCGACCAGTCCATCACACCGCGCAGACCCGGGTATTTGGCAACCGGAATATAGCTGCCGCAATGCGTGCCCTGGGTCAGGCAATCGACGGCGTTGTTGACCACCGACGGATCAACATAACCGCTGCCCGCGCCCGACGGCGAAGCCGGCAAGCCAAGACCTACCTGGCCCGGCTGCAGATACTGCAACACGGTGTCGGCTTGCGCGGTAATAAAGTCCACCGTGCCCTGGTTGTAGTTCTTGCCGTCGCGGCCTGGCATCGAACCCGAGTTGTAGTACTGCGTGTTGACCATGGTGATGATGCTGCCGAGGTCACGCGCCACCTGCAGATAAGCGCCCGCGCCCGGAATGTTGGGCAGCATGTCGATGGTCTGCGGCGCCATGGTGATGATCAGGTTCGGGCCGACCTTGGCGCTGAGCTGACGCAAGGCGCTTTCCAGATTGGCCACGTTGATGGCGTTTTCCAGATCGATATCGATGCCGTCAAAACCATATTGCTGGATCAGGGCATAGGCGCTGTTCACAAAGTTGGTGACGGCCGTGCTGTTGCCCAGGGTGATGCTGCCGTTCTGGCCGCCCACCGACAGGATGACAAAGCGACCCTGGCTGTGCAGCGTTTTGATGTCGTTGGCGAATTGCGCGTTGGTGTAACCGCCAGACACGGCCTTGGACAAGCCTGAATCGATATTGAACAGCAAGCCGCCATCATTGGCCGGATCGGCATCGGCAAAGGCCACTTCGACCACGTTGTAGCTGGTCGGCACTTGCGCCAGCGTTTGCACCGCCGCGCCGTTATCAAAGTTTTGCCAGTAACCCACCAACACATGCTTGGGCAGGCTGCCCGTCGGAGTCGGGGCAGGGGTTGGCGTGGGTGTCGGAGCGGGCGTCGGCGCCGGGGTGGGAGCGGGTGTGGGTGCCGGGGTCGGGGCTGGCGTTGGGGCTGGCGTTGGGGCCGGCGTCGGGGTCGGTGCGGTGCCGCCGCAGGTGCCGACCACGGTCCACGGTTGGCCGCTGCCAACCGGGCCGCTGGCGGTGGACGGATTGTTGCCTTGCGTCCACCAGTTGGCTTTGTAGTTCACGCCGTTGTAGCTCACCGTCGCGCCGCCGTTATAGGCGGTCGTGGCGCTCCACGTGGCATAGCAACCGGCCGACGGGGTCGGTGCGGGCGTCGGCGCCGGCGTGGGCGCAGGCGTTGCAACCGGCGTCGGAGCGGGCGTGGGTTTCGGGGTAGGCGCGGGCGTCGGGGCTGGCGTGGGGGCGGGCGTCGGCGCCGGAGTCGGCGTGGCGCTGGTATCTACGCCCAGATCTTTCCACAGGCTGGGCGTCGCGGCCGGGTTCCAGTTGGCGCCCACATAATCAGTTTGCGTGACCAAGGCCTGGTAATCATGGCCGTTGTAAAACACGACGGTGCCAGCGCTATAGGTGCCGCCGTCTACCCAGGCCGGGTAAGCAAAAGCGGACAGCGCAGCAAAGGCGGCCGGCAAAGCGGCGAGCGCCAGCTTGCCGCGCCCGAACAGGCGAGACTTGGATTTCATGGGTACATCCTCCGGTAGGTTTCTTGTCTTTCTTTAAATGAACTGCGCGCGCGCTCGTGGGCGCGCGTGGGCCGATCATAGTCAACAAGTGGATACACGACTACGCGGCGGCGACCCGTGCCATGGCGTGGTTTCAGCAAACACGCGGGTTGGCGCGGGCTGGCGTGGATACATTGGTTGACCAACGGCGTCAGTATCAAGACAAGCGGATGACGCCTTGAGCGGGCTTGCCCACGCGCGCTTCTGGCAACGCCGTCGGCGCGTACGGTGGCATTTACGCATTCGCTCCCACAGCACATTACGTGCGCGGCATACACCCAAGCCGGGCCGCCTTGCGCACACTGGGCTCACCACGACGATCCCGTCCCCGAGGAGCCCTGCCATGCGCGCCCTGACTTATCACAAAGCCCATCATGTAAGTGTCGATACCCATCCCGATCCCATCCTGCAAGACCCGGACGACATCATCTTGCGCGTCACCGCGACCGCCATTTGCGGTTCGGATCTGCACTTGTTTCGCGGCAAGGTGCCGGGCATGGAGGCAGGCGATATCCTCGGCCATGAATTCATGGGCATCGTCGAGGACGTCGGCCCCGGCGTTACCAAAGTCAAACGCGGCGATCGGGTGGTGGTGCCGTTTACCATTGCCTGCGGCCACTGTTTCTTTTGCGAGAAAGCCATGTACGCCGCCTGCGAAACCACCAACCCGTCGCGTGGCACCATCATGAACAAAAAGTCGATCCGCAGCGGCTCCGGCATGTTTGGCTACACGCATCTGTACGGCGGTTACGCCGGTGGCCAGGCCGAGCTGGTGCGCGTGCCGCGCGCCAATGTGGGCCCGCTGGTGTTGCCGGCCGGGCTGGCCGATGAGCAAGTGCTGTTCTTGTCCGACATCCTGCCCACCGGTTACCAGGCAGTGCTGAATGCCGAAGTGGGGCCGGGCTCGACGGTGGCGATTTTCGGGGCGGGGCCGGTGGGCCTGATGGCGGCAGCCTGCGCGCGCATGCAAGGCGCGGAACGCATCTTCATGATTGACCATCATGCGTACCGGCTAGCTTTTGCCCGCGCTACTTACGGCGTGGAGACCATCAACTTTGATGAGGTAGATGACCCGGCTGCGCTGATGATCGAGGCCACCGATTACCGCGGCGTAGATGCCAGCATCGACGCCATCGGCTTTGAAGCCAAAGGCAGCTTGCTGGAAACCACGCTGACCAACCTGAAGCTGGAAGGCGCCAGCGGCGTGGCATTGCGCCAGGCCATTGCCGCCACGCGCCGCGGCGGCGTAATCAGCGTGCCGGGCGTGTATGCGGGCTTTATCCACGGCTTTATGTTTGGCGATGCGTTCGACAAGGGTTTGACGTTCAAGATGGGCCAGACGCACACGCAGCGTTATATGCCCGAGCTGCTGCAGGCTATTCAGGAAGGCAAGCTGCATCCGGACGTGATCATCTCGCACCGCTTGCCCTTGGCAGAAGCGGCGCGTGGCTATGAGATTTTTAATGAGAAAAAAGAGGATTGCCGCAAGGTGGTGCTGACGCCTTAAGCGTTGACCGAGCGCGCGCGTAAAAAAGGGTGGACCGTGGTCCACCCTTGTCTGGTCAGCGGCTGATCACGTTATGCTTTGACCATCGCGCGGCCGCGGCGCGCCAGCAACCCCACCGCGCCGACGGCCAGCAAGGCCCAGGTTTCCGGCTCGGGCACCGGCCTGACGTCCAGCGCATCCAGCCACACATTGTTGGCAAACTGGCCCTCGCCACGCGAATAGATTTCCAGCGTATCGATCGGCTGATCCGTCACCCCGGCATACCAATGAAACGCAAAGTCGTGCGCGCCGATGGGGACCTCTTGCTGCGCCACGATCACACCATTGCGATACGCCACAAAGCCCACGGCATCCGCCTGCGGCCCGTAACCGCCGGTGACATGTGCGCCGGCAATCTCGGCGCGGTTAAAGATAAAAGGCCCATTGAGGGAACGCAGCACAATGTAGCCCGCCGCATCCAGCCCTTTCAACGCGCGGTTGCCGCTGGGGAAATCCACGGTGTCGCTGTTCTGATCCATGGTGCGCACGGAACCATCGAATTCAAACCCCTGGTACAGCACCGGCACAAAATCGGTGTAGTTAACCGCGGGCGTGCTAAAGGCGTCGAAGGTGATGATATGAGCCATGCTGGTCGCGCTGAGGGCCAGCGTTGCGGCCGGTAACAGAGGGAGGAATTTCATGCTGCGCTCCTTGCCAGATTGCTACGGTTGCGTGCGGCAAAGCGGGCCAGCAGGCCCGCGCCGCCCAGCAACATCAGCCAGACGGTTTCGGGTTCGGGAATGGCAGCGGTGGGGCTCAAGACTGCGGGTGGAATCACCGCCAGTCCAATCTGGTCCAGCAACCAGCGCTGCCCCTGGCCGGCAGAGACAATCACAACGTGATCGAGTGGGCCGGAGTAGGGCGAGGCAAACCAGGTAAAGTGGTCCTCCCACAAATTGACGCTCAACGAGCCCACCTGCACCGTATCGTGATACAGCAGGATGGTCGCAGTGGGGCTGCTGAACCCGGCGCCATAGACGCTGCTAAACGCCGCCATCTCCAGCCCGGTAAAAATAAAATCAGGCTGCGTGAACGTGTCTTGATCAAAGCCCGATTGCACATCGACATACTGGCGCGCATAGGCAAAATTGGTGAGCGCATACGTGCCATGCGCATACACCAGATCACTGCCGTATTGGGCGTCATACGCCTGCTGGCTTACCCGCACGGGCGAGCCATAATCAAGGCCAAACAAAAATTGCGCGGTATTGCCGTTGTCGTCGGCGCCGTACCAGCTATTGATCTGGCCCCAGCCGTTAATAATGCCGTAATCGGCGTCGAAGGTGATGGCGTTTGCCAGGCCGGCTGCCGCCAGCAAGGCAGACCCGGCGAGATAGTTGAATAGTCGTTGCATGGTTACGCTCCAGTGCGGTTGGAAGCGAGCGGGCAACAAGTCATCCGGGCCTGAGGCAGCAACCCTGGACGCGATGGCTATTGTCAGGCATGTAGCCGCACCGGAATGGGGCGACTGCCGAGCGGTGCCGGGCGCGCAGGTTTAGTCCATTGCGCGCCAAAAAAAAACGGCGTTGATCTGCGATTGCTTGAGCAATCCAGCATCAACGCCGTATGTTTATTTCATTTCATCCAGCACAACGACCCTGCAATTTCGCTGCGTAAACGCTGGATATGAAAAAACCCGCCGGAGCGGGTTTTTTCATTAAAACTGTTGGTGCCCAAGAGAAGACTCGAACTTCCACGCCCTTGCGAGCGCTAGGACCTGAACCTAGTGCGTCTACCAATTCCGCCACCTGGGCTTCGCTGGCCGTTGTTGCTTGGCTGCGAGAGAGGCGCATTATGGTCAATGCCCCCGTTAGTGTCAACACTCCACTTCAAATATTTCTTGAAAAGTGGCTAACCCACTGATTTAACGGTCAGCCAATAAAATCACCACGCCCTCATGCGGCTGCAAAGTGAAATCGCCATTGGCTTGTATGCCGATGCGCGGCTTGAGCGTGGACAGCAACACCTGCCCGTGTAGCAAATGGCCGTGCTCCACCGGCTGGGTGTCGGCGCTAAAGTTGAGCAGCACCAGCAAGCGGCGGCCTTCATAGCTACGGGTGTAGCCGAACACTTGTTCCGGCGTGCCAAAGTCATGATAGGAGCCCACCGCCAGCGCCGGTTCCTGGCGGCGCAATGCCAGCAGATGGCGGTAGTAGGTCAGCATCGAATCATCGTTCTGATCTTGCGCGGCCACATTCACCTGCACCGCATCGGGCGGCAGCGGCAACCACGGGCGCGCCGTGCTGAAACCGGCGTTGGTGCTGGCATCCCATTGCATTGGGCTGCGTTCTGGATCGCGGCCCAGGCCCTTGCCGGGTTGTTTTTTCTCGAACGGGTCTTGCACCAGCTCGGGCGGCACCTCGATATCGTGCATGCCGATTTCGTCGCCGTAGTACAACGTCGGCGTGCCGCGCAGCGTCAGCAGCAGCATCGCGGCCACGCGCGCCTGCTCGGCGCCGATGCGTGTTTGCAGACGGTGATTATCGTGATTGCCCAATACCCAATTGGGCCAGCCATGATCGGGCAGGGCGGCTTCATAACTATCGACCGCATTGCGGATAACGCTGGCTTTCCACGGCAAGGTAATCAGCTGGAAATTAAACGGCAAATTAACGCCATCGCCGCCGGTGCCGTAATAGGTGACCAGCTTTTGCACCGGTAGATAAATTTCGCCCACCATCATGCGCTCGTGATATTCATCCAGCAGTTTGCGCATGCGGCCGATTACCTGATGCACCTCGGGTCGATCGGTGGTGTAGGTCGTGAGCAATTTGTTTTGCTCGCCGGTATTGGGGTCGTAATCAGGGTTGGGTGGATTGGCGCGGAAATCTTCGTCCTTGATCAGATGCCAGATCACATCGATGCGGAAACCATCCACCCCGCGATCCAGCCAGAACCGCATCACATCCAGCATGGCATCCTGCACCGCCGGGTTGCGCCAGTTCAGATCGGGCTGTTCTTTTAAAAACGCGTGATAGTAATACTGCTTGCGCACGTCATCGTATTGCCAGCCGCTGCCCCCAAAACTGGATAACCAGTTATTGGGCGGGCCCCCATCGGCCGCCGGGTCTTTCCAGATATACCAGTCGGCTTTGGGATTGGTGCGCGACTGGCGCGATTCTTTAAACCACGCGTGTTCTTCGGACGTGTGGTTGGGCACAAAATCCAGCAACAACTTCATGCCGCGGCCATGGATATCGGCCAGCAAGGCATCGAATTCCGCCAGCGTGCCAAATACCGGGTCGATATCAACGTAATCGGCAATGTCATAGCCAAAGTCTGCCATCGGCGATGGGTAAATCGGCGACAGCCAGATCGCATCCACCCCCAGCGCCTGCAGATAATCCAGTCGCTGCCGAATGCCGTTGAGGTCGCCCACGCCATCGCCATTGCTGTCTTGATAAGAGCGCGGGTAGATCTGGTACACAACGCCTTTTTGCCACCACAGATAAGAATCGGGCATGTCACTTCCTCAATACGGTTTGAATGCAGAAGATGCTGGAATTCGGGGTCGCGTGACCACGCGTCAAGGCCATGCTGCGGCAGTGGCTGCGGCTTGCGTATCCGTGTCTGGCTGACACGCGCCGGACAGCCGTGCGTTATTGGGCGGCAGCGGGCAATGGCTCGCCAGCCGGTTGCCGGATGGGCTGGTCCAGCCGTTGCATCAGCCGCTGCGCGTCAAACGGCGCGCGCACCTTGATGTCATTATCAAAGTAGCAAAAAACTTCGCGTGCGCTGTCGGTTGCGGGCTCGGCCACTCGCGGGCCATCCACGGCTTTATGGCCGGATGTCCACGCCTTGATGCGCGCGGCCCAATCATCGAGCGCCGTGTCGGTGTAGCCGCTGGCGTATAACTTTTCGGCGCCATGCAGTCGCACGTAGACGAAGGGCGCGCTCAGATCTTCCAGGTGCGGCCATTTGCCCGCCGTGTCGGCCACCACCAAAGCCACGTGGTATTTGCGTAATAGCGCGATAAATTCCGGCGTGGCAAAGCTTTGATGGCGGATTTCAATGGCATGCCGCATGCGATGGTTATGCGGCACATCCAGATCGGGCTTGCTGCGTAAATGGCTATCGTGATGTTCGGCGATTGTGCGCGCCGCATTCAGGTCGCGCGGCAATTTGGCCAGAAAGCTTTCAAACAACTCGGCGTCAAACTGAAAAGACGGCGGAAATTGCCATAACAGCGGCCCGAGTTTTTCTTTGAGTTCAAACAAGCCCGAAGCAAAGAAATTGGCCAGAGGCCCATCGATATCGCGCAAGCGGCGAATATGGGTAATAAAGCGCGGCGCTTTTACGCTGAAAATAAAATCGTTGGGTGTGCTGGCATACCAGTCGGCATAGCGATCCGGCGTTTGCAATGCGTAAAACGAACCGTTGATTTCAATGCTGGACAAGGCGCGCGAGGCGTAATGCAATTCATCGGCCTGGCGTAATTCTTCGGGATAAAACACTTTGCGCCATGGTTCATAACGCCAGCCGGAAATACCAATATGCGCGCGCGCCATGGTTACCCTCCGGCCTGGCAGGTGCTGCGATCGAGCGTCTTACCGGCGCGGCCCTGGCCGTCGATGGGCTTGTGCGGCACACAAGCGTATTTCTGCTCGCCGAGGATCAGCGTTGCCGTGCTGCATACGCCATCACTACGCCCACCCACCAGCTTTCGCCCCGCTGCACCGTCCGAAAAAATGAAATGCATTTGCTGCGGCGCCAACGCCTCCGCCACCGTCTTGCCGGGCGCCGCCTTGCCTTGCGCATCCACGCACTGCCACTGATAACGCTGCCCCGCCTGCGCCTGCGCGGCGGCAAGTAAGGCAGCAAGTAATAACCAACGACGTGCCGACATGATCAATCCTGAAAACGGTGACGGTAGTACAGCCTAGAGGGCGCGGCGGGCGGCTGCTGTAGGCGGCTGGCGCGGTGCAAAGGCAGACTATGCATCTACCACGTGCAATCATACCCAAAAAGAGTATGATCATACTCAATATGAGTACGATATCTCTCGGCCTCGGGGCCATTTTATTTAGCGGCGTTCAGCAAAAACTGCTGGCGTTGTGCTTTGGTAATGCGGATCGCAGCTTCTACACCAATGAGCTGATCCGGCTGGCGGGCTGCGGCAATGGACCGGTGCAGCGCGAGCTTAAGCGCATGAGCGCGGCAGGCTTGCTGGTCAGCAAAACCGTGGGCAATCAACGGCACTATCAGGCCAATCGCGACTGCCCGATTTATCCAGAAATGGCTAGCCTGATACGCAAAACTTTCGGAGTTTCGGATATTGTGCGGCAGGCAATTTTGCCTGTAGCGGCACAGATCGAAGTCGCCTTAATCTACGGCTCGATTGCGCGTGGCGAGGAACGCGCGGGCAGTGATATCGATTTGCTGGTGATCTCGGATACGCTGACCTACGCCGACTTGTACACGCTGCTGGAAACCGCCGCCCAGACCTTGGCGCGGCCTGTCAATCCCACCGTTTACAGCAGGGCCGAATGGACACAGCGCATCAGCAGCGGCAACAGTTTTGTCACACGAGTTCTGGCGCAGCCTATGCTGCCGTTGATTGGATCAGAGCATGACGCTCGACAACCTGCTGCGCACGGGCAATCTGAAGGCTGAACCACCGTCGGTGGCCGAGTTTCTCGGTTTGCTGAATTCGGCTGGCCTGCGGCTCAATGATGCGCATAACGCGGGCTTGTCCCTCGAAAGCCGGTTTGATCTGGCGTACAACGCGGCCCATGCATTGTCGCTGGCGGCTTTGCGCTGGCACGGTATGCGCTGTGACAACCGCTATCTGGTGTTTCAATGTCTGCCGCTCACCGTCGGGGCCGAACCTGCGGTCTGGCGAGTGCTTGCGCGCTGCCATCAGCAACGCAATCTAAGCGAATACGAGGGCAGCCTGGATATCGACGCGCGTTTGCTGGCTGATCTATTGGTGGCGGCGGACTGGTTGTTGGCGGCTGTCAAAGCGTTACCGCCCTGCCCGCAACTGCCTTAGCGCCCGATATGCGCCACCAGCGGCAAATGGTCCGAGGCCTGGCGCGCCAGCCGCGTGTTATGCGCCCACACCCGCACCAGTCTTTCGCGCGGGTGTAGCCAGATGCGGTCCAGCGCAAAAACCGGGCGCAAGGACGGGAAGGTGAGCGGGGACGGGGTTTTCTGAAAGCGCGTGGTGAGCCAGCGTAGCGGGCGGCCCCAGACAAACCATTCGTTCAGATCACCCAGCAACACCACCGGCATGGTGTCGGTATCGAAGGTCTCCAGTAGCCGTTTAACCTGGTTGCGCCGTTCGGCCGGGCGCAGGCCCAGATGCGTGGCCACCACCCGCAGCAAATGGCCGTGGCATTCGATGTCGGCATCCAGCGCGCCGCGCGGTTCCGACGAGCCAAACGACAGGTCGACATTGCGCACGGCGCGGATCGGATGGCGCGTTAGCACGGCGTTGCCGTACCTGCGATGTTGATGGTCAATCGTGGGCCCGGCCACGGCCTGGTAGCCGGTCAGGTCGGTGATGGCGCTCAGGATGTCGGGTATGTGTTCGTCACCCATCGGTACTTCTTGCAGCGCCACCACGTCGGCGTCGATCTGGCGTAGCACGGCGGCCACGCGTTGCGCCGAGCGCCGCCGGTCCGAACCCACGGCGCCGTGGATATTGTAGGTGGCGATGGTCAGCGGCCACGGCGAACTGGAGGCGCTGCCTTCTGCCAGATTCATTTCGAGTTGTTCTGCTTTAACGTTCATGCCGGCTCCATGCCGCGATGTTCGCCTGCGCGGCGCAACAGGCGGCTGGCGAAGACCGCCACGCCAATCAACAGGGCGGCAAGCCCGATCAAGGCGCCAAAAGTGCCGGTGCTGGGGTGGCGTACGGCTTCGGCAAAATGGTGCACAAACAATACGGTGATGATGGAGCCGGGCGTCATGCCGATCATGGTGCCGATCATGAAATCGCGCAGGCTGAGATGCGATGCGCCGCAAATCAGATTGACGATGACCACAGGCCCCAGCGGAATCTGCCGTAGCAAAGCCACACTGATAATGCCGCGCCGCGCCAGCTTCATCGAAAGCCGGTTGGCGCGCTGGCCCGCAATGCGGCGCAGTGCGTCGCGCGGCAGCCATGTGCCCATCCAGAAGGTAAACGCAGCCGAGGCGGCGGTGCCGCCAAGCGCGTACGCAATGCCCAATACCGGCCCGAACACGAGCCCGGTGGCGATCACCAGCACCGAATGCGGAAACATCAACACCGTGCCCAACACGTAGGCGAGGATCACGATCAGCGGCGACAGCGGCATATCGCGTATACGTGCAGCCAGTCTGGATAGCGCTTGTGGATCAACGTATTGCGCCAGCGGGGTCCAGCGCCACAGGGCGGCCAGCGCCAGGCAGACCAGCGCGACGCCCGCAATCAGCATCAACCGGCTGCGCAACGGACGTTTGGCCGCATGCGGCACCAGTTGCGACACCAATTGGTCAGTGGGCACGATGCGTTCGGGGTCGAGCACCGACAACGCGGGCACCATGGCTTCGTCTTCGGGCCGCGCTACCGGGTCGAGCGGTTTGAGCGTGCGGCCGTCTTTTTGCAATGCTTCGATGGCTGGAATCAGACGGCCCTGTTCGGCCATCGCCGTTTGCACTTCGTCGGGCTCGCAATCCAGATGTTCGCCCAGCAATTTAGCCCGCACGCGCGCAATGCCGGCGCGGATATCGGCACGGCCGCGCGCTTCGATGGCGATATTGCATTCGGTGTCCATCACCATCGACCGGTTATTGATGTTGGCCGAGCCGATGCTTAAAAAGTCATCGTCGGCGATGACCACTTTGGCGTGCACATTGATGCAGGTTTCATCCAGGTCCGGCATTTCGGGCGAGTACAAACGATAGCGGTTGTGTTGATCGGCCTGCTTCATCAGCGCATGTACGCGGGCGCGCTGCACGCCCATGGTCATGCGTTCCAGCCAGCCGTTGTTGACGCGGCGACTGACCACCACGATATCGGGCGCGGCGTCGGCATTTAAACGCTGCGCCAGTTGTTCGGCGATGGGGCCGGAACTGAAATACTGGTTTTCAAAATACAGGCTGTGCTGGGCCTGTGCGATGACATCATCGTAAAGCTGGCGGATTTCGCGCACGCCAGTGCTTTGGTCGGTGGGCGGCTCGGTGCGCGAGACGGCCAGTTGCACTCGCTCAAAATCGGGTTCGACATCGGCGGGCCATGGGTTGTTGTCCGCCGAGGTTAACGGTGCCGGCCACATCGGTACGCGCACGCCGGTGGCGTTATGCCAACGGTCACGCACCAGTTGTGCGGCAATGCGCGCGGCCGGGCCGTCGAACATCGCTTGCACATCATGGAAAGGTTGATACGGCGAACCATCGGCGTTGCAACGCAGTTCGTGATCGCAATCGTGCGCGGGGGTATCCCACCGGCTGTGGGTCAGATCGATGCCGCCGACAAAAGCCAGCCGATCATCAATGACCACCACTTTTTGATGATGCGAGCCACCCAGTACCGGATGGGCATCCAGCCGGAAATGCAGCCGACGTTGGCCTTGCCAGTTCAGTTTGAGTGAGCTTAGCCATTCGCGGTCCAGCGCAAACAGCAGCGTGTAATCCCAGTTCAGCACATAGATATGCAGCCCACGCTGGCGCGCCAGCACCGCACGCAAAAAATCGCCCAGCGCTTCGGGCAGGCCGTCGTTTGCGCCAGCCGGTTGCAGGCACAGACGGCTATCAATATCCCAGCCGACAATAAACACCGAGTGGCGCGCTTTGGCGATGGCGCTGCGCAGCGCGCTGAAATACGCGTCGCCATCAATCAGGACGGCGACGTGGTCGGCTTGAGCGATCTGCCAGCAATTGCGGCCGGGTTCCAGCAGTGCTTGGGCTTGGTGCGGTTCTTCGGGCTTCATGGCCATTTGTCCGGCCTGACCCGGCGTACCAGGGCGACCAGTTATCCAGTGCGGTTGTCTGGGAGTTGATCATCCGCGTTAGCGCCGCGCTACGGCGTCGGACAGCTGCGGATATGCCTGTGGGAGACGCACGGTTTCTCCGCCGCCGCGCTCGCTGCGCTATACGCCAGCGCAGCGCCGCCGCCATGCCGCACCGGTTCGCTGACCGCCGTAATGCTGCCACCGCCGTTGAACTGCAGCCCATTGGCCGCCCCGATTTCATCAGTGGCCTTCCAGCTGTAGCCATACGCATCCAGCGCTTTTTGCTGCGCGCTGCCGGCAAAGTGCAGCAGCGTTTCCACCTCGGTGACGTCGCCATTGCGCTGGCTAAGTCGCGGCGCAGCCAGCGCATCGGCCAGCGACATCCCCAGATCAAGATGGTTAACGATGGTTTGCAGCACGGTGGTGATAATGGTCGCGCCACCGGGCGAGCCAATCGAAAACGCGGGTTTGCCGTCTTTAAACACCAGTGTCGGGCTCATGCTGGAACGCGGGCGTTTGCCGGCTTCCGGGATGTTGGGCGAGGGGCCGCTAAAGTCGAAATCGGTCATCTCGTTATTCAGCAAAAAACCACGGCCCGGCACCACGATGCCACTGCCGCCCCAGCTTTCGATGGTGAAGGTGTAGGCGACGATATTGCCCTGTGCATCAGCCACCGTCAGATGCGTGGTATGCGCGGGCTCACTCTGGCTGGCGGATGCTGCTACGGGGCGCAATGGATAGGACGCGTCATCCTGAAACGGGTACGGATCGCCTTGCGCCACCTTGCCGTGGTCATGCTGCAGATTGATGGTCGCGGCACGCTGGCGCGCGAAGGCGGGCGACAGCAGTCCGGCTTGCGGCACATCCACATATTCCGGGTCCGCTACATAGGCATTGCGGTCGGCAAAGGCCAGGCGCGAGGCCTGTAGATACAGATGCTCGGCCTGCGCGCGTGGCATATGGGCCAGATCAAACGACTGCAGGATATTGAGCGCCTCGGCAATCGCAATGCCGCCACTGCTGGGCGTGCCCATGCCATAGATGTCGTAGCCGCGATAGCTGGAATGCACCGGCTGGCGCAGACGCGCTTGATAATCCTTAAGGTCGGCCAAGGTCATCTGGCCCGGCGTGACGGTGATGCCGGAGGCAGCGGGCGGGGTGTTCACCGCCTTGATCACATCCTGCGCCAATGCGCCCTGGTAAAACGCGTCGGGGCCGCCGCGCGCCAGCGTGGCATAGGTTTGCGCCAGTGCGGGATTGCGAAACACGCTGCCTTGCGGCAAGGCTTTGCCGTCGCGCAAATACAAACTGGCGCTGCTGCTAAAGCGTGCAAATTTAGCTTCGTTTTCGACGTTGATGCGGTGGAAGTTGGGGCCGATGGTAAAGCCGTTGCGGGCAACCTCTATGGCCGGTTGCAGTACTTGCTTGAAGTTCATCGTGCCATAACGGCGCAAGGCTTCATCCCAACCGCGTACCGTGCCGGGCACGCCGACGGCGATGCCATTGGGCACCGCATCGCTCCATGGCAGCGCTTTGCCGTCACGCATAAAAACCTGCGGGGTAAAGCTGGCGGGGGCGGCTTCGCGATGGTCGATGGAGATTACGCGCCGCTCTTTGGCAGAGTAGATCAGCATAAAGCCGCCGCCACCCACGCCACAGCTAAACGGATCGGTAACGCCCAGCACCGCCGCCGCGGCCACGGCGGCGTCAATGGCGTTGCCGCCACGCTGCAGGATCTGTAGCGCGGCGCGGCTGGCCGGTTGCGAAATCGTCGCCACCGCGCCATGCGTGCCCGTGGCGATGGGCGTCGCCGCACATGCCAATGTGCTGGACAGCAGTGCGTAACAAAGACTGATCAGTTTGAGCGGATGCCAGAAACTCATGGTGCCGTCCTTAGCGAGCCAGTGGAGCAAACGCGTTGATTCTGGCACAGGCCGCGGCGCGCATCGTAGCGGGTGCCAGCCATCTTTTTGCACATGGCCGGGGCCGATGATCAGTGCTGTGGCGTGCTGGCCGGGTGTGCGGTGTTGCGCATGCTGCGCGCGTTGATAGCCACAAACAGCATCAACAAGCCGACACCGCCAAACGCCAGCGGCAACGACGTGGCGCGTGCCGCATAACCCACCAGCGCCGGGCCAGCCAGCATGCCGGTATAGCCCATCATGATGATGGTAGGCAGCGCCGCTGCCGCATCCACGCCGCGCACGCGGCTGGCTGCACCAAACAACACCGGCACCACATTGGATGCGCCCAGGCCCACCAGTACAAAGCCAACCAGGCTAAGCCAAGCCCATGGCGCGGTCACGATCACGCCCATGCCGATGGCTGCGGTCAGGCCGCCTGCCAGCACCACTTTAAACGGGCCCAGCGCGCGCACCACGCGATCACCGGTAAGACGCCCCACCGCCATCGCCACCGAAAATGCGGCATATCCGATACCGGCCGAAGCTTCGCTGACACCGCGCTCAAAATGCAGAAACACTGCGCCCCAATCCAGCATCGCGCCTTCGGTTAAAAACGCGCAAAAACACAGCGCGCCGATCAGCAACACCGCGCCGTTGTTGAAGGCCAGATGCGATTTTTTCTCGCTGGCCGGGCGTTCGGTGTGCTGCACCAGTGCGCCAAATTGCGTCATCGACAACAGTGCGCACAGCACACCCACCACCACCGCGCACAACAACAGCGACAGCCCGGATTTAAGCAAGCCCGCCAGCGCCGCGCCGCCGATCAAACCGCCCACTGAAAACAAACCATGAAATGACGACATCAACGGTCGCGCTGCCATGTTTTCGACCACCACGGCTTGGTCATTGATCGAAACATCCAGCACCCCGATCAACGCGCCAAAGATAAACAGTGTGCCCGCCAGCAACAGCGCGGACGGCGCCAATACCAGGGCGGGAATCACCAGCAGCATGGCCACGCCCGCCACGCGGATCACCTGTGCGCTGCCCCAGTGTTTAAGCAGCATGCTGGTTAACGGCATAGCCAACATCGCGCCGCACCCCAGGGTGAGCAGGATGGAGCCAAGGACGGCGTCATCCAGATTCAGCCGCAATTTGGCGTACGGCACCATCACCGCCCAACTGGCGTTGGCGATGCCGATCACCAGAAATATCAAACGTGTAGCGCGGCAGGCAGGCTGCCAGGCGGCGGGGGAGGACGACATCGAAAACTCCAGCGTGAGGTTGTTCTGTTTTGATGTGGGAAAGCGGGGGCAGTGCGGCTTTAGTGAGCGATGATGACGTCGACGCCTACATCCCGCAGACGCGCAACTTGCTGCGCATCTGCGTCCGCTTCGACGACCAGGTGATTGATATCGGCGATGTCGGCGATGGCAAAAGGTGCGCCGGTGCCCAGTTTTTCATTGGTGGCCACCGCCACCAATGCGCCACAGCTGGCGGCCAACTGACGTTTGAAGGCGGCGTCTTCGGCGTTGCCTGCGCCAATGCCCGCTTGCGCATCGATCGAACAGATGCCGATAAAACACAAATCGGGATGCATGCGTTGCAGTTCGGATGACGCCTGCGTGCCCAGCGTGCCGCCCACCTGCGGATCAAAGCTGCCGCCGATCAACACCACCTTGATATCGTCACGGCCAGTCAGTGCCACGGCCACAGCGGGCGAATTGGTGGCGACCGTCAGACCGATGTCTTCCGGCAATTGCCGCGCGATTTCGACGTTGGTGGTGCCGCTATCCAGAAACACCAACTGCCCCCCTTGCACCAGCCGCGCAGCGGCGCGCGCCAACTGCTGCTTGCGCCCGACATGCTCGCCTGCGCGCTCCTGGATAGGCCGCGTGGATTGCGCCATCGCAATCGCGCCGCCATACACACGCAGACACGCACCGGCTGCCGCCAGCTCGCGTAAATCGCGGCGCACCGAATCCTCGGAGATGCCGAATTCCAAGGCCAGATCAGCCGCAATCACCCGCCCATGCTGGGCCAGCCGGTCACGGATGATTTGATGCCGGTCGGCGGGAAAATTGAAATTGGCGGCGCGGTCCTTGCGGTCGGTGTTCATGCGATTGCACGTTGGTAGGGTAAACGTGTGGAATCGTGCATGAATGTGCAAGAGGCGTCAATGCGGATGAACGATATTCCAAGGCCGTGTTTGCAGCCCGGCTGGGCGGCTGATCAGGCTTTGATCACACTCGCCATTTGTTCGATTTCAAACGAGGGGAGGCCCAACCCCCGCGCCTGGTTGCGCCAGTCGGCGATGACTGTCCCGACCTCGTCGCATATTTTCTGGGCCGCCGGATTGTCCAGGCGGTAGTACTGCGCGGTATTCAACACCGTTTGCATATCTGGGGACGCGTCATGATCATCAAGCGCCAGCGCGTGTTCGGCTTTGCTACGGTTCGGATTGATATCAAATGCAGGCGAAAGCCGCCAACCCGATTCGACGCGAATAAAGCCGTGATTGCGCAAATGGTCATCGCGATTGCCGACCAGCACATTGAATACAACCCGCCGGAATAGTTGTTCAAGGTCTTTGTCGATATGGCCTGCCGCGCCGGAGTCGGCGATGAACTCGGCGATGTCCAGATAGCTTGCGCCGGGTCTGCCATCTTGCCACTGCAAGAGCGTCATCGCCGAGGCATACATCCGGCGGCCCGTTCCAGTCCGGTCAAATCGCGCAGCGCAGAAAGTGGTGTAACGCTCGGTCAGTTTTAATGCTTTGGCGTCGGCCATGTCGATACCCGCTTTTCGCGCGAGCAAATGCGTGATGAACTCCCAGCCTCCCACGTCGTAGCGGTCTTCTTTGGCGGGAAATTTGGCGATCCAAAGCCTGCCTGCTTCGTCGGTAAAGTTGGCCTTGGGACGCGCGCCACCGAGTGAGGAACCCGGCGCAATCAGCATGGCCAGCCAACGCTCGTACTCGGGTAATTGCTCCACGCCGTCGTCTTCCACTTTGGCGCTGATCTGGGCCAGTTCCGCAAGGCTGGACGCGGGTGGTGCAGCATTTTTGCTGTCGTCGATAAAGGGGGCCTCAGCGCCCGGCGTTTTAAAACGTAATGCACCCATCCGGGTGTGGTCATACACCCCAAGCAGAAAATCAATGTCCCTTAATACCCGGATGGGTCTGCCCTCGGCTTTGGCGAGCGCGGCTTCTCGGCGCTCCATCAGAACCCGCCCCCAGCGATCCGGAGCTGAATCCATAAACACGCCAAATGCCGGGTGGTCAGCGCGGGGATATTGCTCGCCGGGGTAAAGGTCGAGATGCGGGTCCAGCATAAAGGCCCGGCCAGAGCGTATCCATGCCTGGTCATATTCGAAGGAAGCCAGAGCCGCTTGTTTGTCGTTGGGATGTAAAAGGCCCACACTTTGAAGGTCGCCAAGTTCTGGCGCATCCAGATAGACCTCGTAGCGAGTGCGTTCTTTGGGTTGTTTCATAGACTTTGTTTTGGAGTTTGCCCAAGTCGCCCGGGCGGCTACATCAAATCGGCATCCTGTAATTTACGGCCGAGAACGTCATCTTTTGCAACGTCATCCACATCCGTTTCAAGGCCCAATATTCGTAAGGCGCGCATATAACTGCCGATGGCGACCGTTTCGTCCCCTTTTTCCAGCCGCCTAAGCGTTTCGCGAGATACCCCCATGCGTTCCGCAAACTGAGCGCTTCCCAATTTGCGCCTCAAACGGGCCAGTCGAATACGTTCGCCGAGCGCGGCAAGCTGCTTGGTGACAGAGCGAAATGGTGGAAGCGATGTTTTAGGCATAATGCCTTATATATTAGGCAAAGCGGCTATTTATGCCAAATATATGTGGCATTCCGGGGCGGCCAGATGAGTCCTGTGGCACGTGTGCAACATAAAATGGTCAAAACCGCCCTGATTGACCAATTTATGTGGCATCGGCCATTCGGGCCTAGCACCCTCAATCCCGATCTAAACAGTAAAACTGTACAGTTAAACTGTATTAATGCTATCGTGCGCCGCATGAGCTTACCCACCCCCAAATCCGCCAATCCAGAACTGGTCTCCCTCGCCGGCGAATTGCGCATTTCGCTGGCTAAGCTGGTTCGCCGTGTCCGCGAGCAAGCGCAGCAGGGCGACTTTACGTCGTCGCAAAAGTCCGTGTTGCTGCGGCTGGAACGTAATGGTGCGAGTACCGTTTCTGCCTTGGCGCGCGCCGAAAGCGTGCGGCCGCAGTCGATGCGGGTGACCGTGGCGGCGCTGGAAGCGCAGGGTGCGGTCAGTGGTCACCCGGACCCCACTGATGCGCGCCAGACCCTGATTACCCTGACCGAAACTTTCCGCGAGAAGGTCAAGCACACGCGCGCGATTAAAGAAGATTGGTTGTTGCGTGCATTGCAGGCGCAATTGTCCGTCGATGAGCAAACCACATTGGCCAGCGCGGTGCAGTTGCTGCAACGGCTGGCCGAATTCGAGCAAAAGGATTAACTGAAATGAACGCTTTGCACGGTTTGATAGCGGCGCATGGTCTGGCGTGTTTTTTTGGCGGCGCGTTTCTGTGCAATGCCATTCCGCACATGGTGGCGGGCGTGATGGGCGAGCCGTTTCAGACGCCGTTTGCCAAACCGTCCGGGGTGGGCTTGTCGTCGGCCACCGTGAATGTGACATGGGGCTTTGCCAATCTCGTCATCGCCTATGTATTGCTGGCGTGCGTGAGTGAATTCAGCCTGAACGCTGGCGGCGATGTGATCGCGGCAGGGCTGGGGATATTTGCGATGGCCTTGTTTGCCGCGCGCACGTTTGGCCGTTTGCATGGTGGCGACCTCAAACCAGCGCGCGGGACGGCCCAGCCAGAGCAGGAGCGTGCATGACGGCGGCGGCCACAGGCATTTTTCGTTCATTAAAAGGCCACAACTATCGCGTGTGGGCCGCAGGCGCATTGGTGTCGAATATCGGCACATGGATGCAGCGCACCGCGCAAGACTGGCTAGTGCTGACGCGTTTGACGCATCACAACGCGTCCGCCGTGGGCATCGTGATGGCCCTGCAGTTTGGTCCGCAGTTGTTGCTGTTGCCCTGGACTGGCTCCGCCGCCGATCACTATAACCAGCGCAAATTGCTGATGGTGACTCAGGCCACGCTGGGTGCGCTGGCGCTGGTGTTAGGCGTGTTGACCATCACCGGCGTGGTGGCGCTGTGGCAGGTGTATCTGTTTGCGTTTGCGTCGGGCTGTGCGGCGGCGTTTGATGCGCCGGTGCGGCAGACTTTTGTGGCGGAGCTGGTGGGTGAAACCGATTTGCCCAATGCAGTGGCGCTCAATTCGACTTCATTTAACGCGGGCCGCATGGTGGGGCCCGCGGTGGCGGGGCTGGTGATTGCGTCAATCGGCACCGGCTGGGCCTTCGTGGTGAATGGGCTCAGCTTTTTTGCGGTGCTGATTTCGCTGGCCAGTCTGCGGGTATCTGCGCTGCGGCCCAATCCGCGCGCTCGGCGCAGCAAAGGCAGTTTTATCGAAGGCTTGCGTTATGTGGCGGCGCGGCCCGATCTGAAAGCCATTCTGGTGATGCTGTTTTTGATTGGCACGTTCGGGCTTAACTTTCAGATCTTTATTTCGACGATGGCGGTCAGCGTGTTTCATGCCGATGCGCGCAGTTATGGCTTGCTGTCTTCGTTTATGGCCGTCGGCACGATTTCGGGGGCGTTGCTGGCGGCGGGCCGCGCCAATACCACCTTCAATGCGTTATTGATTGGCTCGGCGATTTTTGGACTGGGTTGCACACTGGCCGCCATTGCGCCCAGCTATGCCTGGTTTGCCACCGCGCTGGCGGTGATCGGCATTGCGGCAATGACCTTTACCAATGGCAGCAACGCGTTGATGCAACTGTCTACCGAGCCTGCCATGCGCGGCCGGGTGATGGCGCTGCGGCTGAGTATTGCTTTGGGGGGCACGCCCATTGGTGCGCCGATTGTGGGCTGGGTGGCCGACCATGCCGGACCGCGTTGGGCCTTGGGGATTGGCGCTGCGTCGGGTTTTGCAGCCGCGGGCGTGGCGTTGTATGCGCTCAGGCTCCGCGTGCATCGGCCGCCAGCGCCTGCAGGGGGCGCGTAGCAAAGCGCAGTGGTCCGCATGCGGTCGCAAAAAAACCGCGCCGGTCGTACAGACCTGGCGCGGTTTTTTTCGCGTTTGCTTATATCAAACCGGCCGCAGCTTATTGCCCCGGCGAAATCGGATTGCCGGGCACGTGCGGGGACGGCGACAGCGGGGTGACTGGATCAGGCGGCACGGGCAGACCCGGTTGCGGCGGCGTGCCTGGCAGTCCCGGTGCGGGATCGGTTTGCGGCAGATCGCCCGGGGTGGTGACGGGTTCTGGATTGATGATCGGCATGGTGTTGCTCCCTGTATCGGTTGCAGTTGCGATGAAGTCATTGTCCACGCAGCCGATGGAGAAAGCTGTGCGCGGCGCGCGCGATGCGGTGTCGGCGCATACCGCGCAGGCGACCAGGCCAGGCGCGCCAGGCATGCGCTGACGCGCGATCACGGCATTGCCTTGCAGGCGTAAAGCATGGAGCGGCGTACAACAATGCTTTGAGATCGCAACCAGGAGTACGCCATGACCCAGTTCAACCGACCCGATACGCCGCTTTCGCGTGACACGTCGCCGCGCGGCTATGTGCCGAATGCGTCAGCCGAAGACCTCGACGATCCCGAAACCAATAATCTGAACAAGCATCCGATGGAACACACCAACTGGGTGGATCCGGCCAGCGCCGATGCCGCCCGTACCGCGGGAACGGCCAACCCGATCGATACGGCAGTCAGCAATTCGCAAATTGCGGACGAAGCCAATGGCCGTGATACCAACCCGCTGTATGCCGATCGCGATGATCAGCGCGAAGGCCCACGCCAAGGCACCAATACGCCGCTGGACGTCAGCAATCGCAAACAAGTGGGCGGCGTGGATGGCGATATCAATATGCCGGTGCGTGGTGTAGTGCCGGGAAATATCGGTTTGCCCAATCAGACAGATGACAAACGCTAAAGCCAGCGCTATATCTGGATACAGGCAGGAATGAATGCATTGAAATAATGCTGGAAATGAAAAAACCCGCCGAAGCGGGTTTTTTCATTAATACTTTGGTGCCCAAGAGAAGACTCGAACTTCCACGCCCTTGCGAGCGCTAGGACCTGAACCTAGTGCGTCTACCAATTCCGCCACCTGGGCACTGTGCTACGCTAGAATGAACTCGCGTTGCAACGAAGAAGCGCGATTATCAGGAAACCCGAAAACAATGTCAAGAAAGAAAATAGCGATTATCACATCTACTTCTGGCGCTATCGCCACCCCGTCTTTACGTCAACAAGATCCGCATCTGGAGCGCGAAAAGCAGCGCTACGACAATCCACTGCCTTCGCGCGAATTCGTCCTTAAAGTGCTGGCCGATGCCGGCGCGCCGCTGGAAGTGGATGTGTTGGTGCAAATGCTGGATATCACGCCTGCTGAGCGCGCCTTCTTTGAACGCCGTCTGGGCGCCATGAGCCGCGAAGGCGAGCTGATGATTAACCGTAAAGGCGCGGTGTGTCTGCCTGAAAAGATTTCGCTGGTGGCCGGGCGCGTGCAAGGCCATCCGGAAGGCTTTGGTTTTGTAATTACCGATGAGCCGGGCAATGACTTTTATCTGTCGCAACGCGAAATGGAAAAAGTATTCCACGGCGATCGCGTATTGGTGCGCGAATCCGGCGTAGACCGGCGCGGCCGCAAAGAGGCCACGATTGTCGAGGTGACCGAGCGCGCCAATAACACGCTGGTGGGCCGGCTGATTGCCGAGCAAGGCGTATTTATTGTGGCGGCCGAAGATAAACGCATCTCCCGCGATATCCTGGTGCCGCCGCATGAAACCGGTGGCGCCAGGCCGGGGCAGGTTGTGGTGGTGGCGTTAATCCAGCAACCGGAACGCCATGTGCAGCCATTGGGCCGCGTGGTGGAAATCGTCGGTGATTACGGCGACCCTGGCATGGAAATCGAAATTGCATTGCGCAAACATAATTTGCCGCATGTGTTCTCGGATGCCGCTAAAGCGCAAGCCGAAGCCACTTCGCAAAAAGTGGGCAAAAAAGAATTGAAACCGGTGCAGGGCGTGGAACGCGAAGATTTACGCGATCTGCCGCTGGTGACCATCGATGGCGAAACCGCGCGCGATTTCGATGACGCGGTGTTTGCCGAGAAAAAAGGCAAAGGCTGGCGTCTGGTGGTGGCCATTGCGGATGTTAGCCATTACGTAACGCCCGGCGATGCGCTGGATGCCACCGCGATTGAACGTGGCAATTCGGTGTATTTTCCGCGCCGCGTTATTCCGATGCTGCCGGAAGAAATCTCCAATGGCATTTGCTCATTGAACCCGGAAGTCGATCGGCTGTGCATGGTGTGCGATATGAATGTCAGCGCATCGGGCAAGATCAAGAAATACCGGTTTTATCCGGCGGTGATGCATTCCAAAGCGCGCCTGACTTACAACAAGGTCTGGGACATGATTGAAAACCCGAAAGGGGACAATGCGAAGCAATACAAAAAAGTATTGCCGCACATTAACAATCTGTATGACCTGTTTAAAGCCTTTGCCCAAGCGCGCGGCAAACGGGGCGCGATTGATTTTGAAACCACTGAAACCGAAATCCGCTTTGACGAGAACGGCAAGATTCGCGAGATTGTGCCGGTGGTGCGCAATGATGCCCACAAGCTGATTGAAGAATGCATGCTGGCCGCCAACGTGTGCGCCGCCGATATTCTGATCAAGAACAAGCACCCGAGTCTGTTCCGCGTCCACGAAGGCCCGACCCCGGAAAAACTGGATAAATTGCGCGAATATCTGCGCTCATGCGGTTTGACGCTGGAAGGTGGCGAAAGCCCGCAAGCGGCTGATTATTCGGCGGTGATGGCGCAAATCAAACAACGTCCCGATATGCCGCTGCTGCAAACCATGTTGCTGCGTAGTCTGCAACAAGCGGTGTATAGCCCCGATAACAAAGGCCACTTTGGTTTGGGTTACGAGGCATATACGCACTTTACTTCGCCAATCCGGCGTTATCCGGATTTGCTGGTGCATCGCTCGATTAAAGCCATTCTGGCCGGCAAGAAATACAAGCCCGCGCAGAAATGGGATGCGCTGGGCGTGCAATGTTCGGTGACTGAACGCCGTGCCGATGAAGCCAGCCGCGATGTGCTTAACTTCCTCAAGTGTTACTTCATGCAGGATAAAGTGGGCGAAGTGTTTGAAGGCAGCGTGGCTGCCGTCACCGGCTTTGGTTTGTTTGTATTGCTCGACAATCTGTATGTAGAAGGCCTGGTGCATATCTCGGAACTGGGTAGCGATTACTTTCAGTACGACGACCGTCGCCATGAGTTGCGTGGCGATCGCACCGGCCAGGTCTATCGCCTGACCGATCGCATTCGCGTCCGTGTAGCGCGTGTTGATCTGGATACCAGCAAGATTGATTTTGTCCTTGCGCCGCTGGGCGCACCGGCCAGTGCCGAGCCATATACCCCGGCCGCGCGTAACGGTGATCGTCGCGGCAATTCGCGCCAGCGTTTTGCCAGCAATGCCCCGGTAGCCGCAGAAGCGCCGTTGCAGGCCGTCACGCCGCTGGCCACGCCGACAGGTTCAGTGGCAGAGGCCGCAGTCAACAAGGCCATCGCCTCGGCGCAACCCGCAGGCCAGACCGCCAGCGTAGGCGAAGCCGGCAAGAAGCGCCGTAATCGTAATCGTGACCGGAATCGCAATGCCAATCGGGCGGCGCAGGGCAGTGGCAATCCCGCGACGACGGCAATCAACGCGCCCGCCGCCACGACGCCGCCAGCCCAGCGCGCGGGCCGCAATGCCGTCAAGCCGAAGGCTGTGGCGAATCCGGTGGCTGCGCCGGCGCCCAAGCAGAAAGCGACGCGCGCAGAGCGCCGCGCTCGCGCCGCAGCACGCGCTGCTGCCACGGACAATGTCGCGGTAAACCCCGCTGCAGCGGCGCCGGTGGTTGCTGCGAAACCGGCTGCTCCAAAAGCTGCGGTGGCTAAAACCGTGGCACCGAAAGCAGCCGCACCGAAGCCGGTGACCGCCAAGGCGGCATCGACCCAGGCGGCCGTCGCCAAATCGACCGCAGCCAATGCGCCTGCGGCCAAGGCAACGACGTCGCAAGCGCCCGCCAACAAAGCAGCGCCGAAAGCGGTCGTCAACAAGGCGAATACGGTAAATGCGGATACGGCGCAGAACAGCGCGCCTCAAGCCCGCAGCGCCAAAGCGGCAGCGCCCAAGGCAACGACGGCCAAAGCGGCTGGCGCCAAGCCGGTGACGGCGAAAGCGTCAACGGCCAAACCGGCAACCGCCAAGAACGCCGCACCTGAAGCCAGCGCCGCAAAGCCCGCTGCCGCCAAAGCGACGACTGCAAAAGCACCGGCTGCGAAAGCAACGACTGCGAAAGCAACGACGGCGAAGGCAACGACGGCGAAGGCAACGACTGCGAAGGCAACGACGGCAAAAGCACCGGCGGCGAAAGCAGCGACTGCAAAAGCATCGACTGCAAAAGCATCGACGGCCAAGGCGCCGACGGCCAAAGCTACCGCAGCCAAAGCACCTGTCGCCAAAGCGCCCGCTGCCAAAGCCACCAATGCCAAGCCAGCAAGCGCCAAAGCCGCCGCGCCAGCAGCCAGCAAATCCGCCGCACCCACCAGCGCGACGCCTGCAGCTACAGCACGATCGCGCAAAAAGGTGCAAACTGCGGCCGAAGCGAACAACGCAGCGCCGACGTCAGCGCCACGTAGTCGCAAAAAGCCGCCCACTGCGCAATAAGTGGATGCGCGCGGCAAGATGCTGAAGCTTCAGGGTTTCAGTTGTCTTGCCGTACGCAACTGGCGAGAAATTCGCGCTGACTGGCTTCCATGTTCACGATGCGGCAAACCAGGCGAAAGCGGCTGAGTTTGCCCACCAGCGTGGCATTGACAATCTGGCCCCGGAAATCCAGATAGCCGCGGCGGCCTTGGGTATCCAGCACATCCAGACAAATGCGACACTCCACGCCCGCGGGCACGTTGTGTTCGGACAGGATGACAAAAGATTGTTCACTGGCTTCCATGGCGCGGCCAAACACCGGCGTGGAAGCATGGTCGAGGATCAAGGCGGCGCGCCAGCCCACAAGTTTGCGTCTGGTCTGGTCAGGATATCCGGCGGGCAGGTTCATTTTTATTTGATTGATCTTGCAGCGTGGCTGCGGGTCAGTGCAGGTTCTGGTTTTTGATGTTGCGGTTTTATTTGGAACGCGAGTGCGATCTTACTGCACCGCGTCACACAGGAGGAATGTTCCCACATGTTTATCGTTGATCGCTCTGCCGCGCTGATCCGGCCCAAGCAACCGTTTCTGGACTGGCTAAATGCTCTGCCTGGCAACGAAGTCACACTTACGCTCGACGATATCCGCGCGGACTGTACGGTGATTCTGGTGCCTGAAGTCAGTGAACCCGAAGATGGTATTTCTTACATCGATGATATTGCGGATCGCTTGTTCGAGATGGAACTTGCGTCGTGGGCCGAAGACGAAAGCCAGTGGCCGGCCAAACGCAATCTCAAGCTGTTCTGGGAATGGTTTGATGTCGAAATCCATATGGGCGTGATGGACAGTGTCTCGGAAGACATCCACAACACGCCTTCGGACCACGGTTATCACTAAGCCACCCGGCCGAATGTGCCGTTTGATTGACTGATTTGATGTGCAGCGGCTTCGGCCGCTGCAGTTTTATGGAGAGTGACATGCGCCGCTTTACCCTCGTTGCCATTGCCGGTGTGTTGCTGGCGGGCCATGCCCTGGCTGAGCCTTTGAACTACAACGTGGTCAATCTGGAAGCCAGCGCCAGCAAGGACGTCAACAACGACCTGGCCACCGCCAGCCTGTTTGTCGAGCTGACCGATACCGATCCGTCGAAGCTGGCCGAAAAGGTGAACCAGACGCTCAATGCCGCGCTCAAGGTGGTCAAGCAAACCAGCTCGGTACAAGCAGCGGGCACCGGCTATGCCACCTATCCGGTGTACAACAACAAGACCAACAAGCAAGAAGCATGGCGCGGCCGCGGCGAACTGCGCCTGACCAGCCGCGATTTCCCGACCCTGTCGCGCCTGCTGGGGCAGTTGCAGCAACCGTTGGCCAGCGGCCTGCCGTTGCAATTGGCAGGCATTCGCTACGGCGT
This sequence comes from Amantichitinum ursilacus, assembly GCF_001294205.1. GTDB lineage: Bacteria > Pseudomonadota > Gammaproteobacteria > Burkholderiales > Chitinibacteraceae > Amantichitinum > Amantichitinum ursilacus. Next base: position 407,631 of record NZ_LAQT01000002.1, read on the forward strand.
TTCGGACGAAGCGCGCAGGCAGGCCGAAGACACGCTGATCCAGCAAAGCATGCAGGCCTTCCGCCAACGTGCTGATCTGGTGCGCCAGGGGTTTGCTGGCGCCAGCTGGCGCATGGTTAACGTCAACGTCAATACCAGCGACACCGGCCCACAACCCATGATGATGAGCAAGGTAATGTCGATGCGCGCACCGGCTGCCGATGCCGCGCCCGCGCCGCTGGAAGCGGGGGATAGCAAGCTGTCGGTGATGGTGTCCGGCTCGATCCAGATCCAGTAACGCATACAGCGCAATCCGCTTTCGTGCCCAACAACGCGCCCGCACTGATGCTCACTGTAGTGGCATCACAGCGGGCGCGTTTTTTTGTGCGGATGGCGTTGGGACTGGCGCTGGGGTGCGTGTTGACGTTGCCGTGGTTATGGCTGTGGCCCGCGCTGGCTGGGCTGGCAATATACGGGTGGTTTTGCGTGCGGCTGACACAACGCACGGTGACGGTTGAGGTGCGCGCTGGCGGCTGGACCGTGCAGCAAGGCGCGCAGCCCGCCCGATCATTACGTTGGTTGCCCGGCACTTTGATTACGCCGCAACTGGTCATCCTGCAGGGCCGGGATCGCGCCAATGGTCGCTTTGTGGCGTTGCCCATCTGGCCCGACAGCGTGCCGCCCGATCAGCATCGGCGGCTCCGTGTGTTATTGCGCTGGGGCTGTCGGCCGGACGGGGCGAGCCGGCTTAGTTGATGCGGCTCCAGTTTTGCGTGCGCGAATTAAAAAAGCCCGATTCGCGATAGGCGCGTTCGATGACGCCTTTGGCGCGCAGTTGCGCCAGGCCTTTTTCCAGCGCGGCATAGGTGGCCGCGCCATTGGGCGCAATGCGGCTGACAAAATAATGGCGGCTGCCATCCAGCCCTACTTTAACTTGCGGAATTGGCACCAGCTTGTAGCCCACCAGCGACAACGACATATCCGGCGTGGGCTGGAACGGCGCCAGCAACACATCGGCGCGGCCTTTTTCGACCATGCCCACCATCGAATCCCAGCTTTGCGTTTGCAGCACATTGCGCAATTTCAGGCCGTTGAGCGTGGCCACATCGGGCAACCAGCTTTCCGCCACCACAGCGGTCAGCATCTGCACATCGGCCAGCGTGCGGGCGGACAGCGCATTGCGGTTGTCAGGCGTGGTGTACAGGCCAGCTTCAAACTCGCCCGGGCGGATCATCGGGGCCGAGACAAATACCCGGTCTTTGATCGAGCTTAAATCTACCAGCCATGCGGTGTTGCCCCCCATCGTGGCATTGCCGGACAGGATTTCCTTGAGATAACGCGTGTACGAATCGCTGGTGTTATCCACTTTTACCAGCTTGATCGGCAGACGCAGGCCGCCCAAGGCCAATGCTTGCTGCACCAGCACCAGTTCGACCACGTCGCGGCGCGAGCCCTGGCCATCAAAGTGATTAAGCGTGAGCGGGTCGCGGTTATCGATAAAGCGGACGTAATCGTTGTAGACATCCTGTTGCGTCAGAATGGTGATGGGCTCGACGGCACCAGCGCGGCCCGCCAGCAGCAACGTCAATAGAGCACCTGTCAGCAGGCGAAAAGCGCGGAGCATGGTGTACTTTCCTGGGTTGAATCCGGTTTGCCGCGAGTCTGTTGCCCGTGGCGTGGGGTGTGAGAGCGCGGCATATCATGGCAAGGCCGGCAAAATTCGACAACCTTTGCACTGCGGCGTCGCGCAATTTAATACAGCTGCAGCACGGCGGGAGTACACAGCGGCTACAGCTTTGATGCATGCAGATTAATGCCTCGATAGTTTTCTTAAATTAGCAGGATGAACTTTCCCGATTTGACAGCCTGGCGTGAGCGCCCCTATTGTCACCGGGTTTTCAGCAACCACTCTCAGGAGATCAACATGGCCGTTCTCGTTGGCAAGCAAGCCCCGGATTTCACCGCAGCCGCAGTGCTGGGCTCGGGCGAAATCGTCGATCGCTACAACCTTAAAGAAGCCACCAAGGGCAAGTACGCTGTGGTGTTCTTCTACCCGCTAGACTTCACCTTTGTCTGCCCGTCCGAACTGATCGCGTTTGATCACCGCCTGGCCGAGTTCCAGAAGCGCAACGTTGAAGTGATCGGCGTGTCCATCGACAGCCAGTTCACCCACAACGCATGGCGTAACACTCCGGTGGAAAACGGCGGTATCGGCAAAGTGGGCTACACCCTGGTCGCTGACACCAAGCACGACATCGCTAAAGACTACGACGTTGAATCGGCAGATGGCGTGGCGTTCCGCGGCACCTTCCTGATCGACAAGGACGGCATCGTGCGTCACCAGTACATCAACGATCTGCCGCTGGGCCGTAACGTTGATGAATTCATCCGCCTCGTCGATGCCCTGCAGTTCACTGAAGAACACGGCGAAGTATGCCCGGCCGGCTGGACGCAAGGCCAGAAGGGCATGAAGGCAGACACCGCAGGTGTGGCCGAATATCTGGCCGCCAATGCTGCCGCGCTGTAATTTGTAATAGCCACACTGTTTGCCAGGGCGCCGCTTGACGGCGCCCTTTTTGTTTCCACGGTGCCATGCCCGGGTTCCTTTTGCCTGTGCTTAACCGGCCACCGACACGCGATTGCGGCCCGTGGCTTTGGCCTGATACACCGCGGTATCGGCGCGTTTGACCAGCTCGGCCTGATCATGGCCCAGCAAGGGGTACATGCACGCCGCGCCGATGCTGATCGTAATCTGGCCGTTATCGCTGCTGCCGTGCGGAATGCGCAAATCCAGCACCGCTTTACGGATGCGTTCGGCCACTTCAAAGCAGCCCACGATATCGGTGTCCGGCAGGATCACCGCAAATTCTTCACCGCCATAACGCGCCGCCAGATCTTCGGGCCGCTGTGCAAAGTCTTCGATGGTCTGCGCAATCTGGTACAGCGCCTGGTCGCCCATCGGATGGCCGTACTGATCGTTAAACAGCTTGAAATGATCGACGTCGATAAACAGCAAACCCACCACCCCGCCACTGCGGATGGTGCGCTGCCATTCTTGCGTCAGCTTCAAATCAAAGGTGTGACGGTTAGCCACCCGCGTCAGGCCATCCATGGAGGCCAGCGTAATCAGATGTTTGTTGGCGGCTTCCAGCGCCAGTTGGGCTTCTTTTTGCTGGGTGCCGTCGCGCAAGTTAAGCAGGTAGCGCACCTCAGAGAATTCGCGCCCCTGCATCCGGCGATACAGCGCATCAATCCACTGCCATTCGCCGCTATCCAGCCGTTTGATGCGATAGGTACTGCTGGCGCTTTCGTCGCCGCTATTCAATGCTTCGAAGGCCGCTTCGATGTGCGGCAAGTCATCCGGATGCACATTGCTGAAGGCTTGCAAGCCCAGCAACTGGGCCGGTTCGCAGCCATACAGGGCACGCGCGGCGGGCGAGACGTAGACGCGGGTGCGTTGCTTGTCCAGCAGGACGGTCATGTCATCGCTGGATTCGGTCATCATGCGAAACCGCGTTTCGCGCTGACGCAAACGCGCCTCTAGCCGTTGCCGTTCGGCCAGGGTTGCCGCCACCGGAAAAATCATCAACACGCAGGTCAAAATAAAACCCTGCAGCAGCAACATATGCGAAGTGTTATCGCCCGCCACCAGCATCATCGGGCCATGCCCGGCCAGCGTGAGCCACAGCGCCAGTGCGCCGCCCAGCACCACCGCCAACAGCGCGCCATGCAAGCCCATGCTGAAAACGCAGCCCAATACGGCCGGAATGCACAAAAACAGAATCGGATAACGGTTTTGCGAAAACACCAACGCCGTCACGCCAAGCGTGCCGCTGAGCCATAAAACGCTGGAACGCCATTGCGCCGGGCTAAACAGCCACGCCACCTGGCGCGCGCGCAGCGACACCAGCAACGGGGTCAACACCGCCAGACCCAGCGCATCGGCTGGATACCACACCGAGAAGGTGTCCCACAACGGCTTGCCGACCAGCAGCCACAACATGGTCGACGCCATCATCCCCGACACCGCAGGGCCCAGCAGCATGCCGGACAAGGCAAAGTGCCGCAGAATCTGAAAGCGGGTGAAATCAGGCAAACGCTCGGCGTGGTCGCGCCATGGCATGGCGGCAATCCAGATTTCGATGGCGTTGCAGAACGCCATGCCCAGCGCCAGCAACGGCATATCGCGCAGCACCAGGCTGGCGATTACATTGCCCAACATGGCGCAGAACAAAAACAGCGGCCATTGTTCGCGCGGACGGCCCAGCAGCACGCTCAGCACCACGGCATTGCCCAGCCACACCGGCGAAATGCGCCCGGCGCTGTGGCTGAACCACATCGCCGCCGCCGCCAACACGCCGCTCGCCAATGCAATGGCGAACAAATGCCATTTCGCCGCGCGCGGGCGCGACTGAGCCGAGAGATTGAGGGCGGGTTCCACGAGTTGCATCGCAGCCATTCCGGTGGGTAATGGAGGCGAGTCTACAAACGACGGCAAATATTTACGCCCAGGATCACTCCTCAGGTACGCCGGCGGTCACCGCGGTTTCAGAGGACCTGCGCTTCGGCGTGCAGCCATTGCGCAAAGGCTTGCAGCGGCGCGCTGCTTGTTTCCAGCGCTTGCGGCAGCACCAGGCAAAACGTCTTGGAGACGCTCTTGCCCTGGGGCCAAGGTGCAATCAGCCGGCCTTGCGCCAGCTCGGCTTCGATATACAAACGCGGGATCAGCGCCACACCCAGGCCCGCTAGCGCGGCTTCAATCAGCATTGCATGCAGGTCATAACGCGCGCCCAGCGCCGGGTGGCTGAGCGCAATGCCGCTGTCTTCCGCATAGCGTTGCCATGCATCCGGATTCTGCCGCCGATGCAAACGCGGCAAGGCATCCAGCGCCGTGTTCGGGTCGCGTTGCTGCAGCAGCGCAGGGTGGCACACCGGCACCAGCACTTCGTGCACCAGCGGATACAGCTGCATGCCGGTCCACGCGGGATGCTTAAAATGGAGGGCGGCGTCAAAGCCGCTGCCCGCCAGCACAAACGGCGCCATCTGCTCGGACAAATGCACCGTGATATGCGGATGTTGCTGCTGAAAGCGCGTTAGCCGCGGGATTAACCAACGTATGGCAAAGGTGGGGATCACCGCGATATCCAGACTGGCGCCGTCAACCGCTTGGCCCATCAGATACTGGCTGTCGCGTTCCAGCCGATTGAGCGATTCGCGCACTTGCGCAGCATAGCGTTCGCCATTGGGCAACAGCCGCACCCGATTGCCGATGCGTTCAAACAGGGTGGCCCCAAGGAAGCTTTCCAGTTTGCCGATCTGGCGGCTGATCGCGCCTTCGGTTAAGGCCAGTTCATCCGCTGCCCGCGCAAAGCTGCCGTGGCGGGCGGCGGCTTCAAATGCGATCAGGGCGGCGTTGCTGGGGATTTTGCGGCGCATAAACCGGGGCTCCGGGCATGAAGGCTTGAGTTTTAGTCATGGCAGGATACCGAAAAGTCGTTTTCTGCGCGCCGAAATGCTCAGTACCATGACTCAACGTCAATCAACGCGATGGTTTGATCGCCAAAAGGAAGCCGCCCAGATGATCTACAGCGTGGAATGCAGTTATTCCGATCCCGCCAGCGAAGCCGAATGGAACGACTTTTACAGCCGGCAGAAATTGCCTGCGCTGGTTTCGGTGCGTGGCTTTTTCAGTTCGCAGCGCTTTAAAGCGCTCAGCGCCGGGTGCCCGGTCTATCTGGCGCTGCATTCGATTGGGCACGCCGATGTATTGAACAGCGCGGACTATCGCGAGAAGGGCGGCGGCAATTTTGCCCGCTGGCAGCCGTATATCAGCGATTGGCATCGCAATGTCTATGACGGGACCCCGGCCGCGCCCGCGGTGAGCATGGATCAATACCTGGTGATCAGCGCTGTCGGGCCCGCGCCGCTGCTACAGCTCGGGCTAACGCCCCAGTCGTTGCAGGCGGTGGCGCTGGACCGCTCGCCAGCGCAGCGCTGGCTGGCCACATTGCCCGGCAGTCACGCGCCGAGCCCGGTCGCTTTGCCGCCGGGGGTATATCTGTATGCACCCATGGCCCCGCAATTGACCCCGGCCGCAACGTGAGGAGCGACGTCATGACCGTTCAGCAACTGCCCACCCAGCGCATAGGCGAATTTGAAATCAGCGCGATCAGCGACGGCTATTTGTCCGCGCCGCTGAGCGTGCTGTCGAATATCGAGCCGGACGATGCCGCCGCGTTGCAGCACGACGCGGGCATCCAGGCCGCATCGGCTATTCATATCAATGGCTATCTGGTGCGCGGCCGCGGTCGCACCATACTGATCGATACAGGCGCTGGTGGCTTCAAGCAATGGGGCGGCCAGCTGCGTGCCAATCTGGCGCTGGCGGGGGTGCAGGCGGCAGACGTTGACACCATCCTGCTCACCCACGCGCATCCCGATCATATTGGCGGCCTGGTGGATGCAGCGGGTGCGGCGGCGTTTCCGGCGGCTGAGCTGGTGGTGCAGCAGCAGGAATGGGCGTTCTGGCACGACGACGCCCATTTCGCCCGCGCGCATGAACGCGCCCAGGGCAACTTTCTGTTTGCGCGCCAGGTGTTTGCGCAGTACCACGAGCGCGTGCGCCGGGTGCAGGAAGGCGAAGTGCTGGCCGGGATTAGCGCCCAGTTGTTGCCCGGCCATACGGCGGGCCATTGCGGCTATCGCATCGAATCGGGCGACGCCAGCATGCTGGTGTGGGGCGATGTGGTGCATTTTCCGCATATCCAGATCGCGCGGCCCGAAGTGTCGATTGCGTTTGATCAGGACCCGTTGCTGTCGGCCAGCACCCGCACACGTTTGCTGGACCAGGTGAGCGCCGACCGGCTATTGATTGCCGGGATGCATCTGGGCGAACCCGGCTTTGCGCAGATCCAGCGCGTCGGCAACGCCTACGCCATTGCCTATCAAAATGGAGCGCTTATTTGATGATGCGCTTGGGGCGGAAATACTGGGTATCGGCGTAGAAGGCCTCGTCTTGCTGCGGCCACCAACCGGGAATGCCCAGGTAGGGCAGCGGCGGCAACTGGCGCGGCCGCTGCAGTTCGCCCGCAGCCAGCGCGGCGGCGATGTGCTGATCCAGCTCGGCAATCTGTTGCGCGGGCGAGCGCATAAACCAGGCCGGTTCCACCTGCACGGGCCAGCATTTGGCGGTCAGGCCGGCAAACGGCTCCAGCAGTGATTCCAGCGTGGCGTGGCCGAAGCACAGCGCGCTGATGCGCGTGCCCCAGGCGTTTGCGTGGTCGCGGAACAGGGCGTGCCATTGATGCCCCACCAGCGCGTCCAGCAAGTCAGGATCGCTATACGCAATAACCAGGCCGCACTCGTCAAACAGAGTGGCGGCATCACGCTGCGGGCCGCGCGGGCCATCCGGATTGCGTTGGAGCTCGGTGTAATGCAGCGCGTTGAGCGCCGCTTTGCTGCGCGGCCAGGTGCGCCACATCAAGGCATTGAACAGATCGTGCCAATTGGCCGCGCGCGTGGCCACACGGCCCAGTTCGTAGACTTCGGCCTCGTAATAACGGGTCAGGCTGTCTTGCGGCACAAACTGGACCGGCAGACCGCGCTCGGTGCGGGCAGTCACGTCGGCGCTGAGTTGCGCCAGATCAGGAAAAGTGGCCCAGCTCGCCAGCACAGCGCGCAGCGGCGCGAACGCCGGATGCGCAAACTGTGGATGCGGCCATGCTGGCATCAAGGCAGCTTGCCCATATCCAGACGGCCTTCGGCCTGAACGGCGGCATTGGCGTCCGGCGTGGCCAGCGCTTTGATGCGGATGACGAAATGGCCACCGGGCGTGCAGGGCGCGGTGTATTGCACGCCGCCATCGCCCCCCAGCGCTTTGATGCCGGCAGGCAGACCGCCATTGCTGGCGATGCCGGGGATTTGCGCGCTGTTGGCGCCCTTGGGCAAGGTATAGATAAAGCGGCCCAGATTGGCACCGCTGCGCTCGGAAAACTCCAGCAGCAACGCGCCGCTGCCCGCCGGGATATCAAAGACGTTCAGCCCCGGCGTTGCGCCAGCGCCGCCCAGTTTTGCGCATTGCTGGCCAGCGGGAATGGCGCTGCCATTCCACAGCGGGCTGGTGTAGTGGGCTGTGAGCGTGCCTGCCGCCTGGGCGCTCAACGAAATCAGTGCGCTAACGGCAAAAACGCTCGCCATACGGGCAAGACGGTGGGACGCAAGGGGTAGGTTCATGAGCCGATGTCGGTGAAAACAGTCCGCCAGTTTAACGGATTCATCTGACGCGGCAGCGGGCGGGCTCACCCGGCGGCAGGTAAAAATTACGTATAATGCTGGCTTTGGTCCCGCCAATACGTAACAGCCATGCCAGAACATATGATCGCGCCACCCGCAATGGGCGTCAGCCCGCGGCAGTGGTACGACAGCATCAGCAATGCGCCCGGTTTTGTGGCCGACTCCGCCCAGTCCGCCGCCATCGATAAACTGGAGGCGTTGTATCAGTCGCTGGTCGAATTCAAGCGCAAGCGCCATCGCTTGTTTGGCAAAACCCTACTGCCGCAACCCGATGTGCCCCGGGGTGTGTGGTTCTGGGGCGGGGTGGGGCGCGGCAAGAGTTTTTTGATGGATGCGTTTTACGCGGGCCTGCCGTATTCGCGCAAAAAACGCATTCACTTTCATCAATTCATGCAGAACGTGCAGCGCGAACTGGCCGAGCTGAAAAGCGAGCCCGATCCGCTGGTCAAAGTGGCCGAAAAAATCGCCCGCGGCACGCGCGTGCTGTGCTTCGATGAATTCCACGTTTCTGATATCGCCGATGCCATGATCCTGGGCCGGCTGATGCAAAACCTGTTCGAGCGCGGCGTGGTGCTGGTCACCACCTCCAACTACGCGCCGGACGGGCTGTACCCCAACGGGCTGCAGCGCATCAATTTTCTGCCGACCATTGCACTGCTTAAGCAGCATCTGGATGTGTTTAATCTGGATGGCGGGCAGGATCACCGTTTGCGCGCGTTATCGTCGGCGCATACGTGGATTGTGCCGGCCGATGCCGCGGCCGATAGCGCGCTTGATCAGTTGTTCAGCAAGGTGGCCACCGGGCCGGATCAGGCCAAAGTGATCACCATTGCGGGCCGCAATATCACCTGCCGTCGGCGTGCACCGGGCGCAATCTGGTTCGACTTTATGAAGATTTGCGGCGACCAGCGCGGGCAGGAGGACTATCTGCAACTGGCGCGGCAGTTCCATACCGTGATCGTGTCGGGTATACCCCGGCTGGCAGCGCGCCAGGCCTCTGAAGCGCGGCGGCTGACGTGGCTGGTGGATGTGTTCTATGACCATCGCGTCAAGCTGGTGGTGTCGGCAGAAGCGCAGCCTGAAGACATCTATGTGGAAGGCCAGCAGGCCAGCGAATTTTTTCGCACCGTCAGCCGCCTGACCGAAATGCAGAGCAATGAATATCTTGCGCTGCCGCACCAGGGCGTGTTGGAAAGCTTGTCCGGCATTATCGAAACCTGAGTGCGCCTGCGCCGCACCACGCGCTGCAGCAAAACAAAAGCCCGTCGTGATTGGTCAACGACGGGCTTTGTTTATGCAGCGGGACTTGCGCTCAGGCGGTCTTGCCAGCGCTTTGCTGCAGCAGGCTTAAAAACTGCGCTTGCGCGTGGCTGGTGATATCAAACCATTGGCGCGAAAAACCAGTGAGGTGATCGACCCCGTCTTCCACCAGTTTCTGCCGCAGCACATTGGCGTCGTTCAGATTCTTGACGCTGGCGGCGGCCTTCAGATTGGCGGTTGAGGTTTCGAGGGCGGCGCGGCTGCTGTCCAGCTGCAATTGCACCAGTTTGGCGGCGGTGTCCTGGCTGGCGTGGGCAAAGGCCAGCAAGGTTTCGGTGTGGTTACCAAAAAAGCGCGCAAACGGGTTGGATGCATTTGAACCGGCGGCCTGACCGTTGGGGGCTTGCGACATGATGGGCTCCTGAAACTGCGGTTGGGTGCAGAGGGCAGGGCGCTCGATGTGGGCAATGGCGAACATGGCGCGGTGCGATCAATGAAATGTGGCGTTTCCCGGCCTACAATGGGAAAAATGTTGCTCTGCACAATCGGTAGTCATTTTCTGCGTGCTACGTCTGGCGTGTCAACCGGATTGTGCTGCAGTGCAACATAAGCGGACGAAAGGCGACCTTGTAGGGTGGATCACGCAGTTGGCGTGCGCCTCGCTTCGCTGCATACTGTAACTAATACCACGCAACTACAAACCGCAGCTGTACCAGGAGCACGCATGACTGCCGAAAAAAGGGTGATCAAAAAGTATCCCAACCGTCGCTTGTATGACACGGCCACAAGCTGTTACATCACGCTGGCGGATGTGAAACAACTGGTTCTCGAACAGGTTGATGTGCAGGTGCTGGACGCCAAAAGCGGCGAAGACATCACGCGCAGTGTGTTGTTACAGATCATTCTGGAAGAAGAAGCCGGCGGTATGCCGATGTTCTCGTATGAAGTGCTGACGCAGATCATCCGCTTTTATGGCCACGCCATGCAGGGCCTGATGGGCAATTATCTTGAGAAAAACCTGCAGCTGTTTACCGAGATGCAGGGCCGCCTGCAGGATCAGGCCAAGACCGCGCTCAATGGCGAACAACCGTTGATGAACCCCAATATCTGGGGCGATTTCATGAAGTTCCAAGGCCCGGCACTACAAAACATGATGAGCAACTATCTGGAAAGCAGTACCACGTTGTTTGTCGATATGCAGCAGCAACTACAAGAACGCGCGCGCCATCTGTTTACCGGTTTTGGTATGCCCGGCTACGGCAAGAAAGAGGCCGCCAGCGCGGCGACCGGCGAACCCGAGCCTTCGTCACCGCCCCCCGAGCAACCCGAAGAAGCCGAAGCCGCCTCCCCGAACAGCGCCAGCGCCAGCAAAGGCAAGCGCGCCGCGCATTAAGCGCAGCGCCGCCCGCAACCCGCGTCATTACTCGGCGTTGGCCGGGGCTTTGTCTTTATCCGCAGCCCGCTCTGTCGCATGGATTTGTGCGACGGCCGGGCTGTTTTGCCATCCGCCCCCCAGCGCCATAAACAGATTGATCTGGTCTTGCGCCAGTTGGCTATCCGATGCGGCCAGCGCCGAATCGGCATTGGCCAGCGTGCGAGTGGCGTCCAGACTGGTCAGATAAGGCGAGCGGCCCGCTTTGTACAGCTGCGCATTTTGCTGCGCCACAATATGCGCCTTGTCGCGCGCGCTGCGCAGATCGGCATTGCGCTGCAAATCATGCGTATAGGTGGTCAGCGCCGATTCGGTTTCGCGCAGCGCATTCAACACCACGCTATCGAAATGCGCCAATGCGCCATCGGCGCCCGCTTCGGACGCGCGCAGCCGCGCATGCGCGCCCGCTCCGGGAATATCCCAGCTCAGCAACGGGCCAAAGCCCCAGCGTGCGGTGGGCGAAGAGGGCATGTCGGCAATCACACCGGTCAGGCCCGCGCTCGCACCAATGGCGATGCTGGGGTACAGCTCGGCGGTTGCGATGCCGATTTTGGCCGTGGCGCCAGCCAGTTCGCGCTCAGCCTGGCGGATATCAGGACGGCGCTTGAGCAAAGCGGTGCCATCGCCCACCGGCAGCGCCTGCGCTAGCGCGGGTTCGATCTTGCAATCAAGCGGCGCGAGTTCTTGCGGCGCTTTACCCAGCATCACCGCCAGCCGGAAACGCGCCACATCCTGCTCGGCCTGATATTTGGGCATATTGGCGCGCAGCAAATCGGATTGCGCCTGCGCGCGGATCACGTCGGTATCGCGGCCACGGCCGGCTTTTAACAAGCGCTGGGCGATGCCCACGGTCTGGTCTTGCAGATCAAGTTCGTGCTGCGCCACGGCGTATTCGTGCGCGGCGGAACAACCTTGCACATAGGCGCGCACCGTTTGCACGGCCACATTCACGCGCGCCAGATCTAGCGCCGCCAGGCTGGCTTGCGTGTTGGCGTCGGCGGCTTCTTCGCCGCGCTTGAGTTTGCCAAACAAATCAATCTGATAGGCCAGGCTGATGCCGAAATCGCCTTCGTTGATCACCGGCAGTTTTTCGGTCAGCAAAAACTGTTCGCCCGCTTCCTGCGCGCGCTTGGCGGCCAGGCCGACCTTGGCGTCGATATCGCGCTCGGCATCCACCTGGTTCTGCAAGGCAATCGCTTTGCGCAGATTGGCGTCGGCCACGCGTAGATCGGCGTTATGCACCAGCGCCTCTTGCACCAACTGGTTGAGCGTCGGGTCGTTGTACAACTGCCACCATTGATCCGGCACCGGCGCAATCGACACGGCCGGATCATTGGCACCGGCAAACCCAGCCTGGGCTGCGGGTTTGTTGAGTGCGGCGCTGGCGGGTACATGGTAGTCGGGGCCCACGGTGCTGCAGGCAATCAGCCCTTGCAGCAACGCCAGCGCCAACACACTGCGTACGGCTTTCATGAGCGGACTCCTGCGGTGGCGGGCTGGCTGGCGGTGCGGGTGCGCACAGCCACGGTGGCGGTGCGGCCGGCCACCAGACGCACATCGCTCGGCACTTCATCCAGCGCCACCCGCACCGGAATCCGCTGCGCCAGACGCACCCAGTTAAAGGTGGGGTTTACATTGGGCAGCAGATTGCTGCTGGCGGTGCGGTCCCGGTCTTCGATGCCGGCGGCAATGCTTTGCACATGGCCGTGCAGCGCTTTGTGCTCGCCCATGATGGTGATATCAACCGGGTCGCCGATCTGCACATTACGCAGCTTGGTTTCCTCAAAATAGCCCTCGACGTGGAATGAAGTGGCGTCGACGATCGACAGCACCGGGCGGCCCGTAGCCACATAATCGCCCACACGCGGCGTGCGATCGTTGAGGTAACCGCTGACCGGGCTGACCACCGTAGCGCGTTCCAGATTCAGTCTGGCGGTGTCGACGGCGGTTTGCGCTTGCGCCAGCGTGGCTTCGGTCTGCTCCACCTTCGACTGGCTTTCTTCGGTTACTTCTTTGGACACCAGATCGGTCAGCGCGCGGTTACGCGCGGCCTCGCGTTTAGCCTGGGCCAGCGTGGCGCGTTGTGCCGCCACCACCGCCTGCGCCTGGCGCAGCGCGAGCTCAAAGCGCGCCTTGTCGATGACAAACAGCACCTGGCCGCGTTGCACCAACTGGTTGTCCACCACTTTTACTTCGGTGATCGGGCCGGTGACGTCCGGCGCAATCTGCGCCACATCGGCGCGCACATGGCCGTCTCGCGTCCACGGCGCATCGGTGTAGTAATCCCACAAATGGCGTCCCACGATGATCGCGATAATGACCGCAACCAGGGTGATGGCCACCGGGCCGAGCAAGCGAATGATTTTTTTCATGACTGCAACCCATGCAACAAAGAAAACGTGCCGCCCAACGCGATCACGTACAAAGCCAGATTAAAGAGCGAGCGGTGCCACACCAGCTTGTAAAAGCCGGTTTTCTCCAGCACCCACTTCACAACCACCAACACCAGCCAGGCAATGATCATCATCCCCAGCAAACCGGGCAGAAATACCCCGTAAATATCGAGTTCGGCATTCACCGTTTAACCCTCCTGCAAGGCCACGGTGGCGGCGGGGCCAGTCGCACCGGGGAATAAAGATGTTCTGATTTCAACCAGCGCGTTTTGCGCTTCCAGCGCCGCCGCGCTATCGATATGGCGCGCGCGTTCAATGGCTACATCAATCTGGCCGCGCAGTTGTTCGGAAGCGGTCGTGGTTTCGGCCAGGGCCAGCGCGCGGTCATAGTGCGATGCCACACCGCACAACACATCGTGGATGGCGTCTTGCGCCGGGCCTTGCAGCCGATGCTCGTCGCGCTGCAAATCCAGCGTGCTGAAGCCCACGCGCAATTCGCGGAAACCATCGCTGAAGCTGTCGTCGCCGCTGGCGGCCAGACGCGGCATCAACTGGCCCAGCCGGTCGAGCATGCGCGCGGTCAGGTGGCGATAATCGTCTTCGTGATCGCCCGCCGCGTTGCGCGCCAGATCGCGCCAGCTGGACTGGATTAGCCGGCGCTTGGCCAACTCCACGCCAAACGGCCGCGTCACCAAGGTCCAGATCAGCGCAAACAGAATGCCCGCCAGGCCCGCCAGGTTGCCGTTAAAAAACGAGGTGAAGTTGGCGTCGTACACCCCTTGCACACCCAGGAACGTGGCGGTGTTTACGCCCAGCAACATGCCGATCAGGTTGTAGCGCGGTTGCGTAATCAGCAGGCCAATCAACAAGAAGGGCGGGGCCAGCAATACGGCCAGTGTTTCGAATTCATGCGACAGCGGCAGCACCGCAAACAACCACATTGCCGAGATCACGATACTGACCACGGTCCAGCGAAAGAAGATTTTCAGCATGGGCACAGGTTCATCCAGCGCAGCAAAAAAGCAGCAAGCCACTGCCCCCAGCGTGACGGCCGACGCGCCATCGGCCCAGCCCAGTTCGCGCCACAACACGCAGGCAATAAAGGTAAACAACGACGCTGACCCGGCCGAAAACCACAGCATGCCGTAATCGTAGTGCCGCGCTTTGCTGGTCAGATCCCAACGCGCATAAATCGGCTGCCAGCGTGCATCGCGTTCACCGGCGCGGATTTGCGCCTGCAATTGCATACAGTCTTGCCACAGTGCAATCAACGACAACATGCGGGCGCGGGCATTGGTGGCCAGCAAGGCAATCCAGTGTGGCACTTCGGGGCCGGGCTGATACGCCTGCACTTGCTGGCGCAGCAATTGCGCCTGCATCGCCATATCGGGCGCATACGGTTGTTTGATCCAGCTGGCGATGTGTTGCAGCAGGGTTTGCAAGGTGTCGGGAACGGCGTGGTGCTGGCTGCGGATTTCGCCTAGCGAACCGGTTAGCGATGACAGCACGGGCAACAGCATGCCCATGCGGGCGCGCAGTTCTCGCGTCAGGCCGACTTGCTCGCGGTTCTCGGCGTCATAGGCCATCTGCGTAATAAACAGGTCGAGCGCCAGAATATCGCTGGCCAGCTTGTGCCGATGATGCGCCGGTTTGCTGGCATCGGTAGGCACCAGCACTTCGGCCGCCCAGTCCGCGGCATCGTTCATCCACGCTTGCAGACGGCCATTGAGCGCTTGCGACACACGCGTGGGCAGCACAATCGCCGCCACCAGACTGGCGCAGATAATGCCCAGGATAATTTCTTCGCTGCGCGCCACGGCGATATCAAACACACCCTGCGGATTATTGACGGCGGGCAGCGCAATCAGCGGCAACGAATACGCGGCCAGCATAAAAACATAAGAACGCGGCGTGCGATCAAGCATCGACAAATACAACAGCGTGCCGGTCCACAACGCGACCACGGCCGACAGGATTAACGGCGCATCGATCAGCGCGGGCACAAACCACACCGCCGCGCTGGCCCCGAGCAAGGTACCCAACGTGCGGTACAAGGCCTTGGAACGCGTAGCGCCACTCAGCGGATGTGATACCACATACACGGCGGACATCGCCCAGTACGGCCGCGGCAAGCCCAATGCCAGGGCTATATATAAAGCGAGAATGGCCGCGGCAAAGGTTTTGCCGGAAAACAGCCAGTCACGCCAACTGAAAGCACTCATGGTGGAATTTCGCCTGGCTGCTAGTTATTGATGTTATTGCGGAGCGGCTTGCGCTGCGGCCTCGACAGCGCGAAACAGACGCAACGTGCCTTCCAGTTCTTCGGCGCTGATGTCCGCCAACACGCTGGCACGCAGCGAAACCAGATCGGCCTCGATCTGCTGGCTGACCGCTTTGCCTTCCTCGGTGTACCACAGCGTTTTGGCGCGTCGGTCCGCCGCGTCTTCTTCGCGCCGCACCAGGCCCGCGCTGCACAGCTGGTCCAGCAAGCGCACCAGCGATGGGCCTTCGATACCAATGTAGTCTGCCAACGCCACCTGACGTACGCCTTCGCCCAGACGGCCTATAAACAACAAAGGCGTGGCGCAGGCGGCCGAGACGTTGTACTTGTCGACGGCGTGCTGCGACGCGGTGCGCCAGTGGCGGCCCGCTTGCAGCAAGGAGCTGGTGACGGCCAGACGCAAGAGATCGAGATTTTTTTCCATGGCCCGCAAGTTACCATCGTAATTATTCGTTAGCAAGCTAATTATATTTTGACGATGGCAATGATGGGTTGGGCGCAATACAAATGACGATGGGCGGGGCGGGCCTCGGGCTGGGGCGGGTTGGCAGACGTTAAAAGGGCGGCCAGAGCCGCCTGCATTCCCAAGACGCGTGCACTGATCAGCCGACGTTGCGGCCGGCCCACGTCTGCACATAATCCGGCGCTGCAACCGTGTTGTGCGGCGCGGCCAGCGGGGCTTGTCCCATCAACTGCATGGGCAGCACGCCTGCCCAGACCGGCAAATCCATATCCTCAGCATCATCTTCCGGCCCGCCGTCGCGGATTTTGACCGCCGCTTCGTCCAGGCGCAGCGCCAGCACGCTGGTGGCGGCCAGTTCTTTGTCGTTGCCGGGGCGCGCCTGCAGTTCGCGGCCGGGTAGCAGATGGCGCATAAAGCCATCCAGCAAACGGCGCTTTTCTTGCGCGTCGGCCACAACTTCAAAGCGGCCATAGATAACAGCGGAGCGATAGTTCATCGAATGGTTGAACGCCGATTTGGCCAGCACCAGGCCGTCCATCAAGGTAATCGCCACCGACACCTCGTTGTCCCCGGTTAGCTGTCGCACCAGTCGGCCGCCGTTCGAGCCATGGACATACAAATAATCGCCGTCGCGCCAACAGGCGGTGGGGATGCAATGGCAGCTTGTGCCGTCGTAAAAGGCGATGTGGCACACATACGCCGCGTCGAGTACCGCATACAGCGCGGCTTGTTCATAAACGGCGCGTTCCGCAAGGCGGCGGATGCGGGTGCGGGCGGTGGGGGCGCTGCCAGAGGGCATATCGGAATGTCCTGAAGGTGGGTGGTAAAGCGCGCAGTCTAGGATATGCTTGGCCCTGTACCTAGAACCAATCCAGCCGTTTTATCTGGGGCCATATGGACTTTCAACTGTTGTTGGCGCAATACCGCCAACGCCAGCCCGCGCAATCGCGGCAACATCAATTACACCAATGCCTGCGCGCTGCGATTCTGGATGGCACGCTGGCGGCGCAAACCGCCTTGCCCGCCAGCCGTTATCTGGCCACGGATTTGCAGATTGCGCGCAACACCGTGCTGTACGCCTATGAGCAGCTGGCGGCCGAGGGGCTGGTGTTTACGATGCGCCAGCGCACGCTGGTGGCGGCGGTGGCACAACGCAGTCGCGCGCCCTCGGCGCCCGTAACGCCGCCACCGTTATCGCAACGTAGCCGTCGCCTGAGCGCGCCATTGGATGAAATCAGCGCCGCGCATGCGTTTGCGCCCGGCGTGCCCGATATGCATGCGTTTCCGGTGCAGGAATGGCGGCGCTTGCTGGACCGCGCCTGGGCCGCCGCCACGCCCGCGCAGTTGGGCTATAGCGACCCGCAAGGCGACCCCGAATTACGCGATGCCCTGGCCGAACACCTGCGCGTTACGCGCGCGGTGCAATGCACGGGTGAACAGATTTTTATCACCGACGGCACCCAGCAAAGTCTGGATTTATGTGCCTTTGCGCTGGCCGATGCCGGCGAGGTGGCCTGGCTGGAAGACCCCGGCTATGTCGGCGCGCTGACGGCCTTCGAAGCCGCGCAACTCAAGGTGATCGGCCAACCCGTGGATGCTGAAGGCATCAACCTGAGCGACGCCGACTGGCAGCAAAAACCCCGCCTGATTTACGTAACGCCTTCGCATCAATATCCGACTGGCCACGTGCTGACCTTGCCGCGCCGGTTGGCTTTGCTGGAGCAGGCGCGGCAGCAAGGCACCTGGATCCTTGAAGATGATTACGACAGCGAATTCCGCCACGACGGCCCGCCCTTGCCGGCTATGCAAGGTCTGCGGCCCGACGCGCCCGTGTTGTACCTGGGCACATTCAGCAAGACGCTGATGCCTGCGCTGCGTATCGGCTATCTGGTGGTGCCGCAACATCTGGTGGCCGCGATATTGGCCGTGGCCAGCCGCAGCCTGCCGCGCGGCCGCCAGGTCGAACAACGCGCGCTGGCCGCATTTATGCGCGACGGCCTGTTTATTCGCCATCTGCGCCGCATGCGCCGCCTGTACGCTGCGCGCCGCGATGCCTTGCTGGCCGCGCTGCAGCGCCATCTACCGCAAGTGCCTGTCCACGGCGCCAGCACCGGCATGCATCTGACCATCGCGCTGCCGCCCGACATCGCCGATACCGCCGTGCACGCGCTGGCGATGCAGCAGGGGCTGCTGGTCAAGCCGCTGTCGCGCTTGCAGGTCAGCGCCAGCACGCCGTCGTTAAATGGGCTGGTGTTGGGGTATGCGCAGCTGGAAATCGACGAGATCGAACGCGCGGTCAAATTGCTGGCGCGCTTGATCGCGGCATCGCGCTCGGGCGACAATCAACCGCGCTAAAACGCGTTAGCATCTTCCAACTTCCTCAGCGTGGTTTCCTACATGAGTGCCCAATCTTCTTCCGCCGCCCTCGGTCAGCCGGTTTTTGGCGACCGCAGCTTTGCCGCTTTCCTGTTCGATATGGACGGCACCATTCTCAGTTCGATTGCTGCCGCTGAACGCGTGTGGGGGCGGTGGGCGGAAAAGCACGGGCTGGATGTGGCCGCGTTTATTCCCACCATCCATGGCCAGCGCGGCGTGGATACCATCGCCAAACAAAACTTGCCGGGCATCGATATCACGGAAGAAGCCGACTGGATTACGCGAGAAGAATTGATTGATCTGGATGGCATTGATGCCATCGCCGGGGTGGCTGCGTTTCTGGCGTCCTTGCCCCAGGACAAATGGGCGGTGGTCACCTCGGCCCCGCGTGAGCTGGCGCTCAAGCGCATTGCTGCAGCGGGCCTGCCGGTGCCGCCGATGATCGTGGCGTCGGAAGACGTGCAACGTGGCAAGCCCGCGCCGGATTGTTTTTTGCTGGGTGCGCAAAAGCTGGGCGTCGAGGCCACGCAATGTCTGGTATTTGAAGATGCGCCAGCCGGGATTGCGGGCGCGGAAGCGGCGGGGGCGCACGTCATGGTGGTGACCGCAACGCATGACCACCAGCTGACCACCGCGCACCCCACGCTGGATAGCTATAAGCATCTCAGCGTGCAGCAAACCGCCGATGGCCGTTTGCAGGTGTTTGCGCGCTAAGACTGCGGCTGATTACGCGCGGCGTTGCTGGTTCTGCTCCAGCGCCCGCGCGACAAAGTTGCGATTAACGCGCGCTTTGGGCACGCGCACATCAAACCAGTTGCGCACGTCCTGATCCAGCCCGATGCCATGCATATAGTTGTACAGCGCCTTGTTAAGCGCCGCGCCCATGGCGTCGTGGTCCACGCCGGTGGGGTCGATAAAGCCGACATCATTTTTGGCGAAAGACACCGGTGGCAGCGGTTCCAGCGTAATGCCGTATTCGTCCGGGTTTTGCCCCACCGGCGAATGCACGGTACAGGCAAAGCGATGGAAAAAGCCCGACTGGATACAGCCTGCTTCAAACAGTTGGCGCACGTATTCCAGTGCATCGACGGTGTCTTGTTCAGTCTGGGTGGGAAAGCCGTACATCAGGTATGCATGCACCAATACGCCTGCCTCGGCAAAGCCATAGGTAACGCGTGCCACCTGGTCCACCGAGACGCCTTTTTTCATCAGCTGCAATAGCCGGTCGGAGGCCACTTCCAGCCCGCCCGAAATCGCAATACAGCCGCTATCAGCCAGCAACTGGCACAAATCAGGCGTAAACGATTTCTCGAAGCGCACATTGCCCCACCAGGAAATCGCCACATTGCGCCGCAGCAGTTCTTGCGCCAGCGCCTTCAACACCTTGGGCGGCGCGGCTTCGTCCACAAAGTGAAAGCCGGTCTGGCCGGTTTCGGCGATGATGGCTTCGATGCGATCAACCAGCACGCTGGCCGAGGCCGCTTCGTAGCGCGAGATGTAATCCAGGCTGACATCGCAAAACGAGCATTTTTTCCAGTAACAGCCGTGGGCGATGGTCAACTTGTTCCAGCGCCCGTCCGACCACATACGATGCATCGGGTTAAGCATGTCCAGCAGCGAGAGGTAGCGGTCCAGCGGCAAACCATCCCAGGTGGGCGTGCCGACGTCTTCAAACGGCACATCGGGCTCGACCATATTGATGTAACGCACGCCGCCGCTATCGATATCGCGCACAAAGGTCCGCACCAGTCGTTGCTGCGAACGCTTGCCGGCAAGATGTTCCAGCAGCGCCAGCAATGGCCGCTCGCCGGCATCGAGCGTCACGTAATCAAAGTAATCAAACACGCGCGGCTCGGTCAGCTCGCGTAATTCGGTATTCACAAAGCCGCCGCCCAAGCCCAGTTTGATGGCGGGATAGTTGGCCTTGATGCTTTGTGCCATGCGAAAGGCGGCATACACCGCGCCGGGGAAGGGCACTGAAATCAATACCAGTTCGGGCTGATGTTTTTCGATGGCGGCCAGCGTCAGCGCATGCAGCGTCTGGTCGACCAGCGTGTACGGCGCAGCCAGCGCTTGCGCCAGCGGCTCAAAGGTAGGCTGGCTTTGTGCCAGCGATTCGGCATAGCGCACAAACTCAAAACGCGGATCGATCGCATCGCGGATCACGTCGCTGATGTCGTTCAGATACAGCGTGGCCAGATGCCGCGCGCGGTCTTGCAAACCCAGCGCGCCAAACGCCCACGCCAGCGGATCGCCACCCTCGTCATCCACATACACGTCCAGCGATTCAAAGCGCGCGCCTTCCGGCAAAAAATTGCGGCTGCAAATGCGATGGCCCACGGTGGAATCGCGCCCCTGCAAAAACGCGATGGTTGGCGCGATGGTGCGGACGTACTGCTCAAACTGATCGTAAAACGCATTGATTTGCCAGCTGCGGTTTTGCATGGGCATCAGGTCGATGGCAGCGCGAATCTCGTGCAGGCCTTGCACCGAGAACAGCCGCAATACCAGCGCCAGCGCCAGATCTTCTTGCGTGGCCTGCACCTGGCGCGAGCGCAAAAAGCCCGTCAGATACGCCGTCGACGGATAGGGCGTGTTGAGCTGCGTCATCGGCGGAATCAACGCCAACACCCGCAGACTGGAAACGGCCGCCGTGGCGTTGCTGCTGGATATTACGGAAGTACTCACGAGGGCCGGTCCTTTGCTTGCGGGGTCTTGTAAACAACAAACGCCGCATTCGCGCGGCGCGGGATGCATTTTGCCAGAGGATGCCCCTGCGCTGGGATTGGGCAGACGGACAACCGGGGCACGCGCGCGCTGACTATCTACAAATTGGAGGGGAAACTTTTGTGGATCGTTGCGATTATCAATTTTTGAGAAACAGAGTTTTCACAGTTATGTAGTTTTTCTACGTAATTTTGGCGACTAGGATGAGCACCAATGTCACACGACAGCCATATCAATAACTGGAGAACCACCATGAACAAGTTTGCTACCTCGATTGCTTTTGCCCTTGTTGCCGCCACCGCCGCGCTGTCGGCCCAGGCTGCTGAACAATCTCAATCCGTGTTCGACCGCGCTCAACGCGTGGAACAACCGGCCTGGCAACGTGCCGCTGCCGCGGATCAAAACTACGCCGCCCAACCGGATAGCCAGCCGGGCCGTCGCGTTTATGCCTTCCGCGCCGTGCAACCTTCGACCGTAACGCCGGCGGTGGCCAATAACCGCATCCAGCGCGCCGTTAGCGCACCGCAAAACTATGCTGCGCAGATCAATACGCAACCCGGTCGCGTGGTGAGCAACTAAACGCGCTTAAGTTTGCTTTAAGAACCATCAAGCAATAAAACCAATCCGGCGCCTCATAACGAGGCGCCGGATTTTTTATTTGCAACGTACTGGTGTCATTATTTTGTCGCGCATTATCAGATGCTTGCCGCCGGTTCAGGCGGTTTTCCGGATTGGCATGGGCCGGTCTGGTGCAGTTTCAAGAGTCTGAATTATCAATTTTCAGGAAACAGTGTTCTAACGGCTGTGTAGTTTTTCTACGTAATTTTTGCGCCTAAGATTGCCTCCAATGTCACACGACAGCCAAATCAATAACTGGAGAACGATCATGAACAAGTTTGCTACCACGCTCGCTTTTGCCCTTGTTGCTGCAACCGCCGCGGTTTCGGCCCAAGCTGCTGACCAATCGCAATCGGTATTCGACCGCGCTCAACGCGTGGAACAACCGGCCTGGCAACGCGCTGTAGCCGCTGACCAGAACTTTGCGGCGCAGCCGGACGCACAACCGGGCCGTCGCGCTTATGCTTTCCGCGCCGTGCAACCGGTGGCCGATACCCAGGCCGCTGACACAAACCGTGTCGTGCGCGCAGTCAATGCCCCGCAAAACTACGCCGCCCAGATCAATACCCAACCGGGTCGCGTAGTCAGCAACTAAGCACTATTTGCAGTTGCCAGGCTTTACCCGAAAATCCGGCGCCTTGAACAGGGGCCGGATTTTTTTTTGCGCCGGAACGACGCGACTGTCATATGGATGCGACGGCCGCTATGCTGGACCAATAAGCTAAAACAACGACAAAGGAGTACACGCCATGCAGCGACTCCGCATTTTTTGCGCCTGCTTCAGCCTGGCCGCGTTGGCACATGCCGCCGAGCCCTTGCCGTTGGCGATATTCAATTTTCCACCCATGTATCTGTTAGATGCCGCCGATCCCGGCAATGGCACGGGCAATGGCGACATGCTGCTGAAGGCGCTGGCCCCGCATTTGCCCGATTGGCAGATCAAACCGGTGCCGATGGCGTTGCGGCGTGTGTTTAGCGAGATCAAGGCGGGCAAGCCCTTGTGCTTTGCCACTGCCGTCGAAGCGCCCGAACGCTTTACCTATAGCTATGCCACGCTTAGTTTTGTGACGCCGTCGGTGCAGGTCATTACCTTGCGCAGCAAAGCGGCCGGATTGGTGGGGCCGGATGGCAAAGTGGATCTGGCCCGACTGGCCGCCAACGCCGCGCATCCTGGTTCTTATACCGCCGACCGTGCGTTTGGTCTGGCCGTGGACAGCATCATCCACGCGCCGGGCAACGTGGGGCTGAAGCTCAACGCCAGCGCCGACCCCGTGGCGCAACTACGCATGCTGAGCGCAGGGCGCGTTGATTACGTGCTGGAATATCCCACCATGCTGGGTTATCTGGTACAGCGCGGCCAATTGCCGGACACGATGGTGGCGCTGCCGATCAAGCAGCAGTCCTCCTGGATTACGGTATGGGCGTTGTGTCCGCGTACGCCGTGGGGCAAACGCGCCATCACCGACATCGATGCCGGTCTGCAACAGGTGGCGCGCAGCGGTGCTTACCAAAGCATCCTGCAACGCTGGCTACCCGCCAGCGCCAGCGGCCAGCATCCGGTGGAAATCGAACAATTTATCCAGCGACGCGCACACGGCAGCATGGTTACGCCTTAACGCCGGTTGGTACGGCGGTTAGACGACGGTGGCGCGGCGGGCGGGCGTGGGTCATAACGGATCACAGTCAACCGTCTTCTTCTCGTCGCTTTTAGCCTGGAGCCACCTTTATGAAGCCGTCTTATCTTGTATTCGCCGTCGCCTTGCTGGGCAGCGCGGGCCTGGCCGTTGCGGACGCATCCAGCGTGCAAACCAGCCGCAGTCTGTATCAACAGGCCAGCAGCGCCATTGATGCGGGCCAGTGCTCGCAAGCCGTGGCCGCGCTGGAACAATTCAAGGATTTGCGCCGCAACGAATTACGCGCCGATCGAGATCTGGCCAGCCGCATTGATCAGCAACTGCAACTATGCCAAACCGCCGGCGCTGACAAAGTAGCCAATGTGCTGGCGCTGGCGGACCTGTCCGAAGGCGGGCTGGCCATGGTGCCATCGCAGACGGTGGCGGGCGCGCAGTTGGGCAATCTAACGCTGCAGCCCGTGCGCCTGAATATGGATTTCTCCGACCGCGCGGCATTTGTGCCGCAGCAAAACTAATCCCGGCCGGCCACGCCGCCCCTTGGCGCGTGGCCCTTGCTGGCGCTGGCTTGCTCGGGCCTAAATGCGTGCCGCAAACGCGGCCTGTTTTTCGGGCTATTTTCAAAATTCGGCGCGCGAGCTTTATCAAATCGAAATTGCTATACGCCGCGCGCCTTTAGATACAAAAAATCAAAGGTAAATACGACTATTTACCTCGTGACGGCCATTTTTATTGACTAGCCTGCAAGCCGTGCCTGTGGCCTTCCTCACAGGATTACCCCGCAGGTCATTGCTATGAGAATGTTGGCAATTGTTTTAATGGCGCTGATGGTTTTCGTTTTCGGCGGCATTCTTCTTATCCATTATTTTTCCGAAAAAAATGACAAGCCGAAGCTAGCGGCCGTCCCGTCTACAAAAATAAATGGTCATTTTACGAATGCTGAACTGCGGGCGGGGCTGCCGGATTACTACGATATATCTGTTGCCAGTTCGGTGAAAAAGACGAAGGTCAATTCGCATATACTGGATCAAATTCTTGCAGCGCTTGCGCTCCCGGATCAGGGGCGCGATATTGCAATGCAAATATTCATGTTCGATCAATCCATTCCACGCCGAAAAAAAGCGTCGGCTTTATTGCAAGCATCCAGACACGGCCTGATCGAACAACAAGGGTATGCACTCGATTTGCTTTCCGCGTTGGCACCGATTGAATTACGTCTCGAATTGATGGAGGCCTATAAGGCGGCCCAGCCGGGGATAAAAGAAAAGCTGGTCACTGTGCTGGAGCGGGCATGGCTTATCGATGCCTTCCCGGCCGCCCCGAATCTGGGAACCGTGGGCCAGGCCAGGATAGACCTGTTTGGCGACCGGCTGCCGGAAATTGATCGCGCCAAATTGGAAATTGCAAATTTTCTTTCCGCAACAGTATTAACTGAGCCAGATACCGAAGTATTGCAGATGGCATTGGCTGCCGTATTAAGGATGCTACCGCAGGATTCGGCCTATGCCATGCTGCATTCGGTCGAAGTTAGACAGATATTAAGCCCCGATTTTATTGCTCAGTCCGGTTTCCGGATTGCGCTATCCAGCCTATCCGCAGATCAGGCGCCGCATCTGCAAGCCATTTTTAATCGATCGGATTCAATTGAGCTTAAACAGCAGTTGGTGCTTGATACCACTACATTATTTGGTCAGGTGGACGAAGAGGTCGAGCGGAATGCTGCATCTGATTTAGTGTTCCGTTTTCTTATGGAAAATGAACCGATTCCGGAAAGCGTCGATCCATATTCTTCGTCTGATTATGCAAGTTGGCTCACTGCGGTTGGCAATTTGCACGCCGGAAGTCAAAAAGATCGAGATGCATTTCGCGCCAAGCATATAACAGAGGCAAAAGATCCGGTAAGGACGGCGATCTATATATTAGCCCTGGATAAAACCGCCACGGACTTGATACGCAATTCGCCCCAGGCAGATATTTACTTAACCTGGCTTTATCCGGCGCTATCGAATCCGGATCAAGGAATTCGTGACGGCGCGGCTGCCGCCATCGCCATATTGAATGTCACCCGCAAAAAATAAAATCGTTCGTGGATATCGAAGCGTGGGATGTAATCGTTGGGCCGTAAGGGCCCTTTGTTCGGCAGAGCCATTTACCGCCAGTGGCTTGATCCTCACGCGGCCGGTGCTGCAGACTCATGGGCCTTCATGCAATTTGCCGATCCTTATGTCCTATACCGTCCTGCTGGAAACACCGTCGCCCGAAGCCTATCGCTCATTGCGCGAACAATGCGGCCTGAGCGCCAAATCGGCACAGGCGGCCGCGCGCGGATTGCCGAATGGTTTATTCGCCGTGCAGATTCTGCATCATGGCGCGCCGGTGGGCATGGGCCGGGTGATTGGCGATGGCGGCTGCTTTTACCAGGTGGTCGATATTTGCGTGTTGCCGCAGCATCAGGGTCGCGGGCTGGGCAAGGTGATCATGGCGCAGATCATGCACTATCTGCGCGACCACGCCCCGGTCAGCGCCTATGTCAGCCTGCTGGCCGACGGAGAGGCGCATCGTTTGTACGCGCAATTCGGCTTTGCGCCCACCGCGCCGCGTTCGGTGGGCATGTTCTGGAAACCGCCCGCAGCCTGAGGCTGTTCCCGTAAACCCTCGTTAGTCTTTGCCCCGGATACCGCAAATGCCGCACGCCCAACTGATCACTCATATTGCTTTTGAAGACGCCGGCACGCTGGCACCGGTATTGACGCAAGCCGGTTACACGCTGCAAACGCTGGATGCCTGCAGCATCGATTTCAGCCAGCTGGATCCTGCCGCCGCCGATTTGCTGATTGTGGCCGGCGGCCCGATCGGCGTTTATGAAGGCGATACGTTTCCGTTTCTGGATAGCGAAATCGCCTTTATCCGGGCGCGTTTGCAGCAACAAAAGCCGGTGCTTGGCATATGCCTGGGCGCGCAGTTAATGGCCACGGCATTAGGGGCCAAGGTTTATCCGGGCCGCAATGGCAAAGAAATTGGCTGGGGCCCGTTAATGGCCGGGCCCGATATTGCGCAATTGCCGGGACTGGATGCGCTGATCAAAGCCGATTTCCCATTGTTCCATTGGCATGGCGATACCTTTGATTTGCCTGCAGGCGCGGCGCTATTGGCGTCGACCGCGGCTTATCCGCATCAGGCTTACAGCCTGGGCCATTACGCATTGGGATTGCAGTTTCATCCCGAGGTCATCACGCCCTATCTGGAACGTTGGTATGTGGCCAATGCCGGTGAATTGGCGCATGCGGGCATCGATATCCCGACCTTGCGCGCCGCGGGGTGGGCAAATGGTCCGGCTTTGGAGCAGGCTGCCACCGCGTTCTGGCACAGCGTGCTGGCCTGGATGCAATTGCCTTTGCCGCGATAAGCGCTCGCAGACGTTAATGCTGCTGCAACAGGCTGGCAAATTTCTGCAATTCCGGCGTATTCAAATCCGAAACCGCCCAGCAATTCATGCCTTCTTGTTGCCACGCCACCATTTGATAGCCCTGTTGCTGCAGCAAGCGCGGCGCGGGCTGATGCGTAGTGCTGGCGGGCCAGACAAACACGTTAATCACATGCAACTGGTGGCGATACACCAAGGCCGCCACCGGGCGCTGCTGCAGATAGTCCAGCCGTCCGCCAATCAACGGAAAACCCTCCGCCGCCAGATCATGCACCGGTGGTGAGAAATCCAGCTTGCCAGCGAACCATGGCTTGACCGTGTGCTGATCGGTGCTGACCACATCCGACAAATGCCCCGCCTGCAACGCGCGGATATGGCTGGCGAATACTTCCTGCGCAATTTGCGTTTGCGCTTCGGGCGCGCGCGGCAACAGCAATAGCGTCAGCAATCCGCCCGCCAACACGCCGCCCAATCCGGCAAAACCTGGCCATAACCACAACGGACGAGTACGCGTTGGTTTTTCCGATACCGTCGCGGGTGCGGGCGCCGCAATCAGCACGGGCGCGGCGGTTTGTTGCGCCAGATGTTGCGACAGCTGCTGCACCAGGCCAGCGGGTACGGCCTGCACGGCATCACGCTTGATCCATGTTTGCAGCGCTTGTTGTGCCGCCCACGCGTGCTGGCACTCGGCGCACGTCGCCAGATGCAGCGTTATTTCTGCCGCCTCGGCGGCGGGCAAAGCATGGTCGAGCATCGCGGACAAACGCGCTTGCACCTGATCGTGATTCATCGCGTTGTTCCTTGCAGAATTTGCGCCAGCTGCGCGCGGGCCCGAGCCAGTCGCGACATGACTGTGCCGGGTGGCAGGCCCGTCATATTGGCGATCTCTTCGTAGCTACAGCCCGCGAGTTCGCGCAGCACCAGCATTTCTCGATACGCCACCGGCAGAAGGCGCAAAGCCGCTTCCAGCATGCGTTTGGCATCGGCGCGCTCGGCCAGTTGTTCCGGGTTGAACGTCCAGTCGATGGCCTCGCTGCCTTCTTCGTCCAGCACATCGTTGGGCCGTTGCGCCGCCAGACTGTCGTAAAAGGCATTGCGCACGATTGCTAGCAACCAGGCGCGCGCGTCTTCCACCGTGCCGCTAAAACCGCCGAAATAACGCCAGGCGCGCAACCACGCTTCTTGCACCACTTCTTGCGCTTGCGCGTCATTGCGCGCCAGCCAGCGCGCCAGTTGCCACGCACTGTGCAAATGCGGCAGCGCCAGCTGTTCAAAGCGGGCGGTTTGTTCGGCGGCATTAAACGGCGCGGACGGGGGCATAAAGGGCTTCATGCTGTGTAAACCGCGGCGGCTGCGTTTTTATTTCGGCAGCCGAGGAATATTTTTTGCGCGGCACGGTTATCACATCAGGGCAACCGGCTCTGCTACTGCAAAGGTGATGATCATGCAAAACGCAATCAATCGGCGCTTGTTTCTACAATTGGCAGGGGCAGGCGGCGTGGTCTGGGTGACCGGCTGTGCCAGCACACCGGGGAATACAGCCAGCGCGGATTTTTATTTTGTGCAGTTATCCGATACGCATTGGGGCTTTAAAGGCGCGGCCATTAATCCCGATTCGGCCGGCACTTTTCCTAAAACCATTGCCGCTGTTAACGCACTTAATCCGCCGCCCGATTTTGTGGTGTTTACCGGCGATTTAACCCATATCAGCGATGACCCCGCAGAGCGGCGCCAACGGCTAAAACAATTCAAGGCAATGGCCGCCACATTGACCGTGCCCGTGGTGCATTACATGCCCGGAGAACACGATGCCTCGCTCGACAACGGTGCGGCGTATCAGGAATTTTTTGGCGCCACGCATTACAGCTTTGACCACAAAGGCGTGCATTTTATTGCGCTGGATAATGTCAGCGATCCGCATGCCAGCATCGGCGCCGCGCAATTGCAATGGCTGCAAGCCGATCTGGCCACGCAAGCCAAAGACGCCCGCATCATCGTGTTTACCCATCGCCCATTGTTTGATCTTTATCCCAGCTGGGATTGGGCCACTGCCGATGGCGCACAGGCATTGGCGCTGCTGGAGCCGTATTCCGACGTCACCGTGTTTTACGGCCACATCCATCAGGAACATCACCAGATGACCGGCCACATTGCGCATCACGCCGCGCACGGGTTGATGTTTGCGCTGCCCGCGCCGGGCTCGCAGCCCAAACGCACGCCGATCGCCTGGGACGCCACCGCGCCCTACAAAGGCCTGGGATATCGCCGCGTGGCCGAAGCCAAAGGCAGCGCCGCGACGCTGACCGAATTGCCGCTGCAAGGGGCGTAATCATGCTTACCCGCCGCCAATTGCTGACCCGTGCCGCGGGCCTGGTGCTGATCGGTTACGGCTTTAACGGCGCGTGGGCCGAAACGCCCGCGCCCAAGGTCTACCGCATCGCTGCCCGCCGCTTTACCTATACGCCCGAGACACTGGAAATCGCCGCCAACCAGCCCGCCATTATCGAACTGACTGTCACCGATGTTTTGATGGGCTTCGCCTTACCTAGCCTGCACCTGCGCACCGATATCATCCCCGGCCAGATCGCACGCCTGAAACTACCCGCGCTGCCAGCGGGGGAGGTGCCGTTTTTATGCGATGTGTTTTGTGGCAGCGGGCATGAGCAGATGGGAGGGAGTCTGCATGTGGTGTGATTGGGAGAGGGCGGGCAGTTATCAGAAGCCCACATGGATTTGAAAGGACTCAGCCCCTGAGCGAGCTTCAGGCTGCTGACGCTGCGGCCATTTTGTAAATTCCATATGGCCCGATCGCAACACCAATGGCAAACAGGATGAATGCCTGAATGAACTATGGATTTGGCTGGTTCGTGGCTTGGCTTAGCCGAAGGAACGCACACTGCAATCGATAAGCAGTTAATCAGGCAGAGGCGTGGTATATGCGCAAGAATGGCCCAAATAAAATAGGTGCGCATGCCGCTGCAGACAAATTACGTCGCGATATTGAAGGGAAGGAGAAAATGCAATTTATTAATGAAGCGCCACTTTACAAGATAGTGAGGATCGTTGGGCCCAAGCACAATCTGCTTGGCTTGGAGCTTTCCGATTATCCATTAGCGACGCCGGCAACCATTGACGCGTTGAATGGTGACGAAAATCCTGATATCCGATTAAACCCGGAAGAAATAGCATTCAACGTTAGAAAGGGCGTAGAGCTAGCGGCTGAAAAAGCCGGAAGAGCATATTATATTAAGAGGATTCAATACGTTTCCTCTGATAGCGAACCGGCTAGCATATATGAATATTTAGCGTTTGAAATTATCAAAAGAGTTTGTGCGCTGTGATCATCAGGATGCCCATTTTTTGCTTTGCTTTTGGGTGCGCCCATTTCGAAGCGAGAAACTGAATTCGCCATGAAGAATGGTTCTGCAAAGTTGGAAGGAATCTTTGCTGAGCGCGATATCAATATCCCCAAATTGCATCCATGCGTCGGTGAGCAATACAGGCAGAAGCGTGGGGCGACGCTAGCGCTGCTGCAGAGTTGATCAACCGGGCGGCCGAGCTGGAGCAGGCTGGTTTGCTCCCAAGGATTGATTACCCGGTGGACATTGGAGGCGGCAAGCCGCGTTATGTTGACTCGGTTGGCCTGGATGCAACCACGAGGCAGCCGATACAGTTCTTCCAATTACGAAAAGGTAGCAGCCGTGCAGGCCCTTCTCCAGCCCATGCTCCCGCCAGCTCTATCTCCAGCGCCCGGCGTAATCAACCAGACGCGCGGCGCAGCCACCGGCAGCCCGCCGAGGGTCGAAGAAACGTAAATACCTGTATACTCGCGCGTTTTGTTTTGCGAATTCGGGTCGTGGCCTCCAGCTACAGCCCTGCTGGAGAGTATTCATGAACGCCCCAAAAGTTGGTTTTGTCTCGCTAGGCTGCCCCAAGGCATTGGTTGATTCCGAACAGATTCTGACCCAGCTGCGCGCAGAGGGTTATCTGATCTCGGCCTCGTATGACGATGCCGACATGGTTGTGGTCAACACCTGTGGTTTTATCGATTCGGCGGTGCAGGAATCGCTGGATGCGATTGGCGAGGCGCTGGCGGAAAACGGCAAGGTTATCGTTACGGGCTGTCTGGGCGCGAAGGGTGATGGCGATCTGATTCGTGGCGTGCATCCCAAAGTGCTGGCCGTGACCGGTCCGCATGCCAAAGACGAAGTGATGACGCAAATCCACACGCATCTGCCCAAGCCGCATGATCCGTTTGTGGATCTGGTGCCTGCCGCCGGTATCAAACTGACCCCCAAGCATTACGCCTACGTCAAGATTTCGGAAGGCTGTAATCATCGCTGCACGTTCTGCATCATCCCGTCGATGCGTGGTGATCTGGTCAGCCGTCCGGTGCACGAAGTGCTGCGCGAGGCGGAAAACCTGGTCAAGTCGGGCGTTAAAGAATTGCTGGTGATTTCGCAAGACACCAGCGCCTATGGCGTTGACGTCAAATACAAGACCGGTTTCCACGAAGGCCGTCCGGTTAAAACCCGCATGACCGAGCTGGCGGTGGAGCTGGGCAAGCTGGGTGTGTGGACGCGTCTGCATTACGTTTATCCGTATCCGCACGTTGATGAAATCATCCCGCTGATGGCCGAAGGCAAGGTGTTGCCGTATCTGGATATTCCGTTCCAGCACGCCAGCCAACGCATTCTTAAATTGATGAAGCGTCCGGCCAGCTCGGCCAATGTGCTGGCGCGCATCAAGGCCTGGCGCGAGATTTGCCCGGATCTGGTGATTCGCTCGACGTTTATTGTTGGTTTCCCCGGTGAGACCGAAGCCGAATTCCAGGAATTGCTCGATTTCCTCGACGAAGCGCAACTCGATCGCGTGGGCTGTTTTACCTATTCGCCGGTGGAAGGCGCCACCGCCAACGATCTGCCGGACCATGTGCCGGCGGACGTGGCGGAAGAGCGCAAGCAGCGCTTTATGGAAAAGCAGGCGGCGATTTCGGCAGCGCGCTTGCAAGCGCGTGTGGGTCGCGAAATGACGGTGCTGGTTGATGAGATCGACGAAGAAGGCGCTGTGGCGCGTTCGTACGCCGATGCGCCCGAGATTGACGGCCTTGTTTATTTCGATCCCAGCGCCGATGTGAAAGTGGGTGATTTCGTGAAAGTCCGCATCACCGATGCCGACGAACACGATCTGTGGGCTGAACAGATCTAAGCTGCGCCCGCCACCGCGCGGTGTGCTGCGGCGCACCGCCATTTCCTGCTAACCCCGGAATCGACCGCTATGGATACCAGTTACGATCGCCGTTTTGGCGGCATTGCGCGTTTGTATGGCACGGCGGCATTGGCGCGGT
Organism: Amantichitinum ursilacus; assembly: GCF_001294205.1. Classification (GTDB taxonomy): domain Bacteria; phylum Pseudomonadota; class Gammaproteobacteria; order Burkholderiales; family Chitinibacteraceae; genus Amantichitinum; species Amantichitinum ursilacus. The sequence goes on from NZ_LAQT01000002.1 coordinate 439,854, forward strand.
TTGGCCAGGCGCATGTGTGCGTGATCGGGATTGGTGGCGTCGGTTCGTGGGTGGCGGAGGCGTTGGCGCGTTCAGGTATCGGCCAGATTACTTTGATTGATCTGGACGATATCTGCGTGTCCAACACCAACCGCCAGTTGCCGGCTTTGGCGGGCCAGTTTGGCCGTATGAAGGTCGAGGCGACCGCCGAGCGCATTCTGGCCATCAACCCGGAATGCGTGGTTCATCAGATTGAAGACTTTGTCACCACCGACAATCTGGAAGAGATGTTGGGCCGCGGTTATGACTATGTGGTCGATGCGATTGATAGCGTGAAGACCAAGGCGGCCATCATCAACTGGTGCCGTCGTCGCAAGATTCCGCTGATTACCACGGGCGGCGCGGGCGGCCAGACCGATCCGACGCAGATCAAGGTGGATGATTTGTCGCGCACCACGCAAGACCCGCTGGCGGCCAAAGTGCGCAATATCCTGCGCAAGGATTATGGCTTTGCCAAACCGGGCAAGAAGTTTGGCGTGGAATGCGTGTATTCGACCGAGCCGCTGGCGTATCCGCAAACCGATGGCAGCGTGTGCGCCACCAAACCGGCGGTGGGCGATAGCCCGGTGCGACTGGATTGCGAAGGTGGCTTTGGCGCGGTCACCGTGGTGACCGGCACCTTTGGTTTTGTGGCGGCATCGCGCGTTTTGCGCAAACTGGCGGACAGCGCTACTCAATAAGGGCACCGGGTGGGCCCGCACGGTGCCGTCGAGCCCCACCCGATGGCTGCTCAGTGGCGACGGGGTTGCGGCGCCAGCGCCAGTACCAGGCCCAGCAAGCACAGCGCGCCGACATAATGCGCGGGCGCTTGCGCGTCTTGCTTCATCCACCACGTCAGTGCCACCGGCGTCAGGCCGCCAAAAATCGCATAAGCGACGTTATAGCTAAACGACACGCCGCTAAAGCGGATCGCAGCCGGGTAGGCACGCACGATCAGGTACGGCACCACGCCGACCACGCCCACAAAGAAACCCGCCAGCGCGTAATTAACCATCAGCGTGGCTGGCGCGGCGGGCAGGCTGAAATAGAACATATAGCTGGTCATCAGCAGCCCCAGGCTACCCACTGCCAGTGTGATGCGGCCGCCAAATTTGTCCGCCGCCATGCCAAACACGACGCAGCCCACGGTCAGGCACAAAGTGGCCAGGCTGTTGGCTTGCAGCGACAGTGCGGGCGCGATGCCATGCACTTTTTGCAGCCACGTGGGCGTAAACAGAATCACCACCACAATCGCCGCCGACAATACCCAGGTCAGCAACATGGCCTGGATAGTGCCCCCAACGTGTTTTTTAACGATCTGGCCCAGCGGCAGATCACGCGACAGTTCTTTGCGCTGATGCAGTTCTTTAAAGATCGGCGTTTCTTCCAGAAAGCGGCGCAGATACACCGCCACAAGGCCAAATACGCCGCCGAGAATAAACGGGATACGCCACGCGTAATCGGCGATATCGGCTTTGGAGAAATGCGTGTTGATCACGGTGGCAATCAGCGCGCCCAGCAAAATGCCAAAGGTCAGCCCCGCGGTCAGCGATCCCACCGCCAGGCCGGTGCGCGTCGGCGGCACGTGCTCAGAGACAAACACCCAGGCGCCCGGTACTTCGCCACCGATCGCCGCGCCCTGCAGCACGCGCAAAATCAGCAGCAAAATCGGCGCCATCACGCCCAGCGTGGCGTAGGTGGGCAGCAGACCCATAAACAACGTGGGCAGCGCCATCATGAAAATCGACAGCGTAAACATGCGCTTGCGGCCCAGCTTGTCGCCAAAGTGGGCAATGATGATGCCGCCCAGCGGGCGCGCCAGATAGCCTGCGGCAAAGATGCCGAAGGTTTGCAGCAGCTTCAGCCAGTCGGGCATGGCGGCCGGAAAAAATAGCCCGCCAATCACGGCCGCAAAAAAGACAAATACAACAAAGTCGTAAAATTCGAGTGCGCCGCCCAATGCGGACAGCGTCAGGGTCTGGATATCGCGGCGGTTAAGCGGGCGATGCGCGGCCGACCAGGGCAGCGCGGTAGAGGCAGTAGTCGTCGTAGTCATGGGGGCAGCTTGCTTGCAGTCCGGCCCGCTATCAAAAAAGGGGGGGCGCAGACGTGGATATCAAAAAGGTTGCGCAACAAGCGCAACGCGGCGCTGCCAGCCGGGTGAGGACAGCCTGGCCGCAAAGACAGGATTGTGTCTTGGTGGCCGTCGCCCCGGTATGCGAAGGGTGGATCGCGGGATGGGCCATGCGGGCGGATCGCGCCAGCAGGGCCGGGCAGGGCGAACACGTGTTGTATCAGCTTCTACGGCCGTCCGGCAAGTGCTGCCTTACGCTTAACCGCCTGGCGTCAAGGTACAATGCGCTGATGTAAGCTCAACCCATTAATATCAATAAGAGAACGTGCCGTCCCATGACTGTTGTGTCCACTTTGCGCGCGCGCGCGCCGGGGTCCTGACCATGTCGGGCAAACGCGCGTTGTGCGCGCTGTTGCTGTGGTTGCCGTTGCCGTCGGCGCAGGCCAAAGAACGCATTACCTGGGCCGTGTTTGACTGGGCGCCGGTCTACATCCTGCAAAACCCCGATGCTGTTCAGGTGGCGCAGCTCAACGACGGCACCGGCGACCGGCTGGTTAAACTGCTGCAGCACTCGTTGCCGCAATACGAACATCGCATGGTGAACATGGTGCCCGGCCGCATCTTTGCCGAACTGCGCAATGGCACGCACCTTTGCTATGCCTCGTCGCTGGCCAATGCCGACCGCCTGGCCTATAGCGTGATGACGGCCGCGGGCATCGCACCGCCGGTACAGGTGGTATTGCGCCAGGACACCTTGCGCGCGCATCCGCAATGGCGCGATGGCGTTGATCTGGCGCAGCTGTTTCAGGATCGCAGCTTGCTGGGCAATTATCCGGCCGCGCGCTCGTTTGGCGACGAGATCGACACGCTGCTGCGCAGCCCGTCCAACCGCAATATGAAGCCGATGGCGGTGGTGAGCCAATCCAGCAATCTGTTTCGCATGATGCAGATGGGGCGGCTTGATTACACGCTGGAATACCCGCAAGTACTGGTCTACCAACAAAGCAAGGGCCAGGCCCCGGCCGATCTGGTGTCGGTGCCCATCAAGAACGCGCCGCCGTTTTTAGGCTCGCATGTGGCGTGCAGCAAAAATGATTGGGGCCGCAAGGTAATTGTCGATATCGATGCGGCCATGCAGAAAATCGCAGCACAGCCCAGTTATCTGCAGGCGCTGGAAGCCTGGGTGCCGCCCAACGAAATGGCGTTGCGGCACAAGGATTATGAAAATTTTGTGCGGCAACGCTCATCGCGCTCGATGATCTTGTCGCAGTAACAACCCGGACGGAAACCACGCAATGAAGCAGGCCGCATATTCGCAAGATGATCACAAAGTGCGTATCGATAAATGGCTGTGGGCGGCGCGCTTTTTTAAAACGCGCTCGCTGGCCAGCGATGCCGTGGTGGCGGGCCATGTGGATCTGAACGGCGCGCGGCCCAAGCCAGCGCGCGATGTAAAAACGGGCGACATGCTTAAAATCCGCACCGATCACGGCTTGTTTGAAGTCGAAGTGCTGGGCGTATCGGACAAGCGCGGCCCGGCCGAAGTGGCGCGCGCTTTGTATGCCGAAACCGCCGATAGCGTGGCCAAGCGCGAAGAAGCCGCGCTACAGAAATCAATGGAACCCACCTTCGACCATCCCCAAATCAAAGGTCGCCCCACCAAAAAATGGCGCCGCCAATTGCATCTGCAAGAACGTTGAACCTGCGCGCCTGCCCACTGACTGATGATGGATTGCTGCTTTGATCTGATCTGACAACCCGAACACGGAGACCGGCATGACCGCAACGCGACAAGAAACCGATTCGATGGGCGCGATTGCCGTCGCGTCGGATCGCTACTGGGGCGCGCAAACGCAGCGCTCGGTGGGCAATTTTCCGATTGGGGTAACGCGCTTTCGCTGGCAACGGCCAGTGATCCGCGCTTTGGGCGTACTGAAGAAAGCGGCGGCGCAAGCCAATGCCGAGTTGGGCGAACTGGCCGCCGAAGTTGCGCAATGGGTGGTGCAGGCGGCGGATGAAGTGATTGATGGCCAACTGGACGAGCATTTTCCGTTGGTGGTGTTTCAGACGGGCTCGGGCACGCAATCCAACATGAACGCCAATGAGGTGATCTCCAACCGCGGCATTGAACTGGCCGGTGGCACGCTCGGCAGCAAAACCCCGGTGCACCCCAATGACCATGTCAATCGGGGCCAGTCTTCCAACGATACGTTTCCAACGGCGATGCATATTGCGGTGGTGGAAGAAATCCATCGCCGCTTGTTGCCCGCCATCGCCACCTTGCGCGGCACGCTGGCCGATAAATCCGCGGCTTACGCGCATATCGTCAAAACCGGGCGCACGCATTTGCAAGACGCTACGCCCGTCACCTTGGGGCAGGAAATTGGCGCGTGGGTGGCGCAACTGGATTTCAATCTACATGGCGTGAAAACCGCATTGCCCGGTCTTTATGATCTGGCCATTGGTGGCACGGCGGTGGGCACCGGTCTTAACGCGCACCCGCAGTTTGGCGACACCGCTGCAAGCCACATTGCCGAGCTGACCGGCCACCCGTTCCGTGCCGCGCCCGACAAGTTTTTTGCGCTGTCAGCGCACGATGCGCTGGTGCAAACCTCAGCGGCGCTGCGCACATTGGCGGGGGGACTGATGAAGCTGGCCAACGACGTGCGCTGGCTGGCCAGCGGCCCGCGCTGCGGCATCGGCGAATTGCGTATACCCGAAAACGAACCAGGCTCATCCATCATGCCGGGCAAGGTGAATCCCACCCAGTGCGAAGCGCTGACCATGGTGTGCGTGCAGGTGTTTGGCAACGATGCGGCGGTGGCGTTTGCGGGCAGCCAGGGCAATTTCCAGCTGAATGTGTACAAGCCGGTGATGGTGCACAACGTGCTGGAGAGTATCGAGTTGCTAAGCGATGCGATGCTGGCGTTTAACGACCACTGCGCCGTGGGCATCGAGCCGGATCTGGACGTCATTGCCGCCAATCTGGACAAGAACCTGATGCTGGTGACCGCGCTCAACCGCCATATCGGTTATGACAAAGCGGCCCAGATTGCCAAGAAGGCGCACCACGAAGGCCTGACGCTGAAGCAATCAGCGCTGGCGCTGGGGCACCTCACCGAAGCGCAGTTTGATGAATGGGTCGTCCCCATCGACATGACGCATCCGTAATCCACAAACGCATAGGGTGGGTCTAGACCCACCATCCAAAGGCGTGGAGAAGAACGCATATGTTTGCGTTTTTGTCACTGGCCTTGGATGGTGGGTCTCGACCCACCCTATGCGCGGCGGTGGCGGATCAACCGTAGGGTGCGTTACCCGGAGGGCAACGCACAGTTTGGGGCCCAAAGCCCCGGCCCCATTCGGGGCCTTCCCACATCATCCGCGCACCGTACGCCTTAATGCACCCCAATCTGGCTACGCAAATAACCAATGGTGGAATAGATATCCGCCACGGCCACCGCATCGCCCGGGTCTTTTAGATTCGGCGGCGACAGCTGGTCTTCCGGCGCGGGTTGCGGCTGGCCGCCACGCACTTGCAGCGTGTCGCGCTTCTGTTCCAGTTCATCAATCCAGATTGCAATCTGCGGGCCGTGACGGCGGCGCATTTCTTGCTGGAACTCGTCCGGGGACGGGTCGTGCAACTGGCGATTGATTTCGATTTCCCACGCGTCGAGTTGATTGCGGATGCGGTCAAAATCGATGTTCGGTGTCGTCATATCCAGCTCCTTGGTGGTTGGCAGTCAGTTCAGCCGATGCGGCTGTCCGGGCTACCCGTGGGCGCCCCGGCCAGTGCGGCTGAGATTTCGTTGCGTTCTTCCAGACTAGCCGTCTGTGCATAAGCCGCCAGTTCCTCGCGTTGAGCGGCAGTCAGCCCGCCGCGCTCGGCCTGGTAGCGTAACGATTCAAACCGGCGCAAGGCCGTATCGTGCGCAGACAACATCTGGACTTCATCTTTAAGCGTGCCCGGCATGAACACATCGCGCAGACGGCGCACGATGTCGTCCAGCCGCAAGCCATCGGCCAGCAGCTCGACGGCCAGATCAGTTTGCGCCCAGCGGCGCGGCAGCTCTTGCTCCTGCAACGCCACATCCAGCGGTGTTAACTGGCCAAACTGACCGCGGTCAGGTCGTAGATCCTTGTCCATGATGGCGCTCCCGCCGCAAACAATGGCTACCACCATAACGCCAGACAGCCCGCCCTCTGAGGCGGTAGCCACCGGATAAGCACGTAGGAATCCGCCCCCAGCATCCGTAAGGCGCAGCGATGTGTACGCGCTGAAACTTTTGCTTCTTACAAACACGTAGGGATTGAACCTGCATGTTGCGGCGCGTTTGTGAGACCACGGCATGGCGGCTGGCTGATAGCGGTTGCTGCGGCAGCGCGGCACGCTAAGCGTTCAATGGCAGGAGACCCACCATGGCACGCGCACTGTGGTCAGGCGCGATCAGCTTCGGGCTGATCTTTATTCCCGTTTCTCTCAATTCGGCCGAATCGCCGGATGAGCTCGATCTTACGTTGCTGGACAAACGCGACTTCTCCAAAGTGGGCTACAAGCGCGTCAATAAAACGACCGGCAAAGAAGTGACCTGGGCCGACATCATCAAAGGCTACGAATATCAGCCGGGTGAATACGTGGCGCTGGGCGACGAAGACTTTAAACACGCCAACGTCAAAGCTACGCAGACGATCGATCTGCTGGCGTTTGTCGATCAGGACGAAATTGATCCGGTTTATTTTGAAAAGCCGTATTACCTGTCGCCCGGCAAACGTGGCGAAAAGGTGTACGGCTTGTTGCGCGAAGCGCTGAAAAAATCCGGCAAGGTGGGCGTGGCGCAGATTGTGATCCGCGTAAAGCAACATCTGGCCGTGGTTGCGGCCGTGGGCGATGCGCTGGTGCTCAATACGTTGCGTTATCCCGAAGAAATCAAGGATGTGGACGAATTGGGCCTGCCGCAAACCGCGGTGAAGCCGGGCTTGAGCAGCAAGGAAGTCGATATGGCGGTGCAACTGGTGGAAGGGATGTCGGATGACTGGCACCCGGACCAGTACCACGACCAGTATCGCGAAGACCTGCTCAAACTGATCGATCGCAAAATCAAGGCGCGGCAAACGCACACCGTTAACGCGCCGATGGAAGACGAAGACCAGCCGGTGCCGGGTTCAGCCAATGTGCTGGATCTGATGGCCTTGCTGAAAAAGAGTCTGCCCGCCGCCAAAGGCAAAGCCGGCAAGCTCAAGCGCGCTGAAGCCGATGTGGCTGATAACGACGATGCAGATGAAGACCAGGCCGAGCAGGCCGCACCGCAACGCAAAGCCACGCGCACTGCCAAAGCGCCCGCCAAAGCCAGCGCGACGGCGGCTAAAACCGGCGCCAAGGCGGCCACACGCGTCAGCGCCGCCCGCCCGGCCAGCAAAAAGATAGCCACCGCGACGGCCAAACCGGCGGCGAAACCTGCCGCCAAGCCCGCGGCCAAGCCAGCGGCCAAACCGGCTGCCAAGCCCGCGGTTAAACCCGCCGCCACGGCAGCACGCGCAGCCAGTAAACCTAAAGCCACCGCCCAACCAGCCACCCAGCGCAAAACCGCCACTGCCAGCACTAAACGCAAAGCGGCCTAAGCGCGCAGGAGACTGCCATGAGCCTCACTCGCTATCGCGCCAAACGCGATTTCAACATAACGTCCGAGCCCGGCGGCAAAGCCGGTCGCTCGGGCGCGGTTTTGCATTACGTAATCCAGAAACACGATGCCACGCGCCTGCACTATGACTTCCGCCTGGAACTCGATGGCGTGTTCAAAAGCTGGGCCGTGCCCAAGGGCCCGAGCCTTGATCCCACCGTTAAACGCCTGGCCGTGCATGTGGAAGACCATCCGCTGGCCTATGGCGACTTTGAAGGCATTATCCCGCCGCATCAGTACGGCGCGGGCAAGGTGATGGTGTGGGATCGCGGCGTGTGGCAACCGCTGGACGATCCGCAACGCGGTTATCAGAAAGGTCATTTGCGCTTCAAGCTCGAAGGCGAAAAGCTGCAAGGCGAATGGGCGCTGGTGCGCATGCATCATCGCCCGGATGAGCCCGAAGACGCGGACAACTGGCTGCTGGTAAAAGGCCACGATGCCACCGCTGCGGCGGGCAAAACCGCCGAAGTGACCGCCAAGCTCACGCAAAGCGTAATCAGCGGCCGCCAGATTGATGAGATTGACGGCCCACCGCCCAAGCGCTCGCAGCTCACCAAAACCAATCAGCCCAAAGCGCGCGTGGTCTCGCCCGAAGACGACGCAGCGCCCGCCGCAAAGGCCAAGCCGACCGCGCGCAAAGCTAAGCGCAAATCCACGCTGCCCGAATTACTGGAACCGCAACTGGCCACGCTGGTGAACAGCGTGCCGGGTGATACCGAAGCCTGGCTGGCCGAAATCAAGTTTGATGGCTACCGCATGCTGACCCACATCGAAGACGGCCAGGTGCAGATGTTCAGCCGCAATGGCAAAGACTGGACCCAGCGCATGGGCAATCTGCCCGCGCAACTGGCGGCGCTGAATCTGCAGAATGGCTGGCTGGATGGCGAAGTGGTGGCGGTGCAGGCCGATGGCAGCATGAGCTTTCAGGCGCTGCAGAATGCCTTTGCTGATCCGCCCCCGAAAACGGCAGCGCGATTGGTGTATTACCTGTTTGATATCCCGTTTTTAAATAATGCCGACTTGCGTTTGCAGCCTTTGGTGCAGCGGAAAAAGAAACTGGCCAGGCTGCTGAAAGACTTGCCCGAAAGCTCGGATTTGCGCTTTAGCGACCATCTGCAAACGGATCTCGGCGACGCGTTTACCCACGCTTGCCACCACGGGTTGGAAGGCTTGATGTTCAAGCGCGTGGATTCGGTTTATCAGGAAAAGCGCAACCGCGACTGGCTGAAACTGAAATGCCAGCAACGCCAGGAATTCGTGATTGGCGGCTATACCAATCCGGCCGGCAGCCGGCTGGGCTTTGGTGCGCTGTTGCTGGGCACCTATGGCGATGACGGCAAGCTGCACTACGCCGGCCGCGTTGGTACTGGCTTTGATGACGCCACGCTGCAAAGCCTGGGCAAGACGCTGGCCGAGGCGGAGCAGAAAACCTCGCCATTTGTAGAAGACGTGCCGCCGCGCGAACGCGCGCATGTGCACTGGGTGCGGCCGGAGCAAGTGGCCGAAATCCGCTTTGCCGAATGGACCGAGGAAAAGCGGCTGCGGCAGGCGGCTTTCCTTGGGCTGCGCAAAGACAAGCCGGCGCAGCAGGTGGTGCCGGAAGTGGCCATTGCCGCCGATGCGCCAGTTGCGAAACCGGGCAAGACCCGCAGTCGCAACGCCGAAGCCAAAGCCGAGACCACCGCGCCCAAGCCCAAACGCAGCACCGAAGACGCCGAAGTAGGCGGCGTGCGCATCAGCCATCCCACGCGCATTGTGTTTCCGGGCACCGGCGACACCAAGGTGGATCTGGCACGTTATTACGAACAAGTGGCCGACTGGTTGGTGCCACAACTGAAAGACCGGCCGCTCACGCTGGTGCGTTGCCCGCAAGGCGCGGCGCATGCGTGCTTTTTCCAGAAGCATTTAACCGACACCATGCCCGAGGGCGTGCAGCCGGTGGAAATCAAGGACGAAAGCGGTAGCGCCACCTATATGCTGGCCAACGACGTGCGCGCGGTTATCCAGCTGGTGCAGTCGGGCGTGCTGGAGCTACATACCTGGGGCGCGACGCAACGTGCGCTGGAACAGCCAGACCGCATGATCTTTGATCTGGACCCGGCGCCCGATGTGAGCTGGCAGCAGGTGGTGGAGGCGGCACAGTTGCTGCGCGGTTTGTTGCAGGAAGCGGGCTTGGGCGTATTCCTTAAAACCACCGGCGGCAAAGGCTTGCATGTGGAAGTGCCGCTTAAACCGGGCGCTGATTGGGATACCGTCAAGGCATTCAGCAAAGCAGTGGCGACGCATCTGGCGCAGCAATTGCCGGACCGGTTTATCGCCACCATGAGCAAAGCCAAACGCAACGGCAAAATCTTTATCGACTATCTGCGCAATGCCCGCGGCGCAACGGCGGTGGCCGCGTATTCCACCCGCGCGCGCGATCAGGCCGGGGTGGCTACGCCGATTGCGTGGGACGAACTGCCCACACTGGCCAGCGCCAGTTTCTGGACCATCCACAACGTGCCGGAACGGTTGGCCGCAATGAAACACAACCCATGGGCGGATTACGACAAAGCGCGCGTCAAACTCGGGCCGAAAATAGTGCAGAAGTTCGGGATATAGGGTGGGTCAAGGCCCACCGCCCAAAGTGGTATGCCAAGCTCGGCGCAATGGCATGCGGCTCTGTGTGGTGGGTCTTGACCCACCCTATGACAAAGCTTCACGCCAGCGTGTCGTATTCGGCTTTTAGGTCGTTCAGCAGCGCGTGCACGCTGCCGATGGCGTCGGTCCATGCTTCCGCCACCGCACGGGTATCGCCCGCGCGGGCGGCCATTTCCAGCGCGCGCAAGTGTCCGACGGTGACCGTGGCCGCCAGCGTGCCGCATTCGCCTTTCAGCGCATGCGCCTGATGCGCCACCGTGGCCAGGTCGCCCGCTTCGGCGGCGGCTTGCAGCGTTGCCACGCGCATCGGCACATCGGCCAGAAACACACCGATCAGTTCGACCAGCAAGGCCTGATCATCGGCCAGCGCGGCCAGGGCGACGGCGCGTTGATAATCGCTGCTCATGCCAGATCCTCCCGCAATGCCTTGCCGGGCTTGCCGCCATGCAAAGCGCGCAAAACGCGAGTCGCGGCCATTTCGGCATCGGCCAACGCTGCAGCGCGCTGGCTTTGCCAATAGCCATTCAGCGCCGCGGAAAACGACGCGCCATAGTGCTGTTGCAGTACATCCAGATCATGCAGATAACCCAACGCGTCCTGCGCCGGTTTGGCCTGTTTGCTCAGACCTTGCCAGCGGCGCGGCAACCAGTCGCCCAACGCTTCATGCAGATAGCGGACTTTCTTGAGCGTGATGCGCGTGCGATGCCATAACTCGGGCGCACAGTGCGGCGCCAGCGCGTGCAATTCAGCGCGCGCCTGACGGCGGTACTTGCGCGCGGTCTGGCGGATTTTGCGTTGTAGCGCCGCACCGGGCGGCACCTCGTGGCGCAATACCTGCGGCAACGTACCCATCTGGGCGGCCCAACCGGACGGCAACAGCGCTGTGCGCGCCGTGCGTAAATCGGGCGCGCGGCCTTCAATCAGCTGCCGCGCTTCTTGCGCATACGGCGCGGGCCAGTCCGCCACCAGCTCCAGCATCACGTCGCGATCACGCAATACATTGCTGGCATCGCTCATCAGCGATAACGCCGCGCGCGCGGCATGCAGCTTGCCGTGTCGGGCCACCGGTAATAACTGGATCCGCACACTGCGCAATTGCACGCGCAGCTGATGCAGCTCTTCGACGCCTTCACTGTGCCGCGCGCGCTGTTGTGCGGCATCGATCTGTTCGATCTGCTGCTGCAAATGTCTGATCCAGCGTTTGCGGGTGGTCATCGCGTCTCCGGTGATGATTTTATCTGGCGTAATCCGCCAGCCATTGCTGCACATGCGCTTGCGCCTGCGTCAGCGATTGCAGAATCGGAATCTCCAGCGCCAGCGTGGCGGCGTCTGGCGTGCTCATATCGGGCACCATGATCACGCGGCAACCGGCGCTGTGGGCGGCGCGCACGCCAACGATGGAGTCTTCAAACACCACGCATTCGGCGGCTTGCAGGCCCAACTGGCCTACGGCCTTCAGATAGATATCGGGTGCGGGCTTGGGGTGTTCGATATCGTCACCGCACACGGCAAAGGCAAAGAAGTCCCACAAGCCAGCCAGTTGTAGGTGGTGCTCGGCCAACTGGCGTTTGGTGGAGGTGGCCACCGCGCAGGGCAGACCTTGCTGGCGCAGCCACTGCAGCAATTCCAGCACACCGGGGCGATGCGGAATGGCTGATTGGGTGCGCTGCAGGTAATGTTCGTGGGTGGCGGCAATCAGGGCGTCAATGGGCGCATCGTCGGCCAGTTGCGTCTGCAGATAGGCTTTGACCTTGCTCATATGCATGCCCACCATGCCGTACGGCACGTGTTGTTCCAGCGGCAAATGCAGTTGCGCTGCGGCCTTGGTCCAGCATTCGATGGCAATGCGCTCGGTGTCGAGCATCAAACCGTCCATATCAAAGATGGCGGCGCGGGGCAGGGGAAAGGGCATGACGTAAGCGGTTGATTTAACTAAGCTGCGAGTCTACCTGAAGCGAAAGCCGTGTGACAGGCGGCGCATGTGCAGCCCGCATTGCGCCGAAATTATCTAGCGAACCATTACGGAAACAGAAGTAGATGTCCAAAGCCAGTTCGGCCCCGCTTAAATGCCCCTGTGGCAGCAATCTTGCTTATACCGCGTGCTGCGCGATCTTCCATGGCGGCGTGCCCGCGCCCACGGCCGAAGCACTGATGCGCTCGCGCTATACCGCCTATGTGCTGAAGCTGGAAGATTATCTGTTGGCCACCTGGCACCCGCAAACGCGGCCCAGCTCGCTGGATCTGGCGGCCGACGGCAACGTCAACTGGCAATCGCTGGAAGTGTGCAACGCTTCGGAAGATGGCGATCTGGCGTCGGTGGAGTTTGTGGCGCGCTACAAGATCAACGGCCGCGCCTGGAAACTGCATGAGACCAGTTCGTTTAGCCGCAATGCCGATGGGCGCTGGCTGTATGTGGATGGCGACCTTAAAGAGAACTAGAGCGAGATGCGCGATGGGCGCCCATCCGGCCGCCACAGGGCTGACGCGGATTACGTTGTCGCCATTGTTGTACTACGCAATTATTGCAATCCACATCGTGCTACCGCTGCCCCGCGCCGCGCGTGGTGTTTAAAACGCTGCCCGGATTTGCGCCGCCGCAGACCCGCAAATCCGGAATCCCCCGATGGCGCGGTCGATCATGCACCGTCACAGTGCCAGCCCGCATTCCTGCTGGGCTTTGTCTCTTTCCTGCCACTGCGCGCCGCCCGCCCGCAAGCCGCATGGCCGTGTCGCTGCACGTTAATGCTGCGGTGGCGCGGGTACGGGAAAGCCCTCACCCCCTTTTTCTTGTTGTAAATATTGACAAGCGTCAAAGGACTCGCTAATTTTCAAACACTCGTTTGAAATATCGAACACGACGCTACACCACTGGAGCACGTATGGGAGAGTCCGCCAAGGCGGTCGAAACCTCGACCCGCATTCTGGATGCCGCCGAACTGTTGTTCGTTGAGCACGGCTTTGATGCCACCTCGATGCGCCTGATTACCCAAGCCGCCGGCGTTAACATCGCCGCCGTCAATTATTACTTCGGCTCGAAAGACGGGTTGTTCAAAGCCGTCTTCGAACGCCGGGCTGAGCCGTTTGCGCGTTTGTTTCTGGGCCATCTGGACCAGTTGGAACGCCAGTACGCCAATCCCAGCGCCAAACAGGTGGTGGAAGCCTTTGTGGCCGCCGCCATCGAACTGGGCCAGGAAGCCAGTCTGGGCGGGCTGATCTTTGTGCGCTTGCTGGCGCGGACGTTTGTCGAGCCGCACCCGGTGCTGAAAGAAAGCATGCCGCGCCGTTATAGCGAACTGACCCGGCGTTACATCAGCGCGCTGGTCAAATCGCTGCCGCATTTGTCCGAAGCCGAAGTGCACTGGCGCTTTCACTTTCTGGCCAACGCCATGTTCAACGCGTTTGCCGGCACCAATGTACTGCGGCTGTTTATGGCGCACCCCATCGTCAATGCCCGCGATCCGCAAATGGTGGCGCGCATGCTGGTGCCGTTTGTTGTGGCTGGCCTGGACGCGCAAGCCGCGATGCCAGAGCTGGTTGATCAGAATTCGTAAAGGAGTCTACAAAAATGACAGCGCTCATCAGTGTGGCCATTGTGCTGGTCGCCTTCCTGGCGGTGGCGTATGTACGCGCCCCGTTGTGGTTCAGTTCGTTGCTGGTGTTGTTGGGTACGGCGTTTGCAGTGCTTGCGCGCGGTGCCAGCCCGGTGTGGCTGGGTGTGGTGGTGGTCGTGCTGGCGGTGCTTAACCTGAAGCCGCTGCGTCGCGCCCTGATTACCAATCCGCTGTTTGGCGTATTCAAGAAGATCACCCCGCCGATGTCGCAGACCGAGCAAGAAGCGGTGGATGCCGGCACGGTGTGGTGGGATCGCGATCTGTTCTCGGGCAAGCCCGATTACGCGCGCCTGCATAACTTTCCGGCCCCGCAACTGACGGCCGAAGAACAGGCGTTTATTGATGGCCCCACCGAACAGCTGTGCAAGATGCTGGACGACTGGAAAATCACCCACGAAACCAAAGACCTGGAACAGCACGTGTGGCAGTTCATCAAGGATCAGGGTTTCCTGGGGATGATCATCAAGAAAGAGTATGGCGGTAAGGAATTCTCCAACTACGCCCATGCTCGCGTCGTCACCAAGATTGCTACTCGCAGCGGCTCGGCCGCGGTGACGGTGATGGTGCCCAACTCGCTTGGACCGGGCGAATTGCTGCAGCACTACGGCACTGAACAACAAAAGAACTACTACCTGCCGCGTCTGGCCAAGGGCGTGGAGATTCCCTGCTTTGCGCTGACCAGCCCGGAAGCGGGTTCGGATGCCGGTGGTATCCCTGACTACGGCGTGGTGACGCGCGGTTCGTATACTGATCCGCGCACCGGCGAGCGGCACGAAAACGTGCTGGGTATCCGCGTCAGCTGGGAAAAGCGTTACATCACGCTGGGCCCGATCGCGACCATCCTCGGTCTGGCATTCAAGCTGTATGACCCGGACGGTTTGCTCGGTGGCAAAAAAGACATCGGCATTACCTGCGCGCTGATCCCGACCGAACACGAAGGCGTGGAAATCGGCCGTCGTCATTACCCGGCCACTTCGGTGTTCCAGAATGGTCCGAACTGGGGTAACAACGTGTTTATCCCGATGGAATGGGTGATTGGCGGTAAAGACTACGTGGGCCAGGGCTGGCGCATGCTGGTGGAATGTCTGTCGGTGGGCCGTTGCATCTCGTTGCCAGCCATGTCGGTGGCGTCGGGCAAACTGGCCGCCTTTACCACGGGCGCTTATGCCCGCATCCGCAACCAGTTTGGTCTGGCCATCGGCAAGTTCGAAGGCGTGGATGAAGCGATTGCGCGCATCGGTGGCTATGCCTATCAGATGGACGCGGCACAACGCCTGGCGCTGACTGGCCTTGATATAGGCGAAAAGCCGTCGGTGCTGTCGGGCATTCTCAAATATCACAACACCGAACGCATGCGTAAGGTGCTGAACGACGCCATGGACGTGCACGCCGGCAAAGCCGTGTGTATTGGCCCCAACAACTATCTGGCACACGGTTATCAAGCGATTCCGGTGGCAATTACGGTGGAAGGCGCCAACATCCTCACGCGTTCGATGATCATCTTTGGTCAGGGCGCAATCCGTTGCCATCCGTATGTGCTGACCGAAATGCGTTCGGCTATGAACAACGACGGCGCGGCGTTTGATAGCGCAGTGATTGGTCATATCGGCTTTACCGTCTCCAACGCCGTGCGTGCACTGGTGATGGGCCTGACCGGCGCGGCCTTTGTCGGCAGCCCCAAATCGGGCAAGACCGCGGTGTATTACAAGCAAGTCACGCGCATGTCTTCGGCCTTTGCCTTTGCTGCGGATATGGGCATGGCCAGCCTGGGCGGCAGCCTCAAATTCAAGGAAAAGCTGTCGGCGCGCCTGGGTGATGCGCTGTCCAATCTGTATATCGCCACCGCCGTGCTGAAGAAATATCACGACGATGGCATGCCGGAAGAAGATCTGCCGCTGCTGCAATGGTCGGTGCAAACCGCGCTGTACGACTGCCAGATGGCGCTGGATGGCTTCCTCAGCAATCACCCGAGCCCGCTGCTGGGTTGGCTGATGCGTCGATTGGTGTTCCCGCTGGGCATGTCGCTGCGCGCACCGGCGGATTATGTGGGCACCAAGGTGGCCAAGCTGCTGATGGAACCGACCGCAACCCGAGATCGCCTGGTTGAATACATGTATCGCTCCACCGACGAAAGCGATCCGATTGGCGTGCTGGACCATGCGCTGAAGGCCGTCATCGCTACCGAAGGGTTGGAACACAAGCTGCGTAAAGCCCAGCGCGATGGCAAGAATGTGGGTCTGACCGCGATGGATCGTCTCGACGACGCCGTGGCCAAGGGCTTGATCAGCAAAGAAGAACACGCCGCCGTTACCCGCGCTCGCCAACTGAAACGCCAGGTGATCATGGTCGACGATTTCGACGGCAATCTGGAAAACCCCGATCTGGGCGTAACCACCCGCGTCATCCTGGGCCACAGCGCCCCGGCGGCCCCGGTGGCGCCAAAACCGAGCACGCCGGAAGCCGTACTGGCCGAAGTGCCGGGCGCGCCGGTCTGATCGCAAGCAAGAATACGTATTACCGGAATCAGCAGTTGCAGTGGTAGTAGCGGGCCGCTTCAAAATCTTCATCTACTCTGCATGAAGCGGTGCCAACAGATATCGACTGCGTTGCTAAAACGCGGCGGGATTTGTGAAAGTGGAAGACCGCGCCTACGTGCTTTAACGGGTGTTGGCGCTGTCAAGCAAGCGTTGTATTTGTGCCGGGTGGCTTGCCGCCCGGTCGATCGGCATAAAAAATCCAGCTGACGTGTGTACCTGGGTGTAAACCTGCTACGCGTTCTACGGAAAAACTGAGGGCCACAAAGGCCCCCGATGAAAGCCCGCTTCCCACGGCGGGCATCCAAAAAAGCTGCGGCAAAAGCCGCGTTTGAAGGAGAGTACGATGAAGAAAATCGCCAGCGCACTGCGCTTGGTCGGTGCAAGCACTCTGGTGTTTGTATCTGGCCATGCTCTGGCTTCCGGTTATTCGTTTGGCGTGCAAAGCGTCAGCTCGCAATCTGTTGCCAACTCCAACGGCGCAGAAGCCAAAGACGCGTCGGTGTTGTTCTACAACCCGGCCGGCATGACCCACCTGAAAGGGGACAACTTTTCGGGCGCACTGGTTATTCTTGACCCGAGCGTCAGCCCGTCCAACATCAGCGCCACCACCGCAGGCGGCGCATCCGTCAGCGGCAACGACGGTGGCCGCGCCACCTCGATCGTCGAAGTGCCGCAGCTGTATTACACCCATCAGTTCAACGACCAGGTGTACGGCGGTATCGGCTTCTTTATTCCGTTTGGCGATGCGGTGAGCTACGACGAAGGCTGGATCGGGCGTTACAACTCGACCAAGCTGGACATGCGCACCTACGCGTTCAACCCGGCGTTTGCGTACAAGGTCAACGATCATCTATCGATCGGTTTCGGCATCACCGCGCAATACATGGACGCCAAGTTCAACAAGAAAGCGGACTTTGGCTCGCTGGCGGCGCAAGAGCTGCAAACCGAGTTGTCCAGCACCGCCGGCCAGGCTGCGCTGACCAATCTGGTGACGCAACTGGTGGTTAATGGCCAGCTGACCACGGCGCAAGCGGCGCAGCTGCAGGCGTCGTTGCCGTCGGCCATCGCGTCGATGCAAGGCAACCCCGCTGACGACAGCGAAATGAAATATCAAGGCACCGATTGGGGCTTTGGCTGGAACGTGGGCGTGATGTACGACGTGGACGAAACCCTGCGCTTTGGCGCGGCCTATCGCAGCCACATCAAGCACAACCTGTCGGGCGACGCCAACTGGTACAACCCCAACAGCATCACCATTCCGGGCCTGAGCAATCTGGGCACCGCCGGCACCATCCTGAACCAGGCGTTGCAGAACCAGTTGTCTGGCGCGTTCTCGGCGTTTACCAACAGCTCCGGCACGGTGGCTGTGGATACGCCCGATACCGCGTCGATCAACTTCTTCAAGCAAGTAACGCCGCAATGGGCGGTGATGGCCGACTGGACGCACACCTGGCACAGCAAGTTTGACGAGCTGCAACTGGATTTCTCCAACAGCCTGCCCAACGCCGTGATCGTGCAGAACTGGAAGAACACCAACCGCTTCTCGGTGGGGACCACTTACCAGTACAGCCAGCCGCTGCAACTGCGCGCCGGTATTGCGTACGACCAAAGCCCGGTGCCGAGCTCGGAATACCGCCTGGCCGCCTTGCCGGACAACAACCGCACGTGGTTCTCGCTGGGCCTGAACTACATGTTTACGCCGCAGCTGTCGCTCGATCTGGCCTACACCTACGTGAAGATCCAGGACGCGCACATG
This sequence comes from Amantichitinum ursilacus, assembly GCF_001294205.1. Classification (GTDB taxonomy): domain Bacteria; phylum Pseudomonadota; class Gammaproteobacteria; order Burkholderiales; family Chitinibacteraceae; genus Amantichitinum; species Amantichitinum ursilacus. Next base: position 458,168 of record NZ_LAQT01000002.1, read on the forward strand.
AACAACAACGAAGGTTGTCTGTTGCCGGCATGTACGGGCAGCGGCACCACCACCGTGGCTGACTTTGACAGCAACGCCAACATCCTTGGCATGCAGGTCAACTACAAGTTCTAAGCGTTTTTTGCCGTACACGGTGCGCTCCCACGGGGGCGCACCTTCTCAACCATAACAACACGGGCTACCAGGCCTGGATGCCGTTGTAGTGAGTTTCCGGATTGCTGTCCGCAAGGCATGCCGCCGCAGTCCTGAAACCAACGTCAACAGCCTTAACACTGGGGATATCCAATGTTCCAGAAAGCCAACATACGTCGCGTTGCCGTGCTGGGCGCCGGGGTGATGGGCGCGCAGATTGCCGCTCACCTGGTCAATGCCGGGATCGACACCGTTCTGTTCGACCTGCCTGCCAAAGAAGGCGACGCCAACGGCATCGTCAAGAAGGCCGTCGACAACCTGAAGAAGATGAAACCCGCTCCGTTCTCCAGCGCCGCGCGCGCTGACTATATCGCCATGGCCAACTATGGCAGCGATCTGGAAAAACTGGCCGACTGTGATTTGATCATCGAAGCCATCGCAGAACGCCTGGACTGGAAGCTGGACCTGTACGCGAAGATTGCGCCGCACGTGGCCGAACACGCCATCCTGGCCACCAATACCTCCGGCCTGTCGATCGGCAAGCTGGCCGACGGCGTGCCCGAAGCGCTGCGGGGCCGCTTTTGCGGTATCCACTTCTTTAATCCGCCGCGCTACATGTACCTGGTCGAACTGATTCCGACCCGGTACACCGAAGGCGCTGAGCTGGATGCGCTGGAAACCTTTTTGACCACGCGTCTGGGTAAAGGCGTGGTGCGCGCCAAAGACACGCCCAACTTTATCGCCAACCGCATTGGCGTGTTCAGCATGCTGGCCACTATCCACCATGCCGAACGCCTCGGTATCCGCTTTGATGTGGTGGATGATCTGACTGGCCCGCGCCTGGGTCGCCCCAAGTCGGCCACGTTCCGCACCGCCGATGTGGTGGGTCTGGACACGTTTGCGCATGTCGTCAAAACCATGACCGACAATCTGCCCGATGATCCGTGGCACGCGTTTTACACCGTGCCGGCGTGGATGCAGGCGCTGATCGAGAAGGGCGCGCTGGGCCAGAAGACCAAGGGCGGCATTTATCGCAAAGAGGGCCGCGATATCTTCGTGCTGGACCCCAAGACTGGCGAATACGTGCAATCGGGCCAGAAGGGCGATGACGAAGTCAAAGCCATCCTGAAAATTGAAAACCCGGCCGAGAAGTTCAAGGCGCTGCGCGAATCGCAAAATCCGCAAGCGCAGTTCTTGTGGGCCTGCATGCGCGATGTGTGGCAATACATTGCCTACTGGCTGGGCGATATCGCGGGCAATGCGCGCGATGTGGACTTTGCCATTCGCTGGGGCTTTGGCTGGAAGCAAGGTCCGTTCGAGATGTGGCAAGCCGCGGGCTGGAAAGCCATCGCTGAAGCCATCTCGGGTGAAATCGCCGCGGGCCAGACCATGTCGAGCGCCGCATTGCCCGCCTGGGTCAACAGCGTGGACGGCGTGCATACGCCGCAAGGCAGCTATAGCGCCGCCGACAACAGCTACAAAGCACGTTCGACGCTGCCGGTGTACGAGCGCCAGATTTACCCGCCGACCGTGTTTGGTGAAGCCGAACCGCAATATGGCGAGACCATCTACGAAAACGACGGCGTGCGCATGTGGTTGCGCGCGGGCGACGATGTGCCGGTGGTGACCTTCAAGAGCAAAGCGCACAGCGTGGGCGCGCCGGTGCTGGAAGGCTTGCAGGCTTCGGTGCGTATCGCCGAAGCGCGCTACCCCGGCCTGGTGATCTGGCATCCGGAAGCGCCGTTTTCGGTGGGTGCCGATCTGGCCAGCATGGGCCCGGCCTTTATGACCGGTGATTTCGACGCCATCGAAAAGATGGTGGCCGAATTCCAGAAAACCTCGATGACCATCAAGTACGCGCAAGTACCGGTGGTGGCTGCGGCGCAAGGTTATGCCTTTGGCGGTGGTTGCGAGTTCCTGATGCATTCCGCCCGCGTGGTGGCTGCGCTGGAAAGCTATATCGGCCTGGTGGAAGTGGGTGTGGGCCTGTTGCCTGCGGGGGGCGGTTGCAAGGAATTTGCGCTGCGCGCCGCCCGTGAAGCCAAGGGTGGCGACATCCTGGCCGTGCTGAAGGACTACTACATGGCGATGGCCATGGCCAAAGTGGCCACTTCGGCCGAAGAAGGCAAAGAGATCGGCTATCTGCGTGAATCGGACATCGTGGTGTTTAACGCCAACGAAATCCTGCACGTGGCGCAATCGCAAGTGCGTGCGCTGGCGGATGCCGGCTACAAGGCCCCGATCAAGCCCAAGGGCTTTCCGGTGGCGGGCCGCACCGGCGCGGCGACCATCCGTGGCCAACTGATCAACATGCTGGAAGGCGGTTTTATCAGCAAATACGACTACCACATTGGCGTGCAGATTGCCGAAGTGGTGTGCGGCGGTGATGTGGACGCGGGCACCCTGGTGAATGAGGAATGGATCCTCACGCTGGAGCGCCAACGCTTTATGGGCTTGCTGAAGAAGGGCAAAACCCAGGAACGCATCATGTACATGCTGGAAAACAACAAACCGCTACGGAACTGATCGTCGCCCTGGCGCAGATGACTTTTCCGTTGCTGGCCGGTGGCAGCAAAACCCCGGCCAGCCTGATTGTTTGAATGAATATTCAGGAGCTCACCATGAGCAAACAGATTCAAGAAGCTTATATCGTCGCCGCCACGCGCACGCCGGTGGGCAAGGCCCCGCGCGGCATGATGAAGAACGTGCGTCCGGACGACATGCTGGCGCACGTGCTGAAAGGCGCGCTGGCGCAAGTGCCGGGCCTCGACCCCGCGCGTATTGAAGACGTGATCGTGGGCTGCGCCATGCCCGAAGCCGAGCAAGGCATGAACGTGGCGCGCATCGGCCTGCTGCTGGCCGGCCTGCCCGAAACCGTGGGTGGTGTCACCATCAACCGTTTCTGCTCGTCCGGCGTTAACGCGGTCGCAATGGCCGCTGACCGCATCCGTGTGGGCGAAGCCGACGTGATGATTGCCGCCGGCACCGAGAGCATGTCGATGGTGCCGATGATGGGCAACAAGGTGGCCCTTAACCCGGAAATCTTTGCCAAAGACGAAAACCTGGGCATTGCTTTCGGCATGGGTTTGACCGCCGAAAAAGTCGCCGAGCAATGGAAGGTCAGCCGCGAAGATCAGGATGCCTTTGCCGTTGAATCGCATCGCCGCGCGTTGGCTGCGATTGAAGGCGGCAAGTTCGCCGACGAAATCACGCCGCTGGAAGCCACTTACCGCGTGCCCAACCTGGCCACCGGCGAAGTCGAATACATCAAGAAAACGCTGACCACCGATGAAGGTCCGCGTCGCGATACCAGCATGGAAGGCCTGGCCAAGCTGAAGACCGTATTCGCCGCCAAGGGCTCGGTGACCGCCGGTAACAGCTCGCAGATGTCGGATGGCGCGGGCGCGGTGATTCTGGTGTCCGAACGGATTCTGAAGGAATACAACCTGACCCCGCTGGCGAAGTTTGTGAGCTTTGCGGTGAAAGGCGTGCCGCCGTCGATCATGGGCATCGGCCCGAAAGAAGCCATCCCGGCCGCATTGCGCGTCGCTGGCCTTAATCAGGATGATCTGGCCTGGATCGAGCTGAACGAAGCTTTTGCCGCGCAATCGCTGGCGGTGATTCGTGATCTGAACCTGGATACCAGCAAGATCAACCCCCAAGGTGGCGCCATTGCCTTGGGCCACCCGCTGGGCGCCACTGGCGCTATCCGTGCCGCCACGCTGGTGCACGGCATGCGCCGCGAAGGCATGGCGGGCAAGTACGGCATGATCACCATGTGTATCGGTACCGGTATGGGCGCCGCCGGGATCATCCAGTCGCTGTAATCGCCAGTTGCCCGGGCCGCGCAGGCCTGGGCGATGGGCTGTGCCGATGACCGATCCGCGTTTGCAGACTCCGCCGCTTGTGGGCGCTGGCTACGGCCAGTGCGGGTGGCTTGTGTCTGCAATTCGCGCCAAGGATCGGAAAATCGGTGGCCGCGACGCTGTCGCCGTGGCCGTGGTTTTTTCTTCTAGCTCTGCCTTTGCGCCCGCGGCTTGCCCCGCGGGCTTTTTTTGTTGAGGAATACATCATGCAAAAACGCACTCTGCTCAAACAATCGCTGGCCATTGCCGCGCTGGGCCTCAGTCTGACCACCGCCGCGCATGCGCTTGAAGTGGAAGGCCAACAAGTGCCGGAGCACGCCGAAGTCAGCGGCCAGAGCCTGCTGCTGGATGGCGCGGGCTTGCGCAAGAAAGTGATTTTTGATGTGTACGTGGCCGCGCTGTACACCAGCGCCAAAACCGCCGATGGCGCTGCAGTCATCAACGCCACCAGCCCGCGCCGCATGGAACTGAAAATGTTGCGCGGCGTGGGCGCCAGCACCATGCACGAGTCGTTTGTCGAAGGTCTGGAAGCCAACACCACTGACGCGCAACTGGCCGCGATCAAACCGCGCGTATCGCAACTGGAAAAAATCTTTGCCGACGTGAAGAAGGTGGAGAAGGGCGATCTGATCACGCTGGATTTCATCCCCGGCACCGGCACCAAGGTAAGCGTGCGCGGCAAAGCCTATCCGGTGATCCCGGGCGACGACTTTGCCTCGGCCATGCTGTCGATCTGGCTGGGCCAGAAACCGGTGCAGAATGATTTGAAGGCGGCGCTGCTGAGTAAGCCTTCTTGATCTTGCGCTAATCGGCCAACGCCTACCGTGATGAATAGGGTGGGTCAAGACCCACCATTCCAGGATGCATATTCGAGCGCCTTCGCTTGGGGTATGCCACTTTGGGTGGTGGGTCTTGACCCACCCTATTGCATTGGGGCGCCTTCTCTGCGCCGTCCTTGTTTTCTCCCGCAAAACCTCGCTTTACAGCACCAACATCGCCATTTTCCAGGCCGTTTTTATGCGTGGGCGACCAGCGGCAATCTGGCCAGATGGTCGGGATTTGCGTAAAGCTGTGTATCCGCGATGATCCTTGTAGTTTTGCCAAAAAAGTGGCGCACCGGGCGGGTGCAAGTAGACGCAAAGCGTGCGCCGTCGCGGGGCGCACGGGGATAGCAGGGGTAGTATTGCTACACCTACTGATTTGTATGTTGCAGTGCGAGCTACGTGAAGAAACGTAACGAACATCAGGGTTTGCCCGTACATTGTTGTAGTTATATGACGGCAAGCAATGAAAATATAACGTAGTTTATCTACAGAAGTGCTTGCACCATTTTTGTAGTTGTCGTACATTACAGCCCATGGATCGGCGTTTGAAACGCAAGTGGAAAACACCGGTAGCGCTGAGCGCGCAACCTCTTTTTAAGCTCTCCTAGGCTTAGAAATACGGCGCAAGCCGTAAGCTTTATCGACTCCTCCATCCTCTAATGCCCGTGGCTAGTACGCGAAAGCGAGACTGACCAACGGGCTATTTTTTTGCCTGTCGTTTTGCACCGGTTTTGCCGCAAGCTTTTGCTCGTTGCAATGCCGCCTTCGTGCCCGCCTGCAGCGCGCTTTCGCCACGCTGAATACACCATCGCATCACTGCCTTGCACAAATATCCCGTCAGCATTGTTCACCACACGCATGCACTTCGGTACAGTAGCGGCTTGACTGATGCCGTCCCGGATTATTGCCTTTGCCTGCGTACTTCTGCCGCTGCCTGTTGGTTCTTGCTTTGTCCGCGCCGATATGGGCGCTGGCCGACGACGTAGCGCGTGTGGATAGCTACGACGTCAAGATCGACGCGCCCAAAAATGTCAGCGATTTGCTGGAGTCGTATCTGGACGTTTATCGCTGGCGCAAACAAAAAGACCTGGCCGTCGACGACTTGCAGGCGGCCGTGGACCGCACGCCGCAAGACGCCACCAATCTGCTGAATACGGAAGGCTATTTTTCGCCACTGGTGAAAGCGACGCTCAACCACGCGGGTGATCGTTACAGCGTGGATGTGCACGTCGAGACGGGCCCGGTGACCACAGTGCGCAAAGTCGATTTCCGCCTGACCGGCACCGTGAACGATGACGTACCGTATCGCGACAATCTGTTGCAGCGGCTTAAAACCGATCCCGCATTAAAAGAAGGCAGCGTGTTTACCCAGTCGCAATGGGATGCCTATAAACGCCGCGCGCTGACCGCCTTGCAAAACCGCCGTTATGCCGCCGCCTTTATCAGCGAAAGCCAGGCCTTGGTCGACCCTAAAGCCAATGCGGTGGATCTGACCATGGTGCTGGATAGCGGACCGTTTTATCGCTATGGCGAAGCCAGCATCAGCGGCATGCAGCGGTATCCCGAGCAGATCGTGCGCGACCAGATCCATCTGAACCCCGGTGACGAATATCGCCGCTATCAGTTGCTGCAATTGCAGAGCGATCTGCAAGACATTCCGCAAGTAGCCACCGCCATCGTCGATACGCAACTGAGCGCCGAGCCGCCGTATACCGCGCCGATTGATATCACCATCCAGGAAGCACCGTTGCAAAAACTCGGTTTGGCGGCCGGTTACAGCACCAACACGCGCTATCGCGGGCAGATTGATTATCGCTATAACAATGTGGCCAACCGCGGCTGGGTCTGGACCACCAAAGCCACCTATGAAGGCCTGGAACAGTCGCTGATTACCGAGCTGGCTTTTCCCAAACAGGAAGACGGTTATAACAACAAGCTGTACGTCAATGCCGACCACAGCGATGTGCAGGGCCTGGTGACCACCACTTACAAAGGTGGCTTTAGCAAATCGCGCACTGATCGCGATATTGATCGCACCATCACCATCGAATACCAGGCCGAACGCCGGGACGTGGGCGATGGCCAGATTGATACGCCGCATGCGCTGACAGCCAATTACAAATGGGTGCGGCGCGATCTGGATAGCCAGCGTGATCCGCACCGCGGCAACGTGCTGCAGCTGGAAGGCGGCGGCGCGTCGGGCCAGTTGCTGTCGACGCAAACCTTTGTGCGTTTGTATGGCAAAGGCTCGGTGTATTACCCGGTGGGCGAGACCGGCATTTTTCTGGGCCGGCTGGAGCTTGGGCAGAACTTTGCACGTAACCCGGACGGGGTGCCGACGGACTGGCTGTTCCGGGCCGGTGGCAGCGGCAGCGTACGTGGTTATGACTATCAAGCTCTGGGCGTGAAAGCCGATGACGGCACCATCGTGCCGGGCCGCGTGCTGGCCACCAGCAGCGCGGAATACCAACACCCCGTGTACAAGGACTGGCGCGGCGCGGTGTTTGTCGATTATGGCGATGCCGCCGATAGCTGGCAGAGCTGGGAAGGCCGCACCGGCGTGGGCGTGGGCGCACGCTGGATCAGCCCGGTGGGTTCCATTGGCGCGGATCTGGCTTATGGCGTGCAGGATCGTAAAATCCGCTTTCACTTTGCCTTGGGCATGGCGTTCTGATGCTCGACGACGACCTGATCCCCGCCGAACCCGCACCCGTACCCAAACGGCGACATCCGCTGCGCAACACCTTTGTGGTGCTCGGCGCGTTGGTCGTTATGGTGTTGCTGGCGCTGGTGGGCGGGGCATGGTGGATAGATACCGCCTCCGGCCACGCGTGGCTGCTACGCCAAGCCGCAGCCAGCAAGGTGGTCAGCATCGGCAAGCTGGAGGGCTCTTTATATAGCCAGCTCAACGTGGCCGATGTGGTGGTCGATACGCCCGAAGTGCATGTCACCATCGACCAGGCCAGTCTGCGCTGGAAGCCGCTGGAATTGCTGGAACGTCGTATCGGCATTGATGCGCTCGACGTCGGCTCGGTGCACGTCACCACCAAGCCGCAACCGCCCAACAAACCGACTTCGCCCCCACCCACGTCATTGCGTTTGCCGATTGCGATCCGTGCCAATGATCTGCAACTGGCGCGGCTGGACATCGTCGGCACGCCGCTGGTGTTTACCGCGCTGCAGGCGTCGCTGCAGAGCGATGGCGAAACTCACAAACTGACGATCAAACAACTGCTGACGCCACGTGGTCGCTTTGAAGCCGATCTGCAACTGGATGGCGATGCGCCGTTCAAGAGCGTGGGCCAATTGCAGTTCCGTGGTGTGCTGGATGGCAAGGCGATGCAGGCGGGCGTGCAGCTGGACGGCGCGCTGCGCGATCTGAATGTGCAGGCGCGGCTGCAAAGCGAAGTGGCGCAAGCCAGTGCATCCTTGCGTGCCGACGTGTTCGCCGAATACAGCTACGCGATGCTGAAGCAAGCGCGCATCAGTGCTGAGCGCGTTAACCCGCAGCAATTGCTGGCCACGCTGCCGCAAGCGTCGCTGTCGGCCAATATCACGCTCACCCCGCGCGGCAAGGACCATGCCGATGGCGACGTGCAGATCAGCAATGCCGCCGCCGCCACGTGGGACCAGGAAGCAGTGCCGGTTACGCAAATCAGCTCGCATTTTGTGGTGTCGAATAACCGGCTGGATTTGACCAATTTGCAGGCGCTGTTGCTGGGCGGCGGTGTGTTAAGCGGCGATGGCCAGTTTGCGCAAGACCGGCTGGATGCCAAATTCAAACTGAAAGACCTGAACGTGGCTGCGCTGATCAAAAACCAGCCGCCTACCAAACTCAGTGGCGATATCGCGCTGAAGGGCCCTTACAAAGCGCCCGATGTGCTGGCCAGGCTGAGCGACCAACGCTACAAAACCAATGCCGAAGCCGATCTGGGTTGGATCCGACCCGAGACCGAACGCCGTCTGGCCATTCGCAAATTGAACGTGCAGCGCGGCCGCGCCACCGTGGCGCTGACCGGCGAATTTGCGCTGGACGGCAAGCAGGATTTCAAGGCCAAGGGCAAGCTGGGCAACTTTAATCCGGCTGAATATGTCAGCACGCCGGTCGGCAATATCAGCGGTGATTTCACCGCGGAAGGCGCATTGCAGCCGCACTGGCAAGGCAAGCTGCAATACACGCTGGCGCAAAGCAGCTTTAACGGCCAGAGCCTGGCCGGGCAGGGCGTGGCGCAGCTGGATGCTACGCGTCTGGTTACGCCGGGTTTGTGGCTGCAGCTGGGTGCCAACCGTGTCGATGCCAAGGGCGCGCTGGGCAAGGCGGCCGACCGGCTGCAATTGCATATCGCGGCCAACCGTCTTGCCGATATCGGCGCGGGGTTTGCTGGCGAAGTGATGGGCGATGTGGCCCTGCAAGGCGGCTTTAAACGCCCGGAAATCCAGGGCCAGCTGCAAGCCCACAATCTGCGTACACCGTATGGCGTGCAGGTGGCCAGCGCCAAGGTCGATGCGCGTTTGTTCCCCGACCTCAACAGTCCGATCCATGCCGATATCCAACTGGCCGATGCGCAAGGCTTTAACGCCAATATCAAGGCGCTGCATTTCAATCTGCAAGGCACGCGCGGCGCGCACAAGCTGGCCTTGCAGATGAATGGCCAATATCAGGCGCAACCGCTGAATGCCAGCCTGGCCGCGGCCGGTGGGCTGGATGAGCAATGGCGCTGGAGCGGGCGGGTGGAAGAGCTGCAAGCGCAGAGTCTGCTCAATATCAAATTGCTGGCCCCCACCAATCTGACCGCTGGCGCGGATGTGGTGGGCCTGGGCGATACGCGTATTGCCGTGGGTGCAGGGCTGATCCATATCGCGCGGCTGAAAATGACGGGCGCGCAGCTGGATACCGCAGGCGAAATCAGCCAGGTGCCGGTGGCGGAATACCTGGCGCTGGCGGGCATCAAAACCATCAGCAGCGACATGATCCTCAGCGGCCGCTGGCAATTGCACGGCAGTGATACGCTGGATGGCACGCTGGATGTACAGCGCGATAGCGGTGATCTGAAGCTGGTGGGTGGCACGCCGCAACCGTTCTATCTGACGGCGTTGGCGTTGCATGCCCAGGCGCAGCAATCGCGCGTGGCGCTGAATGGGCAGATCGTCAGCGACCGTTTTGGTACCGTCAAAATCGACGGCAATACGCAGATCGACTGGCGCGACAAAGCCATTTCGCCCAGCGCGCCGCTGGTGGTCAACGCTGCGGGCAATGTGGAGAAGCTGGACAAGATCGCTCCGCTGATCAGCAACACGCTGCAACTAGCGGGCAATCTGGCGTTTGACGTGCATCGCACCGGCACGCTGGACCGGCCCGTGGTCAGCGGCGCCATCAACGGCAACAAGTTGGCGATCCGCGACAGCGCGAGCGGTTTGGCCTTGACCGATGGCGCGTTGCAGATGGTGATGCAGGACAACCGCGTCACGCTTAAACAGTTTCTGTTCCACGGTGGCAACGGCACGCTGATGGCCGATGGCACGCTCGATATCGGCAAGGAAGGCCCCAACGCCAAGGCCAACGTGGTGGCCGACAAACTGACGCTGATCAACAAGCCGGATATGCAGATGATCGTGTCGGGCAAGGGTCTACTCGGCTATGACAAAGACGGCATCTCGATCAAGGGCAATATGCGCGCCGACCACGGCATGGTGCGCTACCAGGCCAGCGGCGAGCCGCATCTGTCGGACGATGTGGTGATTGCCGGCGCGCAAAAAGAAACCAAGTCGAATGTGGCGCTGACTGCGCTGCAGTTTGATGTCGACCTGGGCGATGACTTTACCTTCAAGGGTTACGGCATCGACGCCAAATTGATCGGCGCATTGCGTTTGCGCGCCAGTCCCAACCAGTCGCTGTCGGGCCACGGCACGGTGAGCGTGGAAAGCGGCAAGTACGCGGCCTATGGCCAGAATCTGACCATTGAGCGCGGCATTCTCAGCTTTGCCGGTCCGCTGGATAATCCGGGCCTCGATATCCTGGCCATGCGCCGCGGCGGTAGCGTGGAAGTCGGCGTGGCCGTCAAAGGCACCGCCAACGCGCCGCGCGTCAGCCTGTATTCCGAGACGGCGTTATCGGATAACGAAAAGTTGTCGTGGTTGTTGTTTGGGCACGGCACCGATTCGATGGATAAAGGCGATGCCGCAGTGATGGTGCAAGCCATCAACGGCTTGCTGGCGGGCAATGGCGGCGGCGATGGCATCGGCCAGCAAGTGCTGGGCGAAATCGGCATCGATGAAATTGGCGTCAGCACCGACAAGCACGCCGACGGCACTACGTCGCAGGTGGTGTCGGTGGGCAAGCGGCTGACCGACAAGGTGTCGATTGCGTTCGAGAAGAGCCTGGATGGGCTGGAAGACGCCATCAAACTGACCTTGCGACTCTCGCGCAAATGGTCGCTGATCACGCGCTTTGGCGCTTACGAGAGCACGCTGGACGCCAGCTACAACATCAATTTCGATACATTGCCGTGGTAAATGCCGCTACGCGTCGACACAGAGTGTGTAGTTAGAGAAACAAACATTCGTTTTAGCGTGACCAGATATCGCAAATTAAAGTAGATTACCGGCTAGCCACAGCGCCGATCGTCTGCAACAAAGCCAGCCCCAGCGCGGCTTGCAGCCTGAAACGGCGCGGTTGGTGAAACTGCTTATTGTTGCACCCGGTACGTGCTGATTACGCTGCATTGCGTAGTGCGCTACGGGTGATTACAAAAACGGTACAACTCTGCGGTGCGCAATGACGCATCTGGCAACACCACAAACAGAACACGAATCTGAAATCAGGAGAGGCATATGCGCATCAACGGTATCGGCACGCTCAGCGCTGTAGTTTCGGCCCTGTTGCTGGCAGCTTGTGGCGGCGACGATGGCAGCGGCAATGCGGGCGTCGCGACGCCTGTGACGTCCACTGCAAATATCCAGGAAGTGGTTTCGTTTGGCGACAGCCTGAGCGATATCGGCACGTATAACCCCACGCTGCTGGATACGGACAAGACCAACGACAATTACGCGGGTTTGCCGTTTACGACCAAGCCGGGCACCACCTGGGCGTCGTACCTGGCGCTGCAATATGGCTTCTTCCTGCAACCGTACGAACGCGTGGATTGGGGCGTGGTTGGCGTGGCGGGTCAGGGTCGCATCGTTAAACTGGGCGGCACCAGCTATGCCCAGGGCGGCGCCACGGTACAAACCGAAGCCGTTAACGGCGGCAAGGTGGATGGTTCGGCGCTGGGCTTGCCCGCCGGCACCACCGTGCAGCTGGCCACCGCGCTGTCGGTCAAGGCGCAGATTGATGAATACCTGACCACGCATACCGCGTTTAACAGCCACCAACTGGTCCTGATTGATGGCGGCGCTAACGATCTGATCAACTTTGCACAAAAAGTCGCGGCAGATCCGACCCAGGCGGCCAACGCCACTGCGGTGGTCGGCGCGGCCGTTACCGGCATGGTTACTCAACTGGGCCGTCTGCAAGCGTTGGGCGCCACCAATATCGTCTACGCCAACGTGCCTAACCTGGCGCTGACCCCGGCGTTCTCGGTGGCGGCAGTGGGCGCGCAAGGCAATGGTCTGGCCGCGCAACTGACCAGCAACTACAACAATGCCGTGGCTGCTGCGATCAAGTCCAACAACCTGAACGTGCAAGTATTTGATGTGTCGGCGATGCTGACCAATGTGGTGGCTGCGCCCGCTTCGTTTGGCCTGAGCAACGTCACCACGCCAGCGTGTAACAGCACGCTGAACGGTAGCCTGAGCGCCTTGCCGTGCTCTTCCGCCACGCTGGTTGCTGCCAATGCAGACAGCACTTATCTGTTTGCTGATGGTCTGCACCCGACCAATGCAGCACACAAGATCTGGGCCGGTCTGGCCGCCAGCCAGGTGATGGCCGTTATTCCCAAATAAAAAGCAGCAGGATGGAGCAGGCAAAAAGGCGACCGCGAGGTCGCCTTTTTTATGCGCGCAATCCGGTATTACAAGGTGCGCGCCAAGACCCACGCGTCGACACGCGCCGCTCCGGCCTGACGCAAGCAGCGCGCGGCTGCGTGCAGCGTGCTGCCCGTGGTCATCACATCATCCACCAGCACTATATGCAGACCTGCCACATCGCCATGGGCGCGAAACGCCTGGCGCAGATTGCGACGTCGGGTTTGCCGCCGCGCGCCGGTTTGATGTGGCGTATCGCGCGCGCGTTGCAACAGTTCCGCGCGCACCGGCACGGCCAGCGCCTGGCCCCACACGCGCGCAATCTCGGCGCTCTGGTTGTAGCCGCGTTCGCGCAAACGCGCCGCATGGAGCGGAATCGGCACCAGGCACGCCGGTCGCGCTTCAAGGCGTAGCCGTGGCACCGCGCAATGCGCCAGCGCGACACACACGCTCCAGCGGCCATTTTTGGCAGCCAGCACCAACGCGCTGATCCAGCCGCCATAGCTGAAGGCGGCGGCAACGTGGACGAAGGCGGGCGGATGCGCTTTGCAATCATCGCAACGCTGGCCTTGCGCTTGCGGCATGGCGCAGCGCGGACACAGCGCTTGCGTCAGCCAGGGCAGTTCGGCATGGCAGGGCGGGCAGATGCGCTCGGCGCAGGCGGCGCCACATAGCAGACATTGATCCGGCGGACGCAGCGCGCTTATCTGTCGCCACTTGTTCAAAAACACGCGTTTGAAATTTGACAATTGCTTTTGCGCTCACCCAGAATGGTCTGACTGTTGTTCATTACCCAGGAAATAAAAAGATGAATCATCCTGCTGCGCAAACCATCGAATTCCAACGCGCTACCCCGCATCCCGAATCGGGCCTGTGGTCGGTCGAGGCCGTAGAGGCACTGTTCAATCTGCCCTTTAACGATTTGTTGTTCCGCGCGCAGCAAGTGCATCGTGAACACTTTGACGCCAACCGTGTACAGCTCTCGACGCTGCTGTCGGTTAAAACCGGCGGCTGTAGCGAGGACTGCGGTTACTGCCCGCAAGCCGCGCGCTACCACACGGGCGTGGACAACGAAAAACTGATGAGCGCCGACGAAGTCATCGACGTGGCCCGCATCGCACGCGAAAACGGCGCCAGCCGCTTCTGTATGGGCGCCGCATGGCGCGGCCCCAAGCAGCGGGATCTGGACGAAGTAAAGAAGATGATCGCGGGCGTGAAAGCGCTGGGCCTGGAAACCTGCGCCACGCTGGGCATGCTCAAGCCCGGCCAGGCCGAGCAACTGCGTGATAGCGGTCTGGATTACTACAACCACAATCTGGATACCGCACCGGAAAAATACGGCGATATCGTCTCAACGCGCGAATACAGCGATCGTCTGGATACGCTGGGCAAAGTGCGCCAGGCCGGCATCAACGTGTGCGCGGGCGGCATTGTCGGTATGGGTGAAACGCGTGCCGAACGCGCAGGCCTGGTGGCGCAACTGGCCAATCTGGAGCCGCAACCCGAATCCGTGCCGATCAATAACCTGGTACAAGTGGAAGGCACGCCCTTGCACGGCACCGAGCCGGTGGACTGGACCGAGTTTGTGCGTTGCATTGCCGTGGCGCGCATTACGCTGCCCAAGAGCTATGTGCGCTTGTCGGCCGGTCGCCAGCAAATGCCTGAAGCCATGCAGGCGCTGTGTTTTATGGCAGGCGCCAATTCGATTTTCTACGGCGACAAATTGCTGACCACCGGCAACCCGGATGTAACGCGTGATCGCGCGCTGATGCAAAAGCTGGATATCCAGCCGCTGTAACGGTCGTGCCCGGTTTGCCGGGCGGCCGAGCAGGGTCACAAGGAGCGCGTTGCCCCCGACGCGCTCCTTGTGTTTATCCAGATTTATATATTAATAAATAATATCAAGGCGATTTAATATTCTTAAATAGAATGTAAAAGCAATGCTAGCCTGCTTCTTGTCGTCCACTGCGGCATGGAGCACGCATGAAGGCCTATCTCGTCGGCGCTGATCGCCTTGGCAATATCCCTGACTATCTCGCCAGTCAGGGCATCCGTATCAACGGCCATTTAAGCGGCCGGGATGCCTCGCACCAACGCAAGCCCGTGAGCGTGCACGGGGCGGATCTGATCATCCTGTTTACCGACTTTATGGGCCACAACGTGATGCGCAACTACCGGCAGCTGGCGCAGCAAAACAATATCCGCTTTATTGCCTGCCGCCGTTCGGTGTGTGATCTGCAATTGTCACTCGGTTCGATCCGGCGCAACGCCAACTAAGCCTGGCGCGGGGTGACTGGGCGGGCGGCGGCGACTACACTACGCGCTCCGCCGCCGTTGCCAGAACCCCGCCCCCATGTCTGATCTGCCGTCCCTCTCGCCCGAACAATCCGCCATTGTGGCCGCCGTGATCAAACGGCAAAGCTACGCCGCGCACTGGCTGGTGGAAGCGGGCGCGGGCACCGGCAAAACCACCGTGGCTGTGCATGCGCGCGCGGCGCTGGGCGGGCAGGGCACGCTGGCGCTGACGTTCTCCAACGCCGGGCAATTGCGCTTTCGCCAGGTGCATGAACGTTATTTTCCCGACGCGGCGCTGGCGCGCGATGCGGTCTACACCTTCGACCGGCTGGCCTATGAAGTGCTGTGCGGGCACGACCAGGGCGTCAGTTACTCCAGCGATGGTTATTTCACGCCCGAAGAAGTGCGCCGCGGCGTGGTCAATCGCACCGGCCATATGCTGGAACTGCTGGCCGAGCTGGTGGATGAACTCAACGATCCGTGGGAAGGCGATATCCCGGCGCGCGAAGACGATCTGATCCGCCATCTGGAGCTGATTGCCAATGTGCGGGTGGCCAATGTGTTCCGCCATCCCAGCATGCAGGCCGAAGAAGAATTTCTGGATGAAGACGATCTGGAGCAGCGCCAGGATTATCTGGCCAGCCTCGATCTGCCGCCGTGGTTCTACGATTTATTCACCCGCTTTGAACAACGACGCAAAGCCGCCTACCACCTGGTGGGCGTGGAGGGCGCGGCGTACGACCTGGCGGGCGACCCGAAAGCGCTGGTGCGCTATTTAAAGGCGCGGCAAATCCACACCATCCTGGTGGACGAATTCCACGATACCAAAGCGTTGCATTTTGATTTGCTGCGCGTAATGGCAGGCGCGGGCTGCCGTTTGTTATTGATTGGCGATCGGCATCAAGACATCTTTGCCTGGCGCGGTCTGAAGCCGTTTTCCGCGTTTGAGGCCGCCAGCGCCTTGCCGGGGCTGGAAGTGCTGACGCTGACACGCTCCTGGCGTTACGGCCATCGCATTGCGCGTATTGCCGGGCGCATTGTGCAGCAGTTGCAGCCGGGTGCAGCGGTCACCAGCGGCGCACGCACGCAACAGGCGCAAACGCGCAATACCTCTGATCTGATCGCGTGGCTGGGCGATTGCCGCGCCCAGGGCGTGCCGCTGGACACCCATTGCGCCATCCTGCCCACTGCCGCCGATTGCATGGCGCTGCAGCTGCGCTTGCTGGATGCCAACGTGCCGTTCAAGCCGGTGGAGCGCGTGCCGTATGTTTTTCATGGTCACGAATTCCGTTTATTGCGTGGACTGGCGCTGTTGTACGGCCAGTTGTTCGGACGCTTGCCGGCGTTTCACGTCAACCATGTGTATGCGTTTGATTTGCTGCTGGATGTGCCCGCGCTTTATCTCGACCCCGACCTGCGCGACACCTTGCGCCACGGCCTGGGTTTAAATAGCGCGCGCGTGGATGGGCAACGGTTGGTGACCGGCGATGGCGCGATCTTCGGCTTTGCCGTGGCCGAGCTGGCCAAGGTGTTGCCGGCTGAATTGCTGCAACCGCAAGCGTGGCCCAACTGGTTGGGCGCGGCGATCAAGCATCTGCAGTTGCATGCGCTGCTGCATCAGCGCGCGCAGCATCCGGCGGCGGGGCGGCAGTCGGGCTTTCTGCTGGATGCGATCGCCGAGCGGTTTGGCCAGACCGAACCCGCCGCATTGCTGGAACATTGGGATGAGCGCATCACGCGCTTTATGAAGCAACGCCACGCTGGCGCGCTGGTGTTGACGTCGGTCCTGCACGCCAAAGGCCACGAGTACGAACAAGTGTTGCTACCGTGCGGCCAGGCCGGGTGGCGCGCGCATTTGCTACAACCCACCGCGCCGCGCTGGCGCGAACTGTATGTGGCGGTAACGCGCGCCAAAGCGGGCGTGATGCTGGAGATTCCCACGCCTGAGGTGGCGGAAAAGGCGATTGCCATTTTCGGCCATTGACAGCGTTAAAAATAAATGCGGCAACAGGGTTGACATGCTGGCGTATGCCAGGGCATCATCCGACCCTTATTGCGCTTAAACCGATGTAGTTCCTCAGTTGTACACAAAGTTGTTTTCTCTCCAGCCTTTTCTGGCTGCTCAGTTCAAACACCACACCTGACGCACTCCCGACCGCGCAATCTTCCGCCGTTAGCGTAGCTGGCTTTATGCCGGCAAACGGCTGGATCTGCAGCTGCATGGCGAGCCGCTCCTCCGACGGAGCGCCCTCTGTAGCGCGGCAATGAAGTTTGCTGATGTTCCCGGTCTGATCTCTCACTCTTTCCGTGTACCCCCGCTGACGGGCATTGCCCTCTGCTCCGGCCGCTTGCCGGTTTGCCTTGTGCTACCTGACGGAATAACGATTCCGAAGGGGTAAACCATGGAAAATCTCAAGCATTACGACGTCAATATCGAAGTACGCCCTGTCGACGTGGGCGCTGGCCTTGATGGCTGGTATCAACTGGTCCGTTTTGACGGCCAACATCGTGTGCCGGTGACCGACTGGCAACGCGTGAACACAGAGCCGATGACCATCGTGCATCAAGCTGTTCGCGCCGCGCAGGACACCGCGCTGGCCCAGTTGGCGCGTATTGCGCGTCAACCGCAACGCCGTCGCGCCCACGCTTGAAGGGCGGCTGCAGGGTGCGCTAACGCAGCCCGCGCCGCTTTCTCCGGCGCGTGACACGCGGCCACGCCGTAGCAACGATACAAAGCACAACGCCGGCAATTGCCGGCGTTGTTGTTTGTTCGGGGTTTACATCAGATATTCTTCGCGGTGTTCAGCCATGCTTTCCAGCATTTCGCGCCGCTCTTGCAACGCGCGCCGCGCCGATCCCTGGCGCTTGAGCTTTTCTTGCAATCCAAGCGCTACGCCGCGGTCCTCATCCCGTTGATTACGTTCACGAACCATCTCGGCGCATTTGCTAAGTTGCAACTTCATGGAGTTCTCCACGGTGGTTGAAGTGGATTCAATGTAGCGCAAACATATTACAACGCCCAGGTGGTAGACACGCATTGTGGTGTAAGCGCTTCACTTCATCGCAACGTCAGATAAATCGCGCCCTGGCGGGGTGCAACGTGGCGCTGGCGCAACGCCAGCCGCACCAATCGCGTACATGAAGCGTTAATTACACGCTGATGCTTTCGTCATGGCAGCGAGCTGCGGCAGAATGCCCGGACCCCGGTTTCAAGCTGCGCGGGTCATATCCCTGCACCGCGCGTTTTGACCACCCCGCGACCCTTACCGAGAGTCCTGCCCCGATGAAACGCACTGCCTTAGCTTCTGCCGTAGCCATTGCTCTTGCCTTTGCCAGCGTGCCCGCCGCGCAAGCCGCCACGCCGGTCGCCGCTCCCACCGTGTTCTCGCCCGCCAACCCGCCCGCCGTATGGGATCTGACGCCGCTGTACCCGTCCGATGCCGCGTGGGACAGCGCCCGCGCCAGTTTGCTGGCCGATTTGCCCAAGCTGTCCGCGCTGCAAGGCACGCTGGGCACCAGCCCGGCCAGTCTGCTAAAGGCGATGACGGCAATTTCGGACGCGCGCCGCGCGCTGTACCGGCTGGATACCTATGCCAGCCTGAAGGCCGATGAAAACACCAAGATCGACGCCAACCAGGCGCGCCGCCAACTGAGCGATTCGGCCGGCAACCAGTTTGAACAAGCCACCGCGTTTGTCCCCGCCGAGATTTCGGCCATGGGCAAAGACAAGGTGGAAGGCTATCTGGCCGCGGAACCGGCGCTGGGCAAATTCCGCTATCAACTCGAAACCATGCTGCGCCTGGCCGAGCACACGCTGAAGCCCGAGCAGGAAACCCTGCTGGCCGCCGCCGCTGACCCGCTGGACCAGCCGCAAGCCATTTACAGTCTGCTGACCAACGCTGATCTGCCGTGGCCGCAAATTACCGTGCGCGGCAAGAAGTACACGCTGGATCAGGAAACCTATGTGCATCTGCGCGCCGACCGCGATCCACAAGTGCGTGCGCAAGTGTTCAAGGCGTTCTGGCCGGTCTACAAGGCGTACGAGCGCACGATCGGCGCGGTGTATGTCGCGCATCTGCGTGGCACCGTGTTTAACGCGCGCGCCCGCAAGTTTGATAATTCGCTCGATATGTTCCTGTCCAAAGGCAATACACCCGAGGCGGTATATCGCACGCTGGTGGCCGAAACCAACAAGGGCCTGCCCACGCTGCATCGTTACTTCAAGCTGCGCGCGGGCCTGCTGGGCCTGAAGCAGTCGCAGTATTCCGATATTTATGTACCGCTGGCCACGCCGCCCAAAACCTACACGCTGGCCGAAGCCGAACAGCTAACGTTGAAAGCGGTCGCGCCGCTGGGCCCGGATTATGTGGATACGCTGGGCAAGAATTTCCTCGGCAGCTGGATGCATGCAGTGCCGCAAGTGGGCAAGCGTTCGGGCGCATATATGAGCGGCGTGGCGTATGACGTGCATCCGTATGTGCTGACCAGCTTTAACGGTGATTACGAAAGCGTGAGCACGGTGGCGCATGAGTGGGGCCACGCCATGCATTCCGTGTTGGCCAATGGCGCGCAGCCGTTCGAGACCGCTGATTACGCCATCTTTATCGCCGAGATTCCGTCGACCACCAACGAAATGCTGTTGGCCGATTATGTGGCGGCGCACGCCAAAACCAAGGCCGAGAAGGTGTATGCGCTTAGCCAGCAACTGGAATTGCTGCGTGGCACGTTCTTCCGCCAGGCCATGTTTGCCGAGTTTGAACTCAAGTCGCACGAAGCGATCGAGAAAGACCAGTCGCTGACCGGTGCGGACTTGACCAAAATCTACCTGGATTTGCTCAAGCGTTATCACGGTGATGCCGAAGGCGTGATGCATATTGATGATCTGTATGGCGCGGAGTGGGAATACATCCCGCACTTCTATACCGATTACTACGTGTATCAGTACGCCACTTCGATCAGTGCGGCGGCTTATTTTGCCGAAGGCATCGAGAAGGGCGACACCAAACTGCGCGATCAGTATTTCAATATGCTGAAGGCGGGCGGTTCGGATGATCCGTATCAGATCGTCAAACGCGCCGGTCTGGATATGGCCAGCCCCGCGCCGTACCAGGCCATCATCGCGCGCATGAACAAAGTGATGGACGAACTGGATGCGCTGACAAAATAAGTGGCTGGATGTCGCGATCCGCAGCGAGGCGGGTCGCGACCACCGGTGTGCGGCGACTTATATATATAGAAATGAAAAAACCCGGCCGAGGTCGGGTTTTGTATTTACAACTTGCCAGCGGCTAATCAAGCACGCTTTTTCTTGCGAGCAGCAACCAGAGCAACCAGGCCCAGACCCATCAGGGCGTAGGTTTCGGGTTCCGGTACCGGAGCGGTAACGTTGGAAGCGAAAGCGTTGGTGGTCAGGGTGTACAGGCCACCGCTCTTGCCAGTTGCAGTGCCGGTCACTTCGTAGAAGTAGTCGCCAGCAGCCAGGCCGTTGAACCAGTTGGTGTTGTCGCCGGTGGTGCCGTCGAAGGAGTAAGAACCGATGGCGGTGGTGCTGCCAGCCTTGAACAGGCTAACGGTAGCGTCAACGATGTTGTAGCTGAAGCCGACCTTGGCCTTCAGGTTGGTGGAGCTGGCCGAGGAGCCAACATCGCTCAGGGTTTCCGACAGGCTGAAGTTCAGGATGTCGTCGAACGCGCCGGTCACGCTAACTTGTTTGAAGGACGCATCGGAATCACCGAGCGTACCCAGATCATAGTTAGCAGCTTGAGCGGACAGGGCTACGAAAGCGGAGGCTGCGGCAACAGCCAGAAATTTGATAGAACGCATTGTGAAAACTCCTTGTGACAGACTGATATGTTGGTTTTATGAAAGCCGCCTGCTGACGACGGACTGATAGTAAACATGAAAGACTTTGTAAGCAAACGGTTTTAAGCCCTGTTTAAGGGTCAAAACCGACCGTTCGTCGGCATCTGACAGTAAGTGTAGTGCCAGTTCTTACATTTAATAAGTAAGTGCTAATGCAGTTTGCTGTCGGTTGCTTGCAAGTTGTGCAATGTGCCAAGGCATGGCACGGTGCCATTCATCCGTGGCGCTTACGTGCTTGCGCCGCACAAATACTGGGCTTGGCAATGGAAATTCTGTTTACGGTGCTGGTTTTGTTACTGGCAGTGGCGTTCTCCGGGGTGGCGCGCAAGTGGCTGCCGTTTGCGGTGCCGTTGCCGCTGCTGCAGATCGCGCTAGGCGCGGCGCTGGCCTGGCCGGTGCTTGATCTGCACGTCACCTTTGACCCCGAACTGTTTTTGCTGCTGTTTATTCCGCCGCTGCTGTTTCTGGATGGCGCACGCACACCGCGGCGCGAGTTTGTGCAAAACAAACGCCCGATCCTGGCGCTGGCCTTGGGGCTGGTGTTCTTTACCGTGGCCGGGGTTGGCTATTTTGTGCACTGGCTCATTCCCGCGATTCCGCTGCCGGTGGCGTTTGCGCTGGCGGCGGTGTTGTCACCGACGGACGCGGTGGCGCTGGGTGGCATCGTCGGCAAGGGCCGCATCCCCGATACGCTGCTACAGATTCTGGAAGGCGAGGCCTTGATGAACGACGCCTCGGGCCTGGTGGCGCTTAAATTTGCCGTGGTGGCGGCAATGACCGGCACGTTTTCATTACTGAATGCCTCGGCCAGCTTTGTGCTGATCGCGCTGGGCGGACTGGCGTGCGGCGCGTTGCTGGGCGTGGCGTTTGCGTGGGGCCGCAATCTGCTGGTGTCGTTTAGCGGCGATGAACCCGGTCCGCAAGTGGTGTTGATGCTGTTGTTGCCGTTTGCGGCCTACCTGGTGGCGGAGCGACTGGGCGTGTCCGGCATTTTGTCGGCGGTAGCGGCGGGCATGGCGGTGAATGCGTCCGATCTGTTCAAAAGCACCAGCCTGGCCACGCGGCTGCAAGCCAATAGCACGTGGGCCATGATCGAGTTCGTTTTCAACGGTCTGGTATTTATCTTGTTGGGTCTGCAACTGCCACACATCATCGGCAGCGCGCTGGTGGAAGCGCATCACGACAGCGCCACCGCCGCGTGGCAACTGGTGGGCTATGTGGCGGCGGTGATGCTGGCGCTGCATGTGTTGCGCTTTGTCTGGGTGTGGGCGCTGCGTTATACCGCGCGGGCCGCCATGCGCAAGCAAGGCATGCTGCATGTCAAGGCAGGCTGGCGCACGCTAAGTTTGATGACCCTGGGCGGCGTGCGCGGCGCGGTTACGCTGGCCGGTGTGCTGGCGTTGCCGCTCACCCTGCCAGGCGGCGCACCGTTTCCCGCGCGCGATCTGGTGGTTTTTATCGCCGCGTCCATCATTCTGCTGTCGTTATTACTGGGCGCGATCGGCTTGCCGCTACTGTTGCGCAATATCGCGCCGCCCACCGACACCCGCCATCATCGCGAAGAGAACCGCGCGCGTTCATTGATTGCGCATGCCGCCATCAGCGCGCTGGAGCGCGAACGCGATGCGCTGAGCGTGGATATGAGCGAAGCCGACGCGGCCAGCATTACCACGCTGACAGCGCAGCTGATGGAAATCTACCGTCGCCGTGTGGCCGTGCTGGAAACCGAAGCTGAGCAACGCGAGCACGTGGTGCGCGAAGAACGCTTGATGCGCAATCTGCGTGGCGTGGCGATGCGAGCCGAACGTGACGAAGCGTATCGCCTGCATAAGGCCGATGAAATCAACGATGAAGCGCTGGCTAAATTGATCCGCGAGATTGATCTGGCCGAGGCGGCTTTTTCCGAACGCCCACGTTTCGATAAATAACGCGCGCGCGTGACGCTGCGTGGCCACGCTAACCGGATGATCAGAATCCGCGATGTCATCGGCATGAACGCCGAACGGCTAATATAATCTCATTCCAGCATTCACCCGTCTTACCAAGGCGCGCCACGCGCCACTGCCAGGAGTTGTCCCATGATTAAATCCCGTGCCGCTGTTGCCTGGGCCGCCCGTCAACCGCTCGATATCGTCGAAGTCGACGTCGCGCCGCCCAAAGCGGGTGAAGTGCTGGTGCGCATCGTCGCCACCGGCGTTTGTCACACCGACGCCTATACGCTGTCGGGTGCGGACCCGGAAGGTATCTTTCCGGCCATCCTGGGCCATGAAGGCGGCGGCATCGTGATGGAAGTCGGCGCGGGCGTGACCTCGGTGGCGGTGGGCGACCATGTCATTCCGCTGTACACGCCGGAATGCGGTCAGTGCAAATTCTGCCGCTCGGGCAAAACCAATCTGTGCCAGGCCATCCGCAGCACCCAGGGCAAAGGCCTGATGCCCGATGGCACCTCGCGCTTTTCGCTGGATGGCAAGCCGATCTTCCATTACATGGGTACATCGACATTTAGCGAATACACCGTTCTGCCCGAAATTGCGGTGGCCAAAATCAACAAAGCCGCGCCGCTGGAAAAAGTGTGTCTGCTGGGGTGCGGCGTCACCACCGGCATGGGCGCGGTCATGAATACTGCCAAGGTGACACCGGGCAGCACCGTGGCTATTTTTGGTCTGGGCGGCATTGGCTTGTCCGCGATTATTGGCGCGGTGATGGCCGGGGCGGAGCGCATTATTGGCGTGGATATCAATCCGTCCAAATTTGAAATTGCCAAACAACTGGGCGCGACTGAATGTATTAATCCGGCCGACTACGACAAGCCGATCCAGGAAGTGATTGTCGAATTGACCGATGGCGGGGTGGATTATTCGTTTGAATGTATCGGCAATACCAAAGTGATGCGTTCGGCGCTGGAGTGCTGCCACAAAGGCTGGGGCGAATCGATCATTATCGGCGTGGCTGGCGCGGGCGAAGAAATCAGCACGCGGCCATTCCAGTTGGTGACGGGTCGCGTATGGAAGGGCAGCGCCTTTGGCGGGGTTCGTGGCCGCAGCGAATTGCCAGGCTATGTTGATCGCTATATGAAAGGCGAATTCGAACTGGATACCTTTATTACGCACACCATGGGCCTGCAGGACATCAACAAGGCTTTTGATTTGATGCATGAAGGCAAAAGCATCCGCAGCGTTATTCATTACGATCTGTAAACCGAGAACCCCATGCCCGAATTGTTGACGCCGCTCTCCGCAAACCGCGCCGCGGGAGGATGGCAACATCGTTTTGCCCATCGCTCTGCAGTGCTGGATTGCGATATGAAGTTTGCGGTGTATCTACCGCCGCAAGCGACCGCGCATCACAAGGTGCCCGTGCTGTACTGGCTGTCTGGCCTGACCTGCACTGAGGAAAACTTTATCCAGAAAGCCGGCGCGCAACGGATGGCGGCGCAACTGGGGCTGGCGATTGTATGCCCCGATACCAGCCCACGCGGCGACGATGTCGCCAATGACCCCGGCTACGATCTGGGGCAGGGTGCGGGGTTTTATCTGAATGCCACGCAAGCGCCGTGGGCTGCGCATTACCGTATGCATGATTACGTGGTGCATGAGCTGCCGGCGCTGGTGGAGGCCGAGTTGCCAATTCTGCCGGTGCGCGGCATTGCCGGGCATTCCATGGGTGGCCATGGCGCGCTGACGCTGGCGTTGCGTAATCCGGGCCGGTATCAATCGATCTCGGCCTTTGCGCCGATCTGCCACCCCAGCGCGACGCCATGGGGCCAAAAGGCGTTTCGCGCTTATCTGGGCGATCACCCCGATGCCTGGCGCGAATGGGATGCCAGTCTGCTGCTGGCGCAAGCGCGTGACCCGGTGCCAACGCTGGTGGACCAGGGCGACGCCGATGAATTTCTGGCGCGTGAGCTTCAACCCGAGGCGCTGGAAAACGCGGCGCGCAGTGCGGGTTATCCGCTGACGCTACGCCGCCACGCTGGCTATGATCATAGCTATTACTTTATTGCCAGCTTGATCGACGAGCACCTGCAACACCATGCGCGCGCGTTGATTAAATAAACCCTCATGCAGAGCATTCTTTCCCGGCGCGGCGCCTTGCTGCGGCTACGACGCACCTTTCAGAAAAACCCACAGCTCGCGGTGATCGTGATGCTGTGTGTGGTGCTGGGGGCGAGTACCGGGCATTCGGTGTACCGCGACTACCAGGAAACCGTGCGCCAGCAGCGCGCCATTGTGCGCGATCTGTCGCGCGTGGCCGCCGCGCATGCGCGCAATACGCTGCAAGAGGCCGACAACGCCTTGCAGCAAACGCTGGGGCTGGTGTCGGCGGCGGGAGGCATTGATCAGATCAATTCGCTGGATTATTGGTGGCGCATCAAAAGCTACGCCTTTAATGTTGGCGATTGCCAGGGCGTGTGGATTTTTGATCGCTCGGGCAAACCGGTTTTGGAATCGTCGACGTTTCCAGCGCCCGCCAACGTCAATTCGTCTGATCGCGATTTCTTTAAAGCGGCGTTGGCCGGGCAGCGCTTTTATGTGTCCACGGCGTTCAAATCGCGCGTATCGGGCAAGCTGGTTTATGGCGTGTCGCGGCCCATCCACGCGCGGGACGGTCATATTGAAGGCGTGGCGCTGGTGGCGTTGCGCATCGACAATCTCAACGATTTTTATGCGCTGATGTCGTTTGATTCGCGCTTTATCTTTGGCATTTACAGCAACGACGGCCGCATCGTGGCGCGCACGCCCGATATGGACGCGGTGCTGGGCCGCTCGGTGAAAGACGAAGCGCTGTATCAGGATCGCGACGGCCAGAGTGGCATGTACGATCTGCCGTCGCCGCTGGACCATGTGCAGCGCATTACCGGCTGGCAACGCGTGCCGGAGTTTGGCGTGATCGGCTATGCCGCTTTATCGCACGATCTGGCGCTGCGGCCGTGGCGCGTGCGCACGCTGACCACGGCGCTGGAAGCCGCCATTACGCTGGCGGTGCTGGTGGCGGCGGTGCTGTGGGGCTTTCGGGCCACCGTGCGCGAGAGCCAGGCGCAGCGCTTGCTGCGCGAGGCCGCATTGAATCAGGTGCGCATTATCGATGAGCTGGAAACCGCGCAACAGGATGCGTTAACCGGTTTGTATGGCCGCAAATTGATGATGGAGCAGGCCGAGCGCAAACGGCAGCAAGCGGCCGAGCGCAACGATTGCCTGGTGTTTATGCTGCTCGATCTGGATGGTTTCAAGGCGGTGAATGATCAGTACGGTCATGACACGGGCGACCAGGTATTGATTGCCACCGCCGCCGCCTTGCGTGCCTGCCTGCGGCCCGACGATCTGGCCGGGCGCTGGGGCGGCGATGAGTTTGTGGTGGCGGTCAGCGTCAGCCCGCATACCGCGCGCGCACAGGTGGACGCCATCGCGCGCCGCATCGTGCAACGCGTGGGCGAAATCGGCTACGGCATCAGCGGCAGCCTGGGCATCGCCATCTTTGACGCCCACATCAGCATCGACCTGGCCACCCGCCGCGCCGATGCCGCGATGTACGAAGCCAAACATCGCGGTAAGAACGGGTTTGTGATCTGGGACGAATCGATCGGGCTGGTTGCCGCTGCATAGGGTGGGTCTGGACCCACCAGCCAAAGTGGCATGCCGAGCTCACCCCGTGTGGCAAACGGCTTTGAAAGGTGGGTCTCGACCCACCCTATGCCCATGGGGCTGTCTGGCTGGCACGGTGTTTGCTCAGTATGGGTATCTACCGTGTTCGATGCCCATCATGCTCAGCCCTTCCGCAGCCCGCAGTACCGGTCAGGATTTCGTGATTGACCCCAACAACGTGGGGCAGTTGCGCACGCTGGCGGCCAAGTCGCCGCAGCAGGGCGTGAAGGCGGTGGCACAGCAGTTTGAGGCGCTGTTGATGCAACAGATGCTCAAGTCCATGCGCGACGCTACCCCGCAGTACGACACGCTCAATACCTCGAATGTGAAGATGTTTCAGAGCATGTTTGACCAGCAGATGAGCAGCTCGCTGAGCAAGCATGGGGGGCTGGGCCTGGCCGACGCCATCGTGCGGCAAATCCAGATTCAGCAAGACCCGTCGCTGCTGCAGCATGCCTGGCATACGCCGCCCAATCCACTGACGCCGGCCAATCAGAGCACCAACCCCGATGCGGCAAGTACCTCGGGCAAGGCGGCAAAAGATGCCGCTGGGGGCGGCAAAAGCGGATCTTTCGTATTGCGTATTGCCGGTGCCGCCAAGAGGGCCAGCGAAACCCTGGGCGTGTCGCCGCATGTATTAATGGCGCAGGCGGCGCTGGAAACCGGGTGGGGCCGCAAGCCGCTCACCGACGCGTCCGGCAACGACACGCACAACCTGTTCGGCATCAAGGCCGGGCGGGACTGGCAGGGCAAAACCGCCACCGTCACCACCACCGAATATGTGAACGGCGTGGCGCAAAAGAAGGTCGATACCTTCCGTGCCTATGATTCTTATACCGATGCCTTTGCCGACTACGCCACGTTGATCAAAAAGCGGTTTGGCGATGCGGTAGGTGCTGGCGATAACGCGCGTAGCTATGGCCAGGCGTTGCAAGCCGGCGGTTACGCCACTGATCCGACCTATGCCAGCAAGCTGGCGCTGGTGGCCGCGCGGGTGCAAAAGCATCTACAGGCCGAGTCCGAAGGCGCCGCTGCGTAACGCGCCCCAAGAGATGAGCGGCGACGTCCGGCTTCAAGTCCGGGCGCTTTACGCCGATACAAAGGAATGACCGCGCAAGCTCAAGTGACCGGGCTGGCCGTAACGGAGCAATAGAATGAGTGTATTCAGCATTGGTGTCTCGGCGCTTAACGCCGCCAACCTGGGTTTGACCACCACAGGCCACAACATCGCCAACGAAGCGACGCCGGGTTATTCGCGCCAGTCGATCAAGCAAAGCGCGCCGTACCCGCAATTAACCGGCAGCGGTTTTGTGGGCATGGGCGTGCGCGTGGATACCATCCAGCGCGCTTATGACCAGTTTCTGACCAAGCAGCAGCAGGGCGCGCAAACGCAAGACAGCTATCTGAATACCTATCTGACCCATCTGAACGATATCGACAATATCGTGGCCGACCCCACCGCAGGCGTGTCGCCCGCGATGCAGGATTTTTTCTCGTCGGTGCAAAACGTGGCCACGTCGCCAGCCGATACGCCGTCGCGCACCGCCATGCTGACCAGCGCCGGTACGCTGGTGTCGCGGTTTCAGTCGTTTAACGACCAACTGAACGAAAATGCGCAAACGTTGAATGGCGAAATCAGCACCACCGTCGACAGCATCAATTCGATTACAAAACAGATTGCCACGCTGAATGGCCAGATCGCCACGCAATCGGCCTCGGGCCAGCCGCCCAACGATTTGCTGGACCAACGCGATCAACTGGTGCTGGACCTGAACAAATATGTGAAAGCCACCACGCTGACGCAAAGCGACGGCAGCATGAACGTGTTTATCGGCAGCGGCCAGAACGTGGTGGTGGGCGGCAATTCGTTTAACCTGGCCGCTGTGGCGTCGCGCGATGATCCGACCAAAACGCAGATTGCCTATCAGCAAAACAATGTGACGGTGTATTTGCCTGATTCGCAAATTACCGGCGGCTCGCTGCAGGGGCTGCTGACGTATCGCAATGACTCGCTATCGCTGGCGCAAAACACGCTGAACCTGACCGCATTGGGCCTGGCGCAGACCTTTAACGCGCAACATCGCGCCGGGATTGATCTGAATGGCGATCAGGGGCAGAACCTGTTTGATTATCCGCGCGCCGATAACGTCGATATGTCGTTGAATGGCCAGAAAGTGACGCTGACTGCGCCGGACAATGCGATTCCGCAATCTGATTACGCGCTCAGTTATAACGTCACCAGCGGCAATTACACGCTGACACGCTCCACCGATGGCCAGACCGCCTCGATTACCGCCGCGCAACTGGCGTCCGGCTTTACCGCGCTGGGCGTGACCGCCACCATGACCGGCGCCGATGCCACCGCCACCGGTACCAGCGCCACGGCGTCTTTTCCGCCCGCGTTGGGCAACGTATTCAGCAATACCGGCAATACAGGCAATGCGGCGTTAACCGGCTATATCAGCGATACCACCAAGCTGACCTCCAGCAACTACAAGTTTTCTTATGACGGTACGCAATATGTGATGACGCGCCTGAGCGACAACACGCAAACCGTATTTACCCCGGCGCAAGTGGCGGCCGGTGCGGTGGGCGCGGATGGCATCGCCCTCAAGATCAAATCGGGCACGATGAACGCGGGCGACAGCTTTGAAATCCAGCCGGTAAGCAGCGTGATTCAGGGCATGTCGGTGGCGATTTCCGATCCGACCGAAGTGGCGGCGTCGTCGCCGATTACCGCGGCGGTGGGCAAGGGCGCGGCCAATACGGTGACGTTTTATGGCGCGCCCAGCAATACCGGCACGGCCTTGTTGTCGGGCACCGTGAGCGACAAAACCAAACTGACCGGCAGCGATTACAAGGTGTCGTATGACGGCACCAACTATTCGCTGACGCGGATTTCGGATGGCGTATCGACCACGGCGGCGGGCTTTCCGCTGGCCATGGACGGTTTTACCGTCAACCTGAACAGCGGCTCGTTTGCCACCGGCGACAGCTTTACCGTGGTGCCACCGGGCAATAACAGCGGCACGCTGACCATTACCCAACCCACCGTCGACGCACCGCCCACCAGCACCACGCAAGGCGCGGTGAGCACGGCGCTCAAGAACCCGGTCACCATCAATTTCAATACGGCCAACAGCTTTACCATTACCGATGCCGTCACCGGCGTGACCACGGCGGCGCAGAACTATACCAAGGGCATGACGGTCAGCTTTAATGGCTGGTCGATGAAACTGGATGGCACGCCCGCGGCAGGTGATTCGATTGGCGTGGCGCCCAATACGTCGGGCAATGCCGACGGCCGCAATGCGCTGGCGCTGGAATCGTTGCAGACCACCAAGTTGCTGGATAACGGCAAGTCGACCTACGCTGATGTGTATGGCCAGATGGTGTCGAAGATCGGTACCCAGACGGCGCAAGCCAAGATCATGGCCACGGCGCAAGACACGGTGCTGACCCAGGCCACCACCGCGCGTGATTCGCTGGCGGGCGTTAACCTGGATGAGGAAGCGGCCAATCTGCTGCGCTATCAGCAAGCGTATACGGCGGCCAGTAAAGTCATCCAGATCGCCCAGCAAACGTTTCAGGCCATCGAGAACATCATCAGTTAAGACCGATGCAAGCGTCTGGCGGCATTCAAGTTTTTGCCGCAGCCGCCGATGTATCGGTCAAGAAGTAACCGGAGCAGATCATGCGCGTCGCCAGCAGTACGCTATACAACCTGGGCACCAGCAGCCTGAACGACTTGTACTACCAGCAGACCCAGTTGCAGCAACAGCTGTCCACCGGTCGCAAAATGCTGAGCCCGTCGGATGACCCGATTGCGGCATCGCGCGCGCTGTATATCACGCAGTCGGCCAGTATCGTCACGCAGTTCACCACCAACAGCAACAGCGCCAATACGTCGTTGCAGAACCAGACCTCGGCCTTGGCCTCGGTGGCGAGCACGATTCAGGATATCCAGTCGCTGGCGGTGCAGGCGGGCAACCCGACGCTGACTTCGGCTGAAAAACAGATCATTAATACGTCGCTCAACAGCTCGTACCAGCAGCTGATGGGGCTGGCCAATACCACCGATGGCAGCGGGCTGTATCTGTTCTCCGGCTTTGCGGGCGGCACCAAGCCGTTTACTGAAACCGGCTTTGGTAACGTCACCTACAACGGTGACCAGGGGCAACGCCAGATCCAGATTTCGGCGTCGCGTAATCTGCCGGTGTCGAGCGATGGCTCGTCGGTATTCCAGAACATCAAGGACGGCAACGGCACGTTTTCGACCGCGGCCGCCGCCACCAATAGCGGCACCGGCCTGGTCAGCGCGGGTGAAGTGCTGGACAAGGCCAAGTGGAATACGGCCGCCAACGTCAAAAACTTTTCGGTCAAGTTCAATTCGATTACCAACACGGCTGATCCGAGCGGCAAGCCCATCGTTAATTACGACATTGTGGATAATCGCCAGACGCTGACCGATGGCACCACCAACCCCAATTACAACCATTCGATGATCGATGGTTACGATTACACCGCCGGTGATCGCACTGCGGCCGCGGGCGTAAACCCGTATCCGCGTAGCTATACCGATGGCGGCGATATTGTGTTCTCCGCTCAAAGCACCGATCCGGCGCCGGCGGCAGGCGCAACCCTGCCCGTGCCGGGTTGGGATTTTGGCGTGAAGATGAGCATTACCGGCACACCTGCGGATGGAGACACCTTTAATGTGGATGCCAGCCAGAATCAGGATATTTTCAGCACCATCGCCCAGTTTTCTTCGGCGCTGAATTCGTACACCACCAGCACTTCGGGCGCGGACCAGACCAAGTTCCAGAATGCGCTCAATGGCGTGATGTCAAACCTGAACAACGCGCTGCAGAATGTGCTGAGCGCTAACGCCAGCACCGGCGCATGGCAGAACGAAATCACCGCCGTGCAAACCATCAATTCGAGCGTCAGCCTGAATTACAGCCAGACTTTGTCGGGGCTGCAGGATCTGGATTATGCGTCTGCCATCAGCGGCTTTTCGCAAAACCAGACGCTGCTGGAAGCGGCACGCCAGACTTATTCCAAGATTCAGGGCAATAGCCTGTTCCAGTACATCTCTTAAGCCCGGTACTTTACATAGGGTGGGACTGAGACGCTCCGTCTGGAACCATCTGCCGAAGCCGTAACCAGGTGCTGCGCGTTGGGCCTGC
Source organism: Amantichitinum ursilacus (assembly GCF_001294205.1). Lineage (GTDB taxonomy): Bacteria > Pseudomonadota > Gammaproteobacteria > Burkholderiales > Chitinibacteraceae > Amantichitinum > Amantichitinum ursilacus. The sequence continues at coordinate 489,940 of NZ_LAQT01000002.1, forward strand.
GGCTTTGAGTGGTGGGTCCAGACCCACCCTATACCTGCCGGATCGGTCGAGCGTAGGGTGCGTTACCCTGCAGGGGCAACGCACAATCGAGGCGCTAGTCTCGGCCCCGTGGGGCCATCGCATATCCCGGCATAAGCGCATCCAGCATGGCGTCGAGATTCCAGAGCGCGGTGCACAGATAACCCGCACGCTTGTGGTCTAATACGGCCTATGAGCAAAGCCAAGATCATGTACACCTGCACCTCTTGCGGCGGCACCTCGCCCAAGTGGCAGGGCCAGTGCCCGCATTGCGCGGACTGGAATACCCTCGTTGAAGCCGTGGCCGAACCCAAGGCCCCCGCGCGCTTTCAGTCGCTGGCCGCCGATGGCGCGGTGCGGCAGTTGTCCGATGTCGAAACCGAAGAAATCCCGCGCACACCCACCGGCATGGACGAACTCGACCGCGTGTTGGGCGGCGGTCTGGTGCCCGGCGGCGTGGTGCTGATTGGCGGCGACCCGGGCATCGGTAAATCCACGCTGTTGTTGCAGGCGCTGACCGCAATGGCGGCGCGCTCACGCGTGTTGTACGTCAGTGGCGAAGAGTCGGCGCAGCAAATTGCGCTGCGCGCCAAACGCCTGCAACTGGGCGATGCCGCCATCGGCTTGCTGCCGGAAATCAATCTCGAAAAAATCCTCGGCACGCTGTCGAAAGAACAGCCGCAAGTGGCGGTGATCGATTCGATCCAGACCTTGTATTCCGAAGCGCTGACGTCCGCGCCGGGCAGTGTGGCGCAAGTGCGCGAATGCGCCGCGCAACTGACCCGCTTTGCCAAGCGCAATGGCACCACCATTTTGCTGGTGGGGCACGTGACCAAAGAGGGCGCATTGGCCGGGCCGCGCGTGCTGGAACATATCGTCGATGCGGTGCTGTATTTTGAGGGCGATACGCACTCCAGTTTCCGGCTGATCCGTGCCATCAAGAATCGTTTTGGCGCGGTGAATGAGCTGGGCGTGTTTGCCATGACCGATCGTGGCCTGAAGGAAGTGGCCAACCCGTCGGCGTTGTTCTTGTCGCAACACCGCGAACCGGTGCCGGGCTCGTGCGTACTGGTGACGCAAGAAGGCTCGCGGCCGATGCTGGTAGAAGTGCAAGCGCTGGTGGACGACGCGCATACACCGCAACCGCGGCGGCTGGCCGTCGGCGTTGAACAAAACCGGCTGGCGCTGTTGCTGGCCGTGCTGCATCGCCATGCGGGCGTGGCTGTGTTTGATCAGGATGTATTTATCAACGCGGTGGGCGGCGTGCGCATCAGCGAACCGGCGGCCGATCTGGCGGTGCTGATCGCGATTGTATCGTCGCTTAAAAACAGACCGTTGCCGGACAAGCTGGTGGTGTTTGGCGAAGTGGGGCTGGCCGGGGAGGTGCGCCCGGTGCAACGTGGCCAGGAACGCCTGCGCGAAGCGGCCAAGCTGGGCTTTACCCACGCCATCGTGCCGCACGCCAATCGCCCGCGGCAGCCCATCGAGGGCATGCAGGTCACCGCTGTAGAGCGACTGGCCGACGCAGTGGCTGCCGCCCTATAATGCCAACTGATTGAAGCTTGAAATAGCCGGATTGGCCCTCATAGTCTTTTTGTATGGCGGCCACGGCTAAATTTGATTGGGATTACTTATTCCTATCCGTTAGCATAATCACCGCTACGCTTTTATGCGATTAACGCACCACCGTTACTGAAATCTGGAGACTCTGATGAGCGAACATATCACTTACGTTACCGACGCCACCTTCGACACCGAAGTGCTGCAATCCCAAACCCCCGTACTGGTGGATTATTGGGCTGAGTGGTGTGGCCCGTGCAAGATGATCGCTCCGATCCTTGACGAAGTAGCTGGCGAATACACCGGCAAACTCAAAGTGGCCAAGCTCAACATTGATGACAACCAGGGCACGCCGCCGAAGTATGGCATCCGTGGCATCCCCACCCTGATGTTGTTCCAGGGCGGTGAAGTCAAGGCGACCAAAGTGGGCGCATTGTCCAAGTCGCAACTGACTGCATTCCTGGATAGCAACCTGTAATCAATGTGTCAGAGCCGGTCTGGCGGTGCTTTCTGCTACTGCCACGGCAAGAATACAACACCCGCGGCTGACGACAGCTGCGGGTGGCTTGACAGTCTGTTTTGCCTCCCTATAATCTGACGCCATTCCTGCTTGCTCCGGAGTCCTTCCGCAGCAGCTGATATCAAAAGCATTCCTCTCCCTTTTCCCAGATATATCTCTCAATTCCAAGAGCAGCCACGGCCCAATCGTATGCATCTGTCTGACCTGAAACATCTACCTATCTCAGAACTTGTCGAGATGGCCATCGCCAATGAAATCGACGGTGCCAGTCGTCTTCGCAAGCAAGATCTGATTTTTGCGATGCTTAAAAACCAGGCCAAGAAAGGGGAGAGCATTTTCGGCGACGGTACGCTGGAAGTCCTGCCCGATGGCTTTGGCTTTCTGCGCAGCCCGGATACCTCGTATCTGGCCGGCCCTGACGATATCTACGTCAGCCCCTCGCAAATCCGCCGCTTCAACCTGCATACCGGCGACACCATTGATGGCGAAATCCGTACGCCTAAAGACGGCGAACGTTATTTTGCGCTGGTGAAAGTCGACAAGGTTAATGACGAGCCGCCCGAGAATTCCAAACACAAGATCCTGTTCGAAAACCTGACGCCGCTGTTTCCCACGCGCCGCTTGCAACTCGAACGCGATATCCGCGGCGAAGAAAACCGCACCGGCCGTATCGTTGACATGATCGCGCCGATTGGCCGCGGCCAACGTGGTTTGCTGGTGGCGCCGCCCAAATCCGGCAAGACCGTGATGCTGCAGAATATTGCGCACGCCATCACCAACAACCATCCCGACGTCACCCTGATTGTGCTGCTGATTGACGAGCGCCCTGAAGAAGTGACCGAAATGCAACGCTCGGTGAAGGGCGAAGTGGTGTCGTCAACGTTTGACGAACCCGCAACCCGTCACGTGCAAGTGGCCGAAATGGTCATCGAAAAGGCCAAACGGCTGGTCGAGCACAAGAAAGACGTGGTTATCCTGCTGGATTCGATTACCCGTCTGGCACGCGCCTACAACACCGTGGTGCCGGCGTCCGGCAAGGTGCTGACCGGCGGTGTGGACGCCAACGCGTTGCAACGCCCCAAGCGTTTCTTCGGTGCTGCCCGTAACATCGAAGAAGGTGGCAGCCTGACCATCATCGCCACCGCGCTGATCGACACCGGTTCGCGCATGGACGATGTGATCTACGAAGAATTCAAGGGTACCGGCAACATGGAAATCCACCTTGACCGTCGCATGGCGGAAAAGCGGACTTTCCCGGCCATCAACATCAACCGCTCCGGCACGCGCCGTGAAGAGCTGTTGATCCCGCAAGACCAGTTGCAGAAAATCTGGGTGCTGCGCAAGTTGCTGTATCCGATGGATGATCTGGAAGCGATGGAATTCCTGCAAGACAAGATCAAGGCGACGAAAAACAACGCGGATTTCTTTGATTCGATGCGTCGCTAACCAGCCACAGCGGCTGGTTTGACGGCGGTTATCCTTGCGGGATGCCGCCGCTTCTGAAATAATGCGCGTTTTGCGTCGGCACAACCCCGGCGCGCTCATAGTAAAAAGGAAAGTAACATGCGTGAAGGTATCCACCCCGAATACAACGACATCATCTTTTTTGATGCCAGCGTTGACTTCAAATTTCTGACCAAATCCACCATGAAAGCCCGCGGCGGCGAAACCATGAAGTGGACCGATGGCAAAGAATATCCGGTCGTACGTCTGGACGTGTCTTCCGAATCCCACCCGTTCTACACCGGCAAGCAAAAAGTGCTGGATACCGCGGGTCGCGTGGAAAAATTCCGTCAGAAATACTCCATGTACAGCAGCAACAAGGGCTAATTGCTCTCCGTTGTTCTGTACCGCAAAAAGGCAGCTCAATGAGGCTGCCTTTTTTGTCTTTGCGCGATCCGTGCATCGCCGTCTCAAAAAGATAAAATCGCTGCCATGCTCACTTATGTTCCCGATGCTGATCGTGAAGCGCCGCTTCCCCCAAACCAACAACCCTGGCTATTGCTGCTGCTTTGCCTGGTATGGCTGATTCCCGGCCTGATCGGGCACGATCCGTGGAAGCCGGCCGAGCTGGAAACCGCCGCGGTCATCAAGCACTTTATGCAGGGCCAACACTGGACGCTGCCGTGGTACGGCGATAGCGCCTATCTGATCCACGGCCCGCTGTATTACTGGTCGGCGGCGCTGGTGGCGTGGCCGTTGCACAAGCTGGGCATGGAAATTCATGATGCCGCGCGCGTGGTCACCGGTTTGTGGATGGCGCTGGCCATGTGGGGCGTAGGCCTGGCCGGGCGCGAGCTCTATGGCCGGCGCCAGGGTCGTGTCGGCGTGATGGCGTTGATTGGATCGATTGGGCTGATTATCTGGGGTCACCATCTGGCGCCCGATTTGTTGTTGCTGGTCAGCTTTGCCTGGCAGCTGTACGCATTGGCGTGGGCGTTGCGCCAGCCGGTGCAGGGCGGCCTGTTGTTGGGTCTGTCGTGGTTGGTGCTGCTGCTGGGCGCGTCCTGGGGCGAGTTTATCCTGAGTGTGCTGACGGCCCTGGCCTTGCTGCTGTTTGCGCCGTGGCGCAAGGGCTGGTACGCCGCTACGCTGATCACCGCGCTGGTGGTGGCGGTGCCGTTGGGCATGATCTGGCCGGTGGATCTGTACCACTTCAGCCCACCTGCCTTCCAGACCTGGTACAACTATTACGCGTTGGGCCCTTTAGGCGGCATGGCGGGGTGGCAGATCTTCCATAGCTTCGGTTACTTCTTTTCGATTGTGCTGTGGTTTGCCTGGCCGGTTCTGCCGCTGGCGGCATGGGGCGCATGGTCCAACCGCGCGCAATGGCAATCGCCCAAGGTGGTGTTGCCGCTAACCATTATCGTATTCAACGCGGTCTGGCTGTCTGGCGCGGGCGATACCATTAATGAATCCGCGCTGCTGATCATCCTGCCGGTGCTATCGGTGCTGTCGATTGGCGGCATTGATCGGCTGCAACGTGGTGCAGCGGCCGCGCTCAACTGGTTTGGCATTATGACGTTTGGCTTGGGTACCTTGTTGCTCTGGGCCGCCTGGCTGGTGGTGCAGACCGGCGCACCCACCAGTTGGGCTAAATCTCTGGCACAAGCCAGCCCGGCCTGGCATCCGCATATCGGTGGCCTGGGCACGGTGTTTACGCTGTTGATCTCGATTGCGTGGTGCCTGATCTTGCTCCGCAAACGCCCGCTAGGACGCTTGGCGGTCACTAACTGGGCTGTGGGCGTCACCTTGCTATGGGGCGCGCTGATGGGGCTGTGGCAGCCGTGGCTGGATGCCTCCAAAAGCTATCGGCCGGTGGTGCATAGCCTGGCGGCGGAAGTGGCACGCCAGCCCGCAGGCTGCGTGGATGGCTCGCTGGTGTCCGACTCGATGGCGGCCTCAGTTGATTATTTCTCGACCATGGCGTTGCGCCGACGTGACGTAGACGGCTGCCACCTGCAATTGCTGCAGGGCGATGCACAGCCTGGCACGATGGTGTTGTGGGAAGGCGCACGGCCGGGCGAGCGTCACGAGCATTTCTACTTGATCAAGCGCTAGCGCGCCGGTTGAGCCTTGAGCAATAAAAAAAAGACCGCATGATTGCGGTCTTTTTTTCGGGCGAAGGCAGCGGCTGCTTAATGATGGGCTGCTTCTTTCGCCACCGGATGCGCTTGTTCCGCTTCTGCGTTCAGTACGTTTTTGCGCACGAACATAAAAATATACACGGCCATCACACAGATAAAGCCGATGGTGAACAGGCTAAGCAGGCCGATATCCGAGGTAAACAGGGTTTCCCAAGGGGTGTTTTCCATGATGCATCTCCAGTGATCTTGATCAACTGGCGTCATATTCGGCCCTATGGTTCGGGCCAATATTGATCTGCATCAATCGGTCTGGAAAACGTCGCGTTAACTCAGAATTGCGCTACACCCCTTACACAGGCCCGCCTTAATCGCGGAAATTCTGGAACTGTACCGGGTAATCGGTAACCGATTTACGGATCAGTGCAATGGCTTCCTGCAACGTATCGCGCTTGGCGCCGGTTACGCGCACTTCATCACCCTGAATGGCCGCCTGCACCTTCATTTTGGAATCCTTGATCAGGCGCACAATCTTTTTGGCCTCGTCACCATTGATGCCGGTGCGCACGGTAATCGCCTGCTTGACCTTGTTGCCGCTCACTTTTTCGATATTGCCTTCATCCAGGCAGCGGATATCCACGCCGCGTTTGGATAATTTGCCGGTCAATACTTCTTTGACTTGTTCCAGCTGAAAATCATTATCGGCAAACAGCGTCAGTACTTTCTCGGCATGCTCAACGCGCGCGTCCGAGCCTTTAAAGTCAAAGCGATTGCCGACTTCTTTATTGGTTTGTTCTAGCGCATTGCGCACTTCGACGTCATTGACTTCCGACACGATGTCAAACGAAGGCATAACGGGCTCCTGGAAAATTAAAAAAACATCAAACTGGATCGATGCATTAAAGCAAACAACCGCTGGGCGAACCAGCGGTTGTGATCGGTCGGGCTGACTGCGCGGCGTGTTAGCCGAAATGGCACACGTAGTGCAGCGTTTCCAGCGCTTCGATATCAAAGCTGGAATCGCCGGGCACATTAAACGACTCACCCGCGCCATATACGCGCGCTTCGGTTTCGCCCTTGAGCTTGACCGAACATTTGCCCGCGATGATTTCCATGATTTCGGGTGCGCCGGTGTTAAACACCAGGGCGGACGGCAGAATCACGCCCACGCTTTTGCGCGTGCCATCTTGCAAAATAACGGTGTGCGAAACGCATTTGCCATCGAAGTAAACGTTGGCTTGCTTCAGAACCGAAACATTTTCAAATTGCTGGCTCATAAAATTCTCGACAGGTTATTTGTTATTTGAGTACTTCGGTCAGGATGGTCTTGATAATGAAGCCCAGCATGCCAAAGCCCAGTACGAAAAACAGAATGATCGTGCCAAATTTACCGGCCTTCGAATCCTTGGCCATGCGGTAAATAATAAAGCCCATATAAATAATCAGCCCGGTCACCAGAATCGAAACCGACAACGAATCGAAAGTGTCTTCGGGCATGTTCAAAAACGAATCAACAATATTCATGGCACGACCATCTAAGCGCTCGCCGGGGCAGGGCGCGATGGCCTTGTCCCGGCGAGCCCGCTTGCGCGGGTTACTGGAATATCAATATCGCGTCGGGCGCGCCGCTTAGCGGCCCTTACGGCCTGCAATACGCATGCGCAGCGCATTCAGCTTGATAAAGCCGCCTGCGTCCGCCTGATTGTAGGCGCCGCCGTCATCATCAAAGGTGGCGATGGTCTGGTCGAACAGCGTGTCTTTCGAATCACGCGACACCACCGACACCGAGCCCTTGTACAACTTGACGCGCACCCAGCCGTTAACGCGCTCTTGCGTGTGATCAATCAGCACTTGCAGCGCCTTGCGCTCCGGGCTCCACCAGTAGCCGTTGTAGACCAGGCTGGCGTAACGCGGCATCAGGTCGTCTTTCAGATGCGCCACTTCGCGGTCGAGCGTAATCGATTCGATGCCACGGTGTGCCTTCAGCAGAATGGTGCCGCCCGGGGTTTCGTAGCAGCCGCGGCTTTTCATGCCCACGTAGCGGTTTTCCACCAGATCGAGACGCCCGATGCCGTGCTTGCCGCCGAGCTCGTTGAGCTTGGTCAGCACTTGCGCCGGGCTGAGCGCCACGCCATTGATGGCCACGACATCGCCTTTGTCGAATTCGAGATCGACATATTCAGGCGCGTCCGGCGCCGCTTCGGGGCTGACGGTCCAGCGCCACATGCTTTCTTCGGCTTCGGCTTTCGGGTCTTCCAGATGGCGACCTTCAAACGAGATATGCAGCAGGTTGGCGTCCATGGAATAAGGTGCGCCACCGTTCTTGTGCTTCATATCCACGGGAATCTTGTTGGCTTCGGCATAAGCCAGCAGTTTTTCACGGCTGAGCAGATCCCATTCGCGCCATGGGGCAATGACTTTAACGCCCGGCTTGAGCGCGTAATAGCCCATCTCAAAACGCACCTGATCATTGCCCTTGCCGGTGGCGCCATGGCTGACGGCATCGGCGTTTGTGGCGTTGGCGATTTCGATCTGACGCTTGGCAATCAGCGGGCGGGCAATCGACGTGCCCAGCAGATATTCGCCTTCGTACAGCGCGTTGGCGCGGAACATCGGGAAGACGAAATCGCGCGTGAATTCTTCACGCAGGTCGTCGATAAAGATGTGTTCGGGTTTGATGCCAAATTGAATGGCTTTTTGTCGTGCGGGCTCCAGCTCTTCGCCCTGACCGAGGTCGGCGGTAAAGGTCACCACTTCACATTGGTAGGTGTCTTGCAGCCATTTAAGAATGACCGAGGTATCAAGACCGCCGGAATAAGCCAGCACCACTTTCTTTACGTCAGACATGGGTATCCCCGATGAGGCAAGGTTGTGTCGATTTGATAAACCGGATCACGACCGGGCATTTTAACGCGACTGAACGGCAGACAACATCATCGGCTAAGGGCTAAACGCGCACCAAAACTGATGAACAACACACCGGTCAGCTTGCGCAACAGCGTAGCGATCCACGCGCGGCCCGATAATTTTCGGGCGATGTTGGCGCCGGCCAGAATCAGAAAACTGAGGTACGACATACTCAGGATTTGCACAGTGATGCCAAGGGCACCGAAGGTCAGCCAGATGTGCGAATACGATGGATCGACAAACTGCGGGAAGAACGCCATAAAAAACAGGATGGCCTTTACATTCACCACAGATATCGACACCGCCTGGCGATAAATATGACCTGCCGGCACGTCGGGTTGAGACGACGTTTCAGCAGGCTTGTTGCCTCTGGCCAGCAAGAGCTTGACGCCCAGCCAGGCCAGATATGCAGCACCCGCGTAGCGCACAACATCAAACGCCACGGGGTAAGCACGCATTAATGATGCCACGCCCAAAGAGGCAGCGAGCATCAGGATCAGATCACCGGTGAAAATCCCGGCCGCAGCGGCAAATCCGGCTTTAACGCCGCGCCGCGCCGCCACTGACAAGGCAAACAGCGAGTTGGGGCCGGGCAACAAAATGATCGCCACGGCGCCGGCAACGTAGGTCAGTGGGTCGGTAATGCCTAACACCTTAGTTGTCCACCTTGCCCAGCAGCAGATATTCGAGCACCGCTTTTTGCGTGTGCATGCGGTTTTCCGCTTCTTCCCACACTACCGATTGCGGGCCATCGATGACTTCGGGGTCGACTTCTTCGCCACGATGCGCGGGCAGGCAATGCATGAACAGCGCATTGGCCTTGGCTTGCAGCATGGTTTTTTCAGATACCCGATAGTTAAGGAAGTCGCGTTTGCGTTGCAGCGTTTCGCGCTCGTAACCCATTGACACGCTCACGTCAGTGGTGACGATATCGGCGTCGCGCGCGGCTTGGAACGGATCGTAGAACTGTTCAAAATAGCGCGAACCATAGGTCTGGCCATCCAGCACAGTCATTTCATAACCACGCGGACAAGCCAGGTTCAGCTTGAAATCAAACACTTTGGCCGCTTGCAGCCAGGTGCGCGAGACATTGTTGGAGTCACCAATCCAGGCCACGGTCTTGCCCTGGATGGGGCCGTTGCGTTCCACCCAGGTAAAGATGTCGGCCATGATCTGGCACGGGTGGTATTCGTTGGTCAGGCCGTTGATGACGGGCACCAGGCTGTTTTCGGCAAAGCGTTCGATGATGCTTTGTTCGTAAGTGCGCACCATGACGATATTGGTCATGCGGCTGATGACTTGTGCGACGTCTTCGATCGGCTCGCCACGGCCCAGTTGCGTATCTTTGGAATGCATGAACATGGCATGGCCGCCCAGTTGCGACATGCCGGCTTCAAAAGAAACGCGAGTACGGGTGGACGATTTTTCGAAGATCATGGCCAGCACTTTGCCAACCAGCGGTTGATACAGTTCACCCGCGCGATGGCGCTGCTTGAGAATGGCGGCACGCTTGAACAGGTGCTCGTATTCTTCGAGGGTAAAGTCAGAAAATTGCAGGAAGTGTCGCATAGGGCACGCTTTGCTACGGCAGTCGCAGCAACGTAGGTGAAAAAGGGACCATTATTGGTTGCCGAGCCGACAACTGGCAAGCCCGAACGTTGATTTTGTTCAAGTTTGGGCCGTAGGCAGGGCCGCTCCGTGCCGACCAGGGGTATGCCACAATTGCGCGTTCAGTACTTTGTTTTACGACAAATTCATGCGCTGCAGCACGTGCTCGGCTATAATCGCGTTTTAAACGTGTACCACTACTGCTCCCGACTCCCATGATCTGTAATCCGTACGAAATCGTAATCCAGGGGATCACCAGCGACGGCCGCCAGTTCCGGCCGAGCGATTGGGCAGAGCGTTTGTCCGGCATTCTTTCCACGTTCGGTTTCGACCAGAAACTGTCCTATGCACCGTATGTCCGCCCCATGTTTCTGGACAACGTGCGTTGCGTGGCGGTGGACAAGCAGCTCGAAAAGCTCGATCCGCGCGTGTTCGAATTCATCATGGCATTTGCCCGCGACAATGACTTGCGCGTGGTCGATTGCCGAACGCTCGTCGAACAGTATAACCAGCCGGGTGCCGACGCCGCCTGATTCAGGCGTGCCGCTCTAACCTGTCTAGCCCTGACGCCGCGTTGTTGCGACGCACAATGCACGCTATGCTGAACACCAGCATTGCGCTGCATTGACGCAGCCACGCAGCCAGTCGCCACCTGGGTGACTGGCGTTTCCCGCGTCAGGAGTCATATCCCCATGAAACTCAAGAACAAGGTCGCCATTATTACCGGCGCCGCCAGTGGCATTGGCCATGCAACCGCACGCAAATTTGTGACTGAGGGTGCACGCGTGGTGGTTTGCGACGTCAATCGCGCCGGGGTTGATGCCGTGGTGTCCGAGCTGATCGCGCAGGGCGGCCAGGCGCTTGGCTTCGAGGTCGACGTTACCAACAAGGCGCAGATTGCCGCCATGGTGGCGGGCACGCAGCAACAGTTTGGCCGCATCGATATTCTGGTCAACAACGCCGGCATCGTCGCCGACGCGCAGCTCAGCAAAATGACCGAAGACCAGTTTGACCGTGTGATCGATATCAATCTGAAAGGCGTCTACAACTGCACGCGCGCGGTGGTCGACATCATGATCGAGCAGCAATCGGGCGTTATTTTGAATGCGTCTTCGGTGGTCGGCTTGTATGGCAATTTTGGCCAGACCAATTACGCGGCGGCCAAATTTGGCGTGATCGGCATGGTCAAAACCTGGGCGCGCGAACTGGGCAAGAAAGGCATCCGCGCCAACGCCGTCTGCCCGGGCTTTGTGGCCACGCCCATTCTGAAAGACATGCCGGACAAGGTCATTCAGGGTATGGAAGAACGTGTGCCGCTGCGGCGCATGGCGCAGCCCGAGGAAATTGCCAATGTGTATGCATTTCTGGCCAGCGATGAAGCCAGCTATATCAGCGGCGCTGCGATTGAAGTCACCGGGGGTTTGACGCTGTAAGCGCCGCCGTGCATTTCGATCCAGATAATCAATAAAAAATGGCCCGCAAAGTTTGTCTGCGGGCCATTTGCTTTATGCGAATCGAAAGCGCCATGCCGGCGCGGGTGAGGCGATCAGCCGTTGCTGGCCGTGCCTTCCCACACAATCTTGTAATTGCCGCCGTCATTACGCCAGTACAGTCGCTTGCGCATGCGGTTTTCCAGATTGTTGCTGCGATAGTCCTGATCAAACGTGGCCACCAGCGTGTCGTCTTTGCCGCCTACAAACAGGCTCATATCGGTAACGTCAATTCTGGCCCACTGCTTGCTGACGTTAACCGACGATTTCTGCTGCGCCCAGCGGGTCAGATTCTGGCCGCTGTCGCTGGTGAAATCCTTGCTGTACTGGTTGAGGTACGCCTGCGTATCCAGCTTTTGCCACGCATTACGCCAGTTTTCGACCAGCGTTTGCATCTGGTCCCGCCGTTGTTGCCATTGCGGTAATGACAGCCAGTGCATTTGCGGCACGATGACCACGGGCGTGGCGCCTATCTGCAAATGATCAGCCAGTTGCAGCATATCCGGGTTGGTCAGCACCACACAGCCGTTCGAGGCTTGCGGCGGACGGGCATAGGTGTCCGAAGGGCTGCCGTGCAGCCAGATACCATGGCCGGTGCGGCCTTCACGCCGGTCCATCTCGTTGGGATACGAAATCGGCCAGGCGCCCACGCCATACAAATCGGCCTGCGCACCAAAGGTTTTATCCAGTTGCGGCCGCGTCATGTGGTTGTAGACAAAGTACACACCCAGCGGCGTGCGTTGATCGCCTTCGCGCAGTTTTTCGGTGCCCAGCTTGCCCACCGTCACGTAGCTATCCGACACATAGCGCGGCACGCCATTGTTGTTCTCAAACAGAAACAGCCGCGAAGCCGACGCGTCGACCACGATCGCAAATTTCTGGTTTTTTGAGAATGCCAGCACTTCAGCGGGTACTTGCGAAGCGGGCGGTGGGTTGTCCTGCCGCTTTAGCCGCGCCAGCGCCTCACGCCGCAGGTCATCCAGCCGGTCTGCAGGTGCATGCGCCACACCGCCACCGATGTTATCGAGTGGAATGCTGCGCATGGCGTACAGATCGGCCGACAGCAGCCAGGCCAGGCGATAGTTGGGTTCTTTGGCGATCAGCGCATCGACCGTGGCGCGGGCGTCACCCATACGGCCCGCGCGGATGGCGTCAATGGCGGCGACGATCATGCGCTCGGGTGATCCGTCCGTGGCTTTGCCCACCGGATCAAGCAGAGGATGTTGTTGGTACAGCGGAGTAACCGACATACGTGGTTGTGCCGACGGTGCCAGTAATAGCAACGCCAGCAGACTCACAGCCAGTTTCCCCCAGTGGAGGGTGCGCGTCATTCAGGTAAAAACTCAGGTCCGCTCTTCGACGATTAACCAGCGGTTGCCGGCCTTTTCCAGGATCAGAGTCTTGCCGGTCGTCGAGCTCAACCGGTCAGACTTGTAACTCTGGCGGAATTTTACCTTAGCCGTGCTGCTATCAGTGAAATCAATCTTCAGATCACTGACTTTTACGTCAATTGATTTGGGCGCGGTAATGCGGTCGCGCCGTTCGCGCGCCCAGTCGGCAAACTTCTCACCCTTCGGTGTTTTGAAATTACGCGAATAGGCGGCCAGATAGCCCGAGACATCGCGCCCGGCCCAGGCATGCGCCCAGACATCCACGGCATTCGCCACTTCCGCTTGTTCCAGATCGTTGGAAGGCGCTTGCTTGACCGGCGCGGGCGTCGGAGCGGGTGTCGGCGCAGGGGTGGCCACGGGGGTCGGAACCGGCGTAGGGCTCGGCTTGGCCGCGGCAATCACGGCCGGGGCGGGCGTGGCAGGTACCGCAGTCGGACGTGTGGTTGGCGTCACACGGGGTGTGGGCGCAACGGTGGGAATCGGCTGCGCCTTGGCGCTGGCGACCTTGCTGCCACCCTTGGCGGGCAACATCGCCGGATTATTGCTGAACAGTTCGCGCACCAGCGTCAGCTTGGTTTGCACCACCTGGTTGCCGCTTTCCAGTTGCAGCGCCTTGTCGTAGGCCTGCGACGCCAGGCGCGCATACAGATCACCCAGGTTTTCGTGCGCAATGGCGTACGACGGATTGGTCTGGATCGCCATCATCAGCGCAGTACGTGCTTTATCCAGCTGGTTTTGCTGCGCATACAGCACAGCCAGGTTGTTGTATGGCTCAGGCAACTGCGGGTATTCAGTCGACAGCGCATTGAACGCCTTGATGGCGTCATCAGTCCGGCCCAGCTCCACCAGCGCCAGCGCGCGCGTAAACATCACCTGTGCGTCTTTCGGATTTTTGGCCAGATACGCGTCGGAGCGTTCGAGGACGGCGGGGTACTGTTTCGCCTTCAGCAATTGCTGGATGTCTTCGACATCGCCGGCAAACACCTGGGCGGCGGCAAAAGCATAGGGGATCAGTGCGAGGGCGACGCGTCGCAGGCTCATGATATGTGTTCCGGGGTAGACGACTGGGAAAATCAAGCTGCCGGATTCTAACAAACCTGTTACGTCATCACCACGCTTAAGCCAGCGTGGCCGCGCCGGACAGGGCTTTTCAGAATAGTCTGGAGGGCGACGTTTATCGCGATATTTTGCCATGTAGAACATTCGTTCTATATGATGAGGTCTGTTTCGTATCGACCCGCAGGCATCTTATGGCAGCCCCAGAACTGGCCGATGTATTGCGCCATCCGGCCATCTGGCGCGGCGATGGGCGCATGCAACATCGCTTTGAAGTAATCAAGACCGGCTACGCCGCGTTGGACCACGCCTTGCCCGATGGCGGCTGGCAGCCCGCCAGCATGGCCGAAATCCTGGTGGCCAAAGGTGCGGCCAGTGGCGAACTCAGCCTGCTGTGGCCCGCCTTGCAAGATATCGGCCGCCAGCGTGAGCTGGTGTTGGTGGCGCCGCCCTGTGTGCCGTATGCGCCCGCGTGGCAACAGGCCGGCATTGATCTGGCGCGGCTGGTATGGGTGCGCCCGGCCAGCGCAGGCGACACCTTGTGGGCCATGGAGCAAGCCTTGCGCGAACCCGCCTGTGGCGCGGTGCTGGGCTGGGTGGCGGGGGTGCTGGATGATCGCTCCTGCCGTCGTTTGCAACTGGCGGCCAAGGCGGGCGGGGGGCTGGGCTTTCTACTGCGACCGCCGCAGCGCGAAAGCAGCTCGCCTTTGCCCTTGCGCATCGAAGTGGAAGCCGCGCAACAAGGCTGGTGCGTGCATGTGCGCAAACGGCGCGGCTTGCCGCTCACCGAGCCATTATTTGTAACCCGTGCCGAGGTACACCATGCTCTGGCTGGCCATCGCCATCCCGACGCTGCCACTGCTCGTTTGTCCGCGCCGCGTCGCTGAACCCGGCGCAGGCCCGGCGCGGCCGCGGCTGGTGGTCGAATCGCATGGCAAAGGCCAGCGCGCGATGCTGGTCGATGAGCTGGCGGCGTCGCTCGGGCTGAAAGCCGGCATGAAACTGTCGGCCGCGCTGGCCCTGGTCAACGAACTGGATGTGCAGCCGCGTCAACCCGCAGCCGAAGCGCAACGCTTGACGCTGCTGGCCAGCTGGGCGCTGCAATTCACCCCCACTGTGGTCATTGATGGCGAACACGGTTTGTTGCTGGAAATTGGCGGTTGCCTGCGCTATTTCGGGGGCCTGACCACACTGCAGCACAAAGTAGCCGATGGTTTGGTAGCGCAAGGCATCGTCGCGCATATTGCCTGCGCGCCCACGCCACTGGCCGCCAGTTGGCGTGCCGCCTGCGGCCTTAAAAAACCGGTGGCCGATATCGCGCAACTGGCGTTTGCGCTGGCGGGCTTGCCGCTGGATGTGCTGCCGGTGCCTACCGCCACGCTGGATGGGCTGGAACAACTGGGCCTTAAAAATCTGGGCCAGGTGTACGGTTTGCCGCGCAAAGGCCTGGCCAAGCGCTTTGGCCCACAACTACCGCAAGTGCTGGACCAGGCGGCGGGCATTCTGGCCGATCCGCGCGAAAGCTTTGTCGCGCCCGATCGCTTTGAGCACAGCATTGATCTGGATTATCCCGTTGAAACCGTGCCGGTGTTTATCCATGTGGCGCAATGGTTGTTCGACGAGCTGGAACTGTTTTTAAGCGGCCGCGGCCTGGGCGTGCAGCAAGTCACCTTCCGTTTACGCCACGAAGACATCCCGCCGACCGAATTGCAGGTGCGCTTTGGCCGACCGGGGCGGCGCGCCAAAGAATTCATGCTGGTTTTACAAGAAAAGGTGGAGCGCTACGAACTGGCCGCCGCCGCGCCCGGCATTACGCTGATCGCCGAGCAATTGCATGCGCTGCACGGCATGCCGCTGGGTTTGTTTGGCCACGAAGCGGGTGACGCCAATTTTCAGTTATTGCTGGCGCGCTTACGTGCCCGCCTGGGTGACGATGCCGTACAGGGCGTGCGCACCGTGCCCGAGCATCGGCCCGAGCGTGCCTGGGTTGCCTGCGAACCGGGCGAGGCCAGCAAGCCGTCTCCACCCTCCGCAAGACCCCAGGGCCCGCGCCCCGGCTGGTTATTGCCGCAGCCGCATGCGCTGGCCTGGCGCAACGAACAGCTGTGGCATGGCGAAGCTTTGCAGTGCGAAGGCCGCCCCGAGCGCATCGAAACCGGTTGGTGGGATGGCGAAAGCGTGGCGCGCGATTATTACATTGCCCGTGGCGTATCCGGCCGCCATTACTGGGTGTTTCAGGACCGCAGCACGCAAGCGTGGTGGCTGCACGGATTATTCGCATGATTGACGCCACCGCCTTACAAACCGAAGCCCCGGACTATGCCGAGCTGCATTGCCTGAGCAGTTTTTCGTTTCAGCGTGGCGCATCGCATGCCGAAGAACTGGTGCGGCGCGCGCAAGAGCTGGGTTATCACGCGCTGGCCGTCACTGATGAATGCTCGCTGGCGGGGATTGTGCGCGCGCACGTCGCCGCTAAAGCCGCGCATTTCAAGCTGATCGTCGGGGCCGAATTTGCCTTGGTCGATGGCTTTCGACTATTGCTGCTGGCGCCAGAACGAAATGCCTATGGCGATTTATGCGAGCTGATCAGCCGCGGCCGGCGCAATGCCGACAAAGGCGAATACCGGCTGACGCGCGACGATATCGCCGAATTCGCCAGCCATTTGCTGGCCATCTGGCTACCGCCCACTCAGCCCGAATTGCACGATGCCGACTGGCTGCGCGCCCAGTTTGGCGACCGCGCCTGGCTGGCCGTGGAATTGCTGCACGGCCCCGGCGACGCGCAACGGTTGGCGCAATTGCAATGGCTGGCGCAAGTCAGTGGTTTACCGGCATTGGCGGCAGGCGATGTGCATATGCACGCCCGATCGCGCCGCGCACTACAAGATGTGATGACCAGCATCCGCCTTAATAAACCGGTGGCCGAATGCGGGCTGGAATTGCATGGCAATGGCGAGCGCCATCTACGCAGCCGTCCGCGCATCGCCAGCCTGTATCCGCCCGAAATGCTGGCCGAAACGGTACGCGTGGCCAATCTGTGCGATCTGGATCTGGACAAGCTACGTTATGAATACCCGGCCGAACTGGTGCCCGATGGCAAAACGCCCGGCGAATGGCTGCGCGAACTGGTCGACCGTGGCCTTAAAAGCTATTACCGCGATGGTATTCCGCTCAAAGTGCGCGAGCAGGTTGAGCACGAACTGACACTGATCATCGATCTGGCCTACGAGCCGTATTTTTTAACGGTATGGGACGTGGTCACGTTTGCGCGCAGCCAGAACATTCTGTGTCAGGGCCGCGGCTCGGCCGCCAATTCCGCCGTCTGTTTTGCCTTGGGCATCACCTCGGTGGACCCGGCGCGCTCCGAATTATTGTTTGAGCGCTTTATCTCGCGAGAGCGCGGCGAGCCGCCCGATATCGACGTGGATTTCGAGCACGACCGGCGCGAAATCGTTATCCAGTATCTGTATCAAAAATACACGCGCGATCGCGCCGCACTGGCCGCCACCGTCATCACCTATCGGCCCAAATCGGCGGTGCGCGATGTCGGCCGCGCGCTGGGCCTGGCGGAAGATCAGCTTGATCGGCTTTCGCGCACTTTGTCGTGGTGGGACAAGCGCGCTGAACTTCCGCTGCGGCTGATCGAAGCAGGCCTCGACCCTGACGGCCGCACCGTTAAATTGCTGCTGTCGCTGGTGGAGCAATTGCTGGGCTTTCCCCGCCATTTATCGCAACACGTGGGCGGCTTTGTGATTTCGCGCGGACCGCTTAACCGGCTGGTGCCGATCGAAAACGCCGCCATGGTCGACCGCACTATCATCCAGTGGGACAAGGACGATCTGGATGCGATGAAGCTTTTAAAGGTGGATGTACTGGCGCTGGGCATGTTGTCCGCCATTCGCCGCACCTTTGATCTGGTGCATGGCTGGCGCGGCAAATTATGGACCTTGGCCAGCCTGCCCAAAGAAGACAGCCGCGTGTACGACATGATCTGCAAGGCCGATACCATCGGCGTGTTCCAGATCGAATCGCGCGCGCAGATGTCGATGCTGCCGCGCATGAAACCGCGCACCTTTTACGATCTGGTGATTGAAGTGGCCATCGTGCGACCGGGGCCGATCCAGGGCGGCATGGTGCACCCGTATCTGCAGCGGCGGCAGGGAAAAGAAAAGCTCGAAGAGCATACGCCGGAGGTCCATCGGGTGCTGGAGCGCACCTTGGGGATACCCATTTTCCAGGAACAGGTAATGAAGCTGGCCGAAGTCGCCGCCGGTTTTTCCCCGGGCGAGGCTGACGAGCTGCGCCGCGCGATGGCGGCATGGAAGCGCTCGGGCAAGCTGGCTTTATACAAACAGAAGCTGTTCGACGGCATGCTGGAGCGCGGTTATACCGAGGAATTTGCCAATCGTATCTATAAGCAGATCGAAGGGTTTTCGGAATACGGCTTCCCTGAATCGCACGCGGCCAGCTTCGCTTCGCTGGTGTATGTGTCGGCCTGGCTTAAATGCTTTGAGCCCGCCGCGTTTTTGTGCGGCATGCTCAACTCGCTGCCGATGGGCTTTTACAGTGCCTCGCAACTGATCCAGGACGCGCGCCGCCACGGCATCGAAGTGCGCCCGGCCGATGTGCAACACAGCCATTGGGACAGCACGCTCGAAATCGCGCGCGACGGCACGGCGGAACAACCGGCGGTGCGGCTGGGATTGCGCCAGCTGGATGGCGTTAGCCAGCTACCGGTGATCGAACTGGTGAACGCCCGGCCGCGCAATGGCTTTGAATCAGTGGCGCATTTGCAGCGGCTGGTACGGCTGGACCAACGCATGTTGCGTGCATTGACTGAAGGCGGCGCGATGGAATCGCTGGCGGGTACGCGGCGCCAGGTGTGGTGGCATGTCAGCGGGCTCGATGCCACGCATGATCTGGGGTATCAAGAAGGCGATCAGCAGACGCCGGAGCTACCCGCCTCAACGCTGGGCGAAGAAGTGGTGGCGGATTATCAAAGCCAGCAACTGTCCTTACGCGCGCACCCGTTGGCCTTGTTACGCAGCCGTTTGCGCAAAGAACGACTGATGTCGGCGGCGGACATCAACGCGCTGGAAAACGGCCGACCCGCGCGCCCGGTCGGCATTGTTACCGTGCGGCAACGGCCGGGCACCGCCAAAGGCGTGGTGTTTGTAACGCTGGAAGACGAGACCGGCAACGTCAACGTCATCATCTGGCCCAAGCTGGGCGAGCTGCAGCGCAAAGTGATGTTGACCGCGCGCCTGTTGGCCGTCTACGGCGTGGTGCAATATGCCGAAGGCGTCCGCCACGTGGTGGCGCATCGACTGGAAGACCGTAGCGAATTGCTGGGCGAACTCTCCACCCGCAGCCGCGATTTTCATTAAGGCAGACATTAAAAAGCGGACCACCAGGGTCCGCTTTTTATTTGCGCCAGCAAGCCAACGCTGCTGCAATCAACCGCCCAGGCCCGCGCCCTTGATCGGCTCACCTTTTTTGGCGCAAGACGCCGGATTGGTCATGCCCATGGTCAGCAGGTTGCCGCCATTGATAATGCAGTTGAATTCTTTCTTGTCCTTGGCCTTGACAGCCACATAGGTATTGGTGCCATCGGTGCGACGGCTGACGATGGTCAGATCCGCCGGGGCATAACCGAGTGCGCCACCGGTGGAGGAGCGGATTTTTTCATCGGTCAGCATATTGGTGCTGCCCGCAATCGAATTACAACCAGCCATGCCCAGCGAGGCGACGGCGGTAAGGGCGAGCGTAATCTGGCGGAGCGTCATATCAATTCCTGATTGGCAATGTTAAGAAAATCAATGTGCGGAAGATCGTGGGACGGCTGTTTTTATGAGGCCTTCTTCGCATATGCCAAGTGACTATACAAGATTCTTTACACCTGTAAATAATCCGATACAAACCTGGCGTGGCCCAGGCGCGACACGCACCGTTAGTCCCGGATGCGCGGTCCGGGCGAGGCCTTGCCGCGTGCGCCGGGCCACAAAAGTTGCAGCCTAATCAAGGATGGCGCGCGCAGGCTGCGCCATAATCCGCTAGCCCAATCCTGCCCAGCGTGCCCCACCATGATTTATTTTTTGATCCTGCCCCTGATCGTCTTTGGCGTCGTTGGCGACCACACCACGCTGTTAAACGGCGCCCTGTGGGGTCTGGCGCTGTTAGCGCTGGAAATCGCAGTGGCGGCGGCGCTGCTGCGCTTCAAAAAAACGCCGCCGCCTTCCACTGCGCCGGATGCGGGTACCGCTGCGGTCGCAGCCAATCCGCGTGCCCGAGCTGGCCTGCAGTTTGAACCCAGCGTGTGCGAAATGAGCGGCATTGAACTGGTCGCCGACATCACCATCGCGTCAGCGCAGACCGGCTTGCTGGCCGCCGCAACATCCAACCACGCGCTGATCGCGGGTTATCTGCGCAATGACGAGGCCGTGGCCAATCTGTTCCGGCTGCCGCTTGATGCGCTATTACCGGCGTTTCCCGCAGGTCTGCACGCGCTGCCGCTATCGGTCAGTTTGCGTTACGGCGACGGCGCGACGCTGGTGTCCGCCTATGGCTGTTATGCCGAGATCGAACGCACACTGCTGTCACTGCTACATGCCACGGCTAACCAACTGGTGCAGGAGCGCGGCGAGTTTATTGATGGCAAGTTTTTTACGTCCGATACCGTGCTGCATATTGTTCGTGATCAGATGGAAGACCGCGGTCTGACGATAGCGGCGATTTCCCGCGCCGGTCTGACGGCGGCCATCCAGCGCGAACTGAGCCGGCTGCGCGCGCATCTGGCGCTGGATGGGCCACGCGCCGATATCGCAAGTTAAAACCGCCGAGGCGCCAGCGTAGAATCCAGCCCATCGCCTCGACTTGCAGCAAGGACACGCATCTTGAACACGCAGCTTTTGATCATCGATCCGCAAAACGACTTTATCGACCAGCCGCGCGCCGCATTGCCGGTGGCGGGGGCCGCGCAAGATATGCAACGGCTGGCGGGTTTTGTAACCAAACACAACGATGCGCTGACGGGCGTTACCGTGACGCTGGATACGCACGCCGCTTATGACATCGCACATCCCACCTGGTGGCGCGACGCGGACGGCGCGCATCCCGCACCGATGTCGCCGATCACCTTGCAAGACGTGCAAAGCGGACGCTGGACGCCGGTGGACCCGTCGCGTCGCCAGCATGCGCTGGACTATCTGGCGCAATGCGGGCTGTGGATCTGGCCGGAACATTGTCTGAAAGACACGTGGGGCGGGGCGGTGTACCCGGCGCTGGCCGAGGCATTGACGGCGGTGGCCACCAAAACGATCTGGCTGCGCAAAGGCGAGAATCCGGACACCGAGCATTTCTCCGCGTTCGAGGCCGATGTGCCGCTGGCCTCTGACCCCGAATACACCGCGTTCAATCCGCGCAATGTGGCGCAACTGATCGACGCCGATCGCATTCTGGTGGCGGGCGAAGCGCTGTCGCATTGCGTGGCCAGTTCGGTGCGCTCGCTGGTGCGTCATCTGGGGCCTGAATTCGCCCCGCGCCTGGTATTGCTGACGGATTGCATGAGTCCGGTGCCCGGTTTTGAAGCGCAAGGCGAGGCGTTTATTGCGGAAATGGCGGCGCTCGGCGTGGGCCTGGCCACCACGCAAACCGCACTAGTGGCGGCGGGATGATGCAGTAAGGTAATGCGGGCGACGGTCAGTCTGGTGCGCCTGGGGCCAGGCAGTGGCGGGTCAGGGCAAGTGGCGCTCGCCTTGACCACCTCTCGATTACAGCAATGTGCGACTTGCGCCGAAACCCTTACAATACGCAGCAATCCCCCAAGACATCCCCGGAGCGCCTTCATGCAACTCACCGTCGTCGACCATCCGCTGGTGCAGCACAAACTGGCGCTGCTGCGCGAAGAAGACGTCAGCACCAACAAATTCCGCCTGCTGACCGAAGAACTGGCGCGTTTGCTGGCGTATGAAGCCACGCGCGATCTTCAACTGGAACATCGCACCATCAAAGGCTGGTGTGGCGATGTCAAAGTGCAAAAAATCAAAGGCAAAAAACTGACCGTGGTGCCGATTTTGCGCGCCGGTCTGGGCATGCTCAACGGCGTGCTGGACCTGGTGCCGTCGGCCAAGATCAGCGTAGTTGGTCTGGCGCGTAATGAAGAAACACTGCAGCCCGAGCCGTATTTCGAGAAATTTGTCGGCAGCCTGGATGATCGGCTGGCGCTAATCATCGATCCGATGCTGGCCACGGGCGGATCGATGGTCGCCACCATCGACATGCTCAAGCGCAACGGCTGCAAGCAGATCAAGGCCATCGTGATGGTGGCCGCGCCGGAAGGCGTCAAGCTGGTTAATGAAGCGCACCCGGATGTGCAGATCTACAGCGCTGCGCTCGATAGCCATCTGAATGAGCAGGGCTACATCATTCCGGGCCTGGGCGATGCCGGCGACAAGATTTTCGGGACGGTCGCCAAGCGCTGACCGTTTTGATTATCACCACGCCGGGCGCTGTCCCGGCGTTGTTTTATCCACGGTGTTGATGGCCATACACCTCCAAACCCAACATCAATAAAAGGCGACGCAATGTTTTCAGGCCTCAAACAATTTATTTCGGGCGCGCAGATTCTGTTTGTCGCGTTCGGCGCACTGGTGCTGGTGCCGCTGCTCACCGGTTTGAATCCGGCGATGGCGCTGCTGGGCGCGGGCGTGGGCACACTGATGTTCCAGTTGTGTACGGATCGCAAAGTGCCGCTGTTTCTCGGCTCTTCATTTGCCTTTATCGGGCCGATCATTTTTTCGATGCATACCTGGGGCCAGGCCGCTACGCAGTTCGGATTGTTCTGCGCGGGCGTCATGTATTTTGTGGTGGCCGCGCTGATCCGCTGGCGCGGCATGAGCATCATCAACCGCCTGCTGCCGCCGGTGGTGATCGGGCCGGTGATTATGGTGATTGGTCTGTCGGTAGCGGTCACTGCCTCGGGCATGGCGATGGGGCAGGGTGGCGGCAAACAGCTGGTGGCGTATTGGCCGTCGCTGATTCTGGCCACCATCTCGCTGGCTACCACCATCATCGTGTCGGTGTTTGCCGGGGGTTTGCTGCGGCTGGTGCCGATTCTGTCGGGCGTGATTGTCGGCTATATCGTTGCGTCGTTTATGGGCATGGTGGATTACGGCCGCATCGCCGCCGCGCCGTGGTTTGCGCTGCCCACGCTGGTGTCGCCCATCGTGAACTGGAGCGCCGCGCTGTTCATGTTGCCGGTAGCGATTGCCCCGGCGATCGAGCACGTGGGCGCAGTGATGGCCATAGGCAAGGTGACCGGCAAAGACTATACGCAGCGCCCCGGCTTGCATCGCACCTTGACCGGTGATGGCCTGGGCGTGTGTTTCGCCGGCCTGATTGGCGGGCCGCCGATTACCACCTATGCCGAAGTCACCGGCGCGCTGATGATTACGCGCAACTTCAATCCGGTGATCATGACCTGGGCCGCCTGCCTGGCCGTCATCCTGGCGTTCTTTGGCAAGTTCAACGCCATTCTGCAGTCGATTCCGTTGCCGGTGATGGGCGGGGTAATGGTCTTGCTGTTTGGCACTATCGCCAGCCTGGGCGTCAAAACCATGATTGATGGCAAGGTCGATCTGATGGCGCCGCGCAATCTGGTGATTGCCTCGGTGATCCTGACCTGCGGCATCGGCGGCTTTACCTTGAAGCTGGGCGATCACGAACTGGCCGGTGTCGGCCTGGTCAGCATTGTGGCCATCGTGCTCAATCTGGTGCTGCCGCGCGAACGGCGTGAAGACATCGACGCCGCCGCGGAAACCCCGCCGCTTTAAGCGCTTACCTTGCGCGGCTGCCGGAGCGGCGGCCGCGCAAGTTCCACCGTTCTTGCACATTTCTTCCTTTTTGCTTCCTCACAATCGACACCGCTATCGCTGGGTCGATGCATTTTCTGTGAGGTCGCCATGTCGTTGTTCCGAGTTTACTGCCCGCTGCTGACGGCCCTGACCGCGTTGACGCTGGCGGGGTGTGCCGCTCCGCAACAGTCCATGATCACCATCCCTACGCATGCGCGTGCGCCGGTGGAGCAACCCGCTTATGAAAACCAGGGCTCGATCTTTCAGGCCGCTTCGGCGCAGATGCTGTTTGAGGAATCGGTGGCCTCGCATGTGGGCGACACGCTGACCATCACCATTGCCGAGACGCTGACCGGCAGCAACAAATCCAATACCAGCGCCAGTAAATCGGGCACCGTCGGCTTTAAAGGCCCCGGCTCCACCGCCAATATGGGCGGCCTGATCAAGACGCTGTTTGACCTTAACGTCACGTCCACCGGCAACGACACCTTTACCGGCAAGGGCAGCACCGACAACGCCAACAGCATGACCGGCACACTGACCGTGACCGTGATCGACGTGCTGGCCAACGGCAATCTGGAAGTCGCGGGCGACAAACGCATTGCGTTGAACGGCGACGTCAATACGCTGCGCTTTTCCGGCATTGTTAAAAAACGCGATATCCGCGCCGGTAACAGTATTCCGTCCAATAAGGTGGCGGATGTGCGGCTGGAGCAAGTGGGCCATGGCGTGGTGGCGGATGCCAATACCGTGGGCTGGCTGCAACAAACCTTTATGAGCGTGCTGGGCTTTGACTGAGCACCTGATTTGCGCGGCGCGCTGGCTGCCGGCGCTGGTGCTGCTGACCGGGCTGACTGGCTGCGTGGTGGTGCCGGTGGACGGCATTATTTCGGCCACCGCCGACGGCATCGCCACCATTACCGCCGCCGCCGCCAATTCCAGCCAGAACGCCAATACCTTCCAGTACGTGCGCCCCTATCTGTCGCTGAAGGAAGTGTGTATCGAATGGAATGAGCGCGTGACGGTGCCGGATTTCGTGCCGTCATTGCAGGTGGGCCTCAAGCATTACGGTATCGAAAGCCGCGTGTATTCGCCTGGCACCGAACCGCCCGGTTGCGCCACGCTGTATTACAGCGCCTCGCGCAAATGGGAAAAGAAATGGGGCCAGGATGAAGACGTGTCTTATCTGGGCGAAGCCGCCTTGTCTTTGCGCCGCAATGGCCAGTTGCTGGGTAGCGCCAGCTACGAGGCCTCCAATTACGGTTTTGATAAATGGAAAAACACCGGGGCCAAGTTGGGCCCGGTAATCGATTCGATGCTGGCCGGCAACTGACCGCGCCGCCCGAACGCACAAGATTTAACCGCCCGACCCACTACTCTGGAGCAACACCATGGCCATCAGCCCTCTGTCTTCCACCACCGTTGCTGCGCCCAGCAAACCCGTCAACACTGCGCGCGTTAACAGCCCCACGCCCGCGCCGTCACCGGCTCCTGCCGCCACCACCACGCCGCCGGGCCGCGTCGATACGCACGCTTGAACGATAACGGGCATGCACGATTTGCAGCGGGCCGCGCCGCGTCAGCGGACGTCGCTGCGCTGCAAATCTGCCCGCGCAAAGTCCGCTTTCAGCAACGCGTATTGCAGCAGGTCTTGATACTGGCCATTCCAGTGACCCGCCTGGCGTAGCAAGCCTTCGCGCACAAAACCGAGCTTTTCCACCAGCCGGATTGATGCCGCATTGTCGGGATGAATTTGCGCTTCGACCCGATTCAGCGCCATCCGCGCCCAGCCCCAGCCTAGCGCCGCGCCCAACGCTTCGGCCATATAGCCGTGGCCCCATGCATCACGCGCCAGTTCGTAGCCGGTGACCGCGCTATGCCAACTGCGATTCCAGCGCCCCAGGCCGCACGTACCCAACAACACACCATCGCTGCGCCGCTGAATGGCCCAACGTACGCCCGGCACCGGATCGGACCAGCGTGCGTTGAACATATCGATCAGCGTGATCGCTTCTTCTGGTTGTCGGATCGGGTCGGCGCCAAACCAGCGCATTACCTCGGGGTCGCTATGGATGGTCAGCAGGCGCGGCGCATCTGCGTGCGTAAGCTGCCGTAACACCACACGGTGGGCATGGACGAGCGGAAAAGTGTCGGTCATGGTGATATCGGAGGGCGTTTAAAGGCGGCGCAAACGGCGTGCAACGGGGCGGCCAGTATGCCATGCACGTCAGCGAGAGCCGGGCTTGTCTCACGGGGGATTCGTGCTTTGTCTGACTTTGGTGACACCGCCAAACGCGCATGATACCTGCACCAGATTGCCGCAACGGCGCACGACGCCGGGCCAGCGCCACGGATACCGTGTACCGCCCCGCGCTGAGCAATGCGGCCCAAGCAGGAGTGCACCATGAATCCCGGCACCACCCCATCCAATACCCCAAGCCGCGCGCCCGAAACTATGCCGCGAATTGTTGCCCTGCCACCGAGTGTGCCGGGCGAGCCGCCTGATCATTTGCCGGGGCCACCGACCACGCCGCAGCCGATCCAGCCGGATGAGCCGTTTCCGCACAACCCGGAACAGGACCCGCCGTTTTCGGACCCACCCGGCCCGATCAAGGAGCCGCCACGCAGTCCGGATGAACCCGGCACCAACACGCCGTATTTTGATCAGCGCGATCGCGGCGCGGTCTCGCTGAACCCCTCGACACCAGGCGCGTTGCTCGCCGGTCTGGTGGGCCAGGGCGCTCCGGCGCGGCGCTGGCGCATCGGCGGCTGGGTCATCAGCCACTAAATAATCGCTACCCAGACACGGTGCCCGGCGTAGCAACGGCGGGCACCGCGAGAACCAAAAAAAACCAACAATCGCTACATCGGAGAATCGCTATGCGTACTTTGCAATCACGTCGTTTGTTACCTGCCTTGCTGGCCGGTCTGTTGCTGGCCGCTGGCGTTAGCCATGCTGCGGATACCCAGTCGTCCACCGGTAACACCGCCGCCAAACCCGCGGCGGATGTGCAGCCGTCCAAGCTGTCGCAAGACGACGCTGACTTTGTCGACAAAGCCGGCCATGCGGGCGCAGCGGAAATCCAGTCCAGCCGACTGGCGCTAAAGCATTCCAAATCCAAAGACATCAAGGCCTTCGCCAACATGATGATCGAGGACCACACCAAAGCCGCGCAGAACCTCGAAACCGTGGCCGCACTAAAAGCCAAACCGGTGCCGCATGACCCGGATTCGGCGCAGCAAGGCGAAATTGCCAAGCTGGAGCAGCTGCACGACAAGGCCTTTGACCAGGCTTATGTGCAATTCCAGGTCAAAGCGCACGAAGAAGCCGTGGCGTTGTTCCAGAAAGAAGCTAGCGGTGGCAGCGATGCCGACGTAAAAGGCTTTGCGGCAAAAACCGAACCGACGCTACAAGGCCATCTGGACCACGCCAAGAAACTGGCGACCAAGTACAAGGTCAGCGGCGGTTAAGTCCGCCTGGTTTGATCGGCAGAAGGCCCGCACGTGTTGCGGGCTTTTTGTTGCGTTTCACGAAGCGGTTGGCTGATCGTGGCAATGCCTGCGGTGACTTGCCTGGCATGCGTCAGCGTCTGGTCCATGTCGTCCCGGCTAAACGCACGGACCAGCTCGTAATCCGCGTGGACCCGCAGTGGTCGCAAAACCCGTTGGCAGCGGTAAGCCAGAGCGCGCACTCGCTCGGGATGTGCGCAGTGATGAGCGCGGCAGGCTTCCATCGCCTTGTATTCTCTGGCGTGCGAGCCCCCTGAGACTTCAGCGAAATACGGCAACTGCAGGCGATGCACCGCATCGCGGCAGGCATGGTACGCGCCGTAATAGGCCCGGTTGGCCACAGTGCGGCGCACGGTTTCGTCATCAGCGCCGTGTGCCGCCAAAAGCTGTTCAGCGCATTGCAGCAGTGCGTTGCTATCAGTCATCGCGCCTCCGACGGGTGATGTCGGCGGCGATGTGCTCGGCCGGAAAATCGGGAATCAAGGTATACATCTCGATAGCGAATTCAATACCGAGCATGGCAGCCTCGTCGTGGCTCACGTCCACGGGCAAGGTCATATAAATCTCGCCCGTACACTGGATACCGTATTCGGGCGCGTAGGGGCAGGGCACGCCATGCCTGGCTGCTACTTGCAGGGCGATGGCGAGCATGCGATCAAGCCATTCCGGATCCACGTTGCGAGTGCTTAACTCAGCAGCCACTTCGGCCCCGTAGGGTGGGGGCTTCATTGTTTCATCCCTGCTGGCACCCCGCGCGCGCAGCGCGCGCACACCCGCGTCCGGGGATTTTTTAACCACCCTCTGCGCATTCAAACACGTCATTTTCAGCCGCCATGAGTTAACCAAAGCCGCCATGCTACGCCGCGAAAAACATCGCTGCTAAGGACTATCTGAACCCACTTTTACCACGCGGATTTGCGATTTTACTTATTGCGCAGGTACAGCTGGTCATCAAACGTCACCACCCATTGCGGAGCATAAATCACCAGCATGGTCATCACCATGCCTGTGGTAAAAGCCTCGGGAAAACCAAACAGCAAGTAGTACGGCAATTGTTCTTCCAGCAAAAAATCCGGGGCGTACACGCCGGTGGCCCACAGCAGCGCACAGGTGCTGATGCCCACCAGCCACATCGACAACGCGCCAGCGGCAAAGCTGTTAAGGAAGATATAAACAAAGTAGTTATGCGGCAGCCGTTTTTGCGCCAGTTGCAGCAAACGCCAGGTCAGCGTGGTGGGGATGCCTGCGGTCAGTAGCCACGACACCCCGATGCCGGTCCAGTCGCCATGGCCATCCAGAATATCGGCCACCAGCGCCACCGCCACGCCGATGCGCGCGCGATCTGGCCCGGCCACCAGGGTTAATCCGGCCGCGCCCAGCAGATGAAATGCCAGGCCGGGCTGAATATTGGCCTTCATCTGCCACAGCACCAGCATCACCACGGTGCCGCCAAACCAGCAGGTCAGCTCGGATTGCGGTACGGTCAGCCAGTTGGTTTTATAGATAGAGCGCGCCAGCAGCAGCGCGGCCATCACACACGCGCTTATCCATAACCAGGCGGGAAACAGGCCGGCGGTCAGGTTCATGCGCGCATCCGGCTACGCCATTCGCGGTCAACCAGATCAGCCAGTTGGGTCAAGCGGCCATGAAAGAAGTGGCCCACGCCCGGCACCACCAGCACGGGCAGTTGCTGCGGGCGCGCCCAGTCAAACACCGATTGCAGCGGCACCACTTCGTCTTGCTCGCCGTGAATGACCAGCGTGTCGGCCGGTACATCGGGGAACTGATGGCGGATGGTGGCGGGGCCGATCAGAATCATGCCCTCGACTTCGTCGTCGGTCAGGCGCAGGCGAAATTGCGACTGCACGAATGTGCCAAACGAGAAGCCTGACAGCACCAGCTTGCCCACACCCGGAAAATCCTGCCGCGCTTGCGCCAGCACGGCCGCCATATCGTCGGGCTCGTGCACGCCACCGCTATGTTCGCCTGCAGACTGGCCCACGCCGCGCAGATTGGGGCAGTACGCCACATAGCCCAGCCGCGACAAGGTCTTGGCCAGCGTGTGCACAATCTTGTTGGTATTGGTGCCGCCTTCCAGTGGATTGGGGTGCGCTACCAGCGCAATGCCGCGCGTTTCGGGCAGGGCGGATTCCAGCCGCAATACTTCGAGCTGGCCAACGGGGCCGGCAATCATCAGGGGTTCAAAAACGGGGGCTTTGCGGGGCAGATTCATGGCGAGGCGGGCGGCAAAAAGTCAGCCGCCATTCTAGCAATCAAACGCTTAAACGCGCCGCACCGATTCGCGCACCACCAATTCAAATTGCGGATGCGTCACCGTCTGCGCCTGGTTGGTCAGCATGTTCAACAAGGTCTCGGTGGCGGTCTTGCCCATATCGAAAGTGGGCTGGCGGATGGTGGTTAGCGGCGGCAGCATGTAATTGGAGACGGCCAGATCATCAAAGCCGATCATCGACACCTCTTCCGGTACGCGAATCCCGCGCCGGTACAAGGCCAGCCGCGCGCCTAATGCGCTCTGGTCGTTGGCCACAAACAGCGCGCTGAATGGCGCACGCGATTCCAGCAATTGCGTCATCGCCATCACGCCACCGGCTTCGGTAAAGTCACCCACTGCCACCAGACGCGGATCGGGTTCCAGGCCGGCATCCAGCAGCGCGCGACGATAGCCCTGCAAACGTGCTTCGGAATCGGGCTGCGCCAGCCGCCCGGCAATATGCGCGATGCGCTTGTGGCCCTGGCTGATCAGATATTGCGTCGCTTGATACGCCGCCGCTTCGTTATCCACCGCCAGGCCAATGGCGCGCGGCGACTCCATGCGGCGGCCGGTAAACACCACCGGCACCTGGCGCGCGATTGATTGCAATTGTTTATCGGTACTGGTGGCCATAAAGATGATGATGCCGTCCACGCGCCGCGCAATCAGCAGTTCCACATGGTCTTGCTCTTCGCGCTCTTGCCAATGGCCGCTGACGATCAGCAGGGCATAGCCGGTGCCGGAAATCGCATGCTCAACGCCCTTGAGTTCTTCGCCAAAAAACGGCGAGCTGATGTCCTGCGTGACGATGCCGATCGTCTTGGTGCTGCCGGTTTTGAGGCTTTGCGCCAACACATTCGGTTTGAAGTTCAGTTTTTCGATGGCCCGCGTGATCGCTTCCTGCTTGGTGGTCGAAACCGCCGTCACGCCAGTTAAATAGCGCGATACGGTGCTGGCCGACACGCCAGCCTCGCGGGCCACATCCTGTACCGTTACGTTGTAATTGTCGGGTTGCTCAAGCGTCATATTGCGTTGTTTACCGTTGTTTCTACAGGGATTGGTGCACCGCAACAGTGCACTTGAAAGCATCTTGCAAGATGTAGTGAAAAATTTGCACCTACATGGAACAACTTATTGCCGCTGTATGCGTCCAGGGCTAAAACTGAAAACGATTTCAACGATAACGGCAAAAAAGCCGTTTTTCCACAGTAACTGCGAAATCGATTTCATATTACTACAACCTCATGTCGTTGGAGAGAGTCATGAATAAAGTTGTACGACTGGCAGTAGCGTCCGCGCTCTGCGCTGCTGCATTGCCATCCTGGGCTGCTGTAACCCTTACCGTTGCCAGCTTTCCGGATCTGGATCGCGACGTAAAAACGGCCATTCCACTGTATAAAAAACTGCATCCGGACGTCGAAATCAAACTGGTTAGCCGCGAACGTGTTGACCACGTCAACGCGCTGACCACGCAACTGGCATCCAGCTCTGGCCTGCCTGATGTGATGGGTCTTGAAATCGGTTTTGTGGGTCGGTTTATCGCTTCGGGCGGTCTGGAAGACCTGTCCAAAGCCCCGTACAACGCAGGCCAGCTGCAAAGCCAGATCACCGGTTATTCCTGGGCGCAAGCCAAGGGCGCCAACGGTGACGTCTATGCGCTGCCGGTCGATATCGGCCCGGGCACGATGTTTTATCGTAAAGACTTGCTGGACAAGGCGGGCGTAACCGAAGCCGATCTGACCAAGTCCTGGGAAACCTATATCGCCGCGGGCAAAAAGATCAAAGCCGCTACCGGCGCGTATCTGGTGGCCAGCCCGGTGGATCTGAAAGACATCTATATCCGTTCCAACCTCAAGAACGGCGAAGGCATCTACTTTGACAAGAGCGGCAAGCCGATCATTGCTGGCAACCCGCGCTTTGAAAACGCCTTCAAGTACGCCAAAGAAGCGCAAGACGCAGGCATCGCCGGCAACATCAAGCAGTGGAGCAACGAATGGGCGGCTGGCTTCCAGCACGACCAGATCGCCACGCAAGCAATGGGCGCATGGCTCAACGGCCATCTGGCGCACTGGCTGGCGCCGGATCAAGGCGGCAAATGGCGTTCGTGCAACCTGCCCGCAGGCGCATTTGCGTCGTGGGGCGGTTCTTTCTACGCGATTCCGGCCAAGTCCACGCACAAGGCCGAGGCTTATGAATTTGTGAAATTCCTGGCCGCCAACCGCGAACAACAGATCGCGGCGTTCAAGACGCTCGATGCCTTCCCGTCGCTGAAGGCCGCGCAGGATGACCCGAGCATGTCCGAGCCGCTGCCGTACCTGGGTGGCCAGAAAGCGCGCGAAATGTGGCGCGATGCGGCCAAGCATGTGCCGGAAATCCCGATCAACAAGAACGACGGCGTTGCTGAAGACATCATCAACGACCAGCTTGATCAGGTTGTGCATCAAGGCAAGGACATCAAGGCCGCACTGGCCGATGCCCAGGCCGACGTCGAACGCCGCGCCCGTCGTTAAGCCGGGCAGGGTGCGCGTCTGACCCTTACGTTTGATTGTTGTTAAAGCATCAGCGGGCGTTTTGCCTGAT
This sequence comes from Amantichitinum ursilacus, assembly GCF_001294205.1. Classification (GTDB taxonomy): domain Bacteria; phylum Pseudomonadota; class Gammaproteobacteria; order Burkholderiales; family Chitinibacteraceae; genus Amantichitinum; species Amantichitinum ursilacus. The sequence goes on from NZ_LAQT01000002.1 coordinate 522,287, forward strand.
GCAGGCAGTCGGGCGGCAAGAACCGCGCGAGCAGGCATGCAATGTAACCAGCTGCCACTGGTTATGCTGCATACACCGCTTGCAACGCATTGCCGCCTGCTACCGATGATGGCGCCCGACTCCAGGGCCGGCGTGTTCCCCGGCCGATTTTTTACCGGAACACCGGAGTTTTTTGCATGGAATCCGTGTTGTCCCCAGCCGCCAGTTCTACTGCCCCGCGGCGACGCAAACGTTTTCAATCATGGAAATGGGCGCCCTATATTTTTATCAGCCCGTTCGTGATCATCTTCGCCATCTTCGGCGCGTTTCCTTTGATTTTTTCGGCCACGCTGTCTTTTGCGCAGTGGGACCCGGCCGCCGGTTTTGGCGCGATCAAATGGATTCAGCTCGACAACTACAAGTTTGTGTTAACCGACCGCTGGTTCTGGAAGAGCCTGGGTAACACGGTCTATATCGCGCTGGCCTCGGGCCTGCCGCAGCATCTGGTGGCGATTCCGTTCGCCGCGTTCCTCAGCACCTTGCTGCGTGGACGCAACATCGTGCTGGGCGCGTATTTTCTGCCGTTTATTACTTCGAGCGTGGCGATTTCGCTGATTTTCAGCTCGTTGTTCTCCAAGGATTTCGGCGCCATCAACGCCATCCTGATGAGCCTGCACGACCACCTGCCGCTGATCGGCCAACTGCTGCCCGACCACAAAGTGGACTGGCTGCAGAACACCGAGATGGTCAAGCCGACGGTCAGCTTTGTGGTGTTCTGGCGATATGTGGGCTGGAATACGGTGCTGTACCTGGCCGCAATGCAGACCATTCCGGAAGATCTGTATGAAGCCGCCACGCTGGATGGCGCCAGCATTACGCGTCAGTTCTGGCATATCACGCTGCCGATGATTCGCCCGATGATGTTCTTTGCGGTGTCGCTGACGCTGATCAACAACCTGCAGTTGTTTGAAGAGCCGTTCATTCTGCTGGGCGACAACGGCGGCACCGGCCAGGCGGCCATGACCACGGCCATGTATATGTACCGCACCGCATTCTATTTCAGCGACTTTGGTACGGCATGTGCGATTTCGTGGGTGATGTTCGTGATTATCGCGGTGCTGTCATACGGCAATAACCGTTTGTTCAAACTGGCTGGCGGGGAGGATTGAACATGGCCGTCACCAAGAAAAACACCACCGGTAAAAGCGTAGCCTGGGTGATCGTGTTTCTGGGCGCAGTGCTGATGCTGGCGCCGTTCTACTTCACCTTTGTGTTGGCCACGCAACCGCGTGAGGCGATTTATCACATCCCGCCACCGATGTGGTTTGGCGAAGCACTGGCGCACAACATCAGCGCCATCAACGCGCTGATCCCGTTCTGGCATAACCTGGGCATGAGCTTTTACGTGGCCGCGATGACCACCGTGCTGGCGTTGTTCTTTTGCTCGATGGCCGGCTACGCGTTTGCGATGTATGAATTCCGCTTCAAGAAATTCTTCTTCGCCATCGTGCTGGGCAGCATGTTATTGCCGCCGTTCCTGGGTTTGATCCCGACCTTTATGTTGATGAACGCGCTGGGTTGGCTGGATCAACCGCGGGCTTTGTATCTGCCCGCTGCAGCCGGCGCATTTGGCATCTTTTTGATGCGCCAGTACATCGGCTCGGCCGTGCCCAAAGAACTGATGGAAGCAGCGCGCATCGATGGTTGCGGCGAATTCCGTATCTACTGGAATGTGGTGCTGCCGCTGATCGGACCCGCCTTGGGCACGCTGGGGTTGGTGACCTTTATTACCAGCTGGAACAGCTTCTTGCAGCCGCTGGTAATCATGCATACCCCCGAGAACTTTACCTTGCCGGTGGCGCTGCGCAGCGTGCAGAGCACCACCAATACAGACTGGGGCGCGGTGATGGCAGGCTCGGCGATTGCGGTGCTGCCGCTGCTGATTCTGTTTGTATTGTTCTCGCGCCGCCTGATTGCCGGGCTGACCGCAGGGGCCGTCAAAGGCTAAGTCAGCTCATCCCCTGAAAACAAAAACGTAACCCGCAGCCGGCTGTGTTTTTACACGGCCGGGCAGGGCGGGCTACGTCCGCGATTTGACTATCGCACCGAATTGTTAACTTGAATCTGGCTGTCCGGTCACGTTGGCAGGCGTACCGGCGCGGTCTTCCAAACCACCGTCGCTCTACATTTGAAACTGGAGTTACTCATGTCTTCCCTCGTTTTTCCGCGTGACTTTGTCTGGGGCGTTGCCACCAGCTCTTTCCAGATTGAAGGCGCTACTACCGAAGGCGGCCGCGGCGCGTCGATCTGGGATACGTTCTGCGCTACCCCAGGCAAAATCATCGACGGCACCGATGGCACCGTGGTGTGCGACCACTACCATCGCTACAAAGAAGACGTGGCGATCATGGCCGACCTGGGGCTGGACGCTTATCGCTTCTCGATTGCCTGGCCGCGCGTGCAACCGGCGGGCTCGGGCGCATGGAATGAAGAAGGCTTCAAGTTTTACGAAAACCTGCTGGACGAGCTGGACGCCAAGGGCCTGAAAGCCCACGTCACGCTGTACCACTGGGATCTGCCGCAAGCGCTGCAGGATCTGGGCGGCTGGGGCAACCGCGAAACGGCTTACCGTTTTGCCGAATACGCCGCCGAAGTCGGCCGCCGTTTTGGCAACCGCGTTGCCAGCATCGCCACCCACAACGAACCGTGGTGCACCGCCTATCTCGGCAACTTTCATGGCCGCTTTGCGCCGGGCTTTACCGATATCGCGCTGGCCAACCAGGTGTCCCACCATCTGCTGCTGTCGCACGGCCTGGGTATCAAGGCGCTGCGTGAACTCGGTATCTCGGCCCAACTGGGTATCGTACTGAACCAGTCCGATGCCGATCCGGCCACCGACAGCGCCGCCGACAAGCGCCAGGCACAGCTGGAATATGAAAACTTTACCGGTTGGTTTATGGACCCGATCTTCAAGGGCCACTACCCGCCGCTGGCGCTGGAAGTGTATGGCGACGCCGCCCCGAAGGTAGAGCCGGGTGACTTTGAAATCATTGGCCAGAAAATCGACTTCCTCGGCGTTAATTACTACTTCCGCGCCTGGTGCAGCACGCAAAACCCGCCGATCGAGCCGCCGCGCGCGCTGGGCATTACCGATATGGGCTGGGAAATCTACCCGAAGGGCTTGACCGATCTGCTGGTGCGCATCAACCGCGAATACCCGAACCTGCCCCCGATCCTGATCACCGAAAACGGCATGGCCAACCCGGATCGCGTGGAAGACGGCGCGGTGCATGACCCGCAACGCAGCCAGTTTCTGCAACAACACTTGTCCGCGCTGAAAGACGCGATGGACCAGGGCGTGGATGTGCGCGGCTACTTTGAATGGAGCTTGCTGGATAACTTTGAATGGGATTCCGGCTTGTCCAAACGTTTTGGCATCGTGCACGTCGATTACGACACGCAAAAACGTACGCTGAAAGACAGCGCGCACTGGTATCGCGAATTTGTCAGCCAACAAAAGCGGGGCAACCATGGCTAGTCTGTCGCTACGCAATATCAAAAAGGCGTATGGCAATAACGCGCCGGTGATCGAAGGGCTGAACCTGGAAGTGGGCAAGGGCGAGTTCGTGGTGTTTGTCGGGCCGTCGGGCTGCGGCAAATCCACGCTGCTGCGCATGATTGCCGGCCTGGAGGACATCACCGGCGGCGACTTGCTGATCGAGGGCGAACGCGCCAACGAACTGCATCCGTCCGAGCGCGGTATTGCCATGGTGTTCCAGAGCTATGCGCTGTACCCGCACATGACCGTGGGCGAGAACATGGGCTTTGCGTTGCGTCTGTCCGGCATGGACAAGCGCGCGATCAAGGAAGCCGTGGGCCGCGCCGCCGAAGTGCTGCGCATTACGCATTTGCTGGATCGCAAGCCCGCCGCGTTGTCGGGCGGCCAGCGCCAGCGTGTGGCCATCGGGCGCGCCATCGTGCGTCAGCCCAAGGTGTTCTTGTTTGACGAACCCCTGTCGAACCTGGACGCTTCGCTGCGAGTGCAAATGCGCATCGAGCTGGCGCGGCTGCATCGTGAACTGGGCACCACCATGGTTTACGTGACGCACGATCAGGTCGAAGCCATGACGCTGGGCGATCGCATCGCGGTGTTTAACGCGGGCAAGCTGGAACAAGTCGGCCCGCCGATCCAGCTGTACCGCGAGCCGCGCAGCACGTTTGTCGCCGGCTTCCTCGGTTCGCCCAAGATGAACTTTCTTGATGTCGAAACCGCAGGCGCGGTGGCGGGCAACCTGCAACTGAAGCTGGGCGGCAATCAATCGCTCGACTTCGGTCGCACGCCGGTCGGCACGCTGCCCAGCCAACTGACGCTCGGCATCCGCCCCGAACACGTGCGCGTGGTGCCCGCCGCCGCTGGCCTGCAAGCGCGCGTGGACATGGTGGAAAACCTGGGTGACACCCAGCTGGTGCACACCGCACTGGCTGGCAGTGAGGCTTCGTTCTCGATTCGCATGGCCCCCGACGCGATCAGCCCGCGCGTGGGCGATGTGGTCGGCATCCATATCGACAGCGCCAACGCGCTGCTGTTTGATCGCACCGGCCGTGCGCTCGAACTGGCATGACGCGAGGATTGGACTAAGCTGAAATTCTCCTGGTTTGCTGGTTGCGGCAGCGATCTGCAAGCACGTTCGGCCCCGCGGTTTATGCCGTGGGGCTTTTTTTATGTGGCTGTTGGGCGACTGCAGCACGGTCATCTTGCAGTCCGGCGCTACTCGGAATGCGATGGGCACCAAGCCCACTCCGCTTCCTCCATTGCGGAGCTGTTGGGCGACTGCAGCACGGTCATCGTGCAGTCCGGTGCTACTCGGAATGCGCATGGGCACCAAGCCCACTCCGCTTCCTCCATTGCGGAGCTGTTGGGCGACTGCAGCACGGTCATCTTGCAGTCCGGCGCTACTCGGAATGCTCATGGGCGTTAAGCCCACTCCGCTTCCTCCGTTGCGGAGCTGTTGGGCGACTGCAGCACGGTCATCTTGCAGTCCGGCGCTACTCGGAATGCGCATGGGCGTTAAGCCCACTCCGCTTCCTCCGTTGCGGCGGCCTGCAACCTGACCGCACTGCAGCCGCCCCGACGCGCTGTGGGGTGCGGCAATGCGCTGCGCTGTTGCCTGGGATCCATAGTCAAGGCAATGGCAGCGTGCGGGCGGCCGGGCACTCTGCAACAGTCAGGACAGTAGGGTTACAACAGCGCGCCGGCGTCCGGCAGGGGCCCGCGTTTACTGTGCGCCTGCGGCAAGTGATGTTGCTCGCGGCCGATCGAGACGGGATCGGTACGCGAGCCGCGTTCTGGCGGTTTTAGCAGGCTTTCTGATCAGCGCCCTTGTCGGCGGTCGCTGTGGTGGCTGCAGCCTGGCCCGGCGTGCAGCTAGTGGCCGTCTTTTCGGGCGGATTGGTGCCATCCCACCAGCGTTGCACGGCGTCGCGGTCGAATGCCGTTACCGAGCTGTCGATGGGCGTGGCGCCCAGTACTGGATAGTTGCTGCGGAACAGCGCGATATCGCTGCTCGACAGATCATCAATGACGATATCCCACCCACCGAAGGCGGCGGGGCAACTTCAAGCAGCGCGCACGGCAATCCTGCGCAGGGTGGCGCTTTGCAACACGTTGGCCAGCGGCAAGTGAAACTCCACTGCTTTGGCGTTTTCGCGTGTGATGGTAAAGCCGAGCCTGTGATGGAAAGCCAGCGAGAGCGCGTTAGTTTTGTAGACGTGACTGCGCAGCGTCGACACGCCTGCTCTGCGCGCAAGTTTGAACACGCCGCTGACTAACGCCTGCGTCACCGATGCATTGCGCCAGTCGGGGTGGATGCAAAAGCCGGATACGAACGCGCAATCGGCTGTATCAGGCAGCAGCAGGGCATAAGCCACCACTTGGCCATTGCGCTCCACGGTGACTACCTGCGCGCTGGCCAGTGCGGCGGCCAGGCTGGCGCGATGTTGGGCGACATCAAATACGTCGCCCGCCTGTTCGGTGTGGGTGGGTAGAGTCAGTAAATCCAGCGCGAGGATGGCGCCGAGCAGCGCAGCGTTGTCAGGCCGTGGCGTCAACGCTTAATCCACCCGCACAATCCGCCCTTGCGGTTGCGCCCAGCCGGCCGGTTTGCCGCGGTCGGCCGAGGCTTTCAGATAGTCCGCCAGCGCGTCGCTGTCCAGCACGCCCGGGGCCAGGCGGTTGGTGCCTTCTTTCAGTACGACAAAGCCGTCGCCGCCTTCGGCGAGGAAGTTGTTCACCGCGATGCGGTAGGCGCCATCGGCACGTACCGGTTTGCCTTCAAATTTCATATCCAGCACACGATTGCCGACCGGCGCGCTGGCTTTCCAGCGGTAGCTGAAGCCGTTGGAAATCTGCAGCACAAATTGCGCGTTGGTGTGGCGCAGCCATTGTTGTTCCAGCAGCGTTCTAAGCTGCGCGCCGCTTAGCGTCATCACTTGCAGGGTGTTATTGAATGGCTGGCTGGCGGTCACGTCGCCCCAGCTCACGCTGTTATCGATGGCGGGTACGTGGTCGGGCAACGGGGCGCGCAGGCCGCCACGGTTGGTGATGGCAATTTGCGCGCCGTAGATGCGGGTGGCGGCCAGTTGGGCGTCCGCGACCACATCGCCCAAGGTGGATTCGCCCGAGCCTTTGTCGTTGCCGCCCGGCGTATCCAGCGTCAGTTGCGGCACGGCCAATTGCGCCACCGGCTGTTTGATCACCGGTTCGGTAATTTCGCGCGCGCGGTCGAGGATTTTCTGCATGGCGGGGTCGGGCGCGAGCGCCGTGGCATCGACCACCAGGTTGTTGGCTTTAACGCCTACCACGCTGGCGCTGGCTTTATCGACCGACAGCGTCAAACGCGTGGCCAGATGGCCGTACGCGTCGGCTTGCGTGACCACCGTGTTGTTAACGCGGCAGTTGTAGCCCTGGTGGGTGTGGCCACTCAGCACGGCCACCACGGCGGGGTCGAGCCGGCGCGTTATGCCGACGATATCGCCGCGCAAGGTACTGCAATCCTGCACCGCAAAGTGGTCGGGCGTTTCGCCGCCCTGGTGGATCAGCGCCACCACGCTGTTGACGCCCATGCCTTTCAGGCGGGTGACGATGCGGTTGATGGAATCCGCTTCGTCTTCAAAGCGCAGCCCGACCACGCCGGACGGCACCACCACGCGCGGGGTGTCTTCCAGCACAGCGGCGACAAAGCCGATTTTTACACCCTGGAATTCGCGGATGGCATAGGCGGGCAGCAGCGGTTTATCGGTGCGATCTTCGATAACGTTGGCGGCCAGCCACGTGTATTTGGCCCCGGCGTAACGGCGCGCAAATTTGCAGGCCTTTTGCGGGCGATTGGAGCCGCAGCCGCCGCGTTGCATGCGTTGCAGTTCGTCTTTGCCCTGATCGAATTCGTGATTGCCCACGCTGCTGAAAGCCATGCCCATGCCGTTCATGGCGTCCACGGTCGGCTCGTCACGCCACAAGGCGGATAACAGCGGGCTGGCGCCGATCAGATCGCCCACGCCGACAAACACAAAGTCGGGCGTGCGCGCGCGTTCCTGCGCCACCAGCGTGCCCAGTGCGGGAATGCCGCCCGCCATGATGGTGCGCATCTGGCCGGGGTGGTCGGGGTCCGGAATCCGGAACGGGGTGGGTTCGAGATGGCCGTGCAGGTCATTGATGGCCAACACTTCCACTTCAAACGGCGGTGCGCTGGCCTTGGGTTTGCTGTCGCCAAATGGATTAAGCGAGCTCATCGATGGCAACGACATGCTCGGCATCGATGGCATATGCATCGAGCCGCAGCCAGACAGCGTGGCTAACAGCGCCGACGTGGTGGCGTAGTAAGCAAAATGGCGTTGCAATTGCATAAAGCGTTTAATCCGATAGGGGGCGCGGCTAAGTTAGCCGTCAGCAGTGTATTTGCGCAACATTTCTGCGGTACTTGTACGTACAGCGTTGTATTCAAATCAGCAGTTAATAATGCAACACGGCGGCGTGGCTGCAACAGCCGCCAGTTGTCGCTTGCCGACCGCCGTTGGTTTGCCGGTAGAATACAGCGCCCCCTTTGTCTGTTATGGAAAACCCCTATGCCAACAGCTGCAACCGCTTCTGCTGTGACTGCCGCGCGCACGAACCCAGTGGCGGCTTTACTGGAAAGTGCCGAAGACGTCTTCGCCACGCGCGGCCTGGAAGGCGCCACCACCGGCCTGATCGCCGAACGTGCGGGCGTGCCCAAGGCCACCTTGCATTACCATTTCCGTACCAAAGAAGTGCTGTACAAACACGTGTTGCAAGACGTGTTCAAAGAATGGCTGCAAGCTTCCGAGAGCTTTAACCAGACTGATGATCCGGCAGAAGCCATTGCTGGCTATGTGCGGACCAAGATGGAACTGGCGCGTCGTCGTCCCAAGGGTTCCAAGATCTGGGCGCTGGAGATGATTGCGGGTGCCCCGCATTTGCGCGAAATGATGCTGCAGGAAGTCAAACCGTGGTTTCAGGATCGCGTTGCCCGCATCGAACACTGGGTGGCCGCAGGCCGAATTGCCCCGGTGCATGGCGAGACGCTGATGTTTCTGATCTGGGCCACTACGCAGCATTACGCGGATTTTGAAACGCAGATCCGCATGGTTACCGATACCTCGCGCCTGACCAAAGCCTGGTTTGAACGCGCCACCGAAGAAGTCACCGCGCTGGTATTGCGCGCCGTCGGCCTGGAAGCCGCCGCCGTCTCTGACGCCGCCTGACGCGCCGCCCCGGGGTCACCCCTCAGTGCGGGCCGCGGTAGCGGGTTGGTTGATCCTGACCTGCCATCGCCGTCTTGCCGATCAATGTTAACGCAATCTTTTTCCCGATCTGATCGCGCCACGGGCGCAGTGGGCCATGCAGGGTGTGACTACACCGCCGTCTGCAAGGTGGCGCCGCCCGCCGCCAGCGCCACGGCCAGATGCGGATCAATAATCTGAAAACGCCCGGCGCTGTCTTGCGCCAGTACGCGATTGCGGATCAGTTTTTTAAGGCTGCTCTGGATTTGCGAGGTGGACACTAGCGCGCTGCCGGTTTGCTCGGCCAGATGCGCGCGCATTTCGCTACCGTAAAAGCCCGTTAAGCCCTGCGCGATCTGCGCCAGTAACAACCGGTCCAGTCGGCTCATTTCTTCCCACGACAACACCGACACGCGATGCCGCTGCAGCCGCGCCAGTTGCGTTTGCAACGCCTCGGCGGGCGAGCGCTCCGGGTTCAGCACCAGGTCTTCCACCAAAGCGCGAAAGTAATACGGAATGCGCTGCAAGCGCTGAAACGCATCCAGCAGAATGCCCTCATCGGCCTGGCCCCAGGTAATGCCTTGATACGGGCTGCCCAGCTTGCCAAACAGCGTGTCGTTTTGCCGTTTGCTTTGCGTGAGCTGCTGATATTGCTGTGCCAGATGCAGCACAAAGCCGTCGCCAATATCGGGCAGCGCCACAATCATGCTGTGCTGTTGCAGCAACGCGGGCAGGCCTTGCTGGCCGCTTTGCGTGGTGGCGCTCAGGATCAGCCGCGCCTGGCCGTTGGTGCTGGCAAACGCCGACAAAATCTCGCGCAGGAATGCATCGCCTTGCGGCAGTTGCAGCACGCGATCAACGTCATCAAGCAACAACAACGAACGTTTCTTTTCGCCGCGCAATTGCGCCAGTTCGCCCACTAACCGCGCCGCCAGGCCGGGGCGCGCTTCGGCCTTCTGGCCACTCAAGCGCGCAAATTGCCGCATCAACCATTTCTCGCCGGCGGCGAAGTCCGAAATGGCTTCTTCCAGCCGCCGTTGCAGCACGCGCGGCGACACCGAGGCGCAACTGAAATAGCGCACGCGCCAGCCATTTTGTTCGGCATACGGCAGCACATCTTGTTGCAGGAATTCGGATTTACCCATCTGGCGCGGGGCGATCACGGTGACGGCTTGTGCCAGCCCGGTGTGCAAGGCGGCAAGGGGGATGCTGGCGAGTTCGGCACGGCCGAAATGCCAACTGATGGGCGAGGGCATGAAGCAATCTTTATTATGCAGGCGTGCATAATTATGCGCCGAAACAATACTAGCAATAAAGCGGCATAACGCAGACGGCCTTGGCCCGGTTTTGCTACATGACGACCCGATAAATAATGTGAAATCAGTGATTTAAAAACGCAAAAGTTGTTGTGGCGCACTGTGATTAATTTTTATGCCCGTGCCCGCATTTTTTGCCAATTATGGGTATTTTTCCGATTTATGCATTTTCTGACGGGGTGGAACATGCAATCCACGCCATCCCACAAGGAAAACGCAATGCTTACCGAAATCCTGCCCGCCTACAGCATCCGCTTTGCCGACGGCTTTGCAGACTGGCGCGACGCGGTGCGCGTCTCGTGCCAGCCGCTGCTGGAACGCGGCGCCATCGAAGCCGGCTATATCGACGCCATCATTGAAAACGTCGAAAAAATCGGCCCGTATCTTGTGATCTCGCCCGATGTGGCAATTCCGCATGCCCGCCCCGAAGCAGGCGCCCGCGCCATCGCCATGGCGCTGCTCAAGACCACCACCCCGGTCAGGTTCAGCGACGACCCCGACCATCACGCGCGCTTGCTGTTTGCCTTTTCGGCCACCGACAACCATAGCCACCAGCGCGCTTTGCGCCAGTTGGCGCGGCTGATCATGGACGAAGCGCGCTTTGCGCAATTGCAGGCCGCCACCACCGCCGAAGCGATCCTCGAACTGATCGCATCCCAACCCGAATAACCCTTCGCAGGAAGAAACACCATGAAAATCATGATCGTATGTGGCAATGGTCTGGGCAGCAGTCTGATGCTGGAAATGGCCGTCAAGGATGTGTTGAAAGAACTGAAAAGCGATGCGCAAGTCAGCCACGCCGACTTGTTTACCGCCAAGAGCGAAAGCGCCGATCTGTTTCTGGGCGCGCGCGAAATCATCGATAACCTGGACGACGGCAGCCGCAAGGTGGCGTCGGTAAAAAACATCATGGACAAGGTTGAGATCAAGGCCGTGCTGGAGCCTTTTCTCAAATAAACCTGCTTGATGACGGTCCGTAGTACGGCTGCTGCATGGCGGCGCGCCCTGGCGTATCAGCCACCCCGCACCGCCACCTCAAGCTTTATCGGAGTTAAACCAAAATGATCAAATTCATACTCGATATTCTTTCCGATCCGGCCATCCTGATCGGGATTTTTGCGCTGCTGGGCTTGTTGCTACAAAAAGCCAAAGTGGCCGACGTGGTGGCGGGCACCATCAAAACCATTCTCGGTTTTGTGATTCTGGGCGCGGGCGCGCAAATTCTGGTGGGGTCGCTCGATATCTTTCGCCAGGTGTTTGACCACGCCTTCGGCCTGAAAGGCACTATCCCCAACAACGAAGCCATCGTCGCCTTGTCGATGAAGCAATTTGGCTCGCAAACCGCCTATGTAATGATCCTGGGCATGCTGGTCAACCTGCTGCTGGCGCGCCTGACGCCGCTGAAATACATCTTCCTGACCGGCCATCACACGCTGTTTATGGCGTGCCTGCTGGTGGCGGTGATGAGCGCCGGTGGCATGACCGGTGTGCCGCTGGTGTTGGTGGGTGGCGCCATGCTGGGTTTGCTGATGGTGATCATGCCGGCGCTGACGCAGCCATTTACCCGCAAGGTCACGGGTAGCGACAGCTTTGCGCTGGGACATTTTGGTTCGTTTGGTTATATCGCCGCGGCCCTGGTCGGCAAAGTGATCGGCAAAAAAGGCCGCAGCACCGAAGACATCAAAGTGCCCGAATCGCTGCGCTTTTTGCGCGATACCTCGATCTCGATGGCGCTGACCATGGGCATCCTGTTTATCGTGGTGTCGCTGGTGGCGGGCCCGACCTTTATCGAAACCAGTCTGTCGGGCGGCGTTAACTTCCTGGTGTTCTCGATCAAACAGGCGCTGGTGTTCTCGGCTGGCGTGTACATTATTCTGGCGGGCGTACGTTTGCTGATCGCCGAAATCGTGCCGGCGTTCAAAGGCATCTCGGACAAGCTGATCCCCAACGCCAAGCCGGCGCTGGATTGCCCGGCGGTGTTTCCGTTCGCGCCTAATGCCGTGGTCATTGGCTTTATGTCCAGCTTTGTCGGCGGGCTGGTGGCGATGTTCATTACCCCGGCGTTGGGCCTGGCGGTGATTGTGCCGGGCTTGATTCCGCACTTCTTTACCGGCGCCACGGCGGGCGTCTATGGCAATGCCACCGGTGGTTTGCGCGGTGCGGTGTTTGGTGCCTTTGTAAACGGCGTGCTGATCAGCTTTTTGCCCGCCGTATTGCTGACCTGCCTTGGCGCCATCGGCTTTGCTGGCACCACCTTTGGCGACACCGATTTCAGTGTGGTGGGCATCTTGTTGTCTTTTGTGATGCGCGCGCACTAATCCGGGCAATCCGTAGTAGCCCTCTACAGCCGACCCGCGGGTCGGCTTTTTTTTCGCGTGGCCGCCGGGCGGGGCTACATGGCTGACTCACGTCGTCTTACGCCGCAAACACTGGCCCGCCGATAATTTGCCGGGGGCGCTGGCACTAGCATGAGCAACGTCCAACCCTGTCTGTCGACACAACCGGAGGCAATCATGGCCCAGCTCCCCCAAGCCGTACCCGAAGCACGTACCGGCCCGGCCGCGCGCGCACTGGCGGTGCGCAAAGACGCCGCCACCAGTTTGTTGCTGGAAGACCATCTCAGAATCAAGAAGCTGTTCAAACAATTTGCCCAGGCCCGCATGGCGGGCAGCACCGCGCTTAAAAAACAACTGGCGCAGCAAACCTGCGCCGAGTTGCGCATCCATACCCAAATCGAAGAAGAGATTTTTTATCCGGCTGTGCGGCGTGCTTCGGGCGACCCCGACATGGTGTTCGAGGCCGTGGTGGAACATGCCAGCGCCAGTGCGCTGATCAACCAGCTGGAGGGCATGCGCGCCGACGATCCGATGTTTGATGCGCGCGTCAGCGTGCTCAGCGAATACGTGCTGCACCATATCAAGCAGGAAGAAGCCGAGATGTTCCCCGCCGCGCGCAAGGCGCTGGGCGCGGAACTGGACGCCATCGGCCAGCAACTGGCCGCGCGCAAGGCAGAGCTGATGCAGCAAGCCGGCATCGCGCTCGAACCGCACGTGCATCACCGCACGCATTAATCGCATGCCACCGACGGCAACCCGCCCGATTATTTGTTCTCCATTCCAATCAAAATTCATCAACCAAGGAGTTTCAAGATGACTGCAGCCGCATCGTTGCAAGGCGTTAAAGTGGCCATTCTGGTGGCCGATCTGTTTGAGCAAGCCGAACTGGCCGAGCCGCGCAAGGCGCTGGAAGCCGCTGGCGCGCAGACCGTGGTGGTCTCGCCCAAGGCGGGCGAAGTGCAGGGGCTGAATCATGTGCAGCCTGGCGACACCTTCAAAGTGGATTTGAGTCTGGCCGACGCCAATGCCGCCGATTTTGACGCGTTGCTGCTGCCGGGTGGCGTGGTCAACGCAGACGCGCTGCGCACTGATCCCAAGGCGCAAGAATTTGCGCGGCAGATTGATCGTAACGGCAAACCGATTGCGGTGATTTGCCATGGCGGCTGGCTACTGGTGTCGGCGGGCCTGGCGTCGGGCCACACGCTGACCAGTTGGCCGTCCTTGCAGGACGACATCAAAAACGCCGGCGGCACGTGGGTGGACCGCGAAGTGGTGGAAGACGGCAACTGGATCAGCAGCCGCAAACCGGATGATATTCCGGCGTTTAACCGTGTGCTGGTCGAGCGGCTGGCCCGCGTGCATTAAGCCCCGCCACCGCATAGGGTGGGTCAAGACCCACCACGCAAAGCCAATGAGAAGAACGCCAAAGTTTGCGATTTTGTCGCTTGTCTTCCGCGACCTTCGGCGGCTACGAATCAAAGCAGATTTGATGACGAACAGGGCCGCGCTCTTCTCTGCTCACTTTGGGTGGTGGGTCCAGACCCACCCTATGGCTCACACGCCGGCTTCAAATGACCAGCGCGCCAGCGAGCCGTCTTTTTTCAGCGTTTCCAGTCCCTGGTTAAACGCGTTCACCAGTTCATCGTGGTTTTTGGCATTGCGGGAAAATGCCACGTACAGCGGCATCACGTTCACCGCCGGCTCCATCCACACCACCTGGTTTTTAAGCTGCGGCGCCACGCTGTTCAGCAAGCCTTGCGCCACGCCTTTCTCGATCAGCACAAACTGCACGCGTTTGCCGGCCAGTTTGCGCAGATTGGTTTCGTCGTCGCTGGCTTCTTCGGTGCGCAAATGCGCGTCGTCAAACACCGGCGGATTGGCATAACCGCGCACCACGCCGATGGTGTACGGCTTGAGTTCAGCCAGGTTGGAAAAGGTAATCGGGTTATCCACGCGCTTGAACAAACCCAGACGGGTAGAGCTGACCGGATTGGCGTATTGCAGATACGACGTGCGCTCCGCTGAATACCACACGCCCACAATGCCATCGACCGCGCCCGCTTTGGTCATATCCAGCGCGCGCGCCCAAGGCAGAAAGCTGATCTTTACCTCATAGCCGCTGCGGTTTAGCGCCGCCGTCGCGACGCGGATTACCAAGCCTTGGCCGGGCGCTTTCTCGCTCATATAAGGCGGATATTCGGTGGTGACCAGCTGCACGGTTTTATTGGCCACGCCACTGGCTGTGGCCGCGTGGCCAAGCGGGGTGCTACAGGCCAGAGCCAGCCCTAGCGTGGCGCTCCATCGCGTCGCCCCCATTAAATAGCCAGTGGAATTTGGCTTGATCATCGGTCTTCTCCCAGGCGCTGCGTGACCGTATTGTCTGTTTCAATCATATGGCATAAAAATCCCGTTGCGCGCAATTCATGCACGCGGGTGTGGCGCTGACGCTGAAACCCGCCGCCGCGGTCCGACCGACGCGGGCAATCCACCATGCATAAATTGCCCTAACGCGGGATAATCGCGGCTGCCCCCGCGCTTTAAGGACTATGAATGGCTATCACGATCAAGACGCCCGAGCAGATTGCCGCCATGCGCGTCGCCGGCCAGATGGCGGCCGAAGTGCTCGAGATGATCTCGGAATACGTGCAACCCGGTGTGTCGACCGAAGAACTCGATCGCCGTTGTTTTGAATACATCACCAAAACCCAGAAAGCCACGCCCGCCAATGTGGGCTACCACGGCTTTCCCAAAACCCTGTGCACGTCGATCAATAGCGTGGTGTGCCACGGCATTCCCAGCCCGCGTGAAATCTTGCGCGAGGGCGATATTGTTAATATCGACGTCACCGTCATCAAAAACGGGTGGCATGGCGATACCAGCCGCATGTTTTACGCTGGCACACCGTCGCCCGAAGCGCAGCGCCTGAGCGATGTGACGTTTGAAGCCATGATGGCCGGCATCGAAGTGGTTAAACCGGGCGCTACGCTGGGCGACGTCGGCCATGCCATCCAGACGCTGGCCGAAGCGGCGGGCTACTCGGTGGTGCGCGACTATTGCGGCCACGGCATCGGCCGCGTGTATCACGAAGAACCGCAAGTGCTGCATTACGGCCGCCCCGGCGCCGGTTTGCGCTTGCGCGCCGGCATGACGTTTACCGTCGAGCCCATGATCAACGCCGGTGGTTCCAGCGTGCGCGGCCTGCCGGATGGCTGGACTGTGGTCACGCGCGACGGCTCGCTGAGCGCGCAATGGGAACACATGATTGCCGTCACCGAAGACGGCTTCGAAATTCTGACCCCCTGGCCGTCCGCGGCCTGATATCGAGTATCAAGTTGAACGCTAAAACCGCATTTTCCTCGTTGCCGCTCGACCCGGCCCAGCTGTCCAATCTGGAGAGCCTGGAATATCACGAGATGACGCCGATCCAGGCCAAAGCCCTGCCGCTGATCCTGGAACGCAAAGACGTGATCGCGCAGGCCAAAACCGGCAGTGGCAAAACCGCCGCCTTTGGCCTGGGCATTCTGCATAACCTGAACCCCAAGCTGTTCGCCATCCAGGCCATGGTGCTGTGCCCCACGCGTGAGCTGGCCGATCAGGTGGCCAAATCGCTGCGCCAACTGGCGCGCCATCTGGACAATATCAAGATCATCACACTGTGTGGCGGCACGCCGATGGGGCCACAGATTGGCTCGCTGGAGCATGGCGCGCACATCATCGTCGGCACGCCGGGCCGTCTGCATGACCATCTGTATCGCGAGACGCTGGACCTGCGTCGCCTGAATACGCTGGTGCTGGATGAAGCCGATCGCATGATCGATATGGGCTTTTACGATGAAGTGATCAATATCGTGCAGCAATGCCCGGAGCGGCGGCAGACGCTGCTGTTTTCGGCCACCTATACCGAAGACGTGCGCAAGCAAAGCTCGGCGTTTTTGCGCAATCCGGTCGAAGTTAAAGTTGAAGCGCAGCACGACAACAGCCGCATCGAGCAACGTTTTTACGAAGTGGAACACACCGCGCGCAACGCGGCCGCCGCGCAGCTGATCAAGCATTTCCGGCCCGAATCGACGTTGGCGTTCTGCAATACCAAAATTCATTGCCGCGAACTGGCCGAGCAATTACGTGACGCCGGTTTATCGGCCGAAGCGCTGTATGGCGATATGGAACAGCGCGATCGTGACGAGATTCTGGTGCGCTTTGCCAATCGCAGTATTTCGGTGCTGGTGGCCACGGATGTTGCCGCACGCGGGCTGGATATTGCATCGCTGGATATGGTGCTGAACGTTGATGTGTCGAAAGACAGCGAAATCCACGTACACCGCATTGGCCGTACCGGCCGTGGCAACGCGCGTGGCCTGGCCGTTACGCTGGCCGCGCCGAACGAGCAGAAGTGGGTAAAGCTGATCGAGGACTATCAGCACGGGCTGAAGGCGCAATGGTTCAAGCTAAGCGAAGCCACCATCGCCAACGACGGCCCGCTGTTGCCGCCGATGGCCACATTGGTGGTAGCCGCCGGCCGCAAAGACAAAATCCGCCCCGGCGACATTCTGGGTGCACTGACCGGCGAGGCGGGCTTTAAAGGCGAGCAGATCGGCAAGATCAATGTGTTTGATTTCTCGACCTACGTGGCCGTCGACCGCCGCATCGCGCACCAGGCCGAAACCCGTCTGGCCAATACCAACATCAAGGGCCGTAAATACAAACTGCGGCTGATCTGATCCCGCCCCGCGCATGGAGTGGGTCTTGACCCACCCGATGACCGATGCGTAGCGACACGGTTGATGCATCCAATGCTGATAGGGTGGGTCTCGACCCACCGCTCAAAGCCGCTGGCAAATGCTGCGATT